>CAYJOL010000005.1:0-384708 GCA_964371785.1 uncultured Ignavibacteriales bacterium | reverse complement strand
TGAAGAGTCCGTGAGCCGCACCGAAGTGCCGTAATCCCGCCAGCCGCTGGCGGGTGTATTGGTGGCAAAAGCGGCTGTGTCCGCCGTGACGGCATGGTAGGCGTAGGCGACACTGGAGAGCTTTGTGCGCGGCACAAGTTCAGGATCGGTGCCGACCACGACCCCAAGGTATCTGGCAGTATCAGTCGCCAGTAATGCGGGTGGCAAGGGCGTTGAGTCGCCGAGCTGATAGCTGAAAAGCCCGTTCTGAACGGACACTGTGCGATACTGGTTGTCCCATAAAACGGCACCGCCCGAAGGGAGATCGTAGATGCGGAAACGGATGAGATAAAGCCCGTCTGACACGGGTTCGTCAGTGGGGTTCGTCAGTCGGCCCTGGTAGTTGATCGTCTGCGGCACAGCGGCCAAGAGAACTGCCGTCGACAGGGCGAGCGCAACGACCACGGCGTAGGTAAAGCGTTTCATCGAAACCTCCTCAAATCGTAACTGACTGCAATTGATCGTTCGGACTGCCATGTATGTCCCCCAAGATGTCCATGTTCAGGCAGTCTGAAAAGGTTGATACAAAAAGATAATTTCCGGCTCCCCAAACAGCAAGGGTCTTCTGGCGCTGGGTTCTCCGGAGACAATGGATCAATGGTTGTTTGCGAGAATCCCGACCTGTGAAATCAACCGCTCCCGGACCGGGCAGACAAAGATATCCTCATCCGCCGGGCCCATGTTCACCCTTTTACCGCGCTGTCAGGAATCCTTTCCTGACAGCCCGTCGCTCACACGCATTACCGTGTCTCTGAATTAGCGGATGACATGGTCTCTTGTTTCAGGTGAGCCGTCAGGAAGGGATTCCTGACGGCGCGGAGAGGGGCATCAGTTGTTTTGTGTAAGCGATTCCGTCAGGAAGGGATTCCTGACGGCGCAGAATGGACTAGAATGGATTAGAATGTCTCTATATGTCAAGGACGGTCGTGAATATGAATTGACAGGGGCCGGAATGTAGATATATTGCGGTATCATTTGAACTCGTTATCCGTCTGACCAGATCGCTCGATGACTACATTGGCGCAGACGAATTTGACTGAATGAAGAAACCAGGACTATTCGGGAGGGTGCTCATGCGGGTTCGCAATTTACGTATCACTCTGCTGACAGGCTTTGTCCTGCTGGTTACCAATCCGTCGACCACTTTTGCCAGCATCTGCGGGGATATCAATGGCGACAATACCGGGCCGGATATCGCAGATCTCGTTTACTTTGTTGAATACATGTTTCAAGGGGGGCCCCCGCCGCTGGAGATGTTCACAGCCGATGTAAACGCGGATGGCGCCGTGGATGTCGGTGATCTTGTCTACATGGTGGAATACTCGTTCTCGGGGGGCCCGGCACCGGTTTGCCAAATCACAACAGCCGACATCACTTCCATTATTCCGCAAGACAGTTCTAATGTTATACAGGCGTACGATACTTCCACAGGAGCTATCTCACTGGACGAAACGTCGGGGTACGCTCAGCAACTCGCCGTCGGAGACATTCTTATTGGTCAGGATGATAGCACCGCTCCCCACGGTTTTCTGCGAAAAGTAACTTCTGTTTCGACGCAGGGAAGTTCGATTGTATTGCAAACCGAGCAGGCAACAATGATGGAAGCCTTTGAGTCGATGGACATTTCCGACTCGATCTCTTTGAATCCATCCAAAGTAAGATCACTCAAGCTATATAACGGCACAACGTTCATTCCCAATAAGGACGGCAAGACGTTCGATGTGAGCTTGAACTGTGTCCTGTATGATCAGGACGGTGATCCCGGTACAACCGATGACCAGATCAGGCTCGGCGGTAATTATTCTTTTACCGCTGATCTATTCGCAAAGGTCAAAATCTCATGGTTCACGCTCCGGAAGTTTGAGGCCGGGATCAAGACTAACGAGACTGCGAACGTTGATCTTATTGCCAGTTTGAACTGGGAGTTCAATACCGAAGAAAAATTCGATCTGGCACAGTTCCGTCTTGGGGCAATACCGTTAGGTGGTCTGGTCTGGCTCGTACCCACGTTGACTGTCGAGGCACACATTCATGGTGACTTGACCGTGACATTTGAAACAGGGATTACGTATACTCAGGAACTGCGATATGGCTTTGGATGGGCCGATAACGCATTCTATGACATCAGCGAGAGTACGAAAGGGTTCACCTTTACGCCGCCGCATTTCACGGCTGAGTTTAATTTTGAACCGGCGGTTTCGTTGAATGCCTCCTGTCTTCTATACGGTGTTGCCGGTCCCTATATGGCGGGAAAGGCCGGTTTTCACTTCCAGTCGGTTCTGGATGCCGATTTGTGCGGTGTTGACTTGAACTTCAATCTGAATGCCATTTTGTATGCGGTTGTCGGTGTTCAGTGCGACATCATTGGCCTTGATTATAATAAGGAATATCAATTATATACTCATCCGATTGGAGAATGGTTATATCATCTCAGCGATGTAGGTACCATTGTCGTTGACGCGGAACCTAACAGCATAAGTGCTCCCTGGACAGTTACAGGGCCGTGCAGTTACAGCACAAGTGGGAACGGTGATGTCACGATCAGCGACCTTGATCTTGGTGAGTATACGATAACTTGGGGAGTAGTTTCCGGCTGGACAACGCCCTCGAATTCGACGCAGACGCTGACAGCAAATGGGACCGTGACCTTCAGCGGTGCCTACGTTGCTGAGACCGGCACAGTTGCGATTGACGCCTCTCCGGACGCGATTAATGCCCCCTGGTCGCTGGCGGGCCCGAACAGTTACAGCGCCAACGGAAGCGGCGATGAGACTCTGATCGACTTGAATCCGGGCGACTATACGATAACTTGGGGAGCAGTTCCCGGCTGGATAACACCCGCAAATTCGACACAGACGCTGACTGCGAATGAGACCGTGACCTTCAGCGGTGCCTACGTTGCTGAGACCGGCACAGTTGCGATTGACGCCTCTCCGGACGCGATTAATGCCCCCTGGTCGCTGGCGGGCCCGAACAGTTACAGCGCCAACGGAAGCGGCGATGAGACTCTGATCGACTTGAATCCGGGCGACTATACGATAACTTGGGGAGCAGTTCCCGGCTGGATAACACCCGCAAATTCGACGCAGACGCTGACAGGGAGTGGGACCGTGACGTTTGGCGGAACATATGTTGAAGAAGGGGGTACTGATTCAACTGGCACTGTCATGGATTTTGACGGTAACGTGTATCAGACCATCAAAATTGGCAACCAATGGTGGATGGCGGAGAATCTGAAGGTGACCCACTATCGTAACGGCGTCCCCATCCCAAACGTAACCGATAACACCGCATGGTATAATCTTACTACAGGAGCCTATTGCGATTACGGAAATAATGTAAGCAACGTCGCTACCTACGGCCGCCTGTATAATTGGTACGCCGTAGCCGACGCCCGCAATATAGCGCCGGTCGGTTGGCATGTGCCGAGTGATGCTGAGTGGAAGCAATTGGAAATGTATCTTGGGATGAGTCAGGCTGATGCCGACGCTACCGGTTGGCGCGGGACTGATGAAGGCGGGAAGTTAAAGGAAACGGGGACATCGCATTGGGTCAGCCCCAACACTGGTGCCACTAATGAGAGCGGTTTTTCCGCGTTGCCCGGCGGGTACCGCTACACCGATGGTACCTTCAACAGTATGGGTTACACCGCCTACTTTTGGTCTTCTACGGAGAACTATAGTCTCCACGCGTGGTACCGAGGCTTGAATTACGGCTATTCCAAGGTCTACCGTATCTCCAACCATAAGCCCCACGGTTTTTCTGTTCGTTGTGTCCGGGATGAAGACGCTGGTGCCGCCATTATAGATGCGTTCCCCGACTCGCTGAATGCCCCCTGGTCGCTGGCCGGGCAGAACAGTTACAGCGCCAACGGAAGCGGCGATGAGACTCTGATCGACTTGAATCCGGGCGACTACACGATAACTTGGGGAGCTGTCCCCGGCTGGACAACACCCGCAAATTCGACGCAGACGTTGACGGCAAACGGGACCGTGACGTTTGGCGGTGTTTATGTTGAAGAAGGGGGACCTGATTCCTCTGGCACTGTCACGGATTTTGACGGTAACATTTATCAGACTGCCAAAATTGGCAACCAATGGTGGATGGCAGAGAATCTGAAGGTGGCTCACTACCAGAATGGAGAGTCAATACCTAATGTGGCCAGTTCTGCCAGCTGGGGTGGTCTTTCCACTGGTGCTTTCTGTAATTATGGGAATGACACAAGTCAGGTCGCCACTTATGGCAGACTGTACAATTGGTTTGCGGTTAACGATGGCCGTGGGATCGCGCCAGTTGGATGGCATATAGCCACCGACGATGAGTGGAAGCAACTGGAAATGTATTTGGGCATGAGCCAGACTGATGCTGACGGAGTATTTTGGCGAGGCTCCGATGAAGGTGGAAAGTTGAAGGAGGCAGGAACAGAGCATTGGAACGCCCCCAACATAGGTGCGACCAACGTCTTCTGGTTCAGTGCAATTCCGGGCGGATACCGGCAGATAAGCGGAACGTTCGCCGACATGGGACTTGGTGCGTTCTTCTGGTCGTCAACCGAAAGTGCGGTCGGAAATGCCTATGATAGGAGGCTACGATTCGACCAATTGGGTGTGCATAGAAGTGGTGACTATAAGCCATATGGCTTCTCAGTTCGATGCGTCAAAGACTAATTCGGTAATAAGAATTTTGGACGAAGTATACAGTTATTCGCATATGAGGGCTTGAGGGCAATGAGAAGGAGGTTGAAACATGAAGAGCGCTGGCGATAAAGAAAAAGTGTTCGGAGAACTACTCCACGAGTGCACTGATGGATTCGGAGACCCTAGATTCCCAAGACCAGGATTAGGTGATCTGAAAGCGGCAGGACTGCTCGATGAAGTGGATTATGTGTTCCGTCAACTTGGTGGAGTGTCAGGAGCTATTCCCTGTAAGCCGGGGCGATATGACTTCGTTCTAAAGGACTTCGTTGTCGAATTTGATGAAGAGGCCCACTTCAATAGGTATAGGAGGCAGACGTTGTCTTCGGAGCTCTATAGGGGTCTTTCTGGATTTTCACTTGAGTGGTACAAGAATCTATGCAAGGAAGAGGAAAACACTTGCCTTGAAAAGCGTGCTGGAGGCGGGTTCTGGACAAACTCGAGCTGTGAGACGCTATTCGGCAAAGCAGCCCCGAATCGTACACTGACCGGAAACGGATCGCCAAGGTGGAAGCAGCGAGCGTTTTATGATTTCCTAAAGGATTTGACGCCAAAAACAGGGGGCCCGGTTGTAATTCGTGTATCGATATATGATACGGTTAAGACCGTCGATGGCAAAACCAAGACGGTCGAGATTGTCTTGGTAGAACGTGATATTCAAACTTTTGAAATTCTCTGGGAACAGATGCGCGCTGCGCTCCGCTGACCGCCCTAGCAGTTTCTATACCAAACGGCGATTCATAGGAGGAAACAAGCTGTGGACAAGTCAAAATCTGAGCGCCTGAAGGACGACATAGTACAACTGTGTGATGAGATCCCTCCTGGGCACTACAGGCTGTACGTTCATCCATTTCCCGAGTTCCTGCCCAAAGTGGGCCGACATCACAACAATATCGCACTTGTGGCAAGGCCCGTGCTTGATCAACCACTTATAGTTGACGGTCGTCCATTGAGAGATACAGTGTTCGCATATTGCTTCATTCGGGATGACAGAGACAAACGGGACGATAGTTCAACTAAGCACGTAAATGTAAACTATCGTATTCTGGGCCTAGACAGTAATGGAGATGTATGCCAAGAATCATTCGTACGAGAGGATCACTATATTCCTTTTGTTAATTGCTCGACGTCAATGGCATCTATAATGCAGAACCGTAATCTCACTGGCCTGCCGGAGTCAGCTCCGATTTCGGAACTCACAAAGCGAGGGGTGTTATTGAATGTTGGCAAGGCCGATCTTGAAAAGCTGTAGGACTAGTTGCAGTAGGTGGCGTTCGTAAGTCAGACTATTCGCCACTTAACGAGTACCAATAACAGTAGTAGCGCATTTGCAAGTGGAGGACTTATGACTGCAGAGTTTGAGTCGTGGATGAAAGTGTTTATCAGTGATGTGAATAAGGTCCTGTCTCCATTCACGCCGAGGAGTTCCGCTACTGGAACAAATGACAACTGGAGAAGGTACTATGTTGACGGCCGAGACAACCAGGAGCATTTCGTCTGCCACCTGAGACCTGTGCCGACCAAGTCCCGCATGAATGTTATGGTTGGGCTTCCGGAAACGAGGCTGAAAATTCCGGAGGGTGGTCCGCAGTTGGAACTTAGAGACAAGTCTGTTCCGCAATATCGTGAATTCGAAGTCGATTTCGGCGATGAGAGAATTAAAGGAATAGCTCTTGACCTGGTGCTGCAGGTGGCGGCCTATCACGCCCGCAAGAAGAAATGACAATCGCCTAGTGACGGGATGGAGCAGAAGTTGGTACTTTTCTTTGGATATAAACGGTTGACAAACCGTCACCTAAGTGTTTATTTCGGGTTTTTACGCAGTGCGATATCTGCTTACAGGCATCGTCTGCGCAATAGACAGAGGATTATGTTACTTAGCTTGAGGATACGCAGATGAAGAAATTGGTTATTGTAACGTCGGCTCTCTTACTTGTCTTTTCCGCATTCGGTACGTCTGCTCTGGCACAGGACGAAGCAGTCGAGAAAGATGTCGCCGAAATCAATTTCATCGGTGGCCTGAGTCTTCCGACCGGTGACAGCAAGAATTTTGGTGACTCCCTGGGCGCAAAAACCGGCTACCAGATCGGTATCGATATCGGTTATTTTGCCACTCTCAATCTGGTCACCGGATTCAATTTCACGTTCAGCCAGTATGGCATCGACAACAGCCCGACCGATACCCGGGCCGAAGGGCTCAAACACCGCGTGTACAGCCCGAATGCCTATGTGAAGTATTATCTAAACACGCAGGCGAACCTTCAGCCGTATGTTCGCGGTTCAGTCGGTATCGCATTCCCCAAGTTTACCACGTTCGTGACCAACCCGAATGGCGACCGGTATCGTCAGATTTCCTATGATCCGGCGTTTTGTTACGGCGTAGGGGCGGGCGCGTTCTATTACACGGCCGATTACGGCGGTCTGTTTCTCGAGGCGGACTATATGCGCGCATCGACAAAAAATGTCAAAGCTGATTACGAAGGGAATAGTTACAAATTTGGAAGTGACCTTTCGTTTTTTGATGTTCGCGCCGGTATCCGCATAGTGATTGGCTCCGGCCAGTAAGACCTGATTGAGTTTGTCAAACCCGCCGGTTTCGGCGGGTTTTTTTATTTCCGCCACCGACGAAATCCGATTACTATATGAACGTGAAAGAGACCAAGGTATTAATTGTCGATGACGAGCCGGGACAGCGGGAACTGCTGGCCGGTTATCTCAAGAAAAAGGGGTTCGATATTACGACCGCCGAATCAGGCGAGGCGGCGATCGAGCAATACCCGCATGTGTTCGCGCCGGTGGCCATTGTGGATATGAAAATGCCCGGCATGAACGGTCTTGAACTGCTGGCCGGTCTCAGAGAAATAAATCCGTTTATCCAGGTCATTGTGTTGACGGCGTTCGGGTCGGTCGAGACAGCGGTAGCGGCCATGAGAGCCGGGGCGTATGACTATCTGACCAAGCCGGTCGAGGACCTCGATGAACTCATGCTCAAGCTTGAAAAGGCGACACGCCAGAATCGCCTGGTGGTCGATAATGTAGTGCTGACCGAGCGGTTGGCCGAAGTCTTCCCGACATCGGAGATAATCGGCGAATCAAGCGCGATCAAGAAAGTCAAAGAGCTGATATCGCTGGTCGCTTCGAAAGATGCCACCGTGCTCATCACCGGACCATCGGGTACCGGCAAGGAACTGGTCGCGCGGGCGGTGCACGCGCTCTCTCCAAGAGCCGAGCGCAAACTGGTCGCGATCAACTGCGCCGCATTCCCCGAGACGCTGCTCGAATCGGAACTGTTCGGATTCGAACGGGGGGCCTTCACCGGCGCGGATCGAGCGAAGCAGGGGAGGTTCGAACTGGCCGAAGGTGGGACGCTGTTCCTGGATGAGATCGGTGAGATGCCGCTTTCGATGCAGGTAAAACTTTTGCGAGTGCTTGAAGAACGTAAAATCGAGCGGCTCGGCTCGGTCAAAGAAATCTCGCTCGATATCAGAATTATCGCCGCCACTAATCGTGATCTGACTAAGCTTGTTGCCGAAAGCAAGTTCCGTGAGGATCTTTTCTATCGTCTCAATGTCGTGCAGATCAACATCCCGCCACTGAGGGACCGTGTTGGCGATGTTCTGCTGCTGGCGGAACGGTTCATGGAGAAGTTTTCCCGACGGGCGGGCAAGGAAATCAAGGGGATCAGTCCGGAGGCCGCCGAGGCGCTGACGTCGTACGCCTGGCCCGGTAACGTCCGCGAACTGGAAAATATCATTGAGCGGGCGGTCGTGCTCTCCAACGGGTCATCGCTGACCAAAGCCGACCTCTCCGGTCTCGCTATGAGCCCCCAGGTGGCCGACAGTGTGGGCGGTCAGATACTTCCTATGGCTGAAGTCGAAAAACGTCATATCAAATTCTGTCTGGACAGGCTGGACTGGAACATGGCCCAGGCGGCCGATTCGCTTGGCATTCACCGCAATACCCTCCGCATGAAAATCAAAGAATACGGCCTGACGCGGTCGTGAGATTGTACCCGCAGGCACAGATTCAGGGCTCATAAGGCAAGGGTACTGTCCTAATTTGGTGCGCTCTTTGGCGGAAGTGCTATGACAGAGCCGAAGCTGGCGAGTACGATGATTAGGGTCTGAGCCAGAAGGCGGGCTAGATCAATTGACGGAGCGAATATCCCCAGGTACTCGCCCGGCGGTGGGGTAAATATGAATACGTATGGCCAGTATCCAGCAACATGAGCAAAACTCTCCTCTCCCATAGGCGCAAATGATTGCCAACAGGGGAACAGCATCGAAAGGACGATCAAAAGTACGCCAATCCAGATCACAAGTCTTTGAAGCCAGCTAAGATTTCTCATCCCCTAAAATACCCATCTCAACGCTCCCTGTCAAATCCTCGTCTCACTCGTTCAATCCGAATAGTTCTAATCTGGTGCGTGTGAAATTAGGGCGCTAGAGCTCGAACTTTTTTGTAGTAGTTTTCCCTAGTCCCTACGAAGATTAAGTAGATAGTATTTGCGTCAAAAGTGTAGATTAGCCGGAGATGATCACTTGGATGGATTATGTAAATGTCCCCGTACTTCTTATTCAGCGCTGGGCATTCCTTATATTTGGTCTTCTTTAGTTTCTGGGGGACATTATTGGGATCTTTGGCAAGAGCAGAAACAGCTTCATCAATTTGTTCTTTATCATCGGCGTCTCGTAGAAATTGTTTATATGCCCTCTTAAATGAGCCCGCTAGATCAATTAACGGTAATTTGCTTTTTCCCGAAGGCCCCTGATTCTTAATCGTCTTCTTCAAGTTCGGCAAATAACTCTTCCACAGTATTGAAGACCTTGTGAGTTTTCGGGTCATCAAACTCAGCCAAAATGGTATTCAGGCCAGCGACAAACTGAGCTTCTTCCTCTGGGGTGTGCGAGCCTTCCGCGGAATCGGTAGAAGTAGTTACACAGTCCCTCAGCCATGACAAGCTAGCCCCATTCACTAGTATAGATGTAATAGGGCTAAAGGTGGCTGTATTTGCCGTATAGAATCTGATAGCATTGTCTTCTGATTTTACAAGCATTCGAAAGCTCCTAAGACTTCTTCTCTTCTTCGGATTCGATCCGAATTACGTTTTTGCTCTTAAGTATCTCGAATTGTCCACTCATTATGTGGTGTAGGCTGAGTGCTACGTCCAACGGGAGAAAAATCTCTTCATAAATGGTCGGAACCTTGTCCTCAGGATGCATCTTCCCAAAGGAAAACAACATACCTCTCGCATTGGTGTGTAGCTTCACAAAGTCGTAGTAAGAATAGTCTTTCACGATCTCGTCTGAATACTCCAAATCGTCAGAGATATTTAGAGCCGCGCTTTCTCTTGCGACTTTCTCTTTTCTATTAGTCTTGGATTCCATATCTTTCAATTTATCGGCCTTTGGCAATAAATACTAAAATCCGCTTTTAATCATTAAACGTGGAACATTGCCAAATTGGTTCATTGGTATTCAAATAATAAGAGAAAATAGGTTTTTGTCAATACAAATCGCCTAATTCTTCTGATATACAGCAAGTTAACGACCGAAACCGGCAACCATAATTTCATAGAACGACGTCCCACTCAGAGGGTAACTCCAATATCCTCGCCTTCATCGCGGGGGTAGCCTTAATCGAACTGTGTATTCGCTGGAAATTGTACCACCAGAAATGTACCGCCAAGGCCGCTTTCAGGCAGTCCAGCTTCTTGCTGTAGGCGTTTGTAAGCCTCTGAAATCTTCTTAACTGCATTCTGATCGTGAGATTCTGCTTCCCCACATGCGAAGTGCAGATCAAGTGGCGACATCTCACAGGATTAGATATTTTTATGCTTGAGAGCTTCGAATTTAGATGGAAAATGATGTGCAATGTCACTCATGGATACTCTCGGCCCCCAATAAATACGGGATTTTCTGATTGGGTCGCCCGATCTGTTGCCCTGGGATAGATCTTCCGGTTCTGCGAGAACCATTTCGTTGTGACCTTCTGGAACTGACAAATAGCAGGTGGTGAGAAAATTAGCTGGCACTGAACAATAATCCTCGGACGTCTTCTCGTAATTCTTATTAAGGAACATGGTTCCAGGCTGACCGGAGAATGCTATCCGGGCACCTGCTCCCAAGCGAAAGAGTTCATGACATATCTGATCCACAGTTTTCCGCACTCCAAAATCTGTAAAGTCCGTGATGTAATTGATCGCCACATCGATAGGTTGATCGTCTGGGTCGAAGTCGGGAAAAAGTTTCGATTCCAGCTCAACGATTCTCTTCTCGTAAGCTTTTTGTATATTATACGCTCCCTTAAAGAGTGCCGAGACTACCCAGATAATCACAAGTACGAAAAAATAAGTGGTGATAGATATTAAGACTGACACAATCCCTCCTTTTCGAGAGAGCTTGTCGACTGATGGGAAGATCGCAAACAATACAGAAACAACAATAGTCCCGAGCACTCCGTTGAATCCAGCAAAGGCCGTAAGTTTGGTTCGCCTGAAACAGTCCTTTGTAAACCTGAAATAATCTATGATCTTCTGACGAATCGGTTTCGGCATAATCCACGCGTTCGTATGTATATTTCCGGTCCATAATGTACTGCGCAACGATGAGCAGCAATCGCTTTCTTCAAAAAAGCCTAGGAAACTTCGTTTCCGCACTATTTTCGTGCTTTGACATAACTAGTTACCACCTTTCAAATTAGGACAGTACCGAGCCCACGCACGCACAATTTTTGTGCGCCATTCTTCCTTTTCTGATAGTATCCCCATGTTAAGTCATTGTTATATAGCGACGTACCGTGTTTGGCACGGAAGTTGTTTATTAGTCGGGCAAGGAAAGACATCTAGAAGAAGGAAAGAGGATATGAAAAGGACACTGGTATCAATTCTGAGCTCGATGGCGATAGTCGCCGTGTTCGGTCTGGTCGGTTGCGAAGACAACACCAACCCTGTGTATGACCCGGCTCCGGAAGCTCCCCAGGGGGTTTATTCGGTTACGGCTAATCACGCGATTTATGTGTACTGGAACGGACCGTATGACAGAGATATCGAAGGATATCATGTCTGGCGGTCGCTCGAGCCGACCAATAATTACACGCAGATTGGGTCGGTCGATGCTCAGGCGAATCCAAATCTTGACCTGCTGATTTACGAATACATAGACAATACGGCGCTCAACGGTGTGACCTATTACTATGCCGTGTCGACCTATGATCACGTTGGTCAAGAGTCCGATCTTTCGGCAGAGAATGTATTTGACACGCCGCGTCCCGATGGTCAGGTGACCCTGTTTGACATGGCGGTTGACTCCACGGTGGCCGGGTACAATTTCGCGGCCCAGGCGGTCGTTCAATACAATAGCGTGGCGGCGGATATCTACATTGACCGGGTTGGCAGTGTGTTCTATATCAACGCCGGTGACGTCAATACGGATCTCCAGGATATGGGTTATACGGACAGTCTGGATGAGATTTCGTATGCGCCGGCCGACGGATGGTCAAATGTCGGTTGGTCCGAAGTGATTCTCGGACACACCTATGTTATCTGGACGAACGACAGCCACTACGCGAAAGTGCGCGTGCTGGCGATCAACACGAATTCCATCACGCTGGCGTGGGCCTATCAGACCGCGCAGGACAATCCTGAACTGATAGTAGTAAATCCGGACGCGGTGAAACCGGTCCACACGGCGGAGTATCTGAATAAGAAGAGTATGACGCAGAACAGTCTGCGATAGAAGCCACAAAGAAAGGTGGACACCATGTTGCGCAAACTATACAACATCTTCAGTATGACGGCCCTTGCGGTTGTCATCGCCGCGCTCAGCGCGCAGGCGCAGAATAATCTCGCACGGGTGTACGATGATTCCGACAACGAAGATTACACGGCTGATCAGTATTACAACAATGTAAAGATCGACCGCTATCTTGACATCGATGTCTGGACGAATCACCCCGATGGCGAGTTCTATGTCGGAGATAAGGTCACGATAGACTTTCGGACCAACCGCGATGCTTTCGTGGCCATCTACACCGTGGACTCAAAGGGGAGAGTCAACCTGCTGTTCCCGACCGGCCCGAGCGATGATAATTTCGTCCGCGGCGGGGAGACCTACCAGATCCCCGGTGGTGGCGATGACTTCGACCTGGTGGTGACCGGTCCCGAAGGCACCGAGAACATTCAGGCGATAGCGTCCCGCGAACGGTTCCCGATTCCGGACTGGTACCCGACTTCCGGTCTGGTTCTTGACCGCGACGATCGTTTCGATTTCATGGACTATGTCAATGGTCGTTTCTTCGTGGGTTACGATGGCCAGCGGTTTGCTTTTGACCGCTCGGCGATGTATGTCGACCAGTGGGAAGACAACTACTACCGCCCGGTCTATTATCCGGACTATCCGGCCTGGACCCTTACCGGCAACGTGTATATTGACTACCCGTGGGGCGGAACAGTGTATGTCAATGGTGTGTACTGGGGTATCGCCCCGCTGTACATCCCGCGCATTTTCGTCGGATGGCACACCCTGACCATTTATGATCGATATGGATACTGCTGGGAGCACGATGTGCATATCACCAGATACAACACCGTTGTGCTTAACAGGAATGTCATTCACACTTCGTCTCAGGCGGTATCAAAGTACAAAGAAGTGCGTACGATCGGTTACCGCGACCCGGTGAAGAACGGATACCCGAAATACAAGACGGCCGACGTATTCCGCCCCGAAGGGAAGGTTGTGGCCACGAACCCGGGTTCCAAAACTGTTGGTGACGTCATCCTGAGCAAGAAGCACGTGCGCGGTACCAGCGAGGTCATCAGAACCGATCGCGGCTATGAAACGGCCGGCTCGACTCTCAGCGACTCCAAGCGTGAGCGCTCAGCTTATAAGGTTTCCGAGGGTGTGACGAGTGATCGGACCGGAACGCGGTCGAAAGTAGTCGAAGGCAGAACGGGTGGTGACAAGTATGACCGTGGTTCCCAGACAATAGATCGGTCCAGTGAAGCCACCAAGCGTTCGTCCGAACGTTCTTCCGACTACTATCAGAAGAAGTCCGGCAGTTCCGGAAAGTCCGAAGCCGCTCAGCCCAAGCGTTCACAGCCGAAGGTTGAGCAGGGCAAGTCCGGCGGCGGATCGTCCGAACGATCCTCTTCAACCGTGAAGCGTGCTGAGCCGTCCGGTAATCAGAAGTCTTCGGGCGAGGCCGGCTCGCGCGGCAAGTCCTCAGAAAGCAAGTCGTCCGGTTCCTCCAAGAAATCCGGCGGCCGCAGATAGGAAAGTATCTTACAACGTCAGGCGCGAAAGCGCCTGACTGTATAAAGGCACGGAGCAATGAAGACTATAGTTGTGTACATCCTGACCGGTCTTTTGGCAGTCTCGTTCAGCGGAACGGCTCAAGCAGTTGAGAAGAAGGAAAAAGACGCCAAGAAGATCGAAAAGAAAGAGCTGGTAAATGAGAAGCAGCAACAGAAGGGTGGTAGCCAGGAAAAAGCCGCCAAGACTTCAGTTAACTCCAACAAGACGCCGGCTCAGAATAAATTCGACAGCTTCATCGACAAAAACAACAACGGTATCGATGACCGCAAAGAGAACCTGAAGAGCAAGGACCAGCAGCAGAAGAAAGCAGAGGCAACGAAATCGTCCGGCAACACCGACTCGGCCAAGAAGAGTGACAATGCGACGAAGAAAGGTGGCGACGGATCTGCCACCAAAACAACGGACGATAGCAAGAAAGCAGACAGCGCCAAAAAGAAATGAGATCTGTTCGTCCTCCCGGCTCCCACAGGAGCTGTTTATAATAGATTCTCTGATACCAGCCGGCCCGGAACTCCGGGCCGGTTTTTTGATTCACTGTCGGAGAAATTCCCCCTGCCGGAATCAATTGCCCTTGACAATTGTTATAAGAATCATGATCTTTATTAGCACTCTGCCAGAGGTACTGCCAATATGGCAGAAACATTCCAAGGACTTTAAGAATGGCTTTTGAAAATCTGTCAGCGCGTGAGAAGGTAATTCTCAACAACCTGATTCAGTATTACATATCGACCGCCGACCCGGTTGGGTCCCGAGTGATCGCGAACAAGTTCAAGATGGGCATATCCTCGGCGACGGTACGCAACACGCTTCAGGATCTCGAGGAACTCGGACTGGTACAGCAGCCGCATACATCGGCGGGGCGCATTCCAACCGACCTGGGCTATCGTGTCTATGTCGATTATCTGCTCAAGCCGGAAGGTCTGACGGAGGCTGAGAAAGAACACATCCGAAAATCGATACTCAAGGAAGGCCGGGGGATCAACGAGATTCTCGGGCAAACCAGCAAGATTCTCAGCGAGATTACCCGACAGCTCGGAGTTACTATCGCGCCGCGGTTCGAACGCGGAGTTCTCAGGCGCATCGACCTGATCCCCCTCAGCGATGAACGGCTGATGGTGGTAGTAGTGGTGCAGTCGGGTCTGGTAAGGTCGGTCATTATCGAGGTGGAGGCCTCGTTCGAATCGCCGTCACTGGTGGAACTGGAGGCGATTCTCAACGAACGCCTCGGCGGTTTGTCTCTGGCGGAGATTCGCGATACGATCGCCAAGCGGATGAAGGATGTAAGCGGGCACGGCAAGTTGCTTCAGTTGATAGTGGACAGCAAAGACAAGATTTGGACCGACAGTCAGGCGCAGGATATAAAAGTCTCGGGTGCTGACAATCTGGTGCAGCAGCCTGAATTCTCGGATTTGATGAAGGTCTCTGAACTGATGCGGGTGCTCGAGAACAATAGGGTCCTCTCGGATTTTCTCGATAATGCCACGCAGGAAGAACTGGTTATTACGATCGGCCATGAAAACAGATACCGAGAGATAGTTGACTGCTCATTGGTGACATCGCGCTATAAAGTCGGCAACGTAGTAGGAACGATTGGCATAATCGGACCAACGCGCATGGATTACAACAAGCTGGTGTCGGTAGTCGACTACACGGCGAGAGCCATCACCGAGGTTCTTTCCGAGCTGACAATAAATAAGGATTGAACGAGATGTTCGAAGATAAGAATCGAAATACCGCGAACGAGAGACCGAAAGATGTCAATGATGCGGAGCTCTCAGACGAGTCTCTTCCGGAAGTCGAGGCGGATGAGAGCGGGCCCTCACCGGATTCGCAACATCCGGCGGACGTTACCGATGAGCAGCAGTTCGAAGCCCGGGTCCAGGAGCTTCAGGACAAACTCCTGAGAACGGCCGCCGAATTCGACAACTACCGCAAGCGGGTAGCGCGCCAGTACGATGAGATGGTGCAGTCGGCGAATGACAAAATCTTGCTGGACCTGGTTGGGATCGCCGATAATCTTGAGCGGGCATTACAGCACGCCGACAAGGACACAGACACGGAATCGTTGCGCCAGGGGGTACAGCTGATACACAGTCAGGTGATCGGTCTGCTCGAAAAGTACAACGTGAAACCGATCGAGGCGCTGGGCAAGCCGTTCGATCCGAATTTTCACGATGCGCTGATGCAGGTTGACTCGGAGGAACAGGACGAGGGAATCGTTGCTCTGGAAGTTGGTAAGGGGTATCATCGGGGCGACAAGGTACTTCGTCACACCAAAGTCGGCGTCAGCAAGAAGCGGAAGTCAAAGTAATACCCGCACCAGAATAGAAGATGTTATTGCAGAGATAGAAATGGAGCTGATATCATGGGAAAAATCATAGGCATAGACCTGGGAACCACCAACTCCTGTGTTGCGGTACTTGAAGGTCAGGAACCGGTCGTCATTCCGAACCTCGAAGGCGCACGCACGACGCCTTCGGTTGTTGCGTTCACCAAGGACGGAGAGCGGGTGGTCGGAGCCGCGGCGAAAAGGCAGGCGGTCACCAATCCAGAGAACACCGTCTTTTCAGTCAAGCGGTTCATGGGCAGACTGCACAACGAGGTGGCGGCCGAAGAGAAGATCGTTCCATATAAGGTAACGGAGAATGAGCGCGGAGCGGTTATGATTGAGGCGGGCGGGAAGCTTTACACGCCACCGGAAATCTCGGCCATGATTCTTCAGTCGCTCAAGAAGGCGGCGGAAAACTATCTCGGGCACGAAGTCACCCAGGCCGTCATTACCGTCCCGGCCTACTTCAATGACTCTCAGCGACAGGCGACCAAGGATGCCGGAAAGATTGCCGGTCTCGAAGTACTTCGCATTATTAACGAGCCGACGGCGGCCTCGCTTGCCTACGGACTCCAGAAGAAGACAAACGAGAAGATAGCCGTCTATGACCTTGGTGGCGGCACGTTTGACATTTCGATTCTTGAGATTGGTGACGGAGTCTTCGAAGTACGTTCCACCAACGGCGACTCGCATCTCGGTGGTGACGATTTCGACCAGGCGGTTATCGATTGGATGGCGGATGAGTTCAAGAAATCACAGGGGATAGATCTTCGCAAGGATCGCATGGCCCTCCAGCGCCTGAAAGAAGCCGCGGAGAAGGCGAAGATTGAATTGTCTTCGACCATGCAGACGAACATCAACCTTCCGTTTATTACAGCGGACCAGGCCGGACCGAAACATCTCGACCTGACCTTGACACGGGCAAAATTCGAGCAGCTCACCGATACGCTGATTCAGCGGACAGTCGGGCCGTGCAAGGCGGCGATTACAGACGCCAAGCTGTCGGTTACGGATATCGACGAAGTTGTGCTGGTGGGTGGTATGACCCGCATGCCCAAGGTAGTCTCATTGGTGAAGGAATTGTTCGGCCGGGAACCGCACAAGGGGGTCAACCCCGATGAAGTCGTTGCGGTCGGCGCCGCAATTCAGGGTGGTGTCCTGTCCGGCGACATGAAGGACATTGTTCTGCTTGATGTTACCCCATTGTCGCTCGGTATCGAGACACTGGGAGGCGTGATGACCCGGTTAATCGATCGGAATACCACGATACCTACGAAGAAGTCACAGATTTTCTCGACGGCCGATGATAGCCAGACGGCGGTGTCGATACATGTGCTGCAGGGTGAGCGCAAAATGGCGATCGATAATCGCACACTCGGGAGGTTCGACCTGGTCGGCATCCCGCCGGCTCCACGAGGAATACCGCAGATTGAGGTCACCTTCGACATCGATGCCAATGGTATTGTTCATGTCGGCGCTAAAGACAGGGCGACCGGCAAAGAGCAATCCATTCGTATCGAGGTTTCCTCGGGATTGAATGAGCAAGAGATTGACAAGATGGTCAAGGATGCAGAGAAGCACGCCGAGGAAGACCGGAAGAAGTCGGAGCTGATCCAGGCTCGCAACGAGGCCGACCAGATGGTGTACAGCTCTGAGAAGTCGTTGAAGGACCTTGGCGACAAGGTTTCTGCCGATGAACGGGCTAAAGTAGAAGCAGCTATTAAGAAGGTTCGCGAGGCGATGTCGGGGGAATCGACTGAAGCGATAAGCCAGGCGAAAGAAGAGCTCATGCAGGCGTCGCACAAGATTGCCGAGGAGATGTACAAACAGAGCCAGCAAGCTTCGCAGGCCGGTGCCGCGGGCGCTAAGAGCGACGATGGACAGGCCAAGCCGGGCGGCGAATCCGGCGGTGATTCCGGCACGGTCGACGCTGACTTTGAAGTTGTGGATGACGACAAGAAGTAACATCAGGATATGACAAAACGCGACTATTACGAAGTTCTCGAGGTGGAACGGAGCGCCGGAGAGGCTGAGATAAAATCGGCCTATCGGAAAATGGCAATGAAATACCACCCTGACCGCAATCCGGGCAACAAGGAAGCCGAGGACCGATTCAAGGAGTGCACGGAAGCCTACGAGGTTCTCAAGGACGCCCAGAAGCGTCAGGCCTATGACCAGTTCGGGCACGCCGGTGTAGACCAGTCAGCCGGATTCGGCGGATATGGCGGCGGATTCCAGGGGTTCGATATTTCGGATGCGCTCCGGGCATTCATGCGCGATTTCGGCGGATCGGTATTCGATGATTTCTTCGGTGCCGGAGGAGCCGCCAATGGGCGAAGGAGACGCAATCGAGGCGATGACCTCAGAATTAAAGTGAAATTGTCCCTGGAGGAAATCGCGTCGGGCGTGAAGAAGACGATCAAGGTGAGACGGCTCGAAGGTTGCGAGGCCTGCGGTTCGTCCGGTGTCGCCGCCGGCTCCTCCCGAAAAACGTGCCCGCAATGTAAGGGATCCGGCCAGGTTCGCAGTGTCACACGAACGTTTCTTGGCACTATTCAGCAGGTAACCCCCTGCGGGATGTGCCGCGGCACGGGCGAAATAATCTCCGATCCGTGTAAAGTATGTCAGGGTGAAGGAGTGTTGCGAGGAGAGACCAGAGTGGACATCAACGTCCCGGCCGGGGTTGCCTCTGGTAATTACATGACGATTGAGAACAAAGGCAACGCCGCCCCCAATCATGGTGAAACAGGCGATTTGCAGGTTTTCTTCGAAGAGACCGAGCACGATCAATTCACGCGGCACGGGGATGATATTATCTGCGAGGTCCCGATCTCGTTCACGACCGCCGCGCTGGGCGGAAGTGTGCATGTCCCGACGCTGGACGGCAGTGACGAAATAAAGATCCCGTCCGGAACTCAGAACGGCAAGGTCCTCCGGCTGCGCGGCAAAGGAATCCCCCACCTGCATCACAGTGGGCGCGGCGATCAGTTGGTTCGAGTGATTGTCTGGGTCCCTACGAAGCTCAGCAAAGAGGACAAGGAAATTCTCCAGCGACTTGACAAATCGGAAGCCTTTGAAGCCCCGACCGGCAACAAGTCGTTCTTCGCAAAAATGAGAGAGACATTGGGAGTGTGATTATTGATGGCAAAGCCATCCCGTCAATTTATCGAAGCCTCGGTCGGCGTTCCAAGGGAAAAAGCCGACGCGGTCTGTGATTTCATTATCGAACATATTTCTAACGGTTTGGTCCTCGAGGACGAAGAGGACAGCACTCAGATAGTCATAAAATTCTACTTCTCACCTTCGAGCGAACAGCAATACCATCGACAGCTTTCTGAGTACTTGACCGGCCTGGTGGAAATGGGTGAGCTACCGAAGCCTGCGCCCAAGATTCGAGAACGGCGGGTGGAGAACATTGAATGGGAGGAGGAGTACCGCCGATCAGTTGTTCCTGTTCACATTACCGATGACATCGTGATCCGGCCTCCCTGGAGTGCGCCGTCAGAAAGTATCAAATACGACATTATTATCGAACCTAAGATGGCCTTCGGCACGGGCACGCACGAAACAACCCGAAGCTGCCTGAGGTTGATCCGGGAACACTTCCGAATTTCCATGAGTTTTCTCGATGTCGGTTGTGGATCCGGTATTCTATCGATATTGGCCGACAAGATGGGTGCGCGAATGATTAAGGCGGTTGATTATGATATTGATTCGGTCGACAACAGCCGGGAGAACTTTGGCATCAATAACGTAAAGTGCCCGTCGAGCATAGTCCACGGTTCTCTGGAGACGTGTGTCCACGACGAACCGTATGATTTCGTTTGCGCCAATATTATTCACTCGACAATCATAGAGATGCTTCCTGAATTAATTCGCTTGACCAGACCGGGAGGGTGTCTGCTCCTTTCCGGGCTGCTTGACAAAGACGAGGAGGCTGTGACGGAGGCTCTGCGCGGCAACGGCCTTGATGATATGAACGTCCTGGCCGACAACGAATGGCGTTCTATTTTGGTTCACAAGGACTAATCATGGAACCGCCGATTTTCTATTGCTTGCCTGACAATATCACCGATAATACGATTCGCCTGAATGCCGCCGAGAGCCATCACGCGCTTGACGTAATGAGGTTGGTGGCCGGGAAACTCGTAATCGTAGTAGATGGAGCTGGCATTGCGTATCGGGGTGAAATAGGCCGAATCCTGAGCTCCAAACTGGTCGAGGTCAAAGTCCATTCGCAGGTACGGAATTTCGGAGAGCCGGCGGTGATTCTTACGCTTGCCTGCGGATTGTCGACCGGGTATAAATTCGACACGGTGATCGAGAAAGGTACGGAGCTCGGGGTTAAGCGATTTGTTCCGCTTCTGACCGAGAAGGCCAAAGTGAAAGTCGAGGATGGAAAGCGGGCGGCCGGCAAGATCTCGCGATACGAAAAAGTTGCCCTGGCCGCGATGAAGCAATCTCGAAGGTCTTTCCGTCCGGATATCTCATTCCCGATATCGTTCAACGAATTTCTCTCCCAGGCAGACCGGCAGGCGACTAACCTGATATTTCATCCGTCGTCCGATGCCATTGCGTTCGATAGTCTTGAGCTCAAATCGACGACCAGAAGGCTTACTGCGCTGGTCGGTCCGGAATCCGGATTTTCAGACCCGGAGTTTGAACTCGCCATCAGGCAGGGATTCACCGCGGTTCATCTGGGTAAACGAATTCTGCGTACTGAGACCGCCGGTCCCGTCGTTTGCGCCCTTCTGCTGGCCAAACTTGGCGAGTTCAGATAATCGTCCCTGGCGCCGATAATCTTATTGCCATGCAAACTATCTACCTGATTACAATATCACTGTTCGGGCTGGCTATCGGGTCGTTTCTGAACGTGGTCATCTACCGCGTCCCGCGAAAGATCCCATTTCTGACCTCTCGTTCAATTTGTCCAAACTGCGGACAGCAGCTCAAATGGTATCATAATATCCCTCTGCTCAGCTATCTCTTCTTGAGAGGGAAGTGTGGTTTCTGCCACAAGGCAATATCCGCCCGATATCCGGCAGTGGAATTGGTGAATATGCTGGCGTACAGTTATTTTTACTTGAGCTACGGCATGTCGGTCAGTTTCTGGACTTACGCGGCAATATCATCAGCTCTGCTGGTAATCTTTTTCATTGACCTGGATTTTCAGATTATTCCCGACGTTATCACTTTGCCGGGCATAGTGGCCGGACTGCTGGTTTCTTTCCTCCCGGGGGGACTCGGAATTGTCTCGGCCGGTATCGGTATGCTGGTGGGAGGAGGGGCCCTGTATTTGATCGCCGAGCTGGGTGACTGGTTGTTCAAGAAAGAGTCGATGGGCGGCGGGGACATTAAGATGGCAGCGATGCTCGGAGCATTTCTGGGATGGAAACAAGTCGTTCTCATCTTTATCTCTTCAGCGGCCATCGGTCTCGTCGTTTCGGTAGTGCTGATGGCTTTCTCAAGTAAGCTCAGAAAAGAGCGAGTCGTGCCATTCGGACCCTTTCTGGCTCTTGCGGCCATGCTCGCCATCACCTATGGCGACCAGATAATCGACTTCTACCTGACCCACTTTGTGTACGTCCGTTAAGACGACGGCCGGCTCATATCCTTCTTCTTCTTACCGATAATCAGATTATGCCAATTAAAAAGCGGAAAACGAGTTTCACGACCGAAGTTCATCTTGGACTTCTCGTCATCATCTTCACTCTACTGCTACTGAATGTCGTCTCGAACTATACTATCTATCAGGACCGGACCGCCCGTCGGGACCATGTATCTTCGGCTCTGTCTCAGGCGGCCATCGTCATCAGCCAGTCTGTCAAGCAGGATGTGGGAACAAGTCTGGACAGCAGAAACGACCGCGAGTTCAAGCTCGCTTTCAAATTGAGCAGCATCATTCTCATCCCATCGAGACCGCCGGACGATGATGCTGAATCGCGGCGTAATTGGTTTACCGGAGTAGTAAGCAGTCTTCCGCCGGGACAGGTCCCCGAAATTGCCCGTAAGCTGCTCACCGGCGAGTTTCAGACGTTGACTCGCGGTGAAGACAACGAGTACTTCTATGTGTATCCGGTGCCGACCGCCGCCGGTAAGAAGCTGCTGATACTGTCCATGAATGTCCCTGAACTTGCCTATCTGGATGATGCCAGCCAGACGATATTCGTAATCAGTATAGTGTCCGTGGTGGTGATCGGTATTCTCTATCTGATGCTCTATCGATTCATCCTTGCGCCATTTCGACGGATTCGGGAGCAGGCAATTGTAGCCGGGAGAGACGTCTCGGGAGACAGTGATGATGTTGACAGCATGGTGTCAGAGTATGAGAAAATCATAACCGAATTGCGGGAAAAAGAAGCCACCTTAATTCAACTCAATGAAATCATATCACAGAAGGCAGATTCGCTGGAGCAGTTCAATCGGTATCTGCTCGCCTCCACGACATCAGGCGTCATCATGCTTGACCCGAAGGGGAAGATAATCTCCATAAATGAAACCGCGGCGCACCTGCTGGGAGGTGCTTCACCTATCGAAAAAGGGCATGATATTCAGAGTCTCCCCATATATCGTGACTCGTTCGCGCACGCTGTCGAGACTGCACTCATTCAGAACAAAGCGATCCCTTACAACGAATATACTGTAAATACGCCGGAGGACAGGGTGCTGTATCTTGGCATATCGGTCGGACCGGTCTATGACGAGCGGCGGCAAACTGTAGGAGTATCGGTTCTCATGAACGACCTGACCGAACTAAAACAACTCCGGGCCGAACTGGAAACCAGCCGACGCCTGGTATTTCTGGGTGAAATGTCGGCCGGACTTGCACACCAGCTACGTAATTCGATCGGTGCCATTCTCGGCTACGCGTCGCTCATTAAGAAACGGCTGGTCAAAGAGAATCAGGATACGTCGTCGGTTGACACGTTGGAATCTGAAACGCAGGAAGCTGAGTTGCTGGTAGACAAGTTCCTGCACTTCGCGCGTCCGTTCGCCTACGATCCGTGTCCGGCCGAGATCAAATCGCTTCTCAAGGAGATAAAGGACGCCTTCGATGTTCGGGCGGAACACGGGAACTGCAGTCTCAGTCTATCGATCGGTAGCTCGGTGCCGACACAAATAATGGTCGACGAATTGCTGTTGAAGCAGGCCCTGACGAACCTGGTGGAGAACGCCGTCAATGCCTATGACGCGAACGGTGGAAAGATCGAATTGATGCTCAGCGCGTCCGTGGAGCAGGTCAGAATCGATGTGCGCGACTTTGGCAGTGGGATCGCCGAAGACAAGCTCGAAAAGATTTTCACTCCGTTCTATTCTTCTCGTCCCTCAGGCACCGGTCTCGGCCTGCCGCTCGTACGGAAAATCGTAGATCTTCACCAGGGTCGGCTGACCGTGGATTCGCAACCTGGCCGAGGGAGCACCTTCAGCATAATCCTGCCCCTTCACGCCCCAGCGGCACTCACAAATCGAGTCGAAAAGACCTCCGCCGGAGTATAAAAAACATCTTGGGTTGAGCCCGTTTTGTGTTATATTTGGGCTCGATTTTACAGGAGGATTTATGTACTCAGTGTCTGATTTTCGCAAGGGCCTTCGCATTATAGTTGATGATCAGCCGTATTATGTCGTTGAATATCAACACTTTAAGATGGGTCGTGGCCGCGCGAATATTCGCACCAAACTCAAACATATCAAGACCGGCGCAGTCGTCGAAAAGGTCTTCTCATCAAACGATTCGTTTAAACCACCGGACATGGAATCCAAGAACATGCAGTATCTTTATGAGAATACAGGCGAGTTTGTTTTCATGGATACGGCTACGTTTGAGCAGCTAAGCATCCCGACCGCGAATCTCGGCGATGCCAAATGGTACTTGCTGGAGAACAGCGAATACAAAGTGCTGTTTCTGGACAACGAAGCGATTTCGCTGGATCTGCCTGCCTCAGTGATCCTCGACGTAGTCTCCACCGAACCGGTTGTTAAAGGTGATACGGTCAGCAACGTGACCAAGCCGGCGACGTTATCGACAGGTCTGGTGGTCAAGGTCCCGCCATTTGTGAAGGAAGGGGATAAGGTCAAGGTCGACACGCGCACTGGCGAATACCTCGAGCGGGCCAATTAAGCGATGGCAGCGGGCGGCCGTGTTGTCGGTGTAGACGAGTCCGGCAAGGGGGATTTCTTCGGTCCATTAGTGATTGCCTCGGTGCTGGCTGATGATGCTGATACCGACCTGTTGCGGTTGGTCGGTGTCCGCGATGGCAAAACTCTTTCGCCGAAACGAGTTCAGGAAATCGACAAGATCCTTCGAGGCGAACATCCCCACGCAGTAGTGGTTATTTCTCCCGAAGAGTACAACCGGCAGCACAAAGAAATCAAGAATCTGAATATAATGCTCGCCGAGGGACATGCTACCGCGATTGACAGTCTGGTGCAGAAGCATCCGGCAGACCTGGCAATCTCCGACAAATTCGGCAAAACTGAACTGATCGAGAATGCACTGACTCGCCGGGGACAGACTATCCATCTCAAGCAGCTGGTACGAGGGGAGAGCATAGTACAGGTAGCTGCGGCTTCAATTCTGGCACGAGCCCGTTTCATCCAGGAGATGGACGCTTTGTCTGAAGAGATCGGTTTCGAATTGCCACGGGGTGCCGCTGCCCATGTCGATGAGGCCGGGCGTAAACTGATCCAGCGGTTTGGCCCCGACATTCTCGGAAAAGTGGCGAAGATCCATTTCAAAAACTATCAACGGATTGTTCATTTCCCTCTGTTTACCAAATAAAAAACCGGACCACAGGGTCCGGTTGCTGAAAATGAAACGTATATCAAGATTATTTTGTGTAGTAATCTTTGATCTCGCCGATCACGTCACCCTTCGATGAAGTCAGGTCGGTAGTCCCTAATACATACTTGACCAACCCAATCTGCGGCACAAACCAGTAATAGTTCTTGGTGCCCGACTGCACGCCGTCATTGGATATCCGGACCGCATTGCTGAAATAGTATCCGTTGCTGAGCCGCACCGGCTCGATTCTATCGACTACCATGGTAGACGAACCTTCCGACGGATATAGTTTCATGGTGCCGGAGCCGGTTGAATCGGCATTCGTGCCGGTGATGATATCGGTGTAGTTATCTCCATAAGTATATGATCCGGACTCGGCAAAGCGTGTCCAGTAGTGGCCCGCTTTAAGCGGCAACTGGAGCACTTTCTCGCCTGACGATGTGTAGTTATCATAGAAATACACAGCGTCAGCGGTTACATATATGTAACTACTATCGATCACGTAATTTCTGGAGGCGACCCAGACGCGTCCGGTCAGGCCCTGGAAGCCGGCGGTCTTTCCCATAGTGAAGGTCAATTGGTCGGTTGTTCCGTCGGGATACGTTATATTGTAGCTGGTTGTATAGCCTTCGTGGTCGGGGAAGTACAGCGAAGCATCGGTCGTGGGGTCGACCGTGGGCTGATCCCCGTTGACATACGTGACGATTGAATCTTCGGAACATCCATACCAACCGGCAGCAATAGACATAACTAACAATAGAGTAATAGCGAGTGATTTGCGAATGCTCATAGTTCCTCCCTGTGCGGAGTTGCAGTTGCTCATGTCTAAGACCCAGTTTGCAGCAACCTCAATGCCGACAGGTGAAAGTCGCCGTAAGTGATTGTTCGGCAAATTGTTGCAGAATCATGGCTGGTACTGGTTGGCTATCATTCCGGTCATTAATGTAGTCGTCCGCCAACAGAGTATCGGAGCCAGCCAATCAGCCGGAGCAGACTAAGTCTTTTGCGGAATCCGCCGATAATTATCGCAACGGTAATAACTTAGCACCTGACAGGGAGATTGCGCATGCCAGTCCATGATTTTGCGGCAGCAATATTTTTACTCTTATCGCTGGCGGCAGTTGCGGTACTCAGAAAACATTTGATTGAGGCTGACAGAGAGAGCTATCGCAATATCACGGTGGGGCTGGTGATCCTTAATCTCGCATCTCTGCTTCGCATCTACTACCAGAGATCGATACTGGTGAGCCTGCCGTTTCTCAGCGAACCGTTGTTCTTCGAACTCGTCTATTGGACACTCAACGTCACCGGTTCGATCCTCCTGGTATCAGGGGTCGCCGCATGGTTACCAATCGCAAGAGCAAATCGACAGCAGAATACCGAGCGACTTCAGCGGCTGGAGCTCATTCGGAAGGTGAAACAGTTCCTTCGAATCGAATCACGGATACCGATAATACTTCGCAAGACACTTGATTACATGGTGACGGACTACAAACTGCGCCAGGGATGCGTGTACGTCATTTCACAGACGACTGGAGTCGCCTCATTTGTTGATGGAGTATCCGCGACCGGAGATCTGGATGAGAATCTTGCGCACGTACACATCGATGTTCCGAAACTGAAGGAAGCGGCCGGAAGCGGGTGCTTGAAAGCATCTTTACTTATTTCATCGTGCCGGAACGAATCATCCGGTCCGGACGAGGTGATTCCCGTTCTGGTTGAATCAAAGCTCGCAGCATTATTTCTTCTGTGGACCAGTAAGACAAGTGAATTTAACGATGAGGACCGGGCGAATCTCAAGCTTGCAGCCGACATTATCTCGGACCGGTTAGCCCTTGATCTGCACCGTTCGACAAAGCAGTTCGCACAACAACTTGAGCAGTGGCGCAAAGAAACATCCGATAGTCTCCAGAAAAGCGACGACATGAGGTCCGCGTTGCAGACGCTGACGGAGCAACTTCGTGACCGCTTCGTTTTTGAAAGTGTTCAGTTGAATGTGTCATTCGACGATGGCACAATGGAGCGCCACACTATCGGCGAGAATCTTGCGATGCTCAGTGAAAAGAATCTGACCGCCCCGAACGAATGGAGCCTGCTCGAGAAGACATTGGCAGAGCGGAAAGTTGCCGTGCTCGACATTGATCAACATCCTGACCTCCAGGACTACCGGATTCTCGGTCTTGCCCACATAGGGTCCGGGATTCTGGTCTCAATTCGAAATTGTGGCGCAACGAAGGCGATCCTGCTCATTCGCGCTGATCTCGCGACACAGAGAAGACCGGAAGTTCTCGCTTACGCCGGCTTGCTCCCCGATCTATTCTCAGAGGCGATCTCGCGGGAGGCCGCCGGACGGCAGATAGCGACAGAGAAAATGCGGCTTGCCAGAATTGAGAAATTTCTACTTGCCGCCGGCACTACCATCCCGCTCGGTGAATTGTCAATTTCGGCCTCGGAGTTTCTTGGGCGTGAATTGAGGGCAGACGCGGTGAGAATCGTGACGCTCGACGCTGATGGTGGATTTGTGAACTCGCTGGCTTTGTATACAGCCAGAGCTTCACAGGATGTTATACCGGAGAACGGTTCGTTGATACTCTCGTTGATGCCCTGCACGACAAAATTGTTGGAGACCGGTCGCCCGGTGCTGGTCAATCAGCGGGATCCCGAGCTCACGATCAGCCCGGTCGAAGCAAAACAGATATTTACTGACGAGATGCAGACCGGTCTGATTGTTCCGATAGCGCTCCGGAGTAAGGTGATCGGAGCGATTATGGTAGCCAACCCGGAATTCATGCAGAAAGCTGAATCATCGGCTGACGCTCTACGAACTGTTCAACTTGTATCCGCCGTACTCGGCCTTCGATTGCACTCCTCGGTCGTCCAGGTGCGGCAGGAAAGAAAAGATAACTATCACGATCAGATAGTGCTGACCGACGCGGATATCCGCAACAGGATCAGATCTTCACTGGCGGGTATTGTCGGTTCGGTCGAATTCCTAAGGGAAAAGAACAGCAGTTCCATCACCGAAAGTATGGAGAAATGTCTATCGATCATCGATCGCTCTGTGAGGCGGTTGACCGACTACGTTACGCCATAATAGTGCATAGCAGGACACTGAACTACCATGAGACTACTGACAACGCATGAAATTGGTGTGCTGAGAGGCGATCTGCAAAATGTCGTTTTGCCCGAATTCGCCGAGCTCTATGTTTCCGCCGGACTTCGGCAGATGTTTCGCCGGGTATCCCTCGACAAAACCGATACCTTTGAGGATTCCTGGCTATACATCCCTCTGGAGCAGATATTTTCAGTTCGCCAGAATTTGATTGTCGCGGGGAATAATCCAGCGCAGATCTGTCTGAGTCATGAACCGATCGAGATCGATGGGCTCTCGCTGTATCCGGTGCTCATGAAAGGAAAAATTCGCGGCGTGATTGTAAATCGGTCAGAACGTCCGCTGCACCTTTCATCCGACGCACAGGAGATCATTTTGGGGAGCCTTGAGACTTTCCAGTTCAATCTGGAACGCTCGGCGTTCGATTCGGTGGATGTATTTATCAAAACCCTGCTTCAACCGGAAAGTACTTTCGAGTCATTTGCTCTCCGCTTCCTGAATCTGCTGACACAGACATGCGAGGGGAGCTGTGCCGGGCTCTATTACAATCACGATGGTGTGTACACCCTGCGTTTGGTCTCGGGAGACCTGGGGAAATTTGATCAGCTGGCTGGGGAACTCAAAATCGCAACCGCTCAGCAATGGCAGAACATGATCCGGCAGCGGTATTTTTTCACTCCCGCCGATCTTGTACCGCCGCATCCGGTACTTCTTGCGGCGCCGCCACAATTCAGGTTCGTACACCCCGGATCCGGCTCTGAGCATACCGATTACATCGTGACGATGATTGTAGGCGGCGACATCTCGTACACGGATCTTCGGCAGGTTCTGGACCTTGCCCGCTATGCCTCGGGATTGGCGGATAGCCAGTTCGTGCGCACGGGTGACATTCTGAATCTCTATGGCGAATTTGTCGATTCCACCGCGCGCTCGATTCCGCCGGAAGAACTTTTGCCCCAGTTGTTCTCGATTTTGGCGGGTCAACTTTCGATGTCGCGATTAATGCTGATCGAAAAGGGAAAAACCGGTTATATCGTACGGGCACGACATGAAGATAAATTAAGCGTGGACCGAGTTGGCCCGGATATGATACCCGGCCTGGTTCGCGATGCCCTGAGAAAAGATCGTTCATTTTGCCTCCGTAAGGTCGCGGAGCAGATCACCGATATTGAATTCGCGAAGACGTATTACCTCGACAACGTTAAATCAGAGATATACTTCGCTATTCCTGATGAAGAGGGCCAGGAGCCCGATATACTCGCAATCGGGACGCCGCTTGAAGGTGAGTACCTCTGCAATCTGAAGGACTTTCTTACCCGGGTTGCGCAGTTCGTGCGACACTATCAGAAATATCGCCGCGGACGTCAATTGGTCGCCGTTCCCGGTCAGATTGTGGACTCCGGCCAGCATGCTTTGCTTTTGAGCCGGTTCGAGACAGCGGCGAAGCTTTCCGGGGGATACTTTCACGATGTGCTTAGCCAGATGTCTGTAATATGCGGTCAGGCGGAAATACTTGCTCAGGATCTGAGGTCCGAAGACGTGAAACTCGGGGATGATGAAGTACTCAAGGGAATCGAGCGACTGATGAACGCGGGGGATCTTGCCACCGAGTACTTGACCATCCTGCGAGAACTGAGTTTGCTGACGAAAGAAAGGCTTGCCAGTTCGATATCGGCCCAGGACCTGCTTCATAGGCTGGCCCTGCTGACCCAGGGATATGCGCGTCAGATTCGTGACACCAAGAATGTCACGCTTGAGTTTCAGACCCACGCGTCGCCAATTCTCGATTTTTCCTTTGCCCTGAGAGACGTGTACGATGTCGTGTTCCCGGTCGTTCTTGCGATCATGGAACAGGCCGTATGCTCAGGTGAAATGTGTTTCTGCATTCGATGCGATGCGGTCAGAGACAGCCTGGTGATTCGTTACGACCTGAAGATTACTCCACACATCGACGTGGAGGATTTCCTTCTGAAGACGTTTGCCGGCCATACCGTTACATGCACCGATACCGATCAGGCCAAAGTTACAATAGGCGGAGCGGTAGTCGTCGGCTCAAAGATCGACAACAAATTGTTAGAGATTGAAATCGCGAAACCGGTGACTCAGCTGCCGAAGCAGTTGGACTGGTGCGAAAGCAAGGCGAAAAAATTATAAGAGGGCCGTATGTCGGAATCGACTTTCCTCATAAAGAATTACCTTCATAGCCGCAAGAGCGGCAAAATGACATCGCTGATCACTCAGGTCGAGGAAATCGCCCACATGGTAGCCAGAGCGCTCCGGGCTGACTTTGTTGCGGTGTTTTACCGTAAGCCCGACTATGAGAATCTCGTACCACTGGCTTTCCGCAACCAGTCAACATCGGCGATTACGGAACTTACCGAACTTGAGAATCATTGGCGGGACGCCGGAAGCCATGGCGGAAGAATCGAGCGGTCATATCTGCTCTTGGGTGGAGATCGCCCTGACAGAGTAGAACCGCCTGACAAATTCGCGGCCCAGCATGACTTCAGGGTATGTCTTCCGTGTCCGTGTTACGACGGAGATAATCTTCGCTCTATGATCGTCGCTTACTGGAGCGATGATGGCACTCAGCCGGCCCTGGATGAGAACAAATCCTCGGTTATCGACACCGCCCTGAATCTGCTGAAGGAAACCATGACCGGGACCGAAGAGATTCAAATTCTGACAGATTACTCAATCCGGCTGTCGGAATTGATAGCTATGTTCGAACTCTCAGTCAATGATTACCGACTCGAGGACCTTGTCAGCGAGTTGTCGAGCTTCGTGAAAAAAGCCGCGCCTTTGTGTCAATACACCCTGATGGTTCAAGCCGAATCACAGCAGGCATTCAGAGTTGAAGCAGGGTCACCGAGGGAAGCGAACCACGAAGGACTGGTAGCAATGCTTGGAGGTGAACTTTCTCTCTTTTGTTCCGAGATTGAGAAGACCGACTCCGGACGAGGCAACTGGAAACACGTCACGGCATCGTTTGTAGAGCCGTACAGTTATGTCTATCTGTGCCCGTTGTGTTTTGATAGTGCGGTCAAATTCGTACTGGCCATCTGGTCTACCGCGCCGCGGCCACTTTCCCAGAACGACCGGGAGCTTCTTTCAATTTACAGTCTATTTTCTCAAATCATATTGAAAGATGCCCTGCTGCTGAAGAATCTCACGAAGGCGAATCAACTGTTGAAGAAGTCCTCTCGGCAACTCGCCAATCTGGAGAGTCTGGCTGCTCTGGCTGATATGACGTCCGGTGTCGCTCACGATTTCAATAACATGATTGGTGGAGTAGTGGGGCGCATCCAGCTTATGAAACTGAAAGTGAAGGATGCCGCTATCATAACTGACCTCAATAAGATCGAATCCCAGGTCCTTGAAGGGGCAGAAACAATACGCAGAATTCAGGAATTCACCACCAGCGCCAAGAACAAGAAACTTCAGAAGATCAACCTGATGGAAGCCGTGAAAGATTATTTCGCAAACCCCGAACTTGCCTGGAAGAAGACTTCAACACCCAAAAATGTAAGCGTCAGCATCAAAAGTTACGTGGCGGATGCAACTATCGAAGGAGCGCGCGAAGACATCACTTTGGTGCTGGAGAAACTGGTCGAAAACGCGGTTGAGTTTGCCAGAAATGAATCGACCGTTGAGGTAGTGCTGGCCGAAGAACGGAAGTATTTCACGCTCTGCGTTACCAATAAAGGGCCGGTAATTCCGGAGAACATCCGAAAAAAGATTTTCTATCCGTTTTTCACTACCAAGGGCACTCACGGCTCCGGTATGGGGCTGGCGATTGTGCACGGTATCATCGTAAGACACGGCGGAAAGGCTGAGCTGGCGTCCGATGAGATCAACGGCACTACTTTCAAATTGAGTATTCCGAAGCTTGGCAGTCGTGATGAAGACTCCGATGTCACTCGCAAGGTCGGAAAAATGGGGCGGCTGAGAATTCTCCTGGTCGACGATGACGAGCAAATTCGCGAAGTGCTGAGCGATATGCTGGCTATCGACGGTCATCAGATTACCGCCTGTGAGGATGGGTATGTCGCTCTCAAGGAATGTCAGGACGGCAAGTTTGATCTGATGATAACGGACCTAGGCATGCCCGGAATGTCCGGACTGGATTTGGCCGGCCAGGTTCACGAGAGTAATCCGCAGATGCCGATCGCGATGATAACCGGCTGGGGAACACAGCTGGACCAGGACGAAGTTGCCCTGAAAGGCATCAGGGCGATTCTGCCCAAACCGTTCCATCTAAAAGACATTAAAGCGCTTATCAGCGATCTTGTGGTCGAAACCTGACCTGACCTTTCCTGGCGGTTCCTGCGGTCTTGCCTCAAGAGACAAATATGCTCCTGTTTGTGAACCCGTTGTAATTCAATAAAGTTTGGCAAAAAAACCATTTGCCTTTTCCCCTGCCATTAGTATAATGTACAGCAAATATAATCTTCGGGGCGAGGCGTAATTCCTCGACCGGCGGTGACAGCCCGCGACCCGGGATTCCCGGTTGAGTCTGTGAAATTCAGGCGCCGACGGTACAGTCCGGATGAGAGAAGATCCAGAAGTGTACACCTACGACTGTAGTGTTGTGCCTTATGTCTATGCCCCGGATTAACCTCTGGGTTTTTTTATGACTGATTCGGCTGAGTTGACTTACATGAAGCGCGCCCTTGAATTGGCGGAACGCGGACGCGGGAAGACCTCGCCGAATCCAATGGTGGGTGCCGTGATTGTCAACCATGGGAAAATTGTCGGCGAAGGGTATCATCGAATGGTCGGGCGCGACCATGCCGAGGTCGCGGCAATTAGGAGCGCCCGCGGCAAGACACAGGGTGCCACACTCTATGTCACGCTGGAGCCATGCTGTCATGTTGGTCGAACCGGCCCGTGCACCCAGGCGATTATCGAATCCGGTATTTCGAAAGTTGTGATACCTCTCAAGGATCCGAATCCGGTTGTCAATGGCAAAGGGATTCGACAGCTGCGGCAGGCTGGAATCGAGGTGACATCCGGTGTCATGAAGCAGGAAGCCGCACGTCTTAATGATGCTTATATGGGTTACTACAAGTTGCATCGACCGTACGTAATTCTCAAGACTGCCCAGACGTTAGATGGCCGAATCGCGACAAGCGGAGGCGATTCCAAGTGGATCTCCAGCGAACAGTCGCGAAAACTCGGTCACAGACTCCGGGCCGAAGTAGACGCGGTGGTGATTGGCAGTGGAACGCTTTCAGCCGACAATCCATCGCTGAACGTTCGCTTTGTAAATGGTTCAAGTCCCTACCGGATTGTAGTTACAGGATCCGGCAACATTCCTGCCTCATCTAAGCTGCTTAAGTCCAACGCCGATTTGAAAACGATCGTAGCCACTTCCAAAAATGGTATGACACGCATCACACGTGCGAAATCCAATCGGAACCTGGTCCTGTGGCAGGTCCGGTCCGACATCCGCGGACAGATTGATCTGCACGATTTTTTGGGCAAGGCAAATGACTTTGGGCTCAGGACGATCCTGGTCGAAGGTGGTAGCAGACTGGCCACTTCGTTTTTGAAGGCGGGCCTGGTAGATAAGTGTGTGGTCATCATGGCGCCCAAAATAGTAGGTGAGGGTGTCAGTGCCGTGGGCGACCTGAAGATCTCAAAAATCTCCAGGGCGATTGAATTCAGTGATGTCCGTTTTTTTCAGAGCGGCTCAGACATGGTGTTCATAGGTTACCCAGTCAGGAAATGATGAGATGTTTACAGGATTAATAGAGTCGCTTGGCACCCTCCGTCGGATTACTCGTCGCGGAAATTATCAAGTGCTTACCATTGAAGCCCCTCAGATGGCCGGCGAACTCAAGGTCGGCGAGTCAGTCGCCTGTGACGGCGCCTGTCTGACAGTCATCTCATCATCTTCGAAGGAATTCGTTGTGGAAGCATCACAGGAAACCGCAGCCCGAACCATCCTGAACAGGTATCAGACCGGCGATCGCATCAATTTGGAGCGGGCGGTCAGACTTGGCGAGCGCCTCGGGGGACATATGGTCAGTGGTCACGTTGACTCCGTTGGCAGACTGGAACGCGTTCGAGCTGTAGGTGAGTCAGTCGAACTTGTTGTTTCTTTTAATCAGGAATTTGAGAACCTCGTAATTGAAAAAGGCTCAATCGCGGTCAACGGCATTTCATTGACGGTGAATTCCGTAGCGCATGGCCGCCTCTCGGTCAATATCATTCCGCACACGGCGGGAGCGACCAGTGTTGGCAAGATGCGCGAAGGTCAGGCGGTAAACTTGGAATTCGATATAATTGGAAAATACATTCTCAAAGCGGCTGGTACTTCCGGGAAGCACAGTCTGACAAGAGAAAAATTGACTGAAAGTGGATGGTGACAATGGGCAAAGAATATACATTCAACACGATACCGGAAGCGATCGAAGATATCAAGGCCGGCAAGTTTATTGTTGTTGTCGATGACGAGGATCGCGAAAACGAGGGAGACCTCGTCATGGCGGCTGAAAAGGTAACACCGGAGACGATTAACTTCTTTGCTATGCATGGTCGCGGGCTTATTTGTGTCTGCTTGACCCAGGACCGTATCGGTCAGCTGCGCCTTCATCCCATGGTTGAAAACAACACCGCCAAACTGGGGACGCGGTTCACCGTGTCGGTCGATGCAGTTAAGAATACGACGACCGGGATTTCCGCCCATGATAGAGCGGTGACGATTAAGACGATTGTCGATCAGGCATCGGTTCCCGAGGACCTCGCCCGCCCGGGACATGTCTTCCCGATCCAGGCGCTAAATGGCGGCGTACTCACGCGGGCTGGTCATACCGAGGCATCGGTGGACCTGAGCCGGCTGGCCGGGCTCAGACCGATGGGAGTGCTGTGCGAGATTATGGATGACGATGGTTCCATGAAACGCGTGCCTCGCCTGATGGAATTTGCCCGCGAACATAACCTCAAGATAATTACAGTCCGCGATTTGATCGCCTATCGGCACAAAACCGAGAAACTGGTGCATAAAATCACGGTCGTAAATCTTCCCACTGAGTTCGGCGAATTCAAACTTCATTTGTACCGCTCAGATACCGATGACCATCACCATCTTGCCCTGGTAAAAGGCGATATTATCGGCAAGGAAAATGTCCTGGTGAGAGTGCACTCTCAGTGTCTCACGGGCGACGTCTTCGGCTCAAGTCGGTGCGACTGCGGCAACCAACTGCATAAAGCAATGGAAATGGTGGAGCAGGAAGGGACCGGAGTTATTCTCTATATGCGCCAGGAGGGACGGGGGATCGGTCTGGCCAACAAGATACTGGCTTATAAGTTACAGGAAGAAGGACACGATACCGTGGAGGCTAATGAGGAGCTTGGGTTTGGTGCGGACCTTCGCGACTACGGTATTGGCGCCCAGATCCTTGTCGATCTCGGCCTCACCTCGATCCGCTTACTCACCAACAATCCCAAAAAGGTTATCGGCCTTCGAGGGTACGGCCTTGAAATCGTGGAACGTGTGCCGATACAGATTGCCCCCACGAGTTATAATATCGCTTACCTTGAAACCAAACGTGACAAACTGGGACATCTTCTAAATCTAAAATAAAGTCCGGAGATTAGTATGAAGTATAAAATTCACGAAGGCAAACTGAATGCGGCTGGAAAGAAATACGGTATCGTAGTCAGCCGTTTCAATCACTTTTTGACCGAGAAACTACTTGAGGGCGCGCTTGACTGTCTGGTCCGCCACGGTGCGACCGAACAAAATGTCGAAATTGCCTATGTACCGGGGGCGTTTGAGATTCCGTACGCGGCGGCAAAGATGACCGCAAAATACGATGCCGTCATTTGTCTGGGTGCGGTCATTCGAGGAGAGACTCCGCATTTTGATTATATAGCCGCTGAAACGAGCAAGGGAATTGCCAAGATCGCCCTGGAAAGCGGCAAGCCGGTTATATTCGGCGTGGTCACCGCGGATACATTGGAGCAGGCAATTGAACGAGCCGGCACAAAAGCAGGCAATAAGGGCTGGGATGCCGCGCAGGCGGCCATTGAGATGGTTAACCTCTACGACTCACTGGGCAACTAATGGATTCAACCCAATCCCCGCGCCACCACGCCCGAGAGCTTGTGCTTCAGTCGCTCTATGCCATCGAACACGGAGAAATTGAACCGGATATAGCCTTCAATCAAATTGTTGCCGACCAAAAACTCAGCGCCAAGAATCGGGAGTTTGCCCGCCTGCTTTATCAACTCGTCCGCCAACACGCCAAGTGGGCGGACACACAGATAAGCAGTTTGGCCGAGAATTGGAGCCTTGAGCGAATCGCCGACATTGACCGCACTATTCTCCAGATGGCCATGGTCGAGATTGAGCACATGCCCGATATCCCCGTTAAAGTAGTGCTCAATGAGGCTATTGAACTGGCCAAGGAGTACTCCACAACGGAATCTTCGCGGTTCGTCAACGGTATTCTCGACCGCTTCGTCAAAATATCTAAAAGCGCATAGCCGGCCCGGCCGGCCGGTGTTGTCCCACCAAATGGATTGTTATTGGTTTCAAAAACCATTATATTGACGGCCACTAACCAGAGTAGACCGAACGATGTAAACAGGAAATCCGTTTTTGCGGCCCGATTTAACCTCACTGCCCTCTGAATCTCCCGAATTTGACCGGTTAAACGCCATAATCGCAACGGCGACGTGGCTGTTCACCTTGATCATCTTCACCCTGACCAAGGCGCCCACCCTTTCTTTCTGGGATTGCGGCGAGTTTATCGCGGCCAGTGCCACGCTCGGCGTCCCGCACCCACCGGGAACGCCACTTTATGTCCTGCTCGGCCGAATATTCACACTGATTCCGTTTGGATCCGATGTAGGCGTCCGGGTTAACATGCTCTCCGCTATCTCATCTTCATTTGCTGCCCTCTTCGGCTACTTGATAGCTGTCCGTATCCTGCGGAAGTGTCTTCCGGAGAGTCAGTCGGCAACGAGCAGGGCAATTGCGTACTGTGCCGCTGTGGCGGGGACACTATTTCTGGCCTTTGGATTGACCGCCTGGAATAACGCTGTGGAAGCCGAAGTCTACGGCTTGTCGATGATGATGCTGATGGCCATTGTCTGGCTGTCGCTCATCTATTTGGAGAACCGTCAAACCCGCTATGGTGGACGCCTGATGCTTCTGGTCTTTTTTATCGCCTATGCCGGAATCGGTGTGCACCTGACCACGTTTCTGGTCATTCCTGCTATAACCATGTTGTTCGTGCTCAAGAACAGGGCGAGTTCTAACATGTGGTATGGCGTCGGGGTGTTTTTTGTGCTTGAATTGTATATGATATTCGCGTTGTCGTCGCGACCCGACGAAATTCAGTATTTTATCCCTGTCCTGATCGCTTTACTCTTCTACCTCTTGTATATCTTCTCCTTTGAAGAAATGCTCCGGCTCCATATGATGGTCGCGATCGGGTTCTTCCTGTCAGTTATTCCTGTCTTCGGAGTGGCGGTCAATGCGCTCCGGAAAGCTCTCAGCCCGGATGCTGTTCCTATCGATTTTGGCGTTCTGCTGTTGCTTGGTAAGGTGCTCTTTGGTCTGTTGCTTGTAGGCGGAATAATTTTGCTCGCGAGATATTTCATGGAGAAGCAGCCGGGACTGCGCTCTCACCAGCAGCTAATGGCGGGGTTGTTTATACTGGCCGCCGGTGTGCTGACTTTCCTGCTTCACTTCGTGCGGGGTTACACTGCGTTCCTGGTCCTCAGCGCCATCGCGGGAGTCGTGCTGATGATATGGCTGGCGAAAGAAATCGAGTGGTCGATCCTTATCGCAATAGTCGCAGGCTCCATGGTTATCATTGGCGTAGCTCCGTTCTTTCTATCAGTGGTTGTGGCCTCATTGATCTTAATTGTCGGCGGCCTGGCCCGGAGGTTGCCCGGTTGGAGAAACGCCCTGGCCATTCTTGTCGTTGCCACCCTGGGATACTCGGTGCACCTGTTCATTCCCATACGCTCCGCCCAGCATCCGATGATCAATGAGAACAACCCCTCCAGCAGTATCGCTGCCACTATCAACTATATCGAGCGGAAGCAGTATGGTTCGCAATCGATGACTGAGCGGATGTTTGTCCGACGCGCGGAATGGAAGAACCAGTTCGGTATGTACGAGCGGATGGGATTCTGGAAATTCTTCAGCGAACAATACGGACTCAAGGACGGGCGCTTTATCGCGTTGTTCATAATTGGTGTCTTCGGAATGTGGGAGGTGACGCGAAGGAGGCATCGCTATGGAATCCCGCTCGTGATTCTCATCCTGATATCGTCGGTGGGTCTCATATTGTATATGAATTTTGCCGATGGCACAAGGCAAAGCCCGACAACAGGGATGGATTACCTGGAAGTCCGGGACCGGGATTATTTCTTTACGCCGGCATTCATGCTGTTCGGCCTGCTAATCGGGATAGGCCTGGGTTTTGTGGTGCAATTTATACGCGAGATGGTATCTAAGTTCTCCGCCCCGTTGCGACGTCTCAGTGTCGGGGCGACCTTTGTTCTGTTTTTGCTGCCGATTTATGCGATCTCCGGCAACTACTTTTATGCGGACAGATCCGGCGATTACATTCCTTATGACTATGCCTGGAACCTGCTCATATCGGCCGACCCGAACGGCGTCCTGGTGACGGCCGGTGACAATGACACGTTTCCGTTGTGGTGTCTTCAGGAAGCCTACGGCGTTCGCAAGGACGTCCGGGTGCTCAACCTGTCTCTGGCCAATACCCAGTGGTATATCAAGCAACTTCGCTCCAGCATGGGACTCAAACTCAGCTGGACTGACGAACAGATCGATCAGCTGATGCCCTATCGCGATCGAAACGGAGATGTCCACCGCCTTCAGGAGCAGGTTGTTTCCAACGTAATACAAAACAATTTTGCCACTACGCCGATTGATTTCGCGGTAACGGTGCCCATATCATCACGACAGTTCTACGGTCAAACGATCGATTCCCTGCTGGTACTGAAAGGGATGGCCTGGAGTATGGAACGGACCTCCGGCGGCCCAAAAGTGGATATCGAACCTTCGATTGAATTGCTGACCGGCCCGGACAAGTTCCGCTATCGGAGCATTGCGGATCCGTCGGTGTACAAAGACGAATCCACTCTCAGGATTACGCGCAATTACGCGCGGTCGTTCATGATGGTGGCCGATACCCTGCGGAAGCTGGGTGAGTTTGATCGGGCCGAGGCGCTCATCAAGAAGGCAATCGCAGACATTCCGTATTCGGTAGACGCCGTCAATTATCTGGCGAGCTTTTATTTCCAGCGGGAGAACGAAGCCGGCTTGAAGGAACTCATCGCCACCTCGGAGTACGGCGATACGCTTGGGTACAAGATCTATTTGGGGAAACTGGCCCTTAAACAGGGGGATGATTCGACCGCGGAAAGGATCTTCAAGACTATCATTTCCGAAGACCGGACATTTAAACCTGCCTACGACGAGCTGCTCCGATTTTATTATGAAAGAGGGAAAACACAGGAATTCGTATACCTCCTGCGTCAGTGGGTTGAGATCAAACCCGATGATGCTCAGATGCGTGCGCTGCTCAACAATGTTGAACAGCAGTTGAAAGATCAACCGGAACCATACAAAGATACTATTCATGAAGATTCTGGCGCTAAATTGGAATGATCTCAAGAACCCATACGGAGGTGGAGCCGAGGTTCACCTTGAGGAACTTCTCCGCCGGCTGGTCGGCTACGGACACGAAGTAACTCTGTGCTGTTCGGGGTTCAAGGGCGGTGAGCCGGAGGAGATGATCGAAGGCATCAGGATTATTCGGTGTGGTAACCGCTATAATTTCAACCTGATCGCACCCTTCCACTTGCGCAAGCTCGTTAAAAATAATCATTATGACATCCTGGTCGAGGATATCAACAAGATCCCGTTTTATACTCCCCTTTACCTGAACATCAAGACTCTTGTCGTGGTCCCACATCTGTTTGCCACCACAGTTTTTCATGAAATAAATTTTGTGATGGGCAGCTACATATATTTTGCGGAGAAACCGCTGGTCACCATATACAAAGGCCGGCATTTCAACGTCATTTCAGAGTCTACGGCCGACGATATTGTGGCGAGAGGCATTCCCAGAGAAGACATCTCGGTGATTCATTGCGGCATCAATCGGGACCTGTATTCGCACGATCCTTCGATTGCCAAATTCACTGTTCCGACTGTTCTTTATCTGGGAAGAGTCAAGAAATACAAATCGGTGCAGCACTTGATCCAGGCCTTTGCAATCGTCCGGGAGAAACTGCCCGATGCAAAATTGATGGTAGTGGGTGATGGTGACTATCTTCCGAGACTCCGCAAGTTAGCGGGTGCCCTGGGGGTTAACGACCAAGTGGAATTTCCCGGCTATGTGCGGACCGAGGAAAAGGTAGAGCGGATGCGCCGTGCCCATGTTGCCGTCCTGCCCTCGCTTAAAGAAGGATGGGGATTAACCAACATCGAGGCGAACTCCGTCGGTACGGCTGTTATTGCCGCCGATTCCCCCGGCCTTCGTGATTCGGTACGCGACGGGCAGACCGGATTTCTGTATGAGTATGGGAATATCGAACAGCTGGCTGAGAAGCTCCTGCGGATACTGACGGATCACACTTTACGCATACAGCTTGAGCAGGGAGGTATGCGGTGGGCCCAGAAGTTCAACTGGGACTCAGCCGCGCGCAAATTTGAAACCCTTTTATTTGACATCATCGGGACCAGGTTATGACCGTACAGGCAAAGAAAACATTGTATGTGCTGCTTGGAGTCGCAATCTCCGCGCTGCTTATCTGGTTGCTCTTTCGCAACATCAACTTCAATGAACTCGTCCGTGCTTTGAAGCAGGCCGACTACTGGTGGCTCATTCCCAATGTCGCCTTTATCGTGATGACCATGTATCAGCGCGCCTATCGATGGAAATTCATGGTCGCGCCAATAAAAAAAGTTAAGTTTTCAAAATTACTCGCGGCAACCTGGATAGGATTTATGGCCAATAATGTCCTGCCGCTGCGGCTCGGCGAATTTGCGCGCGCATATTCGCTTTCTAGCCAGGACAAGCAGATTTCCAAGTCCGCTTCGCTGGCGACCATCTTTGTGGAGCGTATGGTATTCGACCTGGTCGCGCTCTTGGTTATTTTCGCGGGTATCTTAACTTTTGCAACAAGTCTTCGTCACCATATCGATGACGACATGATCGCAGCCACTAAGATCGCGGTAGCGATCGCGATCGTCGGCATATTCTTTATCATGATTCTGGCGACTCGGCCGGGGCAAGTGGGCACTCTGCTTACGCGGTACTTGTTTTTCCTCCCGGATCGGGTAAAGTCTTCAATACAGACAATCGTCCTCAAATTTTCCCGCGGCCTTGAATTTCTCAAAAGTTTCAAACTTACCAGCTGGGTCGCTGTCCAGACGTTCCTGATCTGGATGTTCATGGGCATTTCGAACTATTTCGTATTCAAGGCATTCAATTTCGACATTCCGATCGATGCATCGTTTGTGCTGCTGGTCGTGGTGTCCATTCTGATACTGACTCCTTCGACGCCGGGATTTCTGGGCGTCTATCACTACGGAGTCGTCCTTTCATTGCGTCTTTACGGGATAAGCGATGAAAACGCACTCTCATGTGCATTGGTCCTCCATGCTACTCAATATATCGTGGTCACGGCGGTGGGGTTCTACTTCCTCAAGAAAGAACATCTGTCGCTCAAGCAGCTGGATCACGGGGTGGAGGAGGAGATTGAGGTACTCGAAACATAGGACGGATCTGTTATGCGGGCGAGTAGTTTTCGCAATTGGGTCCTGCTCATACTGCTGATAGCCGCGACTTTCAGGGTGGGCTACTTGATCTCCGGGAAGGTACTTCCCGTAATGTGGGATGCCAGAAGATATGTCGCGGGCGCAATAGCGCTCATTTCCTCTGTCGACCACAGTTTCGACAAGAACATCAAAAACGAATCCGATGACCGCAAGGCATTCGCCCAATACACCGGCAAATATATACAGGGGGAGCAGGTTGACTGGCTTTTCTACACACCGCATACACTCTCCCAGGCCAAGGATGAGCTTTATTTCAGCGGGCCACTATATCCGCTGATTCTGAGCGCGGTTTTTTACCTGTCACCCACGATGGATTTCACCATCGCCCGCGGAGTTGGTATTCTTTTCGACTTGCTTTCCTGCATCCTGGTCATAGCTATCGGGGTCAGGCTGGTCGGAAAGCCGGCTGCGCTTCTGGCTGGATTTCTCTATGCCATCTATTTCCCTTTTGTATTAACTTCGTCGATGCTGCTGCTGGAAACGTCGACCACGTTCTGGCTGCTGCTCTCTGTCTTCTTTATCATCAGGGGCTACGAGGAGAATTCGGGTTTCCTGTATGCTATGGCAGGAGTCGTGGCTGGACTCTTAATTCTGAATAAACCGACTGCCATGCTACTGGCGATTCCACTGGCAATCGGGTTTCTGTTTTACGCACAGTCTCGTCTGCCCAGGCATTTAATGATTAACCGACTTCTGTTTTTCATAGTACCGGTTGCGCTGATCTTTATCGGCTGGACGACGGCTGCTTCAATCAAGTACGGTCAAATCACTCTTCGCGATCCTACTTACGGAGATGCAAACCTGAGGCAGTCTTCAAATATCCTGTACGAGGGGTATGATCTAGATAAGGTAGAGGGGGACTTCTGGACATACTCCATTTACGAGCAGATACTGGATGATCCTATCGGCTACGCCGGCTTGCTGGTGAAGAAATTCGAACGCCTCTGGAGCAGGCCGTTCAACGATTTCAAACAGTCCTACCTACTGCCGTACGAAGCTAGTGAGCTGATGCATAGATTTCTCATGTTTGCCGGGTTGATAGGCATGCTGCTCCTGCTTGTGTCTGACTTTCGCAACGGGATTTGGATTTTGATGATAGTCGGATACTATTCAGCGATACACATGGTGTTTCATTCGATCAGCCGGTACAGTTTCAGCGCTTTGCCGTTCGTCTTCCTGGCCGCAGGTTACCTGCTGGTGGCGGTATCGGCGCGTTATCGGTTAAGCTCAAAGTTGTTGAAGCTGAGTCTTCTGGGACTTACAGCCGTACTGGTTTTCATTTGGGGAGTTGATATTGATATGATCAACACCGTTTTCACGTCGGGCGTCAGCAAGCGCCTGGTCGATACTGTTTTTGCCGCGAGATGTCTGCTGACAGCATTTGTTTTGTGGGGGATTATCAGGATATTGCTCGGAAAAGCGGATAAGGGGAGAAGTGTATTGATTGCGCTTACTTCAGCCATCGTACTTCTCGGCGTGGGCTGGTCCAGGCAATTATCGCGTGACAGCTGGTCCGAATTTCCCTGCCGACTAAGCGAGTCAACACTACAAGCCGGGACCCGAATCTACATATCAAGGCCTCCGGTTGTCAGGGACTCGGATGTTGTTGCGATCGCGGTCGACATGACCTCCGGTAAGGAGCGTAAGAATTCATTTACGCTATCCGCGGTGGGCCTGTCGCAGGAGTTTGTTGAAGGGAAGCCGCCGCTATCCGACCTGTTTTATCCAAAACCGACTTACAGATACTATGCCCAGTTCGAGGACATGGAAATCGAGCAATTTCGCCAATACGCTATCGTACCGGTCCCGGACAGCCTGCTCATGGCAAAACTTGCTGAAAACGGGTATATCGATATCTCGGTTGCCATCAATGACAAGTACGAGGAACGGAACAATTTCGTGACGATTTTCGGAAACTACGCCGTCGACGATACGATTCGCTACATTCCGGCCGTTCGATATACGTCAGTCGAGCGATATGTCGATAAGAGCGATCCGCGCCTACGCTATCCCGTAAAATTCTTATCGGATTCCTCAATTTCATATTATATTGCGCGGGATAGCAAGGACATACCGCTAAACGCCGACCTCTCCGGTTCGCCGGGGATTCAGACGGGCCGATTTAACATGTTCCTGATTCAGTTTCGTCCGGATGGCAGTTTCGCGGTCTATTGAAAGGTTCAGTAATGAACATAGGCGTGGTAGGCTGTGGATACTGGGGACCGAATTTAATCAGAAACTTCAGCGCCCTTGACAATGTCCGAGTGACAGCTGTGTCGGACAAACGCAAAGAACGTCTCGACTTTGTGGCCCGTCAGTTCCCCGCAATCAAGACTCTTACGACTGACGCCGAACAGGTGCTTCACTCGCCGGAAGTCGACGCGATTGTTATCGCTACTCCCGTTTCGACTCATTTTTCACTCGGCATGGAGGCGCTCGAAAACGGCAAGCACCTGCTGATAGAGAAGCCGTTCACCGCGACAACCGAACAAGCCGAACAACTAATCGAAACGGCAGAGCGAAAGAATCTTCGCCTGATGGTCGACCATACTTTCATATATACCGGGGCCGTAAAAACCATAAAGAGTCTCATAGACTCGGGACAGCTGGGCGAATTATACTATTTCGACTCGGTGCGGGTGAACCTTGGATTGTTTCAGCACGATGTCAACGTGATCTGGGACCTGGCGCCGCACGATGTATCGATCATGGATTATCTGCTCAGCCGACCGCCACGGGCAATCGCGGCAACCGGCGTGGCACATTTCGATAACTCGATTGAAAATATCGCCTACATCTCAACATACTACGACAACAATTTGCTCGGACACATCCATGTCAACTGGCTGGCCCCGGTTAAGGTCCGCAAGACCCTGATCTCCGGCTCGCGAAAGATGATTATTTACGATGACATGGAGCCCTCCGAAAAAGTCAAGATATACGACAAAGGTGTTGATGTTACCCACGATAAAGAAGCGATATACAATATGCTGATCCAGTACCGGACCGGAGATATGCTGGCGCCGCAAATCGATCTTACCGAGGCGCTCAAACGGGTCAGCCAGGAATTCTATAACGCTATTCAGGACAACCGTGCACCGCTGACCGATGGTCAGGCCGGCCTCCGAGTCGTGAGGATACTCGAAGCCGCGAACCGCTCGATCCGGAACAACGGACGCGTTGTGGAGTTGTCGTAAGTATGGCAAGTAACGACTACTTTGTGCATCCGTCGGCGATTGTAGCCACCGACAAGATCGGTACTAAGACGAGAATCTGGGCTTTCTGCAACGTGCAGAAGGAAGTCAGCATTGGCGCGGACTGCAATATATGCGACCACTGTTCCATAGAAAGCCATGTCATTATCGGCGACCGCGTGACCGTGAAGAACGGAGTCTCGCTTTGGGAAGGAATGGTGATTGAGGACGACGTCTTTATCGGACCGAACGCGGTGTTCACGAATGATATCTATCCTCGGAGCAAGGTCTATCACGCCGAGGTAGATAAGACGTTGCTCAAGAAAGGCGCGACTATCGGCGCCAACGCGGTGATAGTCGCCGGTCACACGGTCGGCGTGTACGCATTTATCGGAGCCGGCGCGGTTGTGACCAAGAACATTCCGGACTTCACCATCTGGCTGGGCAATCCGGCCCGTTTTGCAGGATATGTCTGCAAGTGCGCTCGACGACTTACCTTTTCCTCAGACTCCCATGAGGCAGTCTGCAACTGCGGTTTGAGCTACATCCTTGTCAATGGCGCCGTCAGGCCGCTCTAACCCGGGAGAATTCGTGTCCGGCAGTACACTCGTTACAGTCCTTACGTACAACGAAGAGGATAAACTCAGGGGACTGCTGACCAGGTTTCCGTCCGGCACTGCCTATGATCTCTTGTTTGTAGATGACGGTTCGACAGATGGGACCTCCGTATTGCTTGGTCAAGCAGGAAGGACAACTGTTCGCCACGAAACGAATCTTGGAGTGGGGGCGGGGATTCGCACGGCGGTAGACTATGCCCGTGCGCATGATTATCAGGTAATTGTCATCATGGCGGGAAACGGCAAAATGCTTCCTGCCGAGATTGATCGCCTGCTTGATCCGATCCTGAACGGCAAGGCGGATTATGTTCAAGGTTCGCGATATCTCTCCGGCGGCAGCTCCCCTAATCTCCCGCTGTTTCGCCATATCGCAATAAAACTGTTCACGTCCATAGTGAATCTATTCCTTGGTTTCAAGGGAACTGACATTACGTGCGGATTCCGCGCCTATCGCCTGGACATTTTCGATGACCCATCGATGGACATCACGCAGGATTGGCTCGGCCGATATGAAATGGAATACTATATTCACTACCGAGTGATAAAGGGGGGAAAACGGGTCATTGAGGTTCCTGTCTCGATGGTCTATCCAACCGACGGCAAGAATTATTCAAAAATCAAGCCATTCACCGGCTGGTGGTCAATGATTCGGCCGTGGGTGTTTTTGACTCTCCGCATCAAAAAGTGATGCCTTTGGCCGGATTCCAGCCCTCAAAAAGTTCAAACTTGACATCGCTATAACGCGAGGATATTGTCGTTATATAGGTTGGAAATTGGTTGCATGAAGAAAATACTACTTGTTGTTACACTTCTTGTTGCGGTGATAGCCGTGAGCGCGATAAAGACGTATCGCGAACACAGCCAGCGGGATGCGTCGTTTGAAAAAGGTAAGCAGGAAAGCGCGGATCAACTGGACCAATCCCGCGAAATGGCTGACTCCATTAAACTGGCCATGGGGGAGAAAGAAGTTGAATTCGCCGACTCGCTTACCCGGGTGTCAAGGGCTTATCGCAGCAACCTTGATTCACTCGAGGATGTTATCGATTCTCAGACGACCAGTATCTCGGCACTGAAGAAGAAGGTTGCCGATGTGCCGCGCAAGACTCAGGCCACGCAAAAAACTTCGCAACCGTCCGCCTTGTCGCAGCACGAGAAGATTCTTACCTACTACAAACAGAGATATGCTGATCTGCCGAAAGATCTTTCTGAGTACGAGAAGCGTATCGCCTTAAATGAGATTCGTGAAGAAACAGCCAGGCGCTTCTCCATTTCGGTATCGGAGCTGGAGAAGATTCGGCAGTCGAACAATGTGAACTATTAGCAGCACGGAACCTCATGTTACCCCGCAATGAGCATGAATTTGCCGAAGTCCTGGTCGACAAGCTGTTCCTGGAATCGTTTGCTAACGAGCAATCGGCGTATCACGCCAACGGTGAGGAGAAACCGGCCAGGTACTCGCTGGAAAAACTCCGCAATAAACTCCGGTATCACATTCGAAACTCACTTTCTCCGCGCCAGAAAGAAGTCCTCCAGTACTATCTCAAAGGGAAAACCGAGAGAGAAATTGCCCGGATTTTGGGTGTGACGCAGCAGGTTGTTAATATTTATAAACAACGCGCTATCAAGAAGTTACATCGGGCAATTGCCAGCTAGGTGTATGTCAAACAACTATTAATTGCAGAAAACAACAGTCAATAAGATTGCGCAAGCACCTTTACATTAATCCTTTTTAGGCCTCGTGAGGAGGTGGTATCTCTTATAGACCGTGATCCCTATTAATTCACTGCTATCCATGTTTACCCGCAACTTCTTCACACTGTTTGGGGGGAATGTGAAAGAATAGGGAGTTGTTAAATGCCAAAAAGAAAAGAAGTAGAGAAGTTTGCATCCATGGGAGAAAAAGACTGCTGGCATTCCTACAGCCTGCAGGTGTTAACACCGGCGAAGTTTTCGAGCGTAGTCGGTAACATTCTAAACGGAAAGTATTCGCTTATCTTAGCCAAGTTTAACAAAGAGTTACCGTCTGGGCTTTAGTGGAAACTGAAGTCGGTGGTACCATCTCAAGCGGAATAAGAGATCCAGGGGTTCATCGTAGATGAACCCCTTTTTTTATGTTTCACGCTGCGACTGTCGAAGGTGGAATTCACTTGACACGTTCAATTGATTCCTCTTGATTCGGCAATATGCCGGAGCACCTGATCGTCTATGCCGCCGTAATCTTCGCTGTTGCCATGGTGGGTGGAATAATAGCGCTCATCCGCCAATGGTCCGACGAACTTCTGCATATGTTTATTTCATTCGGCGCGGGCATTTTTCTGGGCACCGTGTTCCTGCACCTTTTGCCGGAAGCGTTCGAGTCTACCCGGGTAGCCATGGCCGCCCCATTTGTGCTTCTTGGCTATCTTCTGGTATTCTTCATCGAAAAATTCCTGTTTGCTCATCGAGACGGCGGCCCGGAACAGGGCCATATGGTGATCTCTATCTCCGCGTTTGTGGGGCTGTCCATCCATTCCTTTATCGAAGGGCTCGGCCTGGCTGTTGCCTCGGAATATCCGGCCCTTGGCTCGGTCATATTCATTTCAATTCTGGCCCACAAGATGACGGCATCGTTTTCATTGACCTCCTTGTTTGTTCTGGCCAAGATATCTACTCGCAAAAGCCTGCTTTTGTTGACAGCATTTTCCCTCATGGCGCCGGTGGGGGCATTACTGATGGCTCCTTTGGTAAAGGCTGAAAACGACATTCTCCTGTCGCCTCTGGTCGGCCTCACGTCCGGAACGTTCTTATATGTGGCCGTGGGTGAATTGTTGCCCGAAGTATTCCACACGCGCCACCAGCGCTGGCTGAAACTTGCGCTCCTGTTCATCGGCGCCATTATCATGGGTGTGCTCAGCTTCCACCATTAAAAACGAAATGGCGTGAACCAGCTGACCGTCTCGATGTATAAGCTCATATTGGATTTACTCTTATCGGGACATTAATCGTATAGGATGAAATAGGCGGTCTCGGAAAATCCTGCCGTGACATCTCAATTACTATAAGGAATCGTGCATGGTCGCTAAACAAGTTGTTATCATCGCCATCTTGTCCGCGGTCCTCGGCCTCGGCATCAACAGCATTCATCCGAACGGTATTCCTTACGGTGGGAAATACCGTGAACTCTCGTCCGGTGATGGGCCGATAGTTCCCCCGTCGGCGCAAAAAGGTGACCCGCCGTTTATCGCGATCGATGTCGCCGAGATGGAACACAGCAATTCAAACACACTCTTTGTCGATGCCCGTTCCCCGGAAGAGTTCAATTGCGGCACGATTCCTGGCGCCATAAATATTCCGTTCGAATACTTGCCCGATGACAACCTGGACCAATATTTTGACTCAGCTCTTGGCGGTGTGACGAAGGACTTTTCTATCATCACCTTTTGCTCGGGCGAGGAGTGCGATCTGTCTTTGCATCTCGGGCGCAATTTGCAGGCGCTGGGGTACACTAACATCGCCATCTTCTTCGGAGGGGCAAGAGAGTGGGAGAAATTCGGGCTACCCATGGAGAGGAGGGAGAATTGCGGCGAATAATCGACAGCGACGTGCTCACCATCCTGGCCCGACTGGTGATCGGGGGCATTTTCATCTACGCTTCAGTCTACAAGATTCTCGATCCAGGCTCGTTCGCCCGTTCCATCTGGTATTACCATATGGTGCCGGGGAACCTGATTAACCTTATGGCGTTGATTCTGCCCTGGGTGGAATTCATTTCCGGGTTGGCGCTGATACTTGGAATCTGGTACCGCGGCTCGGTGGTGATCATTAACCTCATGACGGTGGTCTTTATCGCAGCTCTGATTTCAGCTGTAGTGCGGGGAATAAGTATCGACTGCGGGTGTTTCAAAGCGGCCCGGGCCTCGGACTCGTCAGCCGTGACTGCCCTGTGGCGTGATATGGTGCTTTTAGTATTCACGCTTCAGCTTCTGGCCAGCCGATCGAAACGGTGGATGCTGATGAAGTCCTGATTACGGCATTATTTTCGGCGTAATCAGTATTATCAGATCGGTCGAAGATTTCTCTTTTGATCGCGACGTAAAGAAGATTTTTCCCAGCAGCGGGATGGAGCCGAGGAACGGAACCTTCTGCTGCTTGTCGATTGTATCTTCCTTGAGCAGACCGCCCAGCGCGGCCGTCTCCCCATCCTGAACAGTAATTCGCGTATTAACTGACCTTGACGAGGTAACCGGCTTCTGCGAATCCTGTGATCCGACATAGCCAATAATATCCGACACCGTCGGAACCACTTCGAGTGTAATCTGACCATCCTCGGAGATTCTTGGAGTCACCACCAGCGAAATGCCGACTTCTTCGTCGTAGAATGTCTGAATATCCTGGGTCGCCGCGCCTTCAGTGAACCGGGTGACAGTCGGGATAGGAATAACAGTCGCGATTTTGATTTCCGCCTCGTGATTCTCGAGCGTGGTCAGGTGTGGATCCGAAATGAGTTTGCTATTTCCGCTCGATTCCAGCAGGCTCAGGACTGCATTCAACTGCTCGACATTCAGGGTCCCCCAACTCCAGCCCCCGCCGTTGAGGTTGACACTGCCTGCTACCTGATCAGTACTGGTATTGGTACTGGCGGTGCTGCTTGTTCCCGTGGTTGTTGTTCCGGTTGTGAGGTTCGAGCGTATCTGAGTAGGCCAGGATAGGCCAAGGTTAGTTTGATTATCGAGTTTCGTTTCAATCAACTTCACTTCGATAGAGATCAATCGCTCCTGTTTGTCCATCTGTTGAATCACCGCCAGCATTTTTTCGACCATTTGGGGATAATCGGTAATGAGCACGCGGTTGGGCTTATATTTATCGGAGGCGCTTGACGATGATGCGGCGGCGGTTTGATCGAGAATGACGACTGTACCCTTATCGGACAGCATAGACTCGAGCGCCTTTTTTGCCGTCACAGGCTCAAGGTATTTCAGAGTAATCACCTGAGATTCAAGTTCACCCAGCGCCGTGTTGGCAAGTGGCTTGACAACAATGACATTATCCTTCAGGTAGTAATTGTACCCATTGGGGAAGAGGATAGTTTCCAGTGCCGTCTGTAAGTCCACATCCTGCAGGCGGACTGTCACTTTGCCGTCAACGTCTCCCGAGAGCACGACATTCAGATTGTATTGCTTGGCGATCATATTTAGCACCATGGGCAATGAGACTGACTCAAGGTCAAGCGACAGCTTCTCATTCTTATCGAAAACACCGCCGGTCGATGCTGAATACATCAAGGTAACAAGAGCAAGGCCCATGCAGACGATTCTGGATTTCATTAGTATTATCCTTGGGTAACGGTTAACGTCATCCTCACGCCATTGGCTTCGAGGACAACCTCATTCTTATTTATCATTATCACGGTAGCATTGTCGACTGTCTGGCCAACCTTTACCGGCTTGCCATTGATAATAGCTAACTGCGACTGACTCGTGTAAATAATACCGGACAGCTGCCAGTACAGGCTCCTGGCTGGCTGTGCACTTTTCGATGAGGGAGTGAATTCAGGGTGAAACGGATCAGCACCCCAGGGCTCCTTTGCTTTGGCTTCGATATTTATCGGCCGACTCGGGTTGCCAACAGAGATATTGGCAGTGTGCTCGCCTTCTGCTACGACAACGTCGGTTGCAACCGGCGCGCTTTTTGGGTCATGGAAATTCCAATAACCCCAGGCGACTGCGGCTATAAATCCCGCGAATACTAATTTTTTGCGCAGGTTCTCGCTCAAGAGTTACCCCGGTATTTGCCCAAAAGAGCCTTGAAGCCGAAATAAAAGGTAGGCTCCTGGTGTCCATCGGCATTAGCATCGATTTGACACTTATTCACGCCACGGAAATAATTCGCCTTCTCAATGTTCATTACGAATTTGCCGAAGCTGACATAGTTGCCGTCGAGGCGCAGACCTATATTCAGAAACTGTGGCGTGCTTGAATCCGGCACCAGGGTGTTAAGATAAAGCAACTCCTCTACAGGAGGCGTAATCTCCGTCACGGTGAGGCCGCGAGACAATGCTTCTTCGCGGATGCGATCGAACAGGTTCAAGACATCTTCCTTGGTGTACAGCTTGGACATGAGGGCTGTCTTCTCCCTGTCCAGATCCCTTTTCCTCCCGAGATAAGCCGGAAGTTGTTCCAGTGTGGTGTTGAAATCCGACAACCGTTGCTGATCCTCCAAGATGCGCAGGGCATACTCGTGTTGGCGGCGCTGATTTGGCAGGAAGGCGAAGAACACCCACGCGGCCACAATCGCCAACCCAAGAGCAAGGTAAATCTGTGAGGTACGGTTCATGCCACACCCCGCATCCTGATCTGAAATTCAATTTGAAATCCACCGGGTATCTGCTTCTTGACATACTTGACAATTGAGACGTTTTGGTAGAACGAAGACGCTACAAGGTCTTCCACGTACTCGGCAAGAAGTACCTCGGGGGGGACATCGCTCGATGTCACCAGCCCCTGGATATATAAATTCTCCGGATTCAACTCCGGCTGATAATCGAGATGGAATAATCTGACGTAAGCAGGGGTGAGGTTGGAAAGTTCTTTGAGATTCAATCCAAAGTAGCTTGGTGATTCCTTTATCTTATTAATCAACTGGGTATTGAAGGCGATCTCCCGTTTGACAACGTTGTAAGTATGGTAGGCGTCTGAATTGGTGAACTCTGTAACTTGACGATCAAGACTGCGGACCCGCTCCTGCATCATCTGTGCTCTCTGGTTTAGCAGGGCAAATGAAATTATGGACGAGAGGAGCACTAACGCGGCCGCGATTTGGGTGTACTTTTGATATTTTCGCTGCTTCCTCACACGTTTTTCAGACGCCGGCAGAAGATCAGCGAGCGAAGCCTGACAGACGCCGGCGGCGAGTACCGGCAGACAGACCGGGAACACGGTTTTCAGCGCCTCGTTTGATGCACGCATGTCGCGAAGTTGCTCGACCGGGAAGGGCTTAAGTTCTACACCCCCCTTGCTGTTAACCATCGCCAGGAGATCCTCAGAGTATGCCAGATCGCCGTACACGTATATCTGACTGGTGGCCGCGGAGGAGTACTGTCCCGAATAGAAATCGAGCGAGTTCTGAATCTCGTTGGTAATCGATTCGGCGAAAAACTCATATTTCGTCTTGTCGGGTTTGTGGCCAAGAAGATTCGAACTCAGCGGACTTGAATGAGAAAACTCCAGAACCGTGCCGCGGTAAAAAGAAATCTCGGTTGCCTGGACGCCGACGTTCAAAAGTATATAATTTGAATTCTCGTTGAATTCCGACAGGTGTTGCAGTAACTGCCCTATGACATCCTGCGCATGGTAAACATGGCTGATTCTCACGCCAAGCGACAGGGCCGGTTCCATTTGATTGTCGATCAACCGCCTCGTGGCCGCTTGCAGAGCTATCTTGTAACGCCGGGATTCTTCGCTCTTGATCTCGTACACCGCTCTGTAATCATAGACACATTCGTTGATTGGAAAAGGGATTTGTTTGCGGATTTCATATTGTATGGCGGTGGCCAATTCGCGTGGCTTCAAGGCCGGCATCAGAAAGGTGCGAAATGTGGTTTCTTTACCTGAAGAAATCGTAAGAATGAATCGCGTCCACACCCCGCCATGTTTGCCGACAAATTCCTCAATCTCATGACTGACAATTTGTCCACGACCGTTTGCGTCCGTCTCATTTGGGGAGAAGTACTCCTTCCGGATATCGAGAATCTGTCGCCGATTCCCGATATGACGAACGGCCGCAAGCTGAACTGAAGAATCAGTAATGGCAACGGCGATAGTCTTGCCAAATAGCCGGTTCTGTGACGGAGGAAGCCGTTTGATACTGAAGCGACCGGACTCTCGCCGAACGGGAGTTGGCGCTTGTTCGGAAGCTTCGTCCGCCTGCCGTAACGTGTCGTTTAGTCCGTACATATTTTGTGCTGCTTTAGAACGAGACAGTTATACTGTCGCCGCTGCCGATTGAAACGATCTGTCGCAAAGAAGGCTCGTAGATATACGGAGCCTTCCATGCATCACTCAGATAACTTCCCCCTGAACTGTCCACGTACGGGCCGTTCCAGCCTATGGCCGTCAGCTTATCATATGCCGGAATTGAGTCCGGTTTTCTGACGAGGTCCTCCAGACGGCTGGGAGCGTAACCCACATCGCCCTCGAACCCCCGATCGACATACTGCCCACCGGCAATAGCCTGTGCATTCCCGGTGATCGCGCGTTTAAGTGTAAGCAGCTCATCTTTCGTTGCCGTCTTTTTCGAATTTGCTGCGAGGTCACCGAACTTTGGTATAGCCACCGCGGCCAATATGCCCAGAGTCACGATAACGATGACAAGCTCAATCAACGTGAAGCCGTATTGATTGAGCTTGTCAGATTTGACAACGATGTATGAGCAGGGAATGAGCATGTCTTACCAGTTGTTTTCACCAACCGAGCTGGTATTCGGCCAGACTTCGCCGGTGGCGGCATTGTATGCCCAACCGCCGCGAGCTCCCACTACCACACCCTTGGTAACACCGGTGACGACCGAATCCGGAGCATTGGCATCGGTCTGATAAGGGTTCTTCGGGATTGCCTGAGCCATAACGGTGCCAACTGTCGACAGATCGGCCAGCGGAGGCCACGTCGCCGAACCGGTGGTCACTGCCTGGTTCGCGTAATAGATGGTGATGCCCGAACGCAAAGCTCCCAGTGCACTCCGGGCTGACGCTTCCTTGGCTTCCGAGGACAGATCCTGGTATTTCGGAATAGCCACTGCGGCCAGTATGCCGAGAATGACTATAATCATCACCAGTTCGATCAGCGTGAAGCCTTTCTGATTGAATCTGCAGTTCATGATTCCTCCTCACGGGATAGTTTGTTTAGGTATAGGTTTTTCATTTTTATTATCGGCTTTTCGGCCTATTTCATAAGTTTAGCCGCCATTGAACACCTTGATCAGGTTCCACATCGGCAGGAATATGGCCAGGGCCATCATAAGGACAAAGACCGATACCACAAGTGTCAAAACCGGCTCCAGAATAGCGGTCAGCTGTCGCGACGTATACTGAACTTCCTTTGCGTAGTGGCTCCCCACTTCTTCAAGCATTGACTCCAGCGATCCTGATTCCAGCCCAATTGCCATCATCTGCCGCGCCATATCCGGAAAGAAGTCAAAATGCTCGGTACTCAACTCGGCTTCCGCCCCCCTGCGGAAGAGGTCTTCGAGTTTCTTTATCTCAAGCGTCATCCGCTCGTTTTTCACCGAATCGGCCAGAATTTCGAGGCATTTGATGATTGGCAGACCAGCCTTGAACAGAATTCTGAACATCAGGGAAAACCGCGCTACATTGCCTTTGGCGATCAGTTCGCCGAAGATGGGCAGACGGAGAAGCTGAGTGTCAACGGCGAGCCGTCCTTTGGGATTGGCCAGCACCTGTTTGATCGTAAAGACAACAGCCGCCGCGCCGATAAGCATCGCCGGCCAATACGTGGTGAACAGGCTGCTCAGGCCAATCATGATTCGGGTTGGAAGCGGGAGCTGAGCGTGAAACGACGAATAAAATTCAACGAATTTCGGAATGACGTAGCTCATAAGAATGACAAAGGCCAGGGCGACGACCGACAGTACTACAATCGGGTAGCGGAGACCGGATTTCAGCTGCCGGGAAATCTCCATTTCCTTTTCAAGCATAATCGCCATCTCATCAAGAATCTCCTCCAGCTTACCCGATTCCTCACCGGCCGCGATGCTGTTGAGATATACCCGTGAGAAGAGGTCCGGGTATTCGCTCATCGCCTGAGATAGCGACTTGCCGCTCTGGACACTGAATCGGATTTGCTGGATCGCTTGATTGAACCGACTTGTTTCGGGTCCTATCTTGATTATGGAAAGCGCCCTGAGTAGCGGGATGCCGGAGCGGTACATCGTCGACAAATTGTTGGTAAACATGATGAGGTTATCATAATCGGTTCCCCGGATAAATCCGAGCAGGGACAGCGGCATCTTGTCCGGGCACCTGGCAATATTGACCGGTACCAGCTCATGTGCGGACAACTGGTCAAGAACCTGCTCCGGAGTCTCGGCGATCAGAGTACCTTGCTGGTATCTTCCGACCGTATCCAGGGCCTTGTACTTATACCGTGTTGGCATTGACCGTGGTAACCTTTACGGTGGACGCTGACGGGTTAAATGGGTCCGTGGAGGAAGTCTCTTTCAGGAGTTCCTCAAGACTGATGACCCCCCGGGTCAGTTTCTCCAGGCCCATCTCAAACAACGGAATGAATCCGTACTTGCGGGATTCTTCGGTAATTTGATTGAGCGACGCGTTTTGAATTATCAGTTCAGAGATGGCCGTCGTGATTTCGACAAACTCGAAAATACCGGTCAGGCCCTTGAAGCCGGTCATCCGGCACTGGGGGCAGCCGATTCCGTGCTTGAACTCAATTGTATCAGCGAGATCAATCAATCCGGCGCGCTGAAGCACCGAATCGCTCGGTCGATAGGGGACACTGCACTCCGGGCAGTTGACGCGAACCAGCCGTTGGGCAAGTACGCCTTTTAACGCTGAAGCAACCAGGTAATTTTCTACTCCCATGTCGACCAATCGGGTGATGGCCGAAGGGGCATCGTTAGTGTGAATAGTAGAAAAGACCATGTGACCGGTCAGCGATGATCGAATCGCCATACGGGCCGTCTCGGCGTCGCGTATTTCACCAATCATGATGATATCCGGATTCTGACGCAGGATCGAGCGAAGAGTCGATGGGAACGATAGCCCGGCCTTTTCATTTATCTGAACCTGGATGATTAGCGGAAGTGAATACTCCACCGGATCCTCAACGGTGATTATGTTCTTCTCGATGGAGTTGATGCCCTGCAGAGTGGCGTAAAGGGTAGAGGTTTTGCCGCTCGAAGTTGGGCCGGACAGGAGGATGAGACCTTCCGGTTTGGTTATGACATTCTGCCAGCGTTCTTCCAGTCGCTCGGTGAAGCCGAGCTTGTTGAAGCTCAGCAGGAGGTTCCGGCGGTCTAAGATGCGGATGACGATCTTTTCACCATGAATGGTCGGAAGGGTGGACACACGAAGGTCGATCGTGCGGTTATCGACGTTTACCATGAAGCGCCCATCCTGCGGAAGCCGTTTCTCGGAAACATCGAGATTCGCCGCAATCTTTATTCTGGACAGGAGCTCATTCTGCATCGATTTCGGCGGAGCGCCTTCTTCGCGCATGACACCGTCGACTCGATACCTGATGCGCAGACGATTTTCTTCGGGTTCGATATGTATATCCGACGCTTTCTCCCTGACCGCTTTGGAAATGATCAGATTGACCAATTTGACGATGGGGGTTTCGGATTGCCCGTCGTCAAGGGAATCGGTATTCTCGGTCGTTTGGCTCTTGTCGTCCGGATTAACCCCGATAAGCTGATTCAGTGTATCGCTGACCGAGTAGTATTGATCGATTGCGTCCCGGATTTCGGTCGAGGTCGCGATTGCCCGCTTAATATTCATTCCTGTGACATATTTGACTTCATCAATCGCGATTATGTTCAGCGGGTCAGCCATCGCGAGCGTAAGGGTGTTGCCAATCTCAAATATCGGGATCAGAGTATAGCGGCGGGCGATGTCGACACCAACGCGCTGAATAACCTGCGGATCAATCACCATGAGCTTGAGCGTCAGTTTAGGAATAGAGAGCCGCTCAGAGACCGTATCGATGAGTTGTTCTTCGGATATATGCCCCTTGTCGACCAGGATTTCACCCAGACGTTTGCCGGTAACGCTTTGCTCGCGAAGCGCATCCTCGAGCTGCTTGAGCGTGACAAATCCCTTGTCGACCAGAATATCGCCGATTTTCTTTTTTGTCATATGCGTTGTAATTGTTTACTATTTTCGTGGTTATCATATTATCGGTAGTATTGTACAAGCCCTTTAGTACGCGGCGGTTCCGAAGTATCGGGCAGTCGGAAAATCTTCGAGTATTGAGCGTACGCTGGCAAAAGTTCAAGTTGAGGACACTTTCTTGCACGACCGTGACAGCGCTTGTAACATTATGCGAGGTTTGATCTTCGCCGCCCTGCTGTGCCTTATTGCCAGCCCTGCTTGGGCAGAGAAGGAAACTGTACATCCTCAGACCTATACTAAAACTGTCCTTGAGGGAGTCACAATCGACTCCATAGTGATTGACAACCGAAACATTTTTGACACAACCCAGAGCAGCTATAGCAATTTCTTGTTCAAGTGGGCCAACCGTCTCCACGTGACAACCAAGAAGTGGGTCATTAAAGATGAACTGCTACTGAAAGAGGGCCAGCCGTACTCGACCGAATTAGCCGAAGAATCGGCAAGGAATATGAGAGAACGGTTGGCTCTTTACGACGTCTGGATTGAGCCGGAGCTTCTTTCGAATGGTAATGCTCTTGTCCGGGTAGTGACAGTTGACCAGTGGAGCCTGACCGGAGGAGCCGATTTTATGCACGAAGCTCGGCAGACCACGTGGAACGTCGGGGCAGAGGAAAATAATCTGCTGGGGACCGGCCAGTATGTGTCCTTGAACTACTATAATAGATCAGTCGACGGCAACTACGTTGACGGCAGCTATTTGAATCGGCGGCTTCTGGGCCACCCGATTCGCCTGAACCTGGACTTCAGCACCGATCCGATGAACAAGCTCAGATCCATTCATTTCGGTCATCCGTTCTACGATCTTGCACAGCGCATTTCTTATGATTTCGGACTGGCGACCGTTGGAGGGAGAAGGGACGTGTATAACGACGCGGCAAAGATTGCCACGTCGGAACGGGGCGGTGATTTTACCACGGCCGCCGCGTCATATCGGTTCGGCGATTACCATCGCAAACTGGAATTCGGCTTTGACTACCTGTACCGCTTCGAAACGACCACCGATAAACGAATACTGTCAACTGATCCCTCTGATAGCTTGCTGGCGTTAGCGGCTTTTCCGGTCGATTCTCTCTACCACCAAGCCGAAATGACCTCGAACTTATCCATTTTCCGGTATGTTCGTCTTAGATATATCGACGGTATCGGCTACACCGAGGATTTCAGTTCAGGACATTTTCTATCAGCGTCTTATGCAAGGGCTTTTAAGCCCGACTTTAGAGACAATGTATTCGATCTGGCCGGCTACCGGTACACGCGCAATTTTGCCGTCTCGGACCGGCTGCTCTTATTCAATTACGGACAGATATACTGGATCAAGGCAGGACAAACAATTCGCCATCTAACGTCGATAGAAGCAAAGTATTATGACCGTCTGTACCGAGCGGTGACGCTGGCGTCACGGGTCGCCTACGATTCAGATTTTGACGAGGCCCATAGTCATACGCTGATCCTGGGGGGAGCCAGTGGTATCAGGGGATTTCCGAAATACTTCCTCAGCGGCGACCGCCGGCTGGTTGTAAACCTGGAGGCAAGGATACACAGCGATTGGGAGATACTCTCGATGATTCCTGGTGGCGTGATTTTTGCTGATCTAGGTAATATATGGCAGCCGGGTGATCCGGTTAGGATGAGAGGATTTCATCACAGCATGGGCCTGGGTCTTCGATTCGGCTTCGTCAATTCGTCGCGAAATATCGTCCGAATCGACCTTTCTTATACGGATGAGGCGGTGTGGGATTTGACGGTTGGAACCAAACAATATTTTGAGGCTCACTTCTGATTTTGCGGTTGACAATTTGTTGGAATTCAATAGATTATACATGGAAATAGTTGGGCGTTTGGTCTTGAAGTTTGCCCGTGGAGCAGCGACTGCCGGGCGGTCAGATACTCTCTCTCACCCCCGAATTGATTGAGCCAGCTGAAGACATAAGTTCTGCTTAAGCCGATATGAAAGGTACCGCAAGCGCACCTCTGATCAGGCGGATGATAGCGATATGAAGAAATCGACATGGTTTGCCGGAGTCATTTGTTGCTTAGCTTTGACTATTACAGCACATGCCGGTACGCAGCCGGTTGCACTTGCTGTTGACCCGCTGAGCCTGATAGAGCAAGATTATCTGGCCGGGAAACTGACGTTCGACGAACGGGCACTGCTTGAAGTAACAGCGATTCGAGATTACCGGAATCTTCCCCCGGCATATCAATCGATTGACCTGACGAGCTCTCAGCGAACGCCGTTGCGTGACGCAACCACGACGTTGGTTCGGATTAGGACGAACTGGGATCTCCTTGCGCCATCGACTCAACAGGCTATTACGGCCGCGTTAGGGCGCATTACCACGGACTCTGTCTACTATTCACCGAGTGGTTTCTTCAAATTACACTACAACTTGACCGGTGTCGACTCGGTTTCGGCGGCCGACACCGATTTTGACGGCGTGCCGGATTTCATAGAGAAGTGTGCCGCTTACTGTGATACCGCCGTGTCAGTTCATCAGCAACTCGGTTTTCTCATGCCGCCGTCCGACGGCACTTTGGGGGGCGATGATAAGTTCGATGTTTATTTCCAGGAGATGGGTTACTACGGGTACGCTGTTCCGGAAGGTCCGGGACCGGAAGCTTGGAATGATTATTACAGTTATCTGGTCCTGAATAACGATTTTCTCGGATTTCCGTCGAACATGGACCCCGAGGGCCCGGTGGCGGGTGCGGCGAAGGTTACTTGCGCGCACGAGTTTCATCACTGCATCCAGTTTGCCTATGATGCGACCGAGGGCAGTTGGTTCATGGAGCTTGACGCTACCTACACCGAAGATTTGGTTTACGACCAGGTCAATGACAACTACAATTATCTCAGCGCATTCATGGATTCACCCCAGACTTCGCTCATGGACAATTCGAACCACAAATACGGGAGCTTTATCTGGGATGCGTTTCTCGCCGAGAAGTTCGATACGAGTCTGCTCGTTTCGATATGGGAAGGCGCCCGGTACAAGACCGTCTTTGAGGCGCTGAGCGACACGTTGGTCGGAAAATACGGTTGGACACCGGACTCGGCTGCGGCAGAGTTTTGCGCCTGGAATTACAGTACCGCTGAGCGATTTGACGGGACCCATTATGAAGAAGGGGCGACCTATGCTCCCTCGGTTACTATCGGCAGAACCCATTCGACATATCCGGTGACGCTACAGAATTCTCCGGCCAGCGTGGCAGGCTATGGGAGTTGTTATGTAACTTTCTTTCCGGGAAACAAGATAGGCAAGCTTCTTATTGTGTTTAACGGTTCAGACACCCGCCAGTGGGGGGCGTACATCATCAAATCAACCAGCCCCACCAGTCATGTTCTGGAAAAGCTGGTCCTGAACCCGACCACCTATGAAGGACAGATAGTTATTCCTACTTTTGAGAATTACTATTCAATTACGCTGGTCGGGGTGAATCTAACGGAGTCCTCATCCGGGGCATTGTTTACGTATAGTGCCAGTGTCACGTTACCATACGAAGTTTCTTCGAAGATAATAACAACGGACTCGCTAATCTACTCCGGCGCATCGAGGAACTATGATTATCAGGTGTTTAACACTTCTATAGTAAACGATGTCTTTAATGCGATCGTCTGGGATGCCAACGGCTGGGTGACTCCGGACACGCTCGATCGGGCGATCCCGGCCGGCGACAGCACCGTCTTTACGTTCCCGATTCACCCTCCGCAGGGAACGCCTATCGGAGCTACCTCCACGATTCATTTCAAAGCCCAATCGTGGGGTGATTCCACGATAACCGATACCCAATCGGTGGTCGCCTATTCAGCGCTCCAGAGGGGAGACGTGGACTTCTCCGGTGCGATCGATATTGCCGATTTGGTGTACTTTGTCGAGTACTCGTTTGCCAGCGGCCCGCCACCTCAGCCCACGACAAGTGCGGCCGATTTAGACTGCGGCGGCACGGTTGACATTGCCGATCTGATTTCACTAGTTGAGTATTCGTTCAGCGGCGGTCCCCCCCCTCCGTGTAATCCTTATTGATTTCCGATAGTTTTTAGTTGACTCTTAGATAGTTGGCTCGTATCAATCAAAGGTATAAGAGCAACTACCGAAATGTTTCAACATGGAGGTTGGACATTCCGAAAGAGAGGGGGATTAATGACTGACGGTTTTAGACCGAAGTTCTTAATCTGTAGCGAGTGTAACGAGGAGTTTGTATTCACTGTTCAGGCACAGGAGTACTTCGCTGAACGAGGGTACACCGAGGATCCCAAGCGTTGTAAGACTTGTCACACTAAGTACAAGAAACTACAGCGTGAAAACCGCCATATCGGCGCGCCTCATCAGGAAGACTACAGCTATCCCGACTAAAAAAACCCGGACAGGAAACCTGTCCGGGATCTTTGAAGGTCGCGTGAGCAGACGGCTCCGCGCGATGGGTTGAGGTATGGCTGCCTCTAGCGAACTAGCATCATTTTCTTGACTTGCTCCTGTCCATCGAGGGAAAGCCTGTACAGGTAAATTCCGCTGGCGACTTCGTCCCCAGCATCATCCCGGCCATCCCAGATTACGTCGGTCGTCCCCGACGAGACATCGCCATCGACCAGAGTCCGCACCCGAGCGCCTACGATATTAAATATCTGCAGGTTGGCCTTTCCCGCGGCGGTGCTGTTAAACGAAATAGTAGTGGTCGGATTAAACGGATTAGGATAATTCTGATGCAGATCTATCGAGTTCGGCAGAACCGCGTTGTCTCCGTTGCCGTCGGTGCCCGACACAAAAGCCACTTTGAAATTCGCATACATGGTCGGAGCCGCCGCCGAGATGTTTTCCACGGCGACAAATGACCCGCCGGCGAGGTAGGAATTCGAGTTAGGTAGGGTTAGCGTGTTAAATGTATCCGCGGAAGTACTACCCGGCCAGACATCGCCCCCATCGCCCAGATCAGTGTAGTGCTCAAGGTCATAGAGTCCGTCCGCTTGTTCCAACGCTACCTGGTAGTGATTGGCCGCGGTCATTCCCGGATACCATTCCGCATCGTTGCCGTATTTCGCGTCGTCGATATGCCAGATAAGCAGACCCTGGCCGGGAAGATAGGTGTCGTAGCCTGTCTTTTCCCGGTTTTCAACCAGGAAGTACTCGTTGCCGACGGCACCCGATGTCCACAAACGGAAGACCTGCCCGCCGGATTTGACGTCGGGGATAGCCTGCGAGTCGATATTGCTGCTCACATTTGTCGCGGTCGTAAACCCCAGTTGGATTCGACTCCATGCGCATGGTTCGGCCGGACGGCTCCCATTGTTGCCGGGACCGAGCCAGGATCCGAACGACATGATACACCATTTGCCCACCCCGCCGGAACTGTAATCGGTATCATACAAGTCAGGGAGGCCGAAGGCGTGCCCGAGTTCGTGCGCGAATACACCGATCGTCATATCTCCGGGTATGGTCAGGTATTCCGGTTGAATCGTGTAGCTTGAGACGTATACGCCGTCGTTGGTCAACTTTGGACTAATGGCCCAGCTGTGAGACCATATATCGGTGCTATCGCCGGTTTTCTCGGCACCAGGACCGGAGTGAATGACGAGGAGCACATCGACAAGCCCATTGCCGTCGTTGTCATATTTCGAGAAGTCGACACTCGGATCAGCCAGCGTGACCAGGTCTTCGACCAGCTTCTGGGAATTGTGCGGGTAACTACCGGTTGCATTTTGGTTGTTGACATAATACGCGTAAGTCTGCGGCGCGGTCAGCCAGCCGACCGATGACGGCAGGTCAACCGTAACCATGTCGAGCTGTCCGTATGAGATTGTCTTGTAATAATCGTTTACCGTGATACCCATGCTGTCGAACAGCAAGGAATCGAAATAAACAGCCGGCGTGGCGCTCGGGTTGTCCGAGAACTGCACCATCACGGCAAGCGCGTAGAAGTTACCGGTCGCCTTGGGTGAATGAACTGTCGTCCCCTTCGCGGCCGCGAACGCACTTGCGTACACGTTGACGCCGGTGCAGATTCCTTTGGCGTGCATTTGATCGAGGTGGGTGGCGAAATAAGGTAAAACCTTGGTGCCTAGAGCCACCTCGTCCAGAAGATTTGGATTTGGTGGCATGGCGAAAGCGCTCATCGCCACCAGGATTATGATCAGCGCCGCCATCACCGCTTCAGGTCTTACATATCGAATAGAATTATTTGTCCTCATGGTCCTATCCTTGTCTTAGAAGTGAAGCCCGGTTGTTACTGCGAAGTTGGCGCCCTTGGAGGAATAGCCGGACAAACTGCTTCCGGTCACTACGGCGTAGTCGATGAAGAACACAGGGAGGTGGAAACCGGAACCGAACGAGAATGCGGAGTTTCTATTCCCGCCTGTGGAGAATCCGGCGCGAAGGGGCATGAATCCCAATAATCCGTATTCGGCCCCGGCCGAGATTCTCGGCTTGGACGATGACCCGGGAGCGGTTCGGAAGCCCTGCTCCCAGTCGACCGCCCAGAGCAATGAGCCGGAGATGTTGGCCAATCCAATATTGAGGGTCGACGGCAGTGTCGTGCTGAAATTCGCAATCGGTTTGGTATAATCATCCGACACGACATAGTCGGCGCTCATATTGTCCACCGTCATCGTATCGAAATTGAAGACATAGCCGTGTTCTTCGGTCTGTTTGTTCCAGGTGATGGAGCTGACGAAGTTCTTGAGTCGCGCTCCGACCAGATAGTCATCATTGAGCTTGAGTGAGGCGCCGAGATCTAAACCGTAGCCGGAACCACCCGTGGCCGTTCGTGCTACCAGGTGGCCTTCACCGGCGAATCCGGTAGCGTACGTCGCGGCGAGACCATCCATCTCAACTACTTCTTCGATGCCGAGTCCGTGGATATACTTGGCGCTCGCGCCTACTGCCAGCTGTCTGGCTCCCGCGGTGTAAATCGGAAAACCGTATGACAGAGACGCGACACCGTAACCTACCGCTTCGGAATATGACCCGGTGACATTAACCGTATCAGCGAACGTGTTGCCGTTAAGGACAAGCTCGAGAATGTCACGGTTCAGGTTGACATTCGCGGCTCCAACACCCGACACGGCGAGGACAGTCGGACCCATTGACACCGCCATGGCCGTAGCATCAGCCTCGACCGTGAACTTCAATCCCTCTTTCGGGACTTTGCTCAGTATGTCAGCCTTGTCATCGCTGGTCAGAAATGCGCCCGAATATTTGTTATAGTCAGATAGCGTAAATGCGTTGTTGGTGATATTCGCACCGACTCCCAGCAATTCGATACCGGATTGTCTCTGTGAGGCAATGCCGAGATTCGCGGGATTGTAGCGATAGGCGTCGATACCGGTCGCCAGCGCCGTGCCGGCGCTACCAAGCGCGACTGTGCGGGCCGAAGACATCCCCTGGCCGAAAACAGGTGGCATCGTCACAACAGCTATGGCAAGTATTAACACTGTTACTAGTATTTTCTTTCTCATGGCCGCCTCCCTTTAAAATTTCCCGTCGAAGCGGTACTCGACTTCGATGCGTCCGTTGATAGTTATGTAATCGTCGCCGGTGAGCTTCACACCGGCCGAATCGGAACCGGTGAGGAAGATAACGGGACGTATGAACAGCGAATCGTGTTTGAGAATCTGGACATCAACACTATCCAGAAAGATTTCCCCGCTGCTGACAGCCTCGGCGCTGGCAATTCCGGTAGATAGAGACACCGGCGCCGGGTCAGCGCGCAAGGTATCAAGCACGAGCCGGGGGCTGGTATAGAGTGATGCCGAGTCGTTATCCATGACGATTACAGCGGTGACGCCAAGCGGAAGGTGATTCGTGACGGTATATACAAAGCGGCCTTCGACAAAGTGATCGGTTATGGCGTCAATATTGTCCTGATTGATCTTTGATTTTTCGACCTTCAGGTCAGTTACTTCCGCGTTGTTGACTTTTACTTCAAGCGGGGCGTAAATGCTTACTTTCGCCGCCACAAAATCTGAGGTCGTTACGGTGCTCGGATAGACGCCGTCGCCGAACTGAATCGTGCCCGCCACATCGATTGAGTCCGGAAGCGGACTTAGAAAGTCAGCCACCTGATCGTTCGAGATCGTGCTCAGGCTGGTGACTTCGGTCCCCCGCGGCGCTATATTGCCGGAGAGCATAACCTGTTTGCCATTGCTTCCCGTTATCGTGATATCCAGCACACCGGGGAGGTCCACGCCGTTGTTTACTTCCAGCGTGAGCATCGCCTGGACCAGTCCGACATTATCGAATCCATCAGGGACGTCGAGCCCTTCGGAGATACCGGTAAAATCGGCGGTGTTGTTATTGAACACACCGGATACCGATGCGAAGGTCAGGCTCCCGATCTGGGCATTGACCGCGAAATCATCGGCCTGATCGACCACGACAAAGGCTCCGTTGGAGCCGGGCACAGACGCAACCGCAGTGATATTGACCGAGTCGTTCGTTGGCGACATCGTGTAACCCGATATGTCATCGCTAAAATTGACGGTCTGGTGAGACGGCACCGTGCGAGTGGCGAGGTACTGAGTGCCACCGGAGGATAGATTCGGTATCGTGATATCGACAGTTGCATCCAGTGCTGTGTTGTTCGTTACTGCTAATGATATCACCCCCGATGCAAGGGCGGCGCTGTCAATTCTTTCTCCGGTGCTCAGGTTAAGGCCGATATATTGTGAGAACAGAATATCCGCTAAGGCGGGAATCTCGGCATCGGCCGAAGTAACCACTACACCGCCAGGAAACCCGACGTCGGTAACGATATTCTTTCCGTTTGGATCGACCGTCCCGCCGTTGTTTGTATGACAGTAGACGGAGACGCGCAGACTGCTGGACACTCTCTTTCCATTAAGCGGCAGAGTCACGTTCTGGGTCGTATTGTTGAGGATCGGATTTACAAAAGCCTGCGTAGCCAGAGTATCCGGACTTGAAATATTTTCAGTGTTGATCAGTCGAACGACCGCTTGGTTGATGTCGAATCCCAGGTTGTTGGTCACCGTAATACGCACGCCGCCGGTGTCAACATTCGCCCAATTGAACGAGTTCAGGGCGACATCGTTGTTTGCGGTAAAAGCCGTATCAGGGGGAACAGTCACCATGCCGCCACCGGCATCGGTGGCCAATCCGGCTGTCAACAGATTCAGGCTGACCGAAGACGATGGGACGCTCGGTGGCTGAATGTTAACCTTGCCGATCGACTGGGAGAAGTTGTAGGCCAGGTTATCCGTCGATAAATCCGACTGGGCGAGACGAACCGTATCCAGGTCGCGAGTCACCGAAAAGGCGACACCGCCGGAAGAATCGATAAGTATTTCACTCTGATCCACTTTATCGATCAGCTCCTGCATGCCATAAGTTCGGTTTATCACGGGAACTACGAATGTTGTGTTCCAGGTCGGAGCTTCCGGTTTCTTCACCGTGCACTGCGTGAGTGTCAGAAAGACGACAACCACCACCAGGCCCAGCAGCATCCGGGAACTGAATTTGAACACAAAAGAATGCCAGAAATTAACCGGCTCGTTCCTTTTGCGTCTGTTTCGTTTGTTTGCCATACTCAACCTCTATGCTTAACTGTTTCTATTGCCTCGCTCACTACTTTTGCAAAGGTGGTGCCACGTCGGTTGATCGTTGTAACTTGTTGATTATTAGTCTGTTAGTTGAGGGCAACCGCCAGGCGCCAGACCGGTTTTACGAGGGGAAAGAAGCAATCTATGGGGACAATCCCATATTCGCTTTACCATCCAGCGAAAACTCATATATTAGCGGGCAAGGAGGCCTTTGACATGGGCATGAGCAAATACGACCGGATGCTCCATATCCTCAATCTGTTGAGAACGCACCGAAACATGAATGCACTGCGTTTGGCCGAGGAATGTGGGGTGACAGAGAGGTCGATCTACCGCGATATCATTTCGCTTTCGGAGATGAACGTTCCGATCTTCTACGACAACGGATACAAACTGGCCAGTGACAACTTCCTCCCGCCGCTGAATTTCAATCTCGACGAATACAATCTGCTGAAACTTGCGCTGGAGTCATCGCCGTTGATTCAAACAGACAAGTACCGCGACATCTATCACGGGGTTCGCGCGAAAATCGAGAACTGCTTGCCCGACAAGGTCCGGCAGGAGAAGAAGTACCAGACCGACATCACCCACATAGACATCAGCGCATCCGACGAACGCGTAATCGGGGAGAAATTCTACGGGCAACTTGAAAAGGCAATCTCGGAAGAGCTGCAGATCAAGTTAACCTACCAGTCAATCCGGACAGGTTTGACTGAGCGGATGGTCGATCCGTATTTCATCATCTTCCGTGGCCGAGCGTTTTACTTCGTCGGCTACTGTCATCTTCGGGAGGACTTTCGCACCTTTCGCATTAATCGGATTGTCGAACTGGAAATCCTGACCGACCGCTTTACGCGCGATCCCCAGATTCAACCGGAAACATATTTTGCGGGAAGCTGGAATGTTTTCAGCGGCGAACCGATCGAAGTAATCGTGCGATTCAAAGGAACGGCCGCCAGAGTCATTGCGTCGACCACGCACCACCCCGATGAAGTTGTCGAAATTCTCAGTGACGGTTCCGTAAGGTATTCGATTATTACCAGGGGGATCGAGGAAATCCAGCGATGGATACTTGGGTTTGGCGATGAGGCGGAGGTGCTGGCCCCTGAAGACCTGAGGGAACGGCTGGCCCGTATCGGTGAGTTTTTTGGATCGATATACAGTTAAATGTTGACGACTGGACATCGGGCGGCATTTCTTGGCCTCATGGAATCCCTGAAAATCCGGGAAATCTCAATCGCAGGATTAATCGCAGCTCTTTATGTCGTGCTCAGCCTGGCTTTTCTGCCAATATCATTCGGCGTCTACCAGGTACGAATAGCTGAAGCGCTGACGGTCCTGCCTTTTCTGACGCGGGCGGCCATACCCGGACTGTTTGTGGGATGCGTGCTGGCCAATGTTTTCGGAGGAATGGGCTGGCTTGACATCGTGTTCGGGCCGCTCATCACGCTGGTCGCCGCTATCGCCACCCGGTATTCGGCCCGGCTCTCGTCAAACCGAAATACGACACTTTTTGCGGGCATCCCGCTCGTGTTTATGTGGCTGGGCTCAATCTATTTGTTGACCGAGTTTACTATCGATTTCAAGATCATGACCGGAGTGATACTCACGATACTGGCTTTCATCTCGATGGTTTTCGCCGTGCGCGTGTCTTCGGATTCCAGCGAAGGCAGACCGCTCGGTTTTATGATGAAAGTACTTTCATTGATTTTAGTTGTGGTCGGATGGTACATGATGAAACAGGATGCGGACCTGAAAATGGATCTAACCGGTCTGGGTCTGATGCTCGCCGCGTTGCTGACATATATGTATCTGATGGAGGTTCAGCTCAAAGGCCGAAATCCCAACTTGCTCATCGCGCCTTTGCCACCGGTCGTGTTTAACGCGCTGGGAGTATCGGTCTACCTGGCGCCGTTGCTTGGCTTCAATTACTGGTTCTCCGTCCAGATGGTCGGGATCGGAGAACTTATCTCCTGTTACCTGATAGGGTTACCGCTGCTCATTTTGCTCCAGAAGCGTTCCCTTTTCCGTTGACTTTCCACCGCGGTCGGGTTAATTATCCTTTGTGAAAACTGGTACAATCACTGCAGCTTGAGCCGGTGGTGCCGGGGCTGTCCGTAACGACTGTAGAGGTAAGACAAGATGAAGAGGATACTGATAACCGGATCAAACGGCCAGATAGGCTCTGAGTTGACCCGTGAGCTTCGCAAGCACTACGGCGATGACAACGTCATCGCGACCGACATCCGCATGCCCACCGACAAGGACCTCCGGGATTCGGGTCCGTTTGAGTTTCTCGATGTTCTCGATCCGAATCATATCACCCGCGTCATGCAGATTTACAACGCGGATACGATTTTCCACCTGGCGGCTTTGTTGTCCGCGATAGGGGAGACCCGCCCGAGTCAGGCCTGGCAGATAAATATCAACGGGCTTTATAACATTCTTGAAGCGGCGCGGCAGTATCACTGCTCGCTGTTTTTCCCCAGTTCAATCGGCGCATTCGGCAAATCTACTCCTAAAGACAATACACCGCAGGACACGATTCAACGCCCGGATACCATTTACGGCGTGAGCAAAGTGGCCGGGGAGCTCCTGTGCGATTACTACCATAAGCGGTTCGGTCTGGATACCCGGGGGCTTCGGTTCCCCGGTCTGATCTCCTACGAAACTGAGCCGGGTGGCGGCACGACTGATTATGCGGTCGCGATTTTCTACGAGGCAATTAAGCACAAGAAGTATACTTGTTACTTGAAGGAAGATACTTCGCTGGATATGATGTATATGCCGGATGCCATTCGCGCCATGATTGAACTTATGGAGGCGGACGACGCCAAGCTGGATCACCGGAACGCGTTCAATGTAACGGCGATGAATTTTACTCCGAAGATCCTCGCCAATGAGATCAGGCGGTTCATTCCGGAATTCACCATCGAATATGAGATCGATCCGACTCGCCAGGCGATCGCTGATTCCTGGCCGAACTACATGGATGACAGCTGTGCCCGGAAAGAATGGGGTTGGAAGCCCGAATATGATCTGGTGACAATGGTGGCGGACATGCTGGACAAGATCTCGCTGCAGTTGGCCGGCAAAAAGAGTCCCAAGGTAAAATCGAACAACAACAAAAGGAAGAAACCCCATGCCGTTAAATAGATTTGAACAACAGTTGATTGCGGAAGTCGCGGAGCTTGAAAAGAACGGACTGGCCAAAGGCGACGAAGCGATCGTTGTCAAGGTTCAGAAGCCGAAAGGCAAGAAAGGACCGCGGGTATTCCTCAAAGGCGGCGGCAAGAAGGAGTACCTTCGCATGAACTCCAATTCGTATCTCGGCATGGCGCTTCGTTCAAAAGTCATCAAGGCCGAAGAGGCGGCGGCCAAAAGCTATGGCGTGGGACCGGGCGCGGTGCGATTTATCAGCGGAACGTATGATGTCCACACCAAGCTTGAAAAGCAGCTGGCCAAGTTCCACAAGCGTGGAGCATGCATGCTGACATCGGCGGCGTATACCTCGGTGTTGGGCGTAATCGCCACACTCACGACGGCCGAGACGATAATCGTGTCGGACGAACTGAATCACAATTGCATAATCAATGCGATGAAGCTGGCCCGGCCGAAGGACAAGAAGATCTATCCCCATCTGGATCTCAAGACGATGGAGAAGCAGATCGCGGAATCGGTCGGACAGTGCGAAGGTGTGCTGGTGGTGACCGATGGTGTCTTCAGCATGCGCGGCGATACTGCCCCACTTGACAAAATGGCGGAGATTGTCAAAAGCTACAGCGACAAGTTTCCGCGAGGCGCGGTGTTCGTGGTCGATGACTCGCATGGTGTCGGCGCACTCGGCAAGTCAGGCCGCGGGACCGAAGAGCTGTATAAGACCAACGGCGTCGATATCCTCGTTGCCACCCTGGGTAAAGCATTCGGCGTGAACGGTGGATATATCGTCTCCAGCGAAGCGGTGATTAAATACCTTCGCGAGAAGAACCCGTTCTATATTTACACAAATCCTATCACGCCATCAGAAGCGGCCGCGGCGTCCGTGGCGATTGATTTGCTCCAGTCGGCCGATGGTAAGAGACTGCTGAAGCACCTTCGGGAGATGACCCGGAAGTTCGAGAAGGGCCTGCTGGCCCTTGGCTATGAAACTATCCCGGGTGAGCATCCGGTGACCCCGCTTATGGTGCGGGACACAGATCGTACCCGTGACATGGTCAAATTCCTCCGGGCGAACGGTATCCTGGCCACCGGGCTGAACTATCCGGTAGTACCGAAAGGTGATCAGTTAATTCGGTTCCAGATAGCCGCTGATCATACGGCATATGATATTGATTATGCTCTGAAGGTGCTTGAGGATTACAAGAAGACACACTGAAGAATTACGATGGCTGGGAACCCGAACGCCGCCGGAGGAGACTCCGGCGGCGTTTCTTTTGGGGTATCAACGGGTTGCATATCAGATGTATTTGACCGGTTAGCGAGCCGACCATTCCGGCCCACATTGTCTGAAAAATTCTGTTGACAATATGGTCAATTCAGACCATACTGAGCATAAGGGTACGTTTTTCATCCGGTATTGTCCGTCGGCACGTTACTGGTCGGCACGGTTTCTGAGATTATCTTTCATAGCGACATCGACACAACCAACGACTCAACATATCGATTACCGGGAGGTAACATGAGACAGGTGGCCATTGTCGTCAACATCGCATTCCTTCTCTCTCTGGTTCTCTTTTCGTTTTACCGCGACTTCACCCTGCCGCTTTTGGCCGGTGAGGTGATCTTCGTTCTCGCCACTCCGATTCTTAGTCTGCTCGCGCTCGGGCAAATGCGCTATCAACAAGAGCCGCAGCGACCGCGGTTACTCGGGACGGCGTTTACGTTGAATATCGTGTACCTGATCACTCTGCTTCTGTTCTGGGTTGGAAGTGTGACGGTTGCGGTGTCGGGCTCTCCGATCAACTGGCGATGGGCGATCGTGATCACAGCGACATTGGCGGCGGTGGTGCCGCTGGTAACAATTGTCACGCTGTGTGCCTGCTTCCGGTCAGTGATGAAGGTCAGTCAGGGAACGGTGTAGCGCAAGAAGTCGCGGAAGTATTTCCTACGCCTTTCCCGCTATTCTCGTACGCACTTTCTTCCATGACTCGGTGATGAGAAAACTCTCATCCATGTTGGCCGTCATCTGGCGCAGTTTGATGATCGGCACAGCGAAGGTGAGTACATCGGCAGGAACACAAGGACGCGCGCTGACATCGAACATGCCGATCACCGCCCGGGGATGACCGGAATTTGATTCCTGAAGCGGCCAGTGAATAATCGATGAACAGCCGGCGCCGAATGGGGCGACCACGGTGTCCAACCGCATGTCATCGTAATTGGCCAGCGTGAATAGTCCGGCAAGAGTATCGGCCGAGGCAAAGAATATGGCCACCAGCGGATCATCCTGCTCAGTCAACATATCCCATCTTTTGAAAACGATATATTTCGACGGCGCGACAAGGGGTGGTTGTTGCTGCAATCGCTCGCCGACCATGGCCGGCGTTTTAACATACCGTTCGCCTTCGAGCTCGCCTTCTATACCGCAGGACAGGAAATACTCGAAATTCGGACGAAGCTCCTGGGAGAAACCGGAGTAGCGTTTCCCTCCTGTACATCCAATGGCATTCTCGTCAAAACAGAGCGATTTGCCGTTGCGCACTCTGGCCAAATCACAGATAAGACAGCTATGTCCTCTGGCGGCCCTGGAGCGCTCAACTCCGCTTTCATTGTCGCTGTAATAGAATGTTATGGGAAGGTCTGCCTTTGCGAAATATCTCTGCCATTTCTCCTGAAATTCGATTTTGAATTTGGCGTCCATCCATCACCTCCGGTTGCTTCTGAATCGTTGTATCTCTCTTATACAAGAAACCGTGCCGACCGCGTCCGTCAAGATAATTGACTGCGAGCTTGCGACACCGGTTTTCGGATATTCTGCTCACCACCTGTACGAATTTCATAATACCGGTTTCTGTGTCAGTAAAGGCCATCATGGATTGATTGAGCCTACAAACATCGTATTTCTTAACGTAAACCGGGAGTATTGCCCATGAAACTCAATTTGTTCACAGGTACCGCAGTCATCGCCATCGCAATGGCATTGACCGCCATCGGCTGCTCGCACAACAGCCCAACCGGACCGATTCAATCTGACCTTTCGGCTCAAATGACCGGACCGGGATCGTTCGGCAGTGGTGAGACCAGCAAACCGTCCTACGAAACCAAGCTGATTGGCGATGTTATCAAGATTGACGCAGCAAACTCCGTGTTCGTGATAGGGAAGAGCGATCAGTTGGTCGTTGTAACTTCAAGCACAAAAGCCAGACTCCTTCCCATTACCAAAGAAGTATTGTTTGACTTCAAGTATCTCAAGCCTGGTCTGACGGTGACTGTCTATGGCTTCACCAAGGATAATGGAACAGTTGTGGCGGAATTGGTTGATGTGGGTGAACCTAAACCGGTTACCGAACCAGTCCCCAGTGCCTCCTGACGTGGCCTCTGCCGCATTCGCGACTTAACGGGCAGGAGAGTGCCACCCCTGCTCTTTGCTTTCTTTGATTTATGCAATAAACAATAATAAACAGTAATAAACATAAGAAAACAGTTGACAAAGAGGAGTAACTATGATAGACTAAAGCAGGTAAACAGGCGGAGGTAGCTATGAGTTTATCGAACACGTTTTCTTTGGCGTATTTCCCGGTCCTTCAAAATCGGGAGGAATTTCAACAGAAGTTAATCGAATCAAAAGGGGCGGCATCGCGAATTGGCAGCCAATTTCTGCTGATGGCTCTATTTGCGTTTGGCTACGGTTTCGTGATGGGAATTTACAACAGCGTGTTGCAGGCGGCCGTCGCGGGAATAAAAGTGGTAGTCTTATTCACCCTCGTACTGATAATCTGCTTTCCGGCTTTCTTTATCATCCAGCTGATTCTCGGGTCAAAGTTGAAGATCCACCAGATGGTGTCCATCATACTGGCCGGATTCATGCTGACTGCTGCCATCATGGTGTCGTTCGTGCCGATTGTCGTGTTCTTCCTTCTTACCGGTGGCAACTACTATTTCATCCAGCTGCTTCACATAGGGATTTTTGTATTTTCCGGCATTTTTGGCATGAAGACCATAGTTGACGCGCTCAAATATTCGTGTGAAAAGAAGAATATTTACCCGCGCACCGGCGTTGTCGTGTTCAGGTTCTGGATCGTGATCATCGCGTTCGTGGGAGTGCAGCTCGCCTGGAACCTCAGACCGTTTATGGGGGATCGGGATGAACCGTTCAAACTTTTCCGCACATACGAAGGGAATTTCTATACCGCGCTCATATATTCGGTTGAGCAACTGGCTTCACCCAAAGGTAAGAGTGCGCAGGATGAGTCCCAACGGATGACGCCGACATCGCCAACCGCGAATATGTCGGAGACTGATTCAATAGCCGCCGATTCTCTTCTGGAATCGCTGCTTAAGCCGCCACACTCGGGAGAGACCAAGTGAAGACCGATATCATGACCCTTGAAGAGGTGGCGGCGTACCTCAAGGTCAAGCCCCAGACTATTTACACCTGGGCGCAGGAAAAGAAAATTCCTGCGGCCAAACTGGGCAAGGAGTGGCGATTCCGTAAGTCGATCATAGATGAGTGGTTCAATCATCACATCGATGAAAGGTTCGCCGACGTAATGGAGCAGTGGAAGCTCTCGCGGGACACGGATTCGTCGCCATAGCGATCGATCGACGGCAACTGAGCGGTTGACCCGCTGTTTGTGTATGGATATATTAAGTAAAATGTCTGTCTCAACAAGGATCGTCAGGTGGATCGCTCCAGGCTTATTATTACGCTCATTAACAGATTTCTCATGGCGTTTGTCATCGTGTTCGTCATCCACTCGGCGCTGACTTTCCTCTGGAATCTGATCATTGAAGGACAGGGGAAATTCAGCTGGCATACGTCGGTAGTGATTGCTCTTGTATTTGGCATCGCCATTCCGATACTTGATTGGAGCAGAAAACGAAGATGAGTCTGAAAGGCAGATCGAAAACCGGCGAGACGTAAAACAAAAGGCAATTTCGGGGAGGGACACATGTGCGCTTCAATGACCAGGACGGTCTTTTCGCAGGATCAAGAAGACAGATTGAGAATCATTCCGGTAAAGCACATCTGGTGGTTTTCAGCCGGGACCGGGCTTCTCGCCCTAATTCTATATGTACTCACTATGTATCCAACCGTGACGTGGTGGGATGACGGGGCGTACAGTCTCGCGGCCAGCACCCTTGGGGTGGCCGCACCGCCGGGATCATTGCTGCTGACCATTCTCGGATGGCTTGTGACCAGGCTTCCGCTTGGGGTCAACAAAGTAGTCGAGCTCCATATGTTGGCGGGAGTGTTGGCGGCCGTTACCAGTATAATCGTAGCCTTTACGGCATCGCGCTTGTTGAATGTCGGCGTCGAGCGCTCGAGAGTGAACGCGCCGGCCGGAGGGAACAATTTATCGGCACCTCTCGGACTCGCGCTCGGAGCAATGCTGTTCGCCGCATCGCCACTTATGTGGGACTATGCGACCAGATACACGCCGTACGTATTGACCGCATTGTTCACCGGCTTGATACTCCTGGCGATTATCAGTTGGTGGAAACAGGCGGGCTCACCGGACTCCGGCATCTGGCTGTTTTTGGTCATGCTGTTGTTCGGCCTCGACGTGAGCGTGCACCGCACCAACTCTCTCATGCTGCCTGCATTTCTGGTCGCCGTATTGATCCTGAAACCAAGGACCTATCTGTCGATCAAGGCATGGCTCAATTTAATTGTCGGCCTGGCGCTCGGGCTGGCCTTTCATTTACTGCTCATTCCAATCGCAGAGGCGAAACCATATCTAAACATAGGTGACCCGAGCAATTTGGATCGATTCTGGGACTATGTCTCACTTGCACAATATGGAGGTGGATTCCTGGTGAACCTGTTTCCTCGTAAGGCCGCGTTTTGGGGATATCAGGTGAAGGACTATCTGGACATTTTCTGCGCGAACTTCCTGACGGTGCATGGTCCGCTTAACATGCTCGGATTGCTGCCCGGCCTTTTCGGCATCGCCGGCTTCATCATTGGCTGGCGACGAAATCCGAAACTTTCGGCGGTGCTCACCCTGCTCTTTGTATTCATGAGCCTTGGCATGGTGATTTATTTGAATCAGCCGCCAAGTTTTGTCCGTTCACTGGACCGTCATTACCTGCCATCATTAGTGATATTTGCTCTCTGGATAGCCTATGGCTGTGCCTATATTCTCTATTGGTTAGGCTGTGACCACACATTTGGTCAGCGAGCTCTTGTGTTGGCAGTGGCTGCGCTCATTGGTCTGGGTGTTGTCAACCAGATTTGGCGCAACTATCATCTCGAAGATGGTTCCAAACAGTTCTTTGCTTACGATACGGCTCGTAATTACCTCACGGCGCTTCCTCCCGATGCCATCTTGTTGACATCGGGCGACAACGACACCTGGATACCGTGGTATCTCCAGCAGGTCGAGGGATTCCGCACCGATGTCACAGTCTGTAATTTGAACCTGTTCAACACGCCATGGTATCTTCGGGAAATTATGGACAAGCACGAGAATTTCCCGGTTGCCTTGACTGACGAAATGATCGATTCACTGACAGCGAGACCATGGCATGACAGCACCTTCGTTTTTCCGGTACCGGATAATGCGGCTCTGCTCGGCCTGCCGACAGTCGTCGACATTCCTGACTCCATGGTTGTGACCGTCCCGCCAACATTCGGCGGCAAGTATTTGATCGTCTCCGACCAGATACTACTGGCTATGATTCGGGAGAATAAGTGGCGCCGTCCTATTTACCTGACGAGTTCAAGCGTACCGTGGCTGGGTCCGTTTCTGCGGGCCGAGGGCATCGTGCAACGACTGATGCCGTCACCGGGGCTCCCCGGGGACGCAGATGTAATTCGTGAGAATCTGTATAGAAATTATGTCATCCGAGGATACAATGACTCCTCACAGGTGTTGGTTCCGGCAACCCGATGGGCGGCATCCGCGTATGTTTATGCTTTCGTAATCCTGGCGCACGCGCAGCAACAAAAGGGAGAGGACGCGGCTTGTCGGGAGACGATGGCGAATTTGCGAAGTACGTTTCTGTTAGCGAAACTGGATCTGCCTCCTCAACTACAACGAGCAATTGAACAAAGTTGTGTCGTTGACTCTTCAACTACGTCGCAGTAGTCGCGGACAAATAACCGAATCAAATGTCCGGGAATGTAAGCCGCATTTAAGCGTTGCATTCCCTTGGTCATTTTGCTATGTAGAGAAGTGCTGACAAAAGCAAGTCCTGTTTTCGGTGTGAAGTGATTCTGGGACTGGTCGGTTCCACTCTTGCTTGACCTGAAAAACGACCACTACTTACTGGAGGTTCAATTATGGATCAGGCAAAAGATGGAAACAAAGTCAAGGTTCATTACACGGGTAAGCTCGAAGATGGTACGGTATTCGACTCATCGCGCGATCGCGAACCGTTCGAACTGACCCTCGGTGGTTCTCAGGTAATTCCGGGATTCGAACAGGGGATTCTGGGCATGACGGTAGGTCAGACAAAGAAAGTGACGCTCCCTCCGGAGAAGGCCTATGGGTCGTATCGCGACGATTTAACGGTCGAGGTAAAGAAATCCGATTTCCCATCGCATATCGTACCGGAAATGGGACAACAGCTTCAGATGAGCCAGTCGGATGGCAGCACGGTCAATGTCGTGATTGCAAAAATGGAAGGTGAAAGTGTCACCCTGGATGCCAATCATCCACTGGCCGGGAAGACATTAATTTTCGAAATCGAACTGCTTGAGATTGCCTGACTGCGGTTTGCTCGGGCGAATGAGCTCGACGGCCGGCGTATAACGATTCTAAATCGACGGGAGATGTTGTGTGACGCCGCTGTGTCATATAGAATGGGGACGACGTGGGGGACGCCTGGCCGCCGAACGCGGCGATATTGTTGTCGTGGTCGACACGCTGAGCTTCTCGACGGCAACCGCGATGGCCGTGGATCGAGGAGCGCAAATCTACCCATGTACCAACCGGCAAGAGACCAGAAATCTGGCAATACGCCATGACGCTCATTTCGCGGTTGGCCGATCCGAAGTCCCCAGGAAGGGTAAGTACTCGCTGTCGCCGATTACATTCAAGGATGTATCTCCCAATACGAGAATCGTGCTGTACTCGCTTAACGGAGCCTCATGTTGCGAGTCGGCTCATCGCTCCTCGCATATACTCCTCGGCTCCCTGATCAACGCCCGGGCAGTTGCGGAGACGGTACAGCAACTCTCACTCGATACCGGAAAGGGGATTACCGTCCTCGCATGCGGCGAGCAGGTAGCTGACCCGACTCACGATGACGACATCCGCCATGCTATAGAGGATTTACTGGGGGCGGGTGCGGTGGTCGCGCATCTCTCATGCGCTAAATCCGCGGAGGCCTTGGTATTCGAGGGCGCGTTCAAACATCACAAAAGGAATCTGGAATCGCTGCTGTGGGATTCCGAAAGTGGTCTTGAATTGCGAGAGCGGGGTTTTGGTGATGATGTAAAGTTCGCCGCAAGACTGAATCTGATCTCAAGCACCCCTGTTTTGAGGAATAAATTCTTCGATAAGGCATAGCTCTGAGATAGTTCTACACTGGCGCCAAGGCCAGCATGAACTCCAGAAGTTTGATGACACCCTGCTTACCACCGTCGCCGACTTCCATCGGTGGACCGATACAGGTGGGACACCCATCGTGGCAGGGGCAGTTTTTGACGTGTTCAAGACAAGCCTCGAACAACCGATCGTATTCACTGAACAGCTTCTCACTCAGGCCGACCCCGCCCGGTATATTCTCATATATGTAAACGGTTGGGCGTTCGGTAAACGGGGCCCGTACCTGAGAGATGGAACGAAGGTCTCTGGTGTCGCACATCACCCACAACGGGGCTATTTTCCCCAGAATGTTCGAAAGTCCACGCAACGATCCGCCGAACTGTGACCCGCTCAGCCCAACGCGGAACATGATATCTCCGGGGAACGCGTACCAGAAGGCAGTGGTGTGCATTTCGAGCTCGGGGAGGTTCAACTGGCCGGAGCCGACATTCTCGTGTGTCTGGAATTTTATTTTCTTAAATAGCACAGTCACATTAGTAACCGTCACCTCACCATTGCTCATCACTGCGTCGTCAAATGTACGATCTTCGTTCACCGACAGCACCTTTAGCTCGCTTTTGGTCTCAGCGTCGGTGTAGTAGTCAACATCGACCTCCTTCACGTACGCTTTTTTCCCTTCCCAGTCAAGTCTGGTGACCTGGTACTGCTCGGCCGAGTGAAGATAAATTGCCTCGGGATGCAAGAAGATGGGAGCGGAGAAGTAATCGACCTCGCCTATAACCTCGAAGTTTTTGGATTCGTTCAGGATTACGAAATTATCAGGCGAAGCAGACCTGAGCGAAATCTGCTGGGCCGGATAAATCTCTGAAGACCAGTGATAACGGGTTCCCGCTTTGCGGATGACGTGTGACTCAGCGAGATAATCCAGTATCTGCTTGGTGCCGTCTTTGGCGATAATGTCGTCTTCATCGAATGGTAATTCGAAGGCGGCGCACTTGAGATGGTTGGTGCGAATGACCAGATTGTCGGGGTCAATAATGCCTGATTCAGGAGTACGATCGAATATGTACTTCGGTTCCGAGCAAAGGAACTGATTGATAGCCGAGGAATTCGCTACGAGAATAGTGACCGCCGTGCCGCTTCGACGGCCTGCCCGTCCGGCCTGCTGCCACAATGACGCTATTGTTCCGGGATATCCCACTATAATCGATACGTCGAGTGAGCCGATATCTACACCCAGTTCGAGTGCGTTGGTGGACACTACACCGGTGATACTGCCATTACGGAGACCAGCCTCGATCCGCCGCCGTTCATTCGGGAGATAACCGCCGCGATATCCCGCTATTGAGATCCCTTCACCGAAGGAGCCTTTTAATTCTCGCTGCAAATAGGTAAGAAGGACCTCCACGTATAGCCTGAAATGCGCGAATACAATTGTTTGCACACGATGTCTAAGAAATGTCGCCGCCAGCCAGGCTGCCTCGTTGACTGCCGACTTCCGGATGCCGAGCTGTTTGTTGATGACGGGAGGGTTGTATATCACAAAATGGCGTTCACCCGACGGCGCGCCGTTGTTTGCAATCAAGGTAACACCGCGACCGATAATCCTCCGGGCGAGGTCGTCCGGATTGGCAATGGTGGCCGAGCAACAGATGAAGGTCGGATTGGAGCCATAGAACCGGCAGATCCGCTGTAAGCGCTTGATGACGTTGGCGAGGTGAGATCCGAATACGCCTCGGTAATGGTGGATCTCATCGATAACAACGTATTGCAGGTTTTCGAAGAGCTTGATCCATTTGGTGTGATGGGGGAGTATTCCCGCGTGGAGCATATCCGGGTTGGTGACGACAATATGGCCGGCCGAACGGATGAGGCGCCGTGCAGTTTGAGGCGTATCGCCATCGAATGTGTACGTCTTGATATCCACGTCAAGCTTCTGGATCAGATCGTACAATTCGGAAAGCTGGTCCTGCGAGAGCGCCTTGGTGGGGAAGAGATACAATGCCCGGCTGTTGGGGTCTTTAATGATTCTGTCAAGGACCGGGATATTATAGCAAAGCGTTTTACCCGATGCAGTAGGCGTGACCACAACCACATCCTGCCCCTGCTCGATAGCGCTAATAGCGTCCGCCTGATGCGTGTAGAGCCGCGATATGCCGCGAGCCTGCAGGGTGGCCACAATGCGACGGTCGATAGTGTCCGGGAAATCAGCGTACTTAGCCGGTTGCGGGGGATAGGTCTTCCAACTGGTAATGCTTTCGCTGATGCGCGGGTCAGACTTCAGCAGGTCAATGAGCTGGTCAAGATTCATAGATGGTATTCAGTGTCCCCGGGGTTCAGACAAGTCCGGTGAGCTGCCGTCGGCAGATGTCGCAGAATTTCTCCCCCTTGTTATCTATATCGGGCATCATTTGGCTGTAATAATGCACGCACCGAGGATTGCGGCACGGGGACAGGTCAAAAAGATGGGCCGCCTGGTGCACCGCTTCTTTGAAAAGACGCGGGTAAACTTTGCTTTCATCCTCCGGCAATCCGTAGAACTCCTGGCGAATCTCGTACAATGACACGATTGCAGTGCCCGAAAGGGTGTCGGCGTAGCCGAGAATATTATTCTCATCCGGAAGATAGAGATCCTCTTCGCACACCCCGAGTACCTTCTCCCGGCTGTTTGCTTTGAGTCGCTCTAACTTGGCCAGAATTACCATGGCGTAATACTGGTTGCGGATTACGTTCTGCGACTCCGAAGGCATCTTCATCCCCTTGAGAATATCGATAGACCGGTTGAAGACCGGTCCGAGGTCGGCGGCCAGTTTATTGACCAGCATGAAGTCCACATCGCCGAGAGGTACAACAACTATTTTCGATTTCAAAATACCCATTCTGGTTGTGCCGATTATCATCCGGCGCTAAAAAACCGGTCCTTGGTGCCGTCGGCCGATACCTTAACTTCCGTCCTGGCCGCGCATTTGGGGCACCAACCTACAAACGCCGTACCGCTCTTGTTGAGGTAAATCCTGGAGTATAGATTACAGCACTTGAAGTGCATGCCGATATAGGGACGTTTATCTACCGGTTTCTTATCGCTCATAGCTTAAAATACAAAGATTAGGCTACCAAAACAACCACATTCACGCAATCCCTTGATAGTGCGAGAGTTATTCTGAAAGGCCGACCTATTCGGTAGAAGCGATTATCCGCGGTCAATGGGCCACATTGTCAGCGGAACCGAGGCTGCTCATGATCTCCGCCGAGCTTGAGGATCCCAGTCGTTGGGCTCCTGCTTCAAGCAGCTGCTGACACTGTTCGGCAGTCTTGATCCCTCCGGCGGCCTTTATTTCAACTTGTTTGTCTACTGCCTCGGCCAATCGCCGTACCTGCTCCACGGTTACTCCGCCAAAGAAGCCGGTCGAGGTTTTAACAAATTGAGCGCCCGACTCAACCACTAAACGGGCCGCAGCGGTCTGCTGCTCCTCTGAGAGCAACCCGCATTCGATAATGACTTTCAGTATAATATTGAATGGGATTCGACGCTTGATCTCGGCCAATTCATCGCCGGCCGAACTATAGTCACCCGACTTCAACCACCCGATATTAGCAACCACATCGATTTCCTGCGCGCCATCGCTTACCGCTTTCAAGGCTTCCGCAACCTTTATGTCGGTGCGATTCGCTCCCAGGGGAAATCCACAAACAGTTGCCGTTTTCACGGTGGCATGGCGCAGGTCATAACGGACCATCGGAACCCAGACCGGGTTGACCACTACAGAGTGGAATCTCCACGTTCGCGCTTCTTCGCATACTTTCCGTACATCAGCTTCGGTAGCATCGGACCGGAGAATTGTGTGATCGATAAAGATATTGAGATTGGTCGGCAGGTTGTTCATTGAACCCCCCCGGATAGAATATCCGACAGAAACGACTTCCCGTGAAACGACTCCGGCACCCCGAACCACTGGGCGAGCGATGTCGCCACGTCACAAAAGCACTCGCGCGTCCCCAAGTCTACGCCCCCACGCACCTTTTCCCCGTACACTATCAACGGGACGTACTCCCGTGAATGATCGGTTGATGTCTTTATGGTAGGGTCGCACCCGTGGTCGGCCGTTACTATCAGCACGTCATCGGCCCTCAGCAGGGGCAGAAGCATGCCTAATTGTCTGTCGAATGCTTCCAGTCCCCGCGCAAAACTGTGTTCATCGTTGCGGTGTCCCCATTTCTCATCGAAGTCGACACAGTTGGCAAAAACGAGGCTGTGCTTATAGTCGTCGCGTACCGACGCCATAACCGCGTCCATAACTTCGGCATTGTCCGCGGTCTTGATTTTTTTGTGCACACCGCGACCGGCGAACAGGTCGGATATCTTGCCGATCGCCAGGACCAACTTGCCGCTGTGCTCTAATACGTCAAGAAGCGTGTCGTCCGGCGGTTCGAGGGAGAAATCTCTTCTATGGGCCGTTCGTGTGAAGTTTCCAGGAGTCCCGACGAAGGGTCGGGCGATGACTCGACCTACGGCAAATTCTCCCGTCAGCAGCTCGCGTGCGATTCGACAGATTTCATATAGTTGATCCGGCGGGTAGAGCTCTTCGTGGGCGGCCAACTGGAACACGGAATCGGCCGATGTGTAGAGGATAAGCGCTCGAGTCAATAAATGCCGTTCTCCCAATTCCTTTATGATCTCGGTTCCGCTCGCGGCGATATTGCCGATCGTTTTAACGCGCGCCCGTCTTTCAAACTCGCTGACCAGTTCGGCGGGGAAGCCTTGCGGAAAGACCGGAAACGGCCGTGGAGTAATGAGGCCGGCGATCTCCCAATGCCCGGTAGTGGAGTCTTTGCCAGCCGACCGCTCGGTCATCTTGCCGAATGCCGCGGACGGCTGAGGCTCTGGGGGGACGCCCAGAATCGGTACGATACTGCCAAGCCCCAGTAGCTGACAGGTCGGCATATGAAGGCCGCCGACTGCCTCGGCCACGTGGGGGAGAGTCGATGAACCGTCGTCGCCGTAAGCCGGCGCGTCCGGGAGTTCACCGACTCCACAGGCATCGATTATTATAATAATGGCTCTTTTCAATCGGATCCGGTCCGCCTTCCAGCCAGTCGTCGGTTAACAGATGGCAATTTGCACGCTCAATTAGCTCGGATAAAGAAAAAAACCGGCGGAAAATCCGCCGGTTCCATGATTTCGCAGGATGATTCGGAAAGTTAGAGACCTTCCACCTTGACAAGCCGGTAGTCGACATCGTAATCAGTCATTATCTTATATGCGACCATCTTGCCGCCTTTCAATTGTGTTCTGTCACCGTCAATCTTCCAGTTCTCCTTTTGCTCAACCACGAATCCTTCGGTATAAGCAAAATAGAGCACTCCCGTCGTTTTGATGCGATCGACTCCGCTCCGCTTGGTGGAGTCTGACGGGTCCGGTTCGACTGGAATCAGCATGTTCCCTTCATATTCGATGAGGGCGCAATCGTAACCTCCCTCGCGTACCAGCGACTTGATCATGAAGGTGGTTGAGGCTTCCATGCTCTCGTCCGGTAATACGACCTTGGTCGTCTGTGTCCAATTGTAGCCGGGAGCACGCTCACCCGACGGGAAGATCGGCAGACCTTGCTCGTAGTAGTTCTTGATGTATGATATCTGCGAAAGATTGCTGTTATCGGCGAATTTGAAATTAACAATTTTGCCGTTAGCGAGCATCTGGAGAGTCACTTCCTGATTTTCGCTCACCGTGTCCGGTTTGCCGACGCTGTCCTTGGAACTTGGCCGCACGAACTTGAATTCATCACGTTCTAAAATCTCGGCGGTGCTATCATCGATGAAGCGCAGAACCTCCTGGCTGATCGCGACATGGTAGGACATCGTGTCAAGTTTTACCACCGAATCGCGTTCCATCACTTTTCCGTTTCGCTTCGATAACTGCTCGTAGCTCAGCTTCATGCCCGGCGTATACCGGAACCGCAGGCTGATTTTCTTTTCCCCCTGAGAACAACTGCCTGCCAGAAGGCAGACCAACCCGATCGTGAGGATGGCGGTTATTCTGTGCAATATCTTTCTCCTGCTTTGGTGTTCGTACAACTACTCAGTTCGACAGGTTATCAACCTCAATCATGAGGGCAAACCTGCCCAGAAACCCGGGAGAGCCCATCAGGAGCATTCCCTTGGCCTGATTGACCCGCTCGGCCTTGGTAACGATGATTGCGTTGTCGCTGTCAACCATGTCTTCGATCGGCGCAACGCTGAACAGCGGCGCCTCGGGCGAGGTCAGACGCACAAATCCGGGTCCCTTGCTCGAACCGACAAGCAAAGCAGTAAACAGGATAATCAACGATGCAAAAACAGAAACGATGGCGCGAACGAACGCCTGCTTCTGGGTGGCCCGGTCGACAGCTGTAACCGGAGTACGTTCAAAACTGGATTCAACCGTCCGGGCAAGAATCAGGCTGGACGTCTCGTCCCAGTAATCCTTGCCTGGACTATAGACTGATTTGCGGTGCAGCAACTCCTTGACCTTTATGGTCGCCTCGAATTCCGCATGGCAGCCGGGGCAATCCGCAAGATGCTCCGATACTGCTTCCGACTGCTCGGGGGACAATTCCTGGTCGACGTAATCGTCAAGGAGAAGCAGTGCTTCTCGACATGTCATTTCTACTCCCTACTCCTTGTGACTCGATTTTCTTAAACGCTGTTTCAATATCTTCTTCAATTTAGTACGGGCGATATGGAGGTTTGATCGGACGGTGGCCTCGGGACAATTGAACGCTTCGGCAATCTCTGCTTTGGTGTAACCTTCGATATCGTGAAGGATAGCTGTCATTCTCTGCCGGGGGGGAAGCTCATCAAGGGCCCGAGTTATTTCCTCCATTATTCGCTTGTTATCCAGATCCTCACTCGGGGTGCTGACCCGACGGGCCAGATCGAGTTGAATATCGCCCGCCAAGGATGTGGAGTCGTCACCAATATCGCTGTGTCCCTTGCGCTTACGAAGCAAGTCGATAGCGTAGTTCGTGGCGATCCGAATGATGAAACTGGTAAAGTACTTTACTTCCTTTAGTTCCTCTCGTTTTCGGTAGAGTCTTACAAAGGTCTCCTGTACAACCTCATCGGCATCCAAATGGTTGCCGAGTACCTGATAGGCCAACGCATATATCTTCTTCTGGAATCGGCCGACGAGTTCGGCAAAGGCACTGTCGTCGCCACCCAGAAACAACTCCACAAGCTCGGGAACTGATCTAATCATGGTTCGCGAACTTGACTTCAGCCATTTTAGAGACGATTTTTGGCATCAGTTGTTTAACTTTATAATTCAGGGATGTTTCCGGTTGACTATCCCGGAGATTAAGGTTATGGTTTCGCGGTTGATTGTCAATCTTTTTTTGTTCAATAACTTAGAGGAAAACAGCGGTGTCCGAATTTAATCCGGTCTATCAGAACAAATACAAGCTTTTTACGGTCGGGGCGATTGGTACGTTCATGGCGACTCTCGACGGTTCGATATTGAATGTCGCGCTTCCCACCATTTCAGAATACCTGAATATCTCAATTGATTTGGTAGCGTGGTTGGTTTTGGCTTACTCTTTGACCCTCATCTCACTCATGTTGGCTTTCGGCGCCTGGGCGGGTCGGCGGGGGTACTCGTTCGCTTACAGATTTGGATTTGTCCTGTTTATACTCGGATCGACAAGTTGCGCGCTCAGTCAAGGCATTTACACGTTAATTGCCTCAAGGGTGCTTCAGGCGTCCGGATCCGCTATGTTCGCCGCGGTCGGTCCGGGAATGGTTACCACAATATTCCCACCGAACGAACGGGGAAAAGGATTAGGACTGATCGTGATGATGGTGTCGGCCGGGTTCATGATAGGTCCGCCGCTGGGCGGATTCCTCCTGAGTATCTGGCCGTGGCAAGCACTCTTTCTCATTAACGTGCCGATTGGATTCGTCGGATTGTACATGACTTATAAATACTTCAGCCTCATGCCTGCACCTCGCACCGAGCAGAAGATTCACATTAAGGGTGTAGTGTGCATAACTCTGGCTCTCGTACTGGGGACCCTGACGCTTTCGCTGATTAACGACTACCACATCTCGGACGTACGCATATGGGGAACCGCGCTTCTGTCGGTGTTGTCGTTTGTGGCCTTTCTGAGATACGAATCGGACGTTAGCACGGCCTTAATCGGACTGGATATTTTCCGAAATCGACAGTTCACATCAGCGATTGGAGCTATGGTCTTTCTGTACATAGCAACCTCGGGCGTGCTGCTGCTGGTTCCGTTTTATCTTCAGCAGATTAAACTGTTTTTGCCTCGCCAGGTTGGCATGTTTTTGATCATCCTGCCCATAATGATGTTCATCATGGCTCCGTTTTCGGGGCGGCTCTCCGACCGGATCGGATACCGGCTCCTCACAAGTGCGGGTGTATTGATTCTCGGCCTGGGACTGCTTCAGTTGGCCGGCCTTCAAGTCGATTCAACTAATTGGTATATCATAATCTCATTGGTCGTGGTAGGAGCGGGCGTAGGCATATTCAGCACGCCCAATTCATCGGCATTGATGGGAGCAGTCAGCGAACAGCAGCGTGCCGTGACCTCGGGGATACTGGCGACGACCAGAAATATCGGCATGTCGGTCGGAGTTGCATTGACCACATCGCTCTTCTCCTACTTTCAGGCGCAGAAAAGCGACGGACTTAGTGAGGAGATTGCGTTCATCCGCAGTTATCACCGGGTTATCTATATCGCCGTCGGTTTCGCGGTCGTGAGTCTGCTTTTCTCCCTCACCCGGCAGAACCGGTTACTTTCTACGGGAAAATAATCTGTTGACATGACCGATATAATGACTATCATATACCTCTGCCATGGGGCCATAGCTCAGCTGGGAGAGCGCTTGACTGGCAGTCAAGAGGTCGGGAGTTCGATCCTCCCTGGCTCCACCAAGATTTCGCGCCCCCGCATACGCGGGGGTTTTGTATTGCAGGTGTCTGTGATGTTGTTTTGACAGACTGGGAGCCCCGATGTACAGTTTTGAGAGATTCAAACAGAGCACGTGGTCATTGGTGATACTGGCTGAAGGCCGCATAATCTTCAGATCTCGTGCCAAAGCAGTCATGCCTCTTCGCAGATTCCTCGCCGTCAGGACCTCCGTCAACCAACCCCTGGTGATTTATGACAAATATGTGGGCCGGGCGGCGGCACTGCTCATGGCTCTCATTAGGCCAACGCAAGTCTTTACCCCGGTCGTAAGTGAGGCAGGCAAAGCTACACTGGAGCACTACGCCATAGCCTTCGAAGCTGATGCCGAAGTCAAGTACCTCATGGGAATTGCTTCTGATGATATGTGCCGGTGGGAAAAAATGAGTCTTGGCAAATCGCCGGAGGAGTTCCTGGCTTTGTTGGATAATTCGGAGTCAGCCTGACGCTACTCACGTTCAATAACCCGGTACGAAGCTATCCGATCCAGACGAAATGTCCGCTCCGAAACCGCTTGTTCACAAAAAGCGTGAATATAGAAGATGCTTCCTCTTTTGACTACTTGACGGGGTTGAATAATGCGCGTCGAACATGCCTGGACCGTACTGTTGTACACAATTTCGACACGGAGCTTCCGTTCAATCGCGTAATTCAAATCCGAGTAGTCATCGGGAAGCGACGCTGTCTCATCGACCCAATGCTGTATTGAGTGAACGGTCAGGAATTTCTTGAAATCGATTCTTCGGTGAACAGCAGGGAACTTGGGGGCGGCTAATTCAAACAAACTCCTGACGAAAAGAGCATCGCTGAGAGCTCGGTGTTCCTGTACCGATGCCAGTTCAAAATGCTTTATCAGATTCAACAGTGAATATGAAGGCAAGCCGGGGAAGAATCGGTGGAATATGTCCACCGTGTCAAGCACCTGATTGTCGCCGAAGCTGAGTTCACACCTGCTCATCTCATATCCGAGAAAACTAATATCGAACGGTGCGTTGTGAGCGATCAGGATAGCGTCTCCACAAAACTGCTGAAAAGCGGGAAGAATCTGGTCGACCTTCGGTGAGTCAGCCACCATCTCATCGGTAATGCCGTGAATCGCAATCACCTCACCCGGCATCTGTCGCTCCGGGTTTATCAACGACTGAAATCGACCGATTTCGCCCTCGCGCAGGCTGAACTTCACCGCGGCGAGTTCCACCACCCTGTTGACCGCTGCCCACATTCCGGTAGTTTCCGTATCAAAAGCCACGAATGTCTCCGTAGCGAAATAATCCGTCAGAATTGTCTGTTCCATCGTGCTCTGAATATCAGGTAGCCGAATTAATTTGACAATACCTTTTTCCCATCTATCTTTCTTTCAGAGAAACGGAGGTAGGTCAATGGATAGGAACATATTTCGGGCATCTCAGCCCGACAGGGTGATTCGGCCTGTCACCAAGGTCATGACCCGTTATACCCCCGATTCAGCTTCAGGTCTTCAAGACACTTAGTTCGTTCCTTCTAGTCGGTCAAAGCACCATATATCGGCGGATGGTCCGCCTTTTTCCCCATAAACAGTACACGACGGAGTATAGAATATGTCTATCGTATTGGATGGATCGGGACTGACAATCGAAAAGCTCGTGCGCGTTGCCCGGCACAATGAGCCGGTCGAGCTGCACCCGGACGCCATCGAACGGATTAACAAGTGTCGGGCAATGCTTGAAAAGAAAATTCTGGCGCACGAAACCATGTACGGAGTCAACACCGGCATCGGAGAGTTTTCGGAGGTGGTACTCAACGACGACCAGGTAAAGCAATTCCAGAAGTTCCTGATTTACAATCATGCCGCCGGCATCGGCGACCCTATGCCGCTGGAATACGTCAGGGGCGCTATGGCCGGGCGAATCAACGTGCACGCTCATGGGAATTCCGGAGTACGGGTCGAGGTAACTCAAACGCTGGTGGAGATGCTCAATCGCGGGGTGACACCGTATGTTTGTCAGAAGGGTTCGGTTGGCGCGTGTGGAGATCTTGCGCCGATGGCACAAATCGCCTTGCTCATGATGGGGGAAGGGCAGGCGTATTACCGGAGTGAGCTGCTGCCGGGAGATGAAGCGCTCCGACTGGCGGGAATTGCGGTGCCGGGACTGAAGGCTCGTGACGGTTTGGCCGTTATCAACGGGTCAAATGTGTTGACGGCAATGAGCGCGATATTTCTCTATGATGCCAATCGATGGCTCAAGCAGGCGGAGATTGCCACGGCGATGTCACTTGAAGCCCTCAAGGCAAATATGGGACCGTATACGAGCAAGCTGCACGAAGTCAGAGGTTTTGCAGGCGCGGTTCGAAGCGCCAAAGCGATTCGCAAAATCGCCGAAGGCGGGGATTTGATCGAAGGACGTGTAGAACATAAGGTACAGGACGCCTACTCCATGCGCTCAACGCCGCAAGTAATCGGAACGGCTCACGATGTCCTCAAGTACGCGCGATCGCAAGTCGAAATCGAGTTGAACGGGGTGGGCGATAATCCCGTCTTTTTCCCCGATGAGAACATCCAGCTCTCAGGAGCAAACTTCCAGGGAACACCGGTGTCGTTGCCGATGGACATGGCGGGGGCGGCGATTACCATGGTGTCAGTGCTGTCCGAACGCCGGATGAACCGCCTGAACAACCCGGCTCTCAGTGTCGGTCTGCCTCCCTTTCTCACCAAAGGGGCCGGGATGTTCTCCGGCCTGATGTTGAGCCAGTACACTGCGGATTCACTGATTGTCGAGCAGCGCATCTTATCGATGCCCGCGTCGATTCAATCCATCCCGGCGGCGGCCGATCAGGAAGACTTTGTCTCAATGGGCATGAATACGGCCATCAAGAATTTCCAGATACTGGATAACGCCTATGGTGTGCTGGGTATTGAGATGATGGCGGCCGCGCAGGCACTCGATTTCCGCGACTATAAGTTTGGCCGAGGAACCTGCAAAGCAAAGCAGGTGGTGCGCAAGTATGTGGAGTTTCTCGACGAAGACCGTCCGCTCTATCCTGACCACACGAACATGAAGAAACTCGTGAAGTCCTGCGAGGTCCTCGAGGAAGTCGAGAAAGACATAGGAAGTCTGGAATAACCGGCTAAGGTTTAGCAGGTGTGGACAGCTGCTCGGCCAATTGCACATAGCGATGCAGCCGCTCTCGGACGTACGCCAGTCCGGTGAAATCGGAACTGTCAAGGTTGCTGGGAGCGACCATGATAGTATCGCGGACCTCAAATCCGATCACGCCACCCACGTCCTCGGAATAGAGGTAGCGGCTTTCTTTGTAGCCGATCCGGTTGAGGACATTTAAGACCGCGAACCCGCTGTCACCAACCGGAAGATTGAGCAAGTTCCGTCCCCAGCTGGCATGGACATAGTCGCCACCGAGCAACGCCAGCAGGGTTGGGAGAATATCCACCTGCCCCCCGTACTGCGTCTCTCTTCGCGCGCCGCCCCCGATGAGTTTTGGAGCATAAATGAGAAACGGAATGTGAAAGTACTTCTGCTCGATCGGATACGGACTGTTGGAATAGTGTCCGTGGTCCGACACGAACAAGAAGATAGTGCTGTCGGTTACCGGCCTCTTGCGCATCTCATTGAAAAATGTACCAAGCGCGTAATCGGCATAAAGCTGACTGTTGAAAATCTTGGAACTGTCCGCCCTGTCCATATAACGGCGCACCGATGAATCCGGAAGGTCATACGGTTCATGGTTGGACAGGGTGAGCACCGTGAACTGGAACGGCCGTGGAATGGAGTCAATCAGCCCGGCCACATGGTCGAGGAGGATCCGATCAGGAATTCCCCATTTGGAGAACCGTTCCGTAAACGGGAAGTAGTCCTCGCCGTAGAACCGGTCATATTTGTGCTCGCGAAAGAACCCCTCGATATTATCAAACGCGAAATCCCCACCATAAGCAAAAGCATTGGTATAGCCTCTGTGATGCAGGATTTCTGAGAGGGTCACGAACGGGTGATGGGCATTATATCGCTTGAGAATCGGCCGCCCCGGAATCGCTGGAAATGAGCCGATAGTCGCCGCCAGACCATAAGCCGTCCGCGTACCGGAGGCATAGAAATTGGTGAATAGTATCCCGTGGGCCGCGAGGGTGTCGAAGTTCGGGGTAAGATTTCTGCTGTCGCCGAGGGCGCCCGTAGTGATTCCTTCCCAGGTTTCCATTATCACAAGAACGATATTCGGTTTGAATCCGAAATTCGACGGTGGTTGGGAGGTGCGACGACTCAAGTTGCTGTCGGGCTGAAGCCACACGTCGTTGTCTTCGTGGAGCATCGATTGCACTGTCTTGAGCGCCTCTCCGGCAGGCACGAAAGGAAACCGCTGAGACTCCGGCATATTGCTCAGTCGCGGGTCATTGTCCCGCTCCCAGATATTGCGTCCGAGCGTGTAGACTCCATTTAGGGCGAGTTGGTTGAGAAAGCGGTTGTGGCTGAAGTAGGCGACTCCCCAGTCCATAGGAGCCAACCCGAATCTTCCACGAATTCCGGCGGCAAACAGGATCAGAAACAGCAGGAAATATCCGAGACGATTCCACCACGGTAGCGTAAGACGAACGACGGCAAATTTCTTGATGAGATTTCTGAGCGTCACAGCAAAGAGCCCGGTAACGGCCACCCAGATCAGCGTATACAGCCAGAACATCGGATCGGCCAGCACCAGATCCTTGACGAAAGGACCGTTGAACATGTTCTCATACACCAGAAAGTTCAAGTGAGCATCGAAAACCGAATAAAAGCGGACATCGGCGAAGAGCAGAAAGAAGGAGGCTGAGAATAGTACGGTAAGGTAAAACATCAGGGCAATCCGCAGGAGTCTATTGCGCAAGTTCACCCATGGAAGTGTGAGAACAAGTGGGGCCAGAATTACCAGCACGATTATCTGGTCAAATCTCCAGCCGATGATAAACGAAGTAACTATCTGCGACCAGCTCACACCTGATACGAACTGCGAATAATTAGCCAGAAAGAAAACACGGAAGAGGCCAAAAGACACGATACCCAGCAGGTAAATGGCAAAAATGAGGATAAAGGCTCGGGGGAGAGCGAACTTCCGGTCTGATTTTCCTGTGCTGTCACCGTGAATCATAGTGGGGAATAAACGATCCAGCCATACCGGTGTCAAGATCGCAGGTAAAGTAGTTGGTCCAAGAATGACCTGGCGCAAACAAAAACTGCCGGTTTGCCGGCAGTTTCTGAACCAAAGCTTGTTGATAAATCTGTCAGGCATCCTCGAGAATGACAGCGGTACCGTAGACGAGCAGTTCGGCGGCGCCCATCATCATTTCCGATGTCGAGAAGCGGGTCATGATAATCCCATTTGCGCCGAGCGATTCCGCTTCGGCAATCATCCGATCTATCGCCTGTTCGCGTGACTCCGACATCAGCTTGGTGTATTCAACAATCTCGCCGCCGATCATGTTACGGAATTTTGCCGCTATATCGTGGCCAACATGTCGTGCCCGGATCGTGTTTCCCCGGACCAGCCCAAGCGTCTTTGACACTTTCTTGCCGGCAACATTCTCTGACGTCGTAACAATCATCTGATTACCTCTTTGTAACGGTCTCTCTGGTAAGCGAAGATAGTCTCTCTGATGAAGGACACAGCGAGGATCACCGCTCCAATAGTCACGGCGGTGACGCCTACTTTTATCAGCATAGGAATTCCGGGGTTAATATACATCCCATGGAAGAACTCGAAAACAACAAAAGAAAGTAAAACAATGGCGCCGACTGAAAACAGGATCCAGCCGAATCCTCGTTCCAGCTTCCGGTACAGCGATTGCCAGTAATTCTCCCAGACTTCCAGCGGGAGATCGGCGTATTTAACCATCGATGTAACCTCCTTCAACTTCCTGAACTCCTCAAGCTCGGCTTTCAGTTCGGGATTGTTTTCAAGCTCTGCCTCGAACGCTTTTCGCTCCTCTGTCGACAACTCGCCGTCGACATACCCTGCGAGCAGTTCGCGCATATCTTTACTCATAGTATTGCCTCATAAGGTTTGCGAGTTTCTTTCGGGCGTAATACAGCCGCGACATCACCGTTCCCCTCGGAATTCTCAACAGCGACGCGATTTCCTCGTACGACATACCTCGGAAATGTTGTAGAGTGATAATCTCCCGATCGTCGTACTGAAGCTGCATAAGGGCGGCGCGAAGATTCGTGATGGCTTCCTGCTTCTCCAGAGAAGTCTCCGGATTGTCAGTAGTCACCAGCAGATAGTCGGTGGACTCATAGTCGACCATGTTGTTGTCGCGCCTGGCGCGTTTTTTCAGCCAGGTCTTGCAAAGGTTTGAGATTATCGTGTAGAACCAGGGAAGAAACGGCTGGGTATTGTCATAGGTACCGGCGGAACGGTAAATACGCAGAAATGCCTCCTGCGAGATATCGTGGGCGTCGTCCTTGTTGCCGACTAGGCCAAGGGCCAGGCCATAGGCCAGCTTCTTGTGACGCTCAACCAACTCTCCGAGGGCCTTCTTGTCACCAGCCTTAATACTCATAATCAAAGCGGTATCGGTAACCATGTTATCTGTTTCCTTCTCTGACATACTTACCCTGCAAGCCGACAATTATTCAAAAATCACGACCCGGAACATGAAAAAAACTTAACCTGTTCTTTGACAAGCAAAAACAGCTCTGTGTACCGGGTTAGGGATAATCTACGGTTCAGTGTCTGCAGGGTTGCGTTGAATCGGAGAATTCCAAAGGCTTGATTATCCGATGAATACGGCCTATTTGGGCAGGGCTACCATACGGGCAAGCTCGCGGTCCTTGCTCTCCTCCGAGAGCTTCCGTACGGCAATAGTCGTGCGCTTATTCTTGCCGGTGGCCTTCTGGGCGACGAAGTGGTGATCAGCTTCTCGAGCGATCTGATGAAGGTGGGTGATTACAACCATCTGGCTGTCGGCTGAAAGCTTCTTCAGTTTCCGGCCGACTTCGATAGCAGTTTGCCCGCCGATCCCGGCGTCGACTTCATCGAATACCAGCAAAGAGTGCTTGAGCTTGTTGTTTTTCTTTTCCGCCGACTTGAGGGCGAGCAGGACGCGTGAGATTTCGCCCCCCGAGGCTGTCCGAACAAGCGACTTGAGCGGCTCCCCGCGATTGGCCGAGAACAGAATTCGCCCTGTTTCCAATCCATTGGGGCCGGGCTTGACTGCCCGTGAGTTCAGGACCACGCCGTCCGGATCGTCCTGATAGAGAAACTCGAATTTAAACCCTCCGGATTCAATGGCCAGCTCCGCGAGCTCCTTAGTGACCAGTTTTTCGAGGTAATCGGCCGCTTTTCTTCGCGTGTCAGACAGTGCCAGGGCGTGCTGGGCGTATTCATCAAAAAGTGTGGAGCAGCGCTTCCTGAGGTTTTCGATATGACTGTCGATATCCGGAGGAGTATCCTCGAGTTGCCGGTTTATCGCGGCCAGGGCATCGAGAATCGACTGCTCGGAGCCGCCGTACTTCTTTTTCAGATTGTAGAGTTCGTCCAATCGCAGATTGATTTCTTCGATTCGAGCTGGATCGTCTTGTATCGAGCCGCCATATTGCTCAATGTAGTTTCTGAAGTCTTGAAGCTGGTAGGTGAGGTCCGCTATATCCTCGGATTTCTTTTCCAATTTGTTGTCAACCCTGGCCATCTTCTCCAGTTCCTTTTGCGCCACGCCCAGCAGAGTAAGAATGGAGTTGTCGTCGCTGTCGAGGATCGCCTGAATGGTCGATGCTGATTCCATCAGAGCGCGAGCCGAGTCGAGAATCCGTTTTTCGCCAACGATTTCCTCTTCCTCTCCGACCGAGATTTTAGCATTTTCAATCTCGTGCTTTTGAAACAGAAAGAGCTCGCGTTCCTTGATCATACGATCACGGCGTTCTTTTACCAGCGTGTATTCATCAACCAGCTGTCTCCAGGCCCGATACTTTTCAGCGACCAACCCTTTGATGCTGTCAAGCGAAGCAAAGTGATCGAGAAAATCAAGGTGGTTGTCTTCGCTCATGAGCATTTGATTAGCATGCTGACCCAGAATCTCAGCGATCGGCTCGGTAATCGCCTTCAGCTGCGAAAGAGTGGCCGACTTGTCACTTATCCTGACCCGCGAGTTGCCATCGCGGGAAAACTCCCGGAACACCTTTATCGATCCACCGACAATGTATTCCCCGAACTCTTTTTTGTATTCGGGGGAGAGGCGCGAGATATCGAACACGGCTTCGACAGAAGCTTTGTCCGAGCGGAACCTGATGTACTCACGGTCGGCTCTGTCACCCAATGCCAATGCCAGAGCTGTGACTATAACGGACTTGCCCGCTCCGGTTTCGCCGGTGAGCACAGTCAGGCCTTTGTCAAATTCCAGCTCCAGGCTTTCAACCAGGGCCAAATCTTCAATTTTGAGACTTCTTAGCATCTAATCCGTAACTTCTAATCTCGGTAAGGATTTTATCGGCCTGCTCGGAATTACCAACTGCTTCAGCCGCAGCCAGTTCCTTGTAGAGCCGGGACCGTATTCTCTTTAGCTTCTCATCGACAAATAGTCTGACGAACTTGCGCGTTTCTTCCTCTATTTTAGCAGGCTCCCAATCGGTCGAGGCAACCTCGGTTATTAGTGAAATGAATTCCGAATCCTGGACGCTGTCAATTAGTTTTCTGGCGTCGATAATTCCCGAAGCGCGGTATTGACTTATGACAGCGGAGTAGAGGCGGGAAAAGGCCTTGGAATCGAAATCATCGGGTGAAATCTTCTCGAAAATGGAGTCGATTGAGCCTGGATTGCAGAACAAAAGAGAAAGAAATCCTGCTTCTACGGCATTGTGTCTTTTTGCTTTGGCCGTCCGTCCTCTTGGTGCCTGAAGTGATGCCGGCTGGCCTAACCGGAAGACAGCATTATCGACTCCGAGTGCGTTGGCCGCTTCCGAGAAAAACAGCGTCCGTCTGGTAGGATCGCTTATTTTTGTGCCAATACTGCTGAATTCCTTGATAAGCTTTTCCTTGCTGATAATCCCAGCCGATTCACGGTCGAAATCGCGTACCCTGAAGGGAATAAAGCCCACGGCGTCGTGGCGGAGTTCGGCGATCTTGTCGTGGCCAAACTTGCGAGCAGTCAAATCCGGATCTTCGCCTTCCGGCGGAACCATGATTTTTACTTCCAGCCCGGCGTCGTACAGGGAGTCTACGGATTTGAGCGCCGCATTGCGTCCGGCCGAGTCGGAATCGAAAAACAAAAACACCTGTTCCGCAAATCTTGCCAGTAGCCGCGCCTGTTGCGCGGTAAACGCGGTTCCCGATGACGCCACTACGTTTTTGACGCCCACCTGCCAGAGTGAGATCAGATCAAAATAGCCTTCGACGATGTAGACTTCGCTGGACTCCCTGATACTTTCCTTGGCGAAATTGAGACCGTAGAGGAGGTGACCTTTAGTGTACAGAGGTGTTTCAGGGGAGTTGACATACTTGGCCGCCTCGCCCTTCTTGAGCGTTCGTCCGCCAAAGGCAATCGGTTTACCACTCAAATTGAAAATGGGAATCATCAGACGCTGACGGAACCGATCGTGAAATTTCTTGCTCTTCTCGGAATAGGAAACCAGGCCGGCCTTATCCAGATCTTCAATAGTAAGGTCCTTCGTCGCCGCGTAGCGAATCAGTCCTTCCCAATCTTCCCCGGCGAGCCCGAGTTTGAAGTAATCAATTGCTTCGTCCGTTATCAGCCTTTTTCGGCGGAGATATTTGTCGAGTACTTCAAAGTACTGTGTGCGCTTCAAGGTCTTGCCGAAGTACTCCAGGGCGACCTGATTCGCATAATGCAATTTGTCCATTTGATCACGCTGGGAATCATCACGTCGGTCTTCCTGGATGGTGATGTTGGCTTTGGCGGCGAGATGTTTGACGGCCTCCACGAACGACATCTTCTCGTGTTCCATCAGAAACGTTATGGCGTTGCCACCTTTACCGCAGCCGAAGCAATGATAGATCTGGCGGTCGGGGGAGACATTGAATGATGGCGTTTTCTCAGTATGGAATGGGCAGAGGGCCAGGTAGTTCTTCCCGCGCTTTTTCAGGCGGAGATATTCACCGATTATCTGAACGATATCAGTTGCCTGACGAATCTGTTCGATAGTTTCCTGCGGGATCATATCATTCTTTCAATTTCACGATCGTCACTCCGGCACCGCCTTCGTTCCAATTGCCCAGGCGCAACGATTCGACTTCCGGATGATTGCGAAGGTACTCAGTAAGCATCTTGCGAAGCACTCCCGAGCCTTTCCCGTGAATGACGTACACCTGCTGGAGGCCTGCTACCACGGCCCGGTCAAGAAAGCGATCGAGTTCTTCTTTGGCTTCTTCGACCGTCATCCCGCGAAGATGTATCTCGCGGCTGACGGTGTTTCCGGAGTCGTATGCCGCCTTGGCGCCCTGTTTGGCGGAACGCGATGGTTCACGATCGATTTTCCGCAACGACCTGATTTCTACCGTGGTGAATAGATTACCTACTTTTACCCTCGCCTTATCCTTACCGATAAGGGTGTCGATCTCTCCCTGCTGGTTTAATGAAACGATCTGGACTCTGTCCCCGGGCTGATATTCGGCGTGATCGATTGGCGCCGGGTTCAGCTTTTCCTTCATTTTGGAAACGGAAGTCTCACCTTCCCTCAAGGTTCGATGAAACTCCTTGACAGAATCGGGAGAGGCTCCCGAAGTTCGTATCTCGGCGACCAGTTTCTCGATATCTTTGCGTGTCTTCTCAAGAAACGACTGAGTTTCCGAGACTAAGCGCTCTTTTTCGGTCTTGGCTTCACTGGTCAGATAGTCGTTTTTGGCGCGGAATTCCGCCTCGAGCTCTTTCGCCTTTTCCAGTCTCTCTGAGAGCTCGGTCTTGTCCCGCTTGACGTCCTTGAGTTCCTCTTCGAGTGACTGTATCAAGCGATCCAGAGACTTTTCTCCACCGGTCAGGAGGGAAGAAGCGGACCGACAAATCTCCTCGGGGAGACCCAGACGGCCCGCAATTTCGACAGCGTAGGATGACCCGGGTATGCCCAGTTTGAGCTGGTAGGTCGGGGCGAGCGTCTTACGATCGAAGTCCAGCGACGCATTTTCGAGCTGCGGGTAATCCATCGCCAGTGTTTTGAGTTGGGAGTAATGGGTGCTGACCAACAGCCTCGCCCCTCGCAGGATGATATTTACAATTATTGCCTCGGCCAGTGCCACTCCTTCACGCGGGTCCGTACCGGCGCCGATTTCATCGAACAGCAACAAAGCATCCTTGTCCGCTCCCTTCAGTCCGGCGATGATATTCGTAATGTGGGACGAGAAGGTGGAAAGTGACATTTCGATCGATTGCTCATCGCCGATGTCGGCATAGAGCTCCCGGAACACGCCGACCTCGGAGTGCTCATCGGCTGAGATATGAAGTCCCGACTGTGCCATCAAAACCGAGAGCCCGATCGCTTTGAGCATGATTGTCTTGCCGCCCGTGTTGGGTCCCGTAATCAGCACGGCCTGGCGGCTGTCATCGAGGCCAAGGGAGTTCGGCACTACTTTCTCTTTGCTTCCGAACTGAACAACAAGCAGGGGATGACGCACCTGCTTCAAGTCAAACATCGCGTCATCACGAATAACCGGACTGACACCGCCAATCTGTTTGGAGAATCCGGCGCAGGCATGGAGATTGTCAAGTTCACCTATCAGACGGCAGTTCTCCAGAAGCGCCTCGGCACGACTACCGATTTCCGCCGAAAGCGCGCGAAGAATCCGTATGATCTCCTGACGCTCCTCCTGGTACAGCATATGAATTCTATTGTTGAGTTCAACCGTCTCTTTCGGTTCCACAAAGAACGTAGCACCGGTCTGGCTTCGGTCATGGAGGATACCCAGGTCGGTGTGATACTGGCTGGTGGGGATACCGATTACATAACGCTCGTTCCGCATGGTTACGACATCATCCTGCCAGCCGGATTGCTTACTCTGTTTGGACAGTATCTGCTCCAGACGAGACACGATTCTTCGCCTGTTCTCAGCCAGTTCGCTCCGGATTGAGCGAAGCGCTTTTGAAGCTGAGTCCTTGATGTTGCCATCGTCGTCTATCGCTCGGGCTATCTCTGTTTTGAGTTCCGGGAATGCCCTGATGCGGGAGAGATAGTCAGCGATTAAGGAGAAATTTCCGCGCCCGTCCTTGTCGTAGTGATTCAACTCAATCGACACAGATACGAGCTGGACTACTTGAAGCATCTCTTTCGGCTCCAGGAAATGCTCCGCGATCTTCGACTGAGAGATCAGCTCGCGGGTGTCATCGAGACGGTACAGGGGGAAGGGAAGGCCGAAGCTGATGATGTCGCGCAACTGAGAGACTTCGGTCTGACGACGGCGAATCGCTTCCGCATCCGTCAGCGGAGTGATCCTATCGACCAATTCGGCCCCATAAGGGGTAAGGCACCTTCCTCGAATGAGGGCGATAATCTTCGGGTATTCAAGAACTTTGAGACTGTGTTCATTCATGGTATTCGAACTGTTACATTCAATAAAAAAACCGGCTCATGGCCGGTGTAATATAAAGCATTCGAGTAGAAAGCAAAACCACTTTACGTGCTGCTCATATCGGTCGAGAAGAATTTCTCCATGCGAAAGAGTGCGCGATGCACTTCAACCCGGTCTTCATCCGGAGTTTTTCGGGACGATTTCCCCACGGGGTCCGGCATCAGGAGGGTCTTTTCCACCTTCTGCATGAAATCCGGATTCTGGGGATGAATCTTTGCCGTGCCCTTATACATCAGCGGGATGGTCTTGGCTACTGCCGGCCCGAAGAACGATGAGTCGAACGCTAAAAAGAACGAGTCAGGCATGGGCAAGAGGAAAACCAGGAAGGTCAAAAATCCTATGGCGACCCAGCCGCGCAAGAATCCGATCAACGCGCCACCCATCTGGTCCTTTTTACCGATTGATTTCAAGTTGGCCACTTTGTAAAACATAATACCGAGAATCTTGAAGACGGCATACGACAGAGCCAACAGAATGACGAATGACAGGAAGGCCGACACTAAGGGTGAGCCCCCTACCCGATCGTGCACCCATACGGCGAAGTTGTCTATGTAATTGACAGAGACAATCACGGCCGTAAAAAATACTATGAACGCCATCAGCTCGCGAATCAGCCCCTTCTTTGAGCCGATAATCACGGCGACCAGCAACAATGCGATTAAAATCCCGTCAATCCAGTTCATACCCATTCTCCATCGGTTATTGGATCGTACGCCGGAATATTGAATCGCTCAAAACGCGAAACAAGTTTTAATTTAGGGGGAGAAAGTACTACTTGGCCAGCAGTTCGTTTACCAGCCGGTTGACTTCTTTACCATCGGCCCGTCCGCGGATCTTGGGCATGAGGACTTTCATGACCAGGCCAAGCTGTTGCGGAGACTGCGCGCCGCTCTCTTCTATCGCCTGTCTCACCAGTTCGCGGAGTTCGTCTGCTCCAAGCTGTTCCGGAAGGTACTGCTGCATAATGGCAAGCCCCACCTGTTCGTGCCTGACCAGGTCTTCGCGTTTTCCCTTCTGGAACTGTTCGATCGAGTCCTTGATCTTCTTGACGTTGCTGTTGAGCACAGCTATTACATCGTCCTCGGTCAACTCAGACCGTTTCTCGATCTTTCTATACTTGAGGTCAGATTTAAGGCCCCTGAGCACGGTGACTTTTTCTTTCTCACCGGCTTTAAGGGCCTTAATTAAATCCTCGTCTATCTTCTTAAGAAGCGACATGATTCAAATCAATAAATATCGTTTAGATATTTCTGCCGTCGGGCTTTGCGCTTTGCGGCGGCCAACTTACGTTTCTTAGTTTCGGACGGTTTCTCGTAATGCTGATGTTTCTTGATATCAGTCAGAATTCCGGTCTTTTCACAAAACTTATTAAAACGGCGGAGGGCTTTTTCGAACGACTCATCGTCGCGAACTTTTACGCCTGTCAATTAGTAACACCTCCTTTCGCCGTTTTCTAAAAATTGAATGAGGGCTGTTTTCATACACCCTTAGTATTACGCCCATATATTATTGAAATGTACCCATTTGTCAAATACTTAATTGCGATTAGTTACCAAATATTCTCCTTCCGGTCCTGTAATTATCGGCAACCTGCTAAAAAACCTGTGAAACCGGGCAGGAAAATACCGTTATAAAGAACATGCCGTTTACTACCGCGCATCCAGCCATAGTAATCCCGTTGAAGAAGATGTGGCCTGACTACCTGTCGCTGACCGGGCTCATGTCCGGTGCGATGGCTCCCGATCTGCTGTATTTTCTACAGCTGACCACTGTCAATCGAGGATTCAGCCATTCATGGGCCGGTCTTTTTCTGTTTTGCCTTCCGGCCGGGATCCTGTTTTCCTTCGCTTTTCACTGGTTTTTCAAGCTCTCACTTATCCAGAATCTACCGCACCCGTTTGACCGGACCCTCTCCGGATTGGCTACGTCCAAATTCCGCCCGATCAGTCCAAGGGACTGGGTCGTTTTAATAGTTTCGGTGCTGATTGGCACCATTAGTCATTTTTTCTGGGATTCGTTCACCCATGCCCAGGGAGAGATAGCCCAAATGGTGCCCTTTCTGACAAGCTACACGCGAGTTTTAGGTCACCCGATGCAAATCACGACGATCGCCCAGCATATCTCCACTCTGATCGGTCTTTCGGTCATGGTCTATACTTTCGGTCGAGGAGTGGTAGCTCCGCCACGAGATGATGCTATGCCCGAACGCCAGCGAATGGACAAATTGATTTTCTGGTTCGCGGGGGGGCTAATGGCGGCCGTATCAGGATCAATTTGGGTGCTGTATATGCACACCTACCACCCGCATCATCTCGTACCCGAACATACGTTGTTTGGCCTCGCCAGCTGGGCGGGCTTCTTTTACTGTGTTTGCGCTTATACGGTGGCAAAGCGGTTGGTCGGTAAGCGGTTGGCCGAGAGCGAAAGTAGTTGATTCGTAAGATTTTCCGAACTTTTTTGACCGTAATGCGTTATAATACAGAGAAGACAACAAGGAAAGAGGCAGACCATGAAAAGCCGTGAAAGAGTAAAAGAGAACCCGTTTAAGGCGTTTAAATATATTGTCCGATGGATGCTTTCGGGCGCAGGTGTCGGTTTTGTAGTCGGAGCCTCTATAGACCAGTATTTTTGGGTTGGAACAGGCTCAGTAATCGGAACGGTTATCGGTATCAACCGGTACCTGAAAGACGAAAGGAATCGTCATATTTAGACCTACGGATAAAGACGCATGGGTTTGCGTAAGGATACACAAAACCCTCTTCAAGCACACACATTGACCACACCGGCGGAGCCCCACACCCCGCCGGTTGTCTTTTGTCCAACAGAAATTCGGGATCATCACTCTCCAGCTGGGCTTCGCCTATTCGGTGGTGAATTTCAGATTGACCGCCCCGCGATCCGACAGGAAGTGATAGTGAATGTGATCGACTTCCTGACCGAACCCGTTGTTGATTTGAATACGAAAATGGTCGGCTATCTGTAAGCGGCGGGCTACTTCCTTGGCGGTTTCATTCATCATGCGCAGAGTTTCTTCTGATGTCTCATAGAAATTCCTGCTTTCTGCCTTAGGGACAATCAGCAGGTGCACCGGGGCTTTGGGACGGTGATCCGCGATCACGATGACCTCGTCGGTCTCGTAAAAGATCTTGGCGGGCAGCTCCCGGTTTATTATCTGTGTGAAGATTGATGCCATGGGGTGAATATAGCCTGCTTTAGCGACCGTTTCAAAACGAATTAACTGGCATGTAACGGCTGCCAGACCTGTCGTTGGTTGGTGATAGTTCTGAAATTCACCTTATCCGCTTGCCTTAGAAGGGAATTTTAATTAAATTAATCGCCTCAGTTTTCTGAGGCTTATAACGTTGTAAGGATACAGGAGAGCAGTCCAATGTCAGGTCACTCAAAATGGGCAACCATTAAGCGCAAGAAAGGTAAACTTGACGCTGAGCGCGGCAAGATATTTACCAGGCTAATAAAGGAATTGACGGTAGCCGCTCGTACCGGAGGCGGAGATCCGGACGGTAATCCGCGCCTGCGCACTGCTATCGCCGCCGCAAAAGCGGCCAATATGCCCGCCGACAACATCAAGCGGGCAATCCAGAAGGGGACAGGAGAACTGCCGGGGGTTACTTACGAGTCAATTACATACGAAGGCTACGGTCCGGCCGGAGTCGCAATTTACATGGAAGTCCTGACCGATAACAAAAATCGCGCGGTAGCCGAGATCCGTCATCTGCTGGCCAAATACGGAGGTAATTTGGGCTCAAGCGGATGTGTCGCCTGGATGTTTGAAAATAGAGGCGTGGTTACGGTCGATCTCGATGCGGCCGACGAAGACACTCTGATGGATGTAGCCACGGAAAACGGCGCTGAAGACATAAAGACAGATTCCGGTTCGTACGAAATCCTTTCTCAGCCGTCTGATGTCGAATCCATCCGCTCGGCATTGGAAGCTAAGAAAATTCCCATGGTGTCGGCGGAAATCACGATGATTCCGTCCACGACCGTCAAACTGACGACAGAATCCGAGGCTAACTCGATGATGAAGTTGTACGACGCGCTCGAAGACAACGACGACGTCCAGAAGGTCTACGCAAACTTCGATATCGACGAGGCGATTCTGGAAAAGCTGGCATAAGAGCCGTGGCTCCATTTTCATTACCGGCAGTCGATGGTCTGTTGTTCGATCTCGACGGCGTTCTGTATATCGGTGACAACCTCATAGAAGGTGCGCTTGAGACGATCGATGCGCTCAAGAAGCATGGAGTCCCCTGCCGGTTTCTTACCAACACGACGACGCGGTCGTTCGATTCCCTTTACGAAAAAATTCACACGTTCGGACTGAATATCGACAAGCCCGAGGTGTTCAGTCCGCCTCGTATAGCCGCCCGGTACTTGCGAAAAATGGGCGCGCCGCGATGTCTGCTTATTCTCGAAGAGGATACCGCCCGGGAGTTTGCCGAGTTTCCGCAGGATGATCGTCACCCGGAGGTCATTGTCCTGGGACACTATGGCAACCGATGGAACTACGATTTGTTGAATCACCTGTTTCATCTGGTTATGGATGGCGCCGAGATGGTTGCCTTGCACAAGGGGAGATTCTGGCAGACTGAAGACGGATTGGCGCTGGATATCGGCGCATTCGTGGCCGGGCTGGAACACGCAACAGGAAAACAGGCGACCGTTATCGGCAAACCCTCACCGACCTTTTTCCGCTTAGCTCTCGAAGACATGGGGGTTGAACCGGTCCGCGCCGCGATGGTCGGCGATGACATAATCAACGACATCAAAGGGGCACAGGATGCCGGCATGCTGGGGATTCTGGTAAAAACGGGGAAGTTCCGGACCGACTATATTGCCAAGTCCAACGTCAAACCGGACCTCATTCTTGATTCGATTAAAGACCTGTTGGCTTACTTATGAAGCGTCTGCCGGCTCGCGAACCGGTTCATAAGCGAGGAACAGTCGGAAGTCTTTATTGGAAGCAAGTATAATCGAGAGTATAAGCGCGACCACGCCGCAAATGCCGAAGATAAGAGGGATGTTTCGGTCCAGCAAATCGGCGACCACCCCGGACAGACCCATTGCGATCGGTGCCAGACCGCCGGACAAAGTTCCAAGTAACGCAAAGACGCGCCCGCGTATTTCCGAGGGGGTGGTGAGCTGAAGGATGGTCGCGATATTGATATTCAAATAACCGTTGAGCACTCCAGTGACAACGAACAACGCCAGGGCGGTCGGAGCATGGCTGATCAGTCCAAGTGCTCCGAAGCAGCAAGACATGGCGATAAGCGACAGGGAGACCAGCCGGGTTCGCCGCATCCCGTGAGTCTTTAACGTGCTAGCCGCCAGATAACCCAGCATCGCGCCTGCCCCAAGTCCTGCTATCAGGTAGCCAAACCAGTCCTCACGCGCGCCAAGAAAATCCTCGACATAAAAGGGCAATAGAATCAGAATAGGCGTGACGAAGAAATTTAAGGTCGCCGCCGCCACAAACAGGTTGCGCATTCCCTTATTCTTCCAGATGAAATGGTATCCCTCAACCGTGTCGCGATAGAAAGCGGCAAACAATTCCCGCCGGGACTTGCTCTTCTGAGCGATAACCTGCGGAATGGTGATGAACATTTCGCTGATCGCTGAAAAGATATATGAAATCGCGTCGACCAGAAAAAGCACCGGCGCGCCGAGCAGTCGATACAAAACACCTCCGCTGCCCTGACCAAGAAAGGTCGAAATCTGCATCGAAAACGAATTCATGGAGTTGGCTGTCGCCAGCTTCTCCCTGGGAACCAAGTCCGGTATCGAGGCGGAAATCGCCGGCCGGAAAAAGGCGGAAATAATCGACATCAAAACGGCGACCACGAAAAGCGAACCGACTATCAGGTCCGTATTGTCAGCCGCGAAGAACAGGAGCATCGCCTGGACCAGAATTATCAGGCCACTTAACAGGTCGCAGATCACGATAATCCACTTACGGGAATGGCGATCGACTACCGTACCGGCAATGGGGCTGAGCACAACCGCCGGGATGGTGGCAAACATCATAATCAACCCTATAAGGCTGGCTGATTCAGTCTGATGTTTGAGCCAGAACATCATGGCCACATAGTATGCCTGTGAGCCTATCTGGCTGACCAGTTGTCCTTGCCAGAGCAGGACAAAATTCTTATTCAGAAGGCGGACGGGCTTGTTCATGGGGAGAATAAACATCGATTTGTTATCGGGTGTTACATCTTTTCTTTACCTTGCGATGAAATTATGAAGACCAGACGAGGGTCACAAAGTAGGCGACAAGGGGTTTTTATATTGATATTTCAGGGGTTTCCGAGTATCTAGCAACATGCGGATACTTGGCGTAGATCCGGGGCTGAATATAACCGGTTACGGCGTACTCGATGACGAGAACGGTGTCATAACAGTAGTCGAAGCCGGTGTGGTAAGAACGGTTGGCTCTGACCCGATGTCCCGCCGGCTGTTTGCGATCGGACGTGAAATGGAGAGTATTGTAAAGCAATTCCAACCCGATGCCATCGCAATCGAAGAGCTCTATTCTCACTATGGTCATCCGAGGACCGCGATCATCATGGGGCATGCCCGGGGAATCGTGCTGCTGAGGGCAGCGGAAGCCGAAATAGACGTATTCCCGTATTCATCGACCAAAGTCAAGAATTCGCTCACCGGAAACGGCAGGGCATCAAAAAGACAGGTCCAGCAGATGATCTGCTCGACCCTTTCGCTTCCGACAGTTCCGGAGCCGCCCGACGTTGCCGATGCCCTGGCCGTTGCGCTGTGCCATTGCCGGACCCTGCATCACCACTACACGGTACAAGTGTGATATGATCAGCCGTCTCAGAGGAAAACTGACGCAGATAACCGAGCAGTATGCGTTACTGGAAAACAGCGGTGTGTACTATGAAATTCTGCTGCCGTCCGGGTTGGCCGCCCGGCTGAAGGATAACGGCACCATCGGCTCGGAGATTGAGTTCAAGACGATTTACTATATTGAAGCCGGGGACAAGAAGTCCAATCATTACCCCAAGCTGGTCGGATTTACCGATAATGTCGATCGGGAGTTCTTTTCGCTTTTTACCCAGGTGCCCGGGATGGGAATAAAAAAAGCGCTGAAATCACTCACCCTTCCGATCCGGGATATAGCCACAGCGATAGAAATGAAGGACGCCGGAACTCTTGGTCATTTGCCCGGAGTCGGCGGACGGCTGGCCGAGAAGATTATCGCTGAGCTCCACGGAAAAACGTCGAAATTCGCCCTGTCGCGTGCCGAAGAGCCGTTGGCTATCAAAGACTCCAAGAAAGCGCTTGATCCGCTGGAGAAAGAAGCGATGGAGGTCTTACTTCAGCTCCAGTACAAACGACCGGAAGCCGAGCATATGATTTCCGATGCGATCAAAATGAACCCCAAAGTGTGTAAAGTAGAAGATCTGATATCATTGATTTTCACTAATGAGCACAAACAACGAGCCTGAGGAGCGATCTGAGTGTCACGCGAAAGAATAGTCACCGGGTCGCAGGTTACACCGGAAGAAGATGCGGTTCAGTTATCGCTTCGCCCGAAATTGCTCCGTGAGTACATAGGGCAGAGAGAGTTACGCGGTAAACTTGAAGTAACGCTCGATGCCGCACGGGGCAGGAATGAAGCTGTGGAGCATATACTTCTGTACGGCCCGCCAGGACTCGGCAAGACCACGATGGCGCACATTATTGCCAACGAAATGGGGACAAAAATCTATGCGACGGCCGGCCCGGCTCTCCAGCGGTCCGGCGATTTGATGGGTATTCTTACCAATCTGAAAGACGGTGATATTCTATTTATCGATGAAATCCACCGCCTGTCAGCGACTATCGAAGAATTCATGTACCCCGCTATGGAAGACTTCAAGGTTGACTTTGTGGTCGACAAAGGCGCATTCGCGAAAGTCATCAATGTGCCGCTGAAAAGATTCACGCTGGTCGGCGCCACCACCCGCGCGGGGATGCTGTCCGCGCCGCTCCGAGATCGTTTCGGTTTGTATTATCACATAGATTTCTATCCGGTCGAGGACCTCAAGGAAATCGTGATTCGTTCAGCCCATCTGCTGGAGACGAGTATTACCGATGACGCTGCCAGTGTGATCGCGGGGAGAGCGCGCGGAACGCCACGCATTGCCAACCGTTTACTTCGGCGGGTACGGGATTATGCGTCAGTCAAGGCGGATGGCGCTATAACGCCGGAAATCGCAACGGTGGCGCTGGACGCTGAGGGAATCGACGTTCTCGGGCTCGACAATTTGGACCGAAAGATGCTGAGAATTATTGTCGAGTACTACCACGGCGGCCCGGTCGGAATCGAGGCGCTGGCGGCAACGCTGAACGAAGAAACGGATACGCTCGTAGACATGGTTGAGCCATATCTGCTGAAAATCGGCTTCATCCAACGTACCAGGCGTGGACGCGTGGTGTCTGAGGATGCCGCGAAACATCTCGGTATGAAACTACCCGGAGGCAGCGGCCAGCAAACGCTGTTTTAGTGCCGACCGGACTTGAGATTCGTGTAAACAATCCTGCGGACATTGTGTTTAGGTATTTGAAGAAGCGGTGATTTACCCCGCTGAAACCACATCGAATGAAAGAAGCTCATGATTCACGATAACGATTACAAATTGCTGATCCAGGCGCTCGGTGGTCAGATTCTTGAAAACGACCCCAACAACAGCAATCCGGCGCTCAAGGCGCTGGTGGATGAAACGCTGCGTTTTCGGGACAAATTGAAAGGGGAGACCGGCCAGATGTTGACCGTTGATGACACGCGCCTGGCGCTGGAGGCGCTCGAAGGGCATCTTCAGGGCAAGAAGTTCCCGAAAGGGTTGACGCCTGAACAGAAGGCACTCGCGCAGATATATATTGACCGCATTGTATTATTCAAGCTACGGTAGGAGCAGAGATGCCGCAGTTAGGAAAAATTTTGATTATTTTCGGCGTGATCACGGTCATTGCAGGAATTGTCATGCTGTTTTCCGACCGAATTCCGCTGCTGGGGAAGCTTCCCGGTGACTTGAGTTTCACCAAGGGGAATGTCCACATATACCTGCCTTTGGCCACCATGTTAGTGATCTCAGTGCTGTTGACTCTCGTGCTCAATCTCCTGGGACGGTGGCGATAGCGTGCGCGAGACTTATCCGTGGTCACTTCCCCTGTCGTCTGAAACCACTGAATTGCGATAATTGTATATGGATATCAGCCTTTTTGACTATCATCTTCCGCCCGAGTTGATCGCGCAATTCCCTGCCGAACATCGTGAAGACTCGCGCCTGATGATAGTCGACCGTGCGACCGGGGCGATTTCCATGGGCAAGTTTCCCGATATCGTCGGCCACCTGAGTGCGGGCGATCTGCTGGTCGTGAACAACACGAAGGTCTTTAAAGCCCGTCTGTACGGACAGAGGAAGTCAGGAGGCTCGGTTGAAGTTTTCCTCGTTCGTCGTGAGTCGGGGGAGGACGAAATCTGGCAGGCACTGGTACAGCCGTCGAAGCGGCTCGACGAAGCTGAGAAGATATACTTCGGCGACTCAATCGCCCCGAAGGATCACTATCTGGTATTGAAACAACATGTCGAGGGTGGTCGGTGGCTGGTGGCGTTCGAATCAGAAAAGACGAGACGGGAGATAATCGATAAGTTTGGCCATGTACCGTTGCCACACTACATTAAGCGCAGCGATACGGCAGATGATCTTTCCCGGTACCAGACGATTTTTGCGCGAGCCGATCGGGTCGGTGCGGTTGCGGCTCCCACCGCCGGATTTCATTTTACCGACAAGCTGGTCGCGAAGATAAAACACAATGGCGCAAGATTTGCCGGACTCACTTTACATGTCGGCCCCGGGACGTTCAAGCCGGTCTCCGTTCAGGAGATTGAAGAGCACAGAGTGGACCCGGAAATGGCGACAATCGAAAAAGTTGTAGCTGATCGTATCAACCAAACCAGGATATCCGGCGGTAAACTCGTTGCGGTGGGAACAACATCGGTACGGACTCTCGAAGCAGCGCCCACCGTGGACGGCGCTATTCTCGAGTTTTCAGATCTGGTGGACTTATATATCAGACCCGGACACCAGTTTCGGTTTGTGGACCATTTGATCACCAACTTTCACCTGCCCAAGTCCTCGCTGCTGATACTGGTGAGCGCCTTTGCCGGCAGGGAACTGATTCTTGAAGCTTACCAGCTGGCGGTGCGGAAGAAGTTCAGATTCTATAGCTACGGTGACGCGATGCTCATCCTGTGAATTTGACCGACCGATTGCCGGGTTGACTTGACTGATTCGTGACAAGTATATTACAAAAATATGAAGACTGTGGCCTTGATAGTAGCGGGAGGAAAGTCCGAGAGACTCGGTGGTCCGGTCCCAAAGCAGTACCGCGTTATAGCCGGAAGACCGATGCTGTCGTGGACGATCAGCAGGTTTGAGCGGGCCGCTAGTATCACGCAGATTGTGGTCGTAGTCGCGGAAGAATTTCTTTTGCATACGTCGGCAAAAATTATCGACCCTTTCGATTTCAACAAGGTGACGAAAATTGTCATAGGTGGTGAAACCAGGCAAGAATCGGTTCTGCGAGGGCTGGAATCTCTTCCGATCTCGACCGGGTTCGTGGCTATTCATGACGCTGCCCGGCCCTTGGTTTCGCCGACTGACATCGACCGGGTAGTGAGTGTAGCTCAGGCATCCCGTGCGGCCATGATTGCCGCCCGGGTTACGGATACGATAAAACGAGTGAAGGGTGAGTATATTATTGCCACTCTAGACAGGAACGGCCTCTATCAGGCACAGACACCCCAGGTTTTCCAGTATGACTTGATAATGCGGGCGCATCAACAATACCGTGTGAAGGACGGCGAAAGCGCGGTCACCGACGACGCATCACTGCTGGAAATGCGCGGCTTCAAGGTTTTGGTGGTGGAGCCGACCTCGCCGAATTTCAAGATAACCAACGCCGAGGATTTAATGCTGGCCGAAGCTGTTCTGGCAAAGGAGAAAGATGACTGGCCTTCGAGTCGGACAAGGATTTGATGTTCACCCGTTTATGGCTGGGCGGAAGCTCATAATCGGCGGCGTGACAATTCCGCACGAGCGGGGACTTGCCGGACATAGTGACGCCGATGTTCTGGTTCATGCCATCATGGATGCCCTGCTGGGAGCGGCCGGGCTGCCCGATATCGGACATCATTTCCCTCCCGGCGATACTAAGTACCGCGATGCCGATTCCGTTGAGTTGCTCAAAGAGGTCAACTTGCTGATACACCGGCAAGGATACGTGACAATTGTGAATATCGACGCCACGATACTGGCGGAGAGTCCAAAGTTTGCTCCTTTTATCCCGGAGATGAAACAGCGGATAGCCGGTGCACTCGAGATCGATTCATCGCAAGTGGGACTAAAGGCTACCACTGCCGAGAAACTTGGATTTGTCGGTCGAGAAGAAGGAATCGCCGCAATGGCGGTTTGTTTGATAGGTCGCAATGGGTGAAGATCCGGCCAAAATCAACCATTTATTGGATTTGATTTTCACGTACGGACCAGTATGGGTCTATGCCGCGGTATTTCTGGCCTGTTTTCTGGAGAATCTCTTTCCGCCGTTTCCCGGCGACTCGTTTATTGTAGCGGCGGGCGGACTGGTAGCGGTGGACAGACTGAATCTGTTTCTGACCTTCAATCTGATAGTTGCGGGAGGCATGACTTCGGTGATGATCATTTATGCTCTGGGTCGCCGTTACGGTCGAGATTTCTTTCTCGAGAGAGACTACCGGCTGTTTTCGGTCGCCGACATTCACCGAGCCGAACGTGCTTTCGGAAAATACGGAGCCCCGATTTTGATTCTCTCCAGGTTCATGGTAGGTTTTCGTTCAGCGCTCACCCTGGTCGCGGGAGTCAGCGACTACAATGCCGGTAAGATGCTAATATATTCGCTGCTCTCGTATGTGCTGTTTACCGGTCTCGTGATGTACGCCGCGGCGAAACTGGTTCAGAATTTGGATGCTATCGTTTATTACTTCGAGACTTACAACAAGATTGTCTGGCCAATCTTGCTATTGCTCGTGCTGTTGCTTATACTCTACAAAGTTAAAACGTTGAGGAAAGACCGGGTATGAGAATTTTACTTCTGGCCGGAGGTGATTCCAGCGAGCGCACAGTATCGCTCAGGTCTGGCGAGGCGGTGTACAAGGGATTAAGCCGCCTCGGGCATAAAGTGTACGTCATCGATCCTTCGACAGGAAAGTCTTTGCTGGGGACCGATGGTTCCTTTATCGACTACAAGTCGGATCCGTCGAAACAGTCGCTGGTATCAAAAGGCAGCACCTGGTCGCTGGCGAACGCGCTCGGCTCTGCCGGATTCAGGGATATTGAAGTTGTCTTTGTCACGCTTCACGGTGGATCGGGCGAGAACGGCATGATCCAGTGTCTTCTTGAGCTTGCCGGAAAGAAGTATACGGGTTCGAATATGACCGCTTCTGCTATCGCTATGGACAAGGCGGTCGCCAAGCGGCTGTGTGTTGCTGACGGCATCCCAACCCCTCAGTGGGCGATGTACCGCTTCACCAAGAGGAAAGTGGATGAGAAAGTAGTTGCGGCCATAAGCGAGAAGTTCAAGTTTCCCATAATTGTAAAACCGAACGACGGCGGTTCGACTATTGGTCTGACGAAAGTGAATGCCGCGGAGGAGATAGCCGGGGCAATAGAAAAAGGATTGGCTGAGTCTCCGAATCTGCTGGTGGAGCAGTTCATCGCCGGACGCGAAATTACCGCGGCGGTGCTCGATGGCGCGCCGCTACCACTTGTAGAAATTCGGCCCAAGGCCGGACTCTATGATTTCGAGGCCAAGTACACTAAGGGCAAGTCCGAGTACTTAGCTCCGGCACCCATCGATGACGCCGTGGCGTCGGACATTCAACGCGATGCGGCGCGGATTTATGAAATTATCGGAGCCACTGGTCTTGCTCGGGTCGACTTTATTCTGAGCCCGGACAACAAGCATTATTTCCTGGAACTTAATACGCTTCCGGGTATGACTGAGCTATCGTTGGCGCCCATGGCAGCCAAGGCTGCCGGCATCGAATTCGACAGTCTGCTCGAGAGATTAATTCAGTCCGCACTCGGTGGAGAGGATTCCGATTCGCGTGGATAAACTTCAACCAAAAGCGATCATTTTCGACCTGGGTTGCACCCTGATCGAGTACGAAACAATCTCATGGGAAGAACTGGGAAAATTCTGCGCCCGGAACGTCCATGCCTTCATATCAAAGTCCGGATTCGAGCTCCCCGAGGGCGAAGAATTCTGCCGGATGTTTGAAGAAGTCAAAAACGAGTACCGCCAGCTGGCCAATGAGAAACTCGTGGAGTGGACCATTCCACAAGCGGCCCAGAGGCTGCTCAAGAGATTGAACATTAGTGAAAACAATGGTTTTCTCGACAGGCTATTCGACGCTTATTACAAGCCGGTAGCGGAACGGATTTACGTCTACGATGACACCCTTGAAGTGCTACAGCGCCTCCGCAAAAAGTTCAGTACTATCGGACTCATTTCGAATACTATCTTTCCGGAGGAAGCCCATCTGGGCGAGCTCAGGCGATTTGGCATACAAGAGTACCTTGATTTTACAATTTTCAGCTCGACCTTCGGTGTGCGCAAGCCGCATCCCGATATTTTCATAAGCGCGGCGAATCAGGCCGGGTACGCTCCTTCAGAGTGTGTGTACATCGGAGACCGATACCGCGAGGACGTGCTCGGGCCGAACAGTGTCGGAATGCCGGCGATTTTGAAGCGTCTGCCGGTCAGGGAATACCCGGCTGACATGCCGGAATCCACCCGAACCATACGGACACTGTCCGAGCTGAGCGAGCATCTGGATATTTAGGTGGACGGAACCGAATAAAGGACGTATATTCACTATCTTAATTCGATAAGCATAACGAATACATAAATCGGGAAACTGTGATGGATAATTCCGAAAGACTGCTGCAGGAACTAACCGAGGCCAATGGTGTCTCCGGCTATGAGCATGAAGTGCGCAAGATCATGGCCCGTCATATGAAGGGAATCACCGATCGCGTAGAGTACGATAAGATGGGTTCCATTCTCGGAACGAAGAAAGGTTCGAGCGACAATCCCAGGGTACTGGTAATCGGTCACATGGACGAGATCGGGTTCATGGTCAAAGAGATTACCAAGGAAGGGTATATCAAGTTTCTCTCCCTGGGAGGCTGGTGGGGACACGTGGCGCTCGGGCAGCGGATGCGAATCATCACTTCCAAAGGTCCGGTCGTGGGCGTAATCGGCTCCAAGCCGCCGCATCTGCTTCCGGAAGACGAGCGGAAGAAGGTCCTTGAAATCAAGGAAATGTTCATTGATGTGGGCGTATTGGAGAAGTTTGACGTCAAAAAGAAGCTCGGCATTAAAGTGGGCGACCCGATTATTCCTGAGAGCCAGTTTATGATTATGGCCAATCCAAAGATGTACATGGCCAAGGCATTTGACAACCGGGTAGCCTGCGCGATTGTGCTGGAACTGCTCAAGAAATTCGCAAGACAGCCGCACCCGAATACATTGCTGGGCGCCGCCAGCGTGCAGGAAGAAGTTGGTCTTCGAGGCGCTCAGACAGTAGCGCAGTTGGCTAATCCGGATGTGTGCATTGTTGTTGATACCGGTATCGGTCAGGATATCCCGCCGGAGGGATTCTCAAAAACGGAGAAAATGGGTGCCGGACCGGTTGTGCTGATCTATGACGCGGGGATGATTCCGAACATCAAGCTCCGTGACCTGGTGACATCAACCGCCGAACGCAAGAAAATCCCATACCATATTTCTTATATGGAACGGGGAGCTACCGACGGTGGACGGATTCATTTGAGCAGGATCGGGGTACCTTCTATCGTGATAGGTCCTCCGGTGCGATATATCCACAGTCATAACGCTATTCTTTGTCGTGACGACTATGACAACACTATCAAGCTCGTGGCCGAGCTGATAAGGAAGCTCGACGCCAAAACCGTGAAAAGTCTGACAGAAGGATAGCCGGGACCATGTCACTACAGTTTAAGAACAGTTTGACCAGAGTTAAGGAAGAATTCAAACCGCTGGAGCCGGGCAAGGTCAGGATTTATACCTGCGGGCCAACTGTCTATAACTACCAGCATATAGGGAATTTTCGCACTTTCATTTGGGGCGATCTGCTGAGGCGATACCTCAAGTATAAAGGGTACGATGTCACCTATGTGATGAACATCACCGATATCGATGACAAGATTATTCGTGATTCACAGAAGACAGGCAAATCGCGAAAGGAGTTCATCGAAGAATACGTCAAAGCATTTTTCGAAGACCTGGACTCCTTAGGTCTCGAACGCGCCGACCTGTTCCCATATGCGACCGACCATATCGACGGAATGGTGAAAATGGTTCAGGTGTTGGTCGAGAACGGACATGCTTACGAAGTCGATGGCAACTACTACTACCGCATTTCGTCGTTTCCCCACTATGGCCAGCTGGCCAATCTCGACCTGGCTGGATTGAAACCGGGCGCACGGGTAGCCAGCGACGAATACGAAAAAGACTCGGTATCGGACTTTGCGCTGTGGAAAGCCTGGCAGCCGACAGATGGAGACATTTACTGGGACACGACGATCGGCAAAGGACGCCCCGGCTGGCACCTTGAGTGTTCGGTCATGTCGATGCAATATCTTGGCGAGCGGTTCGACATCCACACCGGCGGTGTCGACCTGATGTTCCCGCATCACGAGAACGAAATCGCCCAATCGGAGGGAACGACCGGCCATCAGGTTGTGAAATACTGGCTCCACGGCGAGCACCTGATTGTGGAAGGTAAGAAAATGTCCAAGTCACTGGGGAATTTCTATACCCTCCGCGACATCCTGAAAATGAACTACTCCGGACTGGCCGTGAGGTATTTGCTGATCTCGACGCACTATCGCCAGCAGTTGAATTTCACTTTCCAGGGACTCGATGCTGCCCGAAACGCGCTTGAGCGTTACAACGACTTTATCACGAATCTTGGTGAGTATCCCGGGGGCGAGTCCGATGGTACCGCCGAGGACTTGATTGCCAAAGCGCGCCAGGGATTCGAAGACGCTCTTGATGATGACTTGAATATCTCGGCGGCCCTGGGCACGGTGTTCGATTTCATCCGCGATATCAATCGGCTCAAAAGCGAGAATAGCCTCTCGGCGGCCGAGCGTGACCGTGCGTTGGAGACGATCAAGAAATTCGACACCGTCCTGAATTTCACGTATGCAAAAGATCAGAATCTGGATAAAGAGATCGAGGACCTCATTCAGCAACGGACCGAGGCCAAAAAAAATCGGAATTTTGCTCAGGCCGATAAGATTCGCGATGACCTGGCGGCCCGAGGTATCGTCCTTGAGGATACCCCTCAAGGAGTTCGCTGGAAGAGAAAGGCGTAGAACTGGCTCGAACCAGTTGACAAACGTACGGGACCGTCTTATTTTCGCAGACGCCGTAATGGCCTGACAGCCGGTGTAACTCAGTTGGTAGAGTAGCTGATTTGTAATCAGCCAGTCGGGGGTTCGAGTCCCTTCACCGGCTCTTTTGATTGCAGGGAATCGATAAAATAGTTAAAACTTGCCGGCCTATCTGCCGTATTAGTTAATTACTGTAAAGACAGCAAATTAGCCTGTTATTATGAACATTATAATTGTCGAAGACCTGACGAAAATCTACGAAACCGGAATGAAAAAGGGCGGGATAACCGCCTTGGACAGTGTGTCGTTGAGTGTCGGTCAGGGCGAAATCTTCGGCTTACTTGGCCCCAATGGAGCGGGGAAGACCACGCTTTTCAAGATTCTACTCGGGATTACCCAGATAACTTCCGGCACCGCCTCGGTCGGCGCCCTCCCGCCTTCAAATCCGGATTCCCGCCGGAAGATCGGCTATCTGCCGGAGAATCATCGATTCCCCGAATACCTGACCGGCGTTGGCCTGCTGGAGTTGAGTGGAAGGCTTCACGGGATGACCAGTGGGGCTATCAGCGAGAGAGTAAATGGCTTACTTCATCTGGTCGGTATGGATCGATGGGGCGCGTACAAAATCCGCAAGTATTCCAAGGGTATGCTCCAACGCATTGGTCTCGCACAGGCGTTGATCTCTGACCCGGAAATTCTGCTGCTTGATGAGCCGACGGATGGGGTCGATCCGGTCGGTAAGACGGAAATCCGGGATGTCTTAAGAAAGATGCGTGAGGAAGGCAAATCTATTATCCTCAATTCGCATCTGCTTTCCGAGGTCGAAGCGGCGGCTGACCGTGTGGCCATTCTATCTCACGGCAAGATTGCCAAAATCGGATCGGTCGATGAATTGACCAGCCGCAAGAGTCAGTTCGAAATCGAAGCTCAATTCGGTGACCGCTTAATTGACATACCCGAAGAGCTCGGTCGTCGCCTGTCGCTGTCGACCAACCGGATGACCGTCGAACTCAAGGAAGAAAAAAATATCAATGATATTATCGATATGCTCAGACTGAAACGAATTGAATTGCGCGCGGTGCGGCCGATTAAGATTTCGCTTGAGCAGTTCTTTATCGAGACTGTCAGTGACAAGGAGTCGACACAGGTATGAGGGGACTTATCCGGGATTGTGTCCTGGAGCTTCTGGATCGCAAGGCGCTCTGGATATATGGAGCCGTGACGCTGATCGCCATCCTGTTTTCGGTCATTTCTCGTTCCGGAAGCCTGACAATCGACATCAATGGCACAGCCTCCAGCGGGATGCCCGATATGCTGAGCACGCTTATCGTCAGGGGATTCGAGACCTACCTGTCATTTCTGGTCTTTTTGACTGTGATGGCAACTGCCGGTCTGGTCCCTAATATGCTGGTCAGGGGCCGAGCTGATTATTTTCTCTCCAAACCACTGTCTCGGGTCGCCTTGCTGGGAGGGAAAATCTCAAGCATCTGGCTTATCTATGGCGGACTGATTGTACTTTGCGGAATTCTCGATTTCGTCGTTATATATCTCTCGTTTGACTGGCTCGACCCGCGGACGATATATCTGTTCGTATTTGCCCTGATAAGCCTCTTTGTCTGGTTGAGTATAACCAGTTTCGCCGCAATCGCATTCAATTCCGGATCGCTGGCGATCATGACGGCATTCATCTTCTGGGTGGCCCAGAAACTCCTACAGTATCACGACAGTTTTGGACAGTTGTTCAATTCTAAAATCCTCTCATGGGCGATAACAGCACTGTACTACATCATGCCCAAGACGGGGGAGATGTCGGATATGTCGATCAAGCTCGCCTCGGGTGAGCCGGTCGGCTCGTGGCAGCCTCTTCTCACTTCGATAGCGTTTGCGGTGGTTGCCTATATTGCCACCCTTCAGCTTTTCAAACGCGCGAACTATTGAGGAACTTTCCAGGCAGCAGGGCCTTATTGCATATAGTGAAAGTAGACTGACCATGACCAATAATAAAGTCCCCGACGACATTTTGGAGCCCTTCAGGATTGCGCTTGAGTTGGAACGCGAAGGCAAGCAATTATTCACCGAAGCGGCGTTGTCGACTCCCAGCAAACTGGCCCGGCAGACATTTGAATTTCTCGCGGCCGAAGAAGACAAGCATATCGAAAAAATCGAGCGGTTTTACGATTCGCTGAAGATGTCCGGCGAAAGCGACCTGCCTGACACTGAGGATTCCACGGCCGAGCAGAAACTTGAGACATTCAACGCCAAGCTCGAGGCGATGAAGGACCAGTTCAAGGCGACCAAGAGCGATATCGACGCGTACCGGATGGCGCTCAGGTTTGAAAACGGCGCCGAAGACTTCTATGCTGAGAAATTAGCCGAAGCAACTAATCCGAAAATAAAGAGATTTTACCAGTGGCTGATCGATGAAGAGGCAATGCATTCCCGTTTGATCAAGTCCTGTTTGCAGTTCGTAGAAAACCCTGCCGAGTGGTTCCAGCGCCGCAAAAGACTTTGACCCGCCTGATCTATCATTCACGCCGCTGAATATGGGTCGACTACCGCGGTCGGCCGGTTCAATAAGCCCTTTACAGACTTGAGTCCGCATTCTATATTGCCCCAATGTATACCCCCTTTGAAAAGGAGAAAACCAGATGACTCCGTTCGAATATCTCGTGCAAACCGAGAAGAAAAGATTCGATGACCTCTTTGAACTGCTCCGCTTTCCGTCGGTATCGGCAAAGTCGGAGCACAAACCGGATCTGGTGGCGTGCGCGGAATGGCTGAAGGATCACCTGAGCGCAGTAGGATTCAAAACCACTGTTCACAGCACCGGAGGGCACCCGTTGGTGTACGCCGAATATTTCGTAGATAAGAAGCTCCCGACCGCACTCTATTATGGTCACTACGATGTTCAACCGCCGGAACCGCTCAACCTGTGGAAAACTGCACCATTCGAGCCGCAGATTCGCGACGGCTACATTTTTGCGCGCGGCTCGTGCGATGATAAGGGGCAGACGTTTGCCCAGATAAAGGGTCTTGAGGCGATCATCAAAGCAACCGGGACGCTGCCGATAAATGTCAAATTCCTGATTGAAGGCGAAGAGGAGTCGCACTCAGTGAACTTGCCGGCTTTTATCAGGAAGAATCGTAAATTGCTGAGCGCTGATATCGCTGTCGTCTCCGACACGGCTCAATTCAACAAGACGCTGCCGGCGGTTACGTTTGGACTGCGCGGTATCGCGGCGGCCGAAGTATTCGTGTATGGTCCGGATCGCGATGTGCATTCCGGATCATTTGGCGGAGCAATCGCCAATCCCGTGAATGTGCTTTGTGGAATGGTCGCGCAGCTGCATGACAAAAACGGAAAAGTGACTATTCCCGGTTTCTACAAGGATGTAAAGCCGATGACTAAATTCGAGAAACTGGCCTTCAAGAAACTTCCCTACAACGAGGCGGCATATAAGAAAGCTCTCGGGGTGACCGGTCTCCAGGGTGAAAAAGGATTCTCGACCTACGAGCGCACCGGCGCCAGGCCCACGCTGGATGTGAACGGGATTACGGGAGGTTACCAGGGTGAGGGAGCAAAGACGATTATTCCGTCGATGGCGTCCTGCAAGATTACTATGCGTCTGGTTCCGAACCAAAGGCCCGATGATATCTGCATTAAGCTTGAAAAATTCCTTTTGAAAATCGCGCCGAAATCCGTGAAAGTGAAAGTAGCAAAGGGAGGCGGGGCGGAGGCCGTGATTGTCCCGACCGATGGACCTTGGCTCGATGCGGCGGCCAGAGCGATTAAGGCCGGATTCGGCAAGGAGCCGGTATTCATGCGCGAAGGCGGATCGATTCCAATAGTGGGTGACTTCAAGAAACAGCTCGGTGTCGATACCCTGCTGGTGGGTTTTGGCCAGAATGACGACAATATCCATTCACCGAATGAGCGCTTCCGGGTCGTAGATTTCGAGCGGGGATGCCGCACTTCCGCCGCACTTGCCATGGAGCTGGCGAAAGTAAAGTAGCATGGACCTCGGCCTGAAAGGAAAGAAGGCGTTCGTGACCGGGGCCTCCGGGGGTCTCGGCGAGGCTGCGGCGTGTGAACTTGCCCGTGAGGGAGCGGCGGTGTTCATCAATTCGCGAAACGAGGGAAATCTCCAGGCAGCCGCCGAACGGATTTACCGTAAGGCTGGTACAGCACCTACAATCCTGCCGGGCGATCTGACCAGGGCCGCTGATATCGCCGGCCTTGCCCGGACCCTTCCCGCAGTCGATATCCTTGTATCCAACACCGGCGGCCCGACTCCGGGAAAATTCCACGATCTGACAGACGAGAAATGGGAGCAGGGACACACCCTGCTTCTTGAGTCCGCGATACGCCTGACCCGCCTTGTACTCGATCACATGATTGAGCAAAAGTGGGGAAGGGTGATTTATATCACATCTATCGGCGTGCCTCAACCGACCGATGATTTGATGCTCTCCAATGTTTATCGGTCCGGAGTAACCGCAATGTGTAAAACGCTCTCGAACACACACGCAAAGGCCGGAGTTACCTTCAATTGCGTGTGTCCCGGTTATACCGCAACGGAACGTTTGAAGGAGCTGACCTCGGCACGTGCGCTCAAGGCGAACAAGACAGACCAGCAAGTGATTGAAGAGATCACCTCGATAATCCCGGCCGGGCGGATGGGTCGGCCCGATGAACTGGCGGCGTTGATCGCATTTCTGGCGTCCGAGCGGGCCGGTTACATCACCGGAACATCGATCGCCGTCGATGGCGGCTACGTGAAGGGACTCATCTGAGGACGGAGGGTATGCTATAAGTGGAATCGGTTCCGCTCACTGATGAATCGCAAACTGCGCAAACCCTGCATTCTGCAGGGTTTGTCATATCAGTCCTGCTGGTACAGCAGGTCTTGGGGGCGTTGACGTTTCCGGTGGCCAAATTCGGATTGCAGTTTGTCGAACCATTTACCTTCGCTTTCTACCGATTTGTCATTTCCGCGGCCGTCCTGCTCATCATGGTCATGGTGACCAGCCACCGCATTCCGATCGAGAAAAAAGACTACTGGCGCATAATGGGACTGGGATTTCTGATAATTCCGTTCAATCAGGCGATGTATCTGTGGGGGCAATCGATGACAGCCGCAGGACACGGCGCTTTGTTGTTCGCCACGGTGCCGATATGGATTTTTCTTGCCGCCGTTATTCATTTGAAGGAAAAGCTGGTGGCACGTCGAGTAGTCGGCATCCTGGTAGCCCTTGCCGGGGTGGCGGTGATTATGTCAGGCGGAGCCGTGCGGCTGGGAACACAGTACCTGCTTGGTGACTGCATTATTCTGGTTGCGGTCTTCGCGTGGGCCTATTACACGATCCTGGGCAAAGATCTGGCACGCAAGTATGGTGCGTTGCGCGTGACTGCCTATGCGTTGAGTTTTGGGTCACTGCTGTACTTCCCATTTGGGCTTTACAGGGCGCTCCAGGTGGACTATTCGCAAGTCCCGGCGTCGTCATGGCTGGCGATCGTTTATATCGCAATCGGTACTTCGGTAGCCTCCTACGTGTTGTACTACTGGGTGCTCAAATACTTCGAAGCCTCGCGTATTGCGGTCTTTCACAACATTCAGCCAGTTATAGCGTCAGTAGTTGCATTGCTCTGGTTAAACGAGCCGCTGGGCGCCACGTTTTTTGTCGGTGGCGCCGTGGCCCTGGGTGGTGTGATTATCGCCGAACTCTAACTCGATATCGACGGCCGTCTCTTTCAATGGCCTTCAAGACTCTGGAAGTTCTTGAACTGGGCTGAATCGGCAAAACTCTCCGGATATTTCAGATAAGATAGCACGCCGTCGATCATGTGCACGTGGTTCTTTTCTTCCGCGGCAATTATGCTCAGGAGGCGTTTCCTGATGGCGTCCGGTTCGACAGCCGCCTTCTCGCTATAGAACTTGACGGCCTTCTCTTCGATCTTCATCGCTTCATTCCAGGCGCTCAGTTCGTCTTCGCTAAACTGCTTACCCTCGGAATTATTGGACATCTCGACAAAGATGTTTCTGGCTTTATCCAGCGCCTCTGAGCGAGCGTCGATCTCCGCTTCGGCCAGCGTAGTTTTCCCTTCCTTCATCCGCCTGAAGAAGTTGTAATGCTTCTGTTCTTCTTCTGCCAGCATCAAGAGCATACTCTTGAGCTCCCGATGTTTGGTCGCGGCCGCGCGTTTCTCATAGAAGGACTTGCCATCGAGCTCCATCTGCATCGCGAATTCGAATATATCCATCTCTGTGTCCTCACCTTGTCATGGGGTCAAACTGTTCAAAAAACTCAGTCCAATCCTTCAGGCTTGAGATTCTCCGCAGAGAATTCACGTTCCATCGCCGCGTCCGTGAATACGCCGTCTTTACGAATCAGCTTGTCATCGAACCAGATCTCGCCGCCGCCGTAATCAGGGCGCTGTATGAGGACGAGATCCCAGTGAATAGCCGAATCGTTGCCGTTGGGCGCCTCGTCGTAGCACTGGCCCGGCGTGAAATGGAAGGAGCCGGCGATTTTTTCATCAAACAGCGTATCTTTCATCGGGTGAAGTATGAAGGGATTCACGCCAATCGCAAATTCACCTACATAGCGCGCACCCGGATCAGTATCCAGAATCTTATTCAATTTCGCGTTATCGCCCGAACAAGTGGCCTTAATTATTTTGCCATCCTTGAATGTGAAAGAGATATCGTTGTATACCGTGCCTTGATAAAGCGACGGTGTGTTGTACTTGATAGTGCCGTTGATCGAATCACGCACCGGCGCGGTATACACTTCACCGTCAGGAATATTCCTGCGGCCGTCGCACTTAATACACGGAATTCCTTTGAGCGAAAAAGTCAGGTCGGTGCCGGGCGACTTGATATGTACTCTTTCGGTGGCTTCCATCAACGCGAACAGCTTATCCTGAGCTTTGGACATCTTGGCGTAGTCCGCACAGCATACCTGGTAGTAGAAATCTTCGAACGCCTCCTGCGACGTCTGTGCCAGCTGGGCCATGCCGTTGTTGGGATAGCGAAGCACCACCCATCGGGTCCGCTTGACCCGTTCTTCCAGATGTACCGGCTTGTAAAACAGGGTGTTCATTTTGTCCATCTGCTCGCTGCTGATATCGGCGAGATCAAACGGATTGTCTGAACCCCGCAGGGCAATGTAGGCGCTCGCTTTTTGCATGAGGTGGAGATGGAGCTCGGCCTGCTTTTTGAACTGATCATCGCTGGCGTTTTTGATCCAGTGCCGCCCAAGGGACTCATCATTATAGTACCAGAACGGCACGGCTCCCTTTTCGGTGGCCATGCGAATTATCTCTTTTCCAAGCTCCAGCGTATCTTTCCCTTTAATCTCCAGATAAAGGATTTCTCCCGGCTGAATTCTGACCGAGTATTCCAGCAGTTGGCGGGCGAGAATTTCGTTTCGTTTATCCTTCATGATTGCTCCTCATGCTTCAAGTTTGAGACTCCAAAATAGTCAAATGGGCGGCCCAAAGCAACTATCCAGCAGGGAATTCTATCGGACGGGCGGGGGGGAGCATGGGAAGGAAAGCCGAACTTTCAGATGTGGGTCATGTTATAAGGAATATGCTTCCGGGAAAGATAAGAATAGGGACATCAGGATTCGCGTATAAGGACTGGCTCGGCAATTTCTTCCCGCAGTTTCTACCGGCGGCGGATTTTCTGCAGTACTATTCCTCACGATTCTCGACTGTAGAGATTGACTCAACTTACTATAGAATCCCGTCGCCGTCGACTGTCATCCGATGGGCCAAAGTCACGCCGGACAGTTTTTTGTTCGCGGCCAAGTTCCCACAAACCGTCACCCATGAAGGCGACCTGAGTAGTCGTCTCGAAAACGCGGGAATTTTCATTGATGTCATGGCACAGTTGGGATGTAAACTGGGTCCACTGCTGCTTCAATTTCCCTATAGTTTCAAGCCGGACCAGGAGAGCATTCTGGTGAAGCTCGTTGAATCCCTCCCGGAAAATCGCCGGTTTGCGGTTGAGCTTCGAAACAAGACTTGGCTAGACTGTCCCCACTTGTTCGATCTGCTCCGAAACAAGAATGTCGCCTTTTGTTTGATAGATCACCCATGGATGCCGCGTTTGGATATGCTTACGGCTGACTTTTCGTACTTCCGATTTCTGGGCGACCGGACCAAAATCGAAACGGACTTTAGCTACGTACGCTTGGACAGATCTAAAGAAATGGAACACTGGGCGGAGGTCATCGAGCGCTATTCCAGCCAGGGGGTCACTAATTTTGCTTACTTCAATAACCACTATTCCGGCCATGCTCCTACCACAGCCGAAAAGTTGACCGGGCTTCTGTCTAAATAAACACTTCATTTAAGCAACGTAAGCTATTCATATACAACAAGAATGACATGGCATTAACGATTTGGGTTCGAGATCTATTCCCCTTGATATTCTTCCAAAATATGTATCTAAGTCCACTTTGCTGGTCCAGTCAATTAAGATAAGAAGCAGAAACGCCGATAACTGATGAAAGCGGACCGAATCAGAGGCGGCCCGGTTGACCCGAATAATTTCTACAAGTTGAAAATAGGGGTAACTGCGGATGGAGACAAAAGGAATGGAGAAAAAAGAAAGCAAACGTGGAGTCGCGGCCGACGAGCTGTTGCAGTTAGTATCGTTTAAGATAGGCTCTGAAGAGTTCGGCGTTGACATTCTCAAGGTGCAGGAAATCAACCGGATGGTTGAGATTACGAAGGTACCTCAGGCTCCCGACTATGTTGAGGGTGTAATCAACTTGCGTGGGAAAGTCATTCCGATAATCGACCTGAGAAAGCGTTTTGATCTGGAGATCAAGGAATACGACAAGAACACTCGCATTGTAGTAGTCGACATCACAGGCAATATCATGGGAATGGTGGTCGACTCGGTTTCTGAAGTACTCCGTCTGCCTCAGAGCACTATTGAACCGCCCCCTGAAATTGTTACGGGCATCAATTCTGACTACATCAAAGGTGTAGCCAAGCTCGAAGATCGCTTATTGATCTTTCTGGATCTCTCCAAGGTTATTGATTTTCGTGAAATGGCGACTGTCGTGGGATAAGGACATCCCCGCTGAAACCGGCCTTCGGGCCGGTTTTTTTTTGCCCCCTTCCGGCAAAGGTATGTAGCATACCGCGCTTGACGGTATCTATCTTTTGCTTTTTTCGAGTCGTTATAGTAGTATGTACCCATACCAAGGAGCGCGTACATACCATTTCCCAAACTGACATTCCTGTACACTAATATTGGACGGGGCCATCCTCACTATCTCGATGGCATTATCGAGACGTTTGTACGTAGAGGAAAGATAAGCCTGGTTCGGCGCCAAACGAGCGTGTTTGAGGAGTCAGTCGGCCCGTCCCTAATTGGCTGGAAACTGGCGAGATGGCTCTATTCGCGGGGAGCGTCCGGCGGCCTGATCGGGCGCCTGTATCGGACACTTCGCGCCGAACGAAACTACAACAATCCAAGCCTGTTTTTGTCCGTGTTATCGCGGTCGATTCGACAAGCTTTTTCGCAACAGGATGGTTTCGTAGTAGTGGCTCACCCGATTCTGGTCGCCGGGCTCAGAGGGGTAACTGACCTGTCTTATCAGCACGGCGAGTTGGTGGCCCCTGGCGAGTCGCTAGTCAAGGGAGCATCGCGCGTATTCGTCCCCACCGGTCAGGTTGCCGACAGCTTCATAAGGGCAGGCTACCGCCCGGACCAGGTTATTGTTACCGGGCTCTGTATCGAACCGTCGCTGGTCAAGCAGGCAGAGAATGTTTTCAAAACCCGAGTTGATCGTATCAATCGGCGTGAGCCACTGACCGGGTTATTTGTCAGTTCAGGCGCAGAACCACCCCGCCATGTCAATTTGATAATCGCCGCCGCAACTTCGGCAGTCGAATCCGGCAATCGGCTCATTGTCATTTGCAGGCGGAATGGACGCCTGATGCAAAAGGCAACAGCGGCCTTTATCGACCGCGGTATCGATTGTGCTGTAATTGATTCGACCGACGTTTTGCCGACTGAACTTCCGCAAGTAGTCATAGCCAGTCATCAGTCGCGCCGGGAAGAAACCATCTTTACTTCGCGGCTGTTTCCATACTATGACTACTTTGTGGCGCCATCGCACGAACGCACAAACTGGGCGCTGGGTCTGGGGCTGCCGATGTTTGTGATTGGACCATGTATCGGGCCGTTTGCACCGAAGAACAGGCAGTTGCTACTTGACCATCGGGTCGCAGTTCCGATTGATAGTATCGCCGAAGGTCAGGTTTTTGGCGCCACGCTCAGGGATATGAGACAGACCGGCCACCTGAGTGAGATGGCTTTCGAAGGTTGGTGCAAATTTCCGATTGACGGATTCGATAAAATCGCCGATTTTCTGGTAGCGTTGGTCGATCGGCCCCAGACTTAAGTTACATCTGACATCGATATATAAATTGGAGTATAAAAGTCCAATATGCTGAAACTTGTTGGTAGTGATGGTCGTCGCCTCTACTCCTGGTCACTGGAACCGGGCAGCTATTCGGTCGGCCGCAATCCTGATTCAAAGTTCTTCATAAATGACAAGACAGTTTCACGGGAACATGCTCGGGTCGACGTAGGCTTTGCTGAACTGTGTGAAGTGACCGATCTGGACAGCCGGAACGGCACGCTGGTGAACGGCAGGCGTATTACCGAGAAAACAGGGCTTAAGGTGGGCGATATTGTGATGTTCGGGCAGGTCGAATGCAAAGTGGTCGCCGGCGACGCGATTTCCAGCGCCAGTCCGACCCGACCAAGATCCGCCTTGTTTTCCGACCGGGATCTGGAGAAATCGGTATTTCTATCAATCAACGAAGCGCTCAAGCCGCTGCCTTCGAAAGTCACGGATTTGCCGGATGTGCTCCCCACAATATTCGAAATGGCCAAAATTCTGGTGCTTCCGGAACCCAAGGAAGAAATGATGGATAAGGCGCTCAAGCTGGTATCACGCGTCATTCCTGCTCAGCGTCTGGCGGTCCTGACGATGGATGAGAATGGCGAATTAGCTCCGTCGGCCTGTCTGTTACCAGGTGGGAAGGACCTGGGGAGCTTCAATCTTTCAAGAACGATTGTCGAAGAGATTCTCAATGAGAAGAATTCAATTCTAATAGACCCAAAGGATGATCCGCGGTTTGCCGGACAGCAATCGATCATTGCTTCGGAAATCAACTCGGCTATGGCAGTGCCTCTATTCGATGAAGGTGTCGTGCTGGGTATTCTGTATGTCGATACCACCAACCCGCTGAAACGGTATAATGATGACTATCTCAGGCTGTTGGCGACATTCGGCAATCTGATCGCCTCGCGGCTGTTAAATTACGAACTGATGCATGAGCGACAGGAAAAGCAAGTGTTTGAAGCTGAGCTCAAGCGGGCGTCGGCGATACAGCGGAACTTGCTGGTCAAAGCAACACCGTCTATCGCGGGGTATTCTATTTACGCCTTTCAGGAGCAGTGCCGTATGGTTGGCGGGGATCTCTACGATGTTGCCATACTTCCTGACGGCAGATTATTGCTGATGGTAGCGGATGTGAGCGGAAAGGGGATGGGCGGGGCGTTACTCATGTCGAACATTCTCGCCTCGTTTCGAATACTCTACAGCGAAGAGAATTTTACGCTGGCACGGGCCGTCAGACAGGTGTCGCTTCAGCTGTTCAATTACAGTGCGCCGGAAGATTTCGCGACCCTGTTTATCGGACTGGTGAATCCGACCGACAGCACGTTGTCCTTTATCAACGCCGGGCACAACCCTCCGCTGGTTATTCACCCTGACGGCAAATTGGACTACCTGCAACCGTGCGGCACAATGATCGGTGCGTTCGACTTTTCCGACTGGGAGGAACAGAGGATACCGATGAATACCGGAGACCAGCTCCTGGTATTCACTGACGGCGTGGTGGAAGCGGATCGTCACGGGACGCAGTATGGCGACGCCCGTTTGGAACGCATATTGGTCGACAACAGGCTGCTGGAGCCTGTTGAACAAATTAGCAGAATAATGAACGACGTCATCACGTTTGTGGAAGATTCGCCCCGCTCTGATGACATTACCATGTTGATGCTCAAGAAAGGGTGAGTATGCTCGAACCAGGCGCGAAATTCTCGCACTTTACGATAATCCGGAAGCTCGGCGAAGGCGGCATGGGTTCCGTTTATCTGGCCGAAGACCAGAAACTTGGCCGCAAGGTTGCCCTGAAAGTCCTTCTGGGAGAATTTTTTGACAGTGTGGAACGCCAGGAGCGATTCAAACGAGAGGCGATGATCGCGGCTCAAATCAACCATCCCAACGTTATGTCAATCTTTGATATCGGTTCCGATGTCGAGGCGGCATCCGGCCGGGACTTGAGCTATATCGTGATGGAGTTTGTCGAGGGTCAGTCACTGAGTGACTACCTGAGGGACAAGAAACCGGATCTGGGAGCGGTGCTGAGGCTGGCCGAAAAGATTTCCGCAGGTCTCGCGGCGGCTCATAAGCTTCACATCGTCCATCGTGATATCAAAGCGGACAACATCATGATAGACGCTGATGGGGAGCCGAAGATTCTCGATTTCGGGCTGGCCAAACCATCGGATGGTTTATTCGAGAAATCCGAGGGAACGCCTACGATCTCAAAGGAACTCACCAAAGCCGGTAAGATACTCGGCACGGTATCGTATATGTCGCCCGAGCAAGCTCGTGGGGATGCCATCGATATTCGGTCAGACATCTTCTCTTTCGGAATTCTGCTGTATCGCATGGCGACCGGGGAACTGCCGTTCCAGGGGCCGTCGCAGGTTTCAACACTTGCCAAGATACTGGAAACGCGGCACGAAATGCCCCGGACTAAGAATGAGAATATCCCGCTCGAGTTGGAACGAATTATCGACAAGTGTCTGCAAAAGGAATCGAATGATCGGTATCAGGACACCCGGGATCTCGTGCTTGATCTTCGCAACATGCGTCGCCAATACGACAGCGGCATCTCTGACAGTATCACCGGCGAGGTACAGCGCGCCCGGTCACGGAAAGGGATAATTTCTTCGAAAGGTCTCCGGATCGGAGTACCGATTGCCCTGGTGCTGGTCGTGGCGGCTGTCGTCATCCAGTTCACCTCCCGGACGGACAATTCTGCCTCGACTAAACTCAACGCCCAGGAAAACAGTCTGGCCATACTTGGGTTCGAAAACAAAACTGGGGATACCCTCTACGACTGGATGGAAACAGGTCTTCCCGAAATTCTCTTGACCGATCTGGCGCAATCGGAGGCCCTGCATGTCATAAGCCGGGAACGCTTGCTCGACCACTTTTCCAGCAATCGTGATGCCGTCCATACTCACGAAGAATTTGTGAAAGCGGCCAAGGCGCTCGGCGCCGTGAACATCCTGTCAGGCGCTTTCTACAAGCTCGGTGATAAGATGCGTATCGACGCGCGTCTCGAGGATGTAGCGACCGGCCAGATTATACTGGCTGAGAAAGTTGTAGGTGAGGATCCGTTCGGACTTGTTGACAGCTTGACTCGCAAGATAACGTTGTCAATGCACGTGAAAGAACAAATTGGGGGGGACAGGAGAGTTGCGACTTACGTTTCATCGTCTCCACAAGCCTTTAAACTGTACCAGCTGGGCATGACCAAGATGGGCGAGGAAGTGTACGATGAGGCCATCGATTTGTTCCAGCAGGCTTATTCCATCGACTCGACATTTGCGCTGCCGCTGATGCGTATTGCGATGTGCAACGTATTTCGCGGGCGACAACAGGAAGGCGCGCGTTATTTTGCGTTGGCTCGGAAGCACGAATCAAATCTGCCGGCCAAGGAGCAGAAGCTGTTGGACATCTACGCGAATCTTTGGCTTGAAGTCGAATATGATAATGCCTTCATCAAGATGGAGTCGTTTGTCAAGGAGTACCCGGATGACAAAGAGGCTCACACCATTTATGGTCTTCTGGTGAACAGTTTTCAGGGAGATACCGCCAAGGCCTTTGCACATCTGGATACTGCGCTCTCACTCGATCCGACCTATCAGCTGGCGCTCTCACAGTATTCAAATATATACCGGAACGACGGAAATTATGAGAAGGCTATAGATTACGCCGAACGGATAGTGAAATTCCATCCCGAGTCTCCAGCCGGATATATAACTCTGGGCAACCTGTACACACGGGAGATGCGTATCGATGAGGCGATCGATGCCTTCAAATCGCTGCTGGTCAGGATGCCGGACAACACGTCGGCCATGTTCAAGCTGAGCGCTCTCTATATACGGAAACGGCAGTTCGATCTCGCTTCGCACTACCTTGAAATGGTCAAAAATGTCAAAGGTAGTGATCCTTTTACGTTGATTGATTATTACGATTCCAAAGCCAATTTGGAGGCGTGGAATGGAAAGTTCAGGAACGCGCTGGCGATGTACCACAAGGAACTCGACGAGGCTTTGAAAACGAACGACAGCACCCTGATCTACGGTGCGTATTCAAGTTTGGGCGGTATATTCTATTACTACGACATTCTGGATAGCTCGCTCTATTACCATCACGAGTCAGAACCATACGCAACCGGTCTGCAGAAGATAAATGTGCCATTGGAGCTGGTTAGCGTGGATCGTTCGCAGTGCGCAAGTACCCGGGATGAATTCGTGAGCACAATGAAGGACGCCCGTTCGCGCCTTCCCTCTGAGCTCTGGTCCGTAGCCGATCATGTTGAAGAGATATACGATGCCTACTGCAAGGCGGATACTATCGCAATCATTACGGCATTTGAAAAACTGGCTAAGAGTCAGAGTCAGGCGCAAGCAAATTCGGCAAATCAGAGGCAGATAGGCCGGCTGCAGGTGCTGGTGGGCAAGTACCAGGAGGGCAAGGACAATTTGAAAGGATCCGTACAAGGACCCGATGAAGCGGTTTCCGCAAACACTTATCTGAATTGTCTGTACTATTTGGGTCGGGCGGAAGAAGGATTGGGCAACAAAGAACAGGCCGCCGCCTACTATCGACAGATAATGGAATTCTGGGGCAAAGTCGACATACGGACAAAGATTATCAGTGACTCGAGCGAAAGACTGGCCAGGCTGACCACTTAGTTCCGCCTGATCCTCAAAATGAAGCAAAGCCCGTCGTTGCCCGACGGGTTTTTCTTTTGCTTTCAACCGGACCCGGTGTATATTCGAAAGACCATGCTCAGGAATGCCTACCGATATGTCAAGCAGTTCGACCGAAACCTCTGGATTCTTTCGGTCGGGTGGTTCGTTAGTTCGCTTGGCTTCGCCGTTTCGATTCCGTTTATAGCCATATACTTCCATTCCAATCTGAACATGAGTATGTCACAGATCGGGCTGTTTTTCGGAGCGATGGCCGTGGTGCGGTCGGTCTTTCAAGCTGTGGCGGGTGAAATGTCGGACCGCATGGAACGTCGCTACTTGCTTATCTATTCGCAGCTTTTCAGATCGGTGGCATTTGCTCTCTTAGCTGTGGCGATGTACCACGGATGGGGATTCATTCCCATCGCTTCATTCCTGCTCATCAACTCTGTCTTCGGGGCCGTGTATCAGCCTACCGCGAACGCCATGGTTTCCGATATCATGCCTAAGGCACAGCGCCTTGATGGCTACGCCATCACACGTTCGGCGGGCAACCTCGGGTGGGCAGTGGGGCCGGCCATCGGCGGTTTTACCGCGGACTATTCCTACGGCACACTGTTTGTCATTTCGACAGCGGTGACTTTGGCTTCAGCAATGATCTTTTGGTTATTTCTGAACTCTCCAAAGACTGCCGTAACTGCCGAACGATTCAGACTCAAGGACATAATTGCCATCAAGGATGATCCATTTTTGGCCAGGCACTGCATGCTTATTTTCCTTTTGTATCTGGTGGTCGCGCAGCTAATGGCGCCGTTTTCGGTGTACGCGGTGAATATGGCTGGAATCAGCGAACATCAACTTGGACTGCTCTACACCCTTAACGGACTCATGGTGGTAGCCCTGCAGATACCGGTGACGAATCTCATGAGAAAAAGGAAACTCACCACGCAACTGGCCGCGGGCGCTTTTCTATATGCGGTTGGCTACGGCTCGGTTGGCATTCTCACCGGGTTCCACTTTTTTGCCGCGGCCATAATAGTGGTGACGCTGGGTGAGATACTCATGTCGCCACCGTCCCTGACTTTGACCGCGCAATTGGCGCCGGAGGGTAGAATGGGACGTTACATGGGCACCTTCGGCTTTTTTGTGGCTTCGGGTTGGTCATTCGGGCCATTGTATGGAGGCGTAGTGCTGGATCGTTTCGGAAACCATCCGGCGGCCGCATGGATGGCGATTTCGTCTCTTGCTCTGGTGGCCGGGATTCTCTATCTGACGTTTGGACGCAAATTGCCCGAGAAATTCAATCGACGCGAACGACAGCCTAACGGATAATCACGAACTTACCCATCTGTGTCCCGGTATTCGACTCTACCACATAATAATACAGGCCGCTAACAATCAACTGTGTATTTCGCGTGATGAGATCCCAGGACTCATGCATCGCTTCGGGCCCGCCTTCAGGGTAATTGTGGTCAATGGACTTGATCAGGTCCCCGTCGAGAGAATAGATCGAAATCTTGCAGACACGGGGGAGATTGGCAAAATGAATCAGGTGGGCCCGGTCCGGAGCCAGAAAACCTGTCCGGTTTTCGTACCCGCGCCCTTCGTAGTCCTCGCTCTCGTGATATGGATTCGGATAGACATACACGCTCAGGCTCTTGTCCTCAACCGAATCAACTGACTCCAGCGGATAAGCTACAATCGCGCCATTCACAAGAGATGACTCCATCGCCTTCAAACCGGACTTTGGAGAACCGAAATCAAATGCCGTGACATTAACGTAGTACGGGATCGTGGGCAAAAGGTTATCGATCGTGAATTCGTACTCGAAGTATTTCAGACGCCCCTCGGGAGTAAGTTCATCGGTCGACACCGAGTCCGGATTCAATGAAGACGGGAACGGTTGGTCGGGATAGACCTTTCTGATCGGTGTGTTTACGCCAAACTGACTCGCGTTAAAATCCTGCGGCTCGAAATAGAAAATGGAATCCGCGTTGGTAGGAAGGATGAAGGGCGCCGAACGCGTGTAACTTTGAGGGTCAAAGCTCATATCGTTGCATGAGTCGCCGTAAAGACACCGGAGTTCTTCAATCGTGAACGGATCTTCGAGTAAGGAATACCCCGCCTCGGGGAGACGATTATTGTTCCATACATACTTGTTGTAATCCTCATGGTCATACGATGCCACCAGCGAAAAGCTGGATTGACGGTTGTCGCGGGCAATATAAATCCGATACCCTTCGAAGTCCGATTCACCTGAAAATTGATCGACGGATGTTTCGCTACGCAGGCCATTGAAACGAACGCGCAGTTTGCCGACACTCGGTTCCACCCAGAACTCGGGGGCTGGCGGGGGAGAGGCGCCGCGAAAGTCCGGTACGCCGTCACCTTCATAGTAAGTAGTATCGCACACGTTATACCGCCACACCGTTATGGTTGTATCCCGACCATCGATTGTGGTGTCGATTGTAGCCTGAGTCGAATCGTAGCAGCAGACATTGTATTTCCCTGCAAAACCGTCGCTATCGGTATCCACGCCGGGGTTATCATATACCCATGAAGCCCAGCGGCTGTTCTCGGTAAGGCCGGTGAAGTCGAGCTTATTGTAGTACGCGTCTGGATTGAGCGGATCGAACGAGTCAAAATCGTTCGCCTTGACATGGAAGTTGGTCCCTCCTACCCAGGCAAAAGTGATGGGCAGTTTTTCACCGGGGTGAATTTCAAACGGTCCGAATGACAGCAAATACCGAACATCGAATCCGTCGGCAAGGTCATCGGCCCGTTCCGGTGGCGGCAGCCAGCCATCGCGGCTATGGTCGACTCCGGTGTAAAGCAGATCGTAATCGAACTCAGGGTGTTTCATGACATAGTACTTATTGCGGTCGCCTGTCGGCGTACCCAGCCGTGCCCCGAAGCTGCGGAACGGGTCAGCTTCGGTTCCTCTTTTTCTGGGACCAAAGTCATGAGTGGGGTCTGAGTAGTCGATAGTCCACCAATTGAACGAATACCTAAGCGAGTCGGAAGGTGTGCGAACCAGCTTAGCCCCCACGACACCAGTGGCCGATCTTTCATCCCAGGCGCCGTCAGCCGGGTCGCCATCGTTGTCCGCGGCATAAGCGATATTAACCGTATCCACGAATCCACAGGCATCCTCGGAGGGATGCACGCGGTAGAAGCCGACGATATCGTCGTTCCACCCATCAGGGCCGTTGCGGGATACATGCCAGACGTCGCCGTCGACAAATACTCCCATGTAAACTTCCTTGAGGATTTCATTTCCGACATTCTCGATCTGGTAGTCGAAAAGGACGAAATCATCAGCGTAAGCATAGCTCCATGCCATCGACCGTTGATGGATTTTGATCCCGAGCGGCTTGTGAGGACGATTGTCGGTCGGGTCGATGGCAACGAGATTGGGATCAGTTCGACTATCATCGTACTCGCAGATGATATCCTGCTCGGATCGCGCATCGGGAGAATAAAACGGACTGCCTTCGTCAATCGACTGGTATTGAAAACCGGCTCTGGTGTCCGATTGGTCCGTGAATTCCTGAGTCGGCCAGAACTCCTGGGTCGTGTACCAATCCTCGGTGGCGCACGAAACGAGTGTGTCTCTTCCCACGACTGCCCCGATCCAAAGCGCCCCTACCCAGAGGTAAACGATATCGCTGTTTTTTGGATAGACGCAGGAAGTTATCTGGTCGCCGGTGAAGGGATCGGGGATATTTCGGCCGCCCGTGCCGAACGTGCCATTGTTACCGATCGCCAGCTGCATGTTGCCCCGATTGTGAGCCGTGTACTCCAGAACCGGATTGTCGGCGGCCGCGGTGTGTTGTGGCGCTTTACGAAGTGAAGCTGTCTTGGGATCAAGTTCGTCGGAATTCACCGACCCGCCGATCGCCAATAATAGAAAGACCGCCAAAAATACGAGTTTTTGCCGGTCTTTGTTTATGAATCGATAGATCATCAAAATTACATTATGAGCACGAGCTTCCCAATTTGTGTCTCCCCGGAATCAGATTCGACTGTCCAATAATACAGACCTGATACTGAAAGCTGCGTGTTGCGTGTGATCATATCCCACATTTCGTGACTCGCCTCGGGATCACTCGGGTCCTTGTCATGTACGATTTCACGAACCAGATCACCATCAAGGGTAAATATCTTGATGGTACACTTTGCCGGCAAATTGGCGAAATGCACTACGCGAACTCGGTCATCGGGACGGTCACTCTGTGTTCGTCCCTCGTACCCTTCCGCACGATAGTTGCCATCGATTCGATAAGGATTCGGGTAGACGAACACCTTGAGGTCTTTCTGGTCAACAGTCTGCGCCGTGCTCATCGGATAGGCAGCTTCGGCGCCGGAGGAACGTGGTGTTTCCAGCGACTTGAGCCCGGACTTCGGCGAGCCAAAATCGAATGCCGTGACATTTACATACCACTCGACGGTGGGCAGAAGATTGTCAATGTCCAGTTCGTACTCGAAATACTTCAACCGACCCTCGGGCGTCAACTCATCAGCCTGTGCCGAATCCGGGACAAGGGAAGTAGGATAGGGCTGATCAGGATAAACTTTCTGAATAGGCGTGTTTATTCCCGGCAGGTAGGCGTTGAAATCCTGAGGTTCAAAGTAGAAGACTTCGGTTGGGTTCTTCGGATTTACGAAGGGTGTCGTACGCGTGTAGTTCAGCGGATCCCATGTAGTGTCCGCACATGAGTCGGGCGCATAGAGGCACCGAAGTTCTTCAAGTGTGTACGGAATATCAAGTAGTTTGAACTGAACGCCATCCCAGACATACTTGTTGTAATCCTGTCTGTCATACGACGCGTAGAGGCTGAAACTGGTCTCACGATCATCGCGGGCGATATACACGCGATAACCCTCAAAATCCGGGATTCGGGAAAAGACGTCTTTAGTTGTCTCCGAACGAAGGCCGTTGAAACGGACTTTGATTGAGCCGACAGTCGGCTCCAGCCAGAAAGCCGGCGCAGGCGGTGGAGAAGCGCCACGGAAGTCCGGCACACCGTCGCCTTTGATGTACACCGTGTCGGCCTTGGTGGAGTCATAAACCCACTGACCGTCGACAAAACTGGAGTCCGAAAAGAACACCACAAACTCGCCCGCGTAACCATCGCTGTCGGTATCGACACCGGGATTGTCATAAATTCGTGACGCCCACGCTGAGTTGGTGCCAAGACTGTCAAAGTTCAGGTTGGCATAGTATGCATTCGGGTCATCCGGCAGATTATCGATGTTGTCTTTGTTGGTGTGGAATTTCATGCCGGCCACGTACGCAAACGAGATTGGCAGCTTTTCACCCGGGTCGATGTCGAACGGGCCAAAGGAAAGAAGATAACGGGTATCCAGCCCGGTTGCCCAGCTGCCTGCCTGCGCCTGAGGCGGGAGCATCCAGAGCGTGTCGGTCGGCTGTATGGTAGCAGTCCTGACCTGGTCAAAATCGAACTCCTGGTTTCGGAGCATATAGTACTTATTAACGTCGCCTTCGGGGGTGCCCAGACCGCCCGTGCGGAAATCACGGAACTCCTCTTTGAGGCGACCTTGACCCGGACGTTCACGCGGACCATAATCCAATGCCGAGTTCCCGTTCGAAATCCACCAGTTGAATGAAACGTCCAGTGAGTCAGCCGGTGTACGGACGATACGCGTGCCGGTGACATTCGGACACTGCTCATTACCCGGTTTGCTCAGATCACCATCGTTGTCAGCGATCCAGGCGATGAACACTTGTTCCTTCACTTTATGGCCCTGTTCGTCAATCAGCATGGAATCGACGAATCCGCATACATCGTCTTGCGCGCCACTGCCACTGGTCTGGCCCTCAGGATGGACGTCGGCGTCTACATAGACTCCCATATAAGTATTGTTGAGCCGCTGTCCGCCGATATTCTTAATTTCATAATCGAAGAGAACAAAGTCCTGGGCATACGGATATGACCAGGCATATGATTTCTCAGTGACTTCAATATTCAGCGGCGTAAAGGGGGCGCCGAAGAAATCGCTCGCCCGACCATCGGTCAGCGTATCGGAATACGAGCTGATATAATCTTCTTCCGAAACCGCATTTTTGTACAGCTGCTCTTGATCGGGGTATCGTATCGACCGGTACACGATATCACCAAAGGGAGACATATCGGGAGCAAACTCCCGCGTGGTCTGCCAGCCGTCGGCACCCACTGAAACCAGTGTATCGCGACCAACCACCGCACCAATCCAGAACGCTCCGGCAAACAAATACCGAATGTTCGAGCCCTTGGGGAACTCGCATGATTTGACGGTCTGGCCGGTAATGCAGTCGATAGTGGTACCCTGAGCGAAACCGTCACCGAACGTGCCGTTATTGTTAATTGCCAGTTCCATGCGGCCGACACGATGTGCTACAATACAATAGGCCGGAGGGCTGGCCGCAGACATGCCCTGGTTGGTCCATTTCCCGCCGTGTGTGTCCATCAGGGCACGAGCAGACGCCGTCCCCGAAATGATGAGCGCGCATATGACAAGTATTCCCGTTAACTTACATACATTCCGTGACATAGTTCCTACACTCTAATTTGTGAAGTTTTACTCATTGACGAAATAAGCATCAGAACAGTTTAACGTTATTCACTATAAATCTTTAGATGCATTAAGCCACAATGGTACTAAATAAAGCAGAGCGAAGCAAGGATTTTCCACCAAAAAAAATTCCGCCGAATGTCATGTCATTCACGGACTTTTGACATTTGCTCTACTGCTGAGGAATTACCCGGGTAATTGCGATGACTTATAGGGTGAGAAGTGCTCAGATGAGCAGCCAAAGGGCAGGGGACATCGCATTTTCTGCTCTTGAATGTTGATAATTCAGGCCACTTCACTCCAGAGTAACCGGGATAATCAACTACATAATAAGCACGAACTTGCCTATCTGAGTATCGCCGGTGGACGATTCGACGACCCAGTAATAAAGGCCGGACACCGCCAACTGTGTGTTACGAGTGATTAGATCCCAGGACTCCTCTGAAGCGGTTGGGTCAGTAGGCAGCCGATCGTGCTGAATTTCCCGTACCAAATCACCGTCGAGTGTGAAAATCTGGATTTTACACTTAGGGGGTAGGTTGGCAAAATGTACGGCCCTCACCCGGTCGTCCGGCCGGTCAAAATCGGTGCGACCTTCGAATCCGGAGGCTCGGTAGTTGCCGTCGATTCGGTACGGATTAGGAAATACATAGATTTGCCTGGACAGCGCTTCATTTTCCGAAGCAATGCCCAGTGGATAGGCGCTCTTTGCCCCGGCCGTTACCGAACTTACCAGGGCTGCGAGACCTGACTCCGGTGAGCCGAAGTCGAACGCGACCACATTGACCCAGTAGGGTACCGAAGGTAACAGATTTGTGATCTCAATCTCGTATTCAAAATACTTGAATTGACCGTCTTCAGTCAATTCGCTGGCATCGACCGAGTCCTTGTTGAGACTCGAAGGATACGGTTGATCCGGGTAAATTTTCTTGATCGGTGTAGACACGCCCAACTCTGAGGCGTTAAAGTCCTGCGGCTCGAAATAGAAGATCGAGTCAGGGTGATTCGGGTCAATATAGGGAGAGTTGCGGGTGAAATCAGTAGGTAAAAATGTAGAGTCATCGCACGAGGTTCCATAAAGGCACCGCAAGGAATCGATCGTAAAAGGAACGTCCATGAGCCTATACGCGGGTCTTGGCTTCACCTGAATATCCCACACGTAACGATTGTAGTCTTCCCGGTCATACGAAGCGAACATGGCGTAGCTGGTTGCCCGGTCGTCGCGGCCGATATACACGCGATAGCCTTCAAAATCAGCAACGCGGGAGAAAACATCTTTGGTTGTTTCACTTCGGTAGCCGTTGAATCGTACACGAATTTTCCCAAGTTCCGGGTACAGCCAGAACTCGGGCGCCGGCGGGGGAGCAGCGCCACGGAAATCAGGCACTCCGTCACCTTCGTAGTAGACAGTATCGCATTGCGTGTAATTGGGAACTATGATGGTAGTATCGTGCCCTCCGATGTTGGTGTCCACCGGTAAGAACGACGTATCCGCGCAGAAAATCTTGTACTTGCCCGCGTAGCCGTCACTATCGGTATCGATGCCTGGATTGTCGTACACGCGGGCGGCCCAGGACGAGTTGAGAGACAAGTCCTTGAAATTAAGTCCGGCGTAATAGGCGTCCGGATTGCCCGGCAGATTGTCAATATTGTTTGGATTGACATGGAAGGTATCCCCGGCTACATAGGCGAACGAAAGCGGAAGCTTCTCGCCCGGACTAATATCAAATGGGCCGAAGGAGAGGAGGAACCGGGTATCAAAACCGTCCGCATAGTTGGCGGCATTTTCCTGTGGCGGAGTCATCCAAAGCGTATCATTCGGCTGGATGGCGGCCGAGTAAGGCTGGTCATAGTCGAATTCCTGATTTCTCATCAGGTAGTACTTATTAACATCTCCTTCGGGCGTTCCGAGTCCACCGGTTCGGAAATCACGAAACTCTTCTTTGAGTCTGCCCATAAATGAACGCTCGCGTGGTCCGAAATCCAGCGCGCCGGCACCATTGCTTATCCACCAGTTAAAGGAAACATCAAGGGTATCGGCTGGGGTTCGGACAATCCGCATGCCGGTCACCCCGTTAGGCGATTGTTCGTTGAAATGACCACCCATCGGATCACCGTCATTGTCCGCTATCCAGGCTATGTTGACGGTCTGTTCGATTTCGTATTTGCCTTCCTTTATATTATCCTTTTCGATGAACCCGCAAATATCATCGTTATAGCCCGTTGAGCTGTTCCCCTGGAAATAGACGTCGGCATCTACATATAAACCCATGTAGACATTTTCCAGCTTGGATGTTCCGAAGTTCCTGACGGAATAATCAAACAGGACGAAATCTTCAGCATAGCTGTACGACCACGCATAGGATCGTTCGGTGACCTCGATATCGAGCGGAATATGGGGACGGCCGAAGTAATCGGGCTCGATGTTTGCGGTAAGTGTATCGGAGTACATCATGATATAGTCTTCTTCGGAGATAGCGTCTTGGTATCCGGGAGCATCCGGGTAGGTGATCGACCTTTTGATTGGATATCCGAACGGGGGAGCGTCGGGATGAAATTCCATTACCGATGACCAGCCGTCAGCGCCCACTGAAACGAGCGTGTCACGGCCTACCACGGCCCCAATCCAGAAGGCGCCCGCAAACAGATAGTCGATATTGGAGCCCTTGGGGTACTCACAGGACGGAACCGCCTCACCTGTGAAAAAGTCCTGGGGAACGCCGCCGGCAAAACCTTTTCCGAACGTCCCGTTGTTGTTTACTGACAGGACAATCTTTCCGATGCGGTGAGCAACTATGGCCTGCGCCGGTCCCGCTGTCGATTTTGATTGCAGGTATCCGCGGCCGTCGGTCGCGAATTCTGACCTGCCCAACGCCGTTGAGGTTGAACCAAGAAGGATAACGATTATCGCTACGCCTAGAATTGAATTTTTGCCTGTCATGGGAGCTATTACCTCATCGTCTGGTTTTCAGCGGATTCCTGCCAGGGCTGGACAGCACAGCAGACCTCCAATTCCACATCAGACAAATATATACACTGAGGAGCGAAATCCGCAAGAGCGAATTAAATGACGCAGGTCATCCGCCGCAAAAACAACAGGCCGCGATTTTAGCAATCGCGGCCGTAATAAAATTCAGTCAAAACCCGAAGCGGGTCAGCAACCGCAAGGAGCCGGTCCGGTGCCGAACATGAAGTCGACCAGATAAACCAGATCGGCGATATCGACTCCGCCAGAGCAGTTTACGTCAGCCGCTTCAAGCGGGACCGGTTCCGGTCCACCGTTAAACGAATACTCGACAAGGTACACAAGATCACCGATATCTACGGCCGAAGTACCGTCGACATCCCCCCGTAACGTGCATGAAGTTACGGTTACACTTCCCGACAACGAGGCTGCGTTGTAAGAGGCCAGGTTTCCCTGGAAGTTAGGCGTGTAGGTTGAATAGCCATCCAGAAGCAACGGGCTCGTCTGGCCTGACGGCCCAGATGCCGTGAAATACAGTTTCAATATCGGTCCTGTTCCCGGACTGAGATCAGGCTGAGTGTTGGTAGACGTGGGTTGAAGCTTTGCGGTCAGTCGACGGCCGAAGGGATCGTAATGGAGAAGGCTGACCACTTCGAAATAGCTTGTGCGGCAACCGACGGTGGAAATCGAATCGAATGACAGTCCAGCCGGACCATCGTACTCAACCGGTATCCGCAGATAATCAAGTGGTATCGTGTTATTCGCCGAAACCAAGACTTCAAACGATTGACCGGGGGGAGAAGATACAGTGTTTGCCTGAACGGTGTCAGCAAGCGACACGATGAAACTGCTTCGGGTGACATGGCGGGTGTCCGCACCCGAGACAATCTGCAAGGATACATCGTAGATGCCCGGCTGTTGATACGTATGACCGGCGTTTTGGGTAAAGGCTGAGTCGCCGTCTCCGAACGTCCAAGTCCAGTTATCCACGGGCAAACCGGATGACCCGGCAAACTGGACCGGGAGCGGAACCCATCCGACATTTGTGTCGGCCGTGAATGACACGCCGATAACCTGGTCCACTGCACCGTGGAGGTCAGGCAGTGGTCCGATATGTTTTGCGTCCGGAGCCTGTGGCGTGCCGTACGTGGTAAGCAACTGACGAAGTTCAGCGTGGTCTATCGTGTACCCGTGGATTGCCTTGTGCACGCCTTCAATACATGCGCAGGCTCCAACAATGATCGGGGATGCGCTCGAAGTCCCGGAGAAGGATGCGGTATAGTAGTCGTTATCGCTGCTTCCATACAGATCTCCATAAGCCAGCGTATATACATCCCATGTGCCGAATCCGTGAACATCGACTCTCTGTCCGTAGTTCGTAAACGAAGCCGGTACATGACTGGAGCTGGAAGCGCCCACCAGTATGGCGCCGGAAAAGCGGTAATCAGGGTCAAAAAGCAGCCCGTAAATCGACTGATCATCGTAGTTTTCAGCGCCGTTGCCGCCTGCTTCAACCACTATTCGGCCGGCCGCCGTGGCATTGTAAATGGCGTCGAAATTCTCCTGCCAGTACTCCATGGCGACATAGCCGCGTTGGTCGCTTCGCTCCTGAAAGTTGAAATGGGGGCCGGGGGCGTGCAACTCAATCAGAATGATGTCGCCGGGCGACGTATTGTTCATGGCTGTGACCAAGGCGCTGGCGGTTGACATGGAGCCGATTGAGACAGTTCCCAGTGCCACATTAAACGCGATGCCGGTCATTCCAAAATTGTTCGAGTCGGCCGCAATTTCACCGAGTACAGCCGTTCCATGATTCCACCAGCCCGGATCGCTTATAACCGAACCGGCGATATGAAAATTATCTGTCCCGCCGTGCAGGTCTTCGTGTGTTTGGATCCAGTTACCTTCAATATCCACTACTTTGATATTGTCGCCTTTACCGCCCGGGAACCCCCAGGCGTAATAGGCGTCAAGTCCGGTGGGCGCAGGCTGCAAATAGTATTGGCCGGCTTCGAATCCGGGAGTCACCATTGCAGAAGTCGCTACGCCTCCAGCCGAAGGGGCCGAAGCAATGTCGGGTCTGGGAGCGACATAGGCGATCTCGATGATGCCAAGTTGATTAAGCTGATTGACCATCGCCACCGCATCGGTCGCCGTAGAAATGGCCGGAAGATCTATCTCGTAATACAGGGAAAGGTCAGGGAGCTGTTGACCGGAACGCTTCATGCCATCGTCGCGGAGGCGATTGAGAACGGCGCGGTCGAGAGTGAACCGGGATCGTACTGACATCTGCTTATTTGGAACTGTCAGGAGGCGGTTCAGGCTATCCCACTCAGGACCGGTGAGGTCAAACTTTGTCCCGTCAAAATCCGGCTGTCCCATGCCTTCTTTCAGTTTGAAAACAATTCTATCCTTGTCGGACCAGCCGTCCAACGACGTGTAAGCAGGCTTTTGAGGAACTGCCCGCTTGATTTCCGGCGAAGGTGTGGCGGCGCCAGAGCGGGGAAGCATCATGAAGCATCCCAGAGCCAGAAGGAGCGTGATTACAGCTATTCTTCCTGATGAAGACATGTGTGGACCTCTATGTTTTTGCGATGAATTGGCGTGAACTGTAATAAGATATGAAATACTAAGAATTTAGCAAGGACAAAATGGGAGAGCTCGACCTCCCGGTCAGTCATAAAAGCAGCAATTATTGCGGCGGCGGCCCGCCATCGAACATATACTCAACCAGACAAATCAGGTCAGCGATATCGAGACTCCCGCTGACATCGGTATCGCAGTACTGTGGAAAGCAGCCTGCGCCGGTCGGTTCGCCAAACATGAAATTCACGAAACAGATCAGATCGGCGATGTCAACACTGCCGGAACCATCGTTGTCGCACTTCAGGAAACTCACGTTCACCGATCCATCGCGAAGAACCACCTGGGTTGTGTCAAGGTAGCCGTACGGGGTAGTATCTACGATAATCGAATCATAACCTCCGGAGCCATCGGGCACTTGCTGATACACGAGGCACGAATCCCCTTGCCAGTTGGTGCACTGTAGAAAAGTAGTATCGAATATGGTATCCGATATCACACCTATGGAGTAACCGTACGGATCGGAAAAGTCGGTTGGAGTTACAATCTGCAGCAGGGAGGTCGGGTCAAGCAGAGACTGCGTGGTTGCATGTATCGCCACGGGGACGCGGATGGCGACGCCTCCCTGCTGAGGCTGGAAGCCGCTTCGGTGCCCGGGAACGTAGAACACGTCCGCAATACACCGAAACCAGTATTCGCTCTGATCGCCTGCGCGATCGATGGCCTGCATATACTCGAAACCGGATGTCAGGGTACCTGCCGAGTCAAATGCCGGACTTGTGAAATCGAATGTGACCAATTCGGGATGCGTGGACTTCAGCACGAACTGAAACCCAAAAATCTCATAATGGGCGTTGTCCATGTAAATGTTCAGCATCAGATGATCTGTCGACGAGGACACAGACGTGTCGGGAACATACAGAAGAATCTCGGGAGTCTGCGAAAATATTTTGTAGAATGGAAATAAAAAAAGGAGCCCGAAAAGAATTATCGTCCGATAGCTAAACACGCGCAAAACCTCCTCAAGTGACAGGCACTGACGTTTGTTTAGCTATTTATACGATACGGTCTCCTCACAACAGAATTTGACGATTTATGAAATCGAAGTACAATGCCAGTATACCTTGGAAGGCGAGTTTTGTCAAGTGGCAAAAAAAGGCCGGCCTGGTCGTAAAGAAGACCGGGCCGGCCGGGATACGCTTTTCACTGCGCAGAGTTATTCCGGTTTGTTAAACGCGTTGTCCGGAATAACAGGATTGACATTATACTCGGATATAGAAACCTTCATTGCAGGTTTACCTTCAAGCAGTCTCGAAGTGCTCATCGGGATTTTGATCCCTTTGATATCCTGAAAGTCCGAATATACTTCCTGGATGTTACCTTCGCCTGAAGGTGTTTGTCCCCAGTATGACTTGCCTACCAGCTTTCCGTTCGTGTCGAAGGCGAACCGGCAGACCTTGTCACCGTCTTTATTCACGATAGCAAGATACTCTACCGAAACGTCGTTAAGCGTCCCGGTGCCGTCATATACCGGCTGGTAAGTCGGTTTGTCGGCCTGGCGGAAGATGCTAATAGTGTTGCGACTCATGTCTTCATCGCTGCTGGCGATATCGTCCTCAGTCATCGCCACTACTTCGCCGGTTTGACCGGTTTTCCATCCGGTGTTTCCGTTGCGAATATTATACATCTTCTGTCCCATCATCGTCATGACCTGCAGATTTTTGTCGGGATAAACCGTCATGGATTCAAAATTGAGCGGGAATTCACGCCCCTGAGCCATGATGGTCAGCACGCCTTTGGACGAAATGGCGTTGACTTTCTTGAAATTGTCCAGCCCGCCGTTGGCCTGAACCGCTTTAGTCAGGAGCTCCTGGCCCTTTTTCAAATTGTCCGGAGTGACGGTCAACTCTGTCTTCTGTTCCGCAGAAGGAATGGTGATGTCGACATTCGTTACCGGGCCGAGTCCAGCCTGATCAAGAGGCATCTCAAAGTCGGAACCTTTGCCGACCACAATTATATTAAGCGCGTCGGGACGAAGATTCTTCTGGGCGGCCGCAAGAACCGCCGGAGGATCTACCTTTTCCACCTCATCCTTGGTCTTGAACAGGAAGTCTTCGGGAAGGCCGTTGAAGTCGTAGTTCATCAGTCGGTTTACAATCTCAGCCCTTGAGTCGAAATTGAAGACGAAGGAGTTAAGGTAACCGTCCTTACCCATGCGCATCTCGTCCGGAGTGGGTGCGTCGACTTGCATCCGTTTAATCTCAGAAATGATCGCTTTGACCGCTTTCACCGTCGTTTCGGATTTGGTCGAGGCGTAACTGTAGAAGATGCCCGGGTACTTGATATTGGCCGTATACACGCCGGACGCTGAGTAGGCCAATCCCTCTTTCGAACGGACCGTGTTGAACAGCCGGCTGCCGAAGCCGCCGCCAAGAATGTTGTTCATGACAATGAGGTCGGCATAATCCGGGTCGGTAACCAGGCCGCCGATGTGTCCGAGAAGAATGTTGGTCTGGTTGACATCGGGCTTATTGATATAGTAGACGTGATTGCCGAACTTGTAGTCGACCTGGGGCAGAGGAGCAACCGGATCGCCCTCCTTTTTCCAGTCCCCGAAATACTTGTTGACCTCGGCAAGCAGGGAGTCGCGGTCAAAGTCACCCCAGATCGCTATCTGAATATTCTGCGGGTGAAAGTAGGCAGCGTGAAACTTCACCAGATCATCGCGGCTGATAGCATTGACCGTGGCGTATTCAACATTGCGGGCATACACGGATTCGGGTCCATAGATAACGCGCTTAAATTCGCGGACTGCAATCTGTTGAGGATCGTCGTTGCGTCGCGAGATTCCCGAACGAGTCTGAACTTTGGCCAGATCAATTTTGTCTTGATCAAAGACAGGGTATCGAAGGACCTGCGAGAGGACTTCGAGGCCGAGGTCGGTGTAATCGCTCAGGATATCGACGCGTGCGCCGCCTGACTCAAGGCCGATAAACGACTCCACGGAGCCGCCCACCGCTTCAAGCGCCTCGTCAATCTGGTCGCCAGTCCACTTCTGGGTGCCGCCAGTGCGCATGACGGAGCCACAAATACCGGCCAGGCCGACTTTATCGGCCGGTTCGAGATACGAGCCGCAATTAACGCGTACTGAGGCATTAAAAACCGGCAGACTCCTGTCCTGTAAAAGATACAAGCGCATGCCGTTGTCGAGCGTGATTCTCTCGACCTGCGGAATCTCCACCTGGTGCAAGGTGGGATATTTCAGTTTATCAACGTCCTGGGCCGTGACGGCCATCGCGAGGAGGCCGGTCAGAGCGACCGTAAACGCTATCATCAATGATATTTTCGTTTTCATTTTATGACCTTCTCCTCATTAACTTCCGGACGTGTTCAATTCGGCCACGACGCGATTCTCTTCGGTCAGGTACTTATTAGCAACGCGCTGAATGTCCTGAGCCGTTACCGCGTTGATGCGATCAAGCTCGCGAAACATCTCGTGCCAGTTGCCCCATCGCGTTTGATAAGCGGCCAACTGCATAGCCAGGCCGTTATTGGAGTCAAGTTGACCGATGAAGGCCGCTTTGGCGCGGGCTTTTATTTTTGCAACTTCTTCATCTGGAATCAGCTGGCCTTTTACTTCATCGACCTTCGTGAAAATCTCTTTTCCGACCTCGTCATTGGTATGTCCGGTCGAAGGAATCGCGTATACGGCCATCATGGTAGGGTACTTATCGCCGGGGAAACCTGCAAACGCCGCCAGATTCACGGCAATCTTCTTATCTTTTATCAGGTCCTTATACAGTACCGAAGTGCGGCCCTGGCCGAGATAATCCGCCAGAGCATCGAGCGCGGGCCGATCCGGGCTTGTCGCCTCGGGAACATGCCAGCCGGCGAGGAAAATCGGCTGCGACGGATCCTCGACGATCACCCGCCGTTCGCCGTTTTGCGGGGGCTCGACAGTCGCTATGCGCTCGGGTGCGGGACGATAAGCGATGCGTCCCCAGTACTTGTCAACCAGTTTCATCACATCACCTGTGTTTACGTCGCCCACGATCGCGATCGTCAGATTGGCCGGAGCATAGTATTTGTCGAAGAAGGCTGCAGCTTCTTTGCGCGAATAGTACTGAATATCCGACATATACCCGATTGTCGGGACATGATACGGATGGGCCTTGAAAGCGATCGATACGAACTCTTCAATGAGTTTGCCGAACGGATTGGATTCCGTTCTCATCCGACGTTCTTCGGCGACCACATCGCGCTCTTTATACATTTCGCGAAACACCGGGTTGAGAAACCGCTCGGATTCAAGGGCCATCCAGAGCTCGACTTTGTTGGAAGGCAGACTGAAGAAGAAGACCGTCTCGTCATCCGAGGTGAAAGCGTTAAGGCCCACCCCGCCTTCACGCTCAATTACGTTGCCGAACTCATTGGGGATGACTAACTGGTACGATGCCTCGCGCGCCGCTTCATAGTCCTTTTCCAGCTTTGCGATCTTGGTCGAATCGGCCAATCTGCCCAGATTCCGTTCGTGACGAAGCGCCATGAAGATGGAGTCTTCGACTGCGATTAATTTAAGTTCCTTGTTGATGTCTTTTGTGCCAAGCGTCGTCGTGCCCTTAAATGCCATATGTTCGAACATATGGGCGAGGCCGGTGTATCCTTTCGGATCGTCGACCGAGCCGACGTTGGCATAGGTGACGAATGAAACGACCGGTGCTTCATGCCGCTCCATGATGATCACTTTCAGACCGTTTGCCAGAGTGTGCTCGCTCACAGAGCTTTCGAGTTGAGTGAAGTCAAAACTCAACACTACCGGGACGAGCAAAACGACCAGGCAAACTGATCCTATGATCAGTCGTGCACTAGTTTTTATCATCGAATCCTCCTGGTGATATATAATGTTGGGTCAAATTCAGCACGGAATAAACCGACGACGCGGGCAGATGTCAAGCGATTACTGGAATGCAACCAAGTCATGGTGCTCGGAGACAATAGTTTACTGTCGCAGCGCGGGCTGCCATTTTCATTTGTTACGATTGAAGCGATGAAAAGTTCACCCCGAAAAAGGGGAAAGATGTCTTCGAATGCGAGGACATCTCTGATTCCCGTGAAATGCCGAACCTCTTACCACCAGGAAATCAACTTTGGACGGATGGTGTGAGGAAGGTCGGGATTCTTCGGTATGATGCGCGCGGTGATGCCGAAGCGACCGGTTTCCCGGCAGGTAACCTCACCTGCGAACGAGTAAATACCGTCGTTAGCGCGCTCTGTCATGTCCGCATGGACTGGATCGTAATTGCGTATCTGTTCCTGGGAATTGAGCTTACCTGAAATTATTTCGACCAGTACATCATTGGGCGTAATCTCGCCGAGCTGGACCCGGATTTTGATCGGGAATTTCTGACCTACATAGAGAGTTCCGGACATTTCCGGTATTTCCACGTCTTTGATGGCAATATTACCCCAGCTTTTTGCCATCCTATCAAGCCATTCGGTGACTTTGCGGGTTACGTCGTAGTTGTTGGCCGAAAGTTTCTTAAAGGAGTCATAAGCCGGCACATAGAATTTCTCGGCATAGTCCATGATCATTCGTTGGGTGGAGAACTGGCTGCCGGCCATATTTATCGTGTTCTTCATCTTTTCGATCCAGCCCGACGGCAGGCCGATCTCATTCAAATCGTAAAAGAGAGGGACCACTTCACGTTCAAGCGTGTTGTACAAGAGATCAGACTCCAAATGATCCTGAAGGTCAACATTCTCGTACTCTTCGCCGTTACCTATTTTGAATCCGGTGTCATCACTGTAGCCTTCAACCCACCAGCCATCGAGAATTGACAGGTTCAACACGCCATTCAAGGCGGCTTTCATCCCCGAGGTTCCCGATGCTTCCTGCGGGCGACGCGGATTATTCAACCAGACATCGGAACCCTGCACCAGATAGCGGGCAACGTTGATGTCGTAATCTTCCAGGAAAATAATCCGGTTTCGGAAACGTTCCTGTGAAGCATATGAGACGATCTGCTTGATAATCTCCTTACCGGGATTATCCAGCGGGTGCGCTTTGCCGGCGATGATAATCTGCATCGGACGACGCTCGTTATTAACTAATCTTTCGAGGCGGTCGAGATTCGAGAAGATCAAGTTGCCGCGTTTGTACGTTGAGAATCGCCGCGCAAACCCGATCGTGAGAACTTGCGGATCGAGAATCTGTTCGGCTCGCTGAACCTCGATTTGCGATGCGCCCCTGCGAAGCAACTGCTGTTTGAGCCGTTTGCGCGCGAAAAAGACGAGTCGTTCGCGGCGCCGGTTGTGGATTCGCCAGAGCTCGGCATCCGGAATCTTATGTACTCGCTGCCACTTCTGCAAGTTCTCCGGCTGTTCCAGATAACTGGCCCCAAAATACGATTGGTACAGCTCACTCATGTCATGTGATATCCATGATCGGGGATGCACGCCGTTGGTAATCGCCTTGATAGGCACTTCTTCGACCGGCAGATCCGGCCAAATATTATGCCACATTTCACGCGAAACTTTCCCGTGCAGTTGTGATACTCCGTTGGCGAAGGCCGAATATTTCAGCGCCGCCACGGTCATGCAAAACGGCTCGGATTCATCTTCGGCGAACACCCGTCCGATGCCGAGGAACTCTCGCCAGCCGATACCAAGATTCTCAATGAATTTGCCCAGGTAGCGATGAATCAGTACCGGGTCAAACCGTTCATTGCCGGCCGGTACCGGTGTGTGGGTTGTAAAAATAGTGGTCGCCCAAATATATTGTGAAGCTTCCCGGAAGGACAGGTGCTTTTCGACAATCAAATAACGGATGCGCTCAAGGGTGAGAAACCACGCGTGCCCCTCATTCATGTGGTATGCCGCAGGCTCAATATTCATAGCCCGAAGCGCCTTGACGCCGCCGATTCCAAGTACTATTTCCTGACGGATTCGCATGTCCTTGTCGCCGCCGTAAAGCACGGAAGTGATCTCGCGACACTTGGTCGAGTTTTCGGGGATGTTCGTATCAAGCAGAAACAAAGGAGTGATTCCGACATGAACTTTCCAGATTTGCAGCTTGACGGGGGTTCCGTCGAGTTCGACCACGACGCGGATGGGTTCATCGTGCTCGTCCTTGACCAACTCTACCGGCATATGGTACCAGTCGTTCTCTTCATAGCGCTCCTGCTGCCAGCCGTCGCTTGAGAGGAACTGCCGGAAGTATCCGTAACGATAGAGCAGACCGATCGCTACGACCGGCACGCCGATGTCCGAGGACGACTTCAGCGTGTCTCCGGAGAGCACACCCAGACCGCCGGAGTAGACGGGCAGACCGGTATCAAGACCGTATTCCAATGAGAAGTATGCGATCGGATTGGGCGAACAATCGGCGTGTTGTGACGGAAACCACTTCCTGGACTTGAGATATTCCTTGTACTTTCCATACGCCCGATCGAGGCTGACCAGAAAACCATCGTCCTCGGCTGTCTTCTCCAAAACATCCTGCGGCAGCCGGGAAAGCATCTCGACCGGATTCTGCGAACATTCTTCCCATATCTCGGGGCTGAGGCGGATGAATAGATTGATTATATCCCAGTTCCATGAGTACCAGAGATTCTGTGAAAGTTCCTGAAGGGGCTTAATACGGTCCGGAAGTTTCGGTAGGACCAGATACTGTTTAACGCGCATATGTTCTCGTTCGTAATGGGTTGGCAGGCCTGTTGAGCCGGGGCTGACCCTCCAGCTGCTAAGTACTCTCTTTAGAACAATTTATCGTCCAAATCAACAAATATTTTATTCATCGGTTACGGATTTGACCGATATATTCTAAGATAGCGGGCAAAAAGGTCCTCGACTGAAGCCTCGGTGCCCCACCTGTTTTTTAGTTTGTGAAACAACCACATTTTGTGTAAGAAATAGTATGCGGAAATCAAAACTTAGAATCGGCGTACTCACCGGTGGCGGCGACTGCCCCGGTTTAAATGCCGTCATCCGGGCAATCGTAAAAACGGGCTATAATGAGTATGGCATGGAAGTTATAGGTTTTCTTGACGGTTACGAAGGGTTGGTGGAGAACCGCTTTAAGGAAATCAACATTAACAATGTGTCCGGAATCCTCACCCAGGGAGGGACCATTCTGGGGACTTCGAATCGGGCCGATCCGTTTCGCTATCCCGTGCTTCAAGATGAAGACTACGTCTATCTTGATCGGTCTTCCCAGGCCGTAAGAAATTATGAGGCGTTAGGACTTGATGCATTGATTGCGATTGGCGGCGATGGCACGATGGCGGCCTCGGCCGGGATGATGCAAAAAGGAATCCCGATTGTTGGCGTTCCGAAGACGATAGACAATGACCTTGAGGGCACGGATATAACCTTTGGCTTTGATTCGGCGGTAACAACAGCCACCGAAGCAATCGATAAAGTACACACTACGGCACAGTCTCATCATAGAGTGATGATAGTCGAAGTGATGGGTCGATACGCCGGCTGGTTGGCGCTCTACTCGGGAATGGCGGGAGGGGGAGACATCATTCTGATGCCCGAATTCCCCTATGATATAAACGCGGTATGCGAAGCGGTCAAAGACCGTAATGCCAAAGGCAAGAACTTTTCGATTGTCGTCGTCGGCGAAGGCGCGACAGCGATCGGCGGAGATATGGTAGTGCAGAAGCGGATCAAAAACTCGCCGGACCAGATTCGGCTCGGCGGTATCTCGCATCGCGTCGCCGCGCAGATCGAAGGTTTGACGAATATAGAGTGCCGCGTCACCATCCTTGGTCACTTACTCCGGGGTGGGCAACCGACCCCGTTCGATAGAATCCTGGCGACTCGATTCGGTATTGAGGCGACCCACCTGGTGGCTCGGGGTGAATTTGGCCGTCTGGTCGGCCTGCGCGCCAACGCCATGAGTTCAGTGCCCATTCAAGAGGTTGCCGGGAAACAGCGTAAAGTAACCACCGACAATCCGGTCCTCAGAAACGCGCTCTCTTTGGGCATCTCGCTGGGGCACCCGATGGAGGTCCCGTTTGAAGAATTCTACGCGAAATCATAAGGTTGTTATGTCCCAGTTTGTCGAATTCTTCATGTCTCGTCGAACACACGTGCAGGAAGCAACCGGGTGATTACTCTTTCATTTCACGGCGCCGCCGGGACGGTAACCGGATCCAAATATTTGTTGAATGTCGATGGCAAGAAGCTGCTTGTCGACTGCGGACTATTCCAGGGTAGAAAAGAGCTGCGTCAGCGCAACTGGTCGCCGCCACAATTTAATCCACAAGAACTCGAAGCGATTGTCATTACCCATGCTCACCTTGACCATATCGGGTATCTTCCGATCATGCTCAAGCAGGGTTTCACCGGAAGAATCTACGCAACCCCTCCAACGATTGAGCTGGCACGAATTCTGTTGCTCGATACCGCGCACATTCAGGAAGAAGACGCGGAATATCGAAACAGGAAACGGGCTACCAGCCATGAGCCGGCTCTACCATTGTATACGGTCGATGAAGCCAAGCTGGTGCTGGATCATTTCTCGCCCGTAAATTTCCGCGAATGGTTCCGTATCGGGGACGAGTACCGGCTCAAGTATCACCCGGTCGGGCACATTCTTGGTGCAGCCTGTCTCGAAATTCAGATGAGCGAAGGCGACAGGAAGAAAACGATCCTCTTCTCCGGCGACGTCGGACGATATGCCACCCCGTTTGTAACCGACCCCGGCACTCCGCCCCGGACTGACACGCTTGTGTGTGAATCGACATATGGCGGGCTTGTGCACGAGCCGCAGGACATCTTCTTCGAGTTTGCGAAGATAGTCGATGAAGTTGTCGAGCGAAACGCCATTCTGTTGATACCGGCCTTCGCGCTCGGACGTACTCAACAGATCACCTACATTGCCAACGTACTGATGAAGCAGAAACGAATCCCGCCGCTGAATATCCATATTGATTCACCAATGGCGGTCAAGGCTACGGATGTTTACAAGAAGTTCCCGTCATTCCACGAGATAAATCACAAACTGCTCGATGATACGAATGACGGGTTCTATGGCAAGAATGTCTTTTTGCACCGAAAGCGCAAATCGTCCAAAGAACTCAATAGTCTTCGCGGGCCGGCGATTATTATGTCCGCCAGCGGCATGATGACCGGCGGCCGAATTATGCACCACCTTATTAACCGCCTTCCCGATCCGAACACCATACTTCTGCTGGCGGGCTACATGGCCGAGGGGACGCTGGGACGCAAGCTGCTTGAAGGCGAGAAGATGGTTTATATCCATAAAATGCCGATACAAGTAAAGGCTGAGATAAAGACGCTGTTCGGATTATCCGGGCACGCTGATTCATACGAATTGTTACACTGGCTGGAACCTTTCTCGCCGGCGTCAGGAAAAGTCTATGTCACGCACGGTGAGCCTGAGCGGGCTCATGCGATGGCAAGGCAGTTCAGCGAGGCAAGGAAGTGGGACGCCTACGTACCGTCGCTCGATGAAACAGTTGAGTTGTAAATGAAAGAAAGCAAATGGCCAAGAAATTCAATCGCAAGAAACTGATAGAAGACCTCAAGAAATCACCGGCCTACCGGATCGCGTACCATGACGACGAATTCATGGATAGGGACTCGTTGCGGCCCATACGCCTGCAATTGGAGCTGCTGAAGCCGGAGAAGATGTTCCGTCGTCACAAGATTGTCTCTACTATTGTAGTCTTCGGGGGCACCCGCGTTCTGGAACCTTCACACGCACGTGCCAACGTCGCGAGTCTTGAAAAGAAACTGGCGAATCATCCGACCGACAAAAGCCTTCACAAGCAGTTACGTATTGCCAAATCCGTGCTGGCGAAGTCACACTACTATGACGAAGCGAGGGAATTCGCCCGATTGGTTTCGACTGAGGGACAGGATAACGATCATAACAAGTACGTGATTGTCACCGGAGGCGGTCCCGGCATAATGGAAGCTGCAAATCGCGGCGCCTGGGAAATAGGAGCCAAGTCGGTAGGGCTGAATATCACACTTCCAATGGAACAGGAGCCGAACCCGTATATCACCCCGGAACTGTGCATGCAGTTCCATTATTTCGCCATCCGGAAAATGCATTTCATGCTCCGAGCCAAGGCGCTGGTTGCCTTCCCGGGCGGCTTCGGGACAATGGACGAGTTGTTTGAAGCTCTGACGCTTTCGCAGACAAAAAAAATCAAGCCGTTGCCAATTGTCCTGTTTGGTGAAAAGTACTGGAAGAATCTGATTGATTTCGAATACTTCGTCAAAGAAGGTACGATCGATGAGGACGACTTGGAGCTCTTCGTCTACGCGGACACTGCCATCGACGCCTGGAACTATATCAAATACTACTACGAATCGGAAAACAACAACGACATAAGAAGTGACGACGAGGACTGATCCGGCTACGATCTGAGAAATCCGCGCTTCCTGAGAAAACTCAGCATGAACGGCCGGAGGGCCGCTTCATCTTCGCTTGCCATTCTACGCGCCGAGTGCTCCGACCAGGAGTAGACGCCGTCGAAATAGGGGTATCGTGCAGGTGTGACTTCACGTCCCTTCAATAGACCTGACTCCTGGATTACGGCATCGTACTCTTCCACTGCGCGGTCGAACTGCCCGTCGTCGTATGTCTCTCGATGATAAACCGCTTCAAGAGGCAAGCGAGGTTTCGGGTGTGCAGGGGCCGCCGGATATCCCAGCGACATCCCCATTACGGGATAAACGAGCTCCGGGAGATTCAAAAGTATCGACACCTCTTCGGGGTTATTTCGAATAGCGCCGACCATGACCCCTCCCATCCCCAGCGCCTGGGCAGTAATCAAAGCTCTGCCAGCGACCAGCGCAGTATCGACGGTCGAAACTATCAACATCTCCGTCGTATCCCCGTGGAAATTGTAGCCCTTCTTCTTATTCACACGGGCGAGCCGATTCAGGTCAGCGCAGAAAACAAGAAAGAGCGCCGAATTGGCAATGTGTTGCTGGTTGCCGCAGAGCACCGATAACTCTTCTTTGGTCTGCCGGTTTCGAATCCCGACAATTGAATAGGCCTGCAAGTTCGACGAAGTCGGCGAGTGCTGGGCCGTCCGCACAATGAGAACTTCCTCTTCCTCCGATATGGTGCGTTCGGTGAAGTGACGGACTGAAGCATGATTGTTGAGCAATTCCAGCGTATTCAAGGCGATTTCTCCTTATAAAAAAGGCGTGGACATTGTGTCCACGCCCAAAGATACTGCTCGGTCGAACAAGAGCAAGCTAAGAAATCAGCGTGCCAGGATGGAGAAATCTCTACTGGCGCTCTTGGCCGCGGCAATCTGCCGGAGCACTTCTTTATAATGTGCTTTGGTCATGTCATTCACGGCGCTCGACGCGACTGCTCTTTTCGCACCAGATTCGAGAATATCAATGTCATTGGCCGCAAGCGTGATGGCATCATGAGGATAAACCATCGTGCTGCCAAGATAAATCCCCATGAGCTGGTTCAGGTGGCTCAACTGGAGCTGGCGGCGGAAGCTGTTGACGTTGGTGGGACCATCGAGCTCGCTCCAGATCATCTTGCGCATGTCGGTAAACATATCCTGCATCGTGTACCGGTCATCGCCTGGCTTGTACCGCTCCAGATTGTTGAGCAGGCGGCCGAGGATATACGGGCTGTACATCCGGCTGATGACCGCGTTCTGGGCCGCCAGCGCCATCTGGTGGATGGGGTAGTCGACCTGAGGAGTCGTGTACACGGAGAACTGGAAGTCCGGCAGGCGCTCCGGCTGAAGCTTATTCCACAAGTCAGCCGGAAGGCTGAAGGCTTCGGGCGCGAATATATAGTCGCGCAGGAACGTCATCGCGCGGCGTTGGTCGGCGGCTGCCACGGGAACAAACGGAACACGGCCATTCGGGTCGCCGATATGATCGCGATAGTGATACAGTCCGCCAACATACTTGGCCGCGAATCCGGCTGACTCAAAGTAGGACCGCCAGCCGGTCTGGAAGACGTTCATGATTTTTTCGTAGCTCGCCCCCGGCTTCTCGAACTCTTTGATGGAATTCTTCCAGAGATAGTTGGTCAGGTCAATTTTCTGTTTACAGTATGCCAGTGGATCATTGCCGAGATCAAACAGGTTACACATCGGATCTATCGATTTCGGGCTGCTCCCAAAAGCATCTTCGTCAGTGCCGTAGGCCAGCATCGGATCGGATGCGCGGGAGGCGATTTCCTTAAGCTTAAGGTCCTGGTCGGTAGCCGGCATATCGCCGAAGTCGGTGTAGCCATATTCGATAGCCCACATGTCATACGGGCCGGGAACCGACGAATAGAATTCGCCCTGCGGCTTGTTCGGTCCAGCGAGGTTCGGCGGAGCATAATCCATAATCGAACCGGTGAGCGCGTGTTGAGTCGTGAAGTCACGATTCTGGATCTGATCGAGCGTGTAAATGGCGGACGATTTGAAATTGTGGCGCAGTCCCAGCGTATGCCCGACTTCGTGAGCCACAAGCTCTACGATGTACGAGTGCACGTACTCTTTGGTCAGAGAATCTTTGTCCGCGAGTGTGTTCGCAACGCTGTTAATAACAGACAGACCGAACGCAGCTTCCATAGCCGACGCGGATTCGTAGTTACAGTAGTTCGGACCATGACGAAGTTCAGTCTGAAGCGTATCTTCTTCGGGAAATGTTCCGTTGAACGATACTGGCTTAATGAAATTCTGCATATTGCTGAACATGTACCGGATGAAGTCGGCTGAGACCCTGATATCGGCATCATAAATCTGGCCGGTAAACGGATTGGCATGGCTCGGCCCGACCGCATAGCCGCCGCCGGGCATCACAATCCAGCGAACGGTATTGTAACGGACGTCGGCCGGATCCCAAGTTGCCGTATCCGGCATCTGCTTGGCGATAATCGCATTCCGGAATCCCAGCTTCTCGAACGCGGTATTCCAGAATTCAATCCCCTCGGCGAAAGCATCGCGGTATTCCTGCGGCACCGTGTTTTCAACCCAGTACACAATCGGCTCCACCGGCTCGGACATCCGGGCACCCGGGTTCTTCTTATGAAGGTTCCACCGATTTATGAAACGGACATAGGGCGACTCGGTATCCATGTTCGTGTAGTCTTCGTACATGGTCAGGAAGTAGCCCACCCGGTCATCGGCCAACCTCGGCGTAAAATCCGGACTCTCTTCCAGGGTGGACAGCGAGTAGTGATAACCGTGGAACATGCTATAGGGGTCCTGCATGGTGGGGGCGTCGACGGGAATGGATGTCCGGTAATGCAGTTTCACATCGACTTCAGTATTCTTCGGAAACGATTTTACCTGTTCGAAGTAACTATTCTGCTTATCGAAGCTGATTCCCATTTTACCCGACATGCCGAGAAAGAAGTTAATGTTTTCGGCGTCCCGGATAAACAGGTCCGATGGATCGACCAAGATCCAACCGGAATCGTTCGGCTGAGACTTGATCACGGTCGATGCGTACAGACCGTCGGAGACGCCACGCTCCACAGCTTTCTCCATCGTGGAAGAGGAATCGGCTCGGAAACGAAGGTTCTTCTCAATAACCATGATTTGTTTGCCCACCCGTTGGAAATAGAACGGGAAGGATTCGCCCATAGAGCCATTGTCGAAAAACGCGCCTTCGGCCGATGTCCTGGTCTGTCCGCACAGGTAGAGCGGGCCAATCTGGCTCGGTTTGATGGCCATGAACATCGAGTTGTCGGTCGTATCCTGATAGAATGTGAACAAGCCGGATATCACGACCCGGTCTTTAATCAATTCGTTGTAGGGTTTTTCTTGTCCCGTCTTCTGGGCCTGAGCCTCGGTTCTCTGCTTGTTCTGCGATTGACCGAACACCCGGGCATACCGACCGGCGAAGGCATCGGTACTGAGCGCGAGTACGGCGGCGATGACGAATCCAATGACTCCATAGCGTCTGAAGCGCATAGAAACTCCTTTAAGTGATTTATTAGGAAAGAAGTGTAAGTATTTATCTGTTATTGTCTTATTGTGTCTTATGGGCGGTCGATTTGGACCTCGGCAAGTTTTGGGTCAATTCTCTTTTGGTTACTTGTTAGGACGAATTTAGCGGCGAGAATAGGCAAGATAATCTTTTCCCTTCTGCGTCAAGTCGTAGTAAGTGTGATTGCGATGTTTGATCCATCGCCCTTCAACTATTCCTTTACGGTATTGTATGATGCGGGGTTCCACTCGTTCGATTAATTTCATGCTCAGAAGTTTCTTGTGGCGGTCGAAGGCCTCTTGTTTGGTCATCCCAAGCTTGCGCGCGATTACCAGAGAATAGTCAACTCCGTAATGCTCGTGATGCGCAAGTATGGCCAGATCGACTTCGTCAAGGTCGGCGTAATCGTCTCCCGGGGTGAATTCCGAGTCCTCCGCCAGAATATCCTGCCACTTGATAGAAAGCAGCCTGTCCGGCTCCAGATTGTCCAGCTCTGCGCACCGCTTCCGGTGTACTTTGATCAGGTTGTCATGACTGTAGTAGCCGATTATCTCTTCCGGTGGCGCAGGTGTACAGCATTTGGCTAACACGTAATCTTCTTTAACTTTGCGCCGCTCAGGCATAGCTTGGAATATAGTGGATCGGCGAGTGAATATGTAGTGATTTTTGACTGAGGGAGTCCGATGCTACTGCTGAACATCGCCCCGCATGGGCACGAATCGAACCTGATAGAGCGTGCGCTTGATAAGTCCGTTTGAGGTCTTGCGAATTTTTACCAGCTCCTGCCCGCCATATTCCGGGTCTTCGATCGGTAAGACCATAATGCCGTTCATGGCCAACTGCTCTATCAGCGCCTCTGGAATGCGGGGAGCCGCGGCCGTCACCATGATGCCATCGTAGGGCGCGTATTGGGGGAGTCCGACCGAGCCATCGCCCCGTACCGCCGTGATATTTCTATAGTGCAGCTCGCGGAACAGTGCGAGTGCCTGCTCATGCAATTCCGGTATCAATTCAACGGTATAGACATCCCGGACGATCTCGGCCAGGACCGCCGCCTGATAACCGCAGCCGGTTCCGATCTCGAGCACGCGGCTTCGATGCGACAGCTCAAGATGCTCCGTCATCGACGCCACGATAAACGGCTGGGAGATCGTCTGCTCGTATCCGATCGGGAGGGGTCCGTCGTTGTATGCCTGTGCGCGAAGCTCCTCGGAAACAAAAAGCTGCCGAGGGACGGTCCTCATCGCGTCGAGCACCGACTGATCCTTGATCCCGCGCGATACCAATTGATCCCGCACCATGCGTTCTCGCTGGTAGTCGAAATCTGTATTTGTGCTGTTCTTGCTTTGTAACATCATAACTTCACCGTATTATAATAATACATTCTACCGGATTATGGTTCACTAAATGTGAAAGAGGGGCAAATAGTTTGAACTGACCATGCGAACGATTGGTTGCTACGAAATAAGCTGGAAAGGAATGACCGGATGGCTAAACGATACTGGCTTCTCAAAACCGAGCCGGACTGCTTTTCTATCGATCATCTGAAGGAACGGCCGAATCAAACCGAACACTGGGACGGGGTGCGGAATTATCAGGCTCGTAACCTCCTCCGTGATGAGATCAAGAAAGGAGATGAGGCTTTCTTCTATCACAGTGGGTCAAACCCGCCCGGCATCGCCGGAATCTGCTTGGTGACCCGCTCCGGATACCCGGACTTCACCGCCGAGGATCCCGCGAGCGACCATTTCGACCCGAAACATTCGGCCCAAAACCCGGTCTGGTACATGGTTGACGTAAAATTTAAACGCAAATTCGACATTCTAATTCCGCTGGATTTGCTCAAGAAAGCTCCCGGATTGGAGAATATGATGGCCACGCAACGGGGGAGCAGGCTGTCGGTGCAACCGGTGACCGAATCCGAATGGAAGCTGATTATTCGCCTGGCCGACCGCAAAGGTCCGACCGCCGAGTAACCTTTCGTCTGTTTTCTCGTAGGAAAAGTGATGAATAATGCCCGGGAGAATAGGTAATTAGCAGAGAGATAAGGAGAGTCAAAGATGAAAACTCTGCTGATAGTCATTGGCGTGACCCTGTTGCTGTTCGCATTCGGGACGGGGTTTGTGCACCTGGTCCTGGGGCTGATCGGCGGTCTGTTCGGTTTGGTGATCGGCGGGATTGCTCTGTTTGCGGGTCTTCTGGGCGGAGTGCTCGGAGTATTGCTTGGCGCGCTTGTGGTTGTTTTAATTGTCGGCCTGCCCATTATCATCATCGGTCTGCTTATCGGTGGAATTATCAAGCTAATCGTACATGTGTGAATTCGATGGCTGTTTTCAATCAGCTCGGATTTCAGTCCGACTTTTGTTTAAGCCGAAGTCGGTTATGCGGATACCTGCTGTTTTCTTTCTTCTTGACTAATCACTAAAATGTCATAATTTGGGCGATACGATGCTGGGGTAGCTCAGATGGTCAGAGCGCCTGACTGTGGATCAGGAGGTCGGCAGTTCGACCCTGCCCCCCAGTATTTTTTTATTTCACGGGAATCGTCACCGGTTCTGAATGCCCCACGCGAAATACCTATCTTCGAAGACTCAGGCTAAATCTGCTTATTAATGCAGTGGGTCGGGTTCCGGACGAGCCTGAGCTCGAGGAAGACGCCCGACATTGAATCTTACACCCCAACGACCAATAACGTTCTCTGTCCGTTAACGCGGGTCACTCGCCACGCGAAAAGCGTGACATCGGTCGCGATCTCGGTCTTGTCGAACACCTGACTTTCGAAGATTTGCGGAATGTCGGGTTTCTGCTTCAATCCCTATCGGGATTTCATCCGGAACCCGACCTACATTGGCTATTGGGAGTGTGGACCAGGCGACTGCCCCCCTGGGCTGGAGTGGAGAACTTGGTGGTCCCACCAGTACTTTTCAGACGGAGACACTTGTCAATCTTATTGGTGTCGAAAGACCGTAGAAGTATGTCTCGATTGCATACCTGAATAGGTGTGATTGAGTCTGATTCTGTATAACGTCTGCCGGCGCGCCGGACTTGAGTCCGGCGCAGTCATTAAAGTCCTGTCTACGTTACCGCACCCGTCATAATCTCCAGCTATTTGGAATGATTTGGGCCTATCTTGACTAGGATCAGAATTCATGCCCGGATGACCCGAGGCGCATATTGAACGTCAAACTCTTCCTTTAAGGTACCAACTCTCTCCAGAGTTCTTTCCATGTTTATTTGATGGGTACTCCTACATAATCAAGACCAATTTCCCAATCTGCGTCATGCCCTCCGGCACCTCGACCACCCAGTAGTAAAGTCCGCTGACTGGAGCCTCAGTATTACGAGTAATCACATCCCAGTAGTCATGCGTTGAGTTTGGGTCACCGGGTGAGTAGTCATGGTCAATGCTGCGGATCAAATCGCCATCGAGGCTGTAGATTGAAATAGTGCATTTAGGCGGCAGGTTGGCAAAATTCACTGCTCTGGTGCGATAGTCCGGCCGGTCCTCGCGCGTTCGCCCTTCGTATCCCTGGGCGCGATAGTCCTGACTAGCTACATACGGATTTGGGTAGACATATATCTGTTTGTCCGTCCCGTTTTTCTCGCTTTCGGTGGCATAGACAAAACAACTGGTCACATTCACCGATTTGGCCGATTCAAGCGGTCTGATGGTTGTACCAGGCATCCCAAAATCAAACGCGGTGACTGAGACATAGTACTGCACCGATGACAGCAGATTATCGATTTCACATTCGTACTCGAAGAACTTAAGCCGACCGTCTTCGGTGAAATACTCTGGGGGCAGATCATCCGGATCAATCCCTCTGGGGTCGGGAGCATCGGGATAAACCTTGTGTATTGGCGTCTGGGTTGGATACTGGTTTACGTTGTAGCTGTTCTTACGGAAATTGAGCAGGGAATCTGGATATCTTGGGTGGACATACGGATGCGTGGGTAGTTCGTACGCCAGCGGGTCAAAGGCTGAATCGGCGCACGGGTCCTCCGCACGGCCATAGAGACAGCGAAGGCTGTCAAGTAACAGGGGAATGCCGTGTACTTCATATCGCTCGCTGGCAGGGTTGTAGACATATCGGTCATAGTCAACATTGTCATACGAGGCCACAAGGGATAAGCTCCTGTCCCGTTCATCTCGACCGAGATACACTGAATATCCTTCAAAGTCAACGATTCCCGAAAATACGTCCTTGGTGGTTTCAGAGCGGTAGCCATTGAAATGTACTTTGATGCCGTCCACTATCGGCTCCAGCCACAGGTCAGGCGAGGGAGGAGGTGAAACTGGCCGCCAATCGGGGACGCCATCACCGGTCGCATAGAACGTATCCGCCACAGTCGCTACCCAACCGCTGTCGGTTAAGGTCGAATCCTGATTGCAGATATCGAGGTCACCGGCGTAGCCATCGGAGTCTGTGTCAACACCCGGGTTGTCATAGATCCACTTGGCCCAGTTGATATTCTTGTCGAGGTCTGAGAAATCAAGATTTGCGTAGTAGCGATCGGGGTACTCCGGGAGGAAGTCCGCATTATTGGGTCGGTTGTGAAAGTGTTCTCCGTAGACGAGAGCAAATGGAATGTGAATACTCTGGCCAGGCTGCAGGTCATATGGGCCAATGGAAATAACGTACTTGAGGAAATCTCCTTGTGCACTGACATTTCGAGCTACCTCTTGTGACGGGTATCGCCAGATAGGGTCGGTTTGTTGTATGCTTGATGAATAAAGTGGATCATAATCGATTTCCCCGTTCGACAAAAGAAAGTATGTATCTCCTGGTGTCTGCGGATTGCCGGTGCATCCAGGGTCCACGTGCCGTTTAGAATCCTTGTGTTCTGGGCTAATATCGGGAGACCCTTCACAGCCGCCGTAGTGTCTCCACCAGTTGTAAGAGAGATATGCCGGGTGCTCCAGGGCTCCTCGCGGATAGCTCAGAACAACAAAAGCGCAGACATATGGCGTCGGTCTTATCCAATTGCCGTGCAAGTCCTGCGCAATTTGATCAGTGTATTGTCCATTAATCGGAGAACCCGTCAGACTGGCAAACCATGCGAGCGAAGCATCAATCTTCATTTCAGAGCACCTATAGCCTAGAATGGAATCTCTGAATCCGCCTACGCCAAAGGTTGCCGAACCATTCTCATCCGTCGCCCAATATCCTATTAACGGGTTGTGGAACGCCCCTACGTAAACACCGTCAACCGGCCGGTCACCTATGTTACGAAGCTCCACATCGTATAACAGAAAGTCCTCGGCGTACTGATACGACCAGGCATAGGTTGTTTTAATGATTTTGAGATCCAGACTTTTGCTTTTTCCCGTATCTGAGGCCGTGCTGATGATGTCTTGCTCCGAAACGGCCCTATGAAAGTCGGGTGAACTGGGGTCGAGAATCGTTCGGCAGATCGGTGCTTCGTATTGATAAAAGTCAGGGAGAAAGTCATTGGGACCTTTTGAAATGATCGTGTCACCGTCTACAATACCTCCTACCCAAAAACTGGAAATGTACAAGAATGAGATTCGAGACCCTTTGGGATATTCGTTGTGCGGTAGGAACAGATAGTTCCCATTGAAGCAGTCCCGACCGAACAGATTATTGTCTGTGTCATACCAGCCGACAATACCAGCCCCTGAATAAGAATGAAGCATTACCTTATTGATGTCATTCACTGTTGAACAATAGTCTGCGGCACCAACTATTGACCAAACAGCAACTGGTACCACACTCGTCACGAGACTGGCGATAAGCGTTCGTCTGTTCAATACAATTATCCCCCGATATCACATTCGAATGAAAGATAGAAATGTTGATGCTAAAGGACAAGCCGAGATTTACCTATCAGTCAACTCCTTTTATCGCATTTAGTTAGCGCGTTAATTTGCGGCCCCGGGGTATCATCCTGTCAGCTCTATGCACATTGTGATGCAATTGATTAAAGTTGGCAACGGGTTGTCTTCTGTTCACTGACTATTGCCAGTTCTCTTACCATAAGGCTCCACTCAACCAAAGACGTGCCGAATCTCAATTATGTTCATGCCCAATGCTGATTTTTGCACGATCAATGTCTGCCAGACCGTGCCCGTGCTGTCGCAACTGACCCCTGACTGCTCGACTACAAATTGGACCAAGATCCTGCAAAAGACGCTCCCCAATGGAAAACGGAACCGGGAGAGGACAGGCGAGAGGTTAGCTCCCGATTGACTGCCGACGGCGCATCCGCGCGAACTCAATAACAATACCGCCGACGCAGACCAGTACGCATGCCACCACCAACAGCACGCCGAGAATCAGAATTCCTAACTCCATACTCATCCTGGACAACCTTTCATTAGGGCCGGAGCGCTGCGCATGCACGCGCCGACGAGGTTTGAGTGTGGAAGCCTCATGGGCTTCACCTGAGTACTATCGGACAGTTAGTTTTTGCTGACGGACTCGCGCTCTATGGTCAGGGCATCCGGTAAGTCAGACATGAAACGGACATCGATGATGCGGATGCCGAAGGTCATTGAAACCGATCAAAAAAATGTTAAAAAATATGTTGACCGTAAAGACCATTTTAGTTTTCTTAATATAGATTTTTAAGGCGTTTTTAGCAAGCACTAAAAGACACAGGATCCCGAAAAAATCTTATGCCGAGAATTCCGCAGCAACTTCTTCCCCTGGTGGCCATCGCAGTGCTTGGCTTGGGCGCCCTTATCGCGGCCAGACAAATATTAGTCCCGAAGACATTCGGAGAATACGGTCATTACCGGGCGGCGGCCATGGACGACATCCGGAAGCAAGATATCGCCTACGCCGGCATAAGTGTGTGCGCCGAATGTCACGACGACATATTTGCGATGAAGCAGCAATCGCTTCACCGTGGGCTGACCTGTGAAGTTTGCCACGGTCCGGCCGCGAAGCATGCCAATGCCCCGGATGAGTTTACGCCCGATGCGCCGCGCGGCCGGGGGTACTGCCCGCTCTGTCACGGCTACAATATATCCCGTCCGTCCGGTTTCCCTCAGATAATCGCGGAACGCCATAATCCCGGCAAGCCGTGTATGTCGTGCCATAATCCGCACAATCCAACTTTGCCTAACACGCCGGAAGACTGCAGTGCCTGTCATCGCGGCATATATAATGTCAAGCTCGTCTCGCATCATGCCGCGTTGCCATGCACGCAATGCCATGTCGTCCCGGAAGGCCACAAAAACAGCCCTCATCTGGTCCAGGCATTGAAACCGACGAGCCGGGAAACATGCGGAACCTGTCACGCCAAGAATGCTTCGTCCGATAGTTTCGTCCCGCGAATAGACATGGACAAGCACGGGGAACGCTACTTGTGTTGGGATTGTCATTATCCGCACTATCCGGAGGCCAATGAATGAGTGACGAAAGACCGAAAATCGACCGGCGGGAATTCTTAGAAGCGTGTACCCGCAAGGTCCCGGCGTGGATGCTGGCGCTGGGCGTATGCGCCACCGCCGCGGAGTCGCTGGCCGACGACGGGGAGACGCCCTACAAACCCCAGGAGCATACTTACGCGATGGGCGTGGATATTCACAAGTGCATTGGGTGTGCCCGATGCGCCGATGCGTGCAAAAATGAGAACAATGTCCCGCGTGAGCCGATATTCTTCCGCACCTGGGTGGAACGGTATGTGATTCCGGTCGAAGGCGAGCCCCAGGTGGACAGCCCAAATGGCGGAATAGATGGGTATCCTGAATTGAAGAATGACCAGGACATTCTCCGTACTTTCTATGTTCCCAAGCTGTGCAATCATTGTGAAAAACCACCCTGTGTTCAGGTCTGTCCGGTCGGGGCGACTTTCGAATCACCCGACGGTGTGGTGCTGGTTGATGAGTCGTACTGTGTGGGTTGTCGCTACTGCATTCAGGCGTGTCCGTATGGAGCGCGTTATTTACATCCCCAGAAGAAAGTCGCGGACAAGTGCACGTTCTGTTATCACCGCATCACCAAGGGAATGCTCCCGGCCTGTGTTGAAGTTTGTCCGACGCAAGCGCGGATTTTTGGCGAAGTCGGGCGGCACTCAAGTCCGTTACGGCGGTTTTTAAGATTCAACGATGTTATCATCTTGAAGCCATGGCTTAATACCAAGCCCAAAGTGTATTATGCCGGCGCCGATGGAGAGGTGATCTAGACTATGATATCTCTCATTCTCATGCTGGCCGATCTGCTTCCCGGAGCATCGGGATTCATCTACCCCAACGAGTACGAACTGCACTGGGGATTGCTCATCGTGGTATATCCGTATCTTACCGGACTGGTCGCGGGCGCGTTCATTCTTGCTTCGCTTGAGCGGTTGTTCAAAGTCAGGGCGCTCCGCCCAATCTATCGATTGGCGTTGTTGACGGCCCTGTCGTTTATGATTATAGCACCGCTTCCTTTGCTGGCACACTTAGGGCATCCAGAGCGGTCGTACGAGATGTTTTTGACCCCTCACACGCAATCCGCCATGGCTATGTTCGGGTTTGTGTATGCCTGGTACCTGATGGTCGTCCTGTTGTTGGAAATCTGGTTTGACTACCGCAAAGATATCGTCATCTGGTCAAGAGAAAAAGCCGGGTTTGTCAAGTACATATACAAAGCCCTCACCCTCGGCTCGACAGACATTTCGGAGAAGGCACTGGCGTTCGATGAGAAGGCGGGCAAATTCATCACCATAATAGGTATTCCTTCAGCGTTTCTGTTGCACGGTTACGTCGGATTCATTTTCGGCTCAGTTAAAGCCAATCCGTGGTGGAGTAGTGTGCTCATGCCGATAGTGTTCCTGTTCTCAGCGATCGTCTCAGGTATCTCGCTGGTTCTGCTGGTTTACACGGTGACGTCGATGCTCCGCTGGAAGAAGTTGGACATGGCATGTGTCAATCGACTGGCCGAGCTTCTCCTGTACGCTATGATAGTGGATTTCTCTCTGGAGCTTCTGGATTTTATCCACCGGTTATACGAATCCGAGGAATCGATCACGATCCTGTCGCACATGATTTCAAACCGATTGTTTATCAGTCTGATTATTACGCAGATCATGCTCGGTACGCTCTTGCCGATGATTTCAATTGTCGTGTCGAGATTCGGCCGGCTTCCCGATGAAATGCGTCGGATGCTTTATTTTATCGCCGCGATTCTGGTGCAAGTGGGTATCTTCAGCACCCGTTGGAATGTCGTGATTGGCGGACAGCTATTCTCAAAAAGCCTGAGAGGATTGACGGTCTACAAGCTGGAACTGCTTGGCCCCGAAGGACTATTAACCGCTTGCCTTCTGCTGGTTGCTCCTCTGGGAATTCTCTATATTCTGACCCGTCTGCTACCGCCATGGTCGGACGGCGACCCTAATATGGCTCTCAGTGATGACGCCTCAGCCAAACCGGAAAATACCCTGCCTGCGACTGATCCATCGTAGACTATTCCCAATTCTCTTCGTTGATGACATTTCATCGCCTGTCTCTTGATTACAGCCGAATCGAACCAAACAGATTCGGCCTGTCTGTCGTATCTATGTGACAATGCAAGATAACTCGAAAAGAGAGTACACAAGTCTGGCTGATGGGATAGCCGATTACGCGGGAGCCTTCAAAGAATTGAACGACGAAGCCCGGGTGTGGGTGTACCAGGCCGATCGGACATTGACCGAGCGTGAGGTGGAAGACATCCGGTCCCGTGGTCGGGAGTTTGTGGCGATCTGGGCGGCGCATGGTCAACAGTTGAAAGCCGCTCTGGAAGTGTTCCATCGGCACTTCGTGGTAATTGTGGCCGATGAGAAGCAGGTGAGAGCTTCCGGGTGTTCAATCGATCGCGCGGTTGACTTCATTCGCGGGCTGGAGCAAGATTTCGGAGTGGGTCTTCTTGATTGGAGAACAGTCGTGTACCGCGACGGCGATCTGGTGGTTTCGACCAAACGCGAGCAATTTGAACAGATGATTGCGAGCGGAAGAGTTGGACCGGACACCAGGGTCTTTAACAATCATATCAGCATGAAGTCAGACCTTGATACTGGGTGGGAAGTCCCGCTCAGGCACAGTTGTTACTGTGGCCTTCTCTCTGTATAAAACAAAACTGCGCCGTTTCCGGCGCAGTTTCCAACAACTATGCAACGTGACAGCCGTCCGAACCTCCGTCTTACGGACAGACGAGCGGCGAGGGGCCGAAATTGAACATGTAGTCGACTAAATAAACAAGATCAGCTACATCCTGAGCTGTGTCGGCGTTGACATCCGCTTCGGCGGCGCATGGTGGTTCCGGGCCGCTGGGTGTGCTGAACATATAGTCAACGAGGTAGACCAGATCGGCGATATCGACTGTCTCGAGCGGATCCCTGTCAATATTGCCACGGACTCCCACACAGCAAGCTTCACAGGAGTCACCTATTCCGTTGGTATTGAAATCCTCCTGACCCGGATTATAGATTCCCGGGCAGTTATCAAGGTCTTCACAGATTCCATCACCGTCACGATCGTTAAATCGGTCATTCACACAGGCATCGCACACATCACCTATGCCGTCACCATCCAGATCTTCTTGGCCGGGATTAGGTACAGTCGGGCAATTATCGCACGCATCGCCCGATCCATCGGCATCTACATCAACCTGCAGAGTGTTTGCTACTGTGGGGCAATTGTCCTGCGCGTCGCAGACACCATCAAAATCGGCGTCCGGACAGCAGGCAGCGGAGTTTGTTTCTCCCTGAACACCGATCAATGGATAGCCGGGCAAATTGCTCCAGAAGTCGTACCATTCATACCATGTCCCCATGAAATAGTACCAGTTGTCGCAGGAGTCGGGTGCGGCGGTGGTATCGAACAGCATTGAGGGATAAGGCCCCGTGGTAGTATCATTGTATTCCACACCGACATAAACGGGTCCGGTAATGCACCATGGCTGCGGGATTGTCACGGTACCGACCTGCGGAGCCATGAAACTTGCCTGATCACATGCAACATGGTAGCGAAACAGCTCCGGGCCGGGGCCGGAACAGGCTGTGCCGGAATTGGGCTCAAACACGACAACATCCATACCAACCGGCCAGGGTGTGCCCACAAAACCTACCAGTGAGAACCTGACCGACTGAATTTGAAACGGATAGGTCGGGCTTCCACAGGTTGCCGGATCAAAATATGTGACAATTCGATCATCGGGAGCCTGACCGGTGGCATATCCGGAAAAGAAATTGCCGTATTTATGAAGATAGCAGGCGGCCCGCAGGAAATCCTGGGGCAGGTTAACACTCTGTTTCTGATTCTGGGGAGTGTAGTCCGGTCTCGGACGCGACGCTTCCGCTGTGATTGTCAGGCAGGCAACAGCGAAAACGATGAGCCATGTCAATCGACTGTTCATACATTTAACTCCTGTGTTTACTTCGAAGCCCGGAATGGTCTGATTTTTTTGCTTCAGGACGCTTTGATGGCAACTACTGCGTTACTTGCGACTGTAGATATTTGAACGCCTTTATAATATCATAGTGCGCATTTGAGCTATCGTCAAGCGGATTCTGTCCGGAGTAGCGATGAAATAGAGCGAATTAGTCGATTATTTATTATTAACGAATTCCCGGGTCGAGCCGATCACGGCAGCGCCAATCGCGTCGCCGAGCACGTTGACGGTCGTGCGACATCGATCCAGAAACCAGTCGATGGCCCAGATCAGGCCTATTCCCTCGATCGGGAGACCGACTGCCGAGAGGACGAAGACCATTGTTACCGTGCCCGCATGGGGAATTCCGGCGGCGCCGATCGATGCCAAAGTAGCCGTCAGGAACACAATCACCTGCTGGCCCATCGACAAATCTATCCCGTAGATCTGTGCTATGAACAGGGCCGCCACGGCTTCATAGAGAGCCGTGCCATCCATGTTGATCGTGGCCCCCAGGGGAAGCACGAAGGCCGAGGCGCAGGGATCAACCCCGTTCTTGTCTTCCACGCACTCCATAGTAACCGGCAGAGTCGCCGACGAGGAGGCGGTGGTGAAGGCTGTCGCCAGCGCCGGACCCATATTGAGATAGTACTCGAGGGGTCGACGTCGGGCATACAGCTTCAGTATAAGCGGGAGAACAATAAGCGAGTGAATAAGCAGCCCGGCGATCACGGTGATAGCATACAGAGCCAAACTGGAGACCAGATTCTGAAGTGACCCACGGTTTTCCGCTACGATGCCTCCAATCAGAGCCATCACACCGATCGGGGCAAAGTAAATGATAATAGTGACCAGTTTCATGATAGCGTGGTTGAGTCCGTCGAAAAAAGCGATTACCGGTTTGCCTTTTTCACCTATGGTGGTAAGAACAGCGCCGAAGGCGAGTGAGAACACGATGAGGGCGAGGATGTTGGACTGGGCCGCCGCTTCGAGAATGTTAGCCGGAATCAGGCTGACAATCACGTCCGTAAGCGTCTTCTGTTGACTCTGCGCTACTATCTCCGGAACATAGGCGCCGAAATTCTCGACGCCCTTTCCGGGCTGGAGAATGTTCACCAGAATTATTCCTATTACAACGGCAATTCCGGTCGTCACCAGATAATAGGTGAGCGTCTTGACCGCAGTTCTGCCCAGTTTCCTGATATCTCCCAACGATGCCACACCCATTATCATTGAGGCCACAATCAACGGGACAACGATCATCTTGAGGGCATTCAGAAACATGGTGCCGATGAATCGGATACTCAGGAAGAAGTCGCCGAGATATAATCCACCCAGCGCGCCCAACACGGCCCCGGTTATCATTCCGAGCAGTATTATGTTGCCGGTTTTGCCTGTCATGAAATTGTCGGTTGTGATTGGACTGAGTACTTCATCAGTCGAACATTACTCACAGGGCAAGGCAGGGGCAAGGTTTTAATTTTCATTAGGAGAGTGTCGGCTGGTCAGGCCATCTGTCATTTTTCTGTCATTTCTTGCCGGTCTTGACTAAAATCAAGCACTATGCGCACGATCGGCCGTAATCTTGAGCAAAGAAAAGGACTATGTTATGACCGAGATAACCACTGATACTGAATCCGGCAAGGTCTTGCGCAAGCATGAACGAACATCTGTTCAGCAGTTCAGGTTTTACAGCCAGCTTTTCTCGTTGATTGTCAATATCTGGCTTGGCGTTCAGTTTTATCTGTTTGTCAGATATGTCGAGACCCAGGGGACCGGGCCGGCGTTTTTCCGGCCGCCGGGAGTCGAAGGTTGGTTGCCGATCAGTTCACTTGTTTCGCTCAGGTACTGGTGGCATACGGGTCTTGTGAATGCGATTCACCCGTCCGGACTGATTATCTTCGGGGTGATTATTCTGACCGCCTGGCTGTTCAAAAAAGGATTCTGTTCATGGGTCTGCCCGATTGGATTTATCTCCGAGCTGCTTGGAGATATATCGGATCGACTTTTCAAAAGACGCCTTAAACCTTCGCGGTGGCTCGACTATCCTCTCAGGTCTTTGAAATACATTCTGCTGGGGTTCTTCATTTACTCCGTCTTCATTATGATGACGCCGGCCTCGATCGAGTCATTCCTGTACTCGAATTACAATAAGGTGGCGGACATTCTGATGCTGAAGTTCTTCACTGACATCAGCACGACCGCTTTGATTGTTATCGCCGCATTGTTTTTGCTTTCTCTGGTCGTACGGGGATTCTGGTGCCGGTATCTCTGTCCATATGGCGGTTTGTTGGGCATCCTGAATTTTATCTCGCCCACCAGAATCATCCGAAACGAGAAGACCTGTATCGATTGTTCGGCATGTGCCCGGGTTTGTCCGGCGTTTATCAAAGTGGACAAAATACTTGAAGTGCGTTCCGATGAGTGCAGCGGATGCATGGCCTGCGTTGACAGCTGTCCGGTAAGCAAGACACTTCAAATCCACACGTTATCGAAGAAGCGGCCGGTCTCCAAAGTCAAATGGGCGATTCTTTTGGTCGCTGTCTTCTGGGGGAGCCTGCTCGTCTTTAAGCTGTTTGGACCGTGGCAGAATCAGATCACGACTCAAGAGTATATGCAGATGGTCCCCGAAGCTGAAAAAGGCCAGTACAGCCACCCGGGTCTGTAAATGTCTCCCCATATTTTTGTGGACCCAAGATGGGTACGGCGGGTATGATTCGTAAAGCCCCCGCTCATAAAAGGAACAATTGTGGCCAAAAAACATACGCCTTCGTTTTTCGATGTCTATCCCGGCGAGTATGACGCCCTTACTGACGCGTCCGCGAGGGCAGTCCCGCACGGGCGAGAGGTTGATGAGCTTATTGCCCGGTTTTTGCCCAGGACTGTACTTGATGCCGGTTGTGCCACCGGTCTGACCAGTGCCCTGTTTGCGGAACGGGGTATAAGGACAGTCGGCTTGGACCGTTCAAAGCCGATGCTGGATTTGGCGCGGGAGAAATACGCTAAACTGGGTGAGAGACTCACGTTTACATATGGCAGGTTTGAGAAGTTTCCGAAGTCGATGACGGACAAGTTTGACATGATTGTCTGTCTGGCCAACGCGATTGTCGGCGTCCAAACAGTTCGCGGCTTACGCGAGGCACTCGGTAGTTTCTACCGAAGCCTGTCGCCGGGGGGGACACTCGTTCTTCAGCTTCTCAATTACTCTGCTATTGCCGAAGGCCGACTCTTTCCGGTCAAGGCGACTCATATTGGTCAGATTGTCTACGAGCGGTTCTCTGAAAGACGCGGAAAGCGATTCGGCCTCTATGTAACCCGCGCCGACCTATCGCAAAAACCAGTCAAGCTGGAAGTTTTTCGCCACGAGTATGACAATTTCGAGCCCGTGCTTGTGGGGACTGAGCTCAGGCGCGCCGGGTTCATCCACACGCGCAAGTGGGGTAATCTAACGCTCGATAAGCCGTTCCGTAAGGACAGTCGGGACCTCGTGCTGGTCGCCGGCAAACCGGCCGCCTAGATGCCCAATCTTTTGTGTTGACGGATGTCTCAATTTCCCTATCTTCAGGCCATCACCATGAAAAGTATTATTCTATTCATCAGCATATTTGCCTTAGCGGTGTCCGTGGCGGCTCAGAGATCAATAAGTAAGTCGGAGACTCTCGAGCAGTATCGGCCCCTCGGAGAGCTTCGAGTCTGGACTTTCATTGTAAAAGACTCCACCGTGGGTAATCTCGTATCAGTGGTCAAGGAGAGGACACGACTCGACGGCGAAGATGGACTTGAGATCAGCGAGACGTTGAAGCTGGACTACCGCAAGATCGGCTCGCCGTTGCTGATGGATATAGTGAACAGTCACACCGTTAGTCAGACGGGATATTACCTTGGCGATGACATGAGGCTTGACATCGCAGGTCTGCAGGAGAAGCTGTTTCTTCAGCGGACCGGCGATGAGATTATCGGCTATTCGTCCAGAGGGGAAGAGCGGATTAATCAGAGAATACCCTACCCGAAGCAGCGTTTCGGGGTTGAATCTAATTTCATGGATCAGTATGAGCTGTTTTTGGCCATGCATGACATCAAAGTCGGTGATACACTGGTAGACAGTGTGTTTTCTCCCCAGTCCCTTACCTACACTCGTATAAGTGGTATCGTGGAAAACTTTATCAATCTGCGTGTGTACAACGAGGTTTTTGATTCTGCTTTTACGGTACGGCTGGTGGAGCCGCAGGACAAAATTCTGTACTTCACACCGGACAAGCGGTTGATTAAAGCGGTTATTCCCGCACAGGATATCAAAATTTATCTGGATCTCGTGAAACCACCGGAGAAGTCAGCCGAACCGTATCGGCCGGTTCGTTCGATCGGGCTATTGGCCAAAGCCTATCTCATTTATTTAGTCATCGGAGCTATCTCCGCCCTGGTTTTTGTGGGGCGCGCTTACAAATATCCGGCATCGTATATCGCGTTGGTAGCGGGCGGCATACTTTATGTGCTCATGATCTACACGCAGATACCGCTTCAAACGATGGTTGTGAGAAAGCTGTTCGCCCCGAATGTCATGAACGGTTCCTCGCCATACTTGTGGGGACTGTTCCCGGCGTTTTCGGTGGGCATTATTCAGGAACTGGTGAAGACGGGGGGAATATTAGTCTTATCGAAATTGCGGGATTTCAAGACGAGCCGCCTGGCGACAGTTGGTGCCATACTTGGGATGGGTTTTGGTATTGTCGAAGCAAGCTACCTGGCCGCCGGAGTAAATTCAGCCCAGCTTTTCGGAATAGGTGTGCTGGAACGTGCTTTTACGATACTGTTTCAGACAGCTTCCGGGGCTTTGCTCGGCTACGCATTTGCCGGTAACCGCACCAGATTGATTCTCGTCCTGCCGGTCACGATTATCCTGAATTCATTTTTCAGGTATCTTCCGGTACTTGTACAAACTGATCTTGCGACACCGGAATTCCTCAATATCGCGCTGGCATTTCTTTCGGTGGTGTTTGTTTTTGCCCTGCTCGTGATTTTTCGACGTGCCCGGGAAGTGTGATCGCACCGCGTGGACGACCACCACGCCGCCTGTTAATCTCACATAATGATTACCAGTTTTCCCATCTGAGTTTCACCACCGGGGGACTCCACGACCCAGTAGTATAGTCCCGTTACGGCCATCTCGGTGTTGCGCGTAATCAGGTCCCAACTGTGATGGGTCGACATAGGATCACCTTCGGGAAAATCATGTTCAAGCCTTCGCACCAGGTCGCCGTCGAGGGTGTAGATACTGATCGTGCATCTATGGGGAAGATTCGCGAAATTGACGGCCCGGACTCGATAATCCGGCCGATCTTCGCGCGTCCTTCCTTCGTAACCGTTGGCACGATACTGGGCGTCGATTCGGTATGGATTGGGATAGACATATATCTCATGCGACCGACCGGGCAGTTCATCTTCGGTGGCATACGGAAACGCGCTCCTGGAATTGTTAACTACTGAGCTCTCCAACGGACGCAAGGTCGATGTCGGTGAGCCAAAATCAAACGCGGTCACACTTACCCAGTACGGTACGGTTGGCAATAGATCGGTGATTTCCATCTCATATTCGAAATACTTGAAATTGCCGTCCGACGTGTAGCGGTCGGGAGTCAGCGAATCAACGGGAAGTGTGCGGGGATCGGGTTCCTCGGTGTAGACCTTGTGAACAGGGGTGTCTATTCCGAAATCCGAAGTGTTGTTATCGTGCTCGACGAAGAAGAACATGGAATCAGGAAATAGCGGAGGACTATACGGATAGGTCCGGGTGTAGGACGACGGGTCAAAGATGGAATCAATGCAGGGAACGGGACCGTTTCCATATAGACATTTGAGACTGTCCAGCGTAAAGGGGATGTCGCGCAGAGTGTATTCACCGCGGTTCGGATCCCAGACATACTTGTCAAAATTGGCCCGGTCATAGGAGCCGACGAGAGAAAAGCTGCCTATCCTGTCGTCTCGTCCGAAATAGACTCGATATCCTTCGAAGTCGACAATCTTGCTGAAAATATCCTTCTCGGTTTCCGAGCGGCTTCCGTTGAATCGTACGCGCAAACCGCCTACAATCGGCTGGACACTAACAAATGGCGCTGGCGGAGGACCGGCCGCTTTCCAATCCGGTATGCCGTCACCTTGGTAATAAACTGTGTCGGCAGCCGTTACCACCCAGTGTCCATTGACAAACTCCGAATCGAGCGCACAGATCTGGTACTCTCCGGCGTATCCATCGGAATCGCTGTCGAATCCGGGCGTGTCATAGACCCAGCGAGCCCACTGGGAGTTTTTGGCCAGGTCGGAGTAGTCGAGGTGACGGTAGTATTCCTCCGGATTGTCCGGCAGGTTCACTCCGTTGTTTGGATCATAGTGAAAATGTTCGCCAGCGATGTAGGCAAACGGTATTTCCAGAGTAGCTCCGGGCGATATATCAAATGGTCCGATCGACAGGAGCTGCCAGACTGAGGAACCGCTGGTTGCGATCAAGCGACCGATTTCCTGTCGCGGGGCCGTCCAGACGCGATCGAATGGAGTCACAGTAGCGGCATAGGCCTGGTCATAGTCGATTTCTCCATTCACCATCTGGTAGTAAAGCAGTTTATCCGTGAACGGTCTTGTCCACGGGTGAAAGTTGTCCTTGTGCTGGGGAATGAAGTCGTTATCCGAAGGGATGAGCGGTGCCCAGCCATACCACCAGTTGTATGAGATGTGCGGGTGGTATTCAATACCGCGTGGCCAGTCCAGAAACATGACGCCGGTCACACTCGTTGCTGATTTCTGAAACCTGCCGTGCGAATATACAGGCTTATCAACGAGTACACCGTTAACAGGATCGCCGTCATCGTCGGCCGCCCACAGGATATTGAGCGTATCAGTTCTATTGCATCCGACCGATGCAGAATAGGTGCGGATGAATCCCGCAAGATCATCAGTGCAGCAGGTGTCATGAGCCGGTATATATCGGCCGTCCGGCTGAATGCTGATACCAAAGCAGGCACCTTTTATCAGCTTGTCGCCGATGTTGCGGATTTGCATCTTGAACAGTATGAAATCCTCGGCGTACTCATAGGACCACGCATATGACGTCTGCATGACCTCGATGTGCAGGGGTTTAGGTGGACGGTCATCGGGGGGAAGCACCCAGCTTACATCCCACCACGAGGTATCGGTAGCCTCGACAATTATATCCTGTTCCGACTTCGCTTCCGAACTGTAGAAGGGGAGGGTCTCGTTGATCGTGCGTATTACCGCCAGGTCAAATTGTCTGAATTCGGCGTAGTCATCCTGAGAAACGAGAGAATCACTGTCGAGAACGCCACCGACAAGTATCGATCCCGACATGTAGGACAGACCCGATCCTTTCGGGTAAATGACACTATAGGGCGCCATTTCGGTAGAATAGCAGGCCAGGCTTTCGCCCCATCCGCCAAAACCGAGGGTCGGAATCGACATGTTTACTTTGTTCACGAAATGGGTAGGGATACAGAATATGGAGTCGCCGGGAGCGACCGTACTGCGGCCAGTTAACTGAGTGCGTGATACGGCCGTTGACACGAAGAGAAGAGTGAATACCGCTGTAATCGCAGCAGCAAGTAGTGACAGGTGCGAATGTCCCAAGTATTTACCCAAAGTGTTCCTCAAAGCAAATAGAGAGAGTAAATTTGAGGAGTCGCTCTGATTGAGCGATTTCACTAATTGGACGATGAAGTTATCCCTGACGTGCAATTACGCCGTGTCCGAGGCGACCGTCAATGAGTATTACCAGCGGTCGTTCAAGTTGAATGTGTGCTACAAAAGGTGTGCTGTCGCGAATGGGCTGACTCAACAACCAATCAAAATCGACAAAGCCGTTGCCCTTGTTTGGATTGACCGTAAAATACCCGATTTGGAAGGAGGTAAGGTTCTGGAAGAAGTGTGTGCCAAAGGATGGGTCGGGGGCGAAATCTCCGTAAGCGGCTTCCATGATCACTTTAGCTTCGGATATCTGCTTCCATGTGACTGGAATTCCAAGCCATCGCTCGGTCGTCCCCCAGCGGCCGGGGCCGATCAACAGGTAGCGGCGATGCTGTTCCTTCATCCGTTGATTAAATTCGCCAACCTGCCCGGCAATTTCCACGGTCTTGTTTCGATCAAAGGTTTCAGGCGGTACAAAGATGATATCGGAGATGTTGTCTGTACGCATATTGCCAAGCGTTTTCTCGCTTCGTGAGACTACCTGGTGTTGCGGCACAGTGCTCAAGTCCACAGTCTCAAACAAGGCTTCCTTGATCATCGGCCGAATCTGCAGGAAATAGAACCTGTCAACATCGCTCTTGTCCCGATCGAGCGAAACGGCGAATTCGATTTCAACCGGACAGTTGAGGCCTTCACCGCCGAGTTCAAGCAAGAATTTGGTAATCTGTGGCAGGGGAAACGTCCTTGACTTCAAAATGGGCGCGAAAGTGATTATTCTTGACCCTTTCTGCGAACTGCCATCATATATCCTATTGTTTTCGGCGGAGTATGTCGAGCAGATCGGCGCCAGCGTGCCATCGGTCTCGGCGTGGGTAACCGGAAGGCGTATCAAACCATCGTATACATCGTGCTTGAGCGGAGCGGCCGGGTGGGACAGGTCGATCGCGAAGAATTCATGTTGAGAATTCTTTAGCATATCCTTTACGGTTGAGAATTGCGGCAGTTTGTCCGGGCCGCTCGGTGAAAAGCGAAGGCAGTTCATTCCCTCGACAATCGTCTTGCCAAAGCCGAGCGCGACATACACTACGCCATCTTCGGCGCCGCTGTGATCGACCGAATAAAAATTATATGACAGCGCAACTCCGGAGAAGCTGGGGTAAAAGACATGTTCATATTGGCGTCCAACCGCCTGCTGGATGATTACCGCCATCTTTTCTTCTTCGACGCGATTGCCCGACGCCTCGTGGTAAGCCTTGGAATTTTTGAGGTAAGTCGAGGCATAAATCATCTTTATCGTATCTTCCAACTGCTGTCGCCGCACTTTTCGACCGGAATGATTATTGGGCAGCATATGTGTATCGTACACGCCCGCAAAAGTCTGAAGGTGTGAATCTTCAAGCATCGACGATGACCTGACCGCGATCGGATACTTCATCACAGAGAGCAAGGCGTCGAGGTCGGAGAGAATCTCCTTCGGGAAATGGCCCTTGAGAAACGCTGTAATCAACTCGCTGTCAGATCGGTCGCCGAGAGCGAACCTGAGCAGGTCGTTTTTTCTCAGGAAGTCATCGAAAACATCGGTCCCCACAATCACCGAAGTCGGAACAGTTATCTGCACATCCGGGAAACGATTGTACAGATAACGCTGGCTCAGCATTGCGTTGATGAAAGCCAGGCCGCGACCCTTGCCGCCAAGTGAACCGCCGCCGATACGGGCAAAGTCGGACTGCAGGTCGAACTGCTTTCGCGAGAAATCTGAGATGACCCCTTCCTGTTTTTCGTGACGGAATTCCCTGATTGTGTCGATGAGGTATCGCTTGAGTGAAGTTGTGTCATTGAACTCAGATACCCGGATCGGTCGAATCTTGCTGGCCAGATCGAATTCAGTTCGAGCCATCAGCCAATTTGAAAAGTGATTTCTGTTGGCGTGGTAGATGAGGGATCGTTCATCTATGTCCTGAATACATTTCTCAAGCGTTTTGAAGTCACCCGCTGTGGCGATCGGCGCGCCCGTGTCCGGGTCGGTGAAAACGAAATCGCCAAAGCCGAAGTGCGTAATGACGAAGTTACTCAGCTCAGCGTGTAGTGTTTTGGATCTCTTGGAAAGGAAACCGGCTTTGTAGTGAGCGGCGATGTCGGCATTCCGTTCATCGGACGACTGCATCAGGACAGGGAGGTCTGGTATCTCTGTACGTACCAGTTCCACGAGTCTGAGTCCGGCATCGTCCTGCTCTTTACCTGCGACGTCAAAACTGAAGTCGGTGATAAGCGCCAGAAGATAGTCGTGGTATTTGCGGAACATCTCCACGGCCTGCTCATAATTGTGGGTCAGCAGTATTTTCGGCCGAGTGCGCATGCGCAGAATTTTGTCCGAAATGTTCAGACCTTCAGCCATCAGCGCCCGGGTCTGTCTCATTAATTCGCCGTAAAGAAGAGGGAGATACGAGGAGTAGAACTTTACGGAGTCTTCCACAATTATGATAACGCGCACACCGACTGCCTCGGTGTCACTATCGACGTTAAAGCGATCCTCGACCAACTTGATAATTGAAAGCAGAATTTTTGCGTCACCGGTCCAGACAAAAATATCATCGATCGCACGCCCGTTCTTCTGGGCCAGCATCGTCTCCAATTCTCGCTCATGATACGCCAACAGAATTACCGGCAGATTAGGATACAGATTCTTTACTTCGCGTCCGAAGGCGACGACATTGATATCACTGACACGCTTGAATATGAGCACCATGTCGATTTCATGGGAATAGAGAATCTCCAACGCCTCTTGCGCGTTGATGGCGCGCCGGACGTTAGGGCTCACGGTAAGGTTAAGTTCAAGGTATTCGTTGTAGATGAGGTCGGTCAGTTTGCCGTCTTCTTCGAGTACGTAGGCATCATACGGGCTGGCAACCAACAGGATGTGCTTGACGCGAAACCGCATCAAGCTATCGAACTTCTGGAACTTTGACTCGAATCTCTCCACTTTAGTCCCATGAGGCAGGTTGACTATTTTCCGGTCTCATTAAGTAATCACATACCGGAGTTTTAATCAATCAAAAAGGCGGGGACAACCCCGCCTCTTGTATTTCGGCCTAAACTTCAGGCAATATCAGACTACTCCCTGATCAAGCATCGCGTTAGCGACTTTAAGGAAGCCGGCGATGTTGGCGCCATTGACGTAGTTCCCTGGCGTACCATACCGCTCCGAAGCTTCTATACAGGACTTGTGGATGTTGACCATGATATCATGGAGACGTGTGTCGACCTCCTCGCGTGTCCACGAAAGCCGCATGCTGTTTTGTGACATTTCGAGGCCGGAAACGGCCACACCGCCGGCATTGGCTGCTTTGCCGGGTCCAAACAGAGATTTGGATTTGATGAATACGTCGGCGCCTTCAGGCGTAGTAGGCATATTTGCCCCTTCAGCGACACAGATACAGCCGTTCTTGACAAGAGTTTCGGCATCTTTGCCGCTCAGCTCGTTCTGGGTGGCGCAGGGCAGAGCAACATCAACTTTGACATTCCAGACGCCGGTGCCATCTACATATTTCGCCCCTTTGAACTTATCGGCGTACTCTTTTATACGGCCGCGGCGAATGTTCTTGAGCTCCATTATGAAATCCCACTTCTCCCCGGAAATACCTTCTTCGTCAACGATATAGCCGGAGGAGTCGGAGAGAGTCACCACTTTTCCGCCAAGCTGATTCACTTTTTCGCAGGCGTATTGCGCCACATTGCCTGATCCTGAGACCGCCACCCTCATTCCCTTGAAGGATTTGCCCCGGCTCTTCAGCATTTCCTCGGCAAAATAGACACAGCCGTAACCGGTCGCTTCGGGACGAATCAGACTGCCGCCCCAATTCAATCCTTTGCCGGTCAGCACACCTTCGAAGAGGTTTCGCAGTCTCTTGTACTGTCCGAACAAGTAGCCGATTTCGCGTCCGCCGACACCAATATCTCCGGCAGGGACATCGGTATCAGCGCCGATGTGGCGGAACAGTTCACTCATGAACGACTGACAGAACGACATCACTTCGTTGTCAGATTTCCCTTTAGGGTCGAAATCGGAGCCGCCCTTACCACCGCCCATTGGCAGGGTAGTGAGGGAATTTTTGAAGACCTGTTCGAATCCGAGGAATTTAAGTATCCCCAGATTGACGCTGGGGTGGAAGCGCAAACCGCCTTTGTACGGGCCGATCGCGCTGTTGAATTCCACGCGGAATCCGCGATTCACCTGAACCTTCCCCTTGTCGTCAACCCACGGGACCCGGAACATGATAACCCGTTCCGGTTCGATGATTCTCTCGAGGATCTTGGCTTCCTTATACTCCGGGTGTCTCTCAATGACCGGGGCGAGTGATTCAACTACCTCTTGAACTGCCTGGTGGAACTCGGGCTGAGCCGGGTTTTTGGCTTTTACGTTTGCCATGATTGTTTCAACGAGGTTCGACATGTTCATCTCCTCACGGATGTTAGGTTTATTCTCCAAGTCCATAGTAACCAGAAGAATCCAGCCGGGAATTTGTCATAGACAAAGAAATCTACGAATGGGTATAAGTACAATCAGGGAATCCCTGATTTTTTGATTCGATATGCCTTGTATTGAGCCGGATTACGTGAAATCGTTCACATTAGCTCACCGTGAGGGCGAGGTAACGCCGCTCAACGACTGCGGTTGCGTGCGTCTTGAAAATTATACGAGATAGAATTGCGAGGCATTCCAAAAGTCGATGTTAACGACGTTTCTGTCCATAAATAAAGAAGGCCGTCGAGGGTCGACGGCCTGATATAGAACTGCTCAGATCTGTCTTTTTAGCAGCTGCATCCACCGCTGGAACAGCTCTTATCGCCGACGGTCACCGAATATCCCGATGCACCGTAAGCTGTTTTAATGAAATCGATTGTGATATTGCCCAGGCGGGCCAGCAGACCTTTTAGCTCAGTGTCCAGGTACGCTGAAATACCATTCGATTCAAGCTTCTCTAATCCTTCGATTGACTCTTCCAGAGCCATGCCCAATGAGGGCCCGCCTCAGCCATATCCCTGAAAGTAGATGACCAGCTGCTTATCCTTGGCGGTCGCCGACTTCAGAAGTTTGTTTAACTCGATTTTCGCGTTATCTGTTACCGTAAGCATATGATAAATAGTCCTTTCATTTTAGTATATCGGATAGATTTTACCACTAAATGATGCAAAATTCCGATACCCGGATGAAAAATAATAAGCTTTTTGTCGTTGGTCAACAACCGAAACAGGGAGTTCCAACTCGACCGGACAGGGCCGAAAAACAGCGCTCAGCTGTCGGTTGAAGGAAAACGCTTGCTCCGACGCTTTGAACAGCCGATTTTCACTTCTTTACCGGAGACTTTGAACCCGCCGCTGAAGAACGGTAAAACGCTTGTTATCAACTTAGCCGGAAAGAGGATATGGCGCTGACTATCTGTTTCTACGAAGATGACCATTTCCCGGATTTCTATCCGCTTACGCTTACCAGGCCAGTGTATACGCTTCGGGCCGGCATTCTGCCGCTTTTTGCCCGATCCAGCCGTTATTTCCCCGAGGCCACAACTGTGTTGTGTTGCCGCACCGGACTGGCCGGCGTTCTCGCCGAACAGTACAGGCACTTCCCGATAAATATCATAAAGAAGGATGACTCGTTCGTCCTTCTGATAAACGGTCGTATCCGGCAGTATGGCAATCTTGCGCAACTGGTCGCGCAGGCGCGAATCTCGACGCGGTTCACTTCAGATGGGACAACGGTCGCCGTGCTGCTGAAAGAAGATTCGTTAAAGGCGATTCCCGCGATCTGTACTGTCGATGACTACATCCAGCAGATCAACAACGAAGGTCAGGGTATCGCGCAATATGATACAACCGCGTCACTTTACCGTTACCTGTGGGAGATCATGGCGGATGTCGAGTCAGAGGTAACAGCCGATTTTCGTGCTATGGAGCCGACGCTGCCGCCAGCAAAAGGCGTGAAGGTGCACGACGGTGTGTTCTGGGTGAACAAGGATGATGTCTATCTCGGCAATGACGTAGAAATCCTGCCCGGAGCAGTTGTCGATGCTTCCGGCGGTCCGGTCTACATCGGGGATCTTTGCCGGGTTGAGCCACATGCGGCGATCTATGGACCGACACACATCGGTCCGAATTCGATAGTGCTAGCCGGGAAAATCGGTTCGTCGTCAATCGGCCACACCTGCCGGGTGGGGGGTGAGGTCGAGCATTCGATATTTCAATCGTATGTCAACAAATACCACGCCGGGTTTATTGGTCACAGTTATGTCGGTTCGTGGGTGAATTTTGGCGCGATGACGACCAATTCCGATCTGAAGAACAATTATGCCACGATTCGTGTAAGTGTCGACGGCAAGTCGGTTGATTCTGCCTCGAATAAAGTAGGGTCGTTCATAGGTGATCACACGAAGTTCGGAATTGGGACGCTGCTGAACACAGGCATAAACATAGGTGTGGCCTGCAATATTTTCGGCGGCGGCCTGGTCACCGACAAGGAGGTGCCGTCATTCAGCTGGGGAACCACCGGAAATTATGTCCGGTACGAAATAGAAAAGGCGATTGAGACAGCCCGGGCCGTTGCCTCAAGGCGGCAGTATACGCTTACCGATAACGAGATCGGATTGCTGAAGCAAATCGCGTCGGGAGTCACAAACACCGGAGGCGCTATCCACCTGTAATGCGCGCCTTGGACGATAGTTGACTTTTGACGAGTTTGATTATATGTTGTCAATTCAATTGAGGAGTCAAGATGCCTGAACTGCGAAAAGACCCAATCCTGGGGCGCTGGGTGATCATATCGACAGAACGCGGTAAACGTCCATCGTCTTACAGTTCGGTGTCCAAAAGAGTCGCTGCCCGGATGTGTCCGTTCTGTCCCGGGCACGAAGATAATACCCCACCGGAAATCATCGCTTACCGAAGACCGGGCTCGGAACCGAATCATCCGGGTTGGTCCTTGCGCGTAATCCCCAACAAGTATCCGGCGCTAAAGGTCGAAGGAAGCCTTAATCGGGAACCCAAGGGACTCTACGACAAAATGAGCGGCATAGGCGCGCATGAAGTGATTATCGAGACTCCGGATCACGCTAAGGATATGGTGGATATGTCGGACGAGGAAATCCGCGACATTCTCTGGGTTTATCGTGAACGGATGATCGACCTCGAACGTGACAGCCGTCTCAAGTACATACTGGTGTTCAAGAACCATGGCGAAGCCGCTGGTGCGTCGCTCGAACATTCCCACAGCCAGCTGATCGCGACGCCGATTATTCCCAAGCGGGTTGTTGAGGAGATTGATGGTTCCAAGGTGTACTACAACTTCAAGGAAAGATGTATTTATTGCGATATCGTTCGTCAGGAACTTCTGGACAAAGAGCGAATCGTCAGTGATTTCGACGCTTTCATCACGTTTCAGCCGTTCGCGGCGAGATTTCCCTTTGAAACCTGGCTCGTGCCCAAGGCGCATCAGTCAAGTTACACTGAAATCAGCAGCTCCGAATTCATCACGCTGGCGCGTTGTCTTCGTGACGCCCTGCGAAGACTCAAAATGGCGCTGAATGACCCACCGTTTAACTTCATGATTCATACGCGGCCCGTTTCGCGGGATTCCAGCGAGTACTATCACTGGCATATTGAAATCATTCCCAAGCTGACTAAAGTGGCCGGTTTCGAGTGGGGATCGGGGTTCTACATAAATCCTACCACGCCCGAAGAGGCGGCAGACTACTTGAGAAAAATCAGGATCGAAGAGTATACCCGGCAGGTGAGTTCCGAAGCCGCGGGAGCAGAATAGCGCATCATGAAAATTCTCGAAGTCGCTTCGGAAGCGACGCCGTTTGCGAAAACCGGGGGACTGGGCGATGTTATCGGCTCGCTGCCGATGGCGCTGGCCAGGCTCGGGCACGAGGTTGCGGTATGCCTTCCGGCCTATCGAGGGATGAACTTCGAGAGTGCAGTACCTTCGCCGGTGGAGCTCGGCGGATCGATCTCGGTCGATGGCAAGGACTATCCGGTGGCGGCCTCGAAAGTGGTTCACCGAAAAAGACCGCTCACCCACTATTTCATTCACAACGATCACTTCTTTGACCGGCCCGAACTCTATCGCGATCCGTCGACCGGCGCCGACTACGTCGACAACGACGAGCGGTTCACATTTTTCAACCGGGCCGTGCTTGAATTGGTTCGCCGGCTCAACTGGCGGCCGGACATTATTCATGTTCACGATTGGCAAGCCGGTCTCATCCCGGCATTCCTCAAGACGATCCTGTCAACCGACAGGTTCTTCGAAAAGACCAAGACCGTGCTGACTGTCCACAACCTTGCCTATCAAGGGACGTTCCCGAAAGAACGCTTCAGCCTTCTCGGATTGCCTCCCGAGTTATTTTACGCGACCGCTCCATTCGAATTCTATAATCAGGTGAATTTTCTCAAGGCAGCCATCACGTTCGCTGATAAGATAACAACCGTCTCGCCTCGTTACTCCCGAGAAATACAGACTGAGGAAATGGGCGCCGGACTCGATGGGGTACTGCTCGGGAGAAGCGCCGATGTTCATGGGATTCTCAATGGCGTGGACTATGCCGTCTGGTCGCCATCACGAGACAAGAATATTTCACATACGTATTACACGGCGAATCTTTCAGGGAAGAAGATCGATAAAGTAGATCTGGTGCGCGAAGCGGGATTGCCCGTGAGGGAGCGGACACCGCTTATCGGCATCATCTCTCGTCTGGCCGACCAGAAGGGGTTTGATCTAATCGAGGAGGCGGCGGAGCGGATTTTCGCGATGGATATACAGATGATAGTACTCGGTACCGGCGAGAAAAAGTATCATGAACTCTTCACGCAACTTGAAACCAAATATCCTGACAAGCTGAAGGTTTACCTCACGTTCAACGATAAACTGGCTCATCAAATTGAGGCCGGAGCCGATATGTTCCTGATGCCGTCGCACTACGAACCCTGCGGCTTGAATCAGATGTATTCGCTCAAGTACGGTACGCTGCCGGTGGTGCGGGAAGTCGGCGGGCTGGCTGACACGGTTTCCGACATTGACCCGCACACGCTTCAGGGGACTGGTTTTGTGTTCAGAGAATACACCGCCGACGCTCTGCTTGAGGCGCTTGCCAGAGCACTATCATTATTCTCCCGGACGAGAGTGTGGACGAGGCTCATGAAACAGGCGATGAAGCAAGACTTTTCGTGGGATAACTCCGCGAAACAATATGTTGCTTTGTTTAAGACGCTAATCGACCGAAGCCAATCAATCAGGTAAACGTGAAGACATTCGCGAAAACATTTCTGCCGATCATTCCGGCATTGGCCATCTATGCCCTTTTGGTGCATATCCATAACTTCACGCAGGATGACGCGTACATTTCTTACCGGTATGTGGCCAATTATCTCAATGGTAACGGCCTGGTGTACAATATCGGAGAACGCGTCGAAGGATTCACGAATTTCGGCTGGGTCATCTATATGCTTCTCTGGGGCACGCTTGGCGCAAACATCATTCTAGTCTCCAAAATCACCGGGATGCTTTTCGGCGGCGGAGTCGTCGTCCTTACTTACCTCATCGCCCGCGAGGTTCTCGAAAAGAAGGATAAGTGGTTTGCCCTGATACCGGTTTATATCGTGGCATGTAATCAATCGCTCGCCTACTGGTCACCGGCCGGACTTGAAACCGCCGCCTTCGCCTTCTTCGCCATGCTGGCTGTCTGGCTGTATTTGAAGCGAAGCTGGCTGCTGATTTTTGCTTTCGTGTTACTTGTGCTGGTTCGGCCGGATGGTGCGTTGGTGGTCGGACTGCTGATTGTGGTAGAAGCAATCGAGCATCGCGAACTACCATCGTTCACATTGAAGTGCACGGCCGTTGCGCTGTTGGTGTCAATTCCTTTTGTGGTATTCAAGCTGGCCTACTATGGGTCAATACTCCCGAATCCGTTCTACGCCAAGACGGGTATTACCATGACCCAGCTGAAGAATGGAGTCGAGTACACCGGTCGATTCATGAGAGACTACGGCTTCTACGGTGCGGCGTTCATCTTGCCGCTTCTGGCGATCAAAAGATTGAAGCCGGCGGCAGTCAGCATCTTGATCTTCTCGGTTTTGTTTACGCTCTATGTCACCCTGATTGGCGGCGATGTGCTTAAGGTGCATCGATTTTACCTTCCCATTTTCGGCCTGATTGCGACATTGACGATTGTTGGGGTACTCGCGCTGGTGAAGGGAGTTCCGAAGTTCACTCGGGCCGCCGCAGGTATCACGGTTGGAATTGTCTTGTCGGTGTTGACATTTATGCTGGCTGATTCGTATATCGCCAACTATAACCGGCTCGAACTGGGCTTCACGCGCAAGATGAAAGCTCTTGCCGGCCATCTGCTGGAGTACGACCGGCGGGATTTTTCGGTGGCAGTTCCGACGATCGGTATTTTCGGATATACCCTACTCGGACATGACATCATTGACATGGTTGGCCTGACCGATTCAACCATCGCTCGCCATTCCGAAGAAGCGGTACCCGGTATGAGTTCGACGTGGAAGGAGCACAAACATAACTCCAAGTACCTGCTTACCCGTGCCCCCGACTATATCGTCTTTTCCACAAGTATCAAGCCATCCGCGCCGGCCGAGAAAGCGCTCCTCTTATATCCCCAGTTCCTCAACAGCTATCGCATGCTCGGCTGGTATTTCGAAAGCGATACTGTCCGCCACACCGGGGCAGTACAAATGGTATACAAAAAGACATATCCGATTACCGGTGAAATTAAGCCCACGTATCCGGTCGAGTTCGTGGAAGACTATAAGGTAGGATTGGACTACTACGGCGCCGGGCAGAATGACAAGGCGATTGAGTACTATAACCGGGCAATCGCGATATCGCCAAAGCCGGTCTACATATACCTGCTCTACCAGAAGGCGTTCAGTTTGATGATGACCGGTCAGCATGCATATGCCGAGGCCCTGCTCGACAGCGTAGTGGCCCGGGATTCGATGATTTTCATGGCCGAAAAAGATCTCTGCATGTATGCATTCTTCAATCAGGAATACGAAAAAGCGGCGACGCTTCGAAGAAAACTCCTGCAGCTGGTTCCCTGGTATGTCCCTCGGCTGGATTCAACAATCGCCCGGATGGCCGGTCAGCTTCAGAGCCAGCAGCCAGGGGCGGGCCAGGACTGATTATTCTCTCAAAAAAAGTTGACAAAGCGGGTTTGCCGCATATATTTGGGATACTCTGTAAGCGGGAATAGCTCAGTTGGTAGAGCACCACCTTGCCAAGGTGGCTGTCGCGAGTTCGAGTCTCGTTTCCCGCTTTTTTTTATCGGCGGCATAGCCAAGTGGTAAGGCAGAGGTCTGCAAAACCTTTATTCTCCGGTTCAAATCCGGATGCCGCCTTATCTTTCTAATCCATTAAATACCAAGCACTTTAAGAACGCAGCAAAGATTGTACGATGGTGCATGTCTCGGAGTACAGCGCCATTTGGTGCCATCCAATTCGACTTTTGTCTGAAGTTGGCCCGTTGATTAATCAGTGCATGGTGATTTATCATGCTCATGTGGAGTGCCGATGGTATCCTAGTGTTCTGAATTCGGGGCCCAGTTGGCTCTGCAGCTTCCGAGCATAGAGGACTGAGAACTGTATGGTGTGTGGGTTGTTCGGCAGGCCAGTCAGTGAGGTTTGGCTGGAGTTATACCGATCATCACCCGGGAAGGAGTTCGTCTTCTCATTGATTGAAAGTCACCCAACGATCATGAACCCACACGGGACCCAACTCCTCTTCGGGGCCTGGAGGGATGTTGGCTGACAGTCGCCAATTGGGTGGAGGACCCGAACTGTAACTTGTGTCCTAAACCAAAGCTGAGTCGCCAGCTTACCACGCACGATGAGGCTCGCGAGCGCCCGAACGCATGGTGTTCTAACCGCCTATTTCTCTTGACACCATTTAGTCACTCCGATATATTATTCGTACAGGGATAAATGACTCCATATTCGTCGCCTTTGAATATCCTTTCTGTCCGATAAAACCTACACCGTAGATCCTGCTCCCGTGAATCAAAGCCCGTTGGGCGGAGGTACTATGCACCGCATTAGACTGCTCATGATGTTGGGGCTTGCTGTTCTTTTCGGGGCTTCTGCCGCGCTGGCTGACTGGGCACCAGCCGACGGTCACAAAATGCACTTCCCACAGCTTCCGGACGAAGCCGGCTGGGATGTGAATGCAACCCAACCGCTGGTCCTTGCCGATGACTGGATGTGCTCGGAGACGGGGTGGGTGAAAGATATTCATTTCTGGGGCTCATGGAGAAACGGGGTAGAAGGACAGATAGTCAGTTTTGTGCTGAGCATCCACGATGACATTCCGGCGAGCCAGAGCCCTACCGGCTACAGCATGCCGGGCCCAACACTGTGGGAACAGGAAATCCAGGTGTTCAAGGCGGTGCCGATCGATCCACCTACCGCCGAAGGCTGGTATGACCCATCGATTCAGTTGTTTATTCCCGGCGATCACCAGGCCTACTTCCAGTACAACGTCTTTCTCCCGCCGGAGATGTGGTTCTGGCAGGAGCAGGGACGGGTTTATTGGTTGAATATCTCGGCTATTCTTCAGGATCCGACAACTACTCAGTGGGGATGGAAGTCGACCCTGAATCACTGGAACGATGACGCGGTATGGGCGACATGGGGGAATCTGTCATGGATTGAAATGTTAGAGCCGCCTGTTTTTCAGCAGTCTCTGGACCTTTCGTTCGTGATCACGAGTACGTCGGATACCTGCGAGTATTACAAGCCACGATACCAGGACTATACTCCGCAGGGCATGCCGGACTTCGACCAGAAACAACTCAACTGGAATGATCAATTTGGTTGGACCCACTGCGGACCGGCCGCAGTCGCCAACTGCCTGTGGTGGTTTGACTCGAAATTCGAGCCGAATCCCGTCGACCCGCGGCCGTTCGGCATAACTCCAGCGAATGACAATTTCCCTCTGGTACCACCGTATGGTCAATGGGATGATCATGACCCGAACAACGTCCAGCCGCTGGTTAATATCTTGGCCGGACTGATGCAGACAAATGTCACGGGAAGCCGCGGTACCTGGCTGCAAAATCTGGTAACCGGAACACGGCAGTTTATCACCAACGCCGGTATGAGTACGCTGTTTCGGGATTCACTCCAGCCGATTCCAAGTTTCGATTTCATCAAGCAACAGGTGCTCGACTGCCAGGATGTGATCCTCTTGCTGGGCTTCTATGAAAATCGTGGCACAACTGTCTGCCCGATCGGTTGGCACTACGTGACGGTTGCTGGGGTGTGCACAACTGCAACCCGAATCTGCATTTCGGATCCGTACTATGACGCGCTTGAAGGAAACCCTCCGGGCGTACCGCCGCATGCGGGCACGATTCACAACGACGCCGACAATATCTCCGGGCCTCACAGCCAGATACAGCATGACCCGTACGACATTACGATGACCATTCTTCCGGGCGGGACCATGCCGGTCGCCGTATTGCCAGGGTACAATCTGCCGGCCGGTGATATCCCTCTTTTTGCCGGACAGAATAATCCGGGAATCGACCCGTGTCCGTATACCGGAAGTCCGCTGGTGACGGTAATTGACGCGGCCTACGTGATCTGCCCGGATACCGTCAGCGTGGGGTGCTGTATGCCTGACGGATCCTGTATAGATACTACGGCTTATTGGTGCGGACAACTCGGCGGAACACCTTCGCCTGTTGGCTCACAGACCTGCCTGGGCGATAACAATGGCAACGGTATCGATGATGCCTGCGAGACGGTCGTGACCGATACGTGCGAGTATTATAAGCCGGCTTATCCTGACTATGTTCCGGTCGGTATGCCCGATCTTGATCAGAAGCAGGATAACTGGATGTTCCAAGGGCTCTGGTCGCACTGCGGTCCGGTCGCGCTGGCCAATTGTCTCTGGTGGTTTGACTCCAAATTCGAGACATGCACCACGCCACCTCCGGCTGTCTGTGACAATTATCCGTTAGTGACACCATTTGGAGCATGGGATGACCACTCCTCCAGCAACGCCATGCCATTCGTTGACTCTCTGGCGCTTTATGCCCTGACTAATCTCGGCGTCAGCGGCACGAACATTTTCAATTTGGCAACCGGCGCTCAGAACTGGCTGAACAAGGTGGGACTTGGAACTAATTATAGTATCCAGGTGCTTCCGGTCGACCCGGCGAACGGATTTGAGTATATCCGTCAACAGGTGCTGATAAGCCAGGATGTCATCATCCTGCTTGGATTTTACCAGGATATGGGGGGCGGAGTCTGTGAAAGGATTGGCGGCCACTATGTGACGGTGGCCGGCGTGTGCACCGATCCGCTTGACTCGGCGCTCTGTATATCCGATCCGTACTTCGATGCAAATGAGGGAGAGCCGCCGGCCGGTTCGGCCCACGCGTCATCGGTGCACAATGACGTCAGATTTGTCTCTGGCCCCCATGGCACAGTGCACCACGACAAGTATCAGGTAGTTCCGACCACGTGTACGCAGGTTACCGGATTGCCGTTCCAGGTCGAATTGGCCGGTTATCCAATCGATGCGTCCAGCGTGCTGAACTTCTTCGGTCAGAATCCGTACGATCCCGCGATTCCGCCTGTGCCGCCTCAACCGGGTCTCATCCACACCGTTCTGGAGTTCTCACTGGTCATTTGCCCGGTAGTACCGGATACCTGCTTGAACCAGATGCCTGGCGATGCCAACAACAACGGCTCGATTGAAATCGGGGATGTAGTGTATCTGACCGCATTCCTGTACACTGGAGGTCCGGCTCCGAGCCCGCTGGCAAACGGCGATGCCAATGGCGACTGCCACATAAACATTGGGGATCTCATCTGCCTGAACCAATACCTGGCCGGACAGACGGATTGCCTGGTGGACTGCACCTGCGTGAATCCGGATTTGACCCAATGCTGTTACGACATTCGCGGGAATGTCGATAATGATCCGCTCGATCAGATTGATATCGGTGATCTTGTCTATTATGTCGAGTACTCTTTCTCAGGTGGTCCGGCGCCGGTCTGCGTAGAGGAGGCCGACGTGAACGCTGACCTCAGCTACGATATCGCTGACATTGTCTACATGGTAGAGTATATGTTCGGCTCACCGTCGGGACCACAGCCGTTCGACTGTCCGTAATGTTATCGTAAGGCCGTTAACCAAAAGAGAGCCACCTGTGGGTGGCTCTCTTTTTTGCACTCTAGTTTGGTGACGAAGTTTGACCTTGCAAAAATGCGGTTCTTGGTTACTTTGCACATAGTTACACGTGTTTAAGGAGCAGGGATGAAATCAATCATAAGGTGCGCGGCGTTGGTCATCTGCCTGAGCGTCTGTGCAGGTACCAGCTGGGGGGGACAAGAGCAATACTCGCAGATCCGGATATTCATCGACAACAAAGCCGAATGGGATATCCTTCGTCAGTTATCGCTTGATATCGTCTGGGACTCCCTGGGCTGTGTAGAGGTCATGGCGACACCTGCCGACATAAGCCTGCTACAGGGTGAAGGGCTCCGCTATACGGTCATACATCCTGATGTCTCGGCCTTCTACCAGAGCAGGCTGGATCTCAAACGTACCATGGGTGGTTACAAGACTCTTGCTGAGATTTATGCCCATGTCGACAGCGTCATCGCCGGTCATCGCAATATCATAACGAATAGAATCAGCATCGGTCAGACAATCGAGGGTCGGGACCTCTGGGCGTTCAAAATCTCCGATAACCCTTCAATTGATGAGGGCGAGCCCGAAGTGCTGTATACTGCCGCCATTCACGCGCGGGAAGTGATAACGCCACTCATCCTGCTGAATTTTATCGATTCACTTGCCACGAACTATGGTGTTTCGACGGAGATAACTAACCTCGTTGATACTCGCGCGCTCTGGTTTGTGGTTGTAGTCAACCCCGACGGCTACTACCATAACGAAGTGACCAACCCGGGCGGCGGCGGCATGTGGCGCAAAAATCGGCGGAATAATGGTGACGGGACTTATGGTATCGACCTCAACCGTAACTATGGATATAACTGGGGCTACGATGACGACGGGTCGTCACCGACCACCAGTTCCGAGACCTACCGGGGAACCGGTCCGTTCTCCGAGCCGGAAACCCAGGCAATGCGTGATTTCATTTCCGCCCATCATTTTGTCCTGACGCTTTACTACCACTCGTACTCGAATCTTATTCTGTGGCCGTGGGGATACGATCAGCTTTACACGCCGGATGATGACATTTTCCAGGTAATCGGTGACTCAATAACTTCCTATAATGCGTATGATCCCGGCCCTAGTTGGACTCTCTATGTCACCAATGGAAGCAGCGATGACTGGGGGTATGGCGAGCAAACAACAAAAGACATGAATCTCGCGATTACCATCGAAGCGGGGAACAGCAGCGACGGTTTCTGGCCGCCGTTGTCGCGCATCAACCCGTTGGTCAATGAGAACTACAATCCCTGTCTCTATCTGGCTCGAATCGCCGACAATGTCTGGACCATGCGTCCGCCGGCCCGACCGACTTTGATAGTGGCGGATACGGTCGCCGGCGCGGGATACAGTGTAGACTGGTCGCTATATGATACGCTCAACCCGGCGGCGGCGTATGAACTTGTGGAAATGCAGAACCTCACGCGGCAGACCGACAGCGCGCAGAGCTTTGATAACTGGACAAATAATCAGTTCAAGTTGGACCAGTTCGCCGGACATCTCGCTTTGCCGTCGTTCTATTCGGACTCCGGAGACAACCTGTCGCACTATATGCAGACGAAGGAGAAGGTCCAGGTGCATCCGGGAGATTCGCTTCTCTTCTGGACCATCTATGCTATCGAATCGGGATGGGACTATGCCTACGTTGAAGTGTCGTCTGACGGCACAACCTTTACGCCTATCGCCGGCAACATCACTACGACCGCAAATCCGCATTCGATGAACCGCGGCAATGGAATAACCGGTACCTCGAGTGGCTGGGTGCAGGCGAAATTTGACCTGAGCGCGTACGTGGGGCAGGAGATCTTCATCCGATTCTCTTACCTGACGGATGTTTCCGTGGCGGAGTTCGGGTTCTATGTTGACGAAGTGTACCCGGTTGAGAGTTTCGGTATCACGAGTGTGGTATCCTCATCGATAACTGATACCTCGTATGCTTTCGCCAATCATCCCACCGGATTATTCTATTACAAAGTCCGCGCGAAGGATGCTCAGAACCAGTGGTCGGGTTTCTCCGACGTTCAAAGCACTCACGTCATCGGCTCTTTCACCTGTGTAGACTCTGACGGCGACGGTTTCGGCGACCCGGGTCACCCCGAGAACACCTGTCCTGACGACAACTGTCCGAGCGTGTATAATCCCGACCAGGCCGATATCGACATCGACGGGATCGGAGATGTCTGCGACAATTGCCCCGCTGTCGCCAACGTTGGTCAGGAAGACGCCGATAGTGATGGGATTGGTGACCTCTGTGACAACTGCCCGACCGTTTCGAATCCGTCTCAATTAGACTCCGACAGCGATGGGACCGGCGACGCTTGTGAGTGTTGTCAGGGCATTCGCGGCAATATCGACAACGACAGCCAGCAAGTCATAGATGTTGGCGATCTCGTCACGATGGTGGATTTCATGTTCGGTGGTCAAGCGAGTCCGGTCTGTTCGGAAGAATCGGATGTCGATGGAACAGGTACGGTGGACGTGGGCGACCTGGTATATATGGTCGAGTTTATGTTCGGTGATGGACCGTCGCCTGTGAGCTGTTTTTGATCACATTCAGCCAACGCATCCGCGACGCCTTCCGGGTGTATAAGTGTCTGGGTATGAATACGAATGAAAAGTCGCGAAGCGTTATGCGTTACGAAAACCTTACGAATTGGTAAAGATTAGTCCTCGTAACTCGTTAGACCGGTTGGGAATAAAAGCCCCTTTTTTGCGTGTTCTTCTCCACTATTTGTCTTGTGTCGCCGTATCAATTTTGTATATTAGCGACCTATTGAACTGATGAACCTTGAAACTTGGAGGTAATATTCGATGGCGATGAAAATAACCGATGAGTGCACGGCCTGTGGTCTGTGTCTTCCGGAATGTCCGACCGAATCGATTTCTGAAGGCGACATCTACATCATCAATCCGGAAACCTGTAATGAGTGCGAGGATCAGGATGATGGCCCTCAGTGCGTGTCCGTGTGCCCGGTAGACTGTATAGAAAAAGCCTGACGCGTTTAGTTTCAATAGAAGCCGCCGTAAGGCGGCTTTTTTTTGCCCAATTCATGCAAAAAAAAGAGGGCGCTACTCTGGTTGGGTAGAGGGGGCTAGGAAACTACCCAGGGACAGCAGAGAGTCACCCTCGAAAGCTTTTCTTATCAGCACCTAATTTATGACAAATCCGAGTCTATTGTCAAGACCTTTGTGCAGATAATCATGAGTGAATCATGGTCAATAGCGGACTATTTTAATAGGAACAGTCAGGATTGTGGCGGTTTCGTCGTCTTTGGCTATCTCAAGGGTCAAATTGGACTGATATGTTCCTTTTTCCAGATTCGGGATGGGCGTGATTTCGATCTGTAGCTGCTCCCCTTTGGCCGCCGATTTCTTCAAAATCCTGAATGTAAAAGTGGTGTCATACGGGTAAGTATCGGTTATTTCGGTACGGGAGTAATTCTGGTTAGGCACGGATATAATGTCGCTTGCTTTACCGGGGAGGAAAAACAGCGAGAGCGGGTTCGGTCTGAGACCGTTAAACCACTGGCCCACAATTGACAAATTGAAAAACTGGACCTCCGGAGCCTCGGGATTGTCCGTTTTAACTTTGAATGATTTGTTTGTCGGACCATAGAGATTACGGGTCGACAGCGCCAGGCGGAAGTATGCAGTATCGCCCGGGTAGATCACAGTGTCCGATGCGACAACGTTGGAACAATCGCACGGGATATCCATACCGATTATGTGGATAGGGTTGGAGGTCTCGTTGATGTATTTATACTGATGGAAAAGCACAAATTCAATGCCGACATGACCAAAATCGAAAACCTGATCATTGTATTGCATAATCTTCTGTGCGGACAGGCTCGCGGGTACGGCTAATGATATGATCGTCAGAAATCGAATGAACACACGTGCCATAATAACCTAACTCACTTCAGTTTTGGGCAGGTACCCGTGCTGCTGCATCCACGAGTCGTTATAGCACTTACTCAAGTATCGTATGCCGGCATCCGCAAAAATACCGACTATGATTGAGTCGGGCGGGGCATCATGTGCCACTTTTTCGATGGCATACGCTACCGCTCCGGAGGATCCGCCGCCGGAGATACCTTCGCGACGAGCGATCAATCGCGCTCGATTAAAAGAATCCTTATCTGAGACCGTGATCACTTCATCGACCAGATCCGGATGAAGCGCTTTAGTGATGACATCGGACCCGATCCCCTCGACTTTATAGGCGTACGGTTGACCGTGTCGATTACCTCTGATAAATTCGGCGAAGATCGATCCTTCGGGGTCAACGGCGATAGTCCGAATGTTTGGGTTCTTCTCTTTAAGATAGTGGGCAGTTCCGGAGAATGTGCCGCCGGTTCCAATGCCGCAGATGAAATGAGTGAGTCGTCCTTCGGTATCATCCCAGATCTCAGGCCCGGTGGAGACATAATGCGCTTCCACATTATCCTGACTGTCGTACTGGTTTAGATCGAAATAGCCGCATTCCCTGGCGAGTCGACGGGCGACCATGAAACATCCAGCCGGGTCATTGTGATCCTCGACCTCCGGCGTAACTATTACTTCGGCCCCATAAGATCGGATCAGATCGACCTTTTCCTGGCTCGTCTTGACCGGTGTCGTCACAATTGCCTTAAGACCCATCAGCGCCGCCATCATCGCGAGCGCTGACCCGGTATTGCCTGACGTATTGTCGATCACCGTATCACCCGGCTTGATAACTCCCGAATCCAGAGCTTTCCTGATAATGTGGTAAGTCATGCGGTCTTTCACGGAGCCGGTCGGATTGTAGAATTCAAGCTTGACGTAGGCCTTTGCGCCGTCGTCGGGTAGTCCGGTTCGAAGCCTCACCAGAGGGGTGCGACCAATCAGATCAAGAATTGATTCGTGTACTCGCATTATCCATCCTTAACGTTTGCAGATGTTATACAATTCCGGCCCGAAATACAACTATTTAATTTTGGCAATAACGGTGGTTTTTTAGTTTGACAAGCTCCGGCCGGCTAGTTTAATAGCATTGATCATAATAGGATACAACGAGCATTGGGCGGGACGTCAAGCGGCGCTCGGTCTTTGGCAGGAGGTGTAATGAGAATTCGTCGCTATATTATTCTAATAGTCCTGATAGCTGTCGCTTCAGCCGGCTGTTCAAAGAAGAAAGAAGAAGCGAAGAAGCTTCAGGACGAGATGGCACAGCGGGACACGGTAGTCGACACGGTTGTCGATACGGTGACGCATATGACGCCTGATACGACGCGTATCAGCGCAAACGCTGGGGCGATTCCAAGTGACGAGATGTCGGGACGGTATATGCCGCGACAACCGCAAGGACAGGGTTTTACCGTTCAGGTAGCCGGCACCACCGGGCAGGAAGATGCCAGGCGACTGATAGATCTCTACACCAAACGGGGGTATGAACCGTTTTTGACTGCGGTACAGGTCGGCGGCGCGACGGTCTACCGCGTCCGCATCGGAGAGTTCCAAACGTACGCCGAGGCGAAAAAAGTCAAAACAGAACTGGCCGACAAGTTCTCAATCAATCCCTGGATAGATCAATTAGGCAAATAAGTCCGCCGTTTCGTGGAGCAGTTTATACCGGGTACCCTGTCATGCGTATCCGGTTTCTCAATTGGTTTATTTGACGCGCGCTCGATAGCTTGGCCAAAGGAGAAAGATGAAGAGTCATACCGCATATCTGGTCTTCAACACGAAACTGCGCCGCGAATACATAAATATTACGGGAGAAATTGAAAAGGCTCTCCAGCAAAGCGGAGTTCAGGAAGGACTAATTCTGGTTTCGGCCATGCACATCACAGCTGGTGTGTACATAAATGATGCCGAGGACGGCTTGATCGCTGACATAGACGAATGGACGAATCGTCTTGCGCCACAGGGACCAGACTATCGGCACCATCGCACCGGCGAGGACAACGGTGACGCACACCTGAAGAATCTCCTGATAGGTTCGCAGGTAGTGTTGCCGGTAACCAGCGGAAAGATTGATTTCGGACCGTGGCAACAAGTGTATTACGCCGAATTCGATGGCCAGAGGCGAAAACGGGTGTTGATCAAGATTATTGGCGAATAGCACAAAAGTGTATATTAAAAAGCCGGGTCAATGCGACCCGGCTTTGTTTTTTCCAAGAGTCTCTCATCAGAGAGCGAAAGTCGATCATTCCTTCCTGGCATCAGCCGACTTCAGGTGTTGGTTGAAGAAGGCAACTTGTTTCTCATACTCCAAAACGACATTGGACCGCTTTGAGGCGCCATGTCCTTCGTCGGGGAAAATCAGGGAATCGACCACTCCGCCATTCTTGGTAATTCCGGCAATGATTTGCCGCGCTTCTTCCACCGGCACCCGCGGATCGTTCTCACCATGAACTACTAACAGCGGCGTTTTAATCAGGTCGACTTTATTAATTGGTGAAATCTCGTCCAGGAAGGAGCTGTCCGAAAGCGGACCGTACTCGGATTCACGCAGCGCTCTGCGATAGGGAGCGGTTTTCAACAAAAATGTCTTAAAGTTGGCTATACCGACCTCATCCACCGCGGCGGAGAAAAGGTCCGGATATTCGGTTATCATCCCCAATACGACATACCCGCCGTATGACCCGCCGCGGATGCCGATCATTCCCTGTTGCGTGTATCCCTGCGAAATCAACCACTCGACTCCCGCCTGATAGTCTTTGAGGGAATTCTTCCGGTTCTTGTAGTTGTCCATGTTGAGGTAGTCCAGTCCGTACCCGGAAGATCCGCGCGGATTGGGGGCAAAAATCCCATAGCCATTGAGCATGAAATATTGGAAATTGCGCTGAAAGCCCGGCTGGAACTGCCCTTCCGGTCCGCCGTGAGCATCGACAAGGAAGGGAATAGGTGTTCCTGGTTTGTAGTCGGCCGGCAGGTAAAGGAATGCCGGAATATCAAGTCCGTCAAAACTCTTGTAATGCACCAGAGTCGGCTCTGCAAAAATATCCCGATTGATGCCAGCATAGGTGGCGAACGTGAGTTGCTTAAACTCGCCCGTGACCGGGTTCCAACGCCAGAGGTCGGGCGCTCTGGTCGGACCGGTAAACGAGGTCAGGCAGGCTCCGTTCATGTCAAACAGGCCGCCGCCCTGAATGCCCGCCGGCGGGGGAGAATTGAGGGTTTTCCCGGATTCGACTTCGCGGAGGCGGAGGTTTACGTAGCCATCCTCGTTCACCGCCGCAGCCATGCGTTTGTAATCACGAGAGAAGGTCAGGCCATCGATTTCCCATTTTGGATCGATCCAGCCATCGTTGCTGTATTCGACTTTGGGAGATCCAACCGTCATCCGGGCAAGTCGCGAAATTCCGTCCTTGTTGCCGTTGCAGGTCAACCAGATTGTCTTGTTGTCAGGCATCAGAGTGGGCGAGCCGTATATGACATCGGCATCGTCGTCATTCAATTTCTGAAAGCTCCCATCGGCAAGGTTGAGCAGGTAGAGATCACTGTTCACATTCGAACTGTAATTAACCACGAGCATTCTTAAACCGTCCTGGGAGATATCAGCGACCGCGTTGTATCCGGGCACCTGGCCGAATATTTTTCGCGACGCACCATCGGCAATCCTCATTTCGTAAATGAAGAAGTCCGTTTTGTTTTCTTCGTTAGAGCGGTAATAAATCTTTGTGTCATCGGGCGACCAAGCCACGGAGCCCATCTGTACTTTATCGAAATTAGTGAGCCGAACCACTCGACCTGTGGTGGCATCCATCAGGTACAGTTGCGATTGCTCCGAGCCGCCAATAGAGGCGCCGACTATGCCGAGGTCGGCGGTGTGAGCAAGGACAAAGAAGTCGATACCGTCGGCGAATGCACTGAGCTGATACGGCCAGCCCTCGTCATTAATGCGATACACCTGAGGCGCTCCTGACATAGTTGAAATAAAGAACACCTTTTTGCCATCCCAACTGTATCCCGCAATCGAATTTCCGCCAATCTGCAGGAATGTGGCTATGTCCGGGATATATCGTCCTTTATTGAGCAGGGTCTGATCGGCGGGCTGAGGTGGCGCCGCCGCAGTTATGGAACAGCCAATGAGGAGGATGAGAAAAAGGGAAGACAATACGAGTTTAGTACGATTCATCGTCAACTCCGATTTTGTCGTTAAAAGTATGTTCTATATTGACGATGATACAGGCAAAAAGTTTGATGGGCAACCACAAAAAAAGGACACATTCCTTCCGAAATGTCGTCAAGTAAATCTAATTCTCCTGTCCGACCGTGGAATGGAACCCTCAGGGTTGTGTTATGGAAGAGAACTTAAAACGGACTTGCTTGTCCTGTTCGAAGACAACCCGCTTATAGAATTCACAATCGTAGCACGTTCGTCGTCCTTTGAGGCACGTCCGTTGACACTCGGAGTCACCCACCATCCAGCAGGCTCTTCCTGCACCGACGCCGTCGTTGAGGCCGTCGAATTTCAGCAAACTTGCCACCGGACACTCTCCAAGAATCGGGACCATAAGCCCACCCTTTTCACGCCCGCAATTTCTGAATTCCCAACAGTTCATTGCTTTAGTCATGTGACGGGCCCTTACTGCATCCGGACAATTTTCATGACTGTCGCGTACTTGCTGTCACTGGCAAATCGGCTCACTTGTTCCTTGGAAGCATACTCCTGGAACTTCTCATAACTTTTCTTCACATTCTTATAATCATCCACACCCAGATAGGCCAGGGTGAGGTATTGGTATACCAGTGGATTGCGTTCGTCCACCGACTTGGCGTTCTTGAATTGTTCAATAGCTTGTTTGTATTGACCCTGGCGATATCTTGCCTCCCCGAGGCCAAAGTAAGCCTGGAAATTTCGGCGGTCGAGGTAAATGACTTTGTCATAATCGCCAATAGCGGCCAGTTCTTCGCCCTTATTCATATAGCTGGCCGCCCGTCCAAGGTAGGCGGTCGGCGTCTTATCGTCAATCTCAATGGCGCGCCCGTAGGATGCTACCGCCTCATTGAATTTTCCTTTGACCTGATACAGTTCGGCGGCGTGAACGTAATCGTCGTACGCGTTGGCCGGTTTCAGCAGGGCATTGTTGGCCTCCGCCCGATGAAAAAAGGCGTCGGCGCTGCTGGGTTTCTTTTCGATGTATCGAGTGAGGTCAGAGATAGCTGTTGGATAGTTACCATTCCTGAGTGCATTCAGGCCGGAATAATAAAAATCGTCTTGTTCCATGGTGGCATTCTTCTCAACCGTCTGCATCGGTGCGAGGTCCACCTGAAGGGTCTTATTCTCTCCGGAAGCGAGGCTGAAAGAGCCCTGGACAGAGTGGTATCCATCGAGCGAGACCACATAGTTATGTACGCCGGGTTTGATCCGTGGGAACTTCAAATTGCCCGCACCCATCACGTTGCCATCAATCTCCAATTTGGCGCCGTCGACATTGGCGGCCAATGTGACATCGCCATACTCACTCTTTACCGCTGTTTTTACGGTGCTTGCAGTTTTATTTCGAGTGTTTACAGTAGAAGCTGAGGCGGTCGCCGGCGGGGGAGGGGTGGGTTCGATTATCTTGTTGGCTTCCGGTTGACTGACCACAGTACTGGCAGGTACCGGCGTTTCGACCGTCGCGACTGACCTGGGCTGGTCTTGAGAGGCCTGCCCAGACTCCGGTCTGAGAAAAACGGTGCTGATCTCATTGCTGGCGATAGTGGCATAATCAACTTTCAGGATGTTAGTACCGACAATATACTCCAGTTTATGTGTGCCTGCCGGAACATGGTCTATCTTGAAAAATCCCTGTCCGTTTGATTTTATGCTCATGCCCAGGTCTGGAAAGCGAACTGTCGCACCCTGGATGAACGGCGTTTCGTTTTGATCCAGTACAACTCCTACCAATTCACCATAACCGGTTGTATCTGAGATAAAAAACGATGCCCCTACAATTAAGAGGATAACAAATGCTCCGACGGCGGCTCCCATCAGGTACCCGCGTCTGATCTTCTTCGGTTTGAGCACGAATTCGCGGTTATTCACCACTATCTCATCTTCAGCACAGATTTCCCCGGCTCCGCGAAGTTCAATGAAGTTCTTGTAAAAGTAAGCGACTCCTTTTCCCTTTTTGGCCATCTGCGGGGTGGGAAGGTCGCTGCTTGCGGCAAGGCCAGCTGCCAGACGTACACCCGAAACCGGGACAGGTTCGGTCGTAGGTGATATTTCATCGGAAGTGGGTGACTCGGAAGATGTTTCGGAGCTTGACCTTCTGGGCGGTACGATAGGGGCGTTTCCGAACGGCACCGGATCCAAATCTTCCAGTTTGTTTATCAGCACACTTTTTTCTTTTTCGCTCACATATGCTTTAGAACCGTACAGGTTGCGTTCAATTCTCTTGAGTTCTTCATCGGAGAGACGTCGGATGGCTCCGGTGTCGACAGCCTTCACCGCTGATTCCGGTTTCGATTTGGAAGAAGTCGATGCGGATTGTTTGAAATCGTGTTCTTCGTAAGCCGGCGGCGGGGGCGGAGGTGCGGACACACCTATAGGGAGAGTGTGGGGCTTATTGCTCAGTGAATGGAAATTGCCGGTTTCGGCGTTGTGAGACGCTTCCTGTTCCATCAGTTTCGCGGTAGTCTCAATCCCGAGATCATCTTCGCGCACAACAGATAACTGCCCCGGTTCCTCACCTACGAACTCACTTTTCTGGTCATGAGCCTCGTAGACGACAAAATCAAGATCTTCGTCGTCAGACGGACTGTCACCGGTGAACGCTCCTTTGGTATCGAACGTATACCCGCAATGGGCGCAAGCTGTGACGTCGCTAGACATCTGCTCGGCTTTACAATTTGGACACGTTTTCAAGATTTTCACTCCCTTAGCAAATAGACGCGATTTTATTGAATTATCGACTTTTCAGGCAGAATTCTTTAGACGGACATACCTGCTCGCACGTCACTGAATTTGAGATAAAATCTTTTTTATTAAGGACTTGACAACCTCTCGAAGATGGTGTTATTATTCTGACTTCGTATTTTCGAGCATTAGTATTCCGGAGAGACCGGAGGAGGACTTGATAGATGAAGCGTAATAAGTTATTGTTTTTCTTTTCCTTAGCCATAGTCTCCACCTCAATGTACTGGGGGTGTGGACAGCCCGAAGACGTGCTTACACCAGTTACTCAGACAAAAGTGTGGTTACATGAGGAAAGGTTGCCCACTACTCCTCCCGATATGGTCTACGAACTCTGGTTGGGCAATATTACCCAAACGGACACAGTAATTGTCAAGGACCCCGTCTCCCTGGGTCGATTCCGGTATGATTTCTCGCAACGGATTTTTCAAACCTCAACTGGATCGATCAGGCCGGACAGCAATTTGTTTCAGATCGACTATGATATTCTCGCCTTCAATTCCATATTCTTGACGGTTGAGCCGACGACAGAAACGGCCCTGGATACTCCCGGTCCGATCATGCTTTTGTCAAGCGCTACCGACCCGACCATCAAGATGGAATTTCCGATGCTTGACACGTTATGGGCATCGACAATCTGGTACAACATGCAGTCGCCTTCGAACGGCAGTGACCTTTCGGATGCCGGCAACGCCATCTGGTTTTGCACGTACCGGTATCGAACGGAGTCGTTCGATGACACAACCGGCATCACCAGTTGGGAAGTCGATACCACTGCGGATACCACGACGATAGACGGCGAGACGAAAGTGATAATCGTTGGAATCGACGATGCTTCGATTAAAGTTGACACGTTGATGGTTGTTAAGGGACTCGACACGGTGCAGCATATTGCTACGACATTCGACGTGGTTGAAGATACGCTTACGAACGCACCATATTACAACACTAAGCTGAGCATCAATTATCAAATTGATTCACTGTCACATCCGTTAATAACCTGGGATGATTTCAATCAGGGTCAGAACAACGATGATTTTGGCATGCCTAATCTTAAGGATTGGGGATGGAAATATAAAGGCTGGGTGGTGGAACCCCAGATACCTACTTCGGCGGTCGGGCAGATGACTAAACCGGCCTGGCCGGTTCCGGGTAGCTATCTCGATCAGACGGATGGCGGACTGTTGACTACTGGTTCGTTCTACGATGTAAGTAAGCCGGACAGCGCCAATCCGTACACCGCGAGCCTCCGGGTCCCCCCGTATCCGGGCGAAGATTTCCTGCAGAATCTTCCTGCCGGTATCACTGCTCCGTTGAATCTCCTGCCTGGCGATGGTGATCCGGGACGGGTGTTCATATCGCTTGAACCGGTAAACGCTCTGACCGATACGACGAATTTCCCTCTGGTACTTTTCCTTGGACCCCTTCCTTCAAATCCGGGAGACGTTCAGACCACCGATCTGCAGAAGTACACCCTTCGAGGGTGGATGCAGACAAATGACCCGTACCGCGGTTTTCCGCTCATTACGGTGGAAACGCAGCGATTCTAAGTCCGTGTCTAGCTTTTCGTAGAATTTAAAGCCGGCAGATTCTGCCGGCTTTTTTAATGGCGGACTCATTCTGAACTGCGACGGGTGATCAGTACCCGTGGCATGTTCGATATGCCAGCATCGACTACTCAAGTTTGTCTATTTTGCTGACTCCGGAGACAGTCGGTTATGTTCTTTAGGGTAAAGGACTTGGCGACAAATTGGCTACCGCCATTAAACTGGGTATTATGCTCCTTTGACCGAAGGCGAATGTTAGCGGCGACTGGAACATTGCGAAAGAATTTGTCAAAACTGGACCATGCCGCGATCGATGAAGCCGCATCTGGAGGCTTCGTGGATAGCGATCTATCGAGATGACATTCGGGCGGTCAACAGGCATTCTCATCGGATTGACGGCGGAGATTTCATTGACGCCTGAATCGCATTAGTTCCGGTAATCCTTTTGAGCATCTGGTTTGTCATAAAGTGGGTATGTCGAAATGATATACCCTTTTTCGCTTTTCCGGTTGAATACGGATGGCTATCTTGAGTAGTTATTCAAAAAGCGGACCCCTTGTGAAACTTTTGGTTATGCCGTCCGTTAATTGAAACCATGATGGAGGAAGATACTGTGGAGCAGGCAGGACTCGAGCAGGTTGTCCCTGAAAGGACAAAGGAGAGCGGACTGTCATTCAAAGGGCTTGTTCAGGTACTCTACAAGCCGACGGAATTTTTCGAGAAGCTCAAATACGAGCCGAAAGTACTGGTACCGTATCTGGCGCTGGGCATCATGGTTCTGATCTTCTTTTTCCTGGCAGGCGACCTGCTTGTGCAATTAAGCATGCAAAGCGAGCAATTCCAACAACGCATGCAAGGTCAGCCGATGACCCCCCAGATTGCTGCAGTTACGAAATACAGCATTGTCTTCGCCGGGACGATAGCTTTTCTTCTTGCCCCGCTGTTGATCGCTGTGTTGGCGTACTTTTGGGGGAGCTTCGTAATGGCCGGACGGAGTAGTTTCAAACAGTTACTTTCGGTCAGCCTCTATTCCGAATTGATATGGGGCTATGGTGCGCTGGCGGCAGTTCCATTCATGCTGATGAAAGGCTCAGCGTTGTTTTCGTTTTCGCTGGCGGCGCTTGCCGCGCAGAGCGGACCGGAGAGTGTCTTGTATGTGGCCCTCTCGAAAATCGATTTGTTTGTCATTTGGGAAATAATAGTCGCAGGTATCGGATTTTCTATTATTTATTCTATTCCTCGCAACAAAGGATACTGGATATCGGTCCTATCGATAGGACTTCTTTCGATGATCCATGTTTTGTGGACGGCAATAGCAAAAATGATCTTTTAAAGGAGATAATTCATGAGGTTTCTTTCATCGAGGGTTGTCGTCATTCTTCTGGCAGGCTTGTTACTGGGCGCCGGCGCTCAGGCAGCCGAACTTTCTATGGATGATTGCATTCAATTGGCGCTCCAGAACCGGGCCTCGATCATCGCCGCACGTGGCAGCGAGCAAATGGCCAAGGCAGACCAGCGGGCGGCCCTGGGTGCGTTCCTGCCGAGCATCGACGCCTCTTATTCGAAATCATGGAACAAGCAGCGAGACATCAAGAGTGGAGTCGTGGGGGGCGAGCTGTCCAGTCAGCCAGACCAGGATGGATCCAATAGAAGCACGAACATTTCCGCCGGAATGTCACTGTTTGACCTGTCCAATTTCTTCGACTATTTCTCAGCTAAAGCCAGTCGTAATCAGGCAGGTCTCGATGTCATCAGCTCCGAACTTGACCTCATCTACTCGGTGAAACTATCGTACTACGCATACCTGGCGGCGGCGCAGAATGTCGACGTTCAGACACAGGCGGTTGCCCGAAGCGAAGAACAGCTGAAACTCATCAATTCCAGATATGATCTGGGATCAGCTTCGGTTTCGGATGTACTTAAACAGAAAGTACTGTACGGAAACGACAAATTGGCATTACTGCGCGCCAACAATGCTGTGGTAACAACCAAAGCGGCGCTCGCGTATACTATAGGAGTCGATCCGAACGCGGATTATGAATTCTCTAAGAGTTACGAAACGAAGGAATACGACGGCAGTCTGCAGGATGCGGTGACGTTTGGTATGCAGAATCAGCCAACATTGCTCGCCTCGGAAGAAGGCGTGAAAGCATCCCGCCATTCGGTAAAAGCGAGACGGGCCTCGTATCTTCCGTATCTTTCCGGATCGGGCTCATACACTATATCCAAAGGGACATCGGGAGACACGCTGCTGTTTGATTTCCAGTCGAACACACTCAGGTACGGCTTTAGCGTGAATTGGAACATTTTCGACGGCTTCTTCAGAGAGCGCTCATTGACGTCGGCGAAAGTGGGCTTGAACAATGCCCGGGCGGCATTGGCCGACCAGCAGAATCTCGTGAAGCAGAATATCAAGACCGCTTTCTATGATATCGAACAGCAGTCCGAGGCCAAGAAGGTCGCCAGCGAAAATGTCGCGGCCGCTCAGGAGGACCTCAAAATCACCCAGGAAAAGTATAATCTAGGGGCCGCCACCATTCTTGACCTGCTTGATGCCCAGGTGTCGGTGAAACAGGCCCAGGTCAACTTGATTCAGGCGGATTTTGATTTGAATCTCGGAATCGCCCAGCTGGACAATGCCATGGGAAAGAGATAGGAAAATTAAGTCGTGAAATGCGTATAACTTCTCGAGAGGCAATGTAACATGAATAAGAAGAAACTCCTGTTGATAGTCGGCTTGGTAGTTGTTGTGGCTGTTGTGGTCATCCTCAACATGAAGATGAACACAACCAAGTCCACACAGGTACAGGCTGAAGTGGCGACGCCCCGGGAGTTGATTGAAAAGGTATCGGCGTCCGGTCGTATTCAGCCACAAACTAAAGTAAACATAACTTCGCAGGTCAATGGCGAGATAATCGCTTTGCCCGTCAAAGAAGGCGATTATGTGAAAACAGGCGACCTGCTCGTCGTGCTGGATACGGTGCAACTGAGATCTGATGTCGATCAGGCTAACTATGTCGTGACGGAGATCAACGCCCGATTGAACGGCGCCAAAGCCCAATTAGACCAGGCGGAAGAGGAATACAATCGTCAGAAACAGCTCTTTGATAATAAGCTGACATCGGAGACACAGTTCAATGATGCCAAATACACCTACCTGAATCTCAGGGCTGGCTATGAGGCTATGGCGGCGCAGGCCAAGCAGTCGGAATCGCAGTATGAAAAGCAGCTGGACAATCTGAGCAAAGCCAAGATTGTCGCTCCTATGTCCGGCATCATTACCTTCCTTGACTGCGAAGTAGGCGAAATCGCGGCCGCGCAGACGGCGTTTACTCAGGGTAAGACCCTCATGACGATTTCGAATCTTGATGTATTCGAGGTTGAGGTCGACGTTGACGAGACTGAGATCAACAAGGTGGCGCTCCACCAGGCCGCTGATATCGAGGTCGATGCATTTCCGGACACCATTTTCGGCGGGCAGGTCGTTGAAATCGGCAACACGGCGATTCTCTCGAATACCGGCACTCAGGATCAATCGACAGATTTTACAGTTAAGGTCATCTTCACCGATCCCAATGTCAAGATTCGTCCGGGTATGTCGGCCACCGTTGATATAATTACGAATAAGAAGGAGCAGACTCTTGCCGTTCCGTACGCATCGATAGTGACACGCTCGTTCGATTTGGATTCACTGGAACGGGCTAAATCCGGACAGCCCGATACGGGAAGTGAAGCCAAAGGTTCCGAAGTACACGCCGCGGACAGTTCCTCGGCGGCTCCGCAAACAGCGGACGAGGATAAGCGGAAGGATCTCAAGGGAGTATTTGTCATCAGCTCGGGCAAGGCAAAGTTTGTTCAGGTGGAGACCGGCATTGCCGATCAGCGCAATATCGAAATCACTCAGGGCCTGAACACCGGGGATTCGGTTGTCTCGGGTCCGTACCGGGTACTGAGAACGATCAAAGACGGCGATGCGGTTGAGGCAACCGTGGACCGCACGATGGCCGTGAAGAAAGAATAACCATGCCTTTAATTGAGACCAGAAATCTTTGGAAAACGTACATCATGGGCTCGGAGAAGGTCCATGCCCTCAGCGGTGTAACCATGCAGATTCAGAAGGGCGAGTATGTCGCAATTATGGGACCGTCGGGTTCGGGCAAATCTACGCTGATGAATCTCATTGGATGTCTCGACACGCCGACAGAAGGAGATTATCTGCTGAATTCCAAGCCGGTCAGCCATATGAACGACGATGAACTGGCTAACATCAGAAATCGCGAAATCGGCTTCGTTTTCCAGACATTCAACCTGTTGCCCAGGGCGACGGCGCTGCATAATGTTGAGCTCCCGTTGATTTATAACGGCACTGCGGCCAAGGCACGAGAGGAAAAGGCCAAGCAGGCGCTCGATCGGGTGGAGCTCTCTGATAGAATGTACCACAAACCGACCGAGCTCTCGGGAGGTCAGAGACAACGCGTGGCCATCGCCAGAGCTCTGGTTAACGACCCGTCGCTGCTTTTGGCCGATGAGCCGACCGGAAACCTCGACAGCAAAACGTCCGTTGAGATTATGAAATTGTTCGATGCTCTGCATCGTCAGGGCAATACGATAATTTTGGTGACACATGAACGCGACATCGCTCTGCATGCCCACCGAGTTCTATCCATTCTGGATGGGCAGATCGCGACGGATGAATCGGTTGCCGCCGAACAGCGAAATGGTGTGCACTAAACATGGTTGTACCATCCCTTTTCGGAATTGCGATTGATGCGCTCAGGGCGAATAAACTCCGCAGCGGTCTAACCCTGCTGGGTATCGTCATCGGCGTGACTTCGGTTATGACGATCATCTCCGCACTGGAAGGGATGGCCGGGGCGGTGGAAAAGGAGCTGGCCGGGCTCGGCCCTGCGACGTTCGTCGTTCAGCGCATCGGAATTGTTACCTCGGACGAAATGTTCTGGGAGAAAATCAAACGTAAGCCGATCGACTACAAGGCGGTCGATTTGATAAGGGAGAGCTGTAATCTGGTGGACAAAGTCTGTCCCAGGGCATACCAGTCCGCAACCATCAAGTACGGCAGCGATGCCCTCGACAACGTCACCGTAGTGGGTTCGGAGGCAAATTACATTGACATCGTTGACCTTGAAGTCGTTGAGGGACGATTCCAGACGTACGAGGACGACCTGTATCGAAGGCCGGTAGTGTTCGTGGGTGACCAGATTAGGGAGACGTTCTTTCCCTCGGTCGATCCTGTCGGTAAGCAGATTAAGGTCGGGGGAAAAAAGTACACGATAATCGGGGTGAGCAAGAAAAGGGGTTCGACGTTCGGCAATAACGAAGATAATTTCGTGATCGTGCCGCTGTCGGTGTTCAGCAAACAATTTGGATTCCCCAGGCGCGGTCTCAGTATGGTGATCAAGGCCAGATCGGTAGAAGTCCTTGATCCGGCCATGGACCAGGTGCGCGTGGTATTGCGAGCCCAGCGGCATGTACCGTTCGACAAGGATGATGATTTCGATATTCTTACCGCGGACGTTATCCTCGATCTATTGAATTCAATAACTAGGATTTTTCGACTTGGTTTGATCGGGATTTCCTCGATTTCACTGGTTGTCGGTGGAATTGTAGTCATGAATATCATGATGGTGTCGGTGACTGAACGGACACGCGAGATCGGTATACGAAAATCGATTGGCGCCAAGCAGAAGCACATTCTTCTGCAATTCCTGTTCGAGTCGCTGGTGCTTACATTATCGGGAGGGCTGGTCGGAATTGTGGCCGGTTACATGATCGCAAAGGTCCTGGTCGGCATGATAAATATGGAAATTGAGCCATCGATGCTGGCGATCATTGCAGGTCTGTCGATTTCGACAGGAACAGGACTGATTTTCGGCATCTATCCGGCGATGAAGGCCGCGCGACTGGACCCCATTAAAGCGCTTAGCTACGAGTAAATAATTATGATGCTCACGTGGGTTGAAATTAAAGACGGAATTCTGATGGCCCTGGCGGCTATCAGAGGCAATAAGCTAAGAGCGGGTCTGACCATTCTCGGAGTCATGGTCGGCGTCAGCTCCGTTATCGGGATGGCTTCGATCATTGACGGGTTAAATGGTGCGATGAACAAGGAGATCGACAGTCTGGGGTCGAATGTCATCTGGATCACCAAGTACCCGCCGCAAGTGGACCACCATGATGCCAGCGACGAGATGCGTAATCGACCGGCCATTACCGTTGGAGAAGCCAAGGCCTTGTTGAACTCGGCGCAGCTTGTGGATGGAGTTTCTCCCCAGAACTACTACTTTCAACGCGGCGGCAACGAGGCCAAATTCAAGAATCGTAAGTTCAATCGTCCGCAACTAATGGGCTGCTGGCCTGATTTTGTGAAGGTCAACAACAAGAGTGTGGAGCAGGGTAGGTTCCTCACCGACACTGACGAGCAGTTTCGGACGATGAGTTGTGTGATCGGTCACGATGTGGCGGAGGTTCTATTCGAATCCGAGAATCCGATCGAGCAGGAGATTCGTGTTAACGGAAAGAAATTTCAGGTTGTCGGCGTGATGGAAGAGGTTAAATCCAGTTTTGGCAACGATGAGGCGAATCAGATGATCGCTATCCCGTTGTCGACCTTCGAGAAGATCTACCCGGATGAAGAGGAGCTGTTTTTGGTGGCGCGGGCCACTACGTACGGCAACATTGAACCGGCCATGGATGAAATCACCGGGATTCTTCGCAACTATCGGAAAGTTCCGTTCGGAAAACCGGACAACTTCTCGTTGGCGACTCAGGACCAGTTTAAGGATTTCATCGGTAATATCACCAAGTACATATACATCGCGATGATTGTCATAACATCGGTTGGCCTCATGGTTGGCGGTATCGGTGTCATGAACATAATGCTGGTTTCGGTGACCGAGCGGACGCGCGAGATTGGCATCCGCAAGGCGATCGGGGCCAAACGCTCGAATATCATACTTCAATTTCTGACCGAGGCCATGACGCTTTCCGGTACCGGGGGTGTGCTCGGCGTCTTGTTCGGTGCCACAATCGGTCTTGTAGTAAATGGCCTTCTACATTTCCCCCTGTCTGTATCAATAATCTGGGTACTGCTTGGATTCTTCGTGTCGGTTTCGGTTGGCCTGGTGTCGGGCGTCTACCCGGCCATCAAGGCCGCCTGGCTGGATCCAATTGACGCCCTGAGATATGAATAGACTTCACGAATAGTGACGCTTCCACGTCTCTTTTTTATGTTGCCAGACAATCGGTTGGCTGGTACCATGGGAACGACGCGGCTCCATGGGTGTTAAACTGATATGACAAAGCAAGTTGTTACAGGCGCTCTGATAGCGCTGAGCATGATGTGGATAGTGTCCGATTCAAAGGCTCAGGAGACTTTTGATGTCTTTAATCGGAAAGGCGTCGACTCGTATTTCATTGTCGACCATGCGGCCTTCAAGTCCAACATCCCCGGGAAAGTACGCCTGGAAGTCTACTATCAGATTTATAACGCTGTCCTCAACTTCGCCAAAAAGGACGACAACTTTGAGGCCCAGTACGAAGTTGCGGTGAAAGTGTACAACGATAATGAAGAGTTGGTGGACTCTTATCATCAGTCCAAGACAGTCCTCGTTCCCAATGAAGTGAAAGCGAAATCCCGGTACGACTATCGAACCAGCCAGGTCAATTTCGACTTGCCTCCCGGCAAATATACGATGAATCTGGTGCTCAGCGACCCGTCTTCAAGGCAGGTACAAAACCAGCAGTTCAAACTTAAACTGAAGGACATGGGAAGTAAGCAGCCTACTCTATCGGATATCGAGCTGGTACAGGCTGTCGACAAGAGCAGCGACAGCGGCTCCAAGGAATTTGACAAGGGAAGTCTGCTGGTCGTGCCTTCGGTAACGCATATTTACGGCAACGATGACAAACTCCGCCTGCTCTTTTATGTCGAGTTGTACCGGGGGACTGATTCCACGCCGGATGTCCGCGTCGAGACGATGCTGAGGCACTCGGTGAAAGGAATGGTCTACCGGGATTCGCTTACCTCGGAGTTTACCGAGCCCACGGTGAGGCAATTTCGTGAAATCTCCCTTGACAGTTTGATCCCGGGCCGATACGAATTGAGCGTCACGCTCCTGGGGAAGCGGGCAAAAAAACTCGACGTGGAATACCGGGATTTCACCATTTTTTGGTCACAAAATGCTTTGCTGAAGTATGACTACAAATCAATTCTCGGGCAGCTGGGCATCATCGCCACGAATGAAGAGATGGACGTGTTGAAAAAAGCCGAAACGTATCCCGACCGGCTGAGCGCATTCAATGCATTTTGGGACGGCCGTGATCCCACCCCGGGAACGTCCGTGAACGAAGCCAAAGATGAATTCTATCGACGAGTGAACATCGCCAATCAGAATTTCACCCATATGTACCGTCAGGGCTGGAAGACTGATCGCGGTAGAATTTATATTATATATGGCGAGCCCGACCAGGTCGATGATTACCCGGTCGTTCCCAATATGCATCCTTATCAGGAATGGCATTATTACCGGGGATCAAAATACCGCAAGTTCGTTTTTGTTGATGTTAACGAAGATGGGGATTACCGGCTGGAATATCCATACGATGGATTAAACCAACGGCCTGACTTCTAGAGGAGTTCCACAGCCTATATGTTTCAAAGACTAATTCTGCTCCTGGCACCCGTTATGGTAATCACCGGTCTTTCCGGGATGGCCCTTGCGGCTACCGGCGAACCGCTTGCCGTTTACGCGGGAAGTATCGTCTATGACAATCCGGCCTACGATTCGGTGGCGCTGGTCGAATTTCCCTTCACGGTCAACCGGGATGAGTTCCAGTTCTATCGCCCGGATTCGTCGACTGATGATATGTTATATGCCAGAATCTTTGCGCAAGTTGATCTGTTCAACACCGACGGCTTCCCGACCGACTCGGCGAGGACGCTGTTTTCGCTGAAAGTGAAAGATACGGAAGAAGCCTCGGCCAAGAATTTCCGCGTGTTTAATAAAGTCATATTGATGGCAAAGCCGGGAAGTTACACCGCCAGACTGACGGTGGTTGACGTCGCGAGCAAGCGTGAAGGTTCGTTTTTTATAGACAAGATAACTGTGCCGCCCCCGGCCAGGAATCGAATTTCCATTGGCGGAAGCTTTCTCGCGTATGACCTCAAGTACGTAGGAGAGGACAATCCGGCATACAACCCGCGACTGTCCAAGAACGGGTTTAATGTTTTGATTAATCCGATCAACATTTTTTCAGTCTCGGATTCGATCATGTTTCTATACAGCGAGTTGTATAACCTGGCTGATACGCTTCCAAACGCGCGATATATGTTCGGGCTGTCGGTTTTTGATGACCAGGGGAATTTATATCAGCCGCTGGGGTCACTCGTCCGCGAGTCTCACGATCAGACGGCCGTCATAACGGAGCCGATTGACATCAAGAGTTGGCCGACTGGGAACTACAGACTCCAACTGGTGGCGACGGATATTCCCACTAAGGCCAGCGATACATTCGATATTCCGTTCCATATAGTCTCGCCCCAGGCGGTACAACTGGCCGCAGCTGGATCCATGATTGGCAGAAATTCTTACGACAGTCTGTCGCTCGCTGATAAAATTCACCTGGTAAAGTATCTTCTGACGCCGGAACAGGCGGGAGTGCTCAGCAATCTCTCCGATTCGGGAAAATTGAACTACCTCAGTCAGTATTGGAAAGAGCACGATTCGGATCCGAGCACGTCTATTATTGAAAACCGTGCGGAAATGGTCCGTCGTTACAGTTATGCCAACCGCTTTTTCTCCACTAATGTAGCCAAAAACAACGGATGGCTTACCGATCGTGGCCGAGTATATATGACGTACGGCCCCTGGGATGAGCGTGACGATTTTCAGGCTCCCCGGGTCGGGAACCCATATGAAGTGTGGTACTATCGATCAATCAGGGAGGGGAAGCTGTTCGTCTTTGAAGATTACTCGGGGAACTCCGACTACCGGCTCGTGCATTCTAATGTTCAGGGCGAAGTGTATAACAAAGATTGGCAGGACCGGATTAATCAAGGATTTATTGACATAGTGGAAGACTAGCGCCCGGGCCCGGGTGCGGAGCAGAACAGAATTCCGAATACAAAAAGAACCGTTCGAAAGAACGGTTCTTTTTGTCATTAAGTGATTTGCTAAGATGCTACAGACAACTCACTCGCCGGCGCCGGTTGCGTGAGCAGATTCACTCGTCTGAATGCTTGGCCGAACGGTCCGCTTCACCGGGACGGTAAAACGGGTGTGTGCTGTATCGCTGAGCTCGATGGTGAACGACTTCTCAAAATCTTTTTCGCGGGCCGCTTCATCAAGCTTCAATTTTGCTTCGGCCGACTCTCCAGGTCCAATCGACGAGGGGAGTTTGACCGAGAAATACTTGGATGCCACGCTGACCACAGACAAATCAAGTTTCGCGTCTGAGATGTTCTTAATGGTAAACGTCATCTCATCCCGAACTTTGTCGCCGAACTGAGTCAGGTCGAGTTTGTACGGGTCAATAATGATCGGGTACGTTGAATCCGGACGCGTCTCAACATTACACATGATGGAGACGAATTTATCGGGCGGACCCTCGTTTGTTTGAATTTTCGGTCTCTTGGTCACCCGTCCGGTGTATGATTTCGTACTGAAGATGATTTCAAGCTGAGTGCTGTCACCGACAGCAAGGTCCTGTTTTTCAAGAGGAGCCTGGGTGCATCCTCAGCCGGGAACCACCTTGAGAATCAGCAGCGAATCATCGCCCGTCGAGTGCAGCCAAAAGACATGCGCGATCTTCGCGTTTTGAGGAACATTTCCGAAGTTGAAGTCAGTATCCGGAATTGTCAACCGAGGGGCCGCGTACGCAGAACCCATTGATAGCGACATAACCAGGATAGTCCCCAGAAGAAGTAGCAGTCGTTTGTTCATACCGTTGCTCTCTATCCTATAGGGTTTGCTAGTTTCCGAGGTTAGATGATTGTTCACTTACAAAAAACTTGCGTCGAACCGGCAGGGTCACCCGGGAATCCTTGCCGTCATCCGCCTGTAACGTAATCGATCTCTTGAATTCTTTGTCGAGAAATTCCGGGCGAACTTTAATGTAACCAACCGCAGTACCGCCGGCTTTGAGGGGCGAAGGAATGAATACATCGCACTCTTCAAGCGGATAAGAAACCAGTCTGACGGCCAGGGCCCTGTCACTGTGATTCGTTAGCGTAAAAGCCATGCTGTCGACCGTGTGGTCTCCATATTTGGTCAATTCGAACTTATAAGGGCTTACCGAGACAGGCCGTAGGGAGTCGCCTGATTTAACAATGTAGCCCGTAAGATACATACGGTAAGGGTCGGCTTGGGCGTTGGTGAAAATGTAGGGAAACCGCCCAATAGCATTGAGTTCCTTGCCCATTTCCCAGTAGATCCCGACTTTCATGCTGTCGCCGGGGGCGATCCAGTCACGTTCCATCGGCATAAGAGCACAAGTACATCCTGTCTTTATCTGCTTTATTTTGAGGGTGTCAGTGCCGGTTGATTTGAACCAGAAAAACTGGCTGATCGTACAACTCTGAGGTACCAAACCGAAATCAAACGAGTTACCCGGAATTTCCAACTTGGGCTGTGCCCAGCCGGCCGAGGCCATAATACCCACAAATAGTAAGGCTAATCCCGTTACCTGTCTCATACTATTCTATTATATGCAAGCGGCGACAATTGTTCCATGTTTGGATAAATATATTACATCTAATAGCTTAGTCAAGAGCCGATTCGCCCGTCGATACATGAGCCGGTGCCGGCGTATTCTGTCCCAAATTAGTCTATCATCCGGAGGAGAAACCACCAAAAAGAGGAGAGCCGCAGGCTCTTCCGGTTCTCTTTTCAAAGCACCGCCAGCGCCTGTCCCCAGTAGGCCGAACCAGCTAATCAGTGACTGTCCGGCATGGCTGAGACATCGGCCTGAGTGCTCGGAAGAATATCGCGTTTTACCGGTACGGTGAAACGCGTGTGTCCCTGGTCACTCAATTCGATCGTAAATGACTTATCGAAGTCCTTGTTAAGAGCTGTCTTGTTCAATTTGATCCTGGCTTCGATCGTCCGGCCCGGCTCAACTGTGGCCGGCATGCTGACCGTGAAGAAATCACTCGGAAGACTTACCAGCGACAGATCAAGTTTCTGATCCGAGACATTCCTGATTTGGAAAGACATTCTGTCGCGAACGCTGTCTCCGAACTGAGTCAGATCGAGTTTATAGGGATCGATCACCAGCGGGTAAGTTGAGTCCGGCCTGGTCACCACGTTACACAAGATCGAGACTGCTTTGTCCGGCGGCCCTTCGTTCGTCTGAATTTTCGGTTGCTTCGTTACTCGATACGTGTAACTGCCTGTGGAAAAAATGACTTCCAGCTTGGTACTGTCGCCGGCGGCTAACTCCTGCTTCTCTAACGGAACCTGGGTACAGCCGCAGCCCGGGATGACTTTCAGAATTTTGAGGGAATCATCACCAGTAGACTTCAACCAGAAGACGTGCGAGACTTTGGCATGCTGGGGGACATAGCCGAAGTCAAACGAAGTCTCCGGAAGCGTGAGCCGAGAGGCTGCTAGTGCTGATGCGCCGACAATCGCCATCAGGCTCAACAAGCACAACGCGAGAGGACTAGGTTTTTGCACGAGCAAAACCCTCCATGTTTGAAGTTGCACAAACAGACGTTCGGTTTCGCGCCTACCCGAATGCCGTAAGAAATGCAGGTTAGTTGAGCGCTCTATTGGGCCGCGAACATGGTTGGGCAACTCGAAGGGGTGGGCCCGCCGCTAAACATGTACTCAACAAAATAGACTAGATCAGAGATGTCGACCGCGCCGTCTGCGCTGGCATCGATATTGGCTGCGGGCGCACACACCGGCGCCGGCCCCGCCGCGAACATAAATTCGACGAGATAGACGACATCTCCAATATCGACCTGGTTCTGCGGATCCTGATCGACATTCCCACGGATGCCCTGACAGCAATTGATATTACATTGCGACGCCACTCCGTCCGGGACAATCTTATAGATATTGCCATTCAGATCTACTATGTAAATCTCACCGGCCGCATCTTCGCCGAAAGATGAAATCGCCAGATTGCTGATGCCCAATTCGCTGGTCCGGTCCTGCCACTCCGTCTTTGTCGAACCGTTATATCTAAAACTCCAAACATGGCCGTAGCAGTAATCCGCATAGAAATACGTGCCCGACAAGTCAGGGATAGCGCAACCGCGGTATACATAGCCTCCGGTAATCGAGCAGGGGTTGCCCGGGTCAGAATGATAGTAAGTCTGAATCGGTAATGTCAATCCACCGGGATTGCAGTTGGTCGACGGGTTGTAGCAACGATCGCCCTCCATCAGCCGCCAGCCATAATTCTGGCCCCCGGTGCTACTGGCAGCTTGGAAATCAACCTCCTCAACCTCATTCTGGCCGACATCGCCGATGTACAAATCACCGGTCTGCCGATCGAAACTAAACCGCCAGGGGTTCCGTAATCCATAAGCCCAGACCTCCGGCCTGGCGTTCGGATTGCCTACAAACGGATTGTTGGATGGAACTGCGTAGGGATCACCGGAGTTAACATCGATTCGAAGCAATTTCCCCAGCAAGGAGTCCAGGTTCTGCGCCCGATTTTGTGGATCACCGGACGAGCCGCCATCACCGAGACCGAAATAGAGAAAGCCGTCGTTGGGCCCGAATTCAAGCATGCCGGCATTATGGTTCGCGTAAGGCTGAATGACGTGGAGCAGAACTTTCTCGCTGGTCAGCACGGCCGAATCAGGATCCGATGCCGAAACAGTGAAGCGGGAGATATTCGTGTTTCCCGACTGGTCCGTGTAGTTCACATACAAGAATCCGTTGGATGAAAAATTCGGGTGAAAGGCCAGGCCGAGCAAGCCTCGTTCGGCGTTGTCAGTACTGACTTTCCCTGATAAGTCGAGGAAGGGCCGTGATAACACTCCTCCGTTTTTGTAAATCTTGATCCGGCCGGTCCGTTCGACTATAAACAGGCGGTTCTGGTCATTCGGCGGCGAGCCTACATAAAGCGGCTGAGAGAGACCTTGTACAACAAGCTGTGCAGTGATTGGTGTCGCGGCGGTATTTCCAGACGTCTTTCCGGATGTATTGTCGTCCGAGCAGGCGACGGCCGGCAGGATTAAGGCAATTGTCAGGATTGCTGAAACACGATTCATATTCCAATTAGCTCCTCTATGGGGTTGTATACTGATTATCTTCTCCCGGTTACCAAACGGCTAAATATCGAGGTAAGGTGCAGACAAGAAGTATTACGTATATAAACAGAGGGTATTGGAGATTTGTTTCAGGGGGAGGGGAATTGCTGTTTGGATCGGATAAAAGTAACAGACAACCTATAGATCAAAGATCTTGCCTGGGTTGAGGATATTCGCAGGGTCAAACTGTCGTTTTATGCTTCGCATGAGCTCAATCGAGTCACCATGCTCCAGCGCAAACAGGTTCTTGTGCCCCAAGCCAATTCCGTGTTCTCCGGAAATTGTACCGTCGAGTTCGACAGTCTTTCTGATAATCTTGTCATTGAGTTCCATAGCCCGGTCCCATTCATCGGCAACTTCCTTCCGGGCCAGTATAAGCGCATGCAACAAGCCCAGGCCCACGTGGCCAAACGTATGGATCATAATGCCGCTCTCGGCGCCCAAACGATGACAGAAGTCTACCATATCAGGAAGGTGTGATATCGGGAAGGCGACGTCATTGCGAATGATCGTGTATCCCGGACGGCGATACTTGATAGCATCCGTGACGAAATGTCGAATCTCCCACGGACGTTTACCTTCGCCAAGCTCCAGGCGCGTCCCGTTCAGCTCCTGGCAAATCGACTCGGCAAGTTCGTTGTTGGACTGCGTCACGGCTTCGGGACCATGGAACTCAAGAAAGAGCGCCGGAACTTCTTCAAGGCCATAATTCTTCAGCAGATTGAGAGCTTTCATGACTTCGCGGTCCAGAAATTCTATCGCGGCAATATCCAGTCCATATTTACGCATTTCGGAGACTGCCCGTGCAGCATTGCTTTCGGTATCAAACTTGAAGGCTGTTTGAAGTCGTCCTTCAGGAAGTCCGGCTAACCTGATGATAATGGAGGTGATAACCGCAAGCGTACCTTCGGATCCCGAAACTAAATCGACCAGATTATAGCCGCTCGACCGCTTGATCGCTCGGTTGCCAATCCGCATTTTCGCACCGGTTCCGGTGACTATTTCCAGTGCCAGCACGTATTCGCGTGTGCCGCCGTACTTGACCGAGTAGATCCCGCTCGCATTGGTCGACACCATACCACCGACTGTAGCGATGTCGCCTGAGCCTCCCGGCGACGGGGGAAAGAATAGGCCGTCGTTCTTTAGCTTTGCATTTAGGTGGTCGTAGATTATCCCCGGTTCGACCTGGACTTGAAGGTCGTCGGGCCACAGATTGACAATCTGGGTCATCCGGCTCAGGTCGAGCACGATTCCGTTTGCGAGCGGAATGGTCGAGCCTTCAAGCGCGCTTCCGGCGCCTCTGGTAGTCAAGGGAACGCGTTCCTGGTAGCAGGCCGTCACAATCTTCGCAATCTCTTCAGCATTAAGCGCCCAAACGACGGCCAGCGGTGTGACGGCGGGCAACGTCGATTCGTCGCGAGCAACCACCGCGAGATTATCGGCCTGTGTCGAGAATCTATCAGCCGGGACGATTCCCGCCAGTCTATCTAGAATACTCATACCTGCTAATTCAAATTGCGAAGTGCCCGGAAAAACGGCTGCCAATCGGAGATCTTGTGCGGTTTCTGACTGAATTTCCGCTGATCTTCGTCACTAAGCATCTTCTTGTCCACTACAATCATGAGCACGTATTGGTCAAACCAGTCCGGATACATATACCAGAAACCTTTGTCGCCGTTCTTGGTCCCCCAGCTGTTTTCAACCAGCCATTTATCAGGCTGTCCTGAGTCGGTCGTATCCACGCCGGTCAGCACCATCGCATGATTCGGAGTGATTTCGTGATAACTTATCCGATCCGCCTTTGACAGCGTGAAGTTCATCCCGAAAGTGGTATTGTAATCATAAATCTGATCAGCCATTATAGCCGAATCACGGTAATTCTGCTGTCCGACATCGCAGGCAAACCAGACGGCCTGGCTGTCGAGCAGCGACTTCTGTGCATATTGTTTGAGCTTGTCAATCGGTAGATTCAGTACAACTTGGTCGGGCCGTTCATAGATGTTCCGACTGGCCTCCATGAGGTATAGGCTGTCGTACGGCATGGTCGGGTTGTCTACTAACGCCACATATTGAGGGAGTGTATCGCCAAAAAACTCCTTGAAGAATGACACGGGTGTATACGTACCTTCGGTAATCGCTGTGACCGTGTCTTTTTTTGTTTCATACCGGAAAGTGAATTCTTTCGGAGGTTCACCATAATTGTACACCAGGAGCTTGTAAATGTCGCCAAGCATCTGCTCCTTACGGGCGCGAAGTTGTTTTACCGATTTGCTGTTTTTGTACATCTGGCGAAGTTCCGCCGCATCACCGCGAAGTAACGTCTGGGCCAGATTATTGATATTACCGGTCGCGCTCGACTGTTTTGTCTCCGGCATCACCGAAAGCGGAACGACACCATACTTGCTGACCAGGTCCTGAAAATATGTCCACCACCCGCCATCGCCAAACGAGTTATCAATCTCTCCTTGCAGTGAGCGATCGTCGAGCGGTTTATCGCGCAGCTCAATTATCCGCTCCAAAAAGAAATTCGCCTTCTCCATCTTGTCATAAAAAGTGAGATAAGGTTCGGAGAGTTCAAATTCAGACATCTGAAGCTTGGTCATCATCTTCGGCGCAAATACATTATTGCCCGCGAACATCCAGCATCGGCCGGAGCTCTGCTGGTTTACGATCCCACTTGTTTTCAGCTTGAAATTGAAGAGCTTGTCATGATTTATCAACTTGTTACGGTTGAGGGACAGGTTCCTGATGTCATTATTGGCAACGGCGTTGATGATTCGTTGAGTGCCGGCACTATCGGTGATCTGTTTTTCATATTGTATGAGCAGACTCTGGTCGAGCGCGCCATCGGCGGCCGATACTTTCAGACTCAGACACAAGCTCAGTGCCACAATGGTTACGGAAACTCTGCGGGCAGATCTCATGGATGCTCCTTTGGTTAATCGACAAAGTTACGCATTCCGGACAAAAAAGGCAAGCAATTGCTCTGTGCGGTGCGCTTACGGCGGTTCGCGGTGTATGCTGTCGGCGGATAAAACTATTGCCAATTCGTTATGAATTCGACTTTATATGTTTTGCTTTTTGGTCGTATTCTCTAAGAATACGAATGACCGGGACCCAGATTCGGACGGGAGAAGAACTCGATGAGTCTGTTGAAAAAAGATGTCCTTGGGCACATAGTCATTCTCAAGCGGCTACTCTTTCTGCTGGTCGGCGTGGTTACCTATCCGGCGCTGAAGTGGTTCAACCGAATTCAGGTCAGCGGCACAGAGCATCTTGCCAGGTTGCCGAAAGACAATGTCCTGTTCGTTTCCAATCATCAGACGTATTTTGCCGATGTCATTTCAATGTTTCATGTGTTCAGCAGCGTGAAATGGGGCTTCCGCGGTAGTCTTTCTAATCCGATCTACCTGCTTGATCCCCGCCTGAGCGTGTATTTTGTTGCAGCCGAGGAGACGATGCGTTCGGGGCTGCTGCCGAGGGTCCTCGCGTATGCGGGTTCGGTTTCTGTCCAGCGAACGTGGCGTGAGGCCAATCGGGAAGTGAAACGCCAGGCCAAGATGAAGGACTTCAGCAATATTGCCACGGCTCTCGACAACGGATGGGTGGTAACTTTCCCCCAGGGTACGACTACTCCCTTCGCGCCCGGAAGACGAGGGGTGACCCATCTCATTCGCCAGTACCATCCGGTTGTAGTACCGGTCGTGCTCGACGGTTTTTCGAGTGTCTTTTCCAAGAAGGGCATCTGGCTTCGGGGGATCGGCCATCAGCTATCGATGCGTTTCAAGCCGCCGCTGGAAGTCGACTTTGATCAGGATCCGGACCTGATGCTGGAAAAAATAATGGAAGCGATCGAACAAAACGCTCCCCGGTCATCCGCCCGCAGCTAACCAACAGTGACTGCTCGCCTTTCAAAAAACGGTTTCATTTTTCCTTAAAATGCTCTAAATTGGTCGCTTCGGAGTAAACGGAAAGGCATAATCAAAGCCCTATGACAGGTGAAAAACAGTATAAGGTAAAGCCTCAGCTTCTTAAAGGATTCCGGGACTACCCGCCTTCCGAGCAGATTGCCCGGGAGCGTATGATTTCTCGAATCCGGGAGGCTGTCGAATTGATGGGTTTTCTGCCGTTGCAGACCGCGTCGGTCGAATGCGCTGACGTGCTGCTTGGCTCGCACTATAACGAGGATTCCCTTAACGAACTGTTTGGTTTCAGGGGGCCCGATGAAGTAGACATGGCCCTGCGCTACGAGCTCACGCTCTCGCTGGCACGATATGTTGCCTCGAATCAGGATTTAGCTCTCCCGTTCAGAAGGTATCAATATGGCAATGTCTGGCGAGTTGACAAACCGGGGCCTGGTCGGTTCCGAGAATTCATGCAGTTTGACATCGACATCGTCGGCGCACAAAATCTCCTCGCCGATGCCGAAATAATCGCGGCCATGATTACAACATTTGAGCATCTCGGCGTCGATAATTTCAAAGTCCGTTTTTCCAACCGAAAAATACTGAACGGGCTCATCAAGTATGCGGGAGTTCCGGATGACAAAGGTCCGGATGTGATGCGTGTGATAGACAAATTGGAAAAGCAGGGGCAGGACGCTGTGATGCGGGAACTGGGGCCGGGCCGGGTCGATACATCCGGCGACAAAATAAAGGGCCTTGGACTCACCGATGCGCAGATCGGGCAGATAGCCGGATTTCTGGATATCGCCGCAACGAAGGGCGCGGCAGCATTGGATAAGGCGGAGGCGTTGATGGGGAAGATTCAAGCCTCTGAAGAGGGACTGGATGAACTCCGGAAGATACTCGGAATACTGGCTGATATGGAAATCAATCTATCCCGGGCGGAGATTGATCTGACTATCGTCCGGGGACTCGGCTACTACACCGGGCCGGTGTTCGAGACGATCCTGCTTGATCTTCCCGAGTTTGGATCGGTTTTCGCCGGTGGCCGGTACGACAATCTGGTCGATCGATTTTCCGGTCGCTCGGTACCGGCGGTGGGTGCCTCAGTCGGCATCGACCGACTGTTAGCGGCTCTGATTCAGCTCAAGAAAATCGAACTAAAAGAGTCTACGTCCGAAGTGCTGGTGACCGTGATGGACCGGGAGCGGTTGTCAGACTATTTGAGAATCCTCCGGCAGTTGCGGAATGCCGGTATACCGTCGGAGATTTTTGCCGGAGACACCAAGAATTTGACAAAGCAGATCAAGTACGGCGATAAAGTAGGGATACCATTTGCGGTCATCGCCGGCTCGGAAGAATTCGAGGCGGGGACACTTACTGTAAAGAACCTGGCGGCAGGAAAACAGAAAGCGATGGAAACTACTGACCGTGAGGAATGGTTGAAGGCAGATGAGATTCAGGAGACGATTCCGGCTTCGAGCTTGGTCAGTTACATCGAAGAGCGGCTAAAGACGAACAAATAGCTCGCAGGAAACCTGAGCGAAACCTTAATAGAATTCGACAAAAGAGATAATGTCACAGGACCAAGTCTACGCCGGAATTGATATCGGCGGTACAGCTATCAAGTACGGGTTGTTCGACGGCAGCGGTAAGATAATCCACAAGGAGCAGCGTCCTACTATGGCGGAGAAGGGGCCAATGCCGCTGATGCATCTGATAACAAATATCGCCGAGCGCCTGCTATATTTCGCCGCCGAGGAAGACCTTCAGGTAAAGTACCTGGGTGTTGGCTCCCCCGGGGCAATCGATCAAAGAAATGGACGGGTGATTGGACCCTCGCCGAACATCCCGGGCTGGCAGGGGATGGAAATTGGACAGACTCTCAAAGATCGACTCAATTTGCCGGTATTGGTGGACAATGACGTGAATGCCATGGCTCTGGCTGAGCTGAAATTCGGAGCCGCGGTAGGAGCCAGGTCAGCCATTTGCGTTACAGTCGGGACCGGCGTCGGCGGGGCAGTAATAATCGACGGCAAGGTGTGGCACGGAGCGAACTGGACCGGAGGCGAGATTGGTCATATGACGATCAACTTCGATGGCCCCCTGTGTAGTTGCGGCAACCACGGCTGTATTGAGGCTTACTGCTCGTCTCAGGCGATAATTGACCGAACAAAACGCAAAGTTAAGAATGGATTAACGCCGATACTTGAAGATATACTCGAAGGTTCGCTGGATAACCTGACCGTCAAGAAACTGTTTGCGGCCCTTAGAAAAGGCGATCAGGTAGCTGCCGAAGTTATCCGGGAAACGGCCAGATATCTCGGCATCGGTTTGGCCGGTGTGGCGAACCTTTTAAACCCGGAGATCGTAGTTATTGGTGGCGGGATTACCGAAGGCGGCGGCGGATTTGTGGAGGCGGTGGCCGAGGAAGTAAGAAAACACGCCTTCAGTTCGGCAACCGAGAAGCTCGTTGTAACGCGTGCCGCTCTGGGCAACGACGCCGGGTTCATGGGAGCCGGCTTGCTCGGAGATGCGACCATGTTTACGAAAGGTTGATTATGATTGACAGACAGGACAAACGTCCAATAAGTGTTAAAGTGGCAGGTTGGTATGGATTTATTTTCGCCGCCATTTTCCTCATTTACGGGGGAGTGGAGATAATCCTGAGCTTCCTGGATCGAAATTATGCGGCGTTGATGCAACCGATTCTCTTCACGATCTTCGGACTTGTGCTGGTATCGTTCGCGTATGCTTTCAAAGAGCTGAGGAAGTGGGGATGGTACGGGTTGGTAATCGTAAACTCACTTGTCGTTGTGGTGGCGCTTATAGGCTTCCGGCAGTACGAGAATATCATACTGGCGATACTTTCAGCCACGGCGCTCTTCGCGCTGTTTGTTCATCCGACCAAAGAGTATTTATTCCGGCATCAGTAAATTTCCGTTGACATTCGCCTGTATCGATGTAAATTGGCGGTTCTAAACCAGTTATAGAAGTCGGCGCCCTAGCTCAGTTGGTAGAGCAACGGACTGAAAATCCGTGTGTCCCCAGTTCAACTCTGGGGGGCGCCACTTTTTTATCCCGACGACATTGCTAACGGCCGAACAATCAGTTATATAGCTACTGCTGACTAACCCGAATCCGAAGGGAGAGCCAAAGCATGAAGGCGCAGAGGACCCATTTGTCGATAGCGGCTGTATGTCTGCTGGCCGTCTGCCTGTCCGTCTCCGCGGAAGATGTGAAGACCCCAGCGGCCGGCATTGCCGATAAGTCGGTGTTTCGGGACCTGTGGAAGCGGGTGGAACAAGCTGACACCACGGTGGATTTCACTCAACTGAGGCTTGCCTACACCAAAACCTCAGGTTATCGGCCCTATGACTCACGGATTCAGGACCTTCGCTCCCGCATGGACGTCGCGTTCAATCAGGATGACTACGCGACAGCCGTAGACCTGGCCAATAAACTGCTCAAAAAGGATCCGCTTCAGACCGAGGCCCACGTCGTGCTCGATGTGTCCTTAGAGCGGCTGGGCGATAGTCTGCGGAGTCGATACCATCATTATGTCGCCAATGGCCTGATTCAATCCCTGTTCGCGCGTGGCGACGGACTAACCAAAGAGACGGCGTTTCTTGTAATATCAACCGACGAAGAATACATCGTTTTGAATATCCTCGGTGTCGAGTTGCAACAACAGGCGCTGGTCGACGAAGAGGAGCACGCTTACGATGTCATGACCGTCCATGATCCGTCGACCGATTCCACCTACGACCTCTATTTCAACATTGATCTGCCCATGCAGGCCCTGCAGGAGCAGTGACAGCGCCGCGACCATAAAAATCTCTGTTGTCAATCAGTCTTGAATATCGAATATTGCCTCATATGTTTGAGTTCGGGAACAGCGTATGATGGTACTTCAGACCGCTCTGCCAGGTGTTATCGTGATTGAGCCGAAGGTGCACACTGACAATCGCGGTTTCTTTTTGGAAACGTACCGTGAGAATGCCTATCGCGACGCTGGCGTTAAGGTTCGGTTTGTGCAGGATAACCATTCACTCAGCCGCGAAGTGGGGACGGTGCGCGGCATGCACTATCAGATTCGTCCGAAAGCGCAATCGAAACTTGTACATATCGTGGCCGGAGCGATTTTGAACTTCGTCGTGGACATACGTCGCGAAAGCCCGACCTTCCTTAAATGGATTGAAGTTGAACTCACAGCCGAGAATCACCGGCAGTTGTTCATTCCCCGGGGATTTGCGAACGGGTTTGTTACCCGAAGACCGAACACTGAAGTTGTCTACAAGGTCGATGAATACTACGCTCCCGACTGTGATCGGGTTTTTGCCTGGAACGACTCACACGTCGGCATCGTCTGGCCGGCTAACACACCGATACTATCGGACCGAGACAGAACCGCCCCGCCATTCGATCAAGCTGAGAACAACTTCGTCTACGAGAAGGATTGATGGAAACTGTATTGATTACGGGCGCCGGCGGGTATATCGGGTCGGTACTCACCGGGAAGCTCCTTAGTGGTGATTATCGCGTCATTGCGGTCGACCGGTACTATTTCGGTCGAGACAAACTGACTCCGCAGGATAATCTGAAAGTCGTTGTCGAAGACTCCCGCAAACTGACCCCGCAACACTTCGAGGGAGTAGATTACGTCGTAGATTTGGTATCGATCTCCAACGATCCCAGCGCAGAACTTTTCAGCCGACAGACGATGGAGATTAATTTCGAGAGCCGGGCACGCACCGCCCTGCTGGCACGCGACAGTCAGGTGAAGCGATATATTCTACCATCGAGCGCAAGCATATATGGCTATCAAGACGAGATTGTAAATGAGGATTCTCCGACCAACCCACTAACCGTATATGCCCGGGCGAATGAAATGGCTGAGAAGGAAGTACTCAAACTCTCGAGCGAAACGTTTGTGGTTACGGTCATCAGGCAGGCTACCGTCTTTGGGTACAGTCCTCGTATGCGATTTGATCTGGCCATCAACGGGATGACATATGGAGCGTGGAGAAACGGAAAACTTCCGCTGATGCGTGATGGCACGCAGTTTCGCCCGATGGTTCACATCCAGGATACTACCGATGTTATCAGGCTCTTGCTGACGGCCGATACTTCCGCCATTAATGGTGAGATCTTCAATGTCGGCGCGCCCGAAAACAACTTCCAGATTGGCCCATTGGCTGAGCGCATCGCCGATGTCGTGTCGAAAAGGTCCGGACATCCGGTGAATATCGAATGGTATGGTCACGCCGATGTGCGAAGCTATCGTCTCGATTTCAGTAAGATCCAAAATCGGCTTGGGTGGAATGCGAAGTGGACAGCCGAACAGGGAGTGGCTGAGATAATGGATTTTCTTGAGTCGGGCAGGTTGGAGCGAACTCCGCAAACCATAACTCTCGACTGGTATCGGGACCTTGAATATTGGCATAAAGTAATCAAAGAAGTGGAGAAATACGGAGGGATCCTCGACATAAAGGGCGATCAGCAATGACGAAAATTCTCCTGCTCGGAGCCAACGGTCAACTTGGTACCGCCATTGCCAAGGTCGCGTCATCGAGTAAGCTGGAAGTTGTCGGGTTGACGCGAGGCGAGTTTGACGCTGACACCGATATCGCTGCGGAGGTATTATCCGGGTACGAAGGCATTACACATCTGATCAATTGCACCGCCTACCACAAGGTAGATCTGTGCGAGGATAATTTCGGCCAGAGTATGCGCATCAACGCCGAGCTGGTCATGGATCTCGCAAAATTCTGTGCCGTTCGTCGTATCGTGCTCATGCATATCAGCACTGATTACGTCTTCAATGGCTTTGATCGCGAGCCGTATGTCGAGACCGATTTGCCCGGACCGCTGAATGTGTACGGTGTTTCAAAATGCGCTGGAGAATATTTAGCCCGCGCGTATTGTCAAAGGCATTATATCGTGCGAGTCTCGTCGCTATTTGGTAATGTCTCCAGGAGCAGCCCGGATGTCAATTTCGTCGAGAAGATGATTCGAGCGGCCGAGGAAGGTCGACCATTGCGGGTAATCGATGATCAGATTATGTCGCCTACCTATACCGAGGACGCAGCCCGGGCGTTACTTTTTTTGGCAACCACAGACTCGGCCGAATTCGGGACCTATCACGCCTGCGGTGAGGGCGAGACAACCTGGTACGATTTCGCTCGGGAGATTTTTACTCAAACCGGGATGAGTAACCGGCTTACGCCGGTTAAGTACACCGAGTTTCATACCCGGGCCAGGCGCCCCCAGTTCTGTTCCATGTCAACCGAGAAGCTTCGGCGCGCTGGATTTACCGTGAGGCGATGGCAAGACGGGCTGAGAGACTACTTACAGTCGCGAAGCTCCGCCTGAGTTTAAGATAGCGTTGTTGAATCACCAATATTAGGTTGAATCATGGCTCTGGAAGTAAGAAAAGGGATAATATTAGCCGGTGGCAAGGGGACGCGTCTACACCCGCTGACCCGCTCCGTGACCAAACACCTGCTTGCGATCTATGACAAGCCACTGATTTATTATCCGCTCGCGGTGCTCCTCCAACTGGGGATAAAGAATATCCTTATTATTACCACGCCTGACGATGTCGACCGGTTTCAGGCGTTGCTCGGGTTCGGAAGTGACCTCGGGATCAGAATCGAATACGAATCACAGGAGACTCCGACAGGGATAGGGTCAGCCTTTTTGATAGGCGAGAAGTTTATTGACGGGGACAGTGTTGCCCTGATACTTGGGGATAATATATTCTTTGACTGTACTGAGTTGAAAGCCGGTCTGGACCATTTCACTGATGGTGGAATGATCTTTGCGAAGGCGGTCGAAAATCCGTCCGAATATGGTATCGCCGAAGTTAATAGCAAAGGCAAAGTAGTGTCCATAGTGGAAAAACCCGAAGTCCCGAAATCAAATCTGGCCATTACCGGGGTTTATTTCTACGATTCCGAAGTAGTTGATATCGCCAAGCACCTGCCCTCGTCAGAGCGGGGCGAGATGGAAATTACCGACATCAACCTCGATTATCTCAAACGGGAGAAGCTGGAGCTGGTTCGACTGAGTAAAAATCTCATTTGGTACGATGCCGGAACTCCACGCGGAATGCTCGATGCCGGTTGGACAGTGGCCCTCAATGAGAACCCGACCAGAAAAATTTGTTGTCCCGAAGAGATCGCCTACCGCATGGGTTACATTAATTTCGATCAGCTTCAGCGAGCTGCCGAGAAAATGCCCGAATCTGATTACCGGTCCTATGTCTCCCGAATCCGATAACCTCCTTAATAGCTCACTTTTCCGTTGATTTTTTATACCCGATGATATATTATGGCCAGACCTGTCCAATGGCAGGTGACGACTGAAGCTGGTGGGGTTCCCGAGTGGCCAAAGGGAACAGACTGTAAATCTGTCGGCGTTGCCTTCGAAGGTTCAAATCCTTCCCCCACCACTATTATTCTTTTCTTTGCCCCTGACGCGAATTCTGATATCTCAAGCCAAGACCGGGATCACTGACCAACGGCAAAAATCGCCTCGGCTTCATTCTGACTCAGCCTGAAACCGACTTCCTCGTACAGCTTTCTGGCCGGGCAGTTATCGTAATCTACCCAGAGCATCGCTTTACGTGCCCCCACATGCTTGAGTTCGGCCACGGCGTGCCTGAGCAATTTCCGTCCCCATCCCTGATGACGCACCGTGCGACAGACGCCCAGATCGCGGATCAACCAGCAGTCAGTTTGTTCGGCATGTTGGCTGACAGTTAAAAACCCGCGGATTCGCCCGCTCAGCATCAGAACCCAGATGAATCGGTCACGAGAATCGAATGAAGACACAATCTCACCACGAGACAGATTCGGGAAATGGAAAATCTCTTCTTCGATCCGAAGAAATTCGTCCAGCTGTGATGGCTTAAGTCGATGTATCCGGTGGTTTCTGGCTGTGCCCCAATCACCTTCATCGATAGTCAGTACATATCCGACATAGGTTGCACACAAATCATAGTTCCAGTCGGAGATCAACGTCCGCTTTGCGATTACAGTCTCGATACTCCCGGCATAGCGGAAAATGAACCGCGGATAGTCCCGCTGGACGGCCTTTAGACCTTCGCGGAGGTGATCCAATGCCGTTACTCCCCAGAGCAGTTCGTAATCCAGATCGTCATCGGTCCCGACTGCAAATAGCCCATCAGCTACTTGATACACGCGCTCTATCTTGCGGTACTTCTCCCAGAAGAAATTCTCCGTGTAGCGACGCCCCGCCGCATAAATGTGATCAAATTGCTTCACCCTTTTCATTACGTACGACGCGCTCTGCGGTTGCCGACTCGGCCGCTTTAATACATCGGCCTAGAGGGTCGAAGGTACCAATTTGTCGCTCAACAAGTTGGTTGAACAAAAAAGTAACTTTTGCCATTAAAATAATACCGCTATATTTCTGTCACGCAAGGAACACAAAGACGAGGTGATGAGGATGCGATTAGAAGCAATCAGCAGATCAAGGATTCTTAAGTGGCTGGCAATCGCGGTGGTGGCCGTTGCGGCGTGCTTTGCGCTTTATGGCTGCTATGTGAATCCCGCCACCGGCAAGGAGCAGTTCAGTTTATATAGCCAGTCGCAGGAAATCCAGATGGGCCAACAGGCCAACGACGAAGTTGTAGCCTCAATCGGTCTGTACAATGACTCATCATGGCAGACCTATATTCAGCGGTTGGGGACAGATCTGGCTTCAAAAACGACCCGCCCTGACCTTCCCTGGACTTTTCACATTGTAGACGACCCGACTGTGAATGCTTTCGCTCTTCCCGGCGGGTTCATTTATGTAACCAGAGGCATTCTCTGCTATATCAACAACGAAGCGGAACTCGCCAGCGTGGTAGGTCACGAAATCGGTCATGTGACGGCACGACATTCGGTCACGCAGATGACCAAGCAGCAAATAGCGCAACTTGGCGTGCTGGCCGGCACGATGGTCGAACCGAAACTGGAGAAGTACGGGCAGTTGATCAATACCGGACTGGGTCTGATGTTTCTCAAGTTCAGTCGTGACGACGAGAAGCAGGCCGATGACCTGGGCCTTCGCTATATGTACAGCGACGGGTACGATCCCAAGCAGATGGTTCACGTGTTCGAAGTGCTCGGTCGGATCAGCGCCAATTCCGGTAGTGGTCGAATACCTGAGTGGATGTCCACGCATCCGGATCCGGGAAATCGCGCCCAACGAATTCAGACCGAGATTGACACCCTCAAGGGGAGTCTTTCGGGCAGAAAAGTTGCGCGCGATAGTTACCTGACCCGTCTGAATGGTTTGGTATACGGTGATGACCCCAGAGAGGGATACTTTGAGGCCAACACCTTCTACCATCCTCAGCTCAAGTTCAAGTTCACCTTCCCGGCCGAGTGGAATACGCAGAATCAGAAGCAAGGGGTATTAGCCGGAAGTCCCAACCAGGATGCGGTCATTCAAATCACACTCGCTCAGTCCACGACGCTTGAGACTGCGGCCGACAAGTTCTTTTCTCAGCAGGGAATGGTGGCAACACCGCGCCGGATGACCACGATCGGCGGGCAACCAGCCATATCGGGTGAGTTCAGCGCAACGACTTCGGACGGCAGTATCAACGGCGCCTCGACCTTCGTCGCGTACGACGGTAAGATTTATCAGATCCTTGGGATGAGCACTGGTGCCTCATGGGGGACATACAAACCGACTATCGCGACTTCGATAAAAAGTTTCGCCCGGCTGACCGATCCTAAGAAACTGGCGGTCGAACCGAAGCGGGTAGACATTGTGACTCTTACCAAAGACATGTCACTACAGCAGTTCTCGAAATCGTATCCGTCGACAGTTTCTCTGGATCAACTTGCGTTACTCAATCAGTGCGAGCCAACGACCGTGCTGACCAAAGGTCAGATGGTGAAACGGGTGGTTGGAGGAGTAAGCGGACAGTAGTCGTCTGTGTCCGGGGAGTTAATCCGGCTCGGCGTGTATAGTAATTGACCGGAAATCACCAAATTCGGTGTGCAGGAGTTTCTTCAGGTCGCTAACGATGCGGCCAGTCTCTTCCAGTGTTTTGCTCCGCTCGATACGGCACGACAAAGCCATCGTCATTCCGTCGTCGGTCTTCAGCAGAGTCACGCTCTTGCAGCTCTTTATGGACGGCTGTTTGGCTACGAAAGCACATATTCGCTCTTTTAGCAGCCTATGCTCAGTGGTGACATCGCTGGCGGGAGTTACAGGCCGATCTTCATCCACATGCACGGTGATCTGTTTTATTGACGGCAGGGCGCCATAGATCGTCTGCTCGATCTGGTGCGTAATCAGGTGAGCCTCTTCAAAGGGTGTCCCCACGGGACAGGCGATATGCATGGTCACGTGATAGAGTCCCTGAACTCTGAGCACAGTTATGTCGTGCGGTTCCGGATGCCCTCGCTCAATGCAGATCATGCGGATTTGCTCATCCAGAGATTCATCGCCGGGCTTCACCGGTTCAGCATGTACAACAACGTCGGCCTCCGGGTGCTTCGCTTGGATCGCCGATTCGATCGCGTCGGTAACTCTATGCACCTGCTCGAATGTGGTCGCGCGACGAACCGCTATGGTCGTATCGACAAATACGGTGGAACCGGTGGTGCGCACGCGAATATGCCGGACTTCAAGGACTCCTTCCACAGAGGCTACGATTGCCTTGATTCCCTGGTACAGCGGTGTGCTGGTTCGATCCATGAGTGCGTCGATAGTGCGACGTCCGAGTCGATAGCTCACGAACAAAACCAAGAACGCCACAGTGATGGCAGCGATACTGTCGACCCAGACATAGCCGAAACGCACACAGCCAAGACCAATGATGACGACAAGCGAGCTCCAGACATCGCTGGAGAAATGAAGTGCATCTGCCTCGAGCGCCTGGCTTTTGTGTTTCCGAGCCACCCGACCAAGCGCTCGCGACCGGCCGATATCCAGTACGATGGCCAGCCCAATCACGACGAATCCCCAGGCGCTGGCTTCGACGTGCGGCTGTCCCGCTACCAGTCGGCCAACCGCTTCCCAGATAATCCATGAGCAAGTGAGGACTAACAGTACGGTCTCAAGCAGAGCCGAGACATTCTCAACTTTGCCGTGACCGTAGTGGTGTTCGGTATCGGCCGGGCGGTCGGCAATCGTGACGGCGACATACGTGATAATTGCGGCCAACAGATCAAGACCGGAGTGGGCGGCCTCGGAGAGAATCCCCAGGCTGTTAGTTTTAAGGCCGACAATCAGCTTGAGCGCCGTTATGAAAACGGCCACCAGTATCGATGACATGGCGACACGTTTCTTCTCACGTACCTTGGAACTGTCTGTGGACACCCTGACTCCTGCCTGGACTAGATTATCTACGTTGTAACATCGCGAATCCTACGTGAACAGGCAACGATAATCAACAAAAAGCCCGCGGGTAATTTACCCGCGGGCTGACTTTACAATTATAGGAAGAGGGGAGCTAAGACGAGCGTGATGGTGGAAAGGAGCTTAATCAGCACGTGAAGCGACGGTCCCGCAGTATCCTTGAACGGATCGCCGACCGTGTCGCCAACCACCGCCGCGCCGTGGGTCGGGTTCTTGATCTTCTGACCGTCCGGCGTGGTCAGATATTTGCCGCCGAACGCGCCCGATTCGATATACTTCTTGGCATTATCCCAGGCTCCGCCGCCGTTGTTGAGGAAGAGTGCAACAAGAATACCGGCAATAGTGCCGACCATGAGCATGGCCGCCACCGCCTGCGCGGAAATCAGCCTGTCACCTTCGGTAATGAACATCTTGAACACCAGACCAACCACCACCGGCGCCAGAACCACGAGCAAGCCGGGAAGAACCATCTGCTTGAGGGCTGATCGGGTGACGATATCCACGCAGGTGCCATATTCCGGTTCAAAATCCTTGGGGAACTGAATCATGTCATTGACACGGGGGAGTTTCGCGTATTGACGGCGCACTTCGGCGATAATGGCCTGGGCCGCTTGACCGACCGCACGAATCGCCAGCGCCACGAACAAAAATACCAACATGGCGCCCAACAGAGCGCCCACGAAGATAACCGGCCTCGCCAGATCGACTGCAAATACCGATTCGACACCGAGTCCGGCGTATTGCATGACTTCATCAATGTAGGCCTGGAAAAGCAGGAAGGCGGCCAGCGCGGCGGAGCCGATGGCGTAACCTTTGGTCAGCGCCTTAGTCGTGTTACCGACTGAGTCCAGACGGTCCGTTTTTTTGCGGACTTCTTCCGGCTGCTGTGACATTTCCACAATACCGCCGGCGTTATCCGTAATCGGTCCGAACGTATCCATCGCCAGAATATAAGCGGCGGTCGAAAGCATACCCATTGTGGCTACTGCCGTGCCGAACAGACCGGCACCCGGAATGCCACAGGACTTGCCGAGATAAAATGAAGAAAGCAGGGCCGTGCCAATCACCAGCGTGGGGAGAGCCGTGCATTCAAATCCAACCGCCACGCCGGAAATGATGTTGGTGGCCGGGCCGGTGGTCGATGCCTGGGCAATCGATTTAACCGGACGATATTTGTATTCCGTGTAATACTGGGTGATATAGACAAACGCCACAGAGGTCAGGACGCCGATTATACCGCACAGCGAAAAGTGCCACCATGCATTCGGGGCAGAGGGGCTGTCGAGCAGCCAGTATGTGGCAAAGCAAAAGCCGATAATCGCCAGAACGACTGCGACATAATACCCGCGGTTCAGCGCCGTCATCGGATCCATTTTTTCTTCTTTGTCCAATTTGACAAACATGATTCCGACGATCGATGCTATAATACCAAGCGCGCGGGCGACCAGTGGAAACATGATGACACCTACGATACCGAGCGAAAAGCTCATCCCGGCGTGCTCGGCCGCGGCGGCCAGTGAGGCGCCGAGGATCATCGCACCGATATTCTCCGCGGCGGTCGACTCGAAAAGGTCCGCACCACGACCGGCGCAATCACCTACGTTGTCACCGACCAAGTCAGCGATTACCGCCGGATTGCGCGGATCATCTTCAGGAATTCCCGCTTCGACTTTACCCACCAGGTCAGCGCCGACATCGGCCGCTTTCGTATAAATACCGCCGCCGAGCTGGGCAAAGAGCGCCACAAATGATGCTCCGAAACCATAACCGACAATTAGCAGCGGAATCCGGGTTGTCTCGACTTTGCTGATGGCCTCAACCAGCAGATACAGGCCGGCCACCCCCAAAAGGCTCATCGACACAACCAGAAGGCCGGAGACGGCGCCGCCACGCAGAGCAATTCGCAATGCATCGTTCAAGCTCGTAAGCGCGGCATTGGCTGTCCGAATATTGCTCCGGATAGATATCCACATGCCGACATATCCGGCAAACACCGAGCACAGCGCTCCAAATACGAATGAAATGGTAATCCAGGAGGCCAGCTCAAGCGAACTTCCCACCGGGTCAAAATCCCGGTGACTCCGCATAATACCATATCCGAAAAACAAGCAGGCGGCCACGACCAGCGCCAGAAGCAAAATAGTCCGGTTCTGGCGGCGCAAAAACGCTTCCGCCCCGGACTTGATCGCGTCGGAGATGCGATTCATGGCTTCGCTGCCGGTCGGATGACCGAGTACCCACCTGATGAGATAGTAGGCGAAAGCCAGACCAAACAGACTGATGGCGATAACTAATAGGATTAGATTGCTCATACCCTCGACCTTCATAAAGTTAGTTGAAAACGGAAAATGTTGGACTAACAAAATCGTTTTTGGCCCAATCGTCAAGAGAAATCATTACCTACTTTGACCGGAACAGGGTCGCCCGGCTCGCGTAGAGAATAATCAGCAGGTCGGCCGGACCCGAATGCTTTACGGCTTTCCAAAGCCGACGAAATCAGCTATCATCCGCTTTCAATGGAGAAATAATGGTCGAGACCGCCGACAAAATACGAACAGACTACACTGAAGGCTCGGTGATCGGCTCCATTCTCAAAATGGGGCTGCCATCCATGTTTGGATTTCTGGCCCAGCATTTGTACGCGATGGCGGATATGTTCTGGGTTTCCCGCTTGCCTGACTCCGAATCGGCAGTCGCGGCCATTACATTCTTTACCAACCTGATGTGGCTCCTTTTTGCCTTCAATTCGCTGGTCGGCCCCGGTTCGGTGGCCGTTATATCCCGGCGCTACGGCGAGAAAGCGTATGACCTCACCGAGAAGGCGATCAAAGAGACCATCATCCTCAAGCTGTTCTTCGGTACCTCATTGGGGATTGTCGGCTGGCTCCTGCTCCCGAAAATGCTGTTTCTGCTGGGCGCGCGCGATGAGACCCTCAGGCTGGGGATCGATTACGGCAAGGTCCTGCTGATCGGATTGCCGATAATGTATGCCACTTACTCGATCTTTACGGCCCTTCGGGGAATCGCCAACCCGCATTGGGCAATGTTCCTCATGTTTGCCTCTAATGTCCTGAACGCGAGCCTCGACCCGGTCTTTATCTTTGGGTATCTCGGCGTCCCGGCCTTTGGCATCCGCGGAGCGGCCATCGCCTCGGTCTTGAGCTTTACCCTGACCCTGATATTGGGAATCATTCTTCTGACGACAGGCAAGGTCAATGTAACCATTCATCTGGCGAGCAAGGCCAGAGTCACCATCAGCTCCATGTGGAAAATTGTCCGGATCGGCATTCCCGCCTGGCTGGGGGAGTTGATGTTCTCCGGCTCGCGGCTGTTGATTACGCCGATTATTGCCGGTTTCGGTACCGCTGTGGTCGCGGCGTATGGCGTTGGGATCCAGGTTTTCGCTTTCGGCATCATGATCTTGGTCGGGATGGGGCTGGGACTGTCATCGCTGATCGGCCACAATCTGGGCAGCAAGAAGTTTGACCGGGCCAAAGAGACGGCCACCAGCTCGATTCGACTCGGCATAGCCATCATGTCGGTCATGGCGGTCCTGCTGTTCTTTTTCGGGAAGTGGTATGTCGGTTTGTTTTTCGAATCGGCCGAAACGGTGGCGATTGGCGTATCGCTGCTTCACATAATTGCCATTGGGATGCCTTTTTTCGGCGCTTATATCACTCTTGAGCAGATCCATTCGGGGGTCGGTCTGAACACGCCATACATGGTTTTCAGCATGATTCATTCGTGGGGATTCCAGGTGCTTCCGGCACTGATCGTCACCAAAGTATTCCATCTTGACGAGACAGCGGTATGGTGGGTGCTGACCTGTTCCGGGATGGTGACCGCTACGCTTTTCTATCTGTATTATCGGCGCGGCCGGTGGCTGACGGTGAAGGTGTAGGGGGGCAGGGGAAAACCAAAAAGACAAGCAGCCGTAGGTCGGAGTTCCGACTGAGGATACGATAGTAACCGTCGGAGAAACCCGACACTGGCGAGAAAAAATGCGTGACCAAAAGATGTCGGGTTTCTGCTTCGCCCGCTCTCGCGTGCTCATCCGAAACCGCGACCTACGTCGGACAATTCAGCAGCCGTAGGTCGGAGTTCCGACTGAGGATACGATAGTATCCGTCGGAGAAACCCGACACGGGGAGAAAAAGTGAGTGACTAAAAGATGGCGGGTTTCTGCTTCGTCCGCTCTCGCGTGCTCATCCGGAACCGCGATCTACGTCGGACAAAGATCACAAAAAGAAATCTTGCGTAATTACCGATAAATAGTATATATAATCATCAAGCCCTGATTGAACGGCTCGCAAAATAACCAAGTCCGGAGCAATTCTTGAAAAAGATTTTCGCAGTACTATCAATCGTCTTTCTGCTGACCGCCTCAGTGGCCGGTTATGCCGAGTACTGCGTCTATGCCTATAAGGCCTGTGCCGTTACAGCTGGATCAGAAGCTCAATGTCCCCACAAAGTCGAATCGAGCCCGGCGGTAGAGCGTGGTGGCTGTGCCGCAAATGACCGGTGCGGAGCGGTCCGTTCATGCAAGAATTCTGTCAGCGACGAGGCTGTCCAGAAATGCGCGGACAAGGAAGACTGCAAGCCGAAAATCTGCCGCGCGCGTCTTCCGTTGATTGCAGACCGCCCGAATCGAATCGTATCGCCAACTCCCGACTTGTTCGCCTGTGGTACTGTCAATTTTCAGTTAGATCTTTACGCACTTACTTATAAGCCAGTTCCCCTGTCTCATCCTCCCCGGGGAATCCACCCCGGCATCGCTACGACAATTCTTCGCATTTGATGCCTCGCAGTGGCCATGAACTCGCGTGGCCCAATTGTGAAACATTAAATCGTAAAACATTATTCGAAGGAAATTATAATGAAGAGATACTCACTCGTTATAGTGATGTTGCTTGCCTTTCTAGCAGTGTCAATGGGAAGCACTGTGCTGGCGGCCGACAATTGCTGTACCCAGAACGGAAAAGCCGTAAAGGCGTCATGCGCCGATAAAGACTGTCCCAAAGTTTGCAAGGATAAGGGCCAGTGTTCTCCGACATGCTCTCCTGCCGATTGCATGAGCAAGGGGAAATGCACCGACGCCACCAAATCGGCCTGTACGGCTAAGGCTGCCTGCGAGAAGAAGCAGTGCGGGCCCGCTAAGACGGGAGCCTGCGCGCAAAAAGCGTGCAAAGGCACCCCGGGCAAATAAGCCGACGCCTGCCAAAGGCGACCCTGGTTTGCACAAAAGAAGGCTGCTTCGCACGAAGCAGCCTTTCTTGTTTGGCGCGACCCGTGGATGATTGGGGGCGATGTACGGTCGGATATCAATACACGCTGCAAATTGTCGGCGGGTCCGCAAATCACGGACCCGCATCTGAGGGGGGAGGCCTAAAAGCTCAATGCTACAACCAGATGCGATATTTCAGCTTTAGGATTGAGGATAAACTGCACTGTCAGAGGCAGTGCAAAACTCGCTGACATTTTGATCTCGCGCGATGCCGTTACGCCGAGATTTATTACCGAGAAATTGTCGGCGCCGTAATATCCCGGATTGTCTTCGCTCCCACCGGTCGCTCCGCAGAAGAAATTCAGACTCGTTTCATTAGCGGTAACAGGACAGTCAATCTGGAAATAGGTGTTGCTCCCAGCGTCGTTATATACATTTACGTATCCTGAAATGGTCACCGGGAATGTTTTCGGACCAGTCACCGAGGCGCCAAGTTCCAGCGTATGCGCACCCGGAGCGGGTGTGCTGTCAGCTGTGAGCGCGTCATAGTTGTTGAAATTGAAGAAGTCGCTTCCGGAGTTAGGATAGGTGTAATCGGTCACGATACCGGATATGGCCACACCGTTGTTGAGTGTGCGGCTGTAGCCGAGCCAGAAGTCGATTTCATCGGAGGCCGATGTCTGGTTGGACAGGGTGTAGGCGCCCCAGACCCCGAGTTCAAGGCCGGCATAGCCGACCGAGATCGCAGGTTGAATTGAAGGCGTGTTGGCGATGTCGATCCCACGCCAGACATATCTACTGTATAGATCCACACCCGTATTCACGGTGATCTTTTCCGAGGTATTCTCTGCGCTAATCCCTGCAGCCAGCCCAAATAGAAGTAGCAGAACGAGCGGCAATCCGGTTCCGTTCTTTTTCATCTTTACCTGAATCTCCATTGAATTGTTGACCCTTCAATTGACGTAAGCATTTTCTCCGTGGAGCGCTTCATCAAGCATTGTTTCTTCAGCTTCACTTGTCTTTACCTTTGTGATTTTGTCGATTATCCACAACATGCCATAGGTAAAGGCGAATGCATATACCGATGAAAATGCGATTGCCGCTAGTTCCTTGAGGAAGAACGCGGTTCCGCCAAAGAAGAGGCCGTCGGCCCCGGCGGGATTCCATGCGGTGCTTCCAAGAAGGCCGAGCATGACGATGCCGAGTGCGCCGCCGACACCGTGCACACCCCAGACATCGAGCGCGTCATCCCAGTGAAGTCGATTCTTGAGGCTCACGGCGCCATAGCAGACAACACCGGCGGTCAGCCCGATAATGACGGCGGAGCCGGGGGAGACGTAGGCGGTGGCCGGAGTGATGGTGGCGAGTCCGGCGACCGCGCCGGTCAGCAGTCCGACAAAGCGCGGTTTCTTTGACAGGGTCCATTCAAGAAACAGCCAGGAAATTGCCGCGCACGATGCGGCGATATCCGTGTTGACGAAGGCGAGGGCCGTGATCGAGTCGACCCGAAGTTCGCTGCCGGCATTGAAACCATACCAGCCGAACCAGAGCAGACCGGTGCCGAGGGCGACCAGCGGGATGCTGTGCGGTCCGGATTCGGCCACTCGTCGCCGACCCACAAACAGCACCGAGGCCAGCGCGGCCATCCCGGCGATATTATGCACCGCGATGCCACCGGCAAAGTCAAGCACTCCCCATTTCGCCAGCAGTCCGCCGCCCCAGATCATGTGGACGAACGGGAAATAGACCAAAATAAGCCAGCCGACCAGAAACAACAGGTAAGCGGGAAAGCGGACGCGATTCGAGAAGGCCCCGGTGATCAAGGCGGGGGTGATGATAGCGAACATCATCTGGTAGGCAAAGAATACGAGCATCGGTATCTGCCCATTGCCGAACGCGGTCGTCGGACCGACGCCGTGCAGGAACGCCATATCAAGGTTGCCGATAATCCCGCCTTCGCCGCCACTGAAACAAAGAGAAAAGCCGACGGCATACCAGAGGATAGTCGTAACACCCATCGAAACGAAGCTCTGGATCATGATGGAAAGCACATTCTTGCGCCCCACCAGACCACCGTAGAAAAAGGCAAGACCTGGCGTCATGAGCATGACCAGGCTCGTGGCCAACAACATGAACCCGGTGTTTCCCGTGTCGAACATAGTATGTCTCCTCGTGTCTATTTACAGCATGATCTTGTGTCCGAAATAAGCCGGAAACAGCGGTTTGAAGGTATAGGGAGCTTCCTGATTATCGACTGCGAAATCCCTGATTTGACGCGGTGGAAAGCCGGTTTGCCCTGCTCAGGTAGTATCGGAGTCCGTTTTCGGTCGGCCCGGTGGTGCGATCTGAATGCCTGAGTTGGAGGGTCCGGTTTTTCTGCGCAAGGGCTGAGAGTTCATACTTGCCGGGCTTCTTTTGCTGCAAAAGTTCGTGTCAGAGATATAATAGACCAACATAGTCGAAATAGTTCTTGACAAATTCCCGGTCCTGACGTAATTAATGAGTACGTTAATTAAGAGATAGGTTAAATACAATATGTCACCTGATCAACTCAGCACTGTTTTCTCGGCCTTGTCCGACCCAACCCGACGGGCCATTCTCGCCGACCTGACCCGCGGGACCGCCTCGGTCCAGCAACTGGCAAAACCGTTCAGCATGAGCCTGCCGGGAGTGTCGCGGCACCTTAAGGTGCTCGAGCGCGCCGGACTGATCGAGCGAAGCCGGGAAGCCCAATGGCGGCCCTGTCGGCTTAAACCCGAGCCGCTCAAGGAAGTAGCGGATTGGGTGGAGCATTACCGTCGTTTCTGGGAAGAGAGCTTTGACCGTCTTGACAGCTACCTTCGCGAACTGCAGATGACGCCACAAAGAAATAAGCAAAAACAAGCACAACGATCCCGGGCATCGAAAGTCACATCGAAAGGGAAACCGCATGCACGCAAAAGAAAAACCGGCAAGTAAGCCGGCCGACAAACCGTTCATCATCACGCGGAGTTTCGATGCCCCGCGCGATCTGGTGTTTCGGGTGTGGACCGAAGAAAAGCATCTGCTGAACTGGTGGGGCCCAAAGGGATTCACGGTTAAGCAGGCGAAAAACGACCTTCGGCAGGGCGGTGTTATGCATTATTGCCTGCTTACGCCCGACGCTCAGGAGATGTGGGGGAAGTGGGTGTACCGGGAGATCGTCAAACCCGAAAAGCTCGTTTTCATCGACTGCTTTTCGGACGCTAAAGGCGGCGTTACGAGACATCCGATGAGCCAGAATTGGCCGTTAGAGATGCTCACCATGATTACCTTTACCGAGCGTAACGGGAAAACCGAAATCACGGTACAGTGGGAGGCATACAACGCTTCCGAGGCCGAACGGGAAGTCTTCAATTCATCGCACACCTCCATGAAGAATGGATGGGGTGGAACTTTCGATCAGCTCGAAGCTTATCTGGCCGGTCAGACATCGGACGAACAGCTGCCCAGTCATACTTTTGTCCGCACTCTCAACGCCCCGCGCGAGCTGGTCTTCAGAATGTGGACGGATCCGAAGCATTTCGCGAAGTGGTTTGGACCAGATCATTTCACCAACCCGCTCTGCGAGATGGACATTCAGGTGGGTGGAAAGATTGCGGTCGATATGAAAAGCCCCGACGGTGAGGTGTTCCCGAATCGCGGTGAGTTTGTCGAAATCGACCCTCCCCGCCGATTGGTCTTCACCCTCAGTGTGATGGATCACAGCGGTAACTCGCTTTTGACCACGCTCAATAGTATCACACTCGAAGAGAATGGTGGGAAGACGACCATGACTGTGAACGCCCGGGTTGTACGGGTGGTGCCGGAGGCGATACCGTTCACCGAGGGCATGAAAGAAGGCTGGACTCAGACGCTCGATCGTTTCCAGAGTCATCTGGCGGCGAACGCTTAATGGTCAACGTATAGAACTGTCAACGGAGATGCATTATGAATACAAGAACCGACAAGCAGACATCGACGGCCGATCGGGAAATTAGCGCAACAAGACTCTTTGACGCTCCCCGCGAGGTCGTCTTCAAGGCGTGGACCGACCGCGAGCAAATCCGCAAATGGTGGGGTCCCAAAGGATTCACCACCACAACGTATGAAATGGACGTGCGCCCCGGCGGTGTCTGGCGGTTTGTGATGCACGGGCCCGACGGCCGGGATTACAAGAACAAGATCGTCTACCGGGAAGTTGTTCCGCCAGAACGGCTCACCTACTTCCATTCAGGCGAAGATGATACCGCAGACATTGATTTCAATACGGTTGTCCTGTTCACCGCGAAGGGCAATAAGACCGAGATATCGATGCGTATGGTCTTCGCGACCCAGCAGAAACGCGACCGGGTGGCCAGAGAGTTCGGTGCGGTGGAAGGACTCAGCGAGACGCTCGGACGCCTCGGCGAACACCTTGCCACGCTTTAGTAACACGCAATTAACCGGCATCCCCTTTTCATACTGAAGAGGGGATGCTTAACTGACGGTCAGGAGGCTGCATGCAGAAGATCACTACGTTCTTGTGGTTCGACACGCAGGCTGAAGAAGCGGCGAATTTTTACGTCTCGATTTTCAAGAATTCAAAGATTCTTTCGGTGACCCGTTGGGGTGACGAAGGACCTGGCCCGAAAGGTTCGGTCTTGGTCGTGAGCTTTCAGCTCGACGGTCAGGAGTTTCAGGCGATGAACGGCGGCCCTGAATTCAAGTTCACAGAAGCGATCTCGTTGCTGGTTAATTGCGAAAACCAGCAGGATGTCGACTATTTCTGGGAGAAACTAAGCGCCGGCGGACAGGAGATCCAATGCGGATGGCTCAAGGACAAGTACGGCTTATGCTGGCAGATCGTCCCGAAGGCGATGATGGAAATGCTGAAAGACAAGGACCAGGCGAAAGTCGACCGTGCCCTGAAAGCGATGATGCCGATGATCAAACTCGACATCGCCACGTTGGAAGCCGCCTATCGGGGGGAGTGAGGTGGGTGGCCACTCTGCCGCTCCACTTCACTATCAGCGAACCGGCGAAATCACGCTTACGTTCTGCCCTCCCAAACCCTACTTTATTGCGATAAAGTCAGGCCCGGTCTGCGCCGGAGTGGTGGAAGTGGTAGACAGCTGGTACTAAAGCAATAGTCCGGCGATTCGGGAATAGTTGACATTCAACACATTCATACATTAGCCGTTTACAATTCGTCGGCATGTTTTTTCATGTCCGCCGGATTGACTCGTACTGATTCGGTCAGGGATCAGGTTTGAATCGGTCATGGCGGCCATTCGTTTTGCCTTGCTAAATTTGGATGGAGACAGTACATTATCGGAGTTATGAAGACGAGCGCAATAAGCAGACGGGAACTTTGGATTGCGGTCTATGTAATCTTGCTGGTGGCCGTCATATGGGCGGTCCCAATATTCGCACAAGTCTCAGGTTGTGACGAATGTTGCTCGACCAGCGACTGCAGTGACTGTCAGGACTGTCACTGCGCCTCTACCATCTGTTTTGTACTGCCGACAAGTACCAGTTCTGAATTTCAGACCGATACCGGTGTACGCACGCTCATGCTTACTCAAGCAACTCCCGAACGGGACTGGTTTTCAGACATCGATCGTCCTCCCAGAGCATCTCACAGCTGATCAAACGGGCGAAACCGCTTCGCCCAGATAACATTCTAATCCATTAAACTCGGAATATGTGACGCGTAGCCAGGTCGCTACAGCACTTACATGTCCGGAATGTACGATTGGGTTTCAAGAAACCCGTGGAGATAGCTAATATGAACAAGCACACAGTGATGGTACTCCTGCTTGGATTGGTAGTTGGGCTGGTGCTGGGAGTGGCCGGATTCTTTATTCTGTATCAGTCGCACGGTAGTCCATTGCCGACGGCGACCGATCTGCCGCCTTCGACGTCCGCCTCGACTACCGGTGATACATTGCATGCCACCGCGACCGGAATGATCAGTCGAGTCGACTGGTGTGTGGAGCATCGCGTACCGGAGTCGATATGCACTTTATGCAATCCGGGCCTTTCAGCCGCTTTCAAGGCCAAGGGCGATTGGTGCAATGAACACCAGCTCCCTGAGTCGATTGATCGGATCTGTCATCCCGAGCTCACTTTCGCCCAGGAACCGAAGCTCGAATTCGCCCCAGACTATAGTTACCGGCCTTCAGTCTATTTTCCCAAGAATGGAGCTGGGTGTGAAACGGACGGCGCAATTGTTCAATTTGCCTCAGCAGAAACTGCTGAGCGGGTCGGACTGACGCTGGCTCCGGCGGTGGAGGTAAGCGAATCCAGTGCGGCTGAAGCACCCGCCGAGATTCTGTTTGACGAAACCAATTCTTATGTCATTGCGACAACAGTACCGACCCTGGTTGTTCGCTGGCTGGTGGAGCCAGGACAACACATCTCGTCGGGTCAGGCGCTGGCGGAACTCGAGTCTGCCGAAATGCCGCAATTGAAATCTGCCTATCTCGAATCGCTGGCCGACGTTCAGGTGAAGGGACAAGAACATTCGAGAGCTGACAGCCTTTTCAAAAGGGGTCTCATTAGTCCGGCCGAAGCCGAACAAGTCGCCGGACAATTCCTGATCGCGCAAGCACGAGTGTCGGGAGCGCGTGGGCTATTGGAGGCATGCGGCCTGACACCGGATGACCTGCAATTCATTCAGACCAATCGGTCAGTTTCTCCTCGTTGGCTCCTACGAGCATCCCGAAACGGCGCCATGCTTGAGCGTAAGGCTGCATTGGGTGACCTCCTTGCGGCCGGTTCCAGTCTGGCGCTCATCGGGGATCCGTCGACACTCTGGATTGAAGCCCAGGTCCGCGAGTCGGATCTCTCCCTGTTCCGCCCGGGGCAATCAGTCGAGTTTGCAACCGACGGTGATGCCCTCGAAAGAGTAAGCGGACGGGTCATCTGGGTGGCCCAATTCGTTGATGCCCTGACACGATCGGCGACCGTGCGGGCGGAAGTCACGAATGCTTCGCTCGAGCTTAAGGCTCATCAGTTCGGCCGCCTGGTGCTCCCGATTTCAACCCGGTCTTCGGTTGTGGCCGTTCCACGAGATGCCGTTCAATGGGAAGGATGCTGCAATGTCGTTTTCGTGAAGGAGACTGTCGATCGGTATCGTCCGCACAAGGTGACTGTTTCGCGCGGTGACCGCGGATACTACAACATCAGTTCGGGTCTTCGGGCCGGAGACATGGTCGTGGTAAAAGGCAGCTACCTGCTCAAAACCGAATTGAAAAAAGGGAGTCTCGGTGCGGGTTGTTGCGACGTGGCTCCGCAATCGTGAGTTCGGCATGATGGAAAAACTCATCGATCTGGTGATAAGACGGCGCGCGGTCGTTCTCTGTCTGGCGCTGGTCCTGTGCGTGCTGGGCGCGGTAGCTTTTATAAACCTGCCGTTTGACGCCTTTCCCGACACCACGCCGATCATGGTGCAGGTAAATGCGACTGCTCCCGGCTGGGCGGCCGAAGAAATCGAACGACAAATCACTTTTCCCATTGAGCGTGAGCTCTCGGGCCTGACGGGATTGACGGAGGTTCGCTCGGTCTCCAAATTCGGATTCTCGCAGGTCACGCTGGTGTTCAACGATGATATCGATATTTACCTTGCAAGGCAACAGGTGGCGGAGCGGCTGGTCAGCATTGCGCTTCCCGATGGCATTCCGGCACCACAGCTCGGCCCGGTCTCGACAGGTCTCGGGGAAATCTTTCAATATGTCGTGGTCGGGGAGACGTCCGACCCGACCGAAGCGCGCACGGTGCAGGATTGGATCATTACGCCACAGTTACAGGCGGTACCGGGAGTCGCCGAGGTCAACAGCTGGGGCGGTTTTGAGAAGCAGTACCAAATCATCGTCGACCCGAATCGCCTCGTGCAATATCGTCTCAGTCTGACCGCCGTCGTGGCGGCTGTCCGCAACGGGCTGAGCAATGTCCCCGGCGGCCAGATGATCCGTGGCGGTGAACAGACCGTCGTGCAAGGAGTTGGCATTGTCTCTAAGCTTGAGCAAATCGAAGAACTCGTGATTGATTCACGGGATGGAGTGCCAATTCACGTTCATGACGTAGCGGATGTGATAGTCGGTCACGAGATTCGTCGCGGCGCCGTCACCTACCAGGGCGCCGGAGAAGCATTGGTCGGAATAGGCTTTTTGATAACCGGCCAGAACTCCCAGGAGGTGACCAAACGACTATCCGCCCAGCTTGAGGAAATAAAAGCCTCCCTGCCTCCCGGCATCGAGGTCAAGCCGGTGTACGTACGTTCTGATTTGGTGGACAATGTATTGGGGACGGTCGAACACAATCTGCTGTACGGCGCCGCATTGGTCATTGCTATTCTGTTTCTCTTTCTGGGGAATCTCAGGGCCGGCTTAATTGTCGCGTCAGCGATTCCACTGTCCATGCTCTTTGCCTTTGACCTCATGTCCCGGACGGGGATAATCGGCAGCCTGATGAGCCTTGGCGCAATTGACTTCGGGCTGGCAGTTGACAACGCGGTAATTCAGGTTGAAAACAGCGTCCGGCGACTGTCGCATGATTCGGGCGGGCAATCACGACTCGAGGTGATAAAGCATGCGGTTATGGAAGTCCGCAAGCCGACCTTGTTTGGAGAATTGATCATCATTCTGGTCTATCTGCCCATACTGACGTTGGAAGGTGTGGAAGGAAAAATGTTTCGACCTATGGCCCTTACAGTTGTGTTTGTCCTGGCTGGATCGCTGCTCATGTCATTTACCGTCATCCCGGCGCTGATCGCGACCTTTCTGACCGGTCCGATCAAGGAGCGGGAGCCGATCCTCGTGAGATGGGTGCAGAAAGCCTATCGACCTACGATCGCCTGGGCCATGCGTCATCGGAATCTCGTCTTAGGTCTCTCGCTGACGGCGCTGCTGGCAGGCACCCTCATGTTCACCCGGCTCGGTTCAGAGTTTGTTCCTCGTTTGAGCGAAGGGAGTATTGTCATAAACACCATCCGTCTGGCCGGTGTCGCACTCGAGCAATCCACGGACAACAATACTCAAATTGAGCAAATCCTGTTAGCGCGCTTTCCGGATGAAATTGACCGAATCTGGTCTCGAACCGGTAGCGCTGAACTGACCACCGATCCGATGGGTATTGAACTGACCGACATCTTCATCACGCTGAAGCCTCGGTCAGATTGGAAACGGGCGGCCAGCCAGGGTGAACTTGTTTCGCTGCTCGACGCTGAACTGGCTGACCTGCCCGGTATGAACCGCTTGTTCAGTCAACCGATCGAAATCCGGGTGAATGAAATGATTGCCGGGATACGCTCCGACATAGGCATCAAATTGTTTGGCGATGATCTGGATGTTCTCGAGACGAAATCTGCGGAAATTGCCGCGCTCGCGGAGACAATTGAGGGCAGCGCAGACATTTCAGTCGAGCAACTGACCGGACAGCCATCGTTCAGAATCGAAGTCGACCGGGCCAGGTTGTCTCGATACGGAGTGCCCGCCGATGAAATCCTCGCCTATATTCAAAGTATCGGAGGCATTCACGCCGGGGAAGTTTACGAAGGCCAGCGGCGTTTCGATCTGGTCGTGAAAATGGATTCCCTGTACGCGTCCGAACCGCAGGATATTGAAAGAATTCCAATTCAGGCGAACGGCGCTCAAATAACTCTCGACCGTGTCACTATACCATCGCTCGCGCCCGCGTACTCTACGATAACCAGAGAATGGGGCAAACGGCGCGCGGTCGTGCAGTGCAACGTGCGGGGGCGCGATGTCGGATCGTTTGTCGAGGAACTTCGCGACCGTATCGGCAAAGAGATCAAATTGGATCCGGGGTATTTTGTTCGCTTTGGAGGGCAGTTCGAAAACCTCCAGCGGGCCCAGACTCGTCTTCTCGTAGTTATTCCCCTGGCGCTGGTGCTCATATTCGGTCTGCTGTATTGGACGTATGGTTCTGCCCGCGATGCCTTGCTCATTTTTACGGGCGTGCCAATGGCGGCGTTTGGCGGTGTGCTGGCGCTGTCCTTGCGTGGGATGCCCTTCTCGATATCGGCAGGGGTTGGATTTATCGCTTTGTCCGGAATCGCCGTGCTGAATGGTCTTGTTCTGGTTTCACATATTAAACGGCTCCGGGCCGATGGCATGGATTTGCAGGCAGCGGTTCAGGAAAGCGGGCTGGTCAGGCTTCGACCGGTGCTGATGACTGCCCTGGTCGCCGCCTTTGGTTTTGTTCCGATGGCGTTTTCGCATGGCATCGGAGCCGAAGTTCAAAGACCGCTGGCCACTGTAGTAATAGGCGGCGTCCTGACTTCAACAGCGTTAACCCTGATTGTGCTGCCGGTCCTTTACTCAATGTTTGGCATTCGCAGTGGAACCGAGGTGTAGGGAACGAAACGAATGACACCCGCAGCTGACGTCGGTTTTTACCGGGGGGGTTCGGAATAATAATCCCCTGTGTTGGAGATTGTATCGTTGTAATTTACCACAACATAGCCAATTGCCGGAGTGGTGGAAGTGGTAGACACCAGGGACTTTAAAAGCGATTCTGACGAAAAATGCGGGTGATTGAACACCGACATAATTGATAACGAAGCGACGGGCCAAGTATCTCCGGACACTGCCCCCATCGCTCATCTCCTGCTTTTCTTGTTGATCGCAACTCTCCGCAAGTGTACATTTGCCATTACGGAGATACTGTTTACCAAAGAAGGCTATATATCTACAGGAGGATGATTTGCGAGGCACGTCGACGGCGTCGGCGATACTCTTGTCTGCGATTGTAGTTGCATCCAGTGCCTTTGGGGTGAAGACCTTGTGGGGTTCAAATCTATTCTCTTATTATCCAGAGTCCCTAACGGTCTTTGTTGCGCTCGGTGCGTTGGTCCTGCTCATCCCAAAGGTTGCACAATCACTCGATGCGCAACTTCGCAAGGTCTCTTTGGCTGCTGCGAGCAATCGAACTACCTTCTGGTTGATCGCCGGTGGGTCGGGGCTCGGCTTGCTGGTTCTCGGCCTCTATTTCCACGAGTCTATCCCCCTGCTTGGAGACGGTGCACTGCGCTCGAATGAGGTTGTTGACGGCCGTTGGCTGCATCCAACCGAGTTTCTGGATTTTCTTCTTCATAGTCTTCTATATCAGTATGTCTTCGCACCCTTGGGCCTCAAGGCCACATTGGTTTACCGAGTCGTCAGCGCCTGTAGTGGTTTGGTTTTCGTTGTCGGAATCTTTTGCCTGGCGCGGTTTCTTTCGAAATCTCAGCTTATACCCATAGCGGCTGCATTACTTGCTTCCGGAACAGTTGTTCTATTCTTCGGTTATGTCGAGAGCTACTCGATCGTCGCGGCCCTCGTCCCCTGGCTCCTATTGGCGGGCCTACGGTCTTTCTCCGACGGGCGAGGGAAGCTAATCTACTTCGGCCTGTATCTGATTGCCTCCGCCACTCATCTTGCTGCCGCAGTGATATTCTTACCATCGTCGATCGCTGTCGCTCTTGTAGGGAGGAAGACGACACCATCCGAGCTACATCGTATCAATCGGCCAATGCTGTTCCTCCTCGTGGCCGGCACCTGCGGAGCGTATGTTGCAGGCTGGCTGGGCATTGACATCGTCCATCGCAACCTGGTTCCATTGATACCTTCTAATCAGCAGGAGTTATCCATCTTTGCCGGGCATCATTTGATAGGCGTGTTCAACTGGCTGACCCTGTGTGCTCTGCCAGGCCTCATGCTCTTGCCCGTATTGATTAGCTCCTTTCGAAAAGTATGGTCAGACCCTCAGCCAAAGGTGATTTATATACTCTGGGTATTGCTTCCCGCCGCCGTGTTCTTGATATTCTTCAATCCTATACTCGGGCCGGCGAGAGACTGGGATCTATTCTCAGTGCCCGCCTTCATTCTGCTTGCGGCAATTGTCATCCTCTATATCTCAGTGCGAGAAGACGGATTGCCCCCCCAACTGTGGTCAATGATTTTCATTGGAGCTTCACTGGTGTTTGCTTTCGCTGGTATCAATGGCACGCCGATACGTTCTGCCGCACGATTTGCCGAACTGATCGATCAAACTCATTTCAGAAACACATATCAGGATTGGGTTCTGCTTTACAATCACGCAGCGAACTATCCGGAACTTGATAGCGTTCGAATCAATTACGCGGAAAGGGCCTGGAATACGCCGCCTCGCAGTTTGACAGATACGCTCTATATCGGCACAAAATTGGCACAAGAATACTTGGCTGCGGGGGAACGAAACCCGGCCGGCCGCGTCATCACCACTCTACTTAATTCCGATAGTACGGACGTCAACAACTATCTCCTGATGCGCGACTATCTTGAGAAGTGGGGAACGAACGAGAATCTCCAACAACTCAGTCACCAAATTGCTTCCCGATTCCCGTCGGACGCTCGGGCGCAGATGGAGGCAGGTGTGATTCTCATGAATTCCGGAGAGCCCCGAATCGGGGGACAGCTCCTTGAACGCGCTTACGAATTGAACAGTCACGACCCGTTAATTCTGGTTAACTTTGGCAACTACAATCTGTCCATCCGCAATATTGATATGGCCATGTCCTGCTTTGGGCAGGCCCTAAATATGGATTCGTCGCTGTTTGATGCCCAGTACGGTCTCGCTGCGAGCACCTACTACCGGGGATCCCTCGATCGGGCCAGGGAGTACTTACGCAACGCTGCTAAACTCTCAAGAACTCCCCGTGAACAATCGAAAGTAAAAGAGTTGCAGGACGCCATGGGCAATTAGGAGAGCATCCCGCTAAGCCGGTTATTTTCCATCGATGACCCAGGCGAACGGGCTATTCTCGCCCCGCCAGACACTTTTAATCCCTTGCGTCAATTCCTCCAATTCCATAACTTATTGCCGCTAATCAGGCTGCCGGAGTGGTGGAAGTGGTAGACACCAGGGACTTAAAATCCCTTGCTTCGAAAGAGGCGTGTCGGTTCGAGTCCGACCTCCGGCACTTCTATAATGCTGAGCATAGAATTGCGCCGCCCTGCCAAGTCCACACGGCGGGAGTACAATCGCCTAAGCTTGCTTGTTTTCTTCTCGGTCGGTCATTCGTCGCTCCGACGTCAAAAACCACTGGACCCATCGATGCACATTATTCCGCCTGATCTCGGAGCGGAGCAGTCGCATCCTTTGCCGGCGTTCCTCCGAGCTCATCACGTATGCCGCGTAGATTGCATCGGCCGTCCCCTCAAGGTCATATGGATTCACCATGATAGCCCCTTTGGCCAACTGGTCGGCCGCTCCGGCAAACTCGGAGAGAATCAACACGCCGTCGTTGTCCACGGACGACGCACAATACTCTTTTGACACCAGGTTCATGCCGTCGCGAAGCGGCGTAATCAGGGCGATTTCGCAAGCGCGGTAATAGCCGAGAAGCTGCGTCCGGTCCAACTCCCGGAACATGTAATGAATCGGTACCCATCCGCCCTGAGAGAATCGACCGTTAATGTTGCCCGCAAGGGTGTCGAGCTGGGCCTTTAAGTCCTGGTATTCCTGAACCCGGAGACGGCTTGGGACCACAATTTGCACGAGCGAAACGTTTCGATGCAGATCGGGGTACTTTTCCAGGGCCCGCTGGAAGGCCAGAAAACGCTCCGGTATTCCTTTGGTGTAGTCAAGCCGGTCGACGCCGAGCAGGAGGACCCGCCCGGGCAAATTCTCGTGCGTGTACCAGGCGGCATCGGCCACTTCCTTGCTTTTGGCATCGCGGTTGAACTCGTTGAAATCAATACTGATCGGGTAGGTTCCCAGTTTGACCTCGCGACCGGCGAGATGGACAATCGACTGCCGGCCGCTTACGGTAATCCGGGCCTGTGGGACTAACGACCGGATACATTGCGTGAAATTCCTTCGATCATGCGCGGTCTGGAAACCGATATGGTCATACTCAAGCAGGCCGCCAATGATCTCGTCCTTCCAGGGGAGCCGGGCAAAGAGGTCGGCTGAAGGGAAAGGGATGTGCAGAAAGAAATTCAATTCTGCGTCGATACCCAACACGCGGAGATAGTGGGCGACGAGCATCAACTGGTAATCGTGAATCCACACGAATTGGTCGCCGCGGTACAACCTCGCGACTTCGGCGGCGAACTTCTCATTCACGAGGTTATAGAAATTCCACTTCTTGAAGTCGAATGAGCAGTAACCAAGAAGGTCGTGGAAGAGCGGCCAGATGGATTGATTCGAAAATCCGCGGTAATACAGATCTACTTCTTCGCCGGTCAGCGATACGCCCGCAAGATTGTAGCCATGTTGCTGGCTGTGCCGCTCCAGCAGTGTGTCGATCGGTGCGTCGGCTCCGGCCCCCGGCCATCCCAACCAGAGGCCATGATTCCGTTTCATCAGCGGATCGAGGGCGGTGACGAGACCGCCGGAACCTGGAGTAATGTCCCATTCGCCGGTGTCCCGGGTAATGATAATGGGCAGTCGGTTCGAGACTATGAATAATCGCCGTTCGGTTTCTGATTTGTGCACAATCATTCTCCCATGGCGTAGCGTACTCAGATGGTCCGGGCGCCGGATTCGATGCGCCTAACGGAATTTACACGAGCGCTCAGAGCATGGTGGCCTGGCGCGAAATTACATTAGATCCACCTGTCAAGAAAATCTGCCAATTCCCTGGGCGGTTTGATCCAAATGTCGGCTTTGGTGGGGCGCAGGGCATCCCGTACCAGGACCTTAAGTCCGCGGTCACCGAGCGCCGCGAACGCATCCTCATCAGTGAGGTCATCGCCGCAGTACGCCGCCGTGACCGCTTCCGACGATTCACTCATGAGCCGGGATACCGCGTTCGCCTTTGAGGCCACCGGCACTCGAATCTCCAGCCCACCATCGAAATCCCGCAGCATCAAATGAAAGTGATGTGGATCATCCGACCAGGCCGATTTGACCGCCGATTCAACTCGTAACGCTTCCTGTCGAGGCTTGCCGCGCCAATGAAAAGCGTAGCCCGAGGGCTTAGTCTCAACGTAATCTTCCATCCGCGCCTGGTGGATCCACTGTTCAAATTCGCGTAAACCGTGCGCTGCTGATGTGTTGACCTCGATGGTTTCGTAACGGCTGTCGCGGGACAGTCGTTCCAATCCGTGACACCCCCAGAGTTCCGGAAGACTGGCAAGGCAGAGGAGGTTGCGAAGATCCTTGATGGTACGACCACTGATTATAGCGACTCGGGTTCGGTTCGATGCGGCGAGTTTTTCGAGCGTGGGGATCAGGTCGGGATACGGCCCGGCCTGCGAACGTTCGATTTCGAAAGGCGCGAGCGTGCCATCATAGTCCAGCATGAGTACACGCTCGGCCGATTCGTCTATCCGTCGGAAGAATACTGCCGGGTCGATTGAACTGTTAAGTACCTGCATAGGACCTCGTTAAACCGATATCAGGTTGTTGTCCAGACCTCGCCTGAAGCCGACCATGAGCGTGAGATATTCGCGGAGATGCCGTGTCAGCAGAAAGTTTTCCTTCACAAAACTTCGGGCGGTGCGGCCGATTCTTTCGAGCCTCTCCGGTTGACGCAACAGTTCACGAATGCGCAAGGCGGCGCCTTCAGGCGTGTCGACGAGGTAGCCGGTGTGATGGTTGTGCACCTGCAAGCGAATGCCTCCGGTGTTGCCGCCGATGACCGGCTTACCCTTCCACATTGCTTCCGTGACGGTGAGGCCAAATCCTTCCTGGATCGATTTTTGAATGACTATTGTCGATGCTCGTTGAAGGGCGTTGATGGTGCGATGAGCGTCGCTGGGGAGCATCAATACGAATATCCGGCGATCTTTTCCGGCCGCATCAAGGACCTCCTGGTAGACGCGCGCACCTTCGGGGTCATCCGTGGCCTCACCGCCGGCCAGGACCAATTGGGCGTCGACCGATCCATTCAACAGATTGAACGCCTCGATAACACCGATCGGATCCTTAAACATGTCGAAGCGTGATATTTGCGTGAGAATCGGTTTATCTTTTGAGAGCTTGAAACGCTCCATGACATCGTCTATCTCCGCCTGCGGCAGGTCACGATTCTTTTCGCTGAGCGGGTCGATGCTCGGCGCTATAATGAATTGGGGGTGGGGCAGACGTTGCGCAAAGGTGGGCATCGAAAAGATGCTGGCGTCATAACCGGATACGATTCTACGGATATAATTCCACACGCTTCGATTCGGGTGACTCACATCGATATGGCACCGCCAGATCCATTTCCCTTTTCGATTGGGGCAGAGCGAGAGCAGGTGCGCGGGCTGTGGATCATGGATGAATACGAAGTCTGCATCTTCGAGCTTCTCTCTCAGGCGCTCGGCATTACCAGCCACTGTCTGTTCGTACGTTTGAATCATGGAATCACTCAGCGCGACATGATTGCCCTGAAGGCCGTTGTGGAACGCTTTGGTGACATTGAAGAACGGGTCGTTTCCATTGACTACTTCCCAGCTGCACTCCAGCCCAAGGTCGGTCATGAGCTCAACGAGCCAGTGCAGGATTTCCGCCACTCCGCCGCCTGCTTTGGTCGAGTTGACGTGTACCACTTTAGCTCCGGTGAGGTCTCCGGCCAGTTGCTTCAACTGCGATGTGACCACCTTGCCGACAATCGGCTCATACATGGAAAGGGATTTATTTGCCAAACTGTCCTCCGAAATTGAACGGCTGAACAGCTTTGATAAGGGCGTTTTTCAGCTCCGTCAAAGTAAGATAATAGAAGTCGAGACTTCGAAGCGACTCAATAACCTTAGTCTGCCCCTCGCCAAACTCAGATAACCATGCGGTGAAGTCATCGATCTTGCCCGGAGTGCGCCGCCGCGCCTCGACAAAATGATAATATATGCTGCTGGTCGTCATTTGAGGAAGCGCTTTAACCAGCTCGATAGGAAACATGATGGTCAAGTCGGTCTCGAAGACTACCGTTGTCGCTTGCATAAAGATGAATTCATCGCCCTTGTGGACCGACGGGACGTAAGGCAGTTCACTTAACCGCTCATCCAGGACATCCGTCACCTTCTCTCGCAGCTGCTCAATGGAGTCGCATCGGTAGGGATTGAGAATCCCGAGTCGTTCAGCAAGTATTCGGTCCCGAAGCGTTCTTGCGGACCAGACTGCGAAATCGTTGCGGAACTCCGGGTCATCGAAACTGGGTCGAACCAAAGTTTCGGAAAAGTGGTGAAAAAGAGAAGCGTCAGGGCAGCTCAGGAAGCGTTCGCGAAGCTCTCTGAGGTTTACGGCTGAGGTCACGCCGGCCATTCGCGTGATCAAGGCGCAGTCCTTGACGCGAAAAGGTAAATTCTTTATTTCGGCAGTGTTTGACATGTACGTAGAGTTTTCCTGTTTTCACACAATGGGTTACTTATCTTAACCGCAATACGCGTGATCGGTTCAGGTTTTTTTTCTGGGTAGTCCGTGATGTGTCCATGGGTATGTACGTTCCTCGCTCAGAGGCATCGCCTTAAATGACGCCGGTTGGATATGATCCCCGGGTTCCGGATAACCGCTAAGTACTCCCTGGAGAAACAATTATCTTGACGAATCTCTATTTTATGCTTTATTCGAGGTTCGAGAAGAGAGTTGTAATAAGCCACCGTAGCTCAGCTGGTAGAGCAACTGATTCGTAATCAGTAGGTCAGCGGTTCGATTCCGCTCGGTGGCTTTTGGTATTGGGGGAAGGGGCTGGTTTCTCACTCAATGCGGAGATGTGGGTCACCCTGGAGAATAGGAAGCGCATGTATCTAATGTCAGGAGCGCAGGACTCCTGACCTGCCAAACTGTAGATTTAACCAATGCTACCCGAATATTGCGCGATTATAGGTGCCTTCATCGGCTCGCTCGGCGGCTTCTATTACTTATACGAAACCATCGTCGGCAAAGCCCAGCCCAACCGCATCACATGGCTGCTTTGGGGAATTTTCCCGATGGTCATTTTTGTGGCGCAAAGGGTGCAGGGCGTCGAGGGTTTATCATGGACGTCGTTTGTCGCCGGACTTACGCCGTTGCTCATCGTCGCGGCCTCTTTCTTCAACAAGAAAGCCTATTGGAAAAGTGAACCGCGCGACTACTACCTGATGGCAGCAGCCATCATCGGCATCATCCTTTGGGCAATTACCGACAATCCGAACCTGGCCCTCCTGTTTTCGCTGCTGGCCGATATGCTGGCGAGCATACCGACCCTTATCAAGTCGTATCGCCATCCTCATTCCGAGAGCTGGATCGCCTACGCTATCAGCACATTCGGCTTCGGAATAAGTTTTCTGTCGGTTCAAATCTACAACTTTGAAAATACTGCTTTTGTAGCCTACGTGTTTGTCCTCAACGGCGCGTGTGCGGCGCTGGCCTCACGGAGCCTTAAGCATAAGCAGGCAACTGGCTAAGCTTTACCGTGAGGTCGCCAATGGTTTCCAACAAGAACACTACTTATGAATTGTCTGCTTGACAGGAAAGCTTACCGTGCGAATACACTGTTCCAAGCGATATAGCGCACCACGGATCGGATGCCCTGAGCCTTTGTAGTCAACCCCGGCGTCGCATAAGATTTCCTTGCGCCTATGACAAAAAACTGTACATTATGTGAAAATTGTCACAATAGCAGATAGTCATTGAGAGGATATCATGGCCCTTGGGAAATTGGCCAAATTGGCTAAAGATAAACAGATCGAGTTTATCGACCTCAAATTCACGGACCTGATCGGTCTGTGGCATCACATCACCTTGCCTGTTTCGTCGTTAACCGAAAGCCTCTTTATCACCGGTGTGGGAGTCGACGGCTCTTCGATGCCGGGCTTCTCGTCGATCGAGCGGGGCGACATGATCGCGTTGCCGGATGCATCGTCCGTGTTTGTAGACCCGTTCTTTGATCGGCCGACGCTCTCATTCATCTGTGACATTATGGATGCCGCGGATGAAATCCTGCCCTATTCGCGTAATCCGCGCCGGGTGGCCGCCGATGCGGAGAAATACCTCGCCAAGGTGAAACCGGGAGTCAAGGCGGTGATCGGACCGGAATTCGAATTCTATCTGTTCGACAAGGTGAATTTCTACCAGGGCCCCGATCAGGCGTTCTACTATCTGGATTCAATGGAAGCCGAGTGGAACGCCGGTATGGACGAGGAAAACCTCGGGTACAAAATTCAGTACAAGCGGGGATATCATGCCGCGCCCCCGATGGACCGGGCGTTCAATCTTCGCTCGGAAATCGCGTCCATGATAGCTGAAGTCGGGATTGAATTGAAGTACCATCATCACGAAGTCGGGTCGGCCGGTCAGCATGAGATCGAAATCAAGTTTGCCCCGTTGTTGAAGATGGCCGATCAGAGCATGCAGGTGAAGTATTTCGTCAAGAATCACTGCTTCCGCAACAACAAATCCGCCACGTTTATGCCCAAGCCGCTGTTCAACGAACCGGGATCGGGCTTGCATGTACACCAGTATCTGGCCGATGCCAAAGGATCAATGTTTTTCGACGCCAAAGGACCGGCGAGATTTTCAAAGATCGGTCTGAACTACATCGGCGGCATCCTGAAACATGTTGATTCCCTGCTGGCGTTCACCAACCCGTCGACCAATTCTTTCAAGCGTCTGGTCCCGGGTTTCGAGGCTCCGGTCGCCGGAACCTACTCAGTAGGCAACCGGACCGCCTGTATCAGAATCCCTGGTTATCAGCGCGATCCCAAGACGATGCGCTTTGAATTTCGGCCGCCCGATGGAACCATGAATCCTTATCTTTCATTCGCGGCGATGTTGATGGCTGGTATCGACGGCATCAAGAATAAGATCGATCCGGGTATTCCCTTCGACCGGAATCTCGACGAACTGACGCCCAAGGAGCTGACGAAAATACACCAACTGCCTACGTCTTTGAATAAGGCATTAAACGCTCTGGAGGAAGACCACGATTATCTCGTGCAGGGTGGAGTGTTTACGGAAGACCTGCTGGAGAACTGGACAAAGATAAAGCGCAAAGAGGTAATGGAGATTCGGGTTCGGCCGACTCCGTATGAGTTCGATTTGTACTACGATGTTTGACCGAGCCGGGCAGAGTCCGCTTAGCTCGAGTGGAAGATGCCGTACTTTTTCAATCGATAGACAAGCACGTGCCGCGGGATTTTGAGCAGTTCCGCGGCTTTTGATTTATTGCCGTCGGATTTTTGCAGGGCGTGTTCAATCAGCTGTTTTTCCGCATCATGAAAGCTGAGATTTTCGGATATATTCGGCGCCGCAGGCGTCCCGGCAGGTGCCCCGGAGGTCAGGGCGAACCCAAAATCCGGCGGCAAGTCCCGTTCGGTGAGAATATCGGCGCGGCGAAGAATTGCCATCCGCTCCATCAGGTTTTCCAACTCACGCACGTTGCCACGCCATTCATGTTCCATCAGCAGATCCATCAGGCCCGGATCGACAGACAGCGGTTGATCGGGACTAAACTTGCGCAGAAAACCGGTTACCAACGCGGGGATATCTTCGCGACGGTCGCGCAGCGATGGGATGTGGATTGGAATGACATTCAAGCGGTAGTACAAGTCCTCACGGAATTCACCGCGGGCAACGCGCTCTTTGAGTTCTTTGTTAGTGGCCGCAATCAACCTGATATCTATTTCCAATCGGGACTCCGACCCGACCGGTTCAATCACTCTTTCCTGAATCACGCGGAGAAGCTTGGCCTGGAGTTCCACCCCGAGTTCTGAAATTTCGTCGAGCAACAGAGTACCGCCGTCAGCCAATTCGAATTTCCCTTTCTTGTCGCGAACAGCGCCAGTGAAGGCTCCTTTGACGTGGCCGAACAGCTCGGATTCGATCAGCTCTCTGGGGATGGCGGCGCAGTTGACGGCGATGAAGCTTTTGTCCGCGCGGAGGCTCCTTCGATGTACCATGCGAGCGATGACCTCTTTGCCGGTGCCGGATTCTCCAGTTAACAGGACATTAGCGTCCGTCGGCGAAATCTTCTCGATTAGCGCGATCATGTCTTTATAGACGCGTGAGACACCCGGGATATATGAGCCATCGACTTGAGTATCAAGCTGGTGTTTCAGGAAGCGGTTTTCATCCTCCAGCTTTTTGAACTTCAGGGCCTTTTCGATCGCTACAAATAGCTGGTCATCTTCGAAAGGCTTGGTCAGATAGTCAAACGCACCGAGCTTCATCGCCCGTACCGCCTGATGAACATCAGCGTACGCTGTGATAAGGATGACCTCAAGACCCGGCCTGATACCTTTGGCCTGTTCCAGTAGTTCTATTCCGTTGAGACCGGGCATTTTCATATCGGTCAACAGCAGGTCAAACTCCTGCCGCTTGAGCATTGTCAAAGCCGAGGCTCCGTTTTCGGCGGTCGTGACCTCAAAGCCCCGCTGTTTCAGTTTGAATTGAATGACGCGTCGGACTCCGGCGTCATCATCGGCGAGTAGAATGCGTATCGGCATCAGTCGGTTGCTCCGTCAATCGGCAGGGTGAGGATGACTTTCGCGCCCTGACGAGGTTTGCTCTTAATCAAGATGGTTCCGTCGTGACTCTCCACGATTGATTTGACCAGTGCCAATCCGAGTCCGCTGCCCGTATGTTTGGTGGTGAAGAAGGGGTCAAACACCCGCGCCAGATCAGCTTCAGCAATTCCTTCACCCTGGTCCTTAATCTGTATCTGCGCGGTGCTTGCTTCTTGCGCGACGAGCTTCACCGTGATCCGGGAGTCGGGGGGTGATGCCTGAAGAGCGTTCAAGAGCAGATTCAAGAATACTTGATGCATCTTCTCGTGGTCTCCATGTATGAAAACGGCATCTTGTATATCCGCCGCAAAGCTTATCTGCTGTTTACCTGCCTGAGTTTCCAGCTGTTTGAGACTGGCGTGAAGAGCAGAGGAGAGATTCATACGCTCCATCCGTGCTTCCTTAGGGCGCGCGAAATTCAGAAACTCATTGATCGTGCTGTCGACCCGCTTGATTTCCGTCGAAGCTATCTGCTGAAATTCATGCCTGTCTTCCGGCCCGGTATTTGGATCGGTGACTATTTCCAGCGCGCCCTTGATCGACACCAGCGGGTTCTTGATCTCGTGAGCCACACCGGCCGCCATTTGACCAATCAACGAGAGCTTCTGTGCCCGCTCCAGTTTCAACTCTGCGTCTTCTTTCTTTTTCCTGATTATCAGGTCGCGATCAATCAATCCGCCAATCAGGCCACCCAGACCGAAATAAAAGACGAGCTCAACCACTTCCTCGGACATGGTTCCCATGCCATGCAGGAAGAAAACATAGGGACTCACAGCGAGAGAAATGGCGGTTGCGGAGATCAGCCCGCCACGAACCCCGAACCAGGACGCGGCCACTACGATAGGGATGTAGCAGAGCCGGCTGTGAATGGCATGAATCCAGCTCTGGTGGCCAAATATCGGTTCCAACACCCAGCCGTAGTGTATCGCCACCGTCAGGGCCATTAAGCCGGCTACAATCGCTATCTTGATTTTCGAACCTTTTAAGAGACTTTCACTTTTTGTCTGCATCGTCTTAGGATAGTGTAAAATAGGTGCCGAATCCGTCGGCTGAATTGTCTTTGTCTCTCGATTTAACATAACTCTCAACCTGTCAACACCATGGGCTTGGTCTTGACTCAGAGGCCTCAGCCCTCTATGTGACATTATACATCGTAATCGAGAATATTATCAACTATAGTATCGGATTTCGACAATAGTATTGAAGGCTCATTCATCGGATAACCTGAGCGATATTTCTATCTATTTGCAAGATAGCGCCTTACGGTAATTATCGACAACCGGCACGCCAATTGAATGCATGGTCAGAGGTGACTATACAGTCAGATAACAAACAAGGTTAGCCGTTGACAAACGGCAAACCGATAAATCGAAGAGAGAGGAAGAATTTGTGAGCAAGTTTTCCACACTACTGATGGCTGTAGCTACCGTGGTTTTCAGCCAGTCAGCGATGAGTGCCGACTCCGCCAAAGTCGGAGCAAAGGATCAAGTGGCACCCAATGAGTTCAAGCATCAGACCAAATGCCCGGTTATGGGCGGAGACATCGATTCAACGGCTTACACGGACATCCAGGGCCAGCGCGTTTATCATTGCTGTCCGATGTGTTCGGCCAAGCTGAAGGCTGATCCGGATAAGTACTTCAAGGAAGCAGCCGAGCAGGGGATACTATTTGAAAATATCCAGACGAACTGCCCGGTTTCCGGCGAGAAGTTAAGCAAGAAGGAAGCTTACGTTGACTACCAAGGGCGCCGCGTCTACTTTTGCTGTCCAGATTGCATTCCCGACTTCAACAAAGACCCGCAGAAGTACCTCAAAAAACTCGATGAAGCGACTTCAACGGACTCGACCGGCTCCAAGGGCATGCAAGGTATGAAAATGGATCATGGTTGCGGTGGGATGTAGGTTAGGAATCGAAAGGCAAAGATAGCCGATGGGGAAATTATGCCGGCGGCCGAGGCAAGTTACAGATCTTCACGAAACCGTGAGCGTGCTCAGGTCTGCGCACATCAGAAGCTAAAATCTGTTTTGCCTCAGGCGGCGACACTGATTTCCCCGATTCTGAATTTCCAATCGAAAGCCATTCAAGTCAGGTTGCCGGTTATTCCGGGAGTGCTCACAGCCTGACTATCTGTATTCAAACAAAGCTTCGCTGCTCCAACCTTACTTTATTCAGAGATATGTTGATTCCCTGAGAAGGAAGTAGTTGGAGCGTTTCATTAGTAAACTGCCCCTCAATAAGATAAGAATTTCTGATCAAACTCTGATGCATCGAGTTCGTTACGGCTTTCACAAAAAAGGCCGTTATGTCTTGTTTTTGGCGTCGACATTTTCTATACTGATGCTGTAACTCAGAATTGGTCTGTGTCCCGCAAGGTATGCTTCGTATTTGAGAGGTTAAGGAAAGGACTGCGTTCCCATGCTAACAGAGCAGAAAGAAAAAGCCCATGCCGATTTATGGAAAATAGCGCCGCACGTCTTGAAACTTGAAGCTTCGATAATTCGTGAAATCCTCAAAATATCGTCCCAGCCGGGGGTCATTTCGTTTGCCGGCGGTCTGCCCGCGCCGGAGTTGTTCCCGCTGGAAGATCTTCGTAAGATCATGCACGATGTAGTCGACATTTATGGTCCGACAGCGTTTCAATACGGACTTACCCGCGGTGTCTCCGAGTTGCGAACGGTCATAGCCAAACGGGCGACTGATCGCGGCACACCGAGTGGAATTGACAATATCCTCATCACTGCCGGTGGTCAGCAAGCGATTGAGCTGGTGGCCCGCGCGTTCGTCGACCGCGGTGATTATATCATAACCGAGTACCCGACTTACGTGGGAGCGCTTCAGGCGTTCAACTACTATCAAGCGCGATATGCTACAGTCGACATGGATGACCAGGGGATGATAATCGATCAGGTTGAAGAAAAGATCAAGAAGTACAAACCGAAACTCATTTACACCGTTTCCAACTTCCAGAACCCGACCGGCATCACTATGTCGGTCGACCGTCGTAAAGAACTGGTCAGAATCGCCGCTCGATACAATGTCCCGATTATCGACGACAACCCGTATGGTGACATTCGGTTTTCCGGGGAACGCGTCCCGACACTCAAATCCTTTGGGAACGATGAAGTAATCGCGATCCGGACATTTTCCAAGATAATCACTCCGGGACTCCGGATTGGATGGCTGAATGGGCCCAATGATATTCTGGCGCAGCTTGAGAAAGTGAAGCAATGCACCGACCTGCATACCAACTCGCTTTGCCAGTATATAATCTACGAGTTCGTCAAGCGAGGATTGCTGGAGCCGCACATTGAGAAGATTATCGCCGACTATCGGAAGAAGCGGGATATTATGATAAAGACGATGGAAGAGACATTCCCGCCCGGCGTCCGGTGGACCCATCCCGAGGGTGGGCTTTTCCTCTGGGTCGAACTGCCCGAGCATATGTCGGCAAAGGATCTGTTACCGAAGGCAGTGGAAAAGAAAGTCGCCTATGTTTATGGTCAGCCATTCTTCCCGGACGGTCGGGGACTTAACACGCTGAGACTGAATTTCTCGACAGCAACCCACGAGCAAATAGCGATCGGAATCGCCCGTCTGGGAGAATTGTTCAAAGAGAACATTTAGCCTTTACCGCCAGTTTGCGAGCCCGCCGTCCGGCGGGCTTTTTTTATTGCTAACTGAAGCAGTTCAATTTATAGTCCGCTATGCTGATCCCATTCGAAAAATACCATGCTTTAAGAAACGACTTCCTGGTTGTCGACCGAGGCCAGACGCGTATTCCCGAAATGAAGCTCGGTCGGATCGCGCAGGCCATCTGCGACCGCAAATCCGGAGTGGGTGCGGATGGAGTCATCTATTTGTCGTCATCGCCGGTGGCCGATCGCCGGTTCGAGATTTATAATGCCGATGGCAGTTGGGCTGAGAAATCAGGCAATGGATTAAGAATTGCCGGATTGCACGAATATCTACTTAACAAACCTCGACGAGCATATACTTTTCAGACGGCGGTTTCCACTGATACTGTCAGCATGGTCAAACGTACGAGAGACGGCTACTACATGAAAGCCCAGCTTGGCTGCCCGACTTTCGAGACCAGACAAATCCCCGTAAAGACGCGTCAGAAATTCATGATACAGGCGCCGCTGAAAGTAGCCGGAGTGGCATTTCCGGTCACCTGTCTCTCGGTAGGGAATCCACACACTGTGCTTATCGTCAGCGATTTTGACTTTGACTGGAAGACCCTCGGCCGCGAAATTGAAACACACAAAGTCTTTCCACATAGAACTAATGTGGAATTTGTCCGCGTGGTCAATCGACGTAAGATCGAAGTTGCCGACTGGGAGCGCGGAGCGGGTGCCACCGGTTCATCAGGCACCGGAGCCGCGGCATCGGTGTGCACTACCGTCCTCATGGGGCTTACCGAACGTAAGTGCGAAGTTGTCTTTGCCACCGGATCGCTTCACGTCCATTGGAATGAATCGACCGGGATTATTGAACTGACCGGACCGGTCGTGCCCGTTAGTTCGGGGAGCTTTCTGTCTTCATGATTTCCTACGGCGAAGTAAGAAAACTGAACCGGAAAGGGAATGTTATCCCGGTTCATGTACGAGTTCCAGCCGATCTGGATACGCCAGTGCTGGCCTTTATGAAACTTGCGGCCCGCAAAAAAGATGCCTTTCTGCTCGAGTCGATCGAGGGAGGCGAGAAACTGGCGCGCTATTCCTTCCTTGGGTTTGACCCGTTTCTCGTAGTTGAAGGTACCGGTGAATACGTACGGGTGAGCAGAGGAAACATAACCCAGCAATATCAGGTAGAGCCCCGTCTATTCTTGAACGAGCTGTTTTCCGTGTACAAGCCGGTCAAGGTCGGTGACCTTCCCAGATTTACGGGTGGGGCGGTAGGTTATTTCGCCTATGATACTGCACGCTGGCTGGAGAGACTGCCGGATGAAAATCCTGATGACATCAATCTACCGGAGATGCGTTTCGGTCTGTTCAGCCGAATAGTAGCGTTTGATCATCTTCGGCAGGAGATAGTCATAATCGCAAACATTTTACATGATAACGGCGCACCCGGGCTGAGAGAAAAATACAACGAAGCGGTACGAGACGTTCGGGAAATTGTAAGCCGATTGGAAAAACCCGCGGGCACAATCAAGCGATCCGCTCAAGGAAAACCGCGATTGCGCGCCCGCTACACTCAGTCAGAGTACTGCTCGATGGTGACGAAGGCCAAGCGATTTATCAAGGAGGGTGATATATTTCAGGTGGTGCTGTCACAGCGCTGGGATATAGCGTCGAAACGCTCCGAACTTGAAGTCTATCGGCGTCTCCGTCGTACGAATCCGTCGCCTTACATGTTCCTCATCAAGTTCGGTTCGAACGCGGTAATCGGATCCTCACCGGAAATGCTCGTCCGGGTGGAAAAACGCGCGATTGAGACCAGGCCGATTGCCGGCACCCGACCACGCGGTTCAAACGAGGACGAAGACGCCAGATTGATCAAAGATCTTCTGGCTGACCAAAAGGAGCTGGCCGAGCATACGATGCTGCTCGATCTTGGTCGCAATGATATCGGTCGGGTAGCTGCGCCGGGATCGGTGCGGGTAAAGGATAATATGATAATTGAGAAGTATTCTCACGTAATTCATATAGTAAGCTCCGTGGTCGGCCAGCTTAGCGGTGGCGAATCGGCTCTCGACGGCCTGCTGGCCTGCTTCCCGGCGGGTACCGTATCCGGAGCGCCTAAAATACGAGCGATGGAGATTATCGATGAACTGGAGAAACTTCGTCGTGGAGTCTACGCGGGAGCGGTGACCTATTTGGATTTTTGGGGAAATCTGGACTCTTGCATCGCCATCCGCACCGTGGTGAAGACAGGCACAACTTACTTCGTTCAGGCCGGCGCCGGAATTGTTGCTGATTCAAAACCGATGCGAGAGTTCCGTGAAACTTGGTCCAAGGCGCAGGTCGTTATAGACGCGGTAATGAAAGACTGATGATATGATTTTGATGATCGACAACTACGATTCGTTCACCTATAACCTCGTGCAGTATCTGTCGGAACTCGGCGCCGAGTTGAGTATTGTGCGTAATGATGTTATGACGGTTTCTGAGATCAGAGACATGCAACCCGAAGCAATCGTTTTGTCACCCGGTCCGGGAAGGCCAGAAAACGCCGGCATGATGTGCGAACTTATCGAAAATCTGGCTGGCAAACTTCCCATACTCGGCGTCTGCCTGGGACATCAAGCGATTGGCCAGGTGTTTGGCGCTATGATCGGATACGCCCCCAGCCTTATGCACGGCAAGACTTCTGAAATAGTTCATGATGGTACGGTACTTTTCAAGGGCGTGCCGTCGCCATTTATTGCGACCAGATATCATTCACTGGTAATTGATCCCGCTTCGCTGCCGACCGAGTTCACGGTGACAGCCAGAACTACCGATAATGTTATTATGGGAATACAACACCGGACTATGCCGCTTTACGGGGTACAGTTCCATCCCGAATCGATTATGACGAAGAACGGCAAGGACATTCTCAAGAATTTTCTGGATTCAATCTGATGTTGAAGCCATTTATCGCAAAAGTAGCAAAAGGTGAAAGTCTCTCATTTGAGGAGGCGACCGAGGCGATGGATATCATCATGCGAGGTGACGCCACACCATCGCAGATCGCCGGCTTTATCGTAGCGCTCAAACTCAAAGGGGAGAAGGTCGAGGAGGTGGCCGGATTTGTCAACACGATGCGCCTTCACTGCGTGAAGGTCAGCGCACCTTCGGAGAAAACGGTTGACGGATGCGGGACCGGAGGCGACAGCTCTCATAGTTTCAATATCTCGACCACTGCGGCCCTGGTTGCATCGGCGGCCGGTGTAATAGTGGCTAAACATGGCAATCGCTCGGTGACATCGAAATGCGGCTCGGCCGACTTGCTGGAAGTATCCGGCGGCAATATTGAACTCGGTCCTGATAAGGTAGAGAAGCACCTGGTGGACATCGGATTCGGTTTCATGTTTGCTCCGCTCTACCATCCGGCGATGAAGTATGCGGCAGCGCCTCGTCGAGAGCTGGGGATGCGAACAATCTTCAACATTCTCGGCCCCATGACCAATCCGGCGATGGTCAAGCATCAGGTACTGGGCGTTTACAACATGGATCTGCTGCCACTGGTTGCACAGGTGCTGGCCATGACTGGTTCGCGGCACGTCATTACGGCCCATTCCAAGGATGGTTTAGACGAGTTTTCCGTCTCCGCGGAGACACGTTATATCGAGCTCAGGGAAGGGACTATAACGAACAAAGGTTTGCACCCGGAGGATGTGGGGCTTAAATCATATCCATCCGATGCCCTTGCCGGCGGCGACGCTCGCATGAATCTCAAAATTCTCCATTCGATCCTGGCAGGCGACCCGTCCGCCTACCGCGATGCCGTGTTGTACAATAGCGGCGCAATAATCTATGTGGGTGGCAAAGCGGCAAGTATCCGGGAAGGGGTCGAACATGCCCGCGTCGCAGTAGATTCAGGCGCCGCCAAAGAAAAGCTTGCCTCATGGATAAAAGCTTCCAACGCTTGAGCTATGTCAACCATTTCAACCCACCCTCAGTCTGAACTCGCACCGCATTCCGGATTTTATCAACAGCTCAAATTCGGCGCCCGGGAGTACGGGTCATTCCTGAAACAATTTTCGCGCAACGCGAGGTTGTATCTGTTCGGATCGCTTTTGATGGGGGTCACGTCCAACGTCTTTCAATTATTGCTCAACCTGTATTTACAGGAGCTCGGATTCGCCGAAGGAAAAATCGGACTTGTGATATCATCGCGGGCGATCGGCATGACCGCCATAGCCATCCCGGCCGCGATTATCCTGGGACGCATCCGACTTAAGCTGGTTCTTATGGTCAGTGTTGTTCTGTTCGGCCTATTCAGCTACTTTATTACGAGCGTGCAGGTTTTGGAATTGCTGATATTGTTCTCCGTTCTGGCCGGAATCTCATTTACTTTCTTTAGCGTAGGCGCCGCCCCTTTTTACATGAGAAATTCCACCAGCGCCGAACGCACACATCTTTTTTCGGCGGCCTACGGCATCATGCTCGTTGCCGGAATGGCGGGATCAATCGGCTCGGGCAAGTTGGTAACCGTTATCAGCGATTACACCGGGAGCATCGTTACGGGTTATCAGTACACGCTGTACGCGGGCATTGTCATCGGCCTGCTGGCGCTTATTCCTTTCAGCATGATCAAGGCGTCACGACCCTCAGCGGAAGAAAGACGAATCACCCTGAGCCGTCAGCAGCTTAAACAGCGAGGTGGCTTTTACTTCAGAATCTCGTTCTGTAACTTTCTTGTCGGATTGGGCGCAGGGTTGATTATCCCCTTTTTGAACCTCTATTTTAAAGACCGCTTTAACTTGTCTCCCGCCACTATCGGGCTATATTATTTTGTAGTTCAATTCTCCATGCTGGCCGGCTCACTGGCGGGACCGGTACTGGCCAAACGATTCGGACTGGTTCGAGCGGTCGTGCTGACCCAGCTCGCCTCGATACCATTCATGCTCGTACTGTCGTATTCGTACTTTCTGCCACTCGCTTTCGTGGCTTTCATATTCCGAGGAGGTTTGATGAATCTCGGACAGCCGATCGTCACCAATCTGGGCATGGAGCTATCGCATAAGAGTGAACAGGGTCTGGTAAACGCCCTCCTTATGGTTGCCTGGACGTCGGCCTGGATGGTCTCCGCCGCCCTGGGCGGAAGCCTGATCCAGCACTATGGATATACCGTGACCATGAATATTACGATTATACTCTATGTTGTATCGACTCTGGTATTCTATGTATTCTTTAAGAAGGCCGAAGTAAAACAAGAGACGACTTCGGAATGGTCCCTGGTCAGAGAGACGTTATCATGAGCACCATATTGGAACGAATTGCGGAGCAGAAACGGGAAGAAGTCGAAGCTCTCATGCTGGATTTGCCTCTGGATGACATAGTCGCTAATCTGCCCGAGAAGGGGAGATTCAGATTCAGGGAAGCATTAGGTGATACATCCAAAACGAACATCATCGCCGAAATCAAAAAGGGTTCTCCATCGAAAGGGATAATTCGCGAAGATTTTGACCCGGCCGTACTGGCAAGGCAGTATCGTGACGGCGGGGCATCGGCTTTGTCGGTGCTCACGGAGGAGACATATTTCTTTGGTCGTTTTGAATATCTCCAGACGGCGTCACAGGAGAGCGGCCTTCCGGTCCTGTGCAAGGATTTTTTGATTGATCCGTATCAAGTATACCACGCCAGATATATGGGCGCCGATGCCGTTCTGCTGATTGTCCGGTTACTGTCACGGCGCAGGTTGACGGATTTCCTCGTGTTAGCCGAAGATGTTGGACTCGATGCTTTGGTGGAGGTCCATGACGAAAATGAACTCGAAATCGCCAGTGACTGCGGCGCCAGAATAATTGGTGTGAACAATCGAAATCTGGATACTTTTCAAGTAGATATCAATACCTGTCGACGGCTCGCCAATCAAATTCCTGAGGATGTGATCCGAGTTGCGGAGTCAGGCATCTTTACCAGGAATGACATAGAAATGCTGACCAACGACGGTTACAACAGTTTCTTGATTGGCGAGGCGCTGATGACTTCAAACGATCCGGTTGAACTGCTCAACACCTTGAGAGGCGCATGAATCGGTTCAAAGTAAAAGTCTGCGGGATAACGCGTCCGGCCGATGCACTATTGGCCTGGGAATGCGGGGCCGATTTGATCGGGATGATCTTCTACCGGCCGTCGCCAAGATATGTGAGCAGCGCCAACGCTCAGCAACTTGTGCGCGGGCTTCCGCCCACCCTCGAGCGGGTAGGTGTATTTGTTAACGAATCTGTCGACACGGTTCTTCGCATCGCCGAACGGCTCCGTCTTGATTACATTCAACTCTCAGGGAACGAAGCTGAGAGCAGTATTGTCAAAATTCAGAGGGAACGCTATAAAGTCATAAAAGCGTTCCATATTCAGAAGCGCGAGGATTATCACGACCTGCTTCATTCGATGGCCGACATTTGTCTGTTGGATAGCCGCAGTGATGGAAAGTTCGGCGGAACCGGGCAGACTTTCGATTGGTCGTTGCAACCACCCAAGAAACTCCGTAACCTCATGCTCGGCGGCGGTATCGACGCGAACAATGTTGCCGAAGGCATAAGAGTATTCGCACCTTTGATTGTGGATGTGAATTCCGGAGTTGAGAGCAAGCCGGGCGAGAAATCACCGCAGAAAATGGAAAAGTTTTTCGACAGGATTGATGAGATAAGATATGGCGAAGAAACAGAAGAACCTTCCTGACCGATACGGCCGATTCGGCCTGTATGGGGGCCGTTACGTTCCAGAGACGGTCATATTTGCGCTCGATGAGTTGGAGGAAAATTACCGGAAGGTCTGTCGGGACCGGACATTCCAGGCGGAACTCAAAGGGCATCTGACCGACTTCGTGGGCAGGCCAAGTCCGCTCTATTTTGCAGAGAGGCTGACCGAGCACCTGAAGGGCCCAAGGCTCTATTTTAAGCGCGAGGACCTCAATCACACCGGCGCTCACAAGATTAACAATACAGTCGGACAGGTCCTTCTGGCGATACGCATGAGGAAGAAGCGGATAATCGCTGAAACCGGCGCCGGACAGCACGGGCTGGCGACAGCGACAGTGTGTGCACGATTCGGTTTGCCATGCGTAATCTACATGGGTGCCGAAGATCTTAAGCGGCAAAAGCCGAATGTCGAGAAGATGCGTTTGCTTGGAGCGGAGGTCATCGCGGTCGAATCCGGATCCAGGACACTTAAGGATGCCACCAGCCAGGCGCTTCGCGATTGGGTAACCAATGTGCGGGAAACGTTCTATATTATCGGGTCGGTGGTGGGACCCCACCCATATCCGATGATTGTGAGAGACTTCCAGTCGGTCATTGGCCGCGAGGTCAGGCAGCAGGCCAGGCGGAAGTTCGGCAAGCTGCCGCATGCAATAGTAGCCTGTGTCGGCGGCGGGTCAAATGCGATGGGGATATTCGATGTCTTCCTGTCAGAAAAAAAAGTTCGCCTGTATGGAGTAGAGGCGGCCGGGCTTGGATTGAACACGCTACACCACGCGGCGCCGCTGGCCAAAGGAAAACCGGGTGTGCTGCACGGTTCATACAGCTATCTGGTATTTGATTCCGACGGCCAGATAGTGTTGCCACATTCAATCTCAGCCGGTCTGGATTACCCCGGAATCGGGCCTGAGCACTCATATCTCAAAGACTCCGGACGTGTGGTGTACGGTGCGGTTACCGACGAGCAAGCGGTCGACGCATTCAAGCGGGTGTCACAGCTCGAAGGAATTATCCCGGCGCTCGAGACAGCCCATGCACTGGCCTTTGTCATAGCAAACACGAAGCTGTTCAAAAGAAGTGAAATCGTAGTCATAAACTTCTCCGGCCGGGGCGATAAAGACATGGGCATTATTCAGGATTGGGACAACTCGCATGGGAAATAGAATTACCGACTATCTCGTGTCTGTGCATGGCGGACGGAAACTGCTCGTGCCTTTCTTTACTGCCGGCTATCCGAGTATTGACCTGACTGTCGAGTATGTGAAAGCGGCCGAGCGAGCCGGGGCGGATTTTATAGAGCTTGGCGTGCCATTTTCGGACCCGCTGGCCGATGGACCTGAGATCCAGTTTTCGTCGTATGCCGCGCTCCAGGGGGGGATCAGTGTAAAAAAGATATTACATCTGGTAAGCGGAATAAGAAAATTCTCGAATATTCCCCTAATACTCATGGGGTATTATAACCCGATGCTCGCGTATGGTGTGACAGAATTCATCCGAGACGCCTCCAGCCACGGTGTCGACGGTCTCATTATACCGGACCTGCCGGTGGAAGAGGCCGGTTCGGTACGAGAGGCTGCGGCAAGACACGCTGTCTCGCTGATTTTTCTGGTCTCGCCGACATCGTCCGATGATCGCATTCGGATGATCGATATCGCCAGTACGGATTTCGTTTATGCTGTCACCGTGACCGGTGTTACCGGTACCGGAAAGACGTTTGACACCAAGACCGATGCTTACCTCAAACATTTGAGAAGACTCTTGAGCCGGAGGTTCGTTGCCGGTTTCGGAGTTTCTTCGCCTGATACGGCGTCCCGATTAGCGCGTTACGCCGATGGTGTAGTAATCGGCTCCGCTCTAATTAAACTGATTCGATCCAGCACTACGGAAGAGGGATCGATCGACGTCGTGGAGAAGTTTCTCACTTCCGTTCGAGAGGCGCTCTGATAGGTCTTTTTAGTTCTGGACAATTCATCATTTATACCGTTATTTACTCCCTTTGTACCTATGTTGTTGATACTGAGTGCCTAAACAATGTTGATAAATCGTTACACTGAGCAATTCGCCGAGGCGTTGGCCACGGCATTTCAACGGGTTTATCCCATCCAATTCGCCGAACTTGGGTGCGATCAGGTCTTTGATCCCAGGTTCATCCTTGCAGGACTGGAGAAGCCCAAAGACGCGTCAATGGGACGCTTCGCATTTCCCGTCTTCAAGTACAGCCGATTGCTTGGAGAAAAACCGCAAGATATCGCGTCGCATATTGCTTCAGTGGCGAACAGCAGCTTGGGTACTTCACTCCCTCTGATCTCAGAGATTTCAGCTGCCGCCGCATATATCAATTGCCGCACCAGTTTTGCTCACGAAGCAGGAGAAACTCTACAGAGTATTCTCGGGCAAGGTGAGAGCTTTGGGACCTCGTCGATCGGTAAGGGACACCGGGTACTCGTTGAATATTCATCGGTGAATATCGCTAAACCATTTGGTATTGGCCATTTACGTACGACTATTTTAGGTAATGCTTTAAAGCGGATTTTTGTGAAACTCGGCTATGAGACGATGGGAATCAATTACCTCGGGGACTGGGGCACGCAGTTCGGCAAGATGATTGTTGCATACAGCCGGTGGGGTAAGCAGGAGGAACCGTCGATTGCCGACTTGATGGACTTATATGTGAAATTCCACGTCGAGGCGGAAAAGAACCCACAACTGGATGAACTCGCGAGGATGGAGTTCAAGAAACTTGAAGATGGTGATCCAGCGGCAGTCGGCCTCTGGGAGCGATTCAAGAATATCTCACTCAAGGAATTTCACCGAGTCTACCAGAAGATGAATATCGAATTCGACTGGATCACTGGTGAGTCCTTCCTGAATGACAAGATGGATGCCGTGATCGGCCGGCTCGAGAAAGCCGGTTTGACTTCAGTCTCGGAAGGAGCGCTGGTGGTCGACCTGCATGATCCGCAGCTTCCGCCCTGCCTGCTTCGCAAGGCGGATGGCGCCACGCTCTATGCCACCCGGGATATTGCCGGGCTGCTATACCGATGGAAGACCTATCCGTTCGATGAAATGCTCTACGTGGTAGGCTCGGCTCAGTCCGATCATTTCAAGCAGGTCTTTAAGGTTGTCCAGATGCTGGAGGAAGCCGAGAAGGTGCCGGCCGAGCAACGGGTGACCGGGCGGGCAAAGCACATTGAGTTTGGGTGGGTGAAATTTGGCGACCAGATGATGGCGACCCGCAAGGGGACGATTATACTTCTGGATGACGTTCTCGACCGAGCGATCGAACTGGCGCGAGAGAAGATCAGAGAAAAAAATCCCGATCTGGCCAGGTTCGAGGAAACGGCGGCGATGATCGGGATCGGGGCGGTGATGTTTTCGCAACTTTCAGTCAGACGCCAAAAGGACATAAATTTTGATTGGGACGAGGTGCTGAGTTTCGAAGGTGAGACCGGTCCCTATCTTCAGTACACTCACGCGAGATTGTGCTCTCTTATGCGAAATTATCCCGAAGCGATCAACGGTGATATCGCTATTAAACTTCTGGAGCGCGAAGAGGAAAAGCGGGTACTGGAGCTGCTGGCGGATTATCCCGATGCCATCGCAGACGCGGCCAGGTCGTTCGAGCCGAACATCGTTTCGACCCACCTGCTCAAACTTGCCGGCGCTTTTAACAAAGTGTATCAGCGCAAGGACAATCAGGGACGGATTGACCGTATAATATCTGAGAATGCGCCCTTGAGCGCGGCGAGAGTTGCGTTGGTCAAGGCAACGCAGACCGTGATTCACGATGGTCTCTCTTTGCTGGGAATGCAGGCTCCAGAAGAGATGTAGTCCGGTTACTGAGAAACTCATTGTAACCTAGATCTAGTTCTTTCTTTGCGTATAAATGATGGCGACCATATAAATTCTTTTCGAGACAGGTGAAAAAAGACGGACGGTGGCCGGCGTCACCTTCCTGAGGAGACATAGATGCTTATCGTAATGGAAACCAAAGCTTCACCGGAGATGGTGGAGAAGGTCTGTCAAGTAGTTGAGTCGATGGGGTTGAAAGCACACCCGATTCCGGGGGCACAGCGGGTGGCGATAGGGGTCACCGGCAACAAGGCACAGGTCGATTCGGATAAAATCCTTGCCCAGAAAGGAGTCAAGGATATCATCCACGTGACCCAACCCTACAAGTTGGTCAGCCGTGAATTTTATCCGAATAATTCGGTCATCGACGTTAACGGGGTAAAGATTGGCGGCCCCGAATTTGTGGTGATGGCGGGTCCCTGTTCGGTGGAAAGCCGCGAACAGTGTATGGCAATCGGCGAACAGGTGGCCAAACTCGGCGCCAAAGTATTCCGCGGTGGAGCGTACAAGCCACGCACGTCGCCGTACAGTTTTCAGGGCCTGAAAGAGGAAGGATTAAAGATCCTCGCGGAGGTCAGAGAGAAGTTCGGACTCGCTATCGTGACCGAGGCAATCGATACGGAGACTATCGACATGGTAGCCAGTTACACCGACTTGATCCAGATCGGCGCTCGCAATATGCAGAATTACTCTTTGTTAAAGAAAGCGGGGAAGACCGGAAAACCGGTCCTGCTCAAACGCGGGATGTCCGCGACCCTCGAAGAGTTTCTGATGGCGGCCGAATACATCATGGCAGAGGACAACCCGAATGTGATTCTGTGTGAACGCGGAGTGCGTACTTTTGCCGACCATACCCGCAACACGCTCGATCTGTCATCGATACCATTTGTCAAGAAAGCAAGTCATCTCCCGATTATCTCAGATCCGAGTCATGGGACGGGCCGTCAGGATAAAATCCTGCCGCTGTCCAGAGCATCGATTGCGGTTGGCGCCGACGGTCTGTTGATTGAAGTTCATCATGACCCGGCGAATGCTTTATCCGATGGTCCCCAGTCGATAACACCAAAGATGTTCAGTGAGCTCATGGACCAGATGCGGGCGCTGGCTCCGGTTGTCGGCAGGACCTGTTGATGAAACGTCAGATCTCTCCCATAAAGAGATTCGGCGGCGTTATCAGAGTACCCGGGGACAAGTCGATTGCGCATCGGGCGGCGCTTCTGTCCATCCTGGCTCACGATAAGATAACAGTCAGGAATTTTCCGGATAATGCTGACTGTGCGAGTTCGCTCAGGGCAGCGACCGCTTTCGGGGTGCGTGTCGAATCTTCCTCTGAATCTATTACACTTACTCCGCCGGAAGTATTGTCGGCCGCTCCGGACACGATCGTAGATTGCGGCAATTCCGGGACCACCGCCCGTCTGTTGTCCGGTATCGTGGCCGGTTCCGACCTGACCGTCACGCTGGCCGGGGATGAATCGCTTTCCAGACGACCTATGAAACGGATAATCGATCCGCTCTCTGCCATGGGGGCGGAGTTGTTTGCGGACAATAACCACCTGCCTATGAAAATCGCCGGTCGGAAGCTGTTGCCCTACGAGTATCGCTTACCGGTTGCTTCGGCCCAAGTGAAATCCGCCGTTCTTCTGGCCGGCCTCGCTTCATCCTGCTCGATCGACCTTAAAGAAGATTCGATTACGCGGGACCACACCGAGCGAATGATTGCGGAGCTGGGAGGAACAATCGAGGTGCGTGAAGTGAAGCCGATACTCGTGCCTGATCCGATCGACCCTCGCAAGAAACGCCAAGAGATGCCGGCCGACTTCAAAAAGGAGATACGTCTGGCGTCAAATGCGAAACTTACCGGTGGAGTCATAGACATCCCTGGTGATATCTCGACAGCCGCCTTCTTCCTGGCCGCCGCCGCGATCTCCAAACAGACGATTACTATCGAGAATCTCGGGTTGAACCCGACCAGGATTGAATTTCTGGACCACTTGCGCACGATCGGGTGCGCCGTGGAAATCAGGGATCGTGTTGTTGTATCCAATGAGCCGCGGGGAACGGTAACGGTCACCGGAGGTCAGTTGAAATCCAGAAAGATCGGTGGCGAAACGGTAATCGGAATGATCGATGAAATCCCGATACTTGCAGTCATGGCTGCGTTCGCCGATGGTACGACACTGATCCGCGATGCTTCGGAGCTGCGGGTGAAGGAGTCCGACCGATTGACAGCGGTAGCCGACAATCTCCGGGCGATGGGTGTCAAATGCGGAGTGCTCGAAGACGGTCTGGCAATCGAAGGCGGGAAGGAGCTTCCGGCCGCAGATTTCAAATCATTTGGTGACCATCGCATCGCCATGGCTTTCTCAATCGCCGGGCTGTTTCTGGTCGGACCATCGACGATCGACGACGATTCGGTGGTTGGAATCTCGTGCCCTAATTTCTATGAATTATTACAGGAAGTCACCGGGTGACCAGGAAATTCACATTCGGACTGGTTGGACACAAAATAAGCTATTCGCGTTCCCGGGATATCTTCGCCTCGATTTTCAAACACACGAATACTCACGGTGACTTTGACCTCCATGATATTCCGCCCGATGATTTTCCGACCAGATTCCAGCAGCTTCTCAAGAGTGGTATCGACGGCCTCAGCGTCACCACTCCCTACAAAAAGCGGGTAATTGAGTATCTCAATTTGATCGACCCCGTGGCCGAAGCACTCGAGGCAGTTAATTCGATTGCGATTCGTGAAGGCAAAACGCACGGATACAACACCGACAGCTTTGGATTTTCACTCCCACTTGCGAAGCATAGAGAAATGCTCAAACAGGGAACAGCGATCATTCTTGGGTGCGGTGGCGCGGCGAAGGCGGCAGTTCACAGTCTTTACACGGACTATCAAGTCTCTCGCTTTTTAATAGTCGGCCGTACGGGACCAAGTCTCGAAGACTTCAGGGACTCGCTGACTCGTCACATGAGCAAGCTCGCTCTTGACCTATGTCTTACGAGCAGGTTTGATAAGACTGATGCCTCTGCCTATGATATTGTCGTAAACTGTACCCCGCTGGGCGGTTGGAATGAGCCGGAAAGGTCACCGATTCCACGATCATTCCAATGGCGCCCCGGGAAGATCTACTACGACCTCAATTACAACCGGGGGAATGTTATTGTTGACCAGGCGGCAAGCCATGGATTATTCTCAATCGACGGTTCAGCAATGCTGGTTGGCCAGGCAATCCGTTCATGGAATCTGTGGACCGGACTCTCAGCTAAGCTTGAGACGGTGTATGACGACGTGTTCACCAAATAAGAGGCGATTACTATGCCGTCAAAGAAAAACATTTATCTGATCGGTTTTTCCGGTTCCGGCAAGTCAACCATTGGCCCTCTGCTCGCCAAGAAGCTGAAAATGCGCTTCTACGACACCGATGTCATCATACGGCGCAAATTCAAGAAAACGATCGATAGTATCTTTAAAGAGATCGGTGAAAAGGGGTTTAGAGTCCAGGAAGAGCAAGTTATTTTCAACGTCGTCACGTTCATTAATTCTCCTAAAGTGATCGCGCTCGGCGGTGGAGCATTCCAGAATCAAAAAGTTATTCGCCTGGCAGAGCAGTCGGGGACGGTCGTATATTTGAGCTGCTCCCAGCCGGAACTCTTGAAACGTCTGGCTCAGGTAAAAGACCGGCCGATGCTCAAGGTAGCGGCAAAGACTGATGCGAAAAGGGAAGAGGCTCTCAAGAGGCGAATTAGTTCCCTGCTGCGGCAACGTCAGGATAATTACGCCAAGGCTGATATCAAGGTGTCAACAACCGATCGGACACCTGCCCAAACTGTCGATGAGCTATTAGAAAAAATCAGAAGAATCTATGCCCAGGATTAGAGTAAGTCTCGCCAGCGGAATATATGATATTACAGTTGGTTACGGTCTGAGTGATAAACTGGCGCTTTATCTCAGGCAGCAGCTTCAGGGACAGAGGCTATTTGTAATCTACGATGCAAACTTTTATGCCCTGCATGGCAAGAGGCTCTCAGAATTATTCCGCGCGATTCCGGGGACAGTGGAAGTTGTGGTCCCCTCAGGTGAAAAATCGAAGTCATTGGCCGAACTGACTCGTCTCTATGAGTTTCTGTTGGAGCAGCAGATTGCGCGCTCCGAATTTATGCTGGCGGTAGGCGGTGGAGTCACCAGCGATCTTGTCGGTTTCGCCGCCGCCACGACCCTTCGGGGTATCAGATGGGGAGTGGTCTCCACAACTCTGCTGGGTATGGTTGACGCCTCCATTGGCGGAAAGACCGGGATAAATCATGTTTTGGGAAAAAACCTGATAGGGGCCTTCTGGCAGCCATCGTTCGTCTGGTGCGATTGCCAGTATCTGCATACCTTACCGACTCGTGAGTTGATTTCCGGATTCGGAGAACTACTGAAATATGCCGGTTTAGTCGGCAAAACAATGACCGAGCCATTGGCGGATTATTTGAACAACGGGTTATATATCGAAGACAGGAAAATTTTGGACCTTATTGTCATCGCCGCGAAATACAAGGCGGAAATCGTTCAGGCGGACGAGCGCGAATCTTACCGACGGATGGTCCTGAATCTGGGACATACCTTTGGACATGCGATAGAGAAAGTCAGCGGATATGGTCGACTGCGACATGGGGAAGCAGTCATGCTTGGTCTTCTGGCGGCTACGGAACTGAGCATGCTGGAAAACCCGAGGCGAACACGGGCACTTATCGAATACCGGGAGCTGGTCAAGCGAGGGGTCGATTTGGTTCCGAAACAGAAGCTCTCGGCGGATGCGATCATAAAGGCCATGTTGTTGGACAAGAAACGGATAGGTCACAAGTCGCATTTCATCTTGCTTGATCGGCCCGGAAAGCCTATCATTGTCGAAACGCCGGCGACTGCTCATGTTCGAAAGTCGATAACGGCGATGCTCGATTACTATTTGCGGCACGGAGGAAGGAATGCGTAAAATTCTGGTCGTAAACGGCCCGAATCTCAATCTCCTCGGCGAACGGGAACCGGATGTTTACGGTAATCAGACGCTCGAGGAACTGAACAGTCGGCTTGACGAACTGGCGAAAGACCTTGACCTCCAACTGGTCTTCTTTCAATCGAACTCCGAAGGAGATTTGATTGATTTTATCCAGAGCCAGGGTCGCGATGCACTTGGCATGATTTTGAATCCAGGCGCGTTCACGCATTACAGCCTGGCCCTGAGGGATGCTATCAGCGCGGTAAACGTCGAGACCGTCGAAGTCCACTTGTCCAACATCTATGCTCGTGAGCCGTTTCGCCATCAATCGGTAATTGCCGGTGCGTGCCGCGGTCAGATCACCGGATTTGGCTACTACGGCTATGCCATGGCACTCTCATATTTTGCTGATGTAGAAAGAGGTTAGTGTTGCGTCGTAAGTATCTTAGATACGGTGTTGTTTTCACATTTGCACTACTGCTGGTTGGCGGATGCAAAGAGAAGCCCTTGTCGAAAAACGAAGTAATGACCGCCCTGAATACGGTTGAGGCAAAAATCAACTGGCTTAATTATCGACTGGCCCGAGAAAACTGGCGGTTCTATACGACCGGACACTCCGATTCCCTCAAATTTTTCGAGGCGCTTTACAACAAAGCTGTAAGTGACCAGAATACGATAAACACGCTGCAGAACGGCAGATCATTGTTGACCGATGAGACAAATATTCGTCGCTGGGAGCTCATTCACAGTATGATGGCCGGGGCCGGTATTGAAAGCCGGCGGGATATATCGTCACTCCGGGATTCTTTGCTTTCCCTGCAGATTAATTATCGAGCTGATTTTGACGGCGAGCCTCAGACCGACAATTTCCTATATGCTACCTATCGCACCGACCCTGATCGAAGCCGCCGCGAGATGGCCTATCGGGCTTGGTCTTCGGTCGGCGATGAAATGGCTGACGGGCTCAGCCAACTCTTTCGCTTGAGAAACCAGTCCGCTCAGCGTGCCGGCTACAACTCTTACTTTGCGCTTTCATTTGACCTGGAGAGGTTCGACATGAACGAGTATTTGTCCATCCTCAAACGGCTGGATTCACTGAGCGATGTCCCCTATCAGCAGATTCTTGAGAAGATCAGAGTGAAACTCAAGACACCCACACCGGAGATCTGGGACCTTGCCTACGCGTACGACGACGTCAATCAGCGTGTTGACAGCTATTTCCCTGTCGATTCACAAATGATCTATCTGGAGACTGGTCTGGAAGGAATCGGATTCGACCTGAATAAACTTCCTATCTATTTCGACCTTGAGTCACGGCCGGGCAAATCCCAGTTCGCGTACGAATTCACTATAAAGGCCCCGTACGATATGCGGGTGCTGGCTAATCTGACTCAGGGAATTTACAGCACACGAGTGCTTACTCACGAAACCGGCCACGCGCTTCACATGGCATTCGTGTCCCAGCCGGACGATCTGTTCTCAAATATACTGTCAGGCGCATGGCAGGAAGGAATGGCCCAGACGGTTGCCGCCTTCATGGATGACAGGCAGTGGTTGATGACGTACGCCCATATGCCATCGCAGGTTGTAGATGATTTCCTGGCGGCCAAACACGAACAGGACATTATTAATCTTCGCATGACTCTGGTGCGGTTGACATTCGAATTCGAAGCATATCAGAATGCCAATCAGGACCTGAACAAATTGTATTGGGACCTTTTTGAACGCTATATGCGCTTGCCGCGCCACGATGACATCCAACCCTGGGCGGCGGTCATTCATTATACTACCCATCCGGTTTATCTGCAAAACTACCTTTATGCCGACATGATTGCGGCGCAAACCATGAATTTCCTTTATAAGAATTATGGTACCGTTTCAGCCAACCCCCTCGTTCGCGCCTTTCTTGTCCAGAACTATTTCCGCTTTGGCAGCCGCTATAATTGGCGGGACCTGCTCAAACGCGGGACCGACGAGAATCTCGATCCTGACTATCTCATTCAACGGCTTGGCATCAATCCGGTAAGCCCGAAATAGTAACAATTACTCCTGATCACGGGGCAATAGCTCGTCACTCTATTCGCTTGAATCATACGATGCTGCTATATAGATTGGCGGCGATAACAGGAGTTATACTTGGCGTCGGAACTCAACATAGCAGCCTCGGTAGAAAATCGGGTAACCTCGGGCCCGATTCCCCGCACCATTCTCTCGCTGGCTTTCCCAGTCGTTATGGGCATGTTCATGGAATTTGCCTTATCGACCACCGATTACTTCTGGGTAGGCAAGCTTGGGGCGAACGCTCAGGATGCGATCACATCATCGATGGTGATGATCTGGACGATTTTTGCGCTAATTTCCATCATATCGGTCGGAGTAACTGCGCTCATATCGCGCCATGTTGGAGCGGGTGAACTCGATAAAGTCCGATTCTTTATCAAACAGGCAATTGCATTTGCGCTGATGCTTGGCGTGATATTTTCAGCCTTCGGATTTGTCTTCGCACCATACCTGCTCCGCTTCATGAACACCCCAGAGGCAACCTTTGTCTGGGCGTTGCCATATGTCCGTGTGTTTTTCTTGTCGACAATCCTGTTTTGGTGGAATGAAACTATTTATGCCGTCTTCAGGGCTTCCGGTGACACACGAACACCCACATTGGTAGGCGTGCTGGCAGTCGTAGTGAACATGATTATGGACCCGGTGCTGATATTCGGTCTCGGACCGTTTCCGCGCATGGGAGTGGTCGGAGCAAGTGTCGCTACTGCTATCGCGGTCTTTATAAGCATGATTACGATCACGCTGTTGCTCATCAAGGGGAAACTCGGCTACCGGATCGATCGACTTTTTCATCTGAGACCTGACTTCAAGTCGATGTACCGTATTGCGCGCATCGGTATCCCGGTGTCCAGCCAGCAGCTCATTTTTGTTGTCGTCTACTGGTTTCTCATCAGAATTGTCCATGAATTTGGAGACACGGCCGGAGCGGCGATGGGAATCGGGAACCGAATGGAATCGTTTTCGTACCTCACGTGCTCCGGGTTCGCCGTGGCGGCCGCGACCATGGTCGGGCAGAATCTCGGCGCTCGCAAGCCGGACCGGGCGGCCAAATGTGCCTGGGGGTCGGCCGGGATCGCGGTGTCGATCACGTTTATCATTACAGTCCTTTTTGTCACGTTGCCGTCGCAGATAGCATCGGTTTTCACCGTCGATCCCAAAGTGCACGAGATTGCCACCAATTACATTTTCATCCTGGGCCTCTCGCAAAGCGCGATGGCGCTTGAGATCGTGCTCGAGGGCTCATTTGGAGGGGCGGGTGACACTTTGCCGCCGATGCTCATTCTTGTGCCGTTTTCCCTGGCCCGAATCCCGCTCGCGTATTTTCTGGCGTCTACGGCCGGCTGGGGAATAAACGGTGTTTGGTGGACACTTACGTTTACTTCTCTGGCCAAGGCGGCCATTCTTGCCTTCATGTTCAGTCTTGGTCGGTGGAAGCACAAACAGGTCTGATAAAATGTTGCTTAGCCGCCCTCGAGCGCGTTTATTCCGGTACGCGCTGGTGGCGCAAATGACGACAGATCTTTCAACCTTCAAGTGTGGGAAGCAGATTTTATGTCCGAGAGATATATTCGTTTTAGAAAACCCGGTTCGACGTCGGCCGATTACGGCCTCGTATCCGGCGATAAAGTCACTATTCTCAGACAGGCTCCTTGGCTCGGTATCGATAAGACCTCAAATCAGGTTGAATCATCCGGATTGACTCTTCTGGCTCCGGTCGAGCCATCGAAAATCATCTGTATCGGCCTGAACTATCACGCCCACGTTCAGGCATCGTTTTCGGCCGACAAGGCGCCGGAGTACCCCCTGATCTTTCTCAAGCCACCTTCATCGGTAATCGGACCCGAAGACAAGATCGTTCATCCGTCGCAGTCCGAGCGCGTAGACTATGAGGCCGAGTTGGGTGTCGTGATAGGGAAGATGGCCAGGAATGTGAGTGAAGCTGAAGCGGAAAACTATGTCTTTGGGTATACCTGCGTGAATGACGTGACCGCGCGTGATTTGCAGAAAAAGGACGGTCAGTGGTCGCGTGCCAAAGGATTTGACACTTTCTGTCCGGTCGGACCGCACATTGTCACGGGCATTGATTATCGCGACCTGCTGGTGGAAGGGATTCTCAACGATGAAATCAAACAATCCGGACGGACTTCACTGATGATTTTCAAAATACCATATTTGATAAGCTACATTTCATCGGTGATGACGCTTCTTCCCGGTGACCTGATTTCCACCGGCACGCCATCGGGAATTGCCCCGATGAAGTCAGGCGATAAGATTGAAGTACGAGTAGAGACTGTCGGGAGTCTTGTAAATAGTATGGCTTGAGATACCGCCAAACTTCGCAGGACTATGGGAGTAAAAAGAATTGGGTAGAAGATCCAGATTTCAGGAGTATCGTGACAGAGAGACTTTACTATACTGACCCGGACCTGCTTGAATTCAGTTCGGAAATTACTGAAACAGGCAATGCCGGAGAGCGGTATTTCACTGTCCTCAAGGCATCTGCCTTTTACCCCACATCAGGCGGTCAGCAATTTGATACCGGCTTTCTGAACGACATACCGGTGATCAAGGTAGTGGAAGATGAAGCGCATCTGGTCCGTCACCTGACTGCTAAGCCGGTGGGACAGGCCGGCGACCATGTGAAGGGAAGGATAGATAAAGAACGACGGACCCGTCATCGCCGCCAGCATACGGCTCAGCACATCCTTAGCCAGGCATTCATTCAGACAGCCCGGGCCGAAACAGTCTCGGTCCATTTAGGCGAAGACTATGGTGCGGTGGAGCTGAATCGAGACAGTTTGGACGAGAAGGATCTGATGGAAGCGGAGACTTTTGCCAACCGGATCGTTGGCGAGAGCCTGCCTATCGACATTCTCTTTGTAAGCGTCGACGAAATAGACAGAATCCCATTACGCAAAGTCCCTGACCGCTCAGGAACGCTCCGGGTAATAAAGATCGGTGAATTGGATTACTCAGCCTGCGGCGGAACACACTGCCGCCGGACATCGGAAGTTCTCTGTGTGAAACTGGTGGGAACCGAGAAAATTCGGGGACGACTGCTGGTAAGATTCCTTTCAGGCGAGCAGGCGCTGGAGGATTACGCGATGAGATATAACGTAACCAGCCAGTTATCCCAGTCCCTGACCTGTCACGTCAGCGACCTCCCGGGTAAATTTGAGAAATTGGCGGAAGAGAACCGGACGTTGCGTCGCGATGTGTCTGAGATGCAGAAGGAACTGATCCCGATCAAGGCGTCGCAGTTGAGCAATATGGCCAGACCAGCCGGATCGTGCCAATTAGTCGTCTGTGATATCGGAGTGTTTGACAGTAAGGCGCTTGGACAGCTTGCTGGCCTGGTCGCAAGTCAAATAGGGGGTGTTGCCCTGTTGTACTCAGAGGGACGTGCAATTATTGCCACCTCTGAGGCGAGCGGATGCGATGCGGGAGCAATGGCGCGCGAACTGGTTTCTTCTCAAGGATTGAAGGGCGGAGGTAATATCCGTCAGGCGCAACTCGGCGGAGCTCAGGCAGAACGCCTTCCGCTATACACTGAAATCGTGACCAAGCTGATGAGCCATGGGTAAGATCGGTGCGCTGGTCATATTACTGTCCTTGACAGCCTCAATATCAGTGGCCCAGGGGACCAAAAGGGAAGGGTTGGTGCTTGACCATTCCGATCAGTTTGAGGTGGTGATGGAAAAGGGCGGTTATGTAACCTACGTTGTCGGTCACGTCAAATTTAAGACTTCAACGGGAAACATTTATTGCGATTCAGCCCGCTGGCAAAAAGGGGATAACGTCAGGTTAAACGGAAATGTCCTCGTCGACGACAAGGACTACCGGCTCAAGGGCGATTCCGTCTTTTACAACACGAAAGCCGAAGATATGCTGGCGCTTGGCAGGCAGGTCGAGCTCTGGTCGTACAAAGATTCTCTGTACGCCGTGGGTCAGCAGGCATATTATCGAAGACCCGATAAGTATTTCGTCATGGAGAATCGTCCGACCCTGTACATAAATTATCCCGACACGGCCGCTATGATTGAAGTAGTGGCCAACACCCTCCGTTATGACGCCGATTCAAAAGATGCGCAGGCGATCGGTGATGTGAAGATAACATCGAAGGAATTCGGCGCTCATTCGAATTGTGCGCGCATGAAAACCAACGGGAACGTGCTTGACCTGTTCGATCAGCCGACCGCGACGAGAGGTGAGTCGACTATTGCCGGCAACCTGATCTCAGTGTACTTCCAGAACAAGGCGCTGGAATACATCGATGTCATCGATTCCGCGCACGGTGAATTCAAGGAACCGGTGGACTCCACGAAAGGATACTTTGATAAATCTCTGCTCAAAGGACAGCGCATTCAGATGTTCTTTGCCCAGGGGAAGATGAGCAGTATTCTCACCTATGGTCAGGCCTACTCCTGGTATTATCCGTCTCCGCGAGGCGGCACTGACACCCAGGAAAATTCCGTTTCAGGCGATACGATAAGATTCACTGTCAACGATGAGAAACTGCAGAAAGTCGATGTCATCGGAGGCGCCATCGGGTCCTATCTCAGCGGTAAGATAGTGGCAAAGGATTCAGTGGCCGTCAAGGAAGTCGATACGGTGGATTACAAGGGCCGATGGATCGAATATGCTGTGATGGATTCCGTTATAAGTCTGCACGAGTCGGCTCATGTGAATTCCGGGACAGTCTCACTCGATGCCCACGAAATCCAGTTTGACACCCGAGAAAATCTTATCAAAGCATACTCGGGGTATCTCGATACCCTGAGTGACAAGTATTCCATGGCCGCCCAGATTCAACCGAATTTCATTCCGGTGGTCCTGAAGGACAAGAATGAAGAAATCTTTGGGGATTACCTGCTTTATTCGGTAAACACCGAAAAAGGACGCATCGTACAATCGAAGACCAACTATCAAACCGGATACTACTACGGCAAGAAGTTATTTCGGGAGCAGAAAGATATCTTCTATGTTGACCAGGGCCGCTATACCACATGCGATGCTGCGGAACCGCACTACAATTTCTACTCCAGCCACATGAAACTTATCGAAAACGATAAACTGATCGCCAAACCGGTAGTGTTCTATATCGAGCGGATTCCGATCTTTGCGCTGCCGTATTACGTATTTCCGCTTAAACGGGGAAGACATTCCGGATTTCTGCCCTTCACGTTCGGTCAATTTGAACGAGGAGAACGATATGTCAAGAATGTGGGCTACTACTGGGCCGCAACTCAATATTATGATTTTCAGGGCGCTTTCGATTATTTCGAGCAGAGCCAGACAATCAATTTCAACGGTCAGTTCAATTACCGGATAAGATATGTGCTCGACGGTTACTTAAACGGAAATTACACCCGTGTAACCAATTATAGCACGTTCGTAGCCTCGGAATCCAAACGCACCAGATGGACTCTTCGCGGCGCATACAATCATACCATAACGCCGAGTTTTCAGGTGCGCGCCTCGGGAGACTTCCAATCTGACAAATCGTACTATACCGACTATTCACAGAATATCGACGAGCTCCTGAACCGCGACACCAAATCGCAGATTTCCTTCTCCAAACGGTTCTCCAAATCAGTGTCCCTTACCGGAAATGCGACCCATTATGTAAACCTAGATAAAGACACGCGAACTGATCAAATTCCGAACTTGAATTTGTCGCTTCCTACCATCTATCCATTCGGAAGCGGCGGCCGCGATGCCTCGGGACAAGTCAATCAACATTGGTACCAGAAGCTGACTGTCCGCTACAGCCCCAGCCTGAGCAATTTTGCCAGTCGCAGCACAATAGACTCGGTGTTCCCGGGCGCAATTGACTCGATTATTGTTGATAGTCTTGGCCAGCCGATAGATACCACATATCTGCAGGATACAGTTTCTCATTACAGTCGGAGAAAGTTTACTACGATTTCCCACAATCCTTCGCTTACCCTGCCGTCGATACGGTTGGGCAACTACCTGAACATAATCCCGCAGTTCGGCTATGCGGAGACCTGGATTCGTGTTTATGAAACAGACCAGTCGCTGGCAGCAGGCATCAATACCTCGACCACATACCGTACATACTCATACAACGCAAGCGTTTCGGCGAACACCAAACTCTACGGTACCGTATATCCGAATATGCTGGGGCTGCTGGGTTTTCGTCAGGTGTTAACCCCGTCGGTCGGCTATTCCTATACACCCGACATTAATCGTCATCCAAATGTGCGCAAATACGTGGGCACGGGAGCCGCCAGTTCGAAGAGTTCCCGGCTGAACTTTACTCTCAATCAGCTATATCAGGCCAAAGTAAGGCAGGGGGCAGGCGAGAAGAATCTGGAGTTACTCTCGGTTACTTCGAGTTTCGGTTATGACTTCGAGCAACCGGACCGTCACCTCTCAGACCTGGGCACAAGTTTCCAGTCATCGGCGTTGCCGATAATATCCAGTCTGAGTGGAAACATGGTTCATTCATTTTACAAGCCGGGGACCAACGATGTCAGTTTCTTCAAGCCGTATCTGAACAGCTTCAATGTCAATGCTACGCTGAATCTCATGGGAAAGAACTTCTTCTTTGATGACCCGTCGGGCCTTCCTCGAGGCGTCGATTCGGCCTCACAACTTACTCAGCCGTCGCCGGCGACCGCTACCTCCACCGGATGGAATCTTTCGGCGACATACAGTTATTCAGAGAGTGGTCGTGGAAGCAATTGGTATAAGTCGAGCTTCATTAATCTCACCTTGAGATTCTCGCTGACGCCGACTACGACGGTTACATATACCCAGATGTACGATATCGGCCGGAGCGTCACGGTGCGAAATTCTGTAAATATTGTCAAGACGTTACATTGCTGGTCCGGATCGCTCTACTGGGTTCCCGTCGGCTCAAACCGCGGATTCGGATTCCGGCTGTTTGTCAGCGCGCTGCCCGAAATCAAGATCGACAACAACTATGGCAGCTTCACGCAGTCGCTGCAACGATGATCGAGGACGATGCCAGGGCGTTACTTTTTTTATTGACAAATAAGGACAATATGGCCTACTTAGTCGAGGAATCGTAACACACAACTCATAAGTCCCATGGAGGGGTACATGACCAAAGACGAAATGATTGCGGCGATGTCTCAACAGGCTGGGATCTCAAAACGACAGGCGACGGAGGCACTTCAGGCATTCATGACCGGTGTTACCAATCAACTGAAAAAGGGGAAAAAAGTCAGTTTCTCAGGGTTTGGCTCCTTTACCGTTTCTAAACGCAAAGCGCGAGCCGGCCGAAATCCGCAGACAGGTGCCACCATTACCATTCCGGCGACTAAAGTGCCCGTTTTTAGAGCAGGGAAGCACTTGAAGGACGCGATCAAAAAGTAAGGGTGCTGAATATCAAGATTTACGGGCAGGGAATTGTCCCTGCCTTTTTTTGTGCAGTTTTTAAATTGCATTTTCGCCTCGTATAACTCACTATAATCAGGTTATGGCAAAAAGCAGAAAAAAACGTTCCGAAGAGAAAAAGCGCAAGGTAATCGGCGTCATATTATTTGTCGTGGCGTTGTTGTTCCTGGTATCGCTGGTCAGTCACCGAGCGATTGACGATATCCGCATAATCGGTGAGGTGGATCATTACCTGAGTCCGTTTGAAATAAGTTATGGCAACCAGGGGGGAATGGCCGGCGCTTACCTTTCGTATTTCTGCTTTGCGCTTCTCGGCTGGCTGTCCTACTTCCTGCCGCTCGCTTTTATCCTTATTTCGCTGCGTCTGTTTAAGTCCGAAATGAGCCAGAAACTCAACTTCAACACTTTCCTCTTGTTTGTAATCTCGCTTCTGGGGACGATCATCTACAATATTCACGCCGTCGCATCCAGAGTGCTTAGCGTAGACTACGGTATAGCCGGTGGGTATTTCACGGAGAAACTGACAGTCATTTCAGTCAAAATGGTAGGGGAACTTGGTTCCTATCTGCTCCTCGGTGGCATTGTATTCATCCTATTAATGCTATATACGTCGATTACCCCCTTTCTGGCCGCTCATCTCAGACTTCCCGGCGCCCAGGTGTTCAAAAAGGTGTATTCTGCGGTTGCCGGAGTCGTTCGACAGATCTTCTCGTTTGATTGGCTGAGCCGTTCCTCATCGGACGAGGATGCAGATGAAGAAGAGGAGCCCGAATCCGGGCGCGACGAATTTCACTCATATCTTGAAGCGGCCGAAGAGGAAGTGCCGGATGCAGCGGCGGGTGACGACGAGCACTTGGACGCCGAATCCGGTTTGTCGGAAAAGAAGGCCAGTGACAGGAAGAAAGCCGCGGTTCTCAAGGCCGCGCCCCAGGTCAAAATCAAATCCGTCAATTACACCTATCCTGGCCTTGAACTGCTGAAGGAAAATCCCAATTCTGACACCTCGGTGAACGCCGAGGAGTTGACCTTGACCGCCCGGATGTTGAAGGAAACGCTGGAGACGTTTGGAATTAGCATCGAGGGAGAGATCGAAAAGTTTCCGGGCCCGATTATCACACGCTATGAATTCAAGCCCGGAACAGGCATAAAAGTCAATCAAATTGTGAATCTCGCCGATGATCTGGCGCTCGCACTCAAGGCTAAGCGGATCCGAATTATTGCTCCGATACCAGGGAAGGCCGCCGTCGGTGTCGAGATACCGAATCGAAGTTCGCAAATGGTTTACCTTCGGGATATTCTCTCGGCCCGCGAGTTTCAGAACATGAACCAGCGCCTGCCACTGGCTCTTGGAAAGACGACGTCCGGCAAACCGTTTGTGACGGACCTTTCGAAAATGCCTCATCTGTTAATCGCCGGGGCGACCGGATCAGGCAAGTCTGTGTGCATGAATGCCGTGATAACTTCGCTGCTTTACCGACTCCACCCGCACCAGGTCCGATTTATTTTCATTGATCCCAAGATGCTTGAACTGTCGGTTTACTCCGGGATCCCGCATCTTGGACGGCCGGTTGTTACTAATCCGAAGCGCGCTGAGAAAGTACTCGCCGATGCGGTGGTGGAGATGGAGAAAAGATATCGCCGTTTAGCCAACGTGTCGGTCCGCAATATCGTTGACTTCAACAACCGGCAGACCAACGAAGAAGACAAATTGCCTTATATCGTCATTTGTGTTGATGAACTCGCAGATCTGATGATGTCCGCAACCAGCTCGAAAATTGAGATGCTGATTACACGTCTTGCCCAAATGTCCCGGGCGGTCGGTATCCACCTAATCCTTGCCACCCAGCGGCCCTCGGTCGACGTCATCACCGGATTGATTAAGGCAAACTTCCCATCACGAATAGCCTTTCAGGTATCCTCCAAGGTCGACTCCCGTACAATTATCGATGCCAACGGGGCGGAGAAATTACTCGGCCTCGGCGATATGCTATTTCTTCAGACAGGCCAGCCTGAACCGGTCCGAATCCACGGCGCCTACATCTCAAGCGAAGAGACCGACGCTATTGTATCATTTATCAAGGGTCAGGGAATAGAGATGATGGCCCTTGATACGATAAGTCAATCCGAAGGTGAAGTAGCGGAATCGGAAGTCGACCTCGGCGACCCGCTTTTCAAAGAGGCTTGCGAGGTAGTGATCCGTCATAAGCAGGGCTCGGTTTCACTGCTCCAGCGGCGTTTGGGAATTGGGTATCAGAGAGCGGCCCGACTGATAGACAAGCTGGAAGAAGCCGGAGTGGTTTCACCGTTCGACGGCTCGAAGGCCCGCGAAGTGTTGGTCGACAAGACGTACCTTGAGACGGTTTTTGCCGGTTCCGAGGCAGGCCCGCAAGTAAAATCCGAGCAGAACTGAATTCCATAACTCACGTATAAAGCCTGAATGAGAAATATCTTAATTCAATTCCTGTTGGCTGTCTCACTTTTCGGATTTGCGACTGCGGCAGACAGTTTTGACCGGATCAAAAAAGACCTCGAGTTGGCGGGTTGTCGCAAACTGGAGTTCGTAAATACCGTCAAATCGAGTGTCTTCGATATCGTGGACTCGATTTTGGGCACCGCCTGGCTTGCCTCCGATGGCCGCTACAATATCACAATAGGCGATGACCAATACATCTGCGACTTGAAGAACGTCTACAGCTATTCGGCGGATAATAATCAGGTGGTGATCGAGTCGGTTGACAGTGCTACATACTCGGATGACGAAATCTCTTTTGTCCTGAAACTTGATGAGTTATATACGACTCACCCGTTAAAGCTGAATTATCAGTATCGACTGGTGAGAAAGGATGATGCGGCGGGCGATTTCCCCGACTCGATGGTGGTGACGATCGACAGCGCGATGTATCTTTTGAAACAGATTGACTATTACGATGTTAATGATGAATTGAACAGCATCTATCTTATCAAGCAGGAATATCATCCGCTCTGTCGCCCGGAGCTTTTCGTGCCGGATTTTCCTGATTCCGTTGAAAGAGTAAGGTTGTAAGTGAAGTTTTATATACATAAGCTTGGATGTCCCAAAAACGACGTTGATGCGGATTATATCGCCGCGCGCCTGATTTTCGAAGGTCATCAACCGGTCAATGATCCGGACAAAGCCGACTCGATTGTCGTGAATACTTGTGGTTTCATTCTCCCGGCCAAGGAAGAGTCGATAAACGAACTTCTCCGTTTCGGAAGGCTCAAAGAAAGGGGAACGCTTCGCACGCTGTATGCATCGGGATGTCTCGCCCAGCGGCACGGTGACGAGCTTATCGATGAAATGCCGGAAATCGATGGCGCCTTTGGACTGGGAGCGCTCGACTCGCTTGCTCAGGCCGTAACCGGTTCCACACATCTTGACAAGGCGGTGAGAATTGAGGCCCGGAAGCTCGGGTACCTTACCTGGAATAATCGCTTCATCTCCGACAACTTTCCGTACGCATATCTGAAAATCTCCGACGGCTGTGACCGGGGGTGCACTTATTGTGCCATCCCGGGCATGCGTGGGAAATTCCGCAGTAGACCACTTGACTCTATTCTCACCGAAGCGGACTACCTGGCGAGGAATTCGAAGAAGGAAATCATACTGGTGTCACAGGAGGCAACGCTCTACGGATATAACTACAAAGGTGAAGATCGTCCCAACGTGCTGACTCTGCTTCAGGAATTGGAGAAGATCAACGGCATAGAGTGGATCAGACTGATGTATTTGTATCCGGCGCAACTCGACGAAGCTGTAATCGAGTATCTGGGGTCCGGTACCAAGACGCTGAATTACTTTGACCTCCCGTTGCAGCATGTAAACTCCCGCATTCTGACAGCCATGCATCGCCGAGTAGATCGTCAGGGAATTGACAGACTACTTGAGCGCATTCACCGGATTTCCCCGGGTGGGGCGATACGGACCACGTTTATCGTCGGTTTTCCCGGTGAGACTGACGCCGAATTTGAAGAGCTGTATGAATTCGTAGCTGAAAACCGATTTGATCGTATGGGAGTATTTACTTATTCAGCCGAAGAGGGAACACCCGCGGCCGAATTGCCGGACCAATTACCTGAACAGCTCAAGCAGGATCGTCTTGATGCGCTTATGACCCTCCAGCAGGAGATAGCATTTGAGAAAAATAACCGCTTGATAGGGACTGTACAGGATGTTATCATTGATGCCGTGACCGAAGACGGCACCGGCCTGGGTAGGACCCGTGCGGACTGCCCCGATGTCGATCAGGAAATTAATGTATCCGGAGATTCGGTTAAAATAGGTGACATACTTAGGGTTAGAGTGACCGAGGCCGACGGGTATGACTTGAAAGGCACTGTTCTCGAGGGTTAAAATATGATTCAGTTCGACAAATTGGGAATCTTCTTGTCGCGGCCGATAGCATTCCTGCTGGTTCTCATCTATTTCCTGCAGTCGGGACTGCTCGTTTATCTCATCAAGGATAAATTCGAACTTCAGAAGCAGATCTCATTTCAACAAAAGAGAATCTCCGAGCTGGAAGAGAAACTTCAGATATTTAAGGCCATTGATGATTTCCAGATTGGTTTCAACCAGGACGAGGTGGGTAAGCTTACCACAGTCATCTACAGCGAGAGCAAGAAGTACGAATATGATCCGATGTTTCTTCTTGCAATCATACTTACTGAATCGTCATTCAAGAAAGAATCTCAGTCCAAGGCCGGCGCTCGCGGCCTGATGCAGGTCATTCCATTTGTGGGCAAAGATGTCGCCAACCGAACCGGAATCGACTGGGAGGGTTCCCAAACGCTGTTTGAGCCGGAAACGAACATTAAGCTTGGCACATTTCATTTGTTCGAACAGATCCTTAAGTTCGGAGATGTCAAAAAGGCTCTGCTGTCCTATAATCTTGGGGAGAGCAGATTGCGTGGCATGATTCGGGAGAAAAAGCCTATGCCAAAGGGCTACCTGAACCGGATAATGGAGAATTACAAGATGCTGAAGGAGACATACAAGGTTTGACATATCGACACCGTAATCTGGTTACTCTGATTGCGCTCACCGTTATCGCGGTGGGGCTCATTGGCTGTGGAGGTGGGAAGATCTCGCTGGCCAACAAGACTTCGACCGAACTGTTTGCCCTGGGAAAAGAGAAGTTTGATGCGGCCAAATATGCCCCCGCCGTAACCTATTTCCAGACGATTGTCTACAATTATCCGGGCGAACCGATCGTGGACACAGCCCAGTACTATCTGGCGCTCTCATACTATCGAAATAAAGAGTACCAGTTGGCGCAGGTAGAATTCAACCGGCTTGTCCTGAACTACCCGGCATCAGCTTATTTCGTACAGTCAATCTTCATGAAAGCGGTCTGCTTCTTCGAGGGTACGCCGAAGAACTACGGGCTCGATCAGAGTGATTTGGAGACCGCGGTCAAGCAGTTCGAGGATTTCATCATCGACTACCCCGAATCGGAACTCGTCCCCGATGCACAGAAGTATTTACTCACGGCCCGTTCACGTATGGCCAAGAAGTTCTATGAAGCAGGGAATGTCTATGACCATGTCGGAGCCTTCAAGGCGGCAAAAATTTACTATCAAAGAGTGGTCGATGACTACACGGACACACCGTTCGCGCCTGACGCGACTTTCGGAATTGCGATGATGGACTTCAAGCTGAAGAATTTTGACGATGCCCGGCAGAAATTCGCTGATTTTCTGAAAGTCTTTGCTCAGAGCGAACTTTCTGAGAAAGCCAAGGTGCTGGTGGTCGAGTCAGCTTTCAGGTCCGGCGAAAAGGCGTACAAGAGCGGAGACTATAATCTGGCTAAAGAACGCTTCGAAACATTCATCAAAGATTATCCCGACAGTAAGAAAAAAAGTGACGCCGACGAATACCTGAAAAAGATTCAACAGACATCTTTGACAGATACCGGGGCGGAGAATGCCGAGTCCTGAGCCGTCCGAGCGATGGGGCATTCTCGGCGGGACTTTCGACCCAGTCCATGCCGGCCACCTTACACTCGCGCGTGACATCAAAAGCCTGAAGCAACTCGATGGGGTCATCCTGGTCCCCAGTTTCAGGCATCCGTTCAAGTCAAACGGTACCGAAGCATCGTATGAAGACCGGCTCGCCATGTTGCATATTGCGGTCTCCGGCGAAAATGGCTTTGCAGTAAGTGATATCGAACAGAAACACGACCTCCCCGGTTACACTATTGACACTATTCGAGCTATCAAGGACGCCTTTCCCGATGTGGTGTTCTGTTTTCTGATCGGCGCCGACAACATCGGTCAACTTCCCGAATGGAGTCATCCGGAAGAAATACTCCGTGAGGTGCCGGTCGTAGCGGGAACACGTCCCGGCTTTGACCGGCCGATCGGAAGTGATGGACTTGCCTCGCAAATCGAATATATTATGACAACCGCCGTTGACATTTCATCGACCGATATTCGCCGGGCGATTCGCGGCGGAGAACTGACCATAGAGATGCGACGGCATCTCGACGCCGGAGTACTTGAGTACATTATGAACAGGAAGTTGTATCGATGACCAGTAAGATACCGAGTCTTTATTTGATAGACGGCTCCGCGATTGTCTACCGTGCTTACTTTGCCTTCATCCGGAATCCGCTCATTAATTCAAAAGGGGAGAATACGTCGGCTACGTTCGGTTTTGTAAACTCACTTTTGAAGATTATCAACGACGAGAAGCCGGACTATATCGCGATAGCCTTCGACACCCCCAAGCCGACCTTTCGCCATGACATGTACAAGGAATACAAGTCAACCCGGGCGAAGATGCCTGAGGATCTGGTAGATCAGTTGCCACGCATCAGGCAGTCGGTCGAAGCGCTCAATATCCCCGTCTTCGAACTCGAAGGGTACGAAGCCGACGATGTCATAGGAACTATCGCCACAAAAGCGGCGGCCGAAGGTTTCGATGTCTGGTGTGTGACGGGAGACAAAGATTACTTTCAGCTTGTCCGGGATAATCTCCATATCTACTATCCAAAGAGTGGGTCGACCGAGGCTGAAAAAATGGGACCGGAAGAGGTAAAGGTTAAATTCGGAGTGTACCCTGAGAAGGTGATCGACAAACTCGCCCTGATGGGTGACAGCTCCGACAATGTCCCGGGAATTCCCGGCATTGGTCCCAAGACTGCCGATACCCTGCTTGAGCAATTCGGCTCGCTCGACAGCATTCTTAAGAACCATGATCGCATTACCGCCAAGGGTGTCAGAGAAAAAGTCTCTGCGAACGTCAATAGCGCTATCATGTCTCGCGAGCTGGTGACCATCCATACCTCGGTGCCGCTCGACTTCAAGATCGATGACCTGAAGAGGAAAGAAGTGAACTATGAGGCGGCCAAGCGATTGTTTTTGGATCTCGAATTTTCCCGCCTCCTTAAACAGGTCATGCCCGATGCGGAGCAATCTGATCTGCCGGCTGAAAAACCGGTCAACACAAGCGTCGATTATCGTCTTGTTTCAACAATTAAAGAGCTCAAAGAGCTCGTTTCGGAATGTCTGAAAGCCAAAGAAATAGCCATTGACACGGAGACGACATCGTTGAATACGCTCGAAGCCGAGCTGGTTGGAGTCTCTCTGGCGATGAAAGCCGGAACCGCATACTACGTCCCGCTTGGTCATAGTGAGGATAAGAGCAGGAACCTGCCTTTTGAAGAGGCGATTACGCAACTTCGACGGATTACCGAAGCGAAAGAAGTTCAGAAATTCGGGCAGAATATTAAATACGATCTTGAAGTGTTTCACCGGCACGGTTTGGACATAGAGCCGATCAGTTTTGATACCATGCTCGCGTCATACGTGCTGGATCCATCCGCCCGTGAGAATTCGCTCGACTTCCTGGCCCTGAAATACTTCGACTACAAAATGCAGCCAATCACGGATCTCATCGGATCGGGGAAGAATCAAAAGAGCTTCGCTACCGTACCTGTCGAAATGGCCACGTTCTATTCGGCTGAGGACGCCGACTATACCTACCGGCTCCGTGGAAAACTGGCGCCGCTGGTTCATGATCTGGATATGGAGCATCTCTATTACAATGTTGAGCTTCCGCTGATAAAGGTGCTGGCCGACATGGAAGAGACCGGCATCCGGATTGATACGGCATTTCTGGGACAGCTTTCAAAAGAGATGGAGAAAAAGATCGCTTCATTGGTAGCGGAGATCTATAAAGTCGCCGGCGGCGAGTTCAACATCAACTCCACACAACAGCTGTCGCACATCCTCTTTGAAAAGCTGGGACTGCCCACAAAAGGCAAGACCGCGAAAAAGACGGGATTTGCCACTGACGTCAAGGTGCTTGAAGAGCTTGCGATGATCCATGATTTTCCCAAGCTGGTTCTGAACTACCGCCAGCTGACCAAACTGACCAGCACGTATATCGATGCTATTCCGAAATTGATCAATGCAAAGACCGGTCGGGTGCACACGTCGTTCAATCAGACTATCGCGGCGACGGGGCGATTGTCGTCGACCGACCCGAATCTTCAGAACATACCGGTACGAACGGACGAGGGTCGTGAAATCCGCAAAGCGTTCATACCTGCCGACAATGACCACAAGCTGCTGGTGGCGGATTATTCGCAGATTGAACTTCGCATTCTCGCCCATTATTCCAAAGACAAGGGACTGATCCAGTCGTTCAAGAACAACGAAGATATTCACTCAAGAACCGCGGCCGAAGTATTCGGTGTTGCTATTGATGCTGTTACGCCTCAGATGCGCCGGGCCGCCAAGACAGCCAACTTTGCCATAATTTACGGTGTGTCGGCATTCGGTCTGTCCCAACAATCCGGTCTCACGGTTGAAGAGTCCAAGCAGTTCATCGATACCTATTTTGAAAGATATCCGGGCATTAAGAGTTATATCGAAACGACTAAGGAGTTCGCGCGCGAAAACGGGTATGTGACAACGTTATTCAAGCGAAGAAGGTATCTCCCTGAGATAAAGGCCAAGAACTTCGCCGTTCGTCAGTTTGCCGAACGGACCGCCATCAACACGCCGATTCAAGGGACCGCCGCCGACATGATCAAGATCGCAATGCTGAATATCCACAGAAAATTGGCGGGGATGAAGTCAAAAATGGTTCTTCAAGTGCACGACGAGCTCATTTTCGACGTCCATAAATCAGAGCTTGAGAAAATGAAAAGTCTTGTGAGGGACGGCATGGAGAAGGCGGTCAAGCTCGACGTTCCGGTGCTCGTTGACCTCGGTACCGGCGACAACTGGCTTGACGCTAAGTAGTTCTTCGGCTATATTATAAGTAGGAAAGGAGGGTCCTATGAAGAGTGTTCGCGTCCTTTGTCTCGCCGCAGCGTTATTCACTGTTGCTGTTTCATCCTCTGTCGCCGAGGATGACGTTAACGATTGGGGAAAGATCGCTTCTCCATCCGATTTCAAACCGTATTCGGTACTATCTGTGGGTACGTCTTTCAGGCTGGATGACATGGATGAGCTCGATGTCGCGCCGACGTTCCACCTTCAGTACCTGACCTACCAGTCCAGCACGATCGGGCTCAAATTCAGTCTGGCTTATAACAACAGCACCAAATACAATGTGGATTATCGATATTTTTCAGGCAACCCTGATAACGTGGCGCAGATCCGTCATTTTACGTTTGAGGCCGGCCTCCGCGCCAGGTTTGCCAGAGGTCTGGTTTCACCGTATATGGAAGGCGGTCTGCAGCTACACCGTTACTGGAAGACATCATCGGGAGCGGGGGAAACACGGCCCGGAATCAACTTCGGAGCCGGTACTGAAATACGTGTGAGCAAAAAAGTGTCGCTGGATGTCAATATCAGCCATACGATGAATGACGTAAACGACCGGGTCTACTATGCGCCCGTTCCGAACGGTTATCTCGATGTGCTGCCGTCCGAGCCGCCTTTTGGCAGTTCGTTCTATAATCCAACCGAGCTCAGCGTGTCCATAATGCATGTCATTTAGCCAGAGTTCCACCAGGAAGAATGCTCGGACGAGCCAGTCATCATGTAAAGTATCAGTCGATACGACGTCGGTAAGTTATTGGTGTATGGTAGCATGCGGCTTGTAGTTATGGGCGTTCGTTGAACGACTGAGCTCTCACCCGTAAACTTCGCCTTGTGAAATTCGGTCACTTGTTGTTTCTTGGGGGCTATGATACTCGGTCTCACCGGCATGATTGGCGCAGGCAAATCCACAGCGGCGGAAATATTCAAATCGTTGGGGGCTGCTATAATCGATGCTGATCAGATCGGCCGTGAGGTCGTGGAGACCGATTCGCGCATACTGCATCGTCTGGTCCGACAATTCGGCGAGGACATACTCACACCGTCCGGCAAACTAAACCGAGCCAAGCTTGCTTCAATCGCATTCGCAGACGAGCGTGCCCGCAAGCAGTTGAACACGATTGTTCATCCGCCGCTTCTCAGGCAGCTCAAATCTGAACTGCGACGGCTTGCCAGACATCACGATTTGGTGGTGATCGACGCTGCCCTGCTATTAGACTGGTGCCTCGACCGAATGGTTGACCGTGTCCTTTTGATCCACGCCTCCCAGAAAACGAGACTGGGGAGACTTGAAGCGCGGGGAATGGTACGCAAAGATGTGCTATCACGCCAGAGTCGCCAGATGTCTTATGCGCAATACCGCAAGAAGGCTGACTTTGTCATCTTTAATCGGGGAACACGTCAGCAGCTCGAAGCGAAGTTGAAGAAAATACTGAAATCGATCGCCTGAGGGTTGATTTACCCGAGCGGTTATGTACCTTATTGAAATGATAGATAACTTATTAGACGATTGACAGGATGACCGGTGTGTCTGTGACCCAACAAAAAGAATTTCCTCGACCGGGAGAATACACTGTCGAACAGTTGACCGAGAAGGCTCGCTTTATGCGAGGCCTCGATCTAATCTCGCTTTGTTCTGCCGGATCGGGTCATTCGGGCGGAACACTCGGGATCATGGACATTTGCGCCGCTTTATATCTAAAGGTTGCGCGACACTGCCCGCAGGAGCCGCACTGGGCCGAAAGAGACCGGATCATCTGGTCGGCCGGTCACAAAGCGCCTGCACTGTATGTCTCGTTAGCCGTTTCGGGCTATTTCCCTGTGCGTGAATTGATGAAACTTCGCATGCTCGGGGCGCCATTCCAGGGACATCCTCACCGGAAAGACCTGGATGGAGTAGAGATTTCTTCGGGCTCGCTTGGACAGGGGTTTTCGGTTGGTGTTGGAGTTGCCCTGGCCGCGAAACTTGACAATCGGGATTTCCGTGTATTTGTCATCTCTTCGGATGGCGAACAGCAGGAAGGGTCGATCTGGGAATCGGCCATGTCTGCCGCACATCACAAGCTGGATAACCTGATTCTCATTGTCGACAAGAATCGTCTGCAGATCGACGGCCCGATTTCGGAAGTGATGAATATTGACCCGCTCGCGGACAAATACCGCTCCTTCGGGTGGCGGGTGATGGAAGCCGACGGTCACAATATGGACGACCTCGTTGACAAGTTGAATACCGCCCGCAATCATTCCGAAAAGAACAGACCGACGGTCGTTATCTGTCACACCAACAAAGGTCGCGGCGTCTCATTCATGGAGAACGTGGTGGGATGGCACGGCAAGCCGCCCAACCGGGAAGAACTTGATGCAGCTCTGGATGAACTTGGAGTCAAGGAACAGTTCGATGTCGACGAGTTGCTTCTCTACGGACAAAAGTATCAGGCTGAGATTGAAGCCGGATTATCAAATCTCATTCCCGCGTTCAGCAAGGACTACTGGTGGAATACGGATAGGACTATGCGTGTAAGAATGGATCCTACCCGAAAAGGTTTCGGCCGCGCTCTGGAGAAATATGGCGATGACGAACGAATTGTCTGTATCGGAGCAGATATCTCCGACTCTATTTGCATTTCAGACTTTTACAAACAACACCCCGAGCGGAAGACTCGATTCCTTTCAGTAGGCGTGGCCGAACAGAATGCCACAACCATAGCCGCCGGATTGGCCAAGGAAGGCAAGATTCCTGTGTTCGGTACCTATGGTGTGTTTGCATCGGCCCGCAATCTGGATCAGCTTCGGGTCAGTGTGTGTTACGGTGATTACAACGTGCTTATAGTCGGCGCTCACGGGGGGATTTCGGTCGGTCCTGACGGAGCTACCCACCAGGAGCTGGAGTCGATGTTCCAGATCGCCGGCCTGCCCAATATGCATATGGGTGTGCCTTGCGATTCGATCGAGACGGAAAAGATGACTCGCGCGATGTTGTTCGACATTCAGGGTCCGAAGTACCTGAGGTTTGCACGCGAGGCAACACCCGTGGTTTCGCGAGAGAACAGTCCATTTGAATTTGGGACCGCCAATATCTATCGATATCGTAAGGAATCTGAGGCTTTCCTGGATGCCTTTGATATTACACGGGCGACGGAATACCAGGATGAGGGTGAAGATCTTGCAATTATCTCCTGCGGACCGGAGTTTGCCGAGGCATTGCGCGCCGCTTTCATTTTGAAATCTGAGTTTAGAATTGAGACGCGAGTTATCAATATGCATACGGTGAAACCACTGGATGAATCGGCGATCGCCCGTGCGGCACATGAAACCAGGGCGATCGTAACTGCCGAAGAACATCAGGTCGGCGGGTTGGGCAATCGGGTGGCGGCAGTGGTGGCGTGCGATAGTCGTGTTTCTAAAGAAATAAGATTTGGAATGGTCGGAGTCGCCGATACATTCGGAGAGTCCGGTCAGCCCTGGCAATTGGTTAAGAAATATAAGATCGCCGCTGAACATATCGTCATGAAAGCTAAACAGGTACTTGAGATATAACGCAAGGATATACTATGCACTATTCAGAACGAATCACTAAACTCGGCACCGAGGGCGCATTTGCTGTACTTGCCAAAGCCAAACAGTTGGAGGCCGAAGGAAAGTCGATTATACATCTGCAAATCGGCGAGCCGGATTTCGCCACACCCGCCAATATTACCGCCGCCGGAATCAAGGCGCTGAATGCCGGTGAGACTCATTACAGCCCGTCCGGCGGACTTCCCCTCGCACGGAAAACAGTTGCCGACTATTACAACCGCGAGCGCGGTTTCAAGATCGGTCCCGAAAATGTCATTATTATGCCGGGGGCCAAACCCGTTATTTACTCCGCCCTATGTGCGACAATCAATGAGGGCGATGAGGTAATTGTACCGAATCCAGGTTACCCGACTTATGAATCAGTCGTCAATTATCTCGGGGCGAAACCGGTGTTTGTGAAATTACTGGAATCCAAGGATTTTAGATTCGATGTGAATGAGTTAAAGCAACTCATTACACCGAGAACCCGAATGATCGTCATCAACTCGCCGCAGAATCCGACCGGCGGCGTACTCACCCGGAACGATTTGAATGCCATCTATGAATTGGCCGAGAAGCACGATCTCTGGATACTTACCGACGAGATATATTCACGAATCCTGTACGATACCAAGTTCGAGTCGATTGGCAGTATTCCCGGAGCGATGGATCGCACAATCATTGTCGACGGTATGTCCAAGACGTATGCGATGACCGGCTGGCGGCTCGGTTACGCGGTCGTCCCGAAAAAACTGGCGGACTACCTGTTCACGATGGCCGTGAACAACTTTTCGGGCACAAATACTTTTATTCAATATGCGCTCATCGAAGCACTGACCGGTCCACAGGATACGGTCGATGACATGGTGAAAGAGTTCAAGCGGCGCCGCGATGTTATTGTCGCAGGTCTTAACAAAATCCCGGGGATTACCTGTCACAATCCTCTCGGTGCCTTTTATGTCTTTCCGAATATAACCGGCACCGGGCTGTCATCGAAAGAATTCGCTGATATGATGCTCAGCGAAGCGGGCGTGGCCTGCCTTGCCGGAACATCGTTCGGCAAATACGGGGAAGGGTATATCCGTTTCTCGTATGCAAACTCGGTGGAGAACATCAAAGAGGCTCTGCGTCGAATTGAACATACCCTCGCCGGGGTAAAACAGGCCTGATCATCCTGTCAGGTTTTGACATATGCCGGACCGACCGAACGTTGGTCCGGTCTTTTCATGCGGTTTTTTAATTGATTGGTCCACCAAAAGCATCTATGATATTATCGTGAAATTCGCGTTCATACAGTCAAATCTGGTTGATCTCTGGGCTGAGCCAAGGTTCAATTCGGAACGGGCAAGTCAGTGTTTTTTTGGCGAGCCGGTCAAAGTGCTTGAGCTGGCCAATGGCTTTGCCCGGGTGGAACAGACTGACGGTTACACTGGCTGGGTGAAGGCCAGTTTTCTGGCGCCCGCCGATAAGGTGTCGTTCGAAACAGGTCCCCAGGCGAACAATTTTGTGGTGGCCAAATACTCGGCCAGAGTATTCGACACAAAGTTAAGTCGGACCGTACAGCCACATTTGCTGTATTATGGGACAAAGTTGTCTGTCCGCCCGGATTCGAATGGTCTCGCCAGAGTAAGATTGGGCAAGGTATGGCTGTTTTCAGTCAAGCTGGTCGATTTGAAGCCGATTAATAGTAAGAAGAGTCGCGTGGTGACCGGAAGGGATCTTGTCGCAGAAGCAAGCAAATTCCTCGGTGTGCCTTATCTATGGGGCGGAGTTACTTCGGTTGGATTCGACTGTTCCGGCCTTGTACGGACGATACTGGCGAGATTCAACATTTACATGCCCAGAGACACTAAAGATCAGGTGTCTGTCGGTGAGAAAGTCGAACGCGAGCGTATAAAGACCGGAGATCTGTTGTACTTCAAACGGCACGTGGGTATTGCCATCGGCAAAGACCGGCTCATACATTCCTCCGTAGGCGGCAACGGTGTGAGAATCAATTCACTGGTGCCGGGCGGCCCGGATTATCGCGAAGATCTCGACAGGGAGTTTCATCTAGCAAGGAGAATCATATGCTGCACTTTGCCACGATAAAAGTAACGGTGCCACTCAAACACAAATTTGTCGTCTCCAAGGGCGAAACTGATGCGAAAACTATCTATTTAACCGTTCTGAACAATCGATACAGCGGCGAAGCTTCCGGCTCGGTGCATTATGGTCCAACGCCCGAAGAAATCGAAAAAGACCTTAAGGCCGGACTGAAGAGAATTGCCAAGTACAAGCAGATTGATCTCAAGACGATTGAAGAAATCGGGACCTATAAGATAAACGCGATCTCCAAATCCGCACTGGTCGGCATGTTACTTCATTACATGTCTGGAGAATCCCATCGCTATCCCTGGGAGATTCTTCAGCTCGGCTCACCGGTCGGTATCAAGAGCTCAATGACTATCAGCATCGATAAACCGAACGAGATGATTCGGGCTCTGGAGAACTGTGAATATCCCATCATCAAGATCAAAATGGGTAACGAAGAGGACGTGATGATTCTGGATGCACTCGATAAGCTCAAAGATAAGGAAATTCGAGTGGATGCAAACGGCGCCTGGTCGTGTGCCAAAGCTGAGGAGATGATATTCCATCTGTCCCGCAAAGGGGTGAAAGTCATCGAACAACCGACCGATGTGGAGTTTGTCTCCGAGTGGCCCCATTTGAAAGGGAAGGCGGGCGATGTTCAGTTGATAGTCGACGAAGGGCTGAACACGCTGGCAGATTATTCCAGCGTGGCGAACTTTGTCGACGGCATCAATATCAAGATGGAAAAATGCGGGGGGATTCTTGAAGCGATAAAGCTGGCCTCCCAGGCGCGGGAAGATAATAAGAAGGTGATGCTTGGCTGTATGGTGGAGTCCTCAGTCGGCATCGCACAATCCGTATATCTGTCGTCACGTGCGGATTATTACGATCTCGATGGACCGTTGTTGCTCGAGAGCGACATTGCCAACGGAATCAATTATGACAAGGAGTCAATTCAGGTCGACCGGGAGATAATCGGCGGCCCGAAATTAAAACGTGATGTCGTCGAAAAATATCTCTCTGAGTAGACTCGTTGCGGCAGTCTGCTTTCTGATATCATCCGCGCTCGCAGGACCGACCAGGCTCACGCCGGACAGCCTCAACGACCCGAACGCGCAAATCAAAGTGGTCTATCCCAAGGAAGCTCAGACACTGGGTTCGGCCGACTCCGCCTTTATTATTGGCAATGTGCCACCGGAAGACAACAAGTACCGTTATCAGCTTTTCATAGACGGCGAATATACCCCGGTTCATGAGGGTGGCGGATTTATCGCCTTCCTGCCTGTAACTCCCGGTCCCTTTCAGTTTCAACTGACCGCAATCCTCGTGGAAAAGAAGAAATACAGCGGGTCCAAGTCGACCAGTCGCATCGAAGACGTTAATCCTGCCGATGTAAAGCGGAAACTTGAGCTTATTCGTTCGGTACAGGTTCCGGTGCCGTTGTCGACTCCTCCGGAAGACTCTCTGGTAATTGTTGAGGAATACCGTCCGCCAGGAAATCCGTTGTTTCTAAAGACCGGGGACCTGTTGGCAGTAAGTTTTCTCGGGACACCCGGGGGGCATGCATGGTTTCAGATTCCGGGCGTATCCGATTCTATCCCGATGTCTGAAAACCCGCCGGCGTTTCAGCCATACTGGGGCGAAGCGGTATTTGGGGCCGGAGCGGTTCCGGATTCCGTGAAAATAGCCGGGGTTTACTCCGGCTTCTTTGAGGTCCCCGCATCGGCTCGTTGCGACTCGGTCGTCGTGAAATATTTTCTGGCCCCGCCGACGAGCGAAGAAGTTCTCTATCGAATGTTGACTGGCGCTCCGATTGACAGTCTGTCCCGAATCGTGGAACTGCTCAATCTGCCGAAAAATTTTAGGGCAACCAAGTTCGGTTCTTTCAAACTGAGCTTGAACAGCCCCATTTTTCCTATGGCCGTTCAATTCACTGACTCTGTACAAATTCTCCGCTATGCTCCCCGGCGAGGGTATTTCGCTATATTTCAACCGGTCGGAACGGAAGCGCTGGCTACCGGTGCCGAGGGAGATTGGTATCGACTTCAACTCGCCAGTAATCAGACTGCCTGGGCGGCAAAAGTATCGGTCGCGCCGATGGGAAAAGGAATTCTCCCACCGGTTTCGTTTCTCAGTTCTATCCGTTTGTACAGCCATCCTGACAGGCTTCTGGTAGAGTTTCCACTCGCCGGCAAACAGCCGTTCCGCGTGATTGAGGATGATGAGAGAAATATACGTGTGCAGCTCTTTGGTGTGACCACGAGCACCGATTGGATTCGATATGATTTCTCTGACTCACTGGTCGACCTTGCCACCTGGTCTCAGCCGGAACAGGGGATGTATGAATTCAAGATGCGGCTGACGCAGGATATCTGGGGATACGATGCCTACTACATCGGCAATACGTTTTACTTCCAGCTGAATAAGCCGCCTGAAGATGTCGGGAGCCTCAAAGGCAAAGTGATCGTGGTTGACCCGGGACACTCCAGAGACCCCGGCTCAATCGGACCGACCGGCTATACCGAAGCCGAAGCTAATCTGGGGATCGCCCTGAAGCTGGCTGAGGACCTTGCTCGAAGGGGAGCTCGGGTTGTCATGACCAGGTATGATTCGAGCGATGTCCCTCTTTACGATCGACCCAAAATCGCCGTTGCCAACGACGCCGACCTGTTTGTGTCTATTCATAACAATGCTTTGCCCGACGGCATCAATCCTTTCGTTAACAACGGGTCCGCCACTTTTTACTATCACCCGCATTCAATTGCTCTTGCCAAACGAATTCAAACTGAGTTAGTTAAAGCCACGGGACTTCCGGATCACGGTCTCTACTACGGCAACCTGGCGGTTGACCGGCCGACTCAGTATCCGGCCGTGCTTGTCGAGTGCGCTTTCATGATCCTTCCCGATCAGGAGGCGATGCTCAAGACAGACAAGTTCCGTGAAGAGATTGCTGAAGCGATAACGAAAGGGATCGAGGCGTTTTTCGAGGACTACGACCATGGGCGACGATAAATCCGCGTCAACGGCAAAGAACGATGCGATCTGGCTGATCTATCTTTCCCTCCTGCTCTCAGGAATTCTCCTGCTCTCTGATGCTTATCACGTCACACAGCTTCATCGCTGGACCGCCCGGGTCGGTATTGCGCTGATATTTTCGGCGATCGCTCTGTATATCGGCAACGGGCGCAAAGCCGGTTTCATCTCGACTATAATCATCTGGCTCGCTGTCGCCGCCATTTATTTGATTTGATTAGACTCTCGTTGACTACCCTCACCCTGACCCTCTCCCAGAGGGAGAGGGAAAGAGGATCTCGTGATGGTGTTCTTTCAATCCTTGCCTTTTGGGAGGTGCCGGGGGTGAGGGAGTGAAGCCGAACAAACTTCGGAAGCATAATTCAATGTCACAAAATCTAACATCAATCTAAATAAAGGTTCTTATGCGCAAGTTCATGGTTCCTGCATTTTTACTCATGTTTATCGCCGGCGGGGCTCTGGCCTCCGACAGTATCGCTTTGTCCGCCTCCGATATGGCCAACACATTCTCCATTGTCTGTTATGACTCCGCAACTGGTGAGTTTGGAGCGGCCGTGCAGTCGCACTGGTTTAAGGTGAACGATGTTATCTGGGCGGAGGCGGGCGTAGGTGCGGTGGCGACGCAATCGCTGACCGAGATATCCTATGGTCCCCTTGGTCTGGACATGATGCGGGCAGGCAAGAGTGCGAAGGAAGCTCTGGCGGGGTTACTGGCTGCCGACTCGAATAACGCCGTCCGCCAGGTGGCGATGATCGATACGCACGGTAATGTAGTCGCGCACTCCGGAAGCAAGTGTATCGCCGAGTTTGGTCAGCATATTGGGAAGGACTATTCATGCCAGGCCAATCTGATGGAGAAGAACACCGTGTGGGATGCGATGGCTAGGGCATTTGAAACCACCAAAGGCGATCTGGCCGAGCGGATGATGGCCGCGCTCGAAGCAGCCCAGGGGCAGGGCGGGGACATCCGTGGGAAGCAATCGGCCGCCATGGTCGTTGTGAGCGGGAAACCGACGGGAAAGAGCTGGGTGGACCGCAAGGTCGATTTGCGGGTCGATGACTCCCCGGAACCGCTCAAAGAACTCCGTCGCCTCTTAAATATCAATCGGGCTTATGAGCACATGAACCGCGGCGATGAATATATTGCCGTGAAGAACTGGGACAGCGCCGCGTATGAATATCAGACAGCATCGAAACTTAATCCGGGCAATATGGAGATTCTGTTTTGGTACGCGGCATCGCTGGTGACGGCCGGACAAGTTGACAAATCTTTGCCGGTTTTCAAAGAAGTATTCGCCGCGGGCGACAACTGGCGCCAGCTGGTCCCGCGTCTCGTCACCGCCGATCTCTTACCGAACGACAGCAGTGTGATAAAGAAGATCCTGGCACAATAGCGAAGCATCGTATTCGAGACTGGTGTCTTCGTAGGGCGGTATCGTCTTCGAGCTCGCCCTCGTCCGTAGAACGGTCTTCGTAGGTCAGGATCCGAACTAGAACGCTGCAGCGTTCGACAGGGTCCTGAACTTGTCCGCTGCCCGGAAAGTGTGAAATCTGCGATGTCAGGAGCGCATGGCTCCTGACCTACGGTTGCTGCAGTATCTCTAAGGACGAAATTGACCAGAGCTAATTACGATGCCTTACCACCGATTCTATGAAGTCTTCCGTCTTCAGGGTCTATGAATCTTTGCTCAATATCTAGTATCTTAGTATCAAATGGATGATCAGCCTTTGGATGGTGCCATAGTACAGGTTTCGCTAATTCTATGGTGGCACAAGACAGACCGGAAAGCACCAAAATACCGCTTACATGTCTGTTCACCAAGCCGATGTTTGGCTTTGTCCATACGCCATTCATATCTCTTTCCGGCTTGGAGTCAATGATCTTGCCTCCAGATACGGTCACCACTGTCTGCTCCCTACCATAGAGCACTTCAAGCATTGTCTCGTCATCGCAGAATAGACTTTCCCGGATAACGTTTACAGCAATAACGAACGGCAACTCCATCACACCGTATTTCTTGCTTTTGGAAAGAAGGTTGTCTCTGATGGCAAGATCGACGTCCACAAGTGTGACCGGTGACAACGATGCTCCTATTGTCCGTGATAGAGAAGTTCGCCGAACTCTCGCTTCTTGCGTTACGGGCGAAGCTGTGAATCTGATTTGCCAACTGTCTCTCTTCCAAACCCAGTCTGGGAGGGTGCCTGACCTCTCATACTCTGCACATACTGCGTTATAATCAAGATTACTGACATTAGATTGAAGGAAACTACTGATGCTACTCAGTTTCGGTTGGTTTTGGTCATCTCTAGAAAGGATCTCGATAGATATAAGGAAGTCAGCTGAAGCAACTCGATCAACTGCGTCTTTGATTTCTCTTTCGAATCTATCCAGTCTTGCAAGCTCATTACTGTTGTGTACGGTAACCGCCTCGATTGCGAATATCGGCGAATCATTGACAAGAGCAAAGAATTCTGGCTTCGACTTTGTTCCAGGTACATCAGGATGAGCGCTTGCATTGAAGCCGTTTTGTATAATCAGATGATGAAGGTAGAGTTCAGTCAGGGCGCCGTAGTGGTGCCTGTCATCGGAGAGTCGGAAACGATTGCGAAGATCTAGAGCTCCGTGTTCGTTTAGCCGGGAGTAATCCTCAAACCATGATTCCAGAATTTGCCTAACTTGTACGAAGTGCTCTCGATTCGTAGTATTCACGTACTCAAACTGAGAATGATTATAACGAGCTGGTTCCGTATCACTTCTCTCGATGTCATCAAAGAGCTTCAATTTCCCCATAATTATGCCTCCTTCTGAATTTGTTGCACCAAGAACCTCCGTCAATTTCACAATTCGTGAGACGTAACTTGAGCTATTGAGTCATTAGGACTTGGTCATTCTAGTATGCAATCCCCTAATACGGACGGCTTCCCCTTTCATAACCAAAATACCCCCGTCAGGAATCGAACCTGAATTTCCGGCTCCGGAGGCCGACGCGTTATCCGTTACACCACGGGGGCAAGCTGCGTTGCGCTGCTGCGCTTTGGATTAATAAGGCAACTGACCGGCAAAAGCAACTGTTTTGTTAACTTCCGGTGCGAACAGCCCTTGGCCGCTTTTTTCGTTGCTTTGCGCCATAATTTCACTATTATAGTCAATTCCGTCCCCAGGGCCGGAAACCTGACATAATTCACTGAAGGATAAGGAATAAAGCCATGCGATGGTCGCAAACATACATACCGACTCTCCGGCAGAACCAGTCCGAAGCTGAACTGGTTTCGCATCAACTCTTGCTCCGTGGCGGCTATATCCGCAAACTCGCATCGGGCATCTACCTGTACCTGCCGCTGATGCAGCGGGTGATCGAGAAGTTCTCGAATATCGTCCGTGAAGAAATGAACCGCGCCGGTGCGTTGGAGATAACCATGTCGGTGCTGTGTCCGGCCGAGGTCTGGCAGGAATCCGGGCGATACCACACAATCGGCAAGGAACAAATGCGCCTGAAAGACCGGCATGACCACGAGATGGTGCTCTGCGGCACGCACGAAGAAACGGTGACCACGCTGATCAGGGGAGAGGTGAAGAGTTACCGTCAGCTCCCGCTCAACTTGTACCAGATTCAGGTGAAATTCCGCGATGAAATCCGGCCGCGATTCGGGCTGATGCGCGGACGTGAGTTCATAATGAAAGATGCGTACACGTTCGATGCTACCGAGGAATCATTTGTGGTGTCGTACCAGAAGATGGTCGATGCCTACTTCGCGATATTCCGACGGGCCGGTCTCGATGTCCAGAAGGTCGAATCGGACACCGGCGCGATGGGTGGCAAAGCGGCGCACGAGTTCATGCTTCTGGTAGATACGAATGCCGGCGAAGAAATCATCATGACCTGCGAGAAATGCGGCTATGCGGCCAATGTCGAAAACGCGGTCTTCAAGGACGCGGCCAAACCGGCCATTGCTTCAGAACTCAAGACTATGCAGACAGTCGATACGCCGGGGGCGGCGACAATCGAAGAGGTCACGGCGTTTCTTAAGGTCGATGCCACCCGCCTGGTGAAAACACTGCTCTATATGGCGGACGATAAACCGGTCGCGGCCCTGGTCCGCGGTGACCGCGATGTGAACGAAATCAAGCTCAAGAATGCCACCGGTGCAGTGGAGCTTGAGATGGCGACACCAGAGCAGATACAGAAATTCACCGGCTCGCCGGTCGGTTTCTCCGGGCCGGTCGGGCTGAAGAACATCCCGATTTACGTTGACCCGATGGTCACCGAGCTGAAGAACTTTGTGGTCGGCGCGAACCAGAAAGAGAAGCATACCTTGAATGTGAACATCGACCGGGACTTCAAAGCGACCAAAGTCGTTGACATCACTCGCGCCAAGGTTGGCGACGGTTGCCCGAACTGTGGTGGCACTCTCACCGCCAAAAACGGGATCGAGGTCGGCAATACGTTTATGCTTGGGACCAAGTATTCCGATGCGCTGGGCGCCAAATTCCTCGATGCGAACGGCGAAGAACATCCGATTCTCATGGGGTCATACGGCATAGGTATCACCCGCACTCCGCAGGCGGCGTTAGAGAAATACCACGACGACAAGGGAATAATCTGGCCCAAAGGCATTGCTCCGTATCTTGTTGAATTGATTCCGATTAGCATGGATAGCATCGCTCAGGTCGAGGCCGCCGAGAAGGTCTACGCCGAGCTTACGAAAGCAGGAATCGAGGTCCTGATGGATGACCGGACGGAGCGGGCCGGCGTGAAGTTTAACGACGCCGATCTGGTCGGTCTGCCGATCCGGCTGACGATAGGCGATAAGTCATTAAAAGACGGTAAGATAGAGATGAAGGCCCGGGGCCGGGCCGAGGTCGAACTGATACCCATCGACAATGTGGTCGATGCGGTTAAAGCGTTGGCGGAACAGCTCAATTAGGCAACAAAATCGTTGCTTTTGGCTTCCCGGACGATTATCTTTCTTAGCTTGAGTGGGTTACCGCCCACTCTTTAATTTATGGAGCGGTATGAACATAGACGAGCTCAAAGCTCAAGTGATCGCAATATTGGAAGAACCTCTGAGACGGGAAAGAAGTGAATTAGTCGATGTCGCTTTGTCGCGCTACAAGAACAACTGGACGTTGCGGCTGTTTGTCTATTCCGAGCAGGGGACCACGATCGAGGAGTGCGCTCGCCTTTCGAAGATTGTCGGCGGTATAATTGATGGAACTGATTACTTCGAATCCGGTTATACTTTAGAAGTCTCATCTCCGGGACTGGATCGTCCTCTTACAACCGCGACAGATTTTAAGTTCCGCAGGGGTGAAACGGTTCGCATCGAGTTCGTCGACCGCTCGCGCAAGAAAGTCACGGGCGAGATTCTGGATGTTTCCGATGACAGCGTGATTTTCGCCGGCGACTCGGAGCAGTTTACTGTCCGGCTCGATGAGATAGAAAAGGCAAAAATAATCTTTTGATGGAGATACATTATGGCGTTTGATATGATCGAGGCGATGACCCTCATTGCCCGAGAAAAGAACATCGAGTTTGACGCCGTGCTCGAAACTCTGCAGGCCAGCCTTCTGGCGGCCGCAAAGAAGAAGTACACGTTTACCGACAATATCACGTTCAAGTTCGATCGCAAAAACAATGAACTGCTCATGATCGTCACGAAGAAGGTGGTCGAGACGGTCGCCGATGCCAATCTGGAGATTTCGCTCAAGGATGCGAAGGAAATCGACCCGGAAGCCGAGCTCGATGACGAGTTGGACATGTATATCGATTACGAGTCGGAATTCGGCCGCAACGCTATTCTTACCGCCAAACAGATCCTGATTCAGAAGGTCCGCGAGGCGGAGCGCGACCGTATTTACGAAGAGTATATAGACAAAGTCGGCACGCTCGTATCTGGTGTAGTTCAGCAGATCGACAAAGGCAACGTGATTATCAATCTGGGCCGAGGCGAAGGAATTCTGCCTATAAAAGAACAGATCCCTCGGGAGAAATTCCGTCAGGGCGACCGTGTCCGGGCATACATCCAGGATGTACAGAAGTCGCTGAAAGGCCCGCAGATTGTGCTGTCCAGAGTGAACAATGAATTCCTTCGGGCGCTGTTCGCGCTCGAAGTCCCGGAGATTTATGAGCGGGTTATCGAGATTCGCGCGATTGCCCGCGAACCCGGAGAACGCGCCAAGATCGCCGTCTATTCTTCGGATGACCGAATCGACCCGGTAGGCGCCTGCGTAGGCATCAAAGGTGTCCGGGTGCAGTCGATCGTGCGCGAGTTGAATAACGAACGCATAGATATCGTCCCGTTCTCATCGAATCCCGAAGTGTTTGTGACACGCGCACTGGCACCTGCAAAGGTAGCCTATATCGATATCTTCGATTCAGAGAAGAAGATGACGGTGGCGGTTGAGGATGAAAAACTCTCGCTGGCTATCGGCAAAAACGGGCAGAATGCCCGGCTGGCCTCCAAGCTTACCGGCTGGAAGGTCAATATCATGTCGGAGACCGAGTATAACGAAGCACGCAAACGCGAGGCCGAAATGCTCGTGCCGGTTGGACAGCTTGAAGGCATCGGCGCGAAAATCTCCGAGCGGTTGTCCGACGCTGATATCAGCTCGGTGCAACGTTTGGCTAACGCTTCGATCGAGACCCTGATCAAGATCGAAGGGATCGGCCAGAAGACCGCCGAGACGCTGATCGAAAAAGCGAAGGCGTTTGTTGTGCAGCACGAAGAAGATTATCGCAAAAAAGAGAAGAAAGCAAAACAGGAAGCGGAAAAGGGCAAGCCGGCCGAGGAAAAGCGTACGGCTGACAATATGTTCGCTGATGATGAAGAGGGATATGTGACGGAAGAAGATGAAGTCCCGAAGGCGATCGCTCCTGATTTCAAAGAGATTGAAGACGAGGAATAGACATAGATTTGCGGCGGAGGCCGCCGCGCAATCGCACGAGAGGAGGTGAGTTCTGAATGGGGAATATACGCATTTATGAACTAGCCAAAGAGTACAAAATATCTTCGAATGCCATGCTGAGTGTCCTGACTGAGCTTGGTTTCCAACCCAAGTCGCATATGTCCGTGGCGACCGATGAGATGGTGACAGCCATCCGGGGTAAGTTCACCCAGGAGAAGCAGGAAGCCAAGAAGGAAATGCAGCACAAAGAGCAGATCAAGGAAGCGGTTCGCAAAAAAACGAATGTTGGCAGTGTTGAAATAACGAATGCCGGATCCCCTATTGCCGGAATGGTCCGTAAATTTGAGAAGAAACAGCGAAAGAAAGATCGTCGCAAACGCAAAGTCCGCAAGACCGTGGACAAAGAAGAAGTGGCGCGCAGTTTCAAGTCGACGATGGCCAATATCAGTGGCGCCACCGCCAAGGGTAAGAAGCGTTACAAAAGAGGACCGCAAGCCCAGTCTTCCGAGGCGGAGCTTCCCGAAAATGTCATTCGCGTCAACGAATTTATGTCGGTTGCAGAACTCGCCAAGCAGGTCGACAGGAAACCGGCCGAACTGATTGCCAAGCTGTTCGAGATGGGCATGATGGCAACGATTAACCAGCGCCTTGATATGGACACCATCGAAATGCTGGCGGCCGAATACGGGCTTGAGACCCGGCTGATTGAAGATGTAGGTGAATTCGCCAAAGAAGAAGAACACGAGCAGGACCTGCAGCGCCGTGCCCCGGTGGTTACCGTCATGGGACATGTCGATCACGGAAAAACCTCACTGCTGGACTATATTCGCAAGACGAATGTCGTTTCAGGCGAGGCCGGAGCTATCACACAGCATATCGGCGCCTACGAAGTCAATCACAATGGCGAGAGAATCGCCTTTCTGGATACGCCGGGACACGAAGCGTTTACCGCTATGCGCGCCCGCGGGACCCAGATTACGGATATCGTGGTGCTTGTTGTGGCGGCCGATGATGGAGTCCGTCCGCAGACAATGGAAGCTATTGACCATGCCAGGGCGGCCAATGTTCCGATTATCGTGGCTATTAACAAGATTGACAAACCCGCCGCGAACATCGACCAGGTTCGATCACAGCTGTCCAAATTGAATTTGATATCGGAAGAATGGGGCGGCAAGACCATTATGGTCGAGGTATCAGCCAAGCAGGGCACAGGTGTTGAAAAACTGCTTGAAATGATTCTGCTCCAGGCGGAGATGATGGATCTGCGTGCTGACCCGGTTATCCGCGGTCAGGGTGTGGTAGTGGACGCCAAGCTGGAAAAGGGCCGCGGTCCCGTGGTCACAGTGATGATTCAAAAAGGCACCAGCCGAGTCGGAGATTCGGTGGTCGCCGGCATGTACAGCGGACGTATCCGCACTATCGTCGACGATTTAGACCGTCGTCTGGATTCAATCGGCCCCTCGACACCGGCACAGATAACCGGTCTCAATGGTGTGCCTCAGGCCGGTGACAGTTTCATAACTGTCCAGAATGACCAGGAAGCCAAAGAGATTTCGACTCATCGCAGCCAGATCAAGCGTGAGCAGGAGTCAAGACGAAGGGTCGGTGCTGTTTCGTTGGACCGCGTGTTCGAACGGATTAAAGAAGGCCAGATCAAGGAACTCCGGCTGATTATCAAGGGCGATGTCGACGGTTCGGTAGAAGTGTTGTCTGATACGTTGGGCAAGATTGCCACCGACGAAGTCAAAACGAACATAATCCATCGTGGTGTTGGCGCGATTACAGAATCTGATGTCCTGCTGGCCTCGGCCTCGGACGCTATCATTATCGGTTTCAGTGTGACAATTGACAGCCGGGCCCGTGATATTGCTAAACAGGAAAAAGTAGACATCCGCCAATACGACATCATCTACGAGGCTGAGAGTGATGTCAAGAAGGCGCTCGAAGGATTGCTGTCACCCGAATTGAATGAGCAGTTTGTCGGACTCGCCGAGGTGCGCAATATCTTCAAGGTCCCCAAAATTGGTGTGGTCGCCGGCTGTTATGTCAAAGAAGGTCGGATCAGTCGTAAGGACCGGGTCCGTCTGATTCGCGATGGTGTGGTTATATACACGGGCACAATGAGTTCTTTGAAACGCTTCAAAGATGACGCGCGTGAGGTTAAAGAGGGATTCGAGTGCGGAATCGGCCTGGAGAACTTCAACGACGTGAAGGTTGGCGACAACATCGAGGCAATCGAGATTGTCGAAACCGCCAGAACTCTGAGTTAACTGAGTATTGGTAACCGTGATTTTGACAGTTCGCCTGGATATTCCGGGTATCGGCTCGCTGAAGGAGAAACGACGCATACTTAAGTCACTGATGACGAGATTACGCAACGATTTTAACATCTCTATCGCCGAAGTCGACGACAACGATCGGATTCGATCGGCTGTTCTGGGTGCCGCGATTGTCTCCAACAGCAGTTCCTTTGGGCATCAGGTAATCAACAAGGTGATGTTCAAGCTGGAATCGTCCCCGGAATTCAACATCATTGAAAGTTCGGTAGAAAGTTATTGAAGTGAAGCAGTATAAACGTTCGACCAGAATCGGCGAGCAGATTCTTCGGGAATTGTCCTCGCTGTTCGTGCGGGAGTATACCGGAAGATCACCGTCAATGGTCACTTTCACTCATGTGAAAGTGAGTGATGATCTGAGATATGCGACGGTATATTTTTCATGCATGGGATCTCCTGAAGAGCAGCAGACGACATCGGAATACCTGGAAGCGGAAAAGAAAAAGATCAGACAGAAGGTCGGTCAGAGTCTGCAACTCAGGTTTGTGCCGGAATTCGCTTTCAAATTTGACCACTCTGTCGAAGAAGGTATCAGGATAGAGCAGTTATTGAATGAAATCAAGAGTGACACCAAAGAGTAATCGAACTTTCTTCGCGGCTGAACCGCCGATGGACGAGATGCTGAGTCTGTTGAACGAGGCACATAATGTACTGGTGGCCTCGCATATCGACCCCGATGGCGATGCACTGGGCACCCAGCTGGCGTTCGCGGCATACTTGAGACGTGAAGGCAAGAATGTCACTCTATTGCGCGACGCCGAAATACCTGAGAAGTACCGCTTCCTTCACGGAATCACGCAAATTCCACCTGTGGAGCAGTATGCGGGACGGAGTTCTTTTGACTCGGCAGTTATTCTTGAGTGTCCTAATATCCAGAGAATCGGCCGAAGCAGTCGGCTTTTGAGCGAGGATACGGTGATCTTGAGCATTGATCATCATCAGGACAACGATGAGTTTGGCCGTATCAACTGGATAAACACATCGGCCTCATCGGTGGGTGAAATGGCCTTCGAGTTTTTTGAACGTGTCGGCTTTGAAATTGACCCACATGTCGCTGAACAGCTCTACACGGCTATCCTGACCGATACCGGACGGTTCCGGTTCAAGTCGACCTCGGCGCGCACTATGGAGATAGGCGGCCGGTTGATCGAGGCGGGAGCCAACCCACAGGATATTTGTGACCAAGTCTATTTCAATATGAGTCCTGAAACAATAAAACTGACGGGGAAGGTCCTGAACAGCATCTCGTTCTTCAGCAGAGAACAGATATGCGTCATGTCGTTGACCCAGCAAATGCTCAAAGAGTCCGGGGCAAAGGATTCCGATTCCGAAGGTCTGGTGGACTATACGCTGTTCACCGGAGGTGTCAAAGCCGGTGTCCTTCTGAAGGAGATTGGTCCTGATCAGACCAAGGCATCTTTACGATCACGTAACAACATTAACGTTTCGACCATTGCGGCGAAGTTCGGCGGTGGGGGACACTTTAATGCGTCCGGGTGCATGCTTTCCATGAAGTTGGAAGACGCCCGGAAGGAACTGGTAAGACTTTTAGACGAGGCCATTGATGAACAGGACGGGTAGACCGTACAACGGAATTCTATTGCTCAACAAACCAGGCGGCATAACGAGTCACGATGCCGTCAGCGAGGTACGCAAAATTATAAAGCAACGGCGGGTCGGCCATACCGGGACACTGGACCCGCGGGCCACGGGCTTGCTCGTCGTCTGCGTCGGACGCGCAACCAAGATAGCTCAATTCATTTCCGACATGGATAAGACCTATGAGGCGCGGATATATTTGGGGATGAAGTCGAAAACCTTCGACGCTGAAGGTGTCGATGAAATGCAGCAACCGATGCCGGTACCGAATCTAAATGCGGAAATCATTAACGCCCTATTGAGCGATTACGTCGGCGTAATTAAGCAAAAAGTTCCGGCCTATTCCGCCGTTCGCGTACAGGGTCAACGACTTTATAATCTTGCCCGAAGTGGCAACGAAGTAGAGACGCCCGAGCGCGAAATAGAAATCAAGAAGATAGAGCTTTTGGACTATAAAAAACCGGAAATGTCCATTCGAGTGACATGCTCCAAAGGAACTTACATTCGCACCCTGGCCAATGACATTGGCGAGCGGCTCGAATGCGGCGCCTATCTGTCAAACCTGAATAGAATTTCAGTGGGTCACCTGAATATCCGCAATGCATACGAATTCGATGATATCCGAAAGGTCACTGAGGAAGGGACGTTTCATACCATATTGCTGAGATATCAGCAGGTACTGAATTATTCGGCTTTCAGGATAACCGATGAATTCAAGCCGTTTGTGATTTCCGGCAAAGACCCGCAACGCGCCGATATTGTCGGAGTTCACGGAAAATTCAAAGCCGGCGACCGGATCGTTTTGCGTGATTCGCTCGGTCGAAATCTTGCCGTCGGGACCGCCGAAATAGATTCGGATAAAATCGATCAGGCCCAGCCTGGCGCTAAATTTTTCAGCTATGTACGGGTGTTGAATTGAGTACGACTTTCATCAGAGGTCTTCAGAATTACCAACGCCAGCCCGGTCAGTCGACCGTAGTGACAATAGGCACATTTGACGGCATTCATCGCGGTCATCAGGAAATTCTCAAACAGGTGCAACAGGAAAGCCGTCGGCTGCATCTCGATCCGGTGCTGATAACGTTCGATCCCCATCCGCGGGTGGTGGTCACTCCGGAGAACATCCCCCTGCTATTGACCTCAATAGAGGAAAAGGAAAAATTTATTCCACGTTTCTTCGATGGCACCGTCCTGGTAATCGAATTTAATGACAGCATCAAAGAGCTTTCCGCCGAGGAGTTCATCAAAAAGATACTCGTGGACAAGGTCGGGGCGACCAAAGTGATCGTGGGATACGACCATGCTTTTGGCAAGAATCGTTCCGGAAACATTCAGTCGCTCGAACTGTTTGGAAAGAAATATGGCTATGAAGTTGAGGTGGTCGGTCCCGTTCTGTACAAGAACGAGCCCATTTCATCTTCGCGGGTACGACGTGCTATTCAAAACAGTGAATATCGTGACGCCCTCGACCTGCTTGGCCATGACTACGCCATTTATGGCACGGTGGAGCGCGGAATCGGACTGGGGCGGCGACTCGGGTACCCGACCGCTAACGTGCGGTACAGTATTCGAAAACTATTGCCGGCCGAGGGAGTCTACGCTTGCTGGGCGCAAGTCGGCGACGAAACCAAAGACGGCATGATGTTTATCGGTCGAAATTACTTCAATCCGGCTCAGCGAATTACGGTCGAAGCCAACTTGTTTGATTTTGACAGGGATATTTATGACGAGGAAATAATCGTGTTTCCGACTCATTTTATCCGCGCGAATCAGAAATTTACGTCGACCGCCGAGTTGGTTAAACAATTAGAGAGAGACAAAATTAAGGTTTTAGAAATAATCGAAAAGGAGAAAGAACATGGCAATGACCAAAGAGCGAAAAGCTCACATTATCGCTGACCACCGGTTACACGGGGCCGATACCGGCTCACCGGAGGTGCAAATCGCTCTGCTCACCGATCGGATTAACTATCTGACCGAACATTTGAAAATGCATGCGAAAGACTTTCACAGCCGCCTGGGCCTTCTGAGACTGGTTGGCAAGCGGCGCCGTCTTCTGGATTACCTGAAGGTCAGCGATCTTGAAAGCTACAGACAGGTAATTGATGACCTCGGAATCAGACGTTAGGAGTAATAGTAGTTTATGTCATACAAGGTAGAAATAGAACTTGGCGGCCGCACCATGGTGGTCGAGAGCGGTAAGCTCGCCAAACAGGCCAACGGTGCAGTCACGGTTCGATACGGTGATTCCATGGTTATCGCAACCGTTTGCGCGATGAAGGAACCCAAGGAAGGACAAGACTTCTTTCCGCTTACGGTAGAATATCGTGAGAAATCATACGCCGCGGGAAAGATCCCTGGCGGCTTCTTCAAACGGGAAGGTCGGCCCTCTGAGAAGGAGATCCTCTCGGCGCGTATCATCGATCGGCCGATACGCCCCCTTTTCCCCGATGATTTCAAGGGAGAGACCCAGTGTATCTCCTATGTCATCAGCCACGACCAGAAAAACGACACCGACATCCTTGCGCTTATCGGCACTGCCGCGGCTATAGCGATATCAGATGTCCCGATACAAAAGACGATCGCGGGTGTTCGGGTCGGGAGAATCGACGGTCAGTTGGTGATTAACCCGACTATCGATCAGATGGAAGACAGCGACATCTACGTCACCATGGCCGGCTCAAATGATGCTATCACCATGGTCGAGGGCGGAGGCCGCGAAATTCCAGAAAGTGACATGATCGAAGCGCTTGTGTTCGGACATGAACACATCAAGCAGATTGTCGCTAAGATCGAAGAACTCAAGTCGATGTGCGGTAAACCGAAGTTTGTTTACACACCGGTAGCGCTCGATGCAGCCCTGAAGGCTAAAGTGACCGAAATGGTGGGTAATCGGTTGAACGAGTACAATCGCGTGGCCGACAAAGAAACTCGCCGCTCATCCAAAGAAGACCTACAGAAACAGATAATTGAATCGTTGGCCGAAACGTTCCCCGAGAGCGACAACGGAATCAAGAATATCATCCACGATCTCGATTCAGAATCGATGCGCCGGATGGTGCTCGATGAGAAGAAGCGAATCGATGGACGCAACCCCGATGACATCAGAGACATTACCTGTGAGATCGGTTTCCTGCCGCGCGCTCACGGTTCCGCTCTGTTCACTCGCGGTCAGACCCAGGCGCTGGTCGCCGTCACACTCGGCACGAAGATGGATGAGCAACGGCTTGATGAACTCGAAGGCGAGTCGACCAAGAGTTACATGCTCCATTATAATTTCCCGCCGTTCTCGACCGGTGAAACCAAGGCGATCCGGGGGACTTCCCGTCGGGAAATCGGTCACGGCGCCCTGGCGGAAAGAGCCTTGTTCCCGATAATTCCGGCCGAAACGAGCTTTCCGTACACACTGCGCGTGGTGTCAGATATCATGGAATCAAACGGTTCGTCATCGATGGCTTCCGTCTGCGGCGGTTCCCTGGCTTTAATGGACGCCGGCGTCCCGACTAAAGCGGCGGTGGCCGGTATCGCGATGGGACTGATCAAGGAAAACGACAATGTCGTCATCCTGACCGACATCCTTGGCGATGAAGATCATTTCGGCGATATGGACTTTAAAGTCACCGGAACAACTGGCGGCGTGACCGCGATCCAGATGGATATCAAGATCACCGGGCTGGATATCGATACCATGAGGATGGCGTTGGACAAAGCACGAATTGCGCGACTGAAGATCCTGGACATCATGAATGCCACTATTCCAAAGCACCGCGATCAGCTTTCCGAGTACGCGCCACGTATTATCACCATGAAGATTAACCCGTCTAAGATCGGCGAGGTAATTGGCCCCGGAGGCAAGATTATTCGCGGAATTATCGAAGAGACAGGTTGTAAGATCGATATCGACGATGACGGCACTGTGCTTATCGCGACCACCGATGCGGCGGCCGGCCAGCGGGCCAAAGAACGCATTGAGTCGATCGTCGAAGAGGCCGAAATTGGCCGGGTGTACGACGGTACTGTACGCCGGGTCACGAATTTCGGCGCTTTCGTCGAAATCATCCCCGGCACCGATGGCCTGGTACACATCTCTGAGCTGGATACCAGTCGGGTCAATCGTGTGGAGGACATCTGCCGCGTGGGCGACCGGATGAAGGTCAAGGTGATTGACATCGATGGCGACGGAAAAGTCCGCCTGTCGAGAAAGGCGCTCCTGACCGGTAACGGCGACTCTGCCGACAAAAAGGACGAAAGGGAAGGAAGAGCGAGACAGCGCTGATGTCCACAACCCGGATCTCTGGCGAAGCTCTTTATCAGAAGACCGTTCTACCGAACGGATTGAGGATTCTGACTGAACAGATACCCTCAATCCGTTCCATTTCTATTGGCGTGTGGATCGACGTCGGGTCGCGCCACGAAACAGCCGAAGAAAATGGCGTTTCGCACCTGATAGAGCATATGCTCTTCAAAGGGACGAAACATCGTAATGCCCGGCAAATCGCGGCGGTCCTTGAGTCTGTCGGGGGCTCGCTCAACGCGTTTACGTCAAAGGAACAGACTTGCTATACGGCAAGAGTGCTTGACGAATACCTCGATATTGCCGTTGATGTCCTTGCCGACCTGACCTGTAACGCAACCCTGACTCCCCTGAATCTTGCCCGGGAAAAGAAAGTTATACTCGAGGAGATTCACGAGAGCCTTGAGACCCCCGCCGACCATATCCATGACATCTTCTCGCAGACCTACTGGGGAGGTCATCCGCTCGGCCGTCCTATTCTCGGAGAGATGCAGGGCATCAGACAGATGCCTCGATCGCGGATTCTTTCGTACATGAAAAGGAATTACCGTGCCGGTTCGATCGTGATATCGGCGGCCGGTTCGATCTCGCATCGCAAGTTGGTGAAGCTGGTCAGGGAAAAGTTTACATTTCTGGAGGGCACAACGGTTCCGTTCGAACCCGCGCGCCGAAGTCAGCCCAATTGTCTCGTCGTAAAAGAGAACAACAACAACCAGATTCATGTGAGCCTCGGATTCCCCGGCGTAGAATACGGTTCCGATGAACGCATGCCCGCGCTGGTGGCCCACACATATCTGGGCGGCGGGATGTCATCGGCGTTGTTCCAGAAAATACGCGAAGAAAAGGGACTGGCGTACTCGGTGTACACCTTCAACGACTTCTATCGCGATGCGGGCATATTCGGCGCCTACGTCGCCACAGACAAGAGGAACCTGCAGCAGTGTATCGAAATCACTTTGAAAGTCCTCAGTAGCATTAAACATCGCAAGCTCCCATCCGCAAAGCTTGATATCATGAAGGCGCAGGTTAAAGGGCAGGTCACGCTGGGGATGGAGTCGACCGCCGGGCGGCAGAATCGTCTCGGGCGAACGGAACTCATGCTGGGACGGTACATCACGCTTAAGGAGACACTCAAGGTGGTCGATCGAGTTTCAGCGGTTGACATCATGCACTTTGCCGACCGCTGTTTTGACCCCTCGCAAATGGCGATCGCCGTCCTCGGGCCGGCCCGCAAGAGTTCAATTCAAAATGTCGTCGGATGATCCTGACCATACGCAGACCGTGAGCCAGGAACCCACACTGGTACTGGCCTTTCACAAACTCCTTGATCAACTCAGCTACGGCTCCACCAATTACTCACCCCGACGATTTGTACAGCTTCTGAAGCGACTTGAGGATTCCAGGTATAGACTCGCTTGGGACAGTGAAAGTTCGGAATCCGAAAATGACCGCCGCGTGCTCGTTACTTTCGATGACGGATATCAGCACCTTCGTGATGTACTACCCCCTTTCATGGAACAATTCCGATTCCGGCCGCTGGTATTTCTGCCCACTCGATTCATTGGCCGTGACAACACCTGGGATTACAGCAATTGGTTTAAGTCTTCGCCGCATCTTGAACCGGCCGGTATTCAAGAATTGGTTCGGCTGGGTGTCCAAATCGGAAGTCACGGTCACAGTCACCATGCGCTGACCGGGCTCGATGACAAGAAACTCGCTGAAGAACTTTCACGGTCGAAAGAGATACTCGAGAATATGTGCGGTTGCGCCGTTACCACCCTGAGCTATCCGTTCGGCCGCGCCGATTTGCGGGTCCAGATTGCAGCCCTGAAAGCCGGCTACAAGAGTGGGTATACAATGAAATTTCCGTCGGTCTCCGACACGCCCCTTTCGCGCGGAAGGTTTGCCGTTTATGGGTTTGACACAAGCTTCACGATTCTCCAACGCCTGAACAAGGGTCCGCTTTACCACGCTGAAAGAGTCAAGACCGGCATTACGAATCTGCTGTCAACCGGCACTGTCCTTTTACACCGGCTTCGCCGTAGTGGAGAGGCCGCCGAATTGTAAAATCCTTGCGTTCTGCGTCGGTTTTGGGTACTTTTTGTGCTCGTATAATTTTGATAAGGTGTCGGTGATATGGATGTAAAACTGGACAAGTACAACTTCAAGGATATCGAAAGCAAATGGCAGCAGACATGGGATGAAACGGGTCTGTTCCGCGCTCCCGAGCTGCCCGAACATGAAAACAAGTTCTATATGCTCGTCATGTTCGCTTATCCATCCGGCGATATCCATATGGGACATTTCCGCAATTACATTATCGGCGACGCCGTTGCCCGCCAGCAAATGATGATGGGTAAAGCCGTCCTGCACCCGTTCGGATGGGATGCATTCGGTCTCCCTGCCGAACGAGCCGCAATCCAACGGAATATCCACCCGCAGGAATGGACACTTCAGAACATAGCCGTCTCCAGAAGTACACTCCAAAAGGTCGGTATCTCTTTCGACTGGTCGCGCGAGGTGACTTCCTGTCTGCCCGACTATTACAAGTGGACCCAGTGGATGTTCATCGAGCTGTTCAAAAAAGGCCTGGCCTACCGCAAGCGTGGATTTGTCAACTGGTGCCCTGAAGACAAGACCGTCCTGGCCAACGAGCAGGTCAAAGATGGCAAGTGTGAACGATGTGGAACTGAGGTCGTCAAGAAGGAACAGGTCCAGTGGTATTTCAAGATCACTGACTATGCGGACAGGCTGATCGATGACCTGGATGACTTACCGGGCTGGCCGGATAACGTCAAGACGATGCAGAAGGAATGGATTGGACGTTCTTACGGCGCCGAGATAGACTTCACGATTGAAGAAACAGGTGAGAAACTTCCGGTCTTTACTACGCGCCCCGATACAATTTTCGGTGTCACTTTCATGGCAATTGCCCCCGAGGCTGAGATTCTCAGCCATCTGCATCTTGCTGGTGAGCACAAGGCCCGGGTTGAAGAATACCGTCAGCGAGCATTCGCCCGCAGCGAAATCGAACGGGCCGCCGTGACTGACGAGAAAGACGGCGTTTTTACCGGAAAGTATGCGATCAATCCGTTCAACGGCGAGAAAGTCCAACTTTGGGTAGCGGATTACGTTTTGGCTGGCTATGGCACCGGAGCAGTTATGGGTGTGCCGGCTCACGATACCCGTGATTTCGCTTTTGCAAAGAAGTATGCGATACCGATTAAAGTGGTAATTCATCCCGATGTGAATACTTCGCTGAATGTCAATAAGATGGCTGACGCTTATTGTGAATACGGCCCGATGGTCAATTCAGGCGAATTCAATGGATTGACGGGCTCCGATGCCATCGATGAAGTGACGCAAGCGGCGGCTCGAGAAGGATTTGGGCGTAGGAAAGTAAACTACAAGCTTAAGGATTGGTCAATCTCGCGCCAGCGCTACTGGGGTTGCCCCATCCCGATCATTCATTGTCGGAAGTGTGGGGAGGTCGCCGTCAGCGAACATGAACTGCCCGTGCTGCTGCCGAAAGTAGAGAATTACACGCCGAAGGGGCGTTCGCCGCTGGCCGATGTCCCCGAGTATATGCACATCAATTGCCCCAAATGCGGGGGAGAGGCTGAGCGCGATCCGGATACGATGGACACTTTTGTCTGCTCCTCATGGTACTTCCTGAGATATGTCGATCCACACAATGACAAGATGCCGTTTGACAAGAAGAAAGCCGCCGCCTGGATGCCGATCGATCTCTATGTCGGGGGTATCACGCACGCGACCGGTCATCTTATATATTTCCGGTTTTTCCACAAATTTCTGCAGGATATCGGCTGGGTCAATACACCCGAACCGGCGACCAAGCTTTTCAACCATGGTATGGTGATGGATGCCAAAGGCGAAGTCATGTCCAAGTCAAAGGGCAATGTCGTCTCCCCGATTACACTAATGGAAAAACATGGTGTCGATGTCACCCGGCTGGCTATGTATTTCACCGCGCCGTCCGACAAAGAAGTGCTCTGGAGTAACGAAGGTATCACGGGTGTCGAGAAATTCGTGCTGAACAAGTTCTACCCGCTGAGCGCTTCATTTCAGGGCACATCGCTTGACTTAAAGCGATACTTTAAGAAGTCGGATCTCGACGATTTTGAATGGTCGCTCTATGTGAAGCTCAATCAGACTATCAAGAAAGTCTCCGAATCGATAGAACGACTCCAGTTCAACACGGCAATTGCGGCATTGATGGAACTGACCCGCGATTATGCCCCGACAAAGGTAAAAAGCCTTGTGTTCAACGATTACTTAATACTGAAAGCTGTTCAGTTGATCGGCCCGATGGCGCCGCACTTATCCGAAGAACTCTGGCATTTGGCCGGCCACACGGAATCCGTATTCAAGTCCGACTGGCCAAGATTCGATCCGGATGCTATCGTCGCGGATACTATAGAAATAGCGGTTCAGGTAAATGGTAAGTTGCGTGATTCGATTCGAGTGGCGGCCGATGCCGATCAGGCTGAGGTCGAACGCACGGCCGGCCAGAGCTCTCGGGTGAACAGTTTCCTGGACGGTAAGACGGTGGTTAAGAAGATTTACGTCCCCGGGAGAATTCTTAATATCGTGGTCAAAGGATAGGGCCAAGTCCGACTGCTAATCAGATTAAGTTCGAGACCGATAATTGAACAGAGAATGGCAATCAGGCTTATAGATAAGTTAACATAATATATCTTATGGGACATTGCGAGAAGCATACATGAAGCTGTCCATCGTCATACCGGTATATAATGAGGTCTCCACTATTGAGGAGATTGTCCAGCGGGTCAGGACCGCTCCCATTGCGGACAAAGAGATTATTCTTGTGGACGACTTCTCCACTGATGGTACGCGCGATCTGCTTCGTAAGAAGCTCGAATCACAGGTTGACAAGATTATCTACCAGCCGAGGAATTTCGGCAAAGGCTATGCCCTCAAGACCGGTTTTGCGGAAGCCACCGGAGATATTGTCATTGTCCAGGACGCGGATTTAGAGTACGACCCGAACGAATACCCCGCCATTATCGAACCAATCATCAAAGATCAGGCCGATGTTGTCTATGGATCGAGATTTCAGGGTGGCGGCCCTCACCGTGTCGTTTATTTTTGGCATTATGTGGGTAACAGGCTTTTGACTTTGTTGTCGAACATGTTCACGAATATCAATTTGACCGATATGGAGACCTGTTATAAGGCCTTCCGTCGCGAACTGATTCAATCGATACCGATAGAAGAAAATCGATTCGGGTTCGAGCCCGAAATAACGGCCAAGATTGCCAAACGGAGAGCCCGCGTGTACGAAATCGGGATTTCCTACTATGGCAGAACTTACGATGAAGGTAAAAAGATTGGCTGGCGCGACGGCCTCAAGGCGGTCTGGTGTATCGTCAAATATAATCTGTTTAGATGAAGTAACGCTTTAAGACCAGCCTCGGCGAGCCAGGTCACGGCGCTGAGCCTCATAAACCTTCCGCCGCTTAATCGCCTCGAGATACCATTCAATATTCAGACGAATTCCATCTTCAAGTGACACTTTAGGCTGATAGCCCAAAAGTTTCCTAGCGCGACTGATATCGGCCACAAATGTCGAAATTTCCCCGGTCCGCTTCCTGCCCAGCTTGATCTGTGATTTTGAACCAAGATTGTCAATGATGATCCGGGCAACGTCGATTATACGCGCCCCTTTACCGGCCGTAATGTTGAGCGTGTTCGGGGCCACCTTATCGAACTTGCGGGTGATCAGTGTTAGCCCCTGAATCGCGTCATCGGTATAGGTAAAGTCAAGTTTCTTTTCCTCGCCGAAAATGCTGATATCCCTGTCTCTTCGGGCATAATAAATGAACAGCGGGACGGCCCGCTCGGATACATCGAATCTTCCATAGACATTAGACAACCGCACGATGACCGGCTTTATGTCGTAACATTCGTGGTAGGCGTGTATCAGCGATTCCGCCGCAAACTTGGAAGCTGTATAAGGGGACTTGATGCGGGTTACGTGCGTGGAGTCTTCCTTCCGCGGCCGTTGGTCGGGCGATTCACCATAGACTTCCCGAGACGAGGAGAACACAAACCTCTTAACGCCGTGATGTCTGGCGAACTCAAGGATATTGTGTGTCATCAGGTAGTTGTCCAACGCCTTCTGGGGATCAACCACCAGGTCATGGACGCGGGCGTTTGAGGCCAGGTGAATAATCAGATCGGGAATCCGACGGAGCTTGACGCCCGTCATCGGCCGGCGAAGATCATGAAATACCGTAGCCTTTTCAATCCGTTTGTCCCAGTAACTCGGTTTGATATCTACCGGGATAGTCTGGTATCCTTGCTCCATCAATTTCTGAACGAGAGCCGTGCCCACGGTACCTGAAGAACCGGTGACTAAGACAGTCTGAATCATGGTTGTTACTCGATCCTTTCCATATGCGAACGGCACCGGTAAAAATGGAGCGGTATACCGTATATTATCGCAGAGAAATATCGGGTAATATAAGGGAAATCGAGGAAAATCCTAACGGTAATTTCCGTCAGATCTGTCGGAAGCCCCAATCAATCAGCTTGCGAGCCTCGCGGAATCGGAGCCTGTCTCCGGGGACACCAAGCACCACCAGGGTCAGCCTCTCCCCCGAGTTGTTTTTGACCAGAGTAGTCAGGCAGTAATCGGCCGCCTTAATGTACCCCGTCTTGCCACTAAGAACTTTGTAAGGTGAGTAGATGAGCAGGTTGGTATTAGCAAGCTGAATATAGGTGCGCTGCCGATTGACTACTTTGACCCGGCTTCGGCGGGTCGACGTGATCTTCTTTATCAGCGGATATTCGTAGGCGTAGTGCAATATTTTTGCCACCTCGTGCGCTGTCGAGACATTGCGTGAGTCCAGCCCTGTGGGTTCATAGAAGCAGCTGTTTCTCAATCCAAGCTTCTTGACCTTTCTATTCATTTCTTTCGCGAATTCTTCAGTAGTTCCACTGGTAGCACGGGCCAAGGCACGAGCCGCCCGGTTGTCGGAATTTAACAGGGCGCAATACATGAGGTCGAGCACAGTGAACTGATAACCGACTCGCAAACGGGAGCGCGATGACTTGTAGGCATCTTGTTTAGTAATCGTCATCACCTTATTGAGATCAACTTTATTATCTATCAGAGCCATCGCCGTTACGAGTTTGCTGATCGACGCGATAGGCCGGACATCGTCGGCGCCTTTTGCATAGAGCACCTGGCCGTTATCATAGTCAACAAGCAGCGCGGATTTGGTATTCAGGCGCGGTGCACCGTTGCGAATATGGTCGAAATCGAAGTGATAGCTGTCGGCGGCAGTAGCCGTGGCGTTTAGTGTACCGGCGTCGGCTTCAAGAAAGTAAACCGTATTGGCGGAAAAGAATACAAATGCCGCCAGAAACAGCAGCACTTTCGGTAGCGTGGTTCTTTGAAATAGCATTTGTCTAATACTTCACCCATCTAATAATTTCAGGTAAGGTCGGGCGCTTGCCATACATGAGGATGCCGATCCGAAATACCTTCGCAGTCAACCAGATCATCCCGACAACGGTCAGCAAGACTATTATAAACCCGAGCGTGGCTTCACCAATTATCCCGCTGAAAAGCGATACCTCCGACAGACTCGGCGCCAAGAAGATTACCCGCATCATCATCATGGTCGGAGTCAGAAACGGAATCAGCGATAGTGTCACGGCGACTGCCGAGTGCGGCTCCTGAATAATATACAGTCCCATGACAACCGGCAACATTATAATCATCGCAATTGGCATCACAAAGCTCTGAGCCTCTTTCTCGGAGTTCACGATCGATCCAATCAACGCGAAAATCGTCGAGTACAGGATATACCCCGTGACGAGGTACAGAACAAAGAATATGATAATGGCCGGATTGAAAACAATCCTGTCAATGGCCGGGTTGATGGCGAACGCGGATTTCATCGAATACACTACGCCTCCCAGCACCACCCAGACCGCCACCTGCGTGAATGTGGCGGCGCCAAGTCCCAGCACCTTCCCCATCATCAGTTGGAACGGGGACACCGATGACACCAGCACTTCCATGATGCGTGAATTCTTTTCCTCAATAACGGACCGCATTATCAACTGACCATAGCCGAATATCATGACATAGATAATCATGACAAAGGTAAAAGCCGTGAAATACTTTACTTCGAATGGAATCGCTTCGCCCCTGGCATCCTTGACCGTCAGGTCAATCCGCCTGGTCAGTTCAAGCACTGAGTCGACTCCTAAATTGACGTTCGATGTTTCAAGGCGGATGGCGGCGATAATATTGGAGAGTTTATTCTCAAACCGGTTGAGACTGATAATATTATCCGAATTGGTGACCAGATACATATTGGAATCCGTTTGCTGAGCATCCGGATGCACAACCAGAAAGTACTTCAGGTCTTTCTCGACAATCTGATTTCGCAACGAATCATTGATCTGAGTAAACCGATCGCCCTCATCAGGAGAGAGCTCAAAGACCTCCGTGACTTCGTAATACGGCTGATTGGTCTTTTCGATTTTGTAATCGGCCAGAGCCTGTTTGAATTGAGTTCCGATATGAAGTCCGCTCTGATCGATGACGGCGAGCTTCTCAGTGGTCGATGATTTCGTACGGGCGAGCATCGCGGGCATTAAGATAAACGCCGCCATGATCGCCGGAGTCAGGATGATGCCGATAAAAAAAGACTTCTTCTTTACCACCTGAGCGTATTCGCGCTTAAAGATGATCCAGAACTTAGACATGATTCACCGCCTGTGATTGATGAAGATCAGCAGGGTCGATCTTGGCCATGTCGATGAAGATGTCATAAAGCGACGGTTCCATGATTTCAAATCGGCGCACGGTAACTTTGCCAACTACCGCCCGGAGAATGGCATTTACGTCCGTTTTATCCTCTAATTGCAGTTCGATATAATTGTTAAATTCGGTCATCCGTTTGACTCCCGGCAATGACGACATGAAAAACCCATCCCCCTCGATATCAAATTGAACCGAGTTCTTGCCAAACTGTGCTTTCACATCAGCCAGCTTACCATCAATCACCTTTTCACCTCTGGAGATCATGCAGATGTGGTCACACAGTTTCTCTGCCTGCTCCATGACGTGGGTGGAAAACAGGATCGTCTTGCCTGACCGCTTGAGATCCATGATAATATCCTTGATCAATTCCATATTCAGCGGATCAAGGCCGGAGAAAATCTCGTCCAGAATGATCAACTCAGGTTCATGAAGGATGGTGGTAATAAACTGGAGTTTTTGCGCCATTCCCTTGGAGAGCTCTTCGACCTTGCGGTTCTTGTATGCGAGCAGATCTACCCGTTTTAGCCAATAATCCGCCTTTTCGCGGACTTTCGAAGTGGGATACCCTTTGAGATTAGCCATATAGCTCATCACTTCCAAAACGGTCATCTTCTTGTAAAGTCCGCGCTCCTCGGGCAGATACCCCACCTTATCCTTGAATCCACTATCGGCCCGATGACCCTCAAAGAGGACTTGCCCCGAGTCAGGCACAGTGATATCCATTATCATGCGGATAGTGGTTGTCTTACCGGCGCCGTTGGGGCCGATAATGCCGTAAATAACACCGTTTGGCACTTCGAGCGAGAGATCGTTCACCGCCACTTTCGCGTCGAACGCCTTACGAATGTTGACCAGTTGAAGAATCATGGGTAACCTTTATGTCTCAGATTGCGTGTAAGTTATCATACCGGAGCGAATGGTCAACAAAAAACCTTCTACCTTCGCTAATCTCCCAACATTTTCATAAAATCGGAAGCGTTTCTGGCGGCCTGACCGAGATGACAATTGTTAAAGAATACGTACACCCGCTTGACCTTTTCAGCCAGCTTCTTGACCTTCTCCTTCCACTGTTTGAGCTCTTCTTCAGAATAGGAGTAGTCATAGCGCAACGGCCCGCCGTTCCACCAGTGTTCTTTATTGCGGCCGTGGAGGCGAATATACGCTGTTTCAGTGGTAGCAAAAGAGTCCGGTTTCAGAAGCCCGGGAAGCTCAGGTTCATCGACACAGACATAACCAATCTTCTCTTTGCGGAGGTAATCGTACATCGGTCGGTTCACCCAGCCGTTGTGTCGAAACTCAACGTACAACGCGTTCGGAGTCACCATATCCCTGCAGATTGAAAGATAGTCCATCGAATCCTGGCTGTATTTGAATGAATAGGGGAACTGCGCAAGCAGTCCTGAAAGTTTCCCCGACTCCTCAAACGGCTTGAGTGCTTCGCGAAACAAGGCATGGTCTCTTTCCAGGTCACTTCTACGATGAGTGAAACTCTGGGGGACTTTGAGCATGAAGTCAAATCCGTCGGGGGCCTTTTTTACCATGTTGGCCATTACCGCCGGATGCGGAATGCGATAATATGTGGAGTTCACTTCCACAGTCGTAAAGAACCTTACATAGTAATCGAGCATCTTGCCTTTGTCGATATCCGGTGGGTAGAACTTCTCCCTCCAGTCTTCGAAACTGTAGCCCGATGTCCCTATGCGTATTTGACCTGATGCCGTCACGTTCTTCAATGGATTGTGTCTTATTTATGCAAAGATACTTTAAGTACGAAGATATATTCAGGCTGTTGCTCGAATAATCACTTTTTTCGATTGGCCGGAATCTGCTGAAAGCGCACAAAACCGCATTTGGGGCAGACCCATTTGCGCTGCTTGTGGAAGGTTCTCTTCTGCTCGACCATAGCAGTTTTGCAGCGCGAGCAGATCATAAATCACCGGGTGAAATGAAGAAAATCAGTGAGAATGAATTCCATTCGGCCGATAAATGTCGACATCCGGGACATCACTGTATACCCGAAGGTGGTGCCGAAAAATATCATCAGGAAGTAGGTTCCGAGTTTGGCAAACTTGCCGAACGCACCTTTGTGCTCACGGCTGAAATAGAAGTATGCCAGAGTCGCCAGCAGGCCGACGATTACCACGATGCCTGAAAAATCAACGGTGCCGTTTGCCGTCACGAACGGCACCACGGTTGCCGACACCTGTTTGAGTGTCCGGGCATATAACATGGCCGGTATAGCCACACCGGCCCCGGAGCCGATCATGAGGGCGATAGGTATACGGGAAATCGACGATGTCTTTCGCGAGAATCTTCCTAACATGAGAAGTCCGAGCAGAAAAGGTATCACCAGCCAGTAATTGGATCCCCCGAATAACGGCTCGAATAGAATTGACATCAACGTGTTGGTCCAGGTAACGACAAGTATATAGCCGATCGAAACGCCGATTAGAAGCGATTCGGCCGCCCGATAAATCGGGTTGTCACGATATAAGAATGACAGGATCGCCAGCGTCAGTATACCGGCGACGAGTGTTCCTGCAGACACTACCTCCCCCCCTTCTTGCTTCTGCTGGTAAAATACACGACATTCCCTATGACAATAAGCAGGATGACATACATGTGCGAGCTGGTCTGAGCCAGCATGCCCCGCGCGCCGCCGCCGCCGATCCCAAGGAGCTTCTCATATTCGGCCGCTCCGATAAGTCCTCCAACCATCGAGTACAACTGACCTGACGCAAGATACGGGTCGTAGCTCGTCACCATTGCCGCGGTCACGGCCGCAAGCACGCGGACATTGTATCTTGCCGCGCCATACTCAATCCAATGTGTCGTGAAATTGCCATCGGCTATTGAAATTACGGCGGCAACATCGCCGTAATTCCTTATCATTTTAGTCAACGGAAAGCTTCCGTACGGTTGTCCGAGATAGTCCTGGGGATAAGTTTGTTCTATGGACTCGCCCATCGAGAGTATGGCCGCGATATATTGAGGTCGAAATCCCAGATAGACATAGTCGGTGCCGTACTTTCTACCGTATTCATCGGCGGTCGACTGCATCATGCGATAGCCGATCAGGGTACCTTCGGAAAGGAGCGAGACACCTATCAATTTGAGATCTTTCTTGAAGGCATGCCGGAGAATTGCCACTGACAGCGGGCGAATCTCCGGCAGAGATGAAGCCTCGTGGTCGAACGAGATAATCAGCACTGAGCCGGCGGGCAGGGAGTCAATGTAGTCAAACATCTTTTGTGTGTTTGGAGAAATGCGAAGTTTCACCGGAATGTGAATCAACATGGCCGCCGTTACGACCACAAACAGACCGATAAAAGTCCAGTGTCTCGTCTCAAGCCGCTTCATTTCTCCCCTCCCAACCAGGTCCTCTCGATACCGACGATTACTCGAAGCGAAGTCGTCAGCGAACCAAGTCCTATCCCGATTAAAATAGCGCGACGGGCAGCCATTGACGGGGAGTTCTGAATCCATTCGGCCCACTGCGGTAAGGGATCGGAAAATATCCAGCCGATATTCGACCTGCTCAGAAGAATCAACAGGGCCGACAGAAGCAGGACGGCCGCAGGAAGCGACCGCGCTCTAAAACCGCGATAGGACGCCGATGCCACAAAGAACGCCAGAAGCGCGAACACGGTCGATTGCATAGGCGCCTGAATATTCTCAAACATCCACATGAAAGGGGTCTCAGCTTTAATTCCCCAGATCATAGCAAGAATCGGCATAACTGCAAACCCGGACAGCGCAATTAGCCGGAAAGGCCGGCCATTCCCCCGCTGAAATTCAGACACATTGTTCTTCGCAAAACTGATAACGCCGATAATCAGCGCGAACGCGAATATGATCTGCCAGTATTCAAGTACTGTTTGATTGATCGTTCGAGCGACTGGATGTTCAGAAAAATACTGGGCAAACATTACAAGACCGAAAATGAAACTGACGAGGAGGGGAATTCGTCGACTCATTAGAATACCCACCACGTGCTAAGGGTCTGACCTGAGGCGGCCTGAACCGTTGCCCAAACGACAGCGACTAACAGGGCCGCCGCGATGATTACCTTCATGATGTCTTGAGCGCGAACCGAGGCGAGTATTGAAGGATTACCGGAGAGATACCCCGATGCGGCGAACAGCTCCTCCCCTATCAATGTGTAGTCGCAGGCTACAATGAAGAAGGCTAATTGAATCGTTGAGTCAGTTCCGGCAATCTGGATTGCGTTGATTGAATTGCCGGTTTCGGCCAGAATGAGCGACTCGGCTTCGAATGTTCCTAACAGGAAAATTGATGCCGGTTTTGTCCGGCTGATGAGGCCATCGACCGCCGCGGCGTAGCCGAACTGCGACGATGATACGTAGGTGATGTCATCAGCCCGGTACCTGTCCGGGTACCCGGCGGCCGAATACGCGCCGAGGACAACTTCCTGCGCTACCGCCATGATAACGGGGTCATGGGTTGGAAAGATTAGTCGGCAATCGTAAGAGGCGGTCTTTTGGGCGACATGGCTGAGTATATTAAGTGACGCAATCGTGGTGGGGCGTTGGATATCTCCCCCCCAACCCGGAGTATAGAGCACCGGTCTGGCCATTTCGGTAGCTCGTCCGATCGCGTCCTCGACTGCTTTCAGACCACCAATCTCTCGAACCCGATATTTTTCGCGGCTCTTGCGGTGAAAAGTCGTGTACATGACGATTGCGATGCTTACAATCGATACGATCAGCGTGGATATCGTACTGGCGTTGAACCAGACAGTTCCAGGTGCTGTTTGGAGCAAAATCAGGCCGGAAGTCATACCGGCAGTCAACGACGCTAATAGAAGGGAATCAACAAAAAGAATTGAGCTTACTGTCGTAGGCCGAGCGGTCATTGGGAGTATCAATAGGGGTAAAAAGATTGGGCGCTGTAGGGTGACACATTCTTATGGGCCGCCTTCTCTTTCCAGTCAAGCCTGCGCAAAATAAACTGACAACCACCGTTAGTGCATTCCACTATGTTCTGGCATGTCAAAACTCCACAGATATTTCGGACCGGGTCAACAATGCTTTGTGACCTGCGTGACTGCCCAGCGAAGGCCAATTCTGGTGGACGAAATCGATTTGTTAATCCGGGCGATAAGTCGGGCACGATCAGCAACCGATTTTGGTCTTATCGCATGGGTAATCCTTCCGGATCATTTCCACGCCGTACTGGACTGTCCGAATGGCGATACGCCGCAGTTCATGTTTCAAGTAAAGCAGTCATTCTCTTTGCGATGGCGAAGGCGCACAAAATCGTCAGGCCCGGTATGGCAGCGGCGGTATTGGGATCATGTGATTCGCTCACGCGCCGATCTTGAGCGCCATATAGACTACATCCATCTCAACCCGGTCAAACATGATTACGTAAGTCGAGTTCAAGATTGGATACTATCATCATTTCACACAATTGGAGCATGGCATGGGCCGTCGGTTGTCCCTGATCTGCCGGCCGTTCACGATTTGTTTGGTGAATGACCGGGTGATTGGAGTATGGTGGCCCATAAGAATGTGCCACCCTACACTCGACTTACCGACATTCTCTACAAATCAAAAATGGCGCTGGAAAGCCATTCGTACTCACCCTGAATATTGGACTGACCAAGGTCTGAAAATCCGAAGTTCGGATCAGTATATGGATTCCCGAGTGAATCAGTAACGGTATAATGCTCTACGGACCGCCACACTGAGTAGATCACCGTCTTACCGTCAATCCCGGTCACGGTCCGAGATGTGCTAACTGTTGTCTGTTCTGACACGTTAATCTCCGTGGAAAAGGTAGCGCTAAGGGTCGCGCCCAGTGACGCCGTCACACCACTATAACCGGCGCCAAGGCCCAGGTCCAGCGTTCGTGCGAACTGCTGAGATTCGGTCGATGATACTCCCTGAGTGCGTTCGTAGGTGACGGTGAAGGTATTCCCCGGATCTACGCGAATGCTCTTTTTGCCGTCGATGAGAACGCGGGTCCAGAACCGATCCCTCCTGATATACACAGGCGTGGTCAGTGTGTCGCAGCTCTTGGCGGCAACGTAATACTCTCTCCACCGGGCTTTGTCGAGAAATCCAAGGGGCACCGGCACGTTTACATATCCGCCGAACAGACAGGGCGTGACCTGTTTGGCCGGTGTGTTGCCCCACCAATCAAACCAGCAGTCATTTCGATATGGACTTCGAGGTTGGACTTTTACGCCTTTTTGTACAAAAACAATGCGCTGAGTAGAGGCATTGGTGTTGTTCGATTCCCAGAACGGATTAAGATGGGTGAGATTAACCGCTCCGTTCTCGAAAATCATCTGGGAGAATCGAATTACGCCATTCGCGTAATCGCCCGGCGTAGCTGAAAGATATAATTCAGTTGTTCCCTGGGGGCAGCCTACCAGGCATTCCTGTATATATTGAGTTTGAATATCGATATCCCACAGGAAAACGCCATCAGAGATGACCGGAACAAAATCAACTTTCTTGTCCAATATCGGCACAACCACGCTGAGTGTCTCCGATTGCATTGGTACGTCAAGATCAAGCGGACTGCTCGGCTTTGGAATCGGGGGATAATCCCCCGGCGGTTGTTGAGGTGTCTGGTTATTCGACGGGCTGGCGGGATTCTTTGAACAGCCGCTAACGAGGCATACGATCACCAAGACCACCCACGACCATCGAGACCCAACAGTGCTGCAATAGCTGACTTCGCTCATTACGTACTCCTTCTGAAATAACCTCAAGAAACGCGAGATCGGTTCGATGTATTACTTCGGATTGAATACCAATGCGTCGCCCGGCCCGTGAACCGTGTTCTGACCGCACGGTGTGCCAGACGTAGTGGATATAATCAGGCCACGATATCCATTATCAACATAGCGCCGGACTCCGGCTCTGTCAAGAAATTTTGCCCCTCTGCGGGTTCGACTGCCCGGCATCAGCAAACGAGTCCTCAATGCGTGAATAGCGAAAGCGGACAGGCTCAGTATTGCAGACCCGGACTTATGCCGAGAAAGAGCAGCCATGAATTTTTAGTTTGCCCTGTGCACCCCCACAGGTTTTCTTATGTAAAACTAAAGACAAAAGAGGATTTACCAATGAGATCGAGACGGTTCCTGATAGCTTTGCTGTTTCTTCTGACCACTGTCTCCGGCCTGTCGGCCAGGACCACTATTACCTGGTGGCAGTTCTGGACTGACCCGGATATCAAACCGGTGATCGAGTCGATGGTAGCGGATTTCGAAAAAGCCAATCCCGATATCGATGTAGAAGTGACCGATCTTACCTGGGCCAATGGCCACGAGAAGATCGCGATCGCTTTCGGCTCAAGTACCGGTTCGGATATCGTCGAACTCGGATCCGATTGGATCGCGGAGTTTGCTTCCAATGACTTGCTCAAGGACTTATCGGGCGACATATCCTCCGACAGCGGCCAATTTCAGGGCTGGGGGATGTCCACGTATAAGGGCAAAGTCTATGCTCAGCCATGGATTCTGGGTACCCGCATTCTCTTCGGCAATCGCACCTTGCTGACCAGGGCCGGGTTTGATTCTAATTACGTGCCGGTGAAGTGGAATGATTTGCTCTATGCCTGCAAGAAGGTAAGCAAGCTCGGGAAAGGCTACTATGGTTGGGGCTCTAACACAGCCGAGAAACACCGTTTATATAAGAAATTCCTGCCCTTTTTCTGGTCAAACGATGCTCAGATATTCTCCGATGACGGAAAGTACTGCCTCGTGGCTTCGGACAGGGCTATCTATGCCCTGACATTCTACAAACAGCTGCACGATTCATGCGGTTATGTAGATACTCAGCGTGGGATTGAGGATGCCTTCCTTGATGGCAAGATAGGGTTTATCATGTCGGGAGACTGGCTGCTCAAGCGCGTGGAAAAAGAAAAACGGGACATCACTCTGGTGGCCACACTCATGCCGGGACAAAATTTTCCCGGCCGGTCATTCCTTGGTGGTGAGTTTTTGGCGGTCAATGCGGCCAGTAAGAATCCCGAGGCGGCCATGAAGTTCGTGCGCTTTATTACATCGCCGGAGAACCAGGTCAGGTTCTGCAAAGCCAATCGCTCCGCGAACCCGTCGAGCGTTCAGGCCCAGAAGGATCCGTATTTCGAATCGAATATCGTTCTTCAGACATTCATCAAGCAAATCCGGCTGTCCAATCATCCGCCGGTTGATCCTGACTGGGTGTATATTGAAGATGCGATCGAAGGTGCAGTTGAGGACGCGTTATTTGGCGACGGCCTGATTGCACAGCCGTTGTATGAGGCTGAGCAGAAGATCGATAAGATAAAGCACATCAAATGAAACGTGATAAGTGGGTCGCACTCTCGCTTTCTCTGCCATGGGTGCTGACGTTCGCGGCGTTCTGGCTCTTCCCTATCATCTACTCGCTTATAGTCGGATTCACGGACGCCCAACTGTTGGCGAAGGAGTCGCACTGGGTCGGCTGGGATAATTACCGCACCCTCTTCTCGGACCCCGCGTTTATTCGCTCGCTCAAGAATACCTTCCTGTTTGTAGTCGTTACCATTCCCGTTACCACCGTCATTTCGTTAAGTCTTGCTTTGTTTGTAAACAAGCAGTTCAAGGGCCGCGGTTTATTCCGGGCCGGTTATTTTGTGCCGTCGATAACTTCCATGGTCGTCATCGCGTTGATATTTACCAACCTGTTCCAGCGGGGCGGGTATGTTGCGATGCTGGCATCGATGGCCGGGTTCACCCCGCCTCAGAACGGGTTCCTTTACGATAGCGGTACGGCGCTCTATGCGATAATGGGCATGGACATCTGGATGGCGGCCGGCTACTACATGTTGATCTTTCTGGCCGGCTTAAAATCTATCCCCGATGAGCTGTACGAAGCGGCCGAGTTGAGTGGCGCCGGCAAAATCCGGCAATTCTTCTCCATTACCCTGCCAATGCTCAAGCCGGTGGCGCTCTTCATACTCGTCATCAATTCGATAAAATCATTTCAAGTGTTCGTCGAGATATTTGTGATGACCAGCGGCAAATTTGATACGTCGACAATGGTCTATTTCATTTATGAGATGGGGCTCACCACCAAATTCCAGTTCGGTTATGCGTCGGCCGCGGCATATGTATTGTTCATAATAATCGCCATCTTTTCGGTTATCCAATTTGTGCTGTTAAGAAGGAGACAGCCCCTATGGTGAGCAAATGGGCCGGCGCCGCTTCCAGGTATCTTTTGCTGACAATCATACTGATCATCATGATTTTCCCATTGCTCTGGATGTTTCGGATTTCCTTAAGCGCGCCAGGGGCATCGATAGGCTTGGTCAACTTTTTCAGTACCGCATTTTCGCTTCAAGCTTACGCCGATATTTTCAAGACAAGTCACATGGGCCGGTACCTGTTCAATTCGATTTTTGTCGGTACGATTGTCACGCTGGGGAATATTCTCTTCTCATTTATGGTTGGTTACACGATCGCGCGGTACCGGACTATTACCAATAAGATCGTCTTTTTCACGGTAATCGCGATCCTTATGATCCCTGCCCACATTGTCATCATCCCGCTGTATGTCATGATGGTCAAAGCAGGGCTGTACGACTCTTACTGGGCCCTCATTCTTCCGTGGCTGGTGAATCCAATAGGGATTTTTCTTGTAAAACAATATGTGGAGACAATTCCGGTATCGATGGAAGAAGCGGCTCGGATCGACGGGGCCGGCGAGATGAGCATTTTGTTTCGCATCGTGATGCCGATGTGTAAACCGGCACTTGCCGTGCTTGCCATTCAGGTATTTTTCACGAACTGGAATTCATTCCTCTTTCCTTTCATCTTGACCCAAAGCGATGAAATCAGGACACTTCCGGTCGCTTTGGCGCTCTACCAGGGGCATCAGGCTATCGACTGGCAACATCTTATGGCTGGGTCTACCATAGCAGTTCTGCCCGTGCTCATTTTGTTCATTATCATGCAACGGCAGATCGTTTCCGGGGTCACTGCGGGAGCGGTCAAGCAGTAGCCGAGAAGGCGCTTTTTCACTTGCTTTCGAGCACATTTCTGGTCTTTTTGTGTTATTGATATAGAGTTGGCAATCCAAACCTAATGAAAGGAATATATTTTCATGAGAAGTTTACTCGTGAGCGTTGTTATTCTGAGCCTCCTGGTGATCGGCTGTGGAACAAGTAAAGACTATGTTGCCCAGCAGATTGAGCAGTCCGAGGCCAAGCAGTCGGCCCAAATTACGGCCGTGAGCGACAAGACTGACGCGAACGCCGACCAAATCTCTAAACTCCAGTCACTGGCAACAGAGATTTCCGCCAAGGCCGATAAAGCCATCAACGAAGCAAAAGGGTTTGAAAACTATCAGATCATCTGGCAGGGTGAAATAAACTTTGATTTCGACAGCTATGCTATCACCCCCACCGCTGAGCAGATTCTGATGGAATGCGGTCAGAAGATGGAAGGCAGCCCAAGTTCCATTATCGAAATCGCCGGCAACACCGACCGCGTCGGTTCGGCCAAGTACAATTATATGCTTGGCACGGAACGCGCGGACGCCGCCAAGCGTTTCCTTTCCAGCAAATTCGGCGTATCCCTGTACCGGATGTTCATTATTTCATATGGTAAGGATAAGCCGGTTACGACCGAAGGTGAGACCGGTTCAGCTTCAAAGAATCGTCGCGTAACTCTCACCGTCTGGGGCGAGCTTCAATAGCGACAATACTAAATAGGGATTTTGAAGGCGGGTCTGGTACCCGCCTTTTCGTTGCTTGAAATATTCGAGACGGCAATCAGCGGGCACGAAATGGGACCTTGGTAGAGTCTTCTTCCCTTGTCAACTTCAGCGTGATTGGATAGTCCTTCCGAGTTCCGTCGCTCGAATCTAACACCACAGCATCGAAACTGACCTGAAGGCTCCAGACATCCAAAGGAATGACCACCCCCTGGTCGCCGAAGAAGTCGAACTCTTTGCTGAAGTAACTCCACTCATCCAACGAATACTGTTCGGCACGCGTGACATGGCGCCATTCTGAGAAGAATGTGGTGTCAAGCTTCCTGAACCCGGTTGAATCTCCGGTATTGAACTGGGGTATATTAACGACACAGTACTCAAATAGTGCGGAGTCGATCAGCAGATTGGTATGCCAGTCAGACTTTTTGGCACGTTGCGCCCGAAGGCTCAGATAGAACTGATTGGTATCCGGAATGCTCGACAACTTAACCACTTCGCGAAACGCTACCACGCGAGGACTCTGTATCTGCCAACCGCCGGCCTCGAGTTGCTTCGCAGTTTCAGATGGGGTCAGCACGAATTGGCGGGTCCTCACGACGGCGCATCCAACTAACGTGACAACGGTCAGCGCCAGCAGTCCGATAAAAACTGATCTCATATTGTTGAATCCAGCGTGTAGCATCGTGCCAAAAGATATAGAAAGGTCCCATCGTCCGCAAGGCCGGAGACTGAAATCTGCCTGACATTTACCGGAAAGTCATTTCAATTCCGGCGGTTTCGAATCGAGCCCGGACCGCCACCGTATCGGGGAGCGCGCCGATGGTCTCGGAGTAGCGGTAGGGGAAGATCGAACCCTTATCGCGGATACCATTAAGATTGGAGTCTATAAACCCGGACAGGAAGTACTTTCCTGCCGGCAGAGTGACCGAAAATGTGGCGCCTGAGACCGGAAATTGAAATTTCTGTCCATTGTCTATTTTTAGAAATTCAAGCACTGTCGGGTCCTGTCTCTTCGAGGCGATATCTATCTTGATCTCACCGCTGACCGACCCAACAGAGTCTTCGTTCAGCACGTTCACCGGGAATGAAAGGAGGCTGTCCCCCATATCATTACCAGCCAGGTCGGCTATGTCAAATTCCGTAATATTGAATCGGTAGTTCATCCCGGCGCGAATGTCTTTTGAAGTGAATGACAGCCGGAAAGGATCGTCCCAGTGATGTTCCAGGGATACTGAATTGGTGTCACGATCGAGCAGAAAGAATGATTGGGGAGTTATTCTGCTGGTGTCCAACGGTTCCGAGAAAGTAAGTTTCATCCGGAAATCTTTCAGGAACACGGGGAAAGCAGAGGGCTCGAATCGAGTTACTTCCGGCGGCGAATCATCTTTGCCCTCCTCGATACGCAGACTGTCATAGCGGAGTATGGGACGATTTTCCGAATAATACAATTCTATCAGGTATGTCCAGTTGGACAAAGGACCTACATAGAAATTCAGCAGCCGACTCACTGTAGTATCCGCTTCAAGGAATCCGCGGGCCGGGAAAACCTGTGTGGTGTCAAACGCCGACTTCACCATGAAGTTAGCGGGGGATTGACGCAGCTGGTTCAGGTCAATCTCGCCGGACAGATCGACGCGAACGAGTTTGTCGCGCGTGTAGGAGGCCGCGAGAATCTGCGGGGGCGTTGTATCCTGGAAAGTGACCGGCAGATAGATATCGTCCAGCGGCAGAGGGCCTTCGACAATAATCGGTCGGTCGGGAACGGCGAACCGCTCTCTAACCGGGCTGAACCGCTCATTACGATTATCATCGGCGAACGCAATCAGTTTATACTCCCTGGCCGGAAGATATTGAAATGAGAAGTAGCCGTCTTTATTCGACTGTGCGAGATAGGTGGGATAGATGGAATCTACAGGTCGTCCGCTTGAGAACATGCCGGTATCATAGAGAGCGACCAGCATCCCCGGCGCCGGCGCTCCATCGGTCACGGTGTGGCCGGAGATTTGTCCTGAGTCGATAGTGGCCCCGGTGGAAAATGCTATGACAAGATTGCTGTCGATACTGTTATTGCGAAGATCCTTGATATCTGCGCCGGCTGAAATGATGTAGGTCTGATCAGTGGCGAAGCTGTCAGCAAACTTGATAATGACGTAATCTGATTTCCACTTGATCGAGGGCGGCGTTTGAGGTCGTGGTGAAATGAAGATCGCCCGGGGGCCCGAGGGTTGAACGATTCGCTCGGAGAAGCGCAAAGTAATCATGTTACTTCGAGGGACATTGACCGCGCCGTTGGGCGGTTCCGACGCGATCAGTCGAGGAGCCGATTTGTCAATTTCGCCACCCGGCGGCGGACCAACTTCGGCACAACCCAGAAACATCGCTGAAATAAACACAATGAGCGGTATTGAGATCTTCCGACTTGAGCAGCGAGCCGCCGACAATGCATCCATGCCTTGCTTTAGTTACCCAACTTCTCTTTTATCTGAGTGTCGTCCGGAGACAAATCCAGAGCTTTCTGCCACCAGGCCCGGGCGTCACTCAGATTGCCTAATGCCTTGTACGTGTCTCCCAGATGATCGAAAATAGTTGGATCACTGTCAAGCGAAACAGCCTTCTGGAACTGCTTGAGGGCCTGCCTGTAATCGCCCAATCGATACAGTACCCAGCCATAGCTATCAAGATAGGCGGCGTTATCCGGTGTAATTTTGACCGCCCGTTCAATTAGTTGTTTGGCATAATCCAGCCTCTCCCCTCGATCAGCGAGCATATATCCCAGATAATTAAGAGCCGGAGCGAAATCAGGTGAGCGTGCGATGATTTCCTCAAAAGTCGATTCGGCCTGTGCAACCTGCCCTGCCTGCTCATAGGCCGCACCAAGAGAAAACAGGAGATTCAAGGTTTCTTCGTCGCCGCTCACGTGACCGAGGCCGCTTTTCAGGGCTGTAATTTCGTCTTCGTATTGTTTGAGCTGTTGGTACGAATAAGCAAGCGCCATCCAACCCTCTGACGCGGTATCCACCAACTGAGTGAAGGTCGTGAATCTGTTTACGGCATCCTGGAACCGTTTTTCTTTCGTGGCGATCTGCCCGAGAAAGTAATAGTCGATCGGGTTCTTCTCGCCGAGGGATAATATGTTGAACAGCGAATCAGCCGATTTGAGAGAATCGGTTCCCATGTAAATCATGGCGAGCCTTCTAATTGCCGTCCGGTCATCGGGAGACAATTCGACCAGATGTTTCGCGTAGGGAACGGCTTCGGCGGTGGAATCCATCTGGTAGTAAGCTATCGCTAACTCCCTGTTTAACACTACATTGTCAGGGTCAAGATGAATCGCCGCTTTATATACCGACAGAGCCGAATCAATTTGCCCCTCTTCTTGTAACAGCTCGGCCAATCCGACATAAGACAGAATATTGGTTGCGTCGTTCACCTGGTTCAACGACTGCTGAAACGAATTGCGGGCTTCCTCATAATCCCCGGCTTCAACTTGAAGTCGGCCCAGCTCACGCCATTGCCTTTCGTTGTCCGGTCGAAGTCTCGTCAGGTGCTCGTAAGACCAGATGAGCGAGTCGAGATCTGCCTGCTGACGATATATGCCGGCCAGATAGGAGTAACCCATTGTATTTTCCGGGTCAATATGGACAAGTTCGGTGAAAGCGATTTTGGCCGAATCCACCAAGCCAAGCGCAAGATACGAAGCTCCTCTCAGGGTGTAGACGTCCGCGTCTTCGGGCTCGATAACATCGAGCACCGCGATAGCATCGTGATACTGGCGAACCTGATAATAGGCCGCGCCGAGTGAGTACCTGATTTCGTACGAATTGGGATAAAACTGCAAAGCATCGGTGTAGCTCTGTACTGCCGCCCGCAGGTCGCCGATTTCTTCGTATATCAGGCCATTGACATAGAGGTCGTATGCCCGGGGATCGATAAAATCAAGTACCGGTTTCGGCAGAATTTTGATACTGGTGGTCTCAGGGTGCTCGCCCACATCAGTGACCTCCGGCTTGAGGCTCTTGTTTGAACATCCGGCCAGCAGGATAACGGCGAGGAAGAACGGCAACAAATATCGGAATCTAATAATCATAGCTTTTTCTGTCTGAAGACACATCAATGTAACAAGTGAACCTGCGTTCGGTTGCATCCATCACGGGACTATTTTAAGAAACCGCCGCTTACCCACCTTGAGGATCATTTCGCGGTTCAACGAAAACTCAAAGTCAACCTCGGTCACCTTTTCATTATCGATTGACACTCCGCCCGCCTGAATCAGTTTTCTCGCTTCGGAATTGGACTTGGCCAAATCGTTCCTGGTCATCAGATGAACGAGGTAAATCTTGTTGGGGTCAATCTCCTGAGCTTTGAGTTGGGCGGAGCTGATTTGCGGTATCTCGTCGGGAAGCTGACCCTTGGAGAATATCCGTTCGAACTCCTCGCGGGCTTCTTTTCCGCTTCCGGCCGGGTGGTACATGTCAACCAGCGTCTCGGCCAGCTCCTTCTTGAGGCCCATCGGATTGGTTTTGGGATCTTCGAGCGTCGCCTTAATCTCAGCAAGTCTCCTGGCGGGAACCTCGGTGGCCAGCTCAAAATAGGTGTAGATGAGATTATCCGGGATCGACATCGCCTTACCGAAGATCTCTCTGGGCGGTTCATCTATGCCGATGTAATTTCCGGTAGACTTGGACATTTTCTTTTCACCATCGAGACCGATCAGCAACGGCATGGTTAGTATGCACTGTGGCTCGATTCCGTATGCCTCCTGAATTGTCCGCCCGCACAAGAGGTTGAATTTCTGATCGGTGCCACCGATCTCGATATCGGCCTTGATCGCCACTGAGTCATACCCCTGCATCAACGGGTAGAATAGTTCGTGAATCGAAATCGGAGTCCCTTCGCCGAAGCGTTTGCTGAAGTCATCGCGCTCCAGAAGACGCGCTACGGTAAACTTGCCGGCCAGTTCCATGATATCGGCAAAATTCATTTTTCGGAACCATTCACCGTTCATCCGAACTTCGGTCTTGGATTTGTCCAGAATGGCGAAAAATTGACTCAGGTAAGTCTCGGCATGGCTCATGACCTCGTCGTAGGATAACTTCGGTCTGGTGGCGGAACGCCCCGAGGGATCGCCGACCATTGCCGTGAAATCCCCTACTATCAGGACAATCTGATGGCCCAGTTCTTGAAACTGGCGGAGTTTGCGGATACCGACCGTGTGCCCCAGATGTATGTCCGGCGCGGTCGGATCAAACCCCTGCTTCACCCGAAGCGGCTTATTTTTGCTGATTGATCTTTTTAGTTTGCGTTCGAATTCGTCTTCGGGAAGTATATCGACCGCCCCTCGTGAGAGTATTTCCCACTGATGTTTGAATTCCCGGGCTATTTCGGGGCTGTCAGACTCGGTCACAGGTGGCTCCTTTTTGAGAATCTTTCTAAACCTATCGGCATATAACAGTCGAGGTTGATTTTGTCCTCTGGAGAAAAAAAGGAAAAATTAAGCGCATGGCAATACATAAATTACGCCAATCTGCCCTGAGAATGACGACGGCCTGTTTTAACTTGACTTTGCCTGGCAATATGTCAAAACTGAGACACTTATGCCTGTAGCTGGAGATAAACAGCGGATTCGACGCGCCCGAATTCGCAACTGGATAATCGGCGTCTCAATAGTAGTCATCGCGGTCTTCGTCTACACCGGGTACAAGATTACTTATATATATGAGAACGAGTTGCCGTCGTTCGAGCAATTGCATAATATCGAGCCCAGCCTCAAAACCAAAGTCTATGACCGAAACGGCGTTCTCCTGAAAGAGTTCTATACCGAGAACCGGGTGCTCACTCCCTACAAGGAGTTCCCCCCCTATCTGGTCGACATGCTGATCTCATCGGAAGACCGTTCGTACTATGACCACTGGGGCATAAATGTGAGGCGTATTTTCGTAGTCGCGGCCACTAACCTGTTGAGATGGCGGATCACCGCAGGGGCCTCGACCATAACCCAACAGCTTTCGCGTATGCTGTTTTTGAATCGCGAGCAGACACTCGACCGCAAAATCAAAGAGGCGCTCACCGCGGTCAAACTGGAAAGGACATACTCCAAAGAAGAAATTCTGGAGATGTACTTAAACCAGTACTACTTCGGCCGGGGTGCCTATGGTGTCGCGGCGGCGGCCCATATCTATTTTGACAAGCCGGTGAACGAGTTGACTATCAGTGATTGCGCGGTTATCATCGGCTTGCTCAAAGGTCCGAATATCAATTCGCCGTTCAATGACGCGGAGAAATCACTGCAGGCAAGAAACCGGGTGCTCTATTCCTATTATGATTTTGGCAGTATACCCCGGCACGTCTACGATTCCCTGAAGGACCTTCCCCTTATGACTTTTCCCCCCACCGAGGAAGCCGGAACTGCGCCGTACTTCACCGAAGCGATTCGTCAGTACCTGCTCGATAAATACGGCGAAGAAGCCCTTTACTCGGGCGGACTGAAAGTATTTACCTCGCTCGATGCCGATCTCCAGAAGGACGCGGAAGAAGCCTTATACCGCAAAGTCGATTCGCTTCGCGCCATGATCGCCCGCTCATATCCGATGGACAACAAAGTCTATACCCGGTTTGAACCGGATACTGTCGATGCCAAAGGGGATTCGATACGGACGTACAAGAAAATTCAGGGAGCGTTTGTCGCGATTGACAATAGTAACGGCGATGTGCTCGCTTTGATCGGCGGGCGGAGTTTTGCCAATACCGAGTTCAACCGCGCGGTGCAATCGTACTTACAGCCCGGTTCGGCTTTCAAGCCGTTCATCTATACGGCTGCAATCGACAACGGGTTTAGGACGACTGACATTATCGATGACAACCCGATCGTGCTGGACATCCCGGGAGCGCCGCAGTGGCGGCCACACAATTTCGACAACAAATTCCTCGGGCCGATCACCCTCCGCGATGGCATCCGGCTCTCCCGCAACCTGGTCGCTATTCGGTTGATACTCAAAATTACGCCGGAACAGGCAGTCTTCTATGCTCGCCGACTGGGGATCACCGCGCCGCTGGAGGCGGTCCCATCGCTCGCCCTGGGAACTTCTAATGTCCGATTGATAGAAATGGTGTCGGCGTTTTCGGTCTTTCCCAATAAAGGGATTCATATCCCCTACCGGCTGATTCATAAGATAGTGGACAGGTATGGCAGGACGATCGAAGACAACATGGCGGTGCAGAAAGAAGAAGTTCTGTCCGCACAAACTGCCTATATCATGGTGAATCTGATGCAATCGGTGGTTGACAACGGTACTGGTATGCGTGCCCGATGGATGGGCTTCAACCGCCCGGCCGGAGGCAAGACGGGGACTTCGAATAACTTCTGCGATAACTGGTTTATCGGCTATACCCCGCAGATTACCGCCGGGTGCTGGGTTGGCTTCGATGAAAAGATTTCGATCGGCCGCAATCAGGACGGCGCCAAGAACGGCGTGCCGATTTGGGCCGACTTCATGATTAAAGCGTGCGACTCGCTGCCGATTGAAGGTTTCGAAGAACCGGACGGAATAGTTCATGCCGACGTTTGTATCGAGTCGGGCGAGCTGGCCACTGACCGATGCGCACACGTCCGTAACGACGTTTTCATCGCCGGCACCGAGCCGACATCGACCTGCCACTTGCATCCATCGGCGGGCCGCTATAACCCGGCTACTGCCCGAGGCGACGATTATCTTCCGGAAGACACGACCGAAGAACGGGTCCGGTTTTAGGTTTTGCTGACCGCTTTTCCCTGTGCCAACTCTCTCTGATCGACTGATTTCACGGCCGATCCGGTCGTTTGTTTCCTGATTACATCTGTGCTTGACTTAGTTGGTTGGGGGCATTAATATAGCCGGAGACATTTCTACATGTCGCACAGATAATGCCGGAGTGGTGAAACTGGTAGACGCAGGGGACTCAAAATCCCCCGATGGCAACATCATGTCGGTTCGATTCCGACCTCCGGCATATTGATTCTTCGTAGCTATGGGGCCAAATATGATTTGCCGCCTTTGTTTACAAGAGAAGCCGCTTGTTGAGTCTCACATCATACCTGAGTTCTGCTACAAGCCTATCTATGACCACAAACACCGACTAAATGAGCTGAGTACAGATCCAGGCGTACCAAACCGCTGTCGCTTGCAGAAAGGACTCAAAGAGAATCTCCTTTGCTCTAGCTGCGACAATGACAGAATAAGCAAGTGGGAGAATTACGCCAGAAAAGTATTTTATGGTGGCGTTGAGATTGGCATAACTCCTGGGAAAGATCACCTCATCATCAGTGAAGTTGACTACAAGAAAATGAAGCTCTTCCAAATGTCAGTGCTCTTTAGAGCAAGTGTATCGAAGCATAAGGTTTTCAAGGATGTCAATTTAGGGGTGCACGAAGAACGACTGAGAAGAATGTTGATTGACGAAGACCCCGGCGAGATTCATCGATATGGCTGCGCGATGCTGATGATAGTAACTGCCGTTGGACAACCGAAGGGCCAAGCCGACGTCGTAGACGGTATTATCATTGAACCAGAACGAATAAAGGTGGGTGGCCAGAATGGATATGCCTTCATCTTTGGTGGCTGCGTCTGGATGTATATCGTATCGAGCAACTCTGAGAAGTTTCCCAATAAGAATATATTGTTACAAAAAGACGGTACACTGACTTTAGGACTGGTCGACCCTAAAAGTGTGCCGTATATTAGGAACCTAGCTACCAAATTGACTGCGCAAGGGAAAGTCCCTCGGCGCCTTTGAGCAGCAAATCGAAGGAGTACGCCTAACAAATGAGCTCCCCTCTCATCTCGCCCCCGTCCCGGTAACAGCTTCCATGCGGCCTTTGATGTCGTTGATGAAGGCATCGAACTCGCGGTGGGTGCGGAGACCGTCCCAGTCCGGACGGATCTGAAGCTCCCGATAATTGCCGAAGCCGGCATCGACAGCCTTGCGAATTTCGGCCAGTGATTCGTTGATCTTGCCTTCGTGAGAATAGACCCAGACCAGTTTGTAATAGAAGATCAGCGAGACCGAACTACTTGCGTTGAAGCCCTGCGATTCCTATCTTTCGTCCGAACCATTCGCTTACAGAACAGGAATCGTTTTGCCCATAACCAACACGACCGTGACCGAGCTGTACTGCCCGAAGTGTGCCGGTACATATGACATAAAGAAGTCGATCAACCTCTGCCGATGTGGGTCGCCCCTGCTGGTGGACTATGATTTCGAAAAGGCGCGTGAGCGCCTGAAGCGTGAATCGCTCAAAGAGCGTGAGTCCACCATGTGGAGGTATCGCGAGGTGTTGCCGGTGTTTGATACAGACAATATCGTCTCGCTCGGCGAAGGCGGCACGCAGTGTCTCGAATCGCGACATATCGGGCAATCATTGGGTCTCAAGCGCCTCTATTTCAAAGATGAAACGACCAACCCGACCGGCTCCTTCAAGGCCCGGGGGCTTGGCATGGCCGTCTCCAAGGCGAAAGAACTTGGCCTTACAAAATTGATTATCCCGACCGCCGGCAACGCCGGCTCTGCCCTGGCGGCCTACAGCGCCCGGGCTGGTTTGACCTGCCGTGTGCTTATGCCAGCCGACTCCCCCGCCCCGTTTGTAATCGACTGCAAAGCCTGTGGTGCGATTGTTGACATGGTGCCGGGGACAATCAAGGACTGCGGCGAGAAAGCGGCTGAGCTGGTCAAATCCGAAGGCTGGTTCTCAGTGGCGACATTGAAGGAACCTTACCGCATCGAAGGCAAAAAGACGATGGGCTACGAACTGGTCGAGTTTTTCAGATTTGAACTCCCGGATCTCATTATCTATCCGACCGGCGGCGGCACCGGTTTGATCGGGATGTGGAAAGCGTTCGATGAAATGGAAAAGATGGGCTGGATCGGCTCATCGCGGCCCCGCATGATTTCCGTCCAGTCTGAAGGGTGTGCGCCGATAGTCAAAGCTTTCGACAACGGCGCAAACCACGCCGAGACCTGGCCGAACCCGCATACCATAGCATCCGGCCTTCGCGTTCCCGGAGCGATCGGTGATTTTCTCATTTTGGAGGCAGTGAGGAAAAGCGGCGGTGCGGCAATTTCAGTAACCGAAGAAGCGATCATCAAATGCACCAAAGAGCTTGCCGCCAGAGAGGGGATATTTCCAGCTCCCGAAGACGGCGCGGCGTTGGCCGCCCTTTATAAACTTCGCGATTCCGGTCGTCTTGATGCTGACGAACGCATAGTGGTTTTCCTCACCGGCAGCGGCTACAAATATCTGGATACGTTGGAAAAGATTTTCGCCTGATTCCCTTGATGAAACTTAGTAGCGCTCGACCGATGGGTCGACTTCCATCGCCCATGAATCTATCCCACCCGCCAGATTACGGACTCGCTCGAATCCGGCGTTGGTGAGCATGCGCACCGCCTCGGTGCTTCGTATCCCTATGTGGCAATAAACCACGATGTTCGCGGCCGGGTCCAGTTCGCGGTAACGATAGGGAAGTTCATGGACGGGGATCAAAATGCTGTTGGGCAGGCGGCAAAGGTTGTGCTCATTCGGCATACGGACATCGAGCAGGACTATATTCGCACCTTGCAGAATCTCACTCTGCAGTTCCTTTGCCGCGACCTCTCCTAACTGCGTGTTTTCGAAGTACGTTGACACGATTCAGCAGTCCCTCACTTGATGTTTGAATCACATCCCGGGCCAATTCACTCCCCTGACCCGACTGACTGCCGGACAGCAGTCATGACAGTCGGTACTGTTCCAAGGGTCGGCAGACCTGCTTCCGGTGTCAACAAAAAAACGGAGCGACGGACGGCTTAACCGGCCTCAAGTGCCAAAAAAGGGCAAAATAAAATAGCCATATTGGCTAATCTATCGTAATAGCAATTGACCGCGGGGTCAGTACAATGTTGATTAACTGCTTAAATTTATGAATTTGTTCGAGGTCACATCGGAGGTGTTATGAAGAAGTTTCTCATGCTGTTCTGCCTGTTGACCCTATCAGCCGGACTGACGTCCGCCCAGGAAGCGCGTTTGCTTCGCTATCCGGATGTAAGCAAAGACCGAATCGCATTCGTCTATGCCGGAGATATCTACACTGCGCCGCGAACCGGCGGTGAGGCTCTCAGAGTAACGAGTGACGACGGTCTGGAGTTGTTTCCCAAGTTCTCCCCCGACGGCAGTAAGATCGCGTTCGACGGCCAGTATGATGGCGATATGTCGGTCTATGTCATGCCCGTCGCTGGTGGACCGCCGACGCGGCTGACCTTCCACCCGGGCATTCAGAACACGAGCGATCGATTCGGACCGGAGAATGTGGTGATGGGATGGTCGCACGATGGCACTAAAGTGCTGTTTCACTCGCGCAAGGATTCGCGCGACTGGTGGCTTGGACAGGTGTATTGGGCCGACCTGAAAGGTGGACTTCCACAACCATTGCCAATGGCCGAAGCCGGCTTTACGAGTATTTCCCCCGACGGCAAGAAAGCCGCTTACTGCCCTATCTACCGTGATTTCAGGACATGGAAACGGTACAAAGGCGGGATGGCTCAGGATGTCTGGATATTCGATCTGACCACTTATGAATCCACGAAGATTACCGACTGGATCGGGACAGATAACGTTCCGATGTGGTATCAAGATAGAATTTATTTCAATTCCGATCGTACTGGCACGCTAAACCTGTTCTGTTACGAAGTATCAACTGGCACGACCCGCCAGATTACGCAGTTTACCGAGTACGACGTTCGGTGGCCCTCGCTCGGCACCGACGGAATTGCGTTCGAGAACGGTGGGTATGTCTACGTGCTGGACCTTCCGTCCGAGAAACTCAACAAAGTACCGGTAGGTCTTATAACCGACCACCACACTGTTCGTCCGGAGTGGATAAATGTCGGCGACCGGATCTCCGATTTCGACCTGTCCCCCAACGGCAAGCGGGTGGCCTTCAGCGCCCGTGGGGATATCTTCACCGTGCCGGCAAAAGATGGCAACACGCGGGATTTCACCAATACGTCTACGGCCAACGAGACCTCTCCCCGTTGGTCACCCGACAGCAAGTGGATCGTCTACCTGTCCGATGCCACTGGCGAGGAGGAGTTTTATCTCGTCTCACAGGATGGTTCGCAGACAACTCAGCTGACACACGGCGGAACGGTTGATCGCTATGCCGCCACCTGGTCACCTGACAGCAAAAAGCTCGTGTTCGCGGACAAGACACTGAAATTGTACTCCATAGATGTCGCCACCAAGGCGATCACACAGATCGACCAATCGAATCGAAGCGGTTTCAGGGACATGTCGTGGTCGCCTGACAGCAGGTTCGTGGCCTATAGTAAAGATCTTGACAACACGATCACCGGGATCTTTGTCTATTCGTTTGTAGACAATGCCGTGCATCAGGTGACGCCGGGATTCACTAACGACTACAACCCGGTGTTCGACTCGGACGGCAAGTATATCTACTTCCTGTCCGAACGCCAGTTTAACCCGATTCTCGGAAGTTACGAGTTCTCATTCGTGAACAATTCGATCGACGACATTTACCTCATTGTGCTCGACGCCAACGGTAAGTCGCCATTTGCTCCGAAGAGTGATGAAGCCATTTCTGAGGATTCCACGTCTGAAAAAGCGGAGCCCGCCAAGGACGCGAAGGACAAGTCCAAGGGAAAAGAGGAAAAGAAAGCGCCCGCCGAGGTGAAAATAGATTTCGCCGGCATTTATGAGCGGCAGGTGGCAGTTGAGGATATCCCATCGGGCAACTACGGCGGATTGTCGGCCGTCCCCGGAGCGCTTTTCTACATCTCAAGTCCCATGTTCGGGTTGAATGGCCGAGTGGGAGAAGGTGAACGAGTACTTCACAAGTACGACTTCAAGACCAAGAAAGTACACGACTTCGCGTCAAGCGTCGGCAACTACGCAATTTCGGCCCCCGGCGACAAGATGCTGCTGGCCAAGAGCGGATCGTATTATATCGTAGACGTCCAGGGCCCGAAAGCCGAAATGGAGGACAAGCAGGTCGGAACCGGCAATATGAAAATGCTGGTCGACCACGAGGCGGAGTTCGTCCAGATGTTCAATGAAGTCTGGCGGCGCGAACGTGATTACTTCTATGACAAGAACATGCACGGGGTCGACTGGTCGAAAATGCGCGAGAAATACGCCGCGCTTCTTCCTTATGTAGCCGTGCGGTACGACTTCACCTATGTGATGGGGGAAATGCTCAGCGAACTCTGTTCTTCGCACACCTATTGCGGCGGCCCCGAGGGAACACGCGCATCGAGTGAAATCGGCCTGTTCGGGGTCGACTTCGCACTGGATAAGGCGAACAACCGGGTCAAAATTCAGCACATCCTCCGGGGCGAAAACTGGGATGAAGGTCTGCGCTCTCCGCTTACCGCACCGGGAGTGGAGGTCAAAGAAGGTGACTACCTGCTGGCAATAAACGGCGCCGAAGTCACCGCGAATATTGATCCGTACTCCTTGACGGCGCAAACTGTCGGCAAGCAAATCAAATTGACAGTCAATAACGCGCCATCGATGAAAGGCGCGCACGACATCACGATCATCCCGATTCCATCCGAAGAACGGCTACGCTACTACAACTGGGTGCTCGCCGAGATGGACCGTGTGGATTCCGTCTCCGGAGGCAAGATCGGTTATATTCATATTCCGGATATGGATAGCTACGGCCTCACCCGCTTCGTAAAAATGTTTTATCACCAACTTCACCGCCCCGGATTGATTCTCGATGTTCGTAATAATGGCGGTGGATTTGTAGCTGACCTTATCCTCGACCGGCTTCGTCGCGAAGTCGTGGCTATGGGGGCTTCCCGCGATCATATTAGCGAATCAATGCCCGGCGACGCTCCGCACGCACAAATGATTACGCTTCAGAATCAATACTCATGTTCCGACGGGGATTACTTCCCTTATTACTTCCGTGCCTACAAGCTTGGTCCGCTGATGGGTAAACGAACCTGGGGCGGCGTAATCGGCATCGGCGGATTTACCCGGCTTCTCGACGGCGGGTATTTCACCGTTCCCGCTTACGGGATTTATGGTCTGGAGGGAAAATGGGTGATGGAAAACGAGGGCGTGACGCCTGATATCGAGGTGGATAACACGCCGCCTCGGCTGGCTCAGGGTTACGATGACCAACTGGACTCCGCTATCAAGAACGTCTTGGAACGGTTAGCCAAGGACCCGATGACTCTGCCGCCGACACCTCCTCCCCCAACACCGAGATAGTCTTTCGGAATATGACTACCACAGGCCGGGTCGCATATAGCGATTCGGCCTGTTTTCGCTGGCAAACAGGACATATGGCGGAAATAGGGTTCCGACCAGAGGTCAAATTGGTTATGCCATGTTTCTGGCGGGTTGCGGAGCGAACTCAATGCTGGACCGAAGGGACAATCTTTTTAGTAGACATTTGCTGACATTGCGTTATATTTTTACTCAGTAAGGTTGGCCCCACATCCAGCCGGAATCACGAATCACATTTTCTGCGTCTTTTATGCGGTCATGCGCCGCACGCCTTTAAGAAAGGAATAGTTATGCCGCGCCTTTGGGAACGTACACCGGGAAATCGACTCATGGTTTTCGTGTGGTTTGCGCTGACGGCAGCGATTCTGTTTGTAGCCGCGGGCAGCAGCTACGCTCAGCTTACTGATAAAGATATCGCCGACTTGAGAAAGCAAGGTGTGGATGAGGGCTGGACCTTTGAGGTTGCGCCAAGTGAAGCAACTCAGTATTCGCTTGATCAATTGTGTGGTCTGATTCCGCCGCCGAATTGGCAGCAGAACGCGCCTTACATAGATTTTCCGGACAAAGCGAATCTTCCTGCCACCTTCGATTGGAGACAAGCCACCGGTTTGCCACCCATTAGAAATCAAGGCGGTTGCGGCAGTTGTTGGGCATTCGGTACGGTTGGGCCGTTGGAGTGCGCCATCAAGATTCGCGATAACGCAGTGGTCGATTTGTCCGAGCAATGGCTCGTCAGCTGCAACCAGTCGGGCTGGGGCTGTGCCGGCGGCTGGTTTGCCCATGATTATTTCGTCGCCACACCGGATCCATGCGGCATGAGCGGCGCTGTGTACGAATCGGATTATCCGTACACCGCTTCCGACGCGGCCTGCGCCTGTCCCGTTCCGCACGCTTATAACATCAAATCCTGGGCGTATATCGGCAACGGCAATTCAGTGGCCAGTGTAAGCGCGATCAAACAAGCAATTATGGAATACGGCCCGGTCAGTGTGGCCATTTACGCCAATAGCGCCATGCAGGCATATCACGGTGGCGTGTTCAACAGCTGTGCCACCGGTCAGATCAACCACGCCGTGGTGCTTGTTGGATGGGATGACAATCAAGGTACCGGCGGTGTGTGGTTTCTTCGGAACTCCTGGGGCGCCAGCTGGGGCGAGAGCGGTTATATGCGCATTCCCTACAACTGCAATAGTGTCGGATATGCCGCCTGCTTCATAGATTACGACATCTCAGGGCTGTTTTTCTCGGTCGACTCGGCATGCGGATGTCCGCCCCATGTAGCCAATTTCACTGCCTCTTCCCCGCTCGATGTAACCAGCTGGACGTGGGATTTCGGCGATGGTGATTCTGCATTTGTCCAATCTCCGTCGCATACATATGCCGAACGCGGCTGCTACAACGTCACACTCCAGGCAGAGACCAACGTCGGGGTCAAAACCCAGATGCGTGAAGAATGTGTCGTGGTGCAAGCCGATACGCTGAAAACCGATAACCAGGTGTCTTCGGCCGGACGAACAGTTGAGTTCACTGTTTCTACGACCAACACCGCACCTCTCCAGACGATTCGGATCCCGGTCGAATATTCGGGTGACTTTTCCATGAGTTTCGACTCTCTTTCGACGGTCGGATGTCGCACCAACTACTTCCAGGATCAAGGGCTGGTTCATTATGACCCGTTCAATCGCCGATTTACTATCCGCCTCATTTCATCGACCAGCGAGTCACAGCCTGAGTTGGCTCCTGGAACAGGACCAATCGTCAAACTGTACATGACTGTGCCTTCGGATGCCACGGTCGGTCAGACTGCTTCCATTTCCATGGACGGGTATGACGCGTATATGCCGACTTTTGCCAATCCTAATGTCTCGTATACGCCAAGCTCGGCACCGGCGTCCGTCACGCTCGAGTCCACCGTCCTGCGCGGTGATAACGACGGCAACGGTACTGTCGATATTGGTGATATGGTAATTTTGGTGGATTATTCGTTTAACGGTGGTGCGGCGCCTGAACCCCCGCTGGCAGGCGACGTAGACTGTAGCGGTTCTTTGGACATCGGTGACCTTATTTATATGGTAGACTATATGTTCAGTAGCGGTCCCGCACCGTGCACCGGCAACTGAGCCGCAACGCACCGCGCCTCAACTGATTCAGCGCGGCAAACTTGGCTGATTGAGGGCCGTATCGTTTCAGATGATACGGCCTTTCCAATGCGGAACACTCTATGTGGAACGGGATGCGGCTGGACGCGGCGGTGCGCGCAGATGTGCAATTCCTGCGCAGTATGAAACGCACCGGAATTCTCACCGTAGAGATGAAAAACCCCGTGCATTTCCAAGTGTGGGTTTCGATAGTTGGACTAGTGTTGCCGGTGATCAAGCGGCAGAAAGTGCGTTGGACTATAATTGAGTTGACAGAAGCGGATTTTCTCGTATACTTTGATTGTTGTATGTAAGTAGATTAAGATTCTTTATTCAAAGCCGACAATAAGTTACAACAGGTTACTCTGGCCACCTTTGGGGAAAGTTTGCTATGGTTCGCCGGTCACGTCCCTTTGGCGCTTCTCGGTTCGGCTCCGCATCCATCTGTACAACAAAAGCATGTTGCCGACTGGCAGAGACAACTGGTCGTCCGGTGACTGAGTTCCAGCGTGAAAACTACCGCCGGCGAGTCCGGTGAATTGTAACGCAGGCGGGTCTGGGTCAGACTAATCTACCATAGGCAGAAGAAATATTCTGTGCGATAGAACAACATAACGGAGGAGACTGTCACATGATGCGTCCAGGAAAAGTTAATGTAACCGTACTGCTCCTCTGCGTGCTGCTTCTGGCCGGTCACGCGTTCGCCTCGTCAGTCAATCAGATTGACAAGCGAAGCGCGGGCAATGAAAAGGGCCTTCAGGTAAGCGACGCGCGGGTGGAAAAGCTCAACAGCAAGCCGCAGCATCTGGAGATGCAAGCTCAATATATCGCCCCGGTGCAAGCGCACAACGAGGCGCTCTCAGAAGTCGCCACCACCAACCTGCAAGGCGGCGATAATATCGGATCGGCAACTGCTATTGGGTCCATTCCCTTTAGCGATGTCGGAACTACTACCGGATACACGAACGACTACAACGAGACCTGTGTCGGAGCGATCGGCAATGCCCCCGATGTAGTTTATTCGTTTACTCCCGCGGCCGACATCAAAATTGACGTTTCGCTTTGCCAGTCCAGCTATATGACCCACCTGTGGGTCTATGAAAACAGCACTGCTACGGTCGTGGCCTGCAATCGCTTCAGTACAACGTGTACGCTGCCACGCTCGGCCGTCTTCGAAGTCAATTGCACGGTCGGCAACACGTACTATATCGTGATCGACGGTGAGAATGGCGCCAACGGCAATTATCAACTCGACATCACTGAGACTCCCCCACCCGAACCGCCGACTTTCGCCGGATTTCATCCTGCGATTGGCGATGGTCAGACCGGATACAACATGGTGGCGTACCAGGATCCGACCGGGACGCTGTTTGTTGACTCCGTTCTGGTCTGGTTTGGGACAGCTGATGATTTTGCGACCTACAGTGATGTGGTTGCATACAGTTTCACCGGTACTCCGACGTATCCATCGATCGACTACTTCGGCCGTGACTCTGTCTTTTATGGAACAATCGTTCCTCCGGGTACAGACAATTCCGGCGGTGCGACCTATCTCATGACGGCCAATAATGCCAACATTCCCAGTGGTTACAGTCTGGGCTCGTGGAATTGGACAACTTACGGATGGCATGACATGAAGATGGCGGAAATCGCCTGCGACAGCACCCAGAAGTTCCCAAGCACGAACGTTTACCGATTCGGAATCATCTCGATGGTTCACAGCTCGACTTATCCCACCGTACCGCTGGTGGACGCACCGCATCTTTTCTATCAGACAACCGGCGCCACCCAGGGAACTATCAGTTGGTATAACGACTTGAACGGGTGTAATTCGACTTCGGCCGATATCGATAATATTACTCACTTCTCCTACGCAGTATATGACTGGTACAACGCTGTCGATGCACAGTGGCAGTTATTTGTCCGCCGCGATGTTTTCGGTAATCCCGACGATGTTACCTATAGTGGCGGTTGGGTGCACTCTCTGTCGACCGGCAACAACCTCTATGTGCCGGTTGTGGCTGCCAACAACGGACACGTGTTGATCGCGTCGGAGTTCTATCCGGATGGTGGTCAAAATGACCACGACATTATTTGCTGGTATGATCCGACCAACACCGGCGCCGTGGACTCGCTGGCGCTAAGCGTGGTAGTTGCGACGACGGCCGACGAACGGTTCCCGGAAATTACCCATATGACCGGCACCAATTTCGTAGTTACCTATATTTCCAATCAGCAGCTGTATGCAGTCACGACACTGGACGGCGGTCTGACCTGGGGAGCGCCCCGGGTGATCAGTCTTGTCGATGACCAGGTGGTCGCCGAAAATCGCAGTGTCGATATAGCGGAGAACGGCCGCAAAATAATGTACGAGTATGTGGATGCCAACGGCGGCCCCGACACCCTGCTCAGACTGCTGGTGACTGATTTCTACGACGACGCCGATGGCGACGGCTATGCGAACTATGAAGACAATTGTCCGGCTACATCCAACCATGACCAGGCAGATGCGGACAACGATAATGTCGGCGACGCGTGCGACAATTGCGTCTCCCTCGCCAATTCCGACCAAGCCGACGCTGACCTTGATGGCATCGGCGACGTCTGTGATGTATGTACGGATACCGATGGAGACGGTTTTGGTAATCCGGAATACCCGGCCAACACCTGTCCCGCCGATAACTGTCCTTCGATCGCCAACCCGACCCAGGCCGATCTGGATGCCGATGGCGTTGGCGACGTCTGCGACAACTGTCCGTCAACTCCCAATGTCGACCAGGCAGACAACGACGGTGATGGTGTCGGAAATGTCTGCGATAACTGTCTGGGAATTAGTAATAGTGACCAGACAGACACCGATGCTGATGCGGTTGGTGATGTCTGTGACAATTGTCCGACGACTCCGAATGTCAGCCAGGTTGATGTCGACGCCGATGTCGTGGGCGATGCCTGTGACAATTGTGTAACAACGAGCAATCCCGATCAAGCGGACGGCGATACAGACAATGTGGGCGATGTGTGCGATAACTGCCCGGCTGATTACAACCCGGATCAGGCAGACGCCAACAGCAATGGTATTGGTGACGTGTGCGACGGATGTTGTATAGGCATGCGCGGCAACGTCGACAGTGACGCGCTTGACGGTGTAGACATTGCGGACCTTGTCTATCTGGTTGAATACTCATTCGCCAGTGGCCCGGCGCCCGTCTGCTTTGAAGAAGCCGATATCAATGGCGACCTGTCAATTGACATTGGCGATATAGTTGCTCTGGTTGAGTATTCATTCGCTTCCGGCCCGGCTCCCGAAACCTGCCCGTAAGACAGAACCTACTGACCTGATTGACTATCCTGAGATAGTAAAGGCGGTTGCCGCTTTTGTGGCAACCGCCTTTTCATTCTGCCAATAATGAGCAATTACGGCGCTCAGGCCGAATTACTGAACCAATGCGAAGCCAGTCGTTCCGTGATGCCTATAATCTCACGATCACGCTCATCCAGTGCGCCGCGCTCAACCAGACCTTCAACCGCATGATGCAGAACTACCATCCGTCCTTGCACCGGAATCAACGCCGGATAGTATTCGTTGATAAAGAAAATACGGTACCGCTCGCTTTTGGTTTCATCATCGAGCCATCGTCCGATCGCACTTTCCAACTCACTTCCGTTCTTGTCGACTAACTCCGCTTTCGGCGAACTCATCCGACGTGCTGTCTCGTCAATACCCTTGACGCTACTGAAGACCATCTGCCAGCATTCGATCATCCCGAGCGAGTTAACAACCAGCACGTTGACACTGATGCGATTGGTGTTATGGTCGGCTTTTACGCCCTCGAGAAACGGGATAAAGTAATTATCGGTGATCGCTCCGAAGGCGCTGATACCACCGGCAAATGGATTGTCGAGAATATCGTCGATCGTGAAGTATGGTTTGCGTTCAAAGCGCGCGTCTTGTATCTGCATGAACTCTTCTTCGGTAAAATGGAATCGTTCTTTCCAGAACCCTTCGGGCGTTAGGTCCTTCCGGGTCAAAGCCGACTGGCTGGTTAACATCCCGATAGCTTCGCCTCCGCGCCAGACCAACGGTAATACTCCAACCGCCCACTCGGCCGATCCGCCAATCTCACCGATCATGGCGTTCAGTCCGCGGCCGTTCGGAAATGCCAGACCTTCTGTGCCGAGCACGACCGCCGGCATCAGATCGCCGTCCTTGTCAAACGGAGTCGCCACGTTCCCTGCGTTCAACTGGTCCATAGCCATGTAATGTCGATTCCGATCGAGGAAAAACGCGCTTAGCTTATCAACGCTGCTGTATCCGTAGGCCGAGGCAAACAGCTCAGCAGTCTCCATCAAGCTGGTTTCTCTCGGATTGAACTTCTCAAAACGAGTCCCGAGCATCCACCGCTGAACATAGACATCGGGTAAGTGCCGTTTTACGTTCGCTTCGGTCACGAATAGAGCTGTCAAACTTGAATGCAGGCCCTTGATCGACTTGGTCGTACCGTCGATAACATCGTTTCCCATCGACAGCAGGGTGACATTGGGGGGCATGCCAAGGCCGTATTGAGCGCGATGTTCTTCCTTGCCGAATACCGCCCCCACGGCGATCGTTGGATTTCCCCCGGCTTCTTTTCCCGGTTTAACGCGCACACCTTCCGTTATGGCTGACTCGATCAGCACTTCTTCTCCGACCGGCAGGGTTTCGGTAGTAATCTGCAGAACCTCAGCCATAACTTGCGCCGCAGTTCGATCGTTGGCCCGTTTCAGTGACTCGGCCAGCCCCTTGGTCTGTTTGTCGGCCGGGTAGTTGTTCAGCGCTCCCCGACCGTGCAAAGCAACGGCCACCGCAGCCATCGCCGCCGATAACGTGACCGACTGGCGTACCTGGCGGTTTCGCAGCGCCCCGAGGTTCGATTCATAGTTTATCCGCCCGGCCAGTGTGATAATCTCGCACGCTTCCATCGCGAGCTCATACCCCTTGAGGACCGCCTTGTGGCGATGATTGAACTCGACAACCCGATCCGCATCGAACGTAAATCGCTTGTGCTTTCCTTCGTAACGAAGTCGTTCGTCGGCAATATTGAACCTTAAGCTATTGCTAGTACTCATGAGATCTGGTTTAACCTATTTTGAGAACATTTCAGTCAGTTTTTGCTAATACCCGATTGCTTATATGGTACTTCGGGTTATCCCAATTATCAAGTAGAAACTTCGGCCAGCCTTCCCGTTCGCGAACCGACTGAACATGACCCGGATTATCGGCTTAAAGGCCCGGCCATTCGGCTTGAACGAGTGGGAATTCAGGTCAGTCTCCATCATTCAGAACAATCCTCCGTCCGTCATTATAAATAACGGGCAATATATGGTCCAATTAAACTCACCACTGTGCTGAAACTGGTTGGACGAAGCTTAATCACTCTCGCCGATGGATCGCTTCGCCCGGTCGCCCAATCGCTCGATGTCTGCGCCGCTGGGTTGCTGGTACACTCGGAGCTCGAATCGCGGAACCGCGGCGAGTACGTGCTCGAAAATGTCGGCTTGAATTGCCTCGTAGTTCGCCCACTCCTTGTCGCGGCTGAAGACATAAATTTCAATAGGCAGGCCGTGTTCGGTCGGCGCGAGATGCCGGACCTGGAAGGTCATCTCCGTGTTTATCTTGGGGTGATTCCGAAGGTATGCCGCCACATACGCCCTGAACGTACCGACATTCGTCATCTGGCGGCCGTTAATTAATTCGGACAAGTCACTGTTTTTCGACTCGTTGTATTCGGCAATCTCCTGTCGCCGTGACCTGACATAGTCAGTGATCAGCTGAAACTTTTCGAACCTGTTCAGCATTTCCTCGGTGCACAACCTGATAGTACTGATATCGATATAGATCGCCCGCTTGATTCTTCGACCGCCCGATTCAGCCATCCCGCGCCAATTCTTGAAAGAGTCGGAAATCAAAAAGTAGGCCGGGATATTCGTGTACGTCTTGTCGGAGTTCTGCACCTTCACTGTCATCAATGTAATGTCGATCACTTCTCCGTCAGCCCCGTACTTGGGCATCTCAATCCAGTCTCCAATATGCACCAGATCGTTGGCCGCGAGCTGAATTGACGCCACCAAGCCGAGGATGGAGTCCTTAAAGATCAAAATAAGGACGGCTGTCATGGCACCCAGACCGGTCAACAAAAGCCACGGATCGCGGTTCATGATTGTGGAGAGCGCTATAATACAGACGAAAACCGAAAGGATAACGACCGTTATCTGAATGTAACCTTTAATCGGTCTCTGCCTTGAAATGTCATATCCCTGGTAGATGTCGGCGGCGCCATTGAGAAATGCGATCGCCGACATCAGGCCGGCGAACATCATGTAAACTATTGCCAGTCGCTGGATGATTTCGACCAGAGGGGGAAACAGCGACGCCGAATAATAGAATACGAGAGCCGGCGCCATGTGTGACAAACGGGAAAAGACTTTCCGCTCAAAGAGGATGTCATCCCATTTCGTTTGGGTCCGACGAACGAACAGCGCAATGGTGCCGACTATGATCTTCCGGGCGACATAGTTGACCAGACACGCCAGCAGAACAAGACCAAGGGCGATTCCGACCCACCTGAGGACGTGCGCGGCCTCGGACGCCAGTCCCTGTTCTATCAGCCACTGTTCAAATCTCTCAACCATCATTTATCCATCGTTATAGGGTTAACGTAGATTCCAAGAGGTTATATTCCGGATTCCCGACCGAAAAATCAACCAGAATTTCGATTGGGGAAATAGCCTTGCAAATGGTAGGTTGCTTCCTTCCTTCCTTCCTTCCTTTCCTTCATGGGTTTTTTTTCGACATGGGTACTTGGCACCCCTCATCGTCTTATGTCAGGGTGGGTGTTCAAGTCAGCGCCTATCTACAATAGCGATTGACGCAAGCAGGTCTGTTAATTATACTTAAGTATCGCGGGATGGTCTTTCCCTTTAAAGTCGGGAGAATCTGCTGTGAGAAAAATTACACTTATCCTTGTCGTAATCATCGCCCTCTGCTGTGTTCAGACTGGGCTTGGGGCTATTCATGACATCAGCGTTGGCGATAGTTTTGCACCAACCGCAACCCTGGTGTACCCGGGCGATACGGTAAGATGGACCCTTGTATCCGGGACACACACTGTTGTGTCGGATCAGTCGAGTCCGAAACCTTTTGTCTCATCGCAACTCGGCACGGCGGGTGAGACTTTCGAAGTTGTGTTCGGCTATGCCGATGGTCCCGGTCCGTTCCCTTACCACTGCGCCGATCATCCGGCGGTGGTTGACACCATTTTCACCTCTGACATCTGCATGGCTTCGTTTGACGTCAACGGGGACGGCTTCCCGATGACAATCGGAGATCTCGTATATTTGATCCGCCTGTCTAATGACATTCTGAACGGCGTAGTTCCGCCGCCAGACAACCTCTATCAGGCCGACATAACCGGGGATTGTGTAGTTGATGCCGCGGATATCGAGTTGTTGAATAATATCTTTATTTACGGCATCACCTTTGTCCCCTGGTGGCCGGTTCCCACCTGCTGTTATCCGAGCCTGGATGTCGGCGCCTGTTGTCTGGGCGACTCGTGCAGTATTCGCTCGGCGGCCAACTGCCTCGCTATAGGCGGAACTTACAGCGGTAGTGGCACGGCCTGCGAGCCGAATCCATGCTCATGCTGTGTGCTTCGGGGCGATGCCAACCACGACGGTTTGGTGGATGTCGGTGATTTGATTTGCATTGTAGAAAGTGTATTCTGCGCAGGCGCCCCCTGTTGCGAAATAGTCTGTGCCGATGAAGTCGATATTAATAGCGATGGCGCCTTTGATATAGCTGATCTGGTCTCGCTGGTGGAATACATGTTCGTACCAGGCGCCGCAGCTCCGGCGCCATGCACGTTGAAATAACCGGGTAGGCGGCGATTCAGGTAAGTGGTGTCGATCAACCGGGTTGAGTCTGTGTTCATCTCCTGAGCACCGCTCTACTTGCGCGCTACCACGCACAATGCCTTACACCAGTTCATTCCGACCGTTTCCAGCCTCTTTCTGAGGCCCTCGCCGATAGTTCTCAGGAATTCCGCTCTCACTCCATTGCTGATCTTGGCGACTTTCTCATCGTACCTATCGCAAATCGACCTCAACTCCCCAATAGTGCTTTTCTCATCAAACGGCTCATCACCGCCATCAACGAACACCGTTTCGATCTGCTGCCAGGGGAATTTGTGGATGTAAGCCAGGATCTGCTTGTCTGTGAACGTATGATTATGCGGTGTGCCGAGCTCTCGGTCGATATCGGCCCACCAATGGTGAAGCAGGACATGGGTCATTTGCTTCTCCGACTGGTCGTTATTGTACATTTCAAACAGGATGAAACATCCACCGAGCTTCAGCACCCGGCGGGCCTCCGCGATAACCGCCTCGGGGTTGTCTACATGATGCAGCGACAACGACAGCGAAACCGTGCCGAATGACTCATCTTCAAAACGCAGTTTCTCCCCCGCCATGGTCTCGAACTGTGCATGGTTGTGATTCAACGCCTCGCGTGCCTTTCGGAGATTCTCTTCTGAAATATCAACACCGATTCCCCGTTCAATTTGCGGCGCAGAATCAAACAGATATCTCATAAATTCGCCGCGTCCGGTGGCAATATCCAGTAATTCACCTTCGGCGTATTTCGCAATAACCGCTTTCATCTTATCCAAAGCAAATCCTCTCGTCACCTACTATCAATGTCTGCTGTCCTCATTTACGCAGATTCAGGTGTCTATGTTCCAGTTCAAAATCCCGGCGCCCAAGTCGGCATTGCCCTTCCGAGCGGCCATAACACCCTTTGACATACCTGATCGCGAGTGCTATCATTTAATTGCACCCCGCCCGTCATCCCGTACAACATATGTTCACAATCAATTCAGGAGGTGTCGTATGCCGACCTTTATTCTGATGACCAAGCTCTCTTCAGATGTCGCAGCAAAAATGAAGCAGCGAGAATCGCTCGGAAACGCCTGGCTCGAACAGGTCAGAAAGAAATGCCCGGAAGTGAAGTTCCTCGCCCATTATGGTCTGCTCGGTCACTTCGATTTCATGGACATTTACGAAGCTCCAAACGAGGAGACTGCCGCCAGAGTATCGATGATCAGTCTGGCCAATGGGGCATTTCAGGCCGAGAGCTGGGTGGCCATTCCGTACAAGCGGATTGTCGAGCTGGCTAATCAGCTCTGATTTTATCCGCTATTACCAGTGCTCCGACATTTGGGGATGAAGCTGACTGTCGTAGCCCGCACCGGTACAGGTTTTGGGTGTAAGGCCGATATTAGAAGGACAAGGCTACACCAATGAGCACAGGTAAAGATACAGCAGTTATTTACGGCGTCGTCCTCTCCGAGCAGGACCGTTCGCGTATTCTGGAAGAACATCCGCTTGCTCAAAAGCGGGTTCAATTTCATGACTCTCCCGACTCAGCGCCTTCGAACGGCAATTGTCCGGTAGTCTTTGTAGACCTCGATAACCCGTCGTTTGCCGATTCTGCATTCCTGCTGTCGCTTACTGCCTCCAACAAAACAACCCGCCTTATCGGCAAGACGGCCCAACCGAGCCTGGATCAGGCGATGCGTGTGGCCAAGCTGGGTGTCTCCGAACTGCTCACCCCCGACCAATGCCTGAACCGTCTGAACGAGTTCCTGATCGAACTCGAGACCTGTGCTCCTCAACAGCAGGCGTCAAAACCGGCAAAGCTCGGCATCGAAGCTCTCGTGGGCGTCTCCCCTCAGATTTGTGAGATTCGGAAGACAGTCAACCTGCTTGCGGAAGTGGATTTCCCCGGCGCGCTCATTCTCGGAGAAACCGGTACCGGCAAGAGTCTCATCTCCAAAATCCTGCACAACACCGGAATACGGTCGAGCCACAATCTGGTAGAGGTAAACTGCTCGGCTATCCCCGACGAGCTTTTCGAATCCGAACTCTTCGGCCACCGCAAGGGGGCATTCACGGACGCCAAGACTGAGAAGATGGGGTTGTTCGAGTATGCGGAGAACGGCACTCTGTTTTTGGACGAAGTCGGCAATCTGTCGGCCTCAGCTCAGGCCAAGCTGCTGAAGATTCTCGAAGACAAGAAACTCCGCAAGGTCGGCGATGTCACCGAGAAGGATATAAACGTCAGGGTTATCACAGCCACGAACCTGGACTTGTCGAAAGCTATTGAAAGCGGCAAATTCCGTGAGGATCTGTATTTCCGCCTCAACCTGTTAACTATCGAGATTCCGCCGCTACGAGAACGACCGGATGATATACCCGAACTCGTAGGCAACTACACGCGCTTCTACTCCACTATCTACGATAAGCCTGGAATCCGCTTTAACGACGGCGCAATCGATGACATGCAGGCACACCCGTGGCCGGGCAACGTCCGCGAGCTATGCAATGTGGTCGAGCGGGCGGTCCTGTTAGCTCAAGGCGGGGCCATTACTGCAAAAGATATCTCCACCGCTCTCAAGCGCACCCGGATTACCGCCGCCGAAAGGCAGAAGCTCATCCTTGACATCCCGGCGCAGGGAATAACCATGGATCAGATTGAGCAACACGTGGTCAAGCATGTCCTTAATATGTTCGGCTGGAATAAAACCGAGGCCGCCCGTTTCCTCAATATCTCCCGTCCACGTCTTCGCCGAATCCTCGACATGGCCGGTATCGAGACCGACCGCCGCACCCGGTAAGAGCGGTACATTTCGTTCCAGTCGCGTATTAGTTTCTCAACCTCTTAAATTATCAGTAGATAACCCATCTGAGGGTTAGCCCAGTCGGTTTGAATCATTCCAGAGAGAGCTTCCGAAGCCAAATTCCGAGGTTTGTAGGAACTCATCTAACCATCACCTTTATAATGCCTTACGTGCGTTCATCTCAAGTGGCACACCAATTGCGTAAGCATCTCTCACGAACAACAGAAAACAGGCGCTTCACTCTTACAGGAGGAACGGATAGATGAAACAGTACAACTTGAGCAGGCTCTCTCTGGTAATCGTCGCCCTGGTGGCTCTGAGTGCGCTGTCCTTTATAGGATGCTCACGCTCGCCGCTAACGGCTGACACGTCAGTATCTGAACCGCATCTGCTTTCCCGAATCGTGCCCTCCGGTTCAGGGGTACTTTCACCGTCGCTGTTCTATGCCGAGGCGATCATTCCGGCGGCCACCGGCGGACAGCTCGCGCTTCTTGATGTTACGCTGGACATACCGGCCGGCGCTCTGGATAACGACACGGTGTTCAGCATCAACATTCCCGATCTCAACGTATTCTACAACGAATTCGGAACCGATGGACTGGTGTTCAATAAGCCGGTCAAGGTCACTATGTCGTACCGCGATGCCATTCTTACCGGTGTGAATGAGTCAACCATCAGGATCGCCTGGTACAACGACAAGACCGGCTCCTTTGACGACGTCGTCTGTACGGTTGATTACATCAACAAAGAAGTTACCGGCTATCTCAACCACTTCTCCGCGTATGCCCTGATTTCGGACTAAGGAATGTATCCACCTACGGAAACCCTCAAATGATGTTGGAAGGGAAAATGAAAGATTTGACGCTTAATAGAACGAGTACTGATCTCTGTTCGGGGATACATGACGGCACCACGCTGCTGGAACTCGCGCGCGGCTGGCTCAAGCAGGGCAATCCGGTGGTAGCATTCGAACTGCTCCAGACGGCGGTGGGTCTTCGCGAGGCGGACACCGACCACCTGCTGAGAGCGCAGATACTCAAAGAGACCGGTCGGGCACTGATGATGCAGTCCGACTGGGGCAAGGCCGACGTTTACTATCTCGAAGCCCAGCGCCTCTTTATGGAAAATCACAGTTTCAAGGGCGCCGCCGAGTCGGCCCGCAACCGTGCCAATATGCTGTTCCAGCGCGGTCAATATGCCGAATCCGAGGAACTCTGCGACCGGGCGCTCGAATGGGCGTCGGAGATTAACGACTACGAATTGCGCGCCACCATACTCAACACGCTGGGCGCAATCAAGTCCGCCACCGGTCAGCTTCCTGAAGCGATCAAAGTTCTTCGGTTGTGCCTGTCTGATTTTGAAAGTTCCGGCAACAAAGCCCGACAGGGATATGTGTTACTCAATATTGGATTGACCCAGACCGAACTTAATGACTTCTCCGAAGCGATTGCCACGCTCAACAGCGCGCTGGCTATCGCCCTTGAAATTCGCGATCTGAATCTGGTGGAGATCTGCTACCAGAATATTTCACGCTGCTACCTGGCTCAGAACGAGACGATTCTCGCCCGGTCGGTTTGCGAAACGGCCCGTAAGATTCTCCCGGGTCTCAATTCACGGGCGCTCGAGACCGAACTCGGCGCGATTGAATGCAAGATTCTTCGGTTAACCGGGGATCTTCACACCGCCGAGGAGCACCTGAAGAAGATCTACGAACATGCCTGTGCCAATAATCTCCAGGCACTACAGGCCGACCTTTTGCTTGAACAGGGATTGCTCTACCGCGACATGGGCAACAATGCCCTGTCGATTTCCAAACTCAATGCGGCAGTCAATCAGTTCAAAGCATCAGGCATTGAAAAGGGTCTAAGGGAAGCCGTACATCTGCTCGAACAAATGCAGCGCAGGACCCAAATCTAAGCGCGTACAAGGAAGGACACCCATGAGCACAGATCTGGATAGAATTCTGAATGCGACCCAGTCCGGCGATGAACCGGACTGGAGCGCCACTATCAAAAACCTGATGTCTCTGGCCAAAGAGGCGAACCGCTCTTTTGATTTCGATCGTGCCTATTCCTATCTTTCTCACCTCGAACAGATTTGGGATTCCAAGGGTCTTCCGGAATTCTCCCTCGAACTCCGATTCGAACTGTATCAGGAAAAAGGAAAGGTGTTCGCCTCCCAGGGCAAACATGAGCAGGCAATTAATGAGTACCAGAAGATTCTCAAATATTGCCGCGACACCACCCACCTGGGCGTCAAAGCCGAGACATTCAGCCAGATCGGCCAGCTGCTCGCGAAAAAAGGCGACCACGATCGTGCTCTTGGGTACCTCCAGCGCGCTATCGGCGCTTACCGCCGTCTTGACGACAAGCCCGGCATGTGTAAAGCGCTTAGAAATCTCGGTGTCATTTATGTGCAGCTTGGTGAGTTCGAGGAGGCGGAATTGAATTATCACGAGGCAACACAGATCGCTCAAACTATCGGCGATAGAATGCTGTACGCCGACCTCGTCAACAATCTGGGCGCCATTATGAACATGAAAGGCACCTGGGAAGAAGCTCTTGACCTCTACCATGAGTCGCTTGAAATCTATGAATCCCAGAAGGAGATCCGTAAAAGCGCATACGCTCGTAATAATATCGGCATTACCCTTTGCGAACGGGGCTTTTATGATCGGGCTTTCGAATACTTTCTTTTGGCTCACCAGACGGCCGTGGAGATAAAAGACGGTTCTCTGGCGTTGATAGTCGATATCAACCTGGCCGATCTTTACTTGAAGGAAGGTCTTTTCGAACAGGCGCGTACACACTGCCAACGCGCCGAGTCAAATTTATTGGCATCTCAAAGTACCAACGGCAATCTTGTTGAGACGCGCAAAATCGCCGGACGAATCGCCTACCAGGAACAGGACTTTGAAAAGGCGCTTAAGTATTTCAATGAAGCTTATGCTACAGCCAAAGAAATCGGCGCCCGGTTCCTCGAAGCTGAGGTATTGATGGATCGGGGAGTACTCTTCCGGGCTCTCAAGCGAAGTCTCGATGCTTTGAGTGATCTGGAAGCATCGTACTCGATCTATACCAGCCTGAAAGCCGAAGGAAAACGCGAGCAAACTGAGCAGGTCATCAATTCGATCGAACAGTTGTATCTTGAGGTTTTCGATTCGATGGCTCGTGAGGTCGACCGGAAGGACGAATACACCAAGGGTCACTCTGACCGCGTTGCTTCGTTCTCGCTCCTGTTGGCCAAGGAGGTGGGATTGCGCGGCAATGCCCTCAAGACGGTTGTCGCGGGTTCACTCCTTCACGATATTGGCAAACTCAAGATCGAAGATTGTATTTTGAATAAGGCCGGGCGCCTGACTGACGATGAATTCGCCCGTATCTCCAAACACCCCGAAATTGGCGTCGAGCTGCTTCGCCGCAAGGAATTCCCCTGGGATATCAAGCCCCTTATACTACATCATCATGAGAAACTCGACGGTACCGGGTATCCACTCGGTCTGAAAGGGGAAGATATCCCGCTCGGCGCCAGAATAATTTGTATCGCCGATGTATTCGATGCGCTGACCTCCGACCGGGTCTATCGCAGTGCCTACCATACCGACCGGGCGCTGGGGATCATGCAGGAAGGCTCCGGCATTGCCTTCGACCCGGTGCTGCTGGCCTGCTTTGCCCATATCGTTCGTGAAGGAAAGGCGGACCTGGTAATTAATTCGAAAACGCGTGAAGATGAGATGTTTGGCATCTGGTCCCAGTGCCTGGTATCCGATGACCGCGCCGGTCTTGAATCTGAATCCATAGCACAAGAAACAACCGCTTAGGGCTCTCCTACAGGCTTAGTGGGCGGTCTAACAGTCCACTCCTACTTGCTAATCTCTGGTCAATTCAGGCGGCAGAGTTCGGTTCAACCCTGCCGCCTCATCTATTTCAACGCTACTGGGTATAACTCATTGACCGGCAGATTTCTATTGTGAAACCGTACGAGCCGTGTTATCATCCGACGAATCATACTGATACACGGATTTGACTATAGCTTGAGAAAGGGTCTCCCAACCGATTATGGCCAAGAACTTCGCTATCACCGGCGTTTCCGGTTATGTCGCCCCACGCCATCTCAAAGCCATCAGGGAAACCGGCAATAACCTGATCGCGGCACTTGATCCCAACGACTCCGCCGGGATACTCGACGGGTATTTCGACGATGTCAGGTTCTTTACCGAATTCGAGAGATTTGACCGATACATTGAGAAACTCCGGCGTTCCGATGAATCGAAACGTATTGATTATGTGAGTATCTGTTCTCCCAATTACCTGCACGATGCCCATGCCCGGTTCGCGCTCCGAGTAGGTGCCAATGCCATTTGCGAGAAACCGCTGGTGCTTAATCCGTGGAATATCGATGCACTCCAGGAGCTCGAAGATGAAAGCGGCCTGCGTATTTTCACGATCTTGCAGCTCCGCGTACACCCCTCCCTCATTGCCCTGCGTGAGAAGCTCCTCAATGATAAGTCCGGTGAGAAGAAAGATGTGCATCTTACCTACATCACCTCGCGTGGTCCCTGGTATCTCGTTTCGTGGAAGGGTCAATTGGACCGTTCCGGCGGATTGGCCACCAATATCGGCATTCACTTTTTCGATCTGCTCATGTGGTTTTTCGGCAATGTAGAGCGTTCCGAAGTGCATGTATCTACTCCGACGACGACGGCGGGTTTTCTGGAGCTTGAGCGGGCCCGGGTGAAATGGTTCCTCTCGGTCGATAAGACGGATCTTCCCAAGGATGTTCACAATAAAGGTCAACGGACTTACCGATCGATAACAATAAATGGCGAGGAAGTGGAATTTTCCGGTGGTTTTACCGATTTACACACAATCGTCTATCAAGAGACGCTGGCTGGACGCGGCTTCGGTATACAGGATGCCAAGTCCTCAATTGTGCTGGTGCACGATATCAGGGAAGCCGCAATTAAGGGAATCACCGCCAATTCTCACCCCTTGCTCACAAGAAAATAGTGACTAACCCCCGTTCTAGGGCACTGGTGAGGAGATGTTATGCTTCGCAAAACTCTGCTTCGCCTTGAGAACCGCCTCAAAGATACGCAGCTCAGGCAGATTCTGATCGACGAACTGCGGGCCGTTCTGGCCGAGAAACCCACCGATGTTTCTGAAGATGAGTTCATGGCTGCGGCGGCAACTGTCTTGTTATACGACCTCAAGATGCACGATAGTGATGCCATTCCTCCAGTTTCAGACTCGAAATCGGGCGAGATCCACATTACGGAGTGTTCCCAGATTATTACCCGCCTGGTTCAAGAAATGCAGCGCGACCTCCAGCAATGCAACCTCCAGATGATTCATGCCCTGGGCTGCGCAGTAGCCGAGCGAGACTCCGGCACCGCCGAACACAACTTCCGTGTCACGATTTATGCGGTCAGGCTGGCCGAGAAACTCCGACTCCCCAAGGAGTCGATACAATCAATCATTAAAGGCTCCTACGTGCATGATATCGGCAAGATTGGCATTCGCGACGGCACCCTCCTTAAGCATGGTTACCTCTCCCCCGAGGAATACGAGTACATCAAGGAACATGTTATGCTCGGAGTCAAGATCATCAAGGATGTGATCTGGCTCGAGGACGCCATAGACGTGGTTCTTTACCATCACGAGCGGTGGAACGGCAGCGGTTACCTGCGTGGCCTTCGCGGCACCGACATACCGTTGAATGCGCGGGTGTTTGCCATCGCTGACGTATTCGACTCCCTGACCTCAAAAAGACCATACAAAGAGGCGCTCCCATTTGATGTCGCCTATTCCGCGCTTAAGAACGGCCGTGAAGTATTGTTCGATCCGGAATTGCTGGACAATTTTCTCATGATTGTGGGTGACGTGTACGGCGACGTCAGTCGCAAACAATATGAGCAACTTGAGGCCGATACCCGGGCGCTCACCAGCGCCTACTTCAACATTAACCGACCTGCCTGAGCGAATTGAGCTCGCCAGAGACGCAATTATTGAAGGTCGCGTCTAATGACTTGCGAGATTCCGCGGCCGCTATTATTATGTCGGTAGAAGTCCGTGTGATACCATCAATCGCTAATACTGCGCACAGTCATACCCCAAGGAGTGCTTTATGCGACTCACTGTTAATGTTCTGATTCTTTCAGGATGTCTTCTGTGTCTCGGCGCTGAAGTCCTGGCCACACCCCCGCCGCCCACGAATATCAGAGTAACGAACATCCCGCAACTCAATAACGAAGAACAGGTATTTCTCTGCCCTACCGATAGCAATATCGTGATTTCCGACTGGCGTGATTTCCGCCTCGGTTTCCGGCAAATCGGGGTGGGCCGGTCAATCGATGGCGGCCAGACCTGGTCTGATTCTCTAATTCCATTCAGTATGGAATATTTCTCCGTTAATGCAAACCAGTCCGACCCCACTTTGTCGGTCGATCGGTTCGGCAATTTCATTATGTGTGTGCTTGATTATGACCCCAGCGTCTCGGTCGGTTCATCGGTCATTTCATTCTATCGGTCAATCGACAAAGGGATTTCCTGGACGGGACCCGTCACCAATTCGGATGGAACGCTTCCGGTCTTCGAAGACAAGCAATTTATCACGGTCGATCGCACGGGTGGAATTTATGACGGCAACGTGTATTGTTCCTGGACAAGGTTTCCTAATCCCGACCAGATCATGGTAATTCGTTCGACCGACAACGCACAGTCGTTCCAACCGCCGGTAACCGTCGGTCCGGTCCAGACATCGACCGGATGTGGATCCAACTTGATCGACGCCGGGCAATTCTCAATTCCGATCGTGAACTCAAACGGTGACGTCCATGTCTTCTGGCAGGGCTTCGCCCTCGATTCCGGCGGAACCTGCTCGGGGACGACAGCTATCAAACACGTCGTCTCCACGGACGGCGCCCAGAGCTTTACCTATGAAGACACGGTGTTGTCGGTGTCCGGTTATACGTATGCCGCAGGCAGTATTAACACCTACTCGCAACCGGTCGGCGACGCTGATATTACGGGCGGTCCTTTCGACGGAAACCTCTATCTTTGCTTCACGAATCAGGGGTCGGAAGACGCGGGGCGCACGGATATCGACTTCATTCGTTCGACGGATAATGCACAAACATGGTCCCCGCGGTACCAGATCAATGATTATTCTGATTCGCAAAATACTGACAGCTTTCACCCCTGGTTGATATGTAACGAAGACGGTGTGCTGATTGTTGTCTTCTATGATCAACGCTATAACGCGCCGACTTACTACCTCTTTGATCTGGTCGCGGCCTATTCGTTCGATGGGGGCGAGACCTTTACCACGAATCACCGCATCAGTTCGGTATCATCATCACCCGACAACCTCAAGCAGGCGGTCGAACCTCCTCCGTTCGTTGTCGAGGATAATGGCGTAGTAAAACCGCTGGCTCTTGCTCCCATGGCCGGTAGAATTGGCGAGTATATCGGCGTGACGGCCTTTCATGATAAGATCGTGTCGGTCTGGACAGATACTCGGGACGGGAATTCCGAAGTTTATTCGGCCAACTGGTATCTCCCTCTGCTTGAACCGCGCCTCTCTGCGCCCGCAAACGGCGACAGCTCATTCACCGGGCCCACACTTCGTTGGAATACCGCCTGGAAAAACAACCTAGACCGCTACCGGGTAGAGTTTTCGACGACCTCGGATTTTGCTGTGATTGTCGGCTCTGAAGTCACTGACACAACGTTTATCTCAGTCAGCTCAATGGCGCCTGGGACCTACTACTGGAGAGTGAAGGCGTTTGATCAGAGTACTTCGGATAGCTCCGACTTTTCCGCCACCAGGAATTTTGCGATCATGCTCTGCGGGGATATCGATGGCGACGGCTTTGGTCCTGATATAGCCGACCTGGTCTACTTTGTAGAGTACATGTTTAGCACTCCGCAAGGACCGGCGCCTTCGCGGTTCGATATCGCGGATGTTAACCACGATGGTTCACTGGACGTTGCCGATCTGGTCTATCTGGTGGAATATATGTTTGACCAGCCGCCGGGACCCGCTCCGGCCTGTCAGTAGGACTAGTACCGGTCGAACAGCTTAGTAAAGAACCGGTGAAATCTGTGGATGCCGGTGACCGGCTCTACATACATCAAGGCGCACTTCCCGGTCACCGTGGAGACGCCGGCGGCGGTTGCCAATGCAGCCGGTTCGGAAAAATCCGCTCCCTGCTGATACCAGATATGCCGCATTCCGTGCTGGATTGCGTCATTTGTTGCTTCGACCGCTGCATCCGGCTTCACGCATATTATAGCCGCTGAGACTGACCGGGGCAATTCGCTTACTTTTCGGTAACACCGATCGCCGGCGAATTCCTTGAGCCTTGGGTTGACCGGATATACTCGAAACCCTTTGGCTTTCATTGTAAGATAGATTGAGCCGCCGAACTTTGTCCGCGAAGTGGAGACACCCACGACGGCAAATTCATTGTTTTTCCAAAAATCCTGTACTTCGGAATCCACAATCGCTCACAGAATCTAAAGTGACAAAGGCGAGATTTTTCTCAATTTAGCCTTTGCCAGCGCTTTGTCAAGTACTGCCACCCCTGCCAGTATCACAGCCGCTGCTGCTACAATTGTCGCTCCATCCTGAAGACTTCGTATTCCTTTGACCACAATATCGAAGACTTCAAACTGACTTTGCCAGGTCGATACCCGGGTCAGCGTCCCTAATAACGTAGTAATCCACGATGTTCCGAAGAAGTAGATTACTGCCGCCGCAATAGGTGTCACGACGCAAATGCCCTGTAGCCATCCGATCCGATTGCCGGCCGGGCTCTCTATGGGAAGGCTCCGAATTGTCCTCATGGTGTTGGCTGCGAAGTCCTCCGATAGACACGGTTCGTCTGCGGCTTTCAGCCCCCTGTAAAGCATCCGATACTGATGCAACCGGGCACGACAATCCGGACATTGACGAATGTGCCTCACCAACGGCACATCTCGTTTTACTTCCCGATGATCAAGGTAATCCTGAATTTGTTCGTCTGATATATGAGTTACCGGCATAAATCCTCCTGACTATATTTGGCCATCAATCTATCCCGCAATATCTTACGGGCTCTGAACAGATGACTCTTAACGGTACCATCGGGTAAACAGGTTATATCCGCTATCTCTTTATACGACATGTCCTCCAGATGATAGAGGGTTACAATAACCCGATACTGGGCCGGCAGATGACTGATCTCCTCTATCAATATTGCACGCAATTCAGTTGTCTCAAAGTTTCGGTCGACCGAGGAGTCTAGGTCCGCAAACGAGTCGCAGGTGTCATCAGTGTCGGTCGTATCGGCAATCAGCGGTATCTGTTTCTTGTCCAGATGATTCAAACAGGTGTTATGAGCGATTCGGGCAATCCAGGTGGAAAGTTTACAACCGAACTGAAATCCTCTCAGGCTTTGGAACACCTTGATGAATACTTCCTGGCAGATATCTTCGCGATCCTCTTCCTCGCGCACCATCCGGCCAACTATCCGCACGACTAACCGTTTGTGGTCATTGATAATAACCTCAAACGCTTCGACTGCTCCTTCAAGAACAGCCGCAATTTCCGCCCTGTAATCCGTGTTGTATGTCATCAGCTAATATATACGACCGATTTGCTGAAAAGATGTTGCGAAGTTTTTTTGCCACCGAGCGCAACTTTCTTCTGACCGGCCGGTCTGCTCCAGTAGAAACAGAAAACTGATAATTCTGGCAAAGCGAAAGGAGCATATCATGCAAGAAGCCTTACAGATGCTGGTCGTGTTCGGAGCATTCGTGGTGATGACCAAATTGATTACCGATACCATGACCCGGCATCGGTTGATCAACAAGGGGCTGGTCGACGAAAAAGTGAAGTACCTGTTTTCGAGTTACGGCCGACAGCGCTCTCTGACAAATATCAAATGGGGAATGGTCCTGGTCGCGATCGGGGTTGCCGTCCTGATCCGCCAGCTGGCTCCGTACTCGGTAACCGATGAAATGATGGTTGGCCTCATGTTTGTGCTCTCTGGAATAGCTTTTCTCATCTACTATGCTATTTCCAAAGACAATGTCGAGACCGACAAAAGCTGAGCTTTTCTCGAAGATCCAAATAAGAACCGGCTATCACTCGTGATGGTAGCCGGTTCCTTATATCCGCTAATCAACTATTTCATCATCTCCAGCACATCGAGTACAAACGCGTATTCGAACGCGACCTCGTGGTAATAATCATAACGGCCCGATGACCCGCCATGGCCCGCCCCCATGTTGATTTTCAATAGGAGTAAATTGTGGTCGGTCTTCAGGGCCCGCAATTTGGCTACCCATTTGGCCGGCTCCCAGTAGGAAACGCGCGAGTCGTTGAAGCTGGTTTCTACCAACATGTTCGGGTATTTCTTGGCGGTAACATTCTCATAAGGCGCATAGGCTTTGATGTAGTCGAAATATTGTTTGTCGTTGGGGTTTCCCCACTCTTCATACTCAGTCACGGTCAATGGTAAAGTCGGATCAAGCATCGTATTCAGTACATCAACGAATGGCACATCGGCCACGATAGCCTTAAAGAGGTCGGGACGCAAGTTGGCAACGGCTCCCATTAGCAGACCTCCCGCACTTCCCCCTGCCGCAACCAGCTTTTCGGGATTGGTGTACTTCTGTTCAATAACATATTCGGCACAGGCCGTAAAATCCGTGAAAGTGTTCTTCTTGTTCATTAGTTTGCCGGCTTCGTACCAGGGGCGACCCATCTCACCACCGCCGCGAATGTGAGCAATCGCATAGACAAATCCGCGATCGAGCAAGCTGAGTCGATTCGATGTGAAATACGGATCCATCGTTATGCCATAAGAACCGTAACCATATAGAAAAAATGGATTCTGGCCGTTGAGAACCAGCCCTTTTTTGTACACGATTGAAATCGGTATCTTTGTGCCATCCGATGCTGTGGCAAAGACTCTCTCCGCCTGATACTGATTCTTATCGTATCCTCCGAGCACCTCGTACTGCTTCAAAAGCTCCTGGGTGCGGTCCTCCATGTTGTAGTCATATACTGTCCTGGGTGTCACCAGTGAGGTATACGTGTAGCGCAACGTGCGGCTCTTAAATTCAGGATTCTCCCCCCGACTGTAAGTATAATCCTGTTCCGGAAATTCGATATAGTAGGACTTTCTTGTGTTCGGATCGACCACGGCAATCTGCTCAAGGCCGTTTATTCTCTCATAAACTACTATGTGATCCCTGAACATGTCCAACCCGTCAATCAGGACCGAGTCAATTCCAGGAATGAATACGGACCAGTTCTTTGGCGATGGATCCTTGGTCGGAACCACCATCACCTTGAAGTTCCGGGCATCCTTGTTGGTCACGACGTAGAAATTCTTTCCATGCGAATGGACCGAATATTGTACTTCGTGCTCGCGCGGCTTGAGTATCCGGAACTTCTCCTCAGGTCTATCAGCCTTGAGATAATGAACCTCCGATGTCGTATTGCTCTCCAGATCCATCAGGAGCCATTCTTTGTCTTTGGAAAGATGTACGGAAATATTGAACATCTGGTCCGGCTCATGATAAACCAGGGCATCGTCTCGGTAATTAGTGCCCATCTTATGCCGGAACAGCTTATAGGAGCGCTTTGCATCATCGAGCGTCGTATAGAACACGTATTTGTTATTCGATGCCCAACAGAAAGATGTCGATGTATTCGGGATCTCATCCTGAAGGAGTTTACCTGTCTCGAGGTTCTTGAAATGAAGCGTATAGGCCTCGGCTCCGGTAGTGTCGACTGAATATGCCAGCAGCTCCTGATCGGGGCTCACACTTAACACGCCTATATCCATGAAACTGTGCCCGATGGCGACCTCATTCTGATCCAGCATGATCTCTTCTTCGGAGTCCAGGTTGTCCCTTTTGCGGCAGTCTATCTCGTACTGCTTGCCTTCTTCGGTGCGAGTGTAATAGTAGTAATCACCGTTCTTGACCGGCACCGAGAGATCCGTTTCCTTGATCCGTCCAACCATCTCCTTAAAAAGCTTTTCCTGGAGTTCTTTGGTAGGCTCCATCACGGCATCGGTATAAGCATTTTCTTCTTTCAGATAATTGAGAACTTCGGGATTATTACGGTCTCTGAGCCAGTAATAATTGTCAGTCCATTCGACTCCATGTAAAGAATTGATCTTCGGTTCGATCTTCGCAATAGGCGGCTCCGGCTTGCGTCTCTCCACACACGAAACGCAGACAGTGAGCGCCAACACCGTTAGCCAGAGGAAACCAATTCTTTTTGACAAATACATGATAATTCTCCTATTGATAGATCAATGCGGTAGAAGGTACACAGTTGACCGGCGGCTGTCAATCGGGGAATCAACCCCCCGGGTGAACTTACAATTGACAACACTTCAAATTCGCCTATATTGAAGATAAGATTACCTGAGAACAAAAGACCGTATTCCCAATAGACAGACCTTGAGTTCTGCTCGAGACGCAGGATCATGATACGTTATGGCATTCATCAGAGGAGTAGGTATGAAGCAGTGGGTAACTGTCCGCAGCACGCTTGTGCTATGCATCGCGGTTTCCGTATTACTGGGAGGCATCCGACATTCCGCGGTGGGCGCCGCCGAACCGCCGTATAAACACGGCGAGATCATAGTTCAGCTGACTGATCGCCAGGCGGCCGCCAGTCTGCAGAACAATCACAGCGACATTCAGTTAAAGCCGGTCAGACTACTCTCCCGGAGTATGAATATCTGGCTGTTCAGTTTTGACACGACCATTGCAAAGTCCGCCGATGAGGCGAACGTGCTGGACCAGGTGAGATTGGATAATAATGTCCTTCTGGCCCAGTTCAACCACTACATCTCGCCCCGTGCTACAGCGCCAAATGACCCCGGATTCGCCCAACAATGGGATTGGAATAACACGGGCCAATCAGGTGGCACTCCCGATGCCGATGTCGATGCTGTCGAAGCCTGGGATATCACGACCGGCGGTGTGACCGCCCTCGGTGATACTATCGTCGTAGCGGTCGTCGATGGCGGTTTTGACCTCAGTCACAATGACCTGAGCTTCTGGAAGAACAGCCAGGAGATTCCGAGCAACGGTATCGATGACGATAACAACGGATACATTGATGACTACGATGGATGGAACGCATACAATAGCAACGGCAATATCCCCAGTGACAACCATGGGACCCATGTCACCGGCACGGTCGCCGCTATCGGAAATAACAGTCGCGGCGTTACCGGCATAAATTGGCATTGTAAAGTGATGCCCGTCGCAGGGTCCACCGGTACCGAATCTATAGCAGTCGAAGCATACACGTATGTCTTCGATATGCGCCGGCTCTACAATCAGACGAGCGGCGCCAGTGGCGCTTTCGTGGTGTCCACAAATTCCTCCTTCGGTGTTGATTACGGCAACCCGGCGAATTTTCCGATCTGGTGCGCAATGTATGACTCACTTGGATCGGTTGGCGTACTCAGTGCCGCGGCAACCGCAAATATCAATTTGAACGTCGATGTACAAGGGGATATCCCTACTGCGTGTCCGAGCGATTATCTTATTTCTGTTACGAATACGACTAATACCGATGCCAAGAACAGTGGCGCCGCCTATGGTGCCACGACCATAGACCTCGGGGCCCCCGGAACAAACATCTACTCTACCACGACCGGGAGCAGCTATGGAACGATGACCGGTACGTCAATGGCAACTCCTCATGTGGCCGGGGCCGTAGCATTGCTTTGGTCGGCGGCCTGTCCCAGCATGCTGTACGCCTATCGTAATGACCCGGGCACTCTTGCGGTGCAAATGAAACAGTTTATGCTCGATGGGACCGACCCCATTTCCGCACTGCAGGGAATCACGGTTTCCGGAGGGCGCCTCAATGTCTACAACTCTATCCTGCTTGTCCAGGGATATCCATGCGGTGTGGCGATTGATCACACGCCGTTGACGGATGTGCGAGACAGTCTGAATGACTATCAGGTCCTCTGCACCATAACCTCTGATACTGCTCTGGACCCGGACTCTCTGCTTGTATTTTACAACACAGGAGCGTCATGGCTTACGTCGCCTCTGACTGCCACAGGCAATCCGGACGAATTTTCAGGATACATTCCCTCGCAGTCGCCGGGGACGGTGATCGAGTATTACCTGTACGCGGTGGAT
>CAYJOL010000004.1:0-412198 GCA_964371785.1 uncultured Ignavibacteriales bacterium | reverse complement strand
CAACCTCGTCGAATACCAGTTCAACAGCGGACCCGCCCCTACCTGCGGACTGTAGTGCAAAAAACGCAACCGTCAGGGGGGAAAAGACTTCCCCCTGACGGAAAATTGCTTATATTGAAGGACGGAAGAGAGAGACTTCAATCCATAACCACAGAGAGTATAGTGCACCGATGAAAACACTTGCCCTGATTGCCGCAGTTGGGCTCCTTCTGCTGGGCAACGCCATTGCCGCCAGCACGGAGCAGTATTTCAAATTCACTATCTCTGACCACAAGGAACTTGACACCCTCACCCGTGTCATTTCCATAGACAATGTCCGTCAGGATACGGTGTGGGCTTACGCCAATGAGAAAGAACTGGCCGCTTTTGAGCGACTTGGCTACTCGTACACGCTTTTGCCTCACCCGTCATCGCTTACCGCGCCGGAGATGGCCAAAAGTGTTGCTGGCCTGGGAGACTGGAATCAGTATCCCACTTACCAGCAATATGATTCCATCATGAACAAATTTGCAGCGGATTACCCGAGCCTTTGTACTATTCAGAACATCGGTTTAACGGTGCAGGGACGGAATCTGCTGGTGGCAAAAATTTCCGCAAATGTCAATGTCGAAGAGGATGAGCCGGAAGTCCTTTACACCAGCTCAATGCATGGCGACGAAACGACCGGCTATGTGCTGATGCTTCACTTGATCGACTCTTTGCTGAAGGGCTACGGTACAGACCCGGAAATAACCAACATGGTCGATAACATGGAAATCTGGATCGGTCCGTTAGCCAATCCGGATGGTACGTATCACGGCGGCAACAGCACCGTCAGCGGGGCCACCAGATACAATGCCAATGGGGTAGACCTTAACCGAAATTATCCTGACCCGGCGGCGGGAGCGCATCCGGATGGCTACAGCTATCAGGCGGAGACACTGGCGTGGATGGCCTTTGCTGATGCACATTCGTTTGTCATCTCCGCGAATTTTCATGGCGGCGCCGAAGTGTTTAATTATCCATGGGATACGTGGGTACGCCGGCACCCCGACGACAGCTGGTACTATGGTATCGGAAGGGCGTATGCTGACACGGTCCATACTTACTCTCCGTCCACCTACATGGATGACCTCAATAACGGCGTAACCAACGGCTATGACTGGTACCGCGTGACCGGAGGTCGTCAGGATTTCATGAACTACTGGAAAGGCTGCCGCGAAGTCACGATTGAGATTTCCAACACCAAGTTGGTTGCAGCCAGTTCCCTGCCGACATACTGGAATTATAATCGCGCGTCGTTCATCCACTATCTCGAGAATGCCTTGTATGGTGTGAGAGGGGTGGTGACGGATGCAGGTACTTCATTTCCAATCCCCGCTGTAGTGAAAGTCGTCGGCCATGACACCGACGTAGACAGCTCCCGGGTATTCACCGACCCCGATGTCGGTGACTATCATCGCATGCTCTCACCGGGAACTTATACTCTTGAATATAGCGCGCTTGGTTACATCACCCAGTCGGTGAGCAACGTAGTGGTGACCACGGGCAGTTCTACCGTGGTAGATGTTCAGCTCACACCGGTTCCGTCGACACCGATCTTACAATATGTCAGCGATAACGCGCCGTCGGTCGATCCTGGCGATCTTAACGTGCAGATGAAGGTGACCCTGCAAAATGTCGGCGGCGGCAACGCCACCAACGTTAGCAGTGTGTTAACGACCGCTGATCCCTACGTAACTATTTCTCACGCGTCTTCCGCCTATCCAACCATTTACGCTCTCAACGGTACCGCGGTTTCGACGAGCTACTACGCTTTCTCGGTATCGTCATCATGTCCGGTGCAGTATCCGGCCTGGTTTAAACTGTATCTGACTGCCGATGGGGGATTTTCTGATTCAGTCGAATTCAATGTGGTGGTCGGAGTGCCGGTCGAAGATTTCGAGACGGGCAATTTCACGAAATATCCCTGGCAGATGAGCGGAAATCAACCGTGGGTAATAACTGCCACATTGCCTGAACAGGGGACATATTGCGCAAAGTCGGGAACGATATCGGACAGCCAATCAACGAGCATGACAGTGACCGGGACCAACCTTCTGGCCGGGAATATATCATTCTTCGTAAAGGTGTCTTCGGAGTCGGGATATGATTTTGTCCGTTTCTATATCGATAACGTCCAGCAGGGTGAGTGGTCTGGAACCCAGGCTTGGACGCAAGTCTCGTATCCGATCGGTTCGGGTGACCATACTTTCCGATGGACCTACTCTAAAGATGTCTCGGCAATCGGCGGAAGCGACTGCGGGTGGGTCGACTATATCGTATTCCCGCTGAGCAATGCCGATGATATTGACGGCGACGGTGTAAATAACGCGGCCGACAACTGTCCAACGATCCCCAACCCGACTCAGCTCGATGCTGATGTTGATAACGTGGGTGATGTCTGTGACAATTGTGTTGACACTTATAATCCCGACCAGGCCGATGCGGACGTGGACGGCGTCGGCGATGTGTGTGATAATTGCGCGATTACGGCAAACGCCAACCAGGCTGATGCTGACAGCGACGGTAAAGGCGATGTATGCGACAACTGTGTCGACATGGCAAACCTGGACCAGGCCGATGCTGATGCTGATGGCGTAGGTGATGTTTGTGACAATTGTGGCAGCATTTCGAATTCCAGCCAGACCGATACCGACACCGATGGTGTTGGCGACGCTTGTGACAACTGCGTGACCACTGCCAATGTCAACCAGACGGATGCTGATACGGATGGCGTGGGCGATGCCTGTGATAATTGCCCTGTGCTAGCCAACACCAATCAGGTCGACGCAGACACTGACGGGGTGGGCGATGTGTGTGACAATTGTCCTACAGTCGCCAACCCGTTCCAGGAAGACTCCAACATCAACGGAGTCGGCGACGCCTGTGACTACTTCTGCGGAGACATGAACAATTCCGGAGGCGATCCGGATATCGGCGACCTGGTGTACCTTGTCGAGTTCATGTTTAGCGGCGGGCCGGCACCGGTGCATGAACTGGCCGCTGACTGCGATGGGAGTGGTAGTCTGGATATAGCGGACATGGTCTATTTGGTCGAATTCATGTTCAACAGTGGTCCGCCACTGCAGTGTCTATAAAGTCCCGAAGCTGGGCAGGTCATTGACCTGCCCTTTCTTTTTGCAGCCGTTCTCAAATGATCGGGTGAAACATACATTCAGTCAGATTCATGTCGGCACCGCAAAAACCTTGATTGAACTTTTTGACTGTTGTATTGTTGGTAGACAGTGACGAACTAAACTAACTAAAGGGTCTCAAGACGATGCAGGATATCAAGAAAATTCTCCGCAAGCTGGAGTACGGTGTGTATGTGGTAACGATGGGCAAGAGCACGGAGGGCAACGCCTTCACGGCCAGCTGGGTGATGCAGGTGTCATCCGAGCCGGCCATGCTCGCGCTGGCCGTCCATAACGCACATCAATCGATGCCTCTACTCAAGAAATATGGCGCCTTTGTGGTCAACCTGATTGGTCAGGGGCAGGAAGGAGTGGCCAAAGCGTACTTTGGACCGGCCGAATCGGGGTACAGGAAGCTGGAGGGGACCAGTGTCCAAGACTCTCCGGTCACGAAGACACCGCTCATTCCGGGGGCTATCGGATTCTTTGATTGCCGGGTTGTCAAGACGATCGAAACCGGCAACCATACAGTCTTCCTCGGCGAGATCGCGGCGGCCCAGCTTGACAACGAATCCGCGCAATTGATGACCTCGACCAACAGTAAGCTCCATTACACGGGTTGATCGATGAAGCGTGCCGTCGCCCTGTTCCTGTTTGTTCTGATCTTCCCTACACTCTCACCGGCCGAAGACTGTCATGAGACGGTAAGGATTGACACAACCCATTACTCGGTCGGACCTCGCTGGTGCGGGAAAAAGATTGATACGGCGCTTATTGCCAACGAATCCAAGCTGGTGCGGATTCCTACCGAGTACTGCGCCGAGAACTTCAGAATCTATGTCACCAAGCGAACCAGAAATGCATTTGTGGAAATGGCAAAGGCGGCAAAAAAGGATGGCGTTACTTTGATAGCTGAGTCCGGATACCGGTCCTCGCGATATCAACGCGCAATCATTCGCCGAAGGTTGGCCGCGGGAGATTCATTTGAGAAGATCATGAAATCGGTCGCCCCACCCGGGTATTCGGAACATGAAACCGGGCGGGCTCTGGATCTGTCTACCAGCGATGCCGGATTTGTTAGGACCGATGCGTACAAGTGGCTGAAACAACACGCATCTTCGTTCGGCTTCTCGGAATCGTTTCCCAAGCTAAAGTCAGGCGCTATGCCGTATGAACCCTGGCACTGGTGCTACAAAAAACCCCGGTAGAATCTACTTCTTCATGCGCCAAAGACTGAAGGTCGCCTTGTCGAATGAATCACCGTCAGGTTCAGTGACCTGCAATTTGAAATCAATGCTGTCGATTGTCACCATCTTGATCAGCACTTCATAGCGATCCTTGTTGTAGATTCGGTTCCCACGGACAGTGTTCCCGGTCGCCTCACCGAAATACCGGGCGTGCCGGCCGGTGTTGTCCCAGACTTCCCAGCTGACTGAGTCCGTCACTTTGTTGTGGATGAGATGGCCCGAATCGGAATAGGTAAAAAAGAGCTTGTCTCCGGTAAGCGATGTTCGCAAATAGCCGCCATCGGGAATCCACTTGAACGATGCGTGGCCGTCGATATCGACACTGAAATTGGTGACCGGCACGAGAAATTGCCCGACTCCTTCCCATTCTCCTTCGAGCGACCTTATATCGAGTGACTTATCTTTGGCTGCTGCCGGTAGGGCGCCGAAGCACACCAAAATTCCCAGTATGGCGGCAAGAACATTCAGTTTTTTCATAACGGAGATTTTCCCATCCAGTGTTTATCTTCTTCTACAAAAATACCTACCCCCGCGCTTCACATCAACTTTTAATCCGACGCCATTACGCACGATTGTGGCAACCAGAACGAAGTCGGGGGATAGCACTCCGGCCGGGGTCCGGTGAGTCACGTAAGGTATTGTATCATAATGCGATATATAGAGCTGTTCGGCCCCTTTTTAGTTGATTTAGGGTTTGAATATTCGTACCTTGGCAAAGTCATTCGAAAGATGGAAACAGCAGTAAAAGGAATTGACTATCATGGCTTTTGAGCGCCAAAAAATAGAGACGATATTTCTTGAAGAGGAGATGAAATCCTCTTACCTCGACTACTCCATGTCGGTCATCACCAACCGGGCGTTACCGGATATTCGCGATGGTCTGAAGCCATCGAACCGGCGCATTCTGGTGGCGATGAACGACTTGAATCTCATGCCCGGGCGGGCACATCGAAAATGCGCCAAGATCGCCGGCGACACTTCGGGAAACTACCATCCTCATGGCGAGCAGGTTGTCTATCCGACTCTCGTGCGAATGGCGCAGGATTTCAACATGCGCTATCCGCTGGTCGACGGCCAGGGGAATTTCGGATCGATCGACGGCGATGGTGCGGCGGCGATGCGGTACACCGAAGCGCGTCTGACACCGATGGCCGTGGAAATGCTCGCCGATCTCGAGAAGGAGACGGTCGACTTCATGCCGAACTACGACGGCACCCTAAAGGAACCAATAGTCCTTCCCGGGAAATTTCCAAATCTGCTGTGTAACGGCACGACCGGCATCGCGGTCGGCATGGCGACCAGTATTCCTCCGCACAATCTTCGTGAAATCGCCGAGGCGATTATTCGGGTTGTCGATGATCCGGAGTGTACCAACGAGGATCTCATCGATCTCGTACCGGGACCGGATTTTCCAACCGGAGGTATCATTAACGGGCGGGAAGGAATTTATTCAGCTTACCGGACGGGTAAAGGCCACCTGCTGTTGCGCGCCAAAGTGCTGGCCGAAAAGATGAAGAGCGGCAAGGAAGCGATCATCGTGACGGAAATCCCGTTCCAGGTCAACAAGTCCAACCTGCTTGAAAAAATAGCCGAACTGGTCCGGGACAAGAAGATCGACGGTATCTCGGATCTGCGCGACGAATCCGATCGTGATGGGATGCGGATCGTGATCGAGTTGAAACGCGACCAACAGGCCGAGGTCGTGCTGAATCAACTGTACAAACATACGACCATGCAGGTTACTTTTTCGGTCAACCTGCTGAGCCTTGATCACGGCGTGCCCAAGCAGATGACGCTGAAGGAAATGATTCAGCATTTTATCAACCATCGCCACGAAGTGATCGTCCGTCGGACCAAATTCGATCTGGCCAAGGCGGAGGAACGGGCCCACATCCTTGAAGGTTACCGTATTGCGCTCGACAACATCGACGCGGTGATCGAGTTGATCAAGAAGTCGAAAGACACGCCTACGGCGCATGACGGGTTGATGAAGCGCTTCAAGCTGTCTGATCGCCAGGCGACCGCCATCCTGGAGATGCGTCTGCAGCGTCTGACTGGGTTGGAGAGACAGAAGATCGAAGACGAATATAGAGAACTCATCAAACGCATCAGCGAATTAAAAGCTATTCTTGAATCCAAGCAGTTGCGCTACCAAATCATCAAGGACGAAACGACGGAACTGGTCAGGAAGTATGGCGATCCGCGAAGGACGGAGATTCAGGACGCGGCGGATGAACTGACCGTCGAGGACCTGATTGCGGAAGAGGAGATGGTGATCACAATCTCGCACCTTGGGTATGTGAAGCGGTTGTCCGTCTCGGCTTATCGTCGCCAGCAGCGTGGCGGTAAAGGCGTGATTGGCATCGAGACCAAAGAAGACGATTTCGCCGAACACCTGTTTATCGCCTCGACCCATGACTATATCCTGTTCTTCAGCGACAAAGGTCGCTGTTATTGGGTGAAGGTGCATGAGATCCCGACAGGCGGCAAGATGGCCAAAGGTAAGCCGATCATCAATCTGTGCGATATCGGCAAGGATGAAAACGTCGCGGCGTTCTGTAAGGTGCGTAGTTTCACGCCCGACACATTCATCATCATGGCGACCCGTAACGGCATTGTGAAAAAGACCAGTCTGGACGCGTTTTCCAATCCACGCAAGTCCGGCGTCAACGCGATGAACATTCCTGACGACGACAATCTCATCGAGGCGGTTCTGTCCGACGGCAGCAACGAGATTGTGCTGGCTACCCGAAAAGGCATGGCCATCCGATTCCCGGAGGGGAAAGTGCGGCCGATGGGTCGTACCGCCTACGGCGTCAAAGGGATCACGCTGGACAAAACCGACTATGTCATAGGCATGGTGGTGGTGAAGCGGAACAGCTCGCTGCTTGTGGTAACGGAAAACGGCTACGGTAAACGTACATCGATCGATGACTACCGCATCACCAACCGCGGCGGCAAGGGCGTTATCAATGTTAAAGCGTCCGAACGCAACGGCGAAGTTGTCGACATCAAAGAAGTCCTCGACCAGGATGAACTGATCCTTATCACCAAGAAGGGGATCGCGAATCGCCAATCGGTGAAAGAAATCAAAGTCATCGGACGCAACACCCAGGGTGTCCACCTGATTAATCTGGGCAAGGGAGACCAGGTGATTGATGTGGCCAGGGTGGTGGCGGAAGAATAGTCACCGGAATTGCATTGAGAGATCGCAGACGGGACTTAGGGATAACCGAGTCCCGTTTTTCATGCAGCAGACTAAAACTCCATTTTCATGCCGATACTCGGAAACAACCCGGCATCGTACACGAACCCATCGGCAGTATTGATAATCGGATTGGCCCGGTTGGTTGCGTTGACCACGTTCAGGAATATTTCCATTCGGTCAATCGTCATTCCGGCGGAAAGATTCAGCGACATATTCAACGGGAACCGCGCAGAGTTTTCGCTGGCGACATATTGCGTATAGGACGAATTAGCATAACGGTCGCCGGATTTGGCCAGGGCGGAAGCAAATGTGGGTGTGTAAGGATAGCCGGTGTGACCGGCGATGTTCGCGCCAAAACGCAGAGTACGAGTGGGTCGGTAACCTAAGTCAAGTTGGAATTTGTGACGCGCTGTCAAGTCGAACGGCACGATAACATTCGATGATCGCTTGACGCCGTGAGTATAGCCATAGTACAGATATAGATTGAATTTTGAATTCAGTAGCTGTTTCCACTCCGTCGAAATGTCCGCGCCATAAAAATCCGTCTGTCCGGCTGACTCTATCTCAATAAATCCATCCATAACCCCTTGCTCGGACGATACTCGCGAATAGTCGGGTGTCAGTACCGGCAGGCTGGTGACACGCTTGGCAAACACTTCGCCTTTTATGTCACCATGACGGTATGATGCGGAGATGAGTTTTGTGTGCACCGAAGACAGATGCGCTAAATTCGCCCTGACCAGAACCTGGTAAGGTTCAAGGATACGTTTTACCGGATTCTCCGCAAACGTTCCACCGTAAAAACTCAGCCGATCGTTGTCGGAAAGTCTGAATGTCCAGCGCTGGCGAAAAAGCAGACTGCGGGAATGGTCGAGATTCCCGAACTGCTCGTACCTGATGCCCGACTCCAGGCTTAGCGGACCGAATCGCTGAGTGATGGAAAAATATCCCGCGGCATTCCGTTCCTGAACATGAGCCAAGTATTGCCCATACAGTTGATTCAATTCGTGCTGATAGTAATAAGGATTGTCAGAATTTGCATCCGGAGGCAGGAAATTCCAGTTCTGCTGGTGCATGTCGGTGGCACGACCGGTGACGTATTCAAGCTGTGTTCCGGTCAGGAATTCAGTCTTCCCGTAAGAGTAATTGACTTGCAGACCGGCCAAATCTATCGTTGAACGCTCGATCAAACGCAAGTGCACTCCCTGATTGTTGGCCCCACTGACCGGAGATACCCGGTACTCCTCGCTGAGTGATCTCCGACCCAGTGTTGTCGTTACCAGGTACTTTCCATAAAGGGACACAAGACGCATGCCCTGAAACTGCTCGTTCATGTGCTGATAGGTGTTCAAGCCATCCGGGTGATTCAGGGTGGGACCCAGATCATACGCCAGATAATCGCGCGTATAGTACTGGTCGAGAAAAAGGGAGTGATGGGTTGATAACCGCCATCCCGAGGACAGGAATACGTCCTGGAAATTCGTAGGGGGGAGGGTGCGGCGATTGGAGGAGATTTCGAACCGTCTCACCAGTTTGTCCAGCACCGATTTGCGTACCGTCCCGCTGGTGAAAAATCGGTCGGTTCCCCAGGACGCCGACGTCGTGGCCTGCACAAAAGAAAATTCCGCTTCGCCTCCGAAGTGATGGCCGAACGGTGCGGGAGAACTCAACTCCAGAGTCGCCGGAACTTCAAACTCCGCCGAAGTCCCCGATCCGTGGAAGGCGATACGTCCCACCGCGGGAGCGGGAATTATAGAAAACATGCCGTAGTGATTCGGATCACTGCCGATCGGAATGCCGTTGAGGTAGTAAGTCGGAATAGTCCCGTTGATACGTAGTTTCGATGAATACGAGGAACCCTGGCGGCTTATCTGAGGTTCGCGCACGGCATCTATGGGGTTGTTCGAAACCAGTGAGGTTTTCGATGGATTGTTGACTTCCTCGCTCCCATAGACCTTGTCATCACGTTCTTCATCTCGCAGTGGTCTGACGGTGAAGCCACCAATGTCAATAGATTCCGGTGACAACGAAATCACCAATTCGTCGATAGACAACAGCGAATCCAGCTGACAAGACCAGACTCTAAACCCAACGGCCGTACACGTAAGCGTAAGACCACGGGTGGTATCTCCGATCCGAAGGCTGAAGGCTCCGACTTCGTCGGTGGCCGAGCCGGATACCGGCTGACCATCTTTGGATAAGGTGACCGATGCGCCAATAATCGGCCTTCCGGCGCTGTCGATAACTGATCCTGAAAGCTTGGTCAAACGTTCGGACGAAGCAATCGCAACCGACGCTTCCGAAGTCAGTCCAAGAATCAGCAGAATGTAGATAAATGTTTTCATAGCTGTAGGTCCGACCAGTCAGAGCTCAAATGACATGCCGGGTGTACAGTAATCTTGGGCTATCGGTAATCAGTTGTTTAGCAATACGATAGCAATACGAATAGTAGTCTTGATGAGTACATTATCCGCGTAATTATGCAGATAGATTCATACTGATGGTACGGTCCGGATCCAGATTCGGTTTGCCTGTATCGTCGTTTCTCATATATTGCCGCCTATGAATGTCTACGGCGAAATTGCAGCTTTAACTACGGCCGTTTGCTGGGCATTTACATCCTTGTTCTTTACTGAGGCGGGCAGACGTATCGGTTCCTTCAAAGTCAATAAGGTCCGCCTGCTCATGGCGGTTCTGATTTACACCACAATCTTGCTGATTACTACCGGTCGTCTGTTTAGCGAGAACCTGACGTGGACTCATCTCTTTTACCTGGGACTTTCAGGGCTGGTGGGGTTGGTTTTAGGCGATGGCGCCGGTTTTAAGGCGATGGTTATGATCGGACCGAGACTGAGTACGGTGGTGTACGCCTCCGCCCCGGTAATGGCTACCATCATCGCATGGGTCTTTCTGGGCGAGATTCTCCATCCACTTGATATTATCGGAATTCTGGCGACTCTTGGCGGCATCACCTGGGTTGTGCTCGAGCGGAATTTCAGCACGTCCAACAACGTGGCCCTGGATCATCCGGATTCAGGTTCCAAAGCCAAGGGCGTGACGATGGCGATCATCGCGGCGCTGGGACAGGCGGCCGGTCTGATTTTGGCCAAGTACGGGATGCTCCGTGCCGGTGCCGAGATTGCCCCCATGGATGCGTCATATATCCGTATGCTCACGGCGCTGGTGGCCATCTGGCTCATTTCGGGAATTCGAGGGAATCTCAAACCGACCGTTCTGGCGATGAAAAATCAAAAGGCCATGATGTTCACACTCGGGGGAGCGTTCTTCGGCCCCTTCCTGGGAGTCTGGATGTCGCTGGTGGCAGTCCGGCTCATCCCGGCGGGCATCGCGGCCACGCTCAACGCAATGACTCCGATTCTGGTAATTCCGGCCGTTATGATTATTTACAAAGAAAAGGTTTCGGCAAGAGCCATCTTTGGAGCTATCGTCGCCGTCTTCGGGGTCGCGCTACTCATGTTGAATTGATGATTGAGATACTAAAAATCAGTCGATGCTTCCCAGTTCGACATCGAACCAGATAAACGACCAGACAACAGCCATTACCCCTTTGACATCCGTCGGCCAGGCAATTCCGACCATGAACAAGTAGCATACCAGGGTAAGACCAAAGAAGATCTTGATCAAACCGGCCTTAAATCTTGAGAATCCAAAGTTCACGATTCCCAACAGAAGAAAGAGCACGATGAGCGCCGGCGCGAAAATCTGCACGCACCAATCCCAAAAGCTGATCTTGCTCAGCCAAAATGCCGAGGGAGCATCGATTGGCAGATTGAAGAGATAGTACAGGTGGCAGGATCCGAAGAAGATTGCCAGCATAAGATACAGGAATCCTTCGAGTCGCAGACTCCTCAATTCTCTCAGGCCGACCATAAGGAAAAACAGTGCGGCGGTCACCATCCCGCACAAAAGTAAGAATGACCAATCAGCCAATAATCCGTTCATATCTTCACCTCTTCTTGATTTCCGAGATAGAGTCAGTGAAAGTTCTGTGCCGGTTGGCGCAAAAACAGGTCAAGATACGCGTAAACTGTTGGGTTAAAAGGGGATGGATTTAAGGTAACGAAAGTTCGGTGGGGCCGGGGGAGAGCTGGCGAGCCAGATCGAAGCGGCAGGACTTTGCACATCATCGGCAAAAAAAACCCGCTCAAAATGAGCGGGCTCGAGTCAGTCGGTCATGAAATTCACGTACTCAAACATCAATTTCGTCGACATCAGTCGATGGTCGCGTCAATTCATCCTTGGTCTGCAGGATTGCTTCTGGATTTTTGTGTTTGAGTTTGCCTTTGTGTTTCTTCAACTGCGATTTGACCTTGTCGACTGCCATATCAATCGAGTTGTACATGTCATCGGTAGAGCCTGTCCCGGTGATTATGCTGTTGTAAACCTTCACGAGAAGTTCAGCTTTATGTACATGGCGCTCAGTATCCAGCACCATCTCAGCCGAGATGATGTTGTCAAAGAACCTGGTGAGCCCATCCATCTCCGATTCGGCCTTATTCCGCATTTCGTCGGTAAGCTCGAAATGCCGTGCTGATATTTTTTTCAGCATGGGTGTTTCTCCTTTCCATGCGACCATAATAGTGACCGTGAATTGAGAACAGAGAATCTATTCGTTGAGGACGCCGGCACATATAGAGATTGTGTGCCGGGCGGTGATGTCAGAGTTGGTGCGGTATAGGTCATGTTTTCAACCATCCGATGGTTATACGCTGGAACTTGGTATCAGTTCAAAGACTGGTGTTCAGTCAGCCTTGCCGACCCGTTTTCGGAGTCGGGCGGGCTGGATTTTGAGTTCCTCTCGATACTTGGTAACTGTCCGCCGAGCCAGCTTGATCCCGTCGTTGTTGAGCAGCTGGTATATTTCCTGGTCGGACAGAGGCTTGTCTGTCGGCTCGGCTTTGATGATATCCTCGATCTTTTGCTTCACCGATCGTTTCGACATATCCTCGCCCTCGGCCATGGCGATACCGGAATTGAAAAAATACTTAATCTCGTACACACCATACGGGGTCTGCACGTATTTCCCGTTTGAGACACGGCTGATGGTAGCCACGTTCATATCGACTTTTTGGGCGATCTCTTCCATGATCATCGGTCTCAAAAACGCCGGGCCTTTTTCGAAGAACTCATGTTGTCTTTCGATAATTGCTTCCATGACGTTAATCATGGTAGTCCGGCGCTGGTTAATCGAATTGAGCAGCCATCGCGCCTGTTCCAGCTTCTGTTTCACGTATTGTTTGGTGTCATCCGATGAATTATTGCCGCGCTTGATCAGGTCCTTGTAGCTGGCATTTATCCTGAGTTTGGGGACATAGTGGTCGTTGTGAAAAACGATGTACTCCTCGCCGAACCTGTCGATCACCAGATCCGGCACCACCGGTGGCGCACCGCTGTCGAATCTCCCGTGAGCGGGAGTGGGTGAAAGGCTTTTGATCACACTCATGGCCTGCTGGGCCTTTTCCTCGCTCACGTTCATCAGTCGGGCTATCTGTAAAATCGATTTGCGATCTAGTTCGTGAATATGCTCGTCGACTATACGGTACGATAACGTCCCCTCCATCCGTTTTTCCCGAAGCTGAATAAGCAGGGATTCGCGAAGGTCCTTGGCGCCAACCCCGGTCGGGTCAAAGCGCTGAATTAGTCCGAGCACACTCTCTATTTTGACGCTTTCGATTTGCAGTTCTGCAGCCATCTCCGGAACGCTGATGGCCAGATATCCTTCCGGGGAAATATTGCCAATAATGTACTCGCCGATCAGACGATCCTCATCGGAAAGTTTGAGCAGGGACAGCTGTTCACTCAGATGTTGGTACAGATTGACGGTAAGCGGCCCGGGGCCCTCAAACCGGTCTTCAACTTCCTCACGATGCTCCCGGACCTTATAGCCTTCCTCGTCATCGAAAAGGTACTCTTCCCAGTTGACCGGATCTGACTCCACCTCAGTTTCTTTGGCCGGTTCGGCGATCTCAATCTCGGCCTCGCGTTCTTCAGTCTGCTCCGGTTCGAGTTCTTCGATTTCTTCCAGGAGCGGATTGGTCGCCAGCTCGTGACGAATGGTCTGTTCGAGCTTAAGGATAGGCATCTGCAGCATTTTCAAAGATTGAATGAGCTGCGGTGCCAGTTTCTGTTGGAGTCTAAGTTGAAGACCAAGTTTCATGATACAACCTGTGGTAATCCCGTTATCTTTTTATCTTACTGCGAGTCTCATACCACTTTATATCGGTTTGAATCAAAATCCTGTTTACCGTCGGCGGGGAGTTCGTTCATATATTAAACACTCCGACAAGTACTCAGTTGAGGCGGAACTTCTCGCCCAGATATATTTTACGGGCTTCCGGGTCATTGGCCAGATACTCTGAATTCCCGGCTTTTAGGATCTTTCCGTCACACATTATATACGCCCGGTTACAGATTGACAGCGTCTCACGGACATTGTGGTCGGTAATAAGTACGCCGAGTCCACGCTCGACCAGACGGTGGATGATCTTTTGTATATCTTCAACTGCTATTGGGTCAATTCCCGCAAAGGGCTCATCCAACAGAATGAATTTGGGGCGGTTCACCAGTGCCCGGGTAATTTCCACCCGTCGCCGTTCCCCTCCGGAGAGTGTATAGGCTTTATTCTTACGGAGATGTCCGATATCCAGTTCATCGAGCAACTCCTCAAGTCGTTGCTTGCGGTCCTTGCGTCCAAGCTTCGTGAATTCGAGGATTGACATAATATTCTCCTCGACCGTCATTTTCCGAAATACCGAGGCTTCCTGCGCCAGGTAGCCAATACCAAGACCGGCCCGCTTGTACATCGGAAGTCTGCCGATATTCTGTTCGCCCAGATGTATACTTCCACCATCCGGCCGGATAAATCCAATGATCATGTAAAACGTGGTGGTCTTACCGGCGCCGTTAGGTCCAAGTAATCCAACAACTTCGCCCGGATTAACCTGAATGGACACGCCTCCGACTACAGCCCGTTTTCGATAGTATTTCCAGAGATCCCTGGACTCTAACACTGTCATACTAATAATATAATTTGTTGAGCGTTTTTATTCAATATATTTCACTCAATCAGCACGCATTTTGCTGAATTTCTGGAAATATTTCCTTGATGGAACATAAAAAAGAATGGATGTTAGTTTTCTGAAGTAAGCCGACGTGAGGGTCATATCTCTGCCTACTCATAGATAAAAAAGGACGAGCATGAAAAAGTCACTCATAGTATTGTCTCTTCTAGTGATAGCTTACGGGTGTACGAAATCTCCCGAACAACAGAAACAGGACCTTTTTGACAAGGGAGTGTCGCTGCTGAGAGACTATCAGTTCCCCACTGCAGATAGTGCGTTCGCCAAGATAAATGTATTGGACCCTCAGTCTCCGTTGGGTCTGTATGGTCAGGGGTTGGTTCTGGAGGCCAAACAGCAGTATTACGATGCGATAGCGACTTACATGACGGTGGCGGATGCGAAACCGGATTTTGCCCCCGCCGAATTAGGGTTGTACCGATCTTTTGCCGCGCTTGGCTACAATGCAGATGCGTTGACAGCGGCGCTTGTATACAATCGCCTGAAATCTGACGATCCCCAGTCATATTATTTTCTGGCAAAAGCATTTTTGAGACATGAAAATCCGAAACGGGCGGCCGAAATTGTCGGAGCGGGATTGACCAAATCACCATCGGACAAAGCTCCATTTGAGTTGCTGATGGCGACAGCCCATCGCATGGCCGGCAAGCTGGACTCGGCAACGATCGTTGCTGAACAGGCATTCTCCCATGCCTCGAACAGCCCGGAGTATTACGAGGCTGCAGCTGACTACCTTGAAGCGTCGGGTAAAATCGATTCCGCGATGAATCTAAGCAGACTTGCTTATGAATCGGGCAAGTCGACCGACATGACCATGCAGTATTTCGACCGGGCTCTTCGCACAAACTATTTCACGGCTGCGTCGAACGTGCTCAACCGCATGGACCAGGATAAAGTCCCGGCTCTTGTTGTCGCCAGGATGAGATTGGCACTGAATCTTGCACAGAATGAAAGGATGGGTTCGCGCCGGGCCGGCGACAGTCTGCAGATAGTGGATCGGACTTCTATAAGTTCAGTTATGTATGGCGTCGACGCCCGGGGAAGTGTAGGTGACATGCTCTCCATAACGCAGGACCTTCCCGCCTTGGAAGCCAGACTGTTGACCGGGAATTTCGTGCAACCGTTCAGGCAGTTCATGACGTATGCCATGGGCGTCAGGCACGCCAAGTATGACTTGAGCCTGCCGGTGCTCACGGAGCTGCAGAAGATTCGTGACGTTCACGCCAATCTCCGCGAAGTCAAACTTCGTCTTGCGCTGGGCTATTGGACCGACGGCATGGAGGACTCCTGTTTCGCGCTGGTAAAAACTTCTCTGGATGGTCATCAGAATCAACCCGAATGGCTGACTCAGATTGGAGATATTTACGCCTACATAAGCATGCGTCGATACGATGACGCGGCGAAAATGTATCGTCTTGCACTGGAAAAGAATAATTGGTACATCCCGGCCTTCGAGAGCTACGTTGCCATGTACACGAACAGGGATAAGCCGGATAGCGCGTTGTTGGTATTCGATGAATTCAAGTATTTTGCTGAACAGAATCCGGTGCTGGCCCTATTGAAGGCGCAGGTTCTGGTCGAGGCTGGCAGGCTGGATGAAGGACTTAAGCTGTTTGCCCAGAAGATTCCGGCTGACCGGGGCAATATCTTTCGCTTCAGCAAGATGCTTAACCTGCTCGAAGAAAAGAAACTTGATGCGAAAGCGGCCGAGCTGAACGCTCTACTCGTGAAATTGAATTCAGATGACTCTCGCGGAATGGTCCTGGCCGCCCGGTTCAATTCCCGTGTCGGTCGTGCTCGGGAAGCGCTCGATTGCGCCCAAATGGCGGTACATCTTGACTCGACCTACGCAGATGCCGCGGTGGAAGAGGCACATGCCATGTACCTTCTGGGTAAAAAGGCCGATGCCATCAAATTGTTCGAGAGCAATCTGGAGAGATTCCCTAATGACGCCATGAACCAGTACTACTTCTCACAGGTCCTGGCCGATGAGAAGATAGATTTTGCACGAGCCTCCAATCTGGCACGCGAAGCTGTTTTCAACGCCTTCGGCGACCCCGAATATGTTCTCAATTTGAGCCGAATCTATTACCAGATGGGGCGTTTCGACCTTTGTCGCGGAGAAGCGATCAAAGCGCGCAATGCCATGAAGGACAATCCGATGCCATACTACCGGCTGGGGATGGCCTCGTACCACCTGGAAGGAAAGCAGGATGACGCGAAAGAAAGCCTCAAGATGGCGCTTGATCTCGGACTTCAGGGTGTCGAAAAAGACAGCGCCACGCTGGTGCTTCGGAAGCTATAGCGTGTCTTCGAGGCCACTCTTCACTCGGGTTACTTGAAAGAAAGCCGCAATCTCTGAACGGTCGGCGGCCTAAGAGAATTATGCCCCTCTCTGACAAACCTGTCCTGGTCACTGGCGGCGCCGGATATATAGGCGCTGTCCTGGTCGGTCTACTGCTCCAACATGGTTACCGTGTCAGGGTATTGGACAATCTCACTTTCGGCGGGACCTCTCTGTTGGCATTTTTGAACCATCCGCATTTTGAATTTATCAAGGGAGATATCCGCGAAGCGAGTCAGGTGAAAGAAGCCTTGGCTGGGATAGAGGCGATTGTCCATCTGGCAGCCATCGTCGGCGATCCGGCCTGTAAGGCGCATCCTGAATGGGCCGTCGAAGTTAACAAAAGCGGAGCGGAACTCTTGTGTGATACTGCAATACGCAACGACGTCCGAAGATTCCTGTTTGCCTCAACGTGCAGCAACTACGGCAAGATGACCGATCCGAATGGATATGTAGACGAGGATTCGCATCTCAAGCCGGTATCGCTCTATGCTGAGTTAAAAGTGTCATTTGAGAAGTATCTCCTGTCACAGCACCAGTCGGGTTTCACTCCGGTCTGTCTTCGCTTTGCCACCGCCTATGGTCTCTCGCCTCGCCCTCGATTTGACCTTACCGTAAACGAATTTACGCGCGAGTTGACACTGGGTAATGAACTCGATGTATTCGGTGAGCAGTTCTGGCGTCCTTATTGCCATACGATCGACATTTCCCGTGCGGTTATTGCGATCCTCGAAGCTAATGAAAACCTGGTAACGCATCAGGCGTTCAACGTTGGCGACACCGCGGAAAATTACCAGAAGAAGACACTGATCGAGCTGATTCTCAGGGAGCTACCCGGCCGGTCACGACTCGTCCGGTATGTGCATCGAAACGAAGACCCCAGAGACTATCGAGTGAGTTTCAGCAAAATCAAGGATACACTTGGATATGCCATCACGCGACGGGTTCCCGACGGCATTCGGGAGTACATTCAGGCTATCGAATCCGGCATCATTGCCAATCCCCGAGATCCACTTTATAGGAACACTTGATTGAATGAAAGTGAACATCCAGACCAATTCGGAGCTCCCATGCAGGCGGTAATACTTGCCGGAGGAAAGGGGACCCGCCTGAAACCGTATACGGCGGAGATACCGAAACCACTGGTCACTGTTGGAGATCGACCAATCATTGAAATTCTTATGTCGCGAATGAAGAAGCACGGTGTCGATCGAGTCCAGATCGCCGTGAATCATCTATCGCATCTGATTATGGCCGTGCTGGGTGACGGATCACGGCTCGGTTTGGACATTGCGTACTGCCAGGAATCAGAGCCACTTTCGACCGTAGGACCGTTGAAGTTGATGAAGTCGCTCGATGCTCACTTTCTGGTGGCCAATGGAGATGTTCTGACCGACCTTGATTTTCGGGCTCTATATGAGCATCATTTGACACGCGGGGCCAAACTCACCGTAGCTGTGCATCGCCGCGTCAATCGGGTTGACTACGGTGTGTTGGAAGTTGCTCCGGATGGTCGTGTCCTCGGATTTCAAGAAAAGCCTGCCATCGAATTGACAGTCTCAATGGGAGTCTACGTTTTCTCTCGTTCTGTCCTGGACTTCGTACCGGCAGGCAGAACTTTTGGATTCGATGACCTGATGCTGACCTTACTTCAAAAGGGTGAGCGGGTAGACAGCTTTGCGTACAATGGCTACTGGATGGATATTGGACGCCCTGAGGATTACGAACAGGCCAATCTCGACGCCCAACGGATGCCCGGACTTATCGAATAACGAATCCGGTCCAAACAATCCATTGAACTTCCCATTATCCCCCGGCAACATGACTGCCATAATGGACAGGCTGTTAAAACTTGCTGTCCGTCGGATGGCAGCATAACTTTCGTATCATTAGTGTAAAGGGATTTCATCGTATGTCGGTCAGTCAGGAACTTCAACGAGGCGAGGATCTATATTCTGCGGGCAAAATCGATGAAGCCAGGGAATGCTTCATGGCCATACTGCGGCGGGATCCACATTCTTTCGAAGCCCATAATAATCTGGCCGTAATCGCCGCCGAAAAAGGGAACTTCCGACTGGCCTCGCGCCATTTGCATCAATGCCTCAGCATAAATCCCGAGTACAAAGTCGGCCTGCTCAACTTATATGATCTTGAGCGCAAGTACGATCAAGCCGCGCTGGTTCGTCCGTACCTGGACCGCTACCTGCTTCGCCGACCTGACGACGGTGATGTCCTGGCCCTGCGTGCCACGCCTGAGGTGAGAAGTCAACAAGCCAAACGACTGGCGTTATTCTCCTTGCCGCCGTACGAAAATAAGCTGGAAGCGATCGTTCGCCGTCTCAAGACCCGCTACCATGCGCACACCTGCTATGAGGCATCAGAGCAGGCCATTGTCACGGCGCTCGATCAGGCCGACCTGGTCTGGCTTGACTATGCCGCCGAGCTTGCGGTTCAAGCTACCACCACGTATCCGTTCTTAAACCGTAAGCAGGTGATTTGCAGGCTTCATAGCGAAGAGGCATTCCGGCCGTTTGTCTATCAGATGCATTGGGAAAATGTCGATGACCTTATCTTTGTCGACCAGAAGTTCAAAAACTATGTCCGTCACCGCCTGCCCACAATCGCTGATCGGGTGCGACGGATCCACGTGATACCGGGCGACGATCCGGTGTCTTTAAGTCAGATTGAAGATGTGCTCCTGTGCGCGGAGATAGATTTGTACCAGCCTCAACCGTATCGCCTCATAAATAATTTCACCGGCGAGATGTATGGATGCTCCAAACAGTGTCCGGTCTGTATGAATCCAAGATATGAAATCGAAGATGCCCGGTTCGCGGCCGGGTTTATTCATCCAGGGTCAAGAGTGCTCGATGTCGGCGCCCATGCCGGCCTTTATTCGGTTTTTGCCGCTGCCCTGGTAGGAAGTGATGGTGAAATTCACGCCTTTGAAATCGAACAACACTCCTACGACACACTCGAGCGGAACGCGCAGAAGTACCCGGCCATCAAGGCGCATCATAAAGCTGTATGGGACACGGACACGCAGATAAGTGTCATGGTGTCCGAAGAAAACCCGGGCATGAACTGGGTCAGCCCTCACAACCACGCTGAACAGTCGGCTATGAATGATATCGCCCACACTGTTCCCGCCGTGGCGCTTGATTCATATCTGCCGCAAGACTTCACCGTGGATTTCGTAAAGCTCGATGTTGAGGGCGCGGAATTTCACGCTCTTCGCGGTATGGAACAGATCCTCCGACGAAGCGGCCAGGTCGGCATGGTGATTGAGTTCGTCAAAGAACATTTGGAGCGTCAGAAGAGCTCACCGCGCGATGTTGTGGAGTTTCTCGAGTCATGCGGATTTCGATGTGTCAATTATCCGCGAGAGTTCCTCATTGGCGGGATCCAACCCGGCGACACTATCAAGGCTCACTACATCAAACAATCCTGATTCATCATTTCGACGCAGGTTTCAGCGTGAGTACGGTCGCGGAGCGGGCGATGACCGGATCTCGATGAAACGGCACGGTCCACTGCTGACCTGACTTCCAAAGTGCATAGAAATCGAGAAAATGGGGCGACATCGGATTGCCCGATACGCCGGCCGGGATAACCATCGTAGCTTTGTCGATGTCGGCAAAATCGATCACGAAGCGCCAACTTGGACCGGCTATCGACTCGAATTTATCGTCGCCGACGGTCCTATAGAAAGACGAGTTGAGCGAGCCAGGGGTTCCTCCCCATCTTTCCACGGGAGTTTCCAAGTCCAAAAAAGTACCGAGTAGCGGGATCGACGACATCGGATGCTGCATCCTAAACGACTGGAGCTCGCCCCAGGTACGTCCACCCACAGAGCTTATCGCGGATCTCATTGCGCGCACGGCGATCGTATCGTATGATTCGATCGTCTGCGTGGTGTTGGTGTCATCGAACCAGCCCGCCGAGTCAACCTGATGGAGGTCTTCAATCCATTTCGAGGGGACCTGATGCCACATCGGGCCGAGTTCATCTTCAAATGTCAACTGCTGCAAACGTTCCAAATAGACGTTAATCAGGGCGGTCGCTCTGGAATCGGTGCCGGCCGAACCATCCCAGTTCTCCAGTAGCGAGGTCTGGTCCAGAGTGGCGGCGAGCTTCGATATGCGAACAAACTCGTCTTTCATCCGAAGGAGATAGCGGTCTACGGATGACAATTGAAACGTGCGCATGTCATCGACGTTGATTTTATCAGATGCCGACAGCAGGTCTGTAATGCTCAGGATGCGGGTAGCGAAAAAATAACCGGACGCAGCCGGGTTACGACTGGGCAGATTGTTACAGTTGGCCAGCCAGCCGCTTGGGGGATTGAAAGCATTCGGTGTTTCATCCAGCGGCGCAAAGGCCGTCCATGCGATCGTATCGATTTCGGAAGGCGATACCGGTAGTGAAGTGGCACGGTTTCCGGGGCGAAGTGGTGCAGTCAACTGATATCCGATATTACCGGCTATGTCGGCGTACATCATATTGGCGTCGAACGCCCCCAGTCCCGTCACCAGTCTTCGGAACTCGCCGAAATCTTTCACGTTTGCCAACCCGAAAGCGTTTTGCAGGCAGAGGCTTAGATCGGTATCAAACCCAACCCAGTGAACTGCAATCGCCGTGAGAGAGTCGCGATTCGCAGCGACTAACGGGCCATAGACAGTGTACCGCTGTGGTACCACCACAATCGAATCAACTCCCGCGACATTGAAACTGTCGACCGTGTAACCAAATTTGAGCCATTGCCCTTCAGCTAAGTACCTGCTTGTATCCGCGGGGTCAAGTTCCACCGTGACATAGTCCAATACGTCGATACCACCGGCCGTAAACGCCCAGGCCGACCTGCCGTTGTGTCCCATGGCAAAGAAAGGCAAACCGGCCGCTGTGATTCCGAGTACATCGACCGAGGAGTCCGCGGCGTGCATACCGACTGGATACCAGAACTGTGGCAGACGTGTCAGCTCGAGGTGCGGGTCGGAGGCAAGCATCGCCTTTCCGCTGGCACTGTGCGATGGTGCCACCACCCACGCATTGGAGGCATCGCACATCGATGATGTCTGATAGATGTTTTGAAGGATTGTCGAAGCCAGCTGCATCTGAACGCCACTCATGTTCGGTGCCAACCCGCCTGCGACCTTGTCACTTCCACTGCCGGTCATATTGGGTTGAAATTCTCTGGGAATTGCGCCAAGCGCCCCGTCTCCGATGACAGTCGAGGGTCCCCACGCCGGGTAAGGAAATATGAGCGAGCGCGCGCGCGCATCTCCGACCTTTGCGGCCAGCTCCTGATAGAATTCGTCGCGGTTCATCAGGGCATTTGAGAACCATGTTTCGAAACTGAGAATCGCCAGGCAGTCGGTCATCTGCCACGGTGCGAACTTTTCCGGAAGGAAACGGTATTCGAACGGAAGCGCCCCGGCTCCGGTCACATACGCGTTGACTCCGTCGGTATACGCCTGAAGAAGTCTCCTGTTGCGTTCGGACAGCCGGGCCTGGGCGTCAATGGCCATTCGAAGGTGCCCAATCTGCCGCTGCTCTTGGTCAAGCGTGAGTACGGCCGAACCGATCAATTCAGATAATTTGCCCGTAGCGATGCGCCTCGTCAGATCCATCTGAAACAACCGGTCCGCGGCATGCTGATATCCAAGTGTGAAATACGCGTCCGGCTCGTTGGCTGCCCAAATCTGGGCGATCCCGAGAGAATCGTAACTGATCTCGACGGAGTCGGTGAGGCCGGACAAGCTGACAGCCCCTTTGACCTGTGGAATCGACCTCTGCAACATCACGTAGAAAGAAGCGATCAGTCCGACGATTATGCCGCCTGCCGCGATGAGAAAGAATGAGATTATTTTCTTAGTTATCGGTTTCATATAGGTTTGCCGGTTAGCGTGGTTCTTTTAGAATAGCTCAATCCATTCGGCCGGGTTATCTCGGCTTTTAAATAAGCAGAATTCGCGATGGGCAAATCAACAAGTTTTCTCGCCAAGCAAGTGAAGATCTCCTCATACGAAAGGGCCATTCCCCTGATTGGTCGTTGTCAGATATCGCTTGACATAGGTCTCGCTGTATTGTATTCTGAATTTAGAAACAGAACCCCACCCTTCACAACCTCTATATCATCTCTTCTCACTGTGATGTCGTATGTTTTTTCGTGCGTATCCGGTGACATTTCACTCTGGATTCGCTCAGGCCGCCGGCAGGGAAAGTTACACTCGGCCATATATCATCGGCCCCGACATTTTGGACGGATCCGGGCCGAACAGTCGACGCGCGAATGCTGACGCCGTGGCGATTATCTTTGCCGTCACGGTGATCTCTGGCCGACCAGTATCGATCCACGATGATGCGTGAAGAACAGTACGGGGGGGATCGGCCCGCTTCGGGTATCAAAACCTGGGGCGGGCATTTTATCTTGCGGATAGGGGAGTCGATGCGTATACTTTACCGAGTATGAACTCGGACGAGCCCAACAAATTACCGGGATGTCAGTTTGTTGTATAAATTACTTCTTCTCGCGTTTGCCGGTGCGGTTGGTACTCTGGCCAGATATTCGCTGGCTGGTGTTGTGCAACGAGTGCTGGGCCCCGATTTCCCCTGGGGTACGCTGGTGGTGAATACGGCCGGCTGTCTCGCGGCAGGATTTTTCTGGGCGCTCTTCGAAGGCAGGCTGGCGGTTACGAGTATTGCTCGGGTGGTCGTACTCGTTGGGTTTATGGGAGGATTCACTACTTTCTCAACATACATACTGGAGACCGGACAGCTCATTAGGGACTCACAGCTAATGATGGCTATGATGAATCTGATGGCGCAGAATGTAATCGGAATTATCTGCCTGTTTATAGGAATGGCCCTGGGCCGATTGATCTGAACGACCAAGGAGTGACTATGCAGCTCCCTCAAGAAGCAGAGCTTCTGCGGATTTTTATCGGAGAAGATGACCGTTTCGACCACAAGCCGCTGTACGAAGCGATCGTGCATGCGGCGCGCAAACGGGGAATGGCCGGCGCCACCGTGCTTCGGGGCCAGCTCGGATTCGGAGCCCACAGCCGCATCCATACGACCAAAATCCTCCGCCTGTCGGAGGACCTACCGATAGTGGTTGAGATCGTGGATGAACCCGAGAAGATAAAGGCGTTCCTGCCGGAGCTCGATGCGATGATCGCCGAGGGTCTGGTGACGCTTGAAAAAATCCGGGTCATCACCTACCGGCACAATCCGAACAAGCTGGAAAAATAAACGCCCCCCGCTATAGTTTCTTTGTGATCAATGGCCGTATTTCCGTTGACAGCGTAAACGCATTGGCATCCTGTTTCGCCAGAAAGACGATCGCCTCGGCTACTTGAGCCGGCGTGAGTTGAATTTTTCCGCTAGGTTCTTTCGGCGACGGCCGCTTCGTGCGGCCATAACCAAACGAGGTATCCGTGGAACCGGGGGACAGGCAATTGATCTTGATATTATGGTTCCGCATCTCCAACGCGACCGCTTCCGTGAAAGCGTTCAGGGCAGCCTTCGATGCCGAGTAGACGGCCATTCCGGGCAGACCCATTCGACCGGCGAGCGATGAGATGTTTATGATCTGCCCACCCTTCTGCCGGATCATCCGGGGGAGAAGCTCCTTATAGCTGTAAAACACTGATTTCAGGTTCGTATCCATCATCAGGTTGTAGTCTTTTTCGGTAGTGTCAAGAATACTCCTGGCGGTGCCCGTCCCGGCATTGTTCACGAACACATCTATCCGCTTGAATTTCTTCAAGGCCTGCGTCACGATTTTCTTCACGCCCGCCGCACTGCTCACATCGGCCGATACTACCAGCACCCGTTTCTTGTCGATCTTCAACCGGGAGGCAGTCTTGTTGAGATCTGTTTGCTTGCGGGCCGCGAGCACAAGTCTCGCATTCTCCGCGGCGAACAGCTCTGCGGCCGCCGCCCCGATACCGCGCGAGGCTCCGGTAATCACTACTACTCTATCTTGCAGGGACTGCATCTGAGGATCTCCTTCCGTCTTTTTCATATAAAAGTGCGGAAGAGGCTGGTTTGTTCCGACGAGCAGGAGGCCGAGACTGTCAACGGGGAGTACGTTTTTCCGCATCCCAATCGGCATGGATCGCGCGGCAAGTCACTGAATTCTCATGATAAGCGGTCGAGTGTGGATTGCAGAGAGGCAATGCGGACATAAAAACGCCACCCACACTCCCCTCTAAGTGTGGGTGGCTACACCAAAGAGAAAAAGAAACCCAAAAAACAACAGCGCTTTGGGAGTAAAAATGACATCTTTCTATTAGCAAGCGATATGCCACATCGCACTGGGGCCTCATACGACAATGTTATTTATCTGGTAGACAGCAGGTTACTTGGTCACTACCACAGCATATCAACACTGGTCAGATTCCATGATTCGTATATCCTTACGAGTGGATTGCAAAAGAAAACGGTAAGCGCCTGAAATTCAGACGCTTACCGTGAACCAAGGAGAATCGTCGATTTCGTGTGCGGCCACGATTTTAACACCGAACTCGTGTGATCACATCACAGGATGGACGAATATCGGGCGAAATCACCGCACTTCGCAGCCCGACGGCGCAGAAAGCGTGTCAGGTTGCATCGCTTAATGAAACTGTTCGAGGCTAATGCCATACCTCTTGAGTTTCATGCGAACGGTAGCTTCGTGTATTCCGAGCATCCGCGCGGCCTCGGATTTGTTCCCTTGTGCCGCCAGTAGGGCCTCAAGAATAATCTTCCGTTCGAATTGTTCAACCCGTTCAAACAATGAGTTCGCGGTTACCGGCATGTCACTGTCAAAGATGGAGCGCGAGAGCTCGACCAGGTCGCCCTCCGCCACCAATTGTGACATGACTTCGAGCCGCTTCACTTTGTTGTAAAGCTCCCGCGTGTTGCCGGGCCAATCATACTCGATGAACTGCCGGGCGAGGTCAGCCGGAATCGGCTCCCCATCCTTGCTGAGCCGGCATTTCCGCATGAAAAGGCCGAGCAGGAGCGGGATGTCAGCCTTGCGCTTGCGCAGGGGCGGGATCTCGAACGTCACGCCGCTCAGGCGGTAGTAGAGGTCCCGACGGAATGTCCCCGCCTCAACCATTTGCTCGAGATTCTTGTTGGTTGCCGCGATCAGCTTGATGTCGAGATCGACCGGAACGGTCGAACCAAGTGGCACCACTTTGCGGTTTTCCAACACACCGAGCAGCTTGGTCTGAAGATTCAGGGGCATGTCGCCGATTTCATCGAGAAACAGCACGCCGCCGTTGGCGGCCACGAAGAGCCCTTGCTTGTTCGCCTCAGCGCCGGTGAAGGCGCCTTTGCGATAACCGAACAGCTCTGACTCGAGCAGTGTCTCCGGCAACGAGGCACAGTTGATGGCTACGAACGGTGTATTGGGCCGGCTCAGCAGATGGAAATACCTAGCCATGTGGTCTTTGCCAACACCGGTTTCGCCCGTGATCAGCAGAGGCAAGTCCGCCTGCGCTATAAGTGGCAGCTGCTTCTTGAATGCCATGATTTCCGGCGACGATGTTACATAATCAGTGTCGCCCGGATCAGTCGCCGCATTTCCCCGCACTGTTGACCGATGTGTATCGCGTTCGTCGATCGCATTGATCAGACGTTCGATCTCATCGTGCTTCTTGCGCAGGTTGTGACGGCTGTAGAATTCCTCCGCCCGAAACAGGTAGGTAAGTCTCTGACGCATCTCGAACTGGCCGGATAGACCGGCCGCGATCAATGCATCGGCCTTCTCGAATCGGACACCGGTCTCATCGAGCAGGTCGATCGCCCGGACATACAGACGGGTGCTTTCATCCTTCTCACCGGACCGTTCGGCGAGGATCGCTTTGATCTTGCTCAGGGCGCCCAACTCCACGCGGTCACTAACCTTCTCCATGATCACCCACGATGCCGCGCAGGAGCGCTGGGCCGCGCGAAGATTACCCAGCCGGAGATGAACCTCGGCCAGGTGACGCATTACGCGACCAGCCAGAGAGCTGTCGGGTGCGATAGTGCCGGCAAGCGCCAGCGCCTTTTCAAGCGTATCGCGGGATTCTTCGAGCAACCCCGAACGATATCGCAGTTCCCCCAGATAGGTCATGTAGATGACTTCATCGCGTTTGCTCTTGCTGGCGATAATCAGCGGATATGCTTCATCGAGCGCCGCCTCGGCCTCGCCGTACTCGGCTTCCTGAAGACAGACATAGCCGAGGGAGAGCAATGCCCGGGCAACTTCGAGCGAGTCACCCAGTTCGCGTGACAGCTCGATATTGGTCTTGAGATGCTGTTTGGCTTTGTGGAAATCACCGGTAAAGGTGTGGATACGGCCGATATTGCCCATCATGAACGCCAGCTTCTTCTTATCGTTCATGCGGCGTGCGATTTCGATCGCGTCCATCAAAGCCACGAGTGAGTTTTTGTAGTCGTTCTGTTTGAAAAACAATCCGGCCAGCAGGTTCAGCGCCCTGCTCTGACCTTCGGGATTGTCGTTGCGGCGGAAAAGAGATTCTGCGTCACGGAACGCTTTCTCCGCTTCCTTGAGTTCACTTCTGTCTTGCAGGATGCCGCCAATGGTCATGAATATCTCGGCCAAAGTCAGGCTGTCGCCATAGGCGGCGGCCATGTTCTGCGCGAGACGGGCGGTTTTGAGGGCAAGAGTCAGATGAGAACCGGAAGCGTAGGCCGTGGCAGCCATCCGGAGAAGCCCGGCTGCCTCAGCGCCCCCGACGCGCTCAAGCTCATTACGATTCGACTCGTAATACTTGATTGCTTCGGCGTAGTCCTTTCGGTCCATTAACGATTCCATGAAACCGGTCATCGCGTGGACGAACTCTACGCTGTTAACTGGTTCCATTCTCATTATCTTGCGCCTTTTTCACTGAAGTTCCGGGTTCTGGTCACGGTGCCGCGATACACCTCCCGCTCTTCGGTCTGCATGAAGATCGCCTGGAATCGGGAGGAAGTGAACAGCCCGTTTACCACCAGATCAATCACCATATAACCGGTAGAAGTGAGCGAGGGCGTCTTGGTGCTGTTGATGATGGTCGGATTGGTGATGACCTGATTGCCGCCGCCCCACGGGTGGTCGTCGCCACCCGGCCGCAGCGGGTCATCGTACGGCCGTTCGAGGGCAATCGCACTGCCCACGAAACAGAACGTGAGTATCAGCACAACTGCCGACACGGTTACAGAGTTTTTCATGGTTACGCTCCTTGGTTCTGAGGTTATGAAAAAATGTAACTAATTATGTACGAATTCAGTCGGTTGTATGGCGGAATACGAGATAGAGAATGGGCTCCAGTGAGCATGAGTGAGGTCCCCAATCTTACCTAAAAATAAGTCCGCTACCGGGCGGTGTCAAGCTAAAATTAGGATTGCGTTGAATTTGCGTTAGGGGCGAAGAGGCGGAAATGCCGCTCTCGGTCGCGCTCGCATTCCAACTCACTCGCGGAAGGGGTCCCCGGACGCCGCATGATATCCTTTTGTCCGCCGGTACCTACCGGCTACAATGGGACGGCCGTTTGTCCAGCGGCCAGCCTGCCGGCTCCGGTGTCTACATCTACCGCCTGACCTCCGGCGATATCACCCTGTCACGGAAGATGGTGTTGTTGAAATAGCGATTGCCAACTTAACTCGCGTTACCTCATTCTGCCTCACCCGCGAAGGCGGGTGCCCAGCTAGATTCCCTCACCCCGGCCCCTCTCCCAGAGGGCGAGGGGAGAAAGAAGGATGCGATTTCTTTGTCTTTGCCCTCTCCCTCTGGGAGAGGGTAGGGTGAGGGTCTTCTTCCAACGGATATTAAAGATGGACCCCGGCCTGCGCCGGGGAGGCAGAGGGATGTGACATCGCGACGCGGCAATCTCAGTTGTATATCCTAATATATCAACACCAGCTTCCCAATCTGGGTCGGGGCGCCGGGAATCTCAACCGTCCAGTAGTAGAGGCCACTCACCGGAGCCTCGGTATTGCGCGTAATCACATCCCAGTAGTCGTGGGTGGAGTTGGGGTCATTCGGTGAGTAATCATGCTCAATCCTGCGGACCAAGTCACCATCGAGACTGTAAATCGATATCGTACATTTGGGTGGCAGGTTGGCGAAATTCACCGCTCTGGTCCGATAGTCCGGCCGGTCCTCGCGTGTCCGGCCTTCGTACCCCTGGGAACGGTAGTCCTGACTCGCGACATACGGGTTGGGATAGACATACACCTGCTTGTTCGTCCCGTTCTGTTCCCCTTCGTTGGCATAGACAAAGCAACTGGTTGCGTTGATTGATCTGGCCGATTCAAGCGGACGAATTGTAGTCCCGGGCATGCCGAAATCGAAAGCCGTCACCGCAACCCAGTACTGCACCGATGACAGCAGGTTGTGGACTTCACATTCGTACTCGAAGAACTTGAGACGGCCTTCTTCGGTGAAGTAATCAGGGGTCAAATCTTCCGGGTCAATCCCTCTTGGGTCGGGGGCATCCGGGTAGACTTTGTGAATCGGGGTCTGGGTTGGGTAGTGATTCGCATTGTAGCTGTTCTTGCGGAAGTTGAACAGGGAGTCAGGAAATCTGGGGTGAACATACGGTCGCGTAGGCAATTCATACGCCAGTGGGTCAAAAGCTGAATCGGCGCAGGGATCATCTGAACGTCCGTACAGGCAGCGAAGACTGTCTAATGGCAGAGGTATACCGTGGACTTCGTATCTTTCGCTGGCCGGGTTGTAGACATACCGGTCATAATCTTCCTTGTCATAGGAAGCAATCAGCGACAGGCTCTGTTCTCGTTCGTCGCGCCCCAGATAGACGGAGTACCCCTCGAAATCAACAATTCCCGAAAAGACATCCTTGGTCGTCTCCGAGCGGTAGCCGTTGAACCGGATTCTGATCCCATCTACAAGTGGTTCGAGCCAGAGGTCAGGGGAAGGCGGAGGCGATACTGGTCGCCAATCCGGGACACCGTCGCCGGTAGCATAGAACGTGTCCGCGACAGTCGTCACCCAGCCGCTGTCGGTCAGGACAGAATCTTGATTGCAGATGACTAAGTCCCCGGCATAGCCATCGGAGTCGGTGTCCACTCCGGGATTATCATAAATCCATTTCGCCCAGCTTATATTCTTCTCCAAGTCAGAAAAATCAAGGTTGGCATAGAACCGGTCAGGATTGTCTGGCAAGAAATCCCTGTTATTTGCGTTGGTGTGAAATCGTTCCCCAAAGACTAGTGCGTAGGCTATATGCATACTCTGTCCGGGGTCAATATCATAAGGTCCAACAGTCAACAGATAGGAAAGCAGATCACCGTTCGAGCTTACGTACTGAGCCGCCTCCTGATTTGGATACCTCCATATAGCATCGTTCTGTCCAATTCTCGCTGAATAAAGAGGATCATAGTCGATTTCCCCGTTCGACATTTCATAGTAGGTGTCGCCTTGGGACTGCAAATAGCCGCAGCGAGGTCCCAGCAACCGCTGATGGTCCCGTCGCGCTGGCGCCAAGTCGGGAGTACCCTCACAACCACCATAACGCCTCCACCAGTTGAAGGAAACATACGCTCTGCGCTCAATTCTCCCAGTAGGATATCCTAACAGCACGAAGGCACCTGTACTCGGACAGGATCGAATCCACTCTCCGTCCGGTCCCAACACTACGTCATCCGTAAACCGTCCGTTCACGGGCCATCCGTCTGAACTACTAAACCACACCACCGGAACTTCATCAACCCTGCTTATGCAGCGAAGGCTCTGGATCGAATCTTTGAAGCCGCCTATACCCCCTCCCACGTTACTTGAACCGCTCCCATCGAAAAACCCAGCAGCAACATCCAAATATGGTCCGAAGAACGCTTCTCGAATGGGTGTTGTCCCGATGTTGTGAAACTCAACATCGTAAAAGACAATATCCTCGGCATACTGGTAGGTCCAGGCGTATGTCGTCTTCACAATCTCAAGACCGAGTGAGCTAAGTCCGGTCGTGTCGTCTGACACACTTATTACGTCTTGCTCCGAAACCGCGTCGTTGTATCCAGGGGAACTTGGTTCGAGGATGCTACGATAGGTCGGTGGCTCGTATTGATAGAAGCTCGGATCGTGCGATCCTTGAATAACTGATCCAATACCCCTTGAAATGACAGTATCTCCGGCAGTAATTCCACCAGCCCAAAAGCTGGCATTGTATATATACGTAATCCCCGAGCCTTTGGGATACTCGCAATGTGGATATGAAAGAGTCTGTCCAGTGAAGCAATCACGTGAAAGATAGTCGTTGTAACTCTCGTACCAGCCAGCGATACCGGCGGCCGAATACGCATGAAGCACAACTTTATTGATGTCATTGACTGTGGCGCAGTAATTCTGGGCCGTTGCTGGGAAATATGTCCCAACAATTGTCATAACTGAGAGCAAGTACGCCAGAAGTCGAGATAGCCGCACAGAAGACTCCCCTGAATTAGACACCTGCTATAAGATATCGGGCAATTTTGTATGATGCAACAAAAATGGGTTGCCTTGCCTTCGAATGACGTGGGGGAATGCGGGTTGTGCAATGCGGAAATGGGGCTGTTTCTGTGAGGCTTGTTTCTGCCTCACCCGCGAAGGCGGGTGCCCAGCTAGATTCCCTCACCCCCGGCCCCTCTCCCAGAGGGCGAGGGGAGAAAGAAGGATGCGATTTCTTTGTCTTTGCCCTCTCCCTCTGGGAGAGGGTAGGGTGAGGGTCTTCTTCCAACGGATATTAAAGATGAACTCCAGCCTGCGCCGGGGAGGCATACAGGGGGGACGCATCATCTCACGTGGCAATCGGCTTGACTACCGTCGAACCGCGCTGACGTGGGCTAGCGAAGAATCAGTGTCTCGATTTGACCACCGACCACGCCTGTCCGACCAGCCGCCTACTTCGTCTTCGCCAGTGACTTCTTCAGAGTCTCTATAATATGCACCGGGCTCGGATCCACTTCGTTCAACACGGCCAGATAACACGATACAAAGTCGCCGAGTTGAATCAGAGAAAACATGCGCACCAGCGATGACTCGCCCAGGGAGTGCACATCGATGACTTCCACACCCTGTTTTTCAATCAGTCCCTTGACGATATCCATCCGTTTGACGATCTGCGGGTGGTCATCTTTATCCCTGAGTTGAATAACTATCAGATGATCCTTGTGGGCGGCGACGGTATCATGCCATCCAACCAGTTCATTATGATTGAATTCGGCATAGAGATTAGCAAACGCAAGGTTCTTGCCGTTTTCGCACATCTGACCCTTCCAGCGCATTCCGATTGTGTCCGTCAGGGTCGGGCCGGAATAAATAATCGGAATCTTGCCATGAATCTTTTGCGCCAGCGTCTTGGCGAGATTGTCTTTCGGCGGCAGATCCTCGATATATTTCTCGCGGAATTTCTTGAGCTGGGAAATCAGCTCCTCAATTCCCTTGCCGACATTCTTGAGTAACCGAATCTTGTCCAGGAACATCATAAGCGGAACGAATGAATATCCCAGAGCCGCGCGTGGCTGGAGACCTTCGGGTACCAGCAAAATCGGGATCTCGTTGAGGGCGGCGACTTCCTTGAGAACGCCACCGGTAGTAATGGCCGCGATCATGGCCTTGCGATTAAGAGCATCTTCGAGTGCCGCCAGTGTTTCTTCGGTGTTACCGCTGTAACTTGACGCGATCACCAGCGATTCATCGTCTATATACTCCGGCAGAACATAATGCCTGCAGACATGAAACGGTACGACCAGCTTGGGGGTCAGAAACGACCGGACCAAATCGCCGCCGATGGCCGAACCACCCATGCCGATAACTACTATATTCCGCGGGTCCGCAAACGATTCCGCTTCCACATGCCAGGTCTTGGCAATCCTCAGCGCTTCTTCCATCTGTTCCGGAAGGTCGAAAATGCGATTGTACATGTTTTCCGGGTCCATCGACCTGATCTTTTCAATATCGTTGAGCGTTGACAAGGGGCTATTTCCTCTTTCTAAACGGTTTCTTTTCCAATTCCTGTTTGAACGACTGCAGCTTGTGCACTACCGACTGCTGAGTTGTGCTCTCCAGCACCGAAGGCGCAAGATGTTTCGCCAGGGAGGCATCTATTTTGTGTACGAGTCGACATAAGTCGAAGATTCGAGACGGGCTCATGGAAAGCAGGTCGACTCCCATCCCGATAAACAGCGGGAGCGCCAGCGGATCACCGGCAATCTCACCGCAGATCGATACAGGAATATTGTGTCGCTTGCCTGCCTCGATCGTCATTCGCATAAGCCTTAATACCGACGGATGATAGGCCGAGTAGACTCCGGACACCCGAGAGTTCAGGCGGTCTGACGCCAGCGTATACTGGGTCAGATCGTTCGTGCCAATCGACAGGAAGTCCACCTTCTGAGCCAGAACATCAGCCATCATCGCCGCCGAGGGAACCTCCACCATGATGCCGACCTTGATCTCGTCATCGAATGGCACGCGATGTTTCTTCAAGTCAAACTTAACCTGGGCAAGGATCTTTCGCGTCCGTTCGATTTCCGCAATATCCGTAACCATCGGCAGCATGATGGAAACATTTCTTTGTGTGGAAGCGCGAAGAATGGCCCGAAGCTGGGTGATAAACACATCCTCCATGTCGAATAGCGCGCGAATTCCCCGCCAGCCGAGGGCAGGATTATCTTCGTGCGGCCAGGCATCATTGACGGATAATTTATCATATCCGAGATCGAATACTCTGAAAGCGATATTGGAGTTGCCATACTTTTGGGCGATCTGGGAGTAATAGGTAAACTGGGTGTCCTCGTCCGGAAAGCTGTATTCGGTGAGATAGAGAAACTCGGTGCGGTACAGACCAACCGGAAACTTCTTTTGAGCCAACACATCATCAACCGGCCCCGGAATAGTCAGGTTCACACCCACCGGCACTTCTTTGCCGTCGGCAGTTTTCGGCGGAATATCTACCAGTTTCTTGATTCGAGCGATTACGGCCGGGCCTTGACGCCGCTTTAACTTTTGAAAGGTGGCCCAGTCGGCATCGGTCGGGTTGATAATGATCTCCCCGCTGGTGCCATCGAGAATCAGATTCGTGTCATTCTGAATATTGCCATGGGCTTCTTCGGACAGGACAACCGGCAGAAACAGTGCGCGCGTGATGAGCGCCATGTGCGAATTTTTGCCACCTTCGCTGATCAGGAACCCGACCGCCCGGCGCTCCCGCATACTGAGCACATCGCCTGGGGAAAGCGACCCGGCCACAACGATGGTATTCGGCTGGAAATTCAGTTCACACTTGTCATAACCACTCAGATGTGAAAGGACCCGGTTGGCAACCGCCTCGATATCTGAGGCCATCTGGCGCAGGTATTCGTCGGCTGCGTTCTTCAGCGGGGCAGTTGTCTGACCGACCAGATTGCTGTAGATGAATCCGGCGTTGCGCTTTCGGTCGCGGATCTCCTGTTTGACGAGCTTGAGAAACTCAATGTCGCCGGCAATAAGCAGCTGGGCATCGAATATCTTCGAAACTGCTCCGCCCATCCGGCGGTCGGCCGAATCGCGTAATTCTCGAAGCTCAGCCACCGTGTCTTCGATTGCCTTATCAAGGCTGTCGATTTCGTCACGAACGCGCGAAGCGGGTATCACCAATTCGGCAATTTCGAAATCGCCAGGCATCACCAACCGCGCTACGCCCAGCACAATTCCACCGGAAATCGGCTCGCCTTTAAGTACTTTTCTCTTGTTTTGCATAGTCTTACAGTATGAAACCGTGTCGGTTACAACCATGCAAGTAAGGGGAGGGGCTGGTGAAAGGCAAGCGTTTATATTACTGGTCTTCGCCGAAGCCGGACTGGATGACCTTGATGATCTCTTCGACGGCTCTTGTCTCGTCGGGTCCGTCGACCTCTACCGTGAGTTCGGACCCTTGTTCGGCGGCCAGCATCATGACACCCATAATCGACTTGCCGTTAACGCGGAGTCCGTTCTTGGTAAAGAACACTTCGGACTCGAATCGGGTGGCCACTGTGACCAGCATCGCGGAAGGGCGGGCGTGAAGCCCGAGCCGATTGACAATTTTAGCCGTCTTTTTGATCATAGGTATTCTTCCGCGAGAATATATCTCTTTCCGGAGAGTTCTCTAACAACATTTTTCAATTCAAGGGCCAGCAGAAATTCCATGAGCTCCGGCACGGATAACTTAATTTCGCGGGACATATAGTCAACCTGTTTTGGACCCTCGGCTAACAGTCTCACGATTTTTTTTTCAACCTCGGTCATTTCAGGAAGCTCAGCCAGGCGTCGGCTTCTCACTTCGCCTTTGAGTCTCGGAAGTTCCTCAAAAATGTCGTCGATCGATGTCAGCAGTCGGGCGCCCTGTTTGATCAGCGCGTTAGCTCCCTCGCTGGTTTTGGCACCGGGGGGACCGGGCACAGCAAACAGCTCACGATGTTGCGCAAGAGCTTGCGAGGCGGTAATAAGGGCCCCGGATTTCCGGCCGGCCTCAACTACCACGATACCGTCGGAGAGTCCGGAGATTATTCGGTTACGCTCGGGGAAGTGGGCACGGTCCGGAGATGTGTCCGGCAGGTACTCGGAGTAGGCGGCCCCATGTTCTACAATACGACTGGCTAATTTCTTGTTCGAGGGCGGGTAAATCTTGTCCAGAGAGTTTCCCCAGACGGCGACCGTTATCCCACCGGCGTCGAGCGCTCCTTTGTGGGCGGCCGCATCGATTCCCTCCGCCATACCGGATACGACTGCGATCCCTGCCTCGGCCAGCGCCTGCGCCAGATTGTACGCAAATTGTCGACCCTGTTCGGACGGATGGCGGGTCCCCACGATAGCTATCATCTTCTCCGAGATTCCTGATTCACCGGCGCGGAACAGCACGGGCGGGATGTCGGCCTGCGGAATGTTGAGCAGACTGGCCGGATACTCAGGTTCGCCCGGAAATAACGCCGCCCAACCGAGCTGAATCACCCGCGATGCCATCTGCCGGGCTTCTTCAAGGTTCTGCTTCGTGTGAATGTCTGAGGCGATAGCGTGAGAAAGGCCGGGAATTGTTTCAAGACGTGAAATGGGAGCCTTCAGGGCACTGGCCGGGGTACCGAAGGCTTTTACCAGCTTGTGAAAACGCCCCCGGCCCACCCCGGGGATGCGCATGAGTGCGATAGTCTCAGTCAGTCTTTCTTTAAGCTCGTTTCTGGTCAAGTCTCTTCTCAATAGCTTCGAGGAATTCCCTGGTATTGCGCCCCGATACAGCCGAAATATAAATATAATCTGATGGCAAGTCTTGGGAAATCTCTTTCAGGTCACTTTCGCTCAAGGTGTCGATTTTGGTAACGACCACCAGCGAAGGCTGTGCCAGAAGGGCAGAATCAAAGTTCTCCAGCTCGCGCCTGAGAATGTCGTAGGTGGCTGTGATGTCGATGTCATTGACATCGATCACGTAGACCAGCAAGCCTGTTCGCTGAATGTGGCGGAGGAATTGATGACCCAATCCACGCCCTTCGGATGCACCTTCGATTAGCCCGGGGATGTCCGCCATCACACAGGACTTAAACTCACGCAGCTTTACAATGCCGAGGTTCGGTACTAACGTGGTAAACGGGTAGTCCGCGATTTTCGGCCTGGCGGCTGAGAAGGCGGCCAGAATGGTCGATTTGCCCGCGTTCGGCAGTCCGACCAGCCCCACATCGGCCAGAAGCTTGAGCTCCAGCGCGATCCGCCGATTCTCCCCGGGCAATCCGGGCTGAGCCTTGCGTGGAGCCTGATTGGTGGCCGATTTGTAGTATGCATTGCCGTGCCCGCCTTTGCCGCCCCGGGCGATTACTGCCTTTGACTCCGGTTCATCCAGATCAAAGATGATCTCCTGAGTGTCCAGGTTCCGGATTACCGTGCCAACGGGCAATCTCAACAAGGTATCCTCTCCTGAGCGGCCCGTTTTCAGGTTTCCACTACCCGGCTGTCCGTTTTCAGCCTGATACTTGCGTTTGTAGCGATAGTCCAGCAAAGTGGTGAGCTGCGGATCTGCGACCGCAATAATATTCCCCCCATGGCCACCGTCGCCGCCATCCGGTCCTCCCTTGGGAATGAACTTCTCCGTATGAAAGGCTACACAACCATGGCCACCGTTGCCGGCCGTGATCTCTACTTCTACATAGTCAATAAACATATTGGGGCAATATCCGTACTGAGCGCGAAAATGTCAATTATCGATTGAAAATCAACGTGATATGACCATGGTTCGACGTCTATTTTCTTTTCGACGGTCGTTGACCGGCTGTCCAAAAGAGCATATATTTGGACCACAAAACGCGAACCGAAAAGGAATGAAGGTACTTGCCAGGGATAAATCAGAAGAAACGGCAGTTTTACGAAGAATCATCTCTAATTCTCGGAAAAGTGTGCGTCAGGGTAGGGCTTAAACCGAACTTTATCACCGTCGTCTCGCTGATCTGCTCGGTGGTCGCCGGCTTGTTTTTCTGGCGGGGCCAGATGATCTGGGGGGTAGTCTGGATGGTATTGACGGCGTTCACGGACATGCTCGATGGCTCCACGGCCCGAGCCGGCAATCTCGGTACTGTGTTCGGCGGAATCTTTGACCATGTTCTGGATCGATACGGCGAGTTTTTCATTCTGGCCGGTATCACCCTCTCAGGGACAGTTCATCCCGGCTGGGGGATCTTCGCCCTGTTCGGGATGCTGATTGCCAGCTACACCCGGGCGGCCGCCGAATCGATGGGAAAAATCGAAAATTGTGCGGTCGGCATTATGGGACGTCTTGAAAAATTCATCCTCATCATAATAGGCGCTGTTCTCGAGCACTTTTACCCAATCGGTAAATGGCCCCATGGCGGGTGGCTTGAACTGGCCCTGATTATTGTCGGTGTAACCTCGTTTGTGACTGCTATTCAGCGGCTTGTCTATACGCGCAAAGTACTAGGGGATCGCACCGAAGTATAACTGACGCGGTCGAGATCTACCCGCGCCGGAACAATTTCCCGCAAAATTGATTTGAGCTTTTGGAGCCGACGGGTTAGCTTGACGGAGCCGGTCGAGTGTTGTTGGCGGCCGGCGATGGAGTTCATGCGAACAACCCGAAAGGAAAAGCACTTGATTACAGCAATTGGCAATCCGGTTTATGACTATATCAAGACACAGAAAGTCAACACGCAGAAGCGGATTCTCTCCGGCTGTTCTACCAATGCCGCTCTGGCTCTGAGCAAGATGGGCGAGAGTATCCGCCTCGTGGGCGCAGTCGGTGAAGACTACGAAGCTCAGTTCAAGGCGGATCTTCAGAGATTCGGCATTGAGTATCAGATTACCCAATCCAAAGAGACGGGTGGTTTCTCGCTGATCTACTACGATAATTTTGGCAATCGCACACTTGATCTGCTTGGCCGGGCCGATAACATTTCAATCATTGAGCCGGAGTGGTACCAGGACAGTAAAGCAGTACTTGTCGGCCCGATCCTGGGTGAAGTATCCTTCGCGCAAATTCGCAGTATTCGTGAGAATTTCGACGGTCTCTTGTTCTGTGATCCGCAGGGACTGCTTCGCAACGCCGACGCGAACAACCGAATTTACCATGAGAAGTTCGACGGGATCGAGGAAGCGCTCGGGTTGTTTGACATTGTCAAACCGAATGAACTCGAAGGCAAAGTCCTGACCGGTATCGACTGCCGCGAAGATCCGTACGAAGTCGCGCGGATAATCAAATCATGGGGACCGAAGCTGGTCATTGTAACTCTCGCGGAGCTTGGATCGGTCATCTATGACGGTCACGAATTTATTGATATCCCTCCGTTCGAAATAGACCTGATCGACGCCACCGGCGCCGGCGATACCTTTATGGCCGGATTTACCTTCGAGTATCTTAAATCCGGTGGCAAGCTGCGCGAAGCCGGATGTTATGCTTCGTGTACCTCTTCCATCATGATCGAGAATGTCGGGCCCGACTTCCCGATGAGCGAAGAAATGATTCGGCGACGGCAGAAACAGCTGTTGGAGATGAGTGATTTTCGTGTGCGGGTAGCGGTGAACAGCTGACCTGCAGAAGCCGGGGGAGCAAAAGAAAGGACAGCCATGGATATGGATTCCATATTCTTCCGGCGGCATTCGAAGCGGGCATATCTCGACAGACCGGTTTCGGACGAATCTCTGGAGCGGATATTCGAAAAAATCCGATGGTCGCCTTCGAGCGCGAACAATCAACCGTGGCGATTTATTTTCGTCCGAGATAAGCAGCAGCATGACAGACTGGTTGACGAAGGTCTTTCGCGCGGCAATGCGTGGGCCAAAGCCGCGCCTATTCTGATCGTTGTGTACTCAAGAGAGGATTTCGACAATGTCAGGGAAGACGATCCGGTGAAGTACTACCAGTTCGACACCGGGATGGCGACTATGTCCCTGCTTTTGGCTTCGGTCGAAGAAGGGCTCATGCCACACCCGATGGGGGGGTATAAGGCTGCTCAGGTAAAGGCGCTATTGGAAATACCGAATGACTACCATGTGCTCTGTGTGGTCGCGCTCGGGTACGAAGGTTCTATAGACTCTCTGGACGAGCGGACGCGGGCCAAAGATGAAAGTCCACGCACCCGAAAACTGGTGTCCGAGATTATCGCATTCGACAAATTCCCCGGGGTGAACTGAGCGCCCGGGCGATGACACAAAAGAATGGTCCGTCAATTACCGGGAACCTGACATATTGAAAGATTTATGACACAGATTATTTCGTTTGAGGAATTCGAAAAGGTTGATATCCGGGTAGGGAAGATAATAGAGGTGCAGGATTTTGAGAAAGCGCGTTTCCCCACCTACAAGCTGAAGATCGATTTTGGCAGTGAAATCGGCATCAAGCAATCATCGGCTCGCTTCAAAAGCGATTATCGTCCGGAAGAACTTCTCCAGAAGCAGTGCCTCGCCGTGGTGAATTTCGCGCCGAAAAATATCGCCGGGTTCATGTCCGAGGTGCTGGTGCTCGGCGTGGATAAGGAAGATGGCGGCCTGTCGATGGTCAGGCCGTATCATGAAGCCAAACTCGGCGCCCGATTGTACTGAGCCAGGCCTCTTCAAGCTTTGATACCGTCGAACAGAAACGATATCAGATATTCTTCCATCTGACGGCGTTGGGTGCGTCGATCCGTATACTGTTTCCGCACCAACCCCTCGATAATGAGCGCCACGAGATAACCCGTCAAATTGACGTCGAAATCCTCACGTATTTCTCTGGTCTGCACACCGCGCTCGATTATGTCTCCGACATATTCGCGAAAGTGCCGTCCCATTTCGATTCCTTCCAGGGCTACCCCCGAGTGATTCATTGCGGTCGTGACGAACAGGAAGAACTTTTCTTCATCCTTGAATAACTTCGAATTCACCACGAGGGCCTGATACAGATACAGAAGTCTGTCTCGCGCGAGTACGGCTCGTTCGCTTCTTCGGATCTCATCGACCCATTTCGCCAGGTAGTCATCGAATACCAGGATGACGAATTCAAGCAGGTGCGTCTTCGACGGGAAATATTGAAAGAAGGATCCTTTTGAGATTCCGGCTTCGTGACAGAGCTGATCGATCGCCAGGCCGTCATATCCGTACTCGCCGAACAAGCGAATGGCTGTTCGGTAGACCCGGTTCTTTTTGTCCACGGGCAGCCGGCGAAAGGTGTCGTTGACGATTCCGCGATTGACAAGATCGGCGATGACGTTTTCATCCAGCAAAACGGCCGGCATCCGGTTACTCCTGCTTTACCACGATACTGTTCAGCAACATGCACGAACCTGAGAGTATGACCATATGGTCATATTATATATACTATATATATAAAATAGCAAATATAATTTGACAGACACAAACGTTTCGGATAGTTTTCCGTTCAAAGTAAGCTACCTAATCATACTCAGAAAGGATTCTCATAATGGGCAAGATCAGAGTTGCCATTATCGGCGTCGGCAACTGTGCCTCCTCACTGGTACAGGGTGTCGAGTATTATAAGAAGGCCAAGGACGATGACTTCGTTCCCGGTCTTATGCACGTCAATCTGGGCGGTTATCACGTCCGCGATATCGAATTCTCCGCCGCCATCGACATCGACAAGAACAAGGTCGGCAAGGACTTGTCCGAAGCTATCTACACCAAGCCGAACAATACTTTTGTTTTTGCCAAAGTTCCGAAAACCGGCATCACCGTTCAGCGCGGCATGACTCACGACGGGCTCGGCTTCTACCTGTCTCAGATCATAGAAAAAGCGCCGGGCGACACGGTTGACATCGTCAAATTGCTCAAGGATACCAAGACAGATGTTGTAGTGAACTACCTGCCGGTCGGTTCCGAAGAGGCGACCAAGTGGTATGTGGAGCAGGTGCTCGAAGCCGGTTGCGGGTTTGTCAACTGCATTCCGGTATTCATCGCCCGTGAAGCGTATTGGCAGAAGCGGTTCCGTGAGAAAGGTCTGCCCGTAATCGGCGATGACATTAAATCGCAGGTCGGAGCCACCATTACCCATCGGGTTCTAACCCGCCTGTTTTTAGATCGCGGCGTCAAACTTGAACGAACCAGTCAGTTAAACGTCGGTGGCAATACCGACTTCCTGAATATGCTGGAACGGACCCGTCTCGAGTCAAAGAAGATCTCCAAGACAGCGGCGGTGACCAGCCAGCTGAATTACGAAATGGACCCGCACAATATTCACATCGGTCCCTCGGACTATGTGCCGTGGCTCGATGACCGCAAGTGGGCGTACATCAGGTTGGAGGGTCGGACATTTGGTGATGTGCCGCTTAACATCGAGATGAAGATGGAAGTCTGGGATTCGCCGAATTCGGCGGGAGTGGTAATTGATGCGCTCCGTTGCTGCAAGCTCGGCTTGGACAATGGACTCTCGGGCGCCCTGATTGAGCCGTCGTCGTACTTCAAGAAATCTCCGCCGGTTCAGTATACCGATGACGAAGCCCATCGACTGACCGAGGAGTTTATTGCCAAGTACGGCTGGAAGGAAGCTTCCCGGACGGCCAAGCCTACCCGGGCTGCTGCTCGCAAACCGGAAACAGCTAAACCGGCAGTCAGAAAGGCTAATGCCCCCCGTACGACAACCAAAACCTCGTCGAAAAAGCGGGTTATCAAGAAGAAAAAATAGTTTTTTCTTTTCGGAGTAATGACTACCTTTACCGGCGATAGCACTGTATCGCCGGTTTTTTGTTGTCTAACAAAGGGATTGCCATGCCTGCGCATAATATCAAGCCGCTTTTTGTCACTTTTGAGGGAATCGACGGATGTGGCAAATCAACCCAGGCCATGCTCTGTTACCAGCTGTTGACTAAGGCCGGTTACAGGGTAAAAATGCTCCGCGAACCCGGCTCGACGGTCGTTTCCGAAAAGATCCGTGAAATCCTGCTGGACGCAAAACACAAGATTACTGACCTCACTGAGCTTCTGCTTTACGAAGCCGCGCGAGCCGAGATAACCGTGAGGGAGATTACGCCGGCTCTGGCTGATGGCCAAATAGTACTGTGCGACCGGTTTTATGACAGTACGACCGCGTACCAGGGATTCGGAAGAAAACTGGATATTAGAATGGTAAAAGGGTTAAACAAAGTTGCAACCAACGGGACCATTCCCGATTTAACCTTTGTGTTTGATGTCGATTTGAAAACGGCCCAGGAACGTCGCGGCAAACAGAAAGACCGCCTCGAATCCCAATCCAAGGCGTTTTTCGAACGCGTGCGTGTCGGTTTTTTGGAGATAGCGCGTAAAGAACGGCGCCGGGTAAAAGTAATCGACGCCTCCAGGCCGGCTGAAATTGTATTTAATGATGTCCGCAAAGTACTTCTGAAAAAACTTGATCGATGAACCAATCACTTCCGATCGACAGAAAAACCATCCTGCTTACCATGATCCTCTTTGTCCTGCTGCTGGTCATCGGCGGAGGATTGGGTATCTGGGTAGTCTCGGACAAGGCCAATGACCAGGCGCTCACGCTTGATGTGGCCGCTCGGGAAATAGACCGGCATTATGTGGACTCCGTCGACTGGAATGAGTTGGTCGAGTCGGGTCGTGCGGAGATGTTCAGCAGGCTCGACAGGTACTCGACATACTTCCCGCGGACTGAGTTCGAGGACCTTGACCGGGAATTTACCGGCGGGTACAGCGGAATCGGGGTAAGCATCCTGTACGAGGATTCCGGACTCTTGATCATGTCGGTTCGCGAAGACGGTCCCGCTTCAGAGGTTGGCTTGCTGACGGGCGACTTGATAACGGCCGTGGATTCGGTAAGGCTTGATACCCTGCCGGCAGCAACAGCCCTCTACCTCCTGCGGGGATCGGAAGGTTCAACGGTGCGGCTTCAAGTTCATCGTCCTTCCACCGACGAAAGTTTCCAGGTGAGCATCGAACGGCGTCGCATGCCGTTTATCCACATTCCGTACGCCGGAATAACGTCCGACTCTATCCTGTACATCCGCCTGCTTGATTTTGATTACGGCGCGAGCGCTGATGTCGAGGCGGCGCTCGACAGCCTGCTGGTAAACCGGAAGAGCCATCCGCGGGCAATCATCCTTGACCTTCGCGGAAATCCCGGCGGCCTGTTCTCCGAGGCCTACAGCACCGCTGATCTGTTTCTGCGGAAGGGTGTTTTTGTCGTCGGCACGCTGGGACGGTCTCGATGGAACGATGAACGTCATTTCTCCACTGATATCGACCTGACCGGCGGGTTGCCTATGGCTATTATTGTAGATCGAGGATCAGCTTCCGCGGCAGAGATAGTTTCCGGATCCCTGCAGCAGGCAGGACGCGCGTTCCTCGTTGGCGACACCACCTTTGGCAAAGGCCTCGTCCAGGGTTTCGTAAGATTTCCGGGAGGCGACGGACTCAAGCTGACCATCTCAAGGTATTACTTCGAAGGATCCGATGGGAGGATCTTTCTCAACGATTTTGACTCCACTTTGCACGACACCGGGCACGGCCTCGTGCCGGACTATTACTATGACCTGCATAAGACCAGCCCGTTTGTCCGCGAGCTGGAGAACTCTCTCTTGATCGAACAATTCGGCGCACTTTACCAGGACAGCCTTGTCGCATTCACGAACGAGGACGATACACTCGGCGATGTATGGTTGGCTAAATTCCAGAATTATGCTAAGGAACGTGGAGACGTTCCGAAGTCGCAGCGAACACTGCTGGTGGAGAAATTCAAGCGCGAAGCGACTGCGGAGAAGCTTTCCGGCCGAGCCTTCGAGTCGATTGACCGCATTCTCGAGCGGTCCGCCGGACTTGACGACCGGCTTTTTTCGGACAACAGTGATTACATCAAGTTTCGCCTTCTCCAGACGGCCTACGAAAGAAAATACGGGACATACGCCGCATATAAACAGGTGGTGGTAAAACACCGTCCGGAGATTGCCTATGTCTCAAAACTACTCCGGGAAACAAAACAGTGACGGACCTCTTGTTATATATGTCGTGCGGGTTAAGCGCAGGACTTCTGGGCGGGTATCTCGGAATCGGCGGCGGAATTGTTATTGTACCGTTCTTAACCATCCTCATGGGGATCGAGATAAAGACAGCAGTGCCCGTTTCAGTCACTGCCATAGTTGTCAATTCGTTCACTTCTTCCAATTCGTACTTGAAGAAAGACATGGTTGACCTGGAGCTGGTAATCCTGCTCTCGCTGTTCATGGTCCTGGGGAACATTACCGGAAGCTTGCTCAGCAGCGTTTTTCCGCCGGCCGCCATGAGACTGATACTGGCTGCAGTGCTGGCATACACGGCCACCACATTACTGAAAAATCGCAAAGTCGAGAACAAGATTTCGTTCAACGACAACAAGCAGAAGTACTTCCTTATTTGCACCCTGCTTGCCTATTTCACCGGCACGATCTCCGGCCTGGTAGGAATTGGGGGAGGCGTTGTACTCGTCCCGGTGCTGTATCTGGTGATCGGATTGCCTTTAACAACCGCCCGCGGAACCTCCGCGTTGATGATTGGCTTTTCTTCAGCGGCTGCGGCGACGGTGTATTACCTCAATAATATGATCGATTTCAGGATAGTAACCGGTGTGGTTCTCGGCGTCATTATCGGCGGCCGCCTGGGTGGGCACCTGGGAACCGTGGCCAAGCCACTTTTCGTTAAGGTGCTGTTCTTTGTGATCCTGTTGTACCTTGCCTTTGAACTGGCGTATGAGCCGCTGGAGGAACTGCTGTGACACAAGTTCGACTGGATACTCGTTCGCTGATTTTCATGCAACAGATCGCCTGGTATGGAACGATCGCATTCTTTACATTCGCGGCGGCCGCTTACTTAATGAAATCATCCTATGCTTCTGCACTGGCACATGCGGGAGTTCTGTTCGTGCTGGTCGCCACGCTCGCCAACCTGATAGCGCTTGCCGAGCAGTATCGAAAGAATCGGCTGTACAAATATCTGGCGTTGAGCGGCCTGCTCGTAGTCGTGTTAGCCATAACCATAATTGTAAGACTCCTTCGATGAAAACGGCAGTATTCTGTGATTTCGATGGTACGATCACCCGGCGTGATGTCGGGTACAACATATTCCACCATTTCTCCGGCGGCAAAAACGATCTGCTCCTGCCTGACTGGAAAGAGGGGCGACTCAGTACGCGTGAATGCCTGAGGCAGGAGGCTGCACTCGTTAAGGCCACTCCGGAAGAGATCTATCGATTTATCGACCAATTTGAACTCAACTCCGGGTTTGTTGAGTTCGTGAACACTTGCACGAGGCATGACATTCCCTTCTTTGTCGCATCGGACGGACTCGACTTCTATATCAAATACATTCTCGAAAAGAACAATCTCTCACATCTGTCCGTGGTGACTAACAGAGCGAGATTGGAAAATGGTGGTCTCGCGGTCGAGTTCCCGCACGACAACGTATCCTGCAAGCGGTGTGGGATCTGCAAGGGGGAGCGGATTCAGCAATTCCGCAACAGTGAGGCCGATAAATACAGGATAGTTTTTATCGGCGATGGTTATTCCGACGCCTGCGGGGCGCGTGAAGCTGACATAGTTTTTGCGAAAAAAGATTTGGAACAGTATTGCCTCAAACAGAACATTCGCTATTTTTCCTATGATACCTTTTTCGATGTCATGGATCAAATGGACAAACTCGGACATCTGGTCGGTTGAACCGGTAGATGCATAAGGAAAGCACATGAAAGCGATCATCATGGCCGGTGGTTTTGGAACCCGCCTCAGACCGTTGACAGTGAATATACCCAAGCCGATGGTTCCGATCGGCAACATCCCGATAATGGAGCATGTCGTAAACCTCCTGCGCCTGCACGGTATCGCCGATATCACATCTCTGTTGTACTTTCAATCCGACAAGATCCAGAATTACTTCCGTGACGGGTCGGCTTTTGGTGTCAGGATGGATTATGTCAAGCCGGAAGAGGACTATGGGACCGCCGGGGCAGTGCGTTATGCGCTCGACGAAGTAAACGAGCCGGTCCTGATCATTTCCGGGGATTTGATCACCGATTTCAACCTGACCGAAGCAATCGAATGGCATCAACAGAAGCAGTCTCAGGCGACCATTCTGTTAACCCACATCGAGAACCCGCTTGCGTACGGAATAGTGATCACACAGGATGACGGCAGGATTGACCGCTTTCTGGAGAAGCCCTCCTGGGGCGAAGCTTTCTCAGACACAATCAATACCGGCATTTATCTGCTACAGCCTCAGGCCGTGAAGCTCATTCCACCGCGGACGAATTTTGATTTTTCCCAGAACCTCTTTCCGCTCATGTTAGCCGAGAAAATGGGTCTGTACGGCAAGATCATGTCCGGTTACTGGAAGGATGTCGGGAATGTCGACGAATATCAGCGTGTACATGTTGACTTTTTCAACGGACACCTCGACCTGAAATTGGGAACACGACCGGAGAAAACTGATAAGTACGAGCTCACCAGCGGGACGAATACGCATATCGGCCAGGGGGTGACTTTTTCCGGCAAGGTTGTGCTGGGTGATGATGTAGCGATAGATGACGGCGCCAGTCTGCACAACTGCATAGTGGGCACGAGGAGTCGTATCGGGGCCGGATGCGATATCAAGAACTCGATTATCTGGACTGATAACAATATCGGACGGGAGTGCCTGTTTGACAGCGCTATGATCTGCGCGCAGACGCGTATAGGTAGCAATGTTCAATTGCTTGACCATGTCATCATTTCCGATGAATGTGTGATTGGCAACTCTGCAACGGTCAAGGCAAACTGCAAAGTCTGGCCGGGGAAGACGGTGGACGATGGCGCGATTGTGTCGACATCTATGGTGTGGGGGGAAAAGTGGAACCGTGAGCTGTTCACCAACTCAAAAATTACAGGTCTTGCCCTGACTGAAATCACGCCTGAGATGTCCGTGAAGGTCGGCGCCGCATTCGGGGCGTTTCTCGGTCAGAAACATGCCGTGGTGATCAGCCGCGATGCGTCGGATACGTCGCGCCTGCTCAAACGCGGTCTTATCGCCGGGCTTCTTGCCGCCGGAGCCAACGTTTCAGACATCGAGACCCTGCCGGTTCCGGTTGTACGATTCTGTTTGCTGAAAGGACATTACAACGCCGGAATCTATGTCCGTCATAATCCCGAAGATTATCGGTTAATCGACTGTATTTTCTTCGACGGCAACGGTCTGGACCTTCCCACGGCCAAGACCAAAAAAGTCGAGCGGATGTATTTCGGCGAGGACTTCGAGCGGGCGTCGCTCGACAATATCGGACACCTGGATAACCCGCAACAAGTGCTCGAGGACTATCGCGAAATGTTCATGCAGAATATTGACAGCGATGTTATCCGCAAGGCCGGTTTCAAGATCGTCATCGATCACTCGAACGGGTCCTCGAGCCAGATATTCCCCACTCTGTTTACCGAGCTGGGTATATCGGCGATTGAATTGAACGCCAGTCTCAATCCGAGAAAATTCTCGACTTCACCCGAAGAACATGCACAGGCGATCGTCCAGATGTCTTCAATCGTCAGCTCCCTGCATGCCGACATCGGGTTTATCCTCAACCCGGCGGCCGAGAAATTGACGGTTGTCGATGAGCTCGGAAAGCCGGTGGACTCGCAGTTAATGCTGCTCATCGTCACCGATCTGTTCCTGAGGACGCACAAGTGCAGGAAGATCGCCGTGCCGGTGGGAGCGTCGATGGGCGTGGAGGAGATTGCCGGTGAACATGCCGTGGAGGTCGTGCGGGTGGCCAATGACCACCTCAGCATGATGGAGATATTCCGGTCCGGGGAAGTCGATTTTGTCGGCGGTACCCGCGGCGGCTTCATTTTCCCGGGTTTCCAAATGGGGGCCGATGCCATGTTGACAGGGGTTAAGATTCTGGAAATGTTGGCCCGGAATAAAACCCGTTTCGGTACTGTCCGCAAAAAATTCGAGAATCTGCATCGGCAATCGATGTCCGTTCCTTGTCCGTGGTCCAAAAAGGGAACGGTCATGCGCCAGCTCATCATAAACTCCTCGGACAAGAGACGTCAGCTGATAGATGGAGTCAGAATATTTGAGGATGAGGGTTGGGTGCTGGTTACGCCTGACCGGATTACCGCGTCGTTTAAGATTTACGCCGAATCCCGTGATCGTGAACATGTATCAGGTCTGATCGGACGTTACAAGGAGTATGTCGAGCAATACCAACTATCCTGACCATCGACTGACAGAAGGTGATACCTTCGGTGTCGCTTGGTCAAGGCCGAACTGTTTTTCTCCGGCTGTATGACATTTTTGGACGGGGGGAGTACAGCCTCCTCAACGTGATTCGGAGAGTCGTGCCAGAAGTGCCTCCCAGAGTTCACATTGACGCTGATACGAGTACTTCTCACAGGCATCTCGACGGGCAGTTGAACCAAGTCGCCTGCGCAGAACGTCATCCGACGCCAACTGAATGAGCGCGGTGGCAAGACTCTCTGCATCAAGAGGCGGCACCAGCAGGCCGTTCACTTGATCTGTCAGTATTCCCGGCGTACCGCCTTCGTTCGTGCCGATCACCGGAAGTCCCGATGCCATTGCTTCAATCGTCACCATGCCGTATGTTTCGGACTGCGAGGTGAGCGCGAATATATCCATCGCAGCGTACGCAAGTTCAACTCGGTCAAAATGCGGATGAAAATGCACTACCGTTTCCAATCCAAGTCGTGAGACAAGACTCCTGAGCTGCTCTGTGTAATCTGTCTTCTCGTGCATCGATTCGTCTCCGACAATCAGTACGTGTAAGTCGTGACCGGCCTTTCTGACCGACGCACATGCCTCAACTAGAACATGCTGGCACTTTTTCGGATCGAGTCGTCCCACCACACCGGCAATGAGGCTGTTCGATGGCAGTTGCAGCTGCTTGCGCGCCTCTTCTTTTGATGGTAAGGCAGAGGTGAGTCTGGTAAGGTCAACGCCAAATGGAATGACTGTAATCTGCCCGGAAGTCAACCGGGTTTTCCGGAGGAGCGGGTCGGAGAAGATTTCCAGTGGCGTGACCCAGGCGTCGAGTTGACGATACATGAAGGTATGCCACCAATCTCTCTTGGTACTGCCGACGTGCATGTGCTGCAAGTAAATCAATCGACAATCGCGGGGCAGCATTCTTTTCGTAAGCGCGATAAGCAGAAAATTACGGTTGAGATTGGAGATCAGAAATTGAATCCCTTCCCGTTTGATAAGCTGTGCGAGATGTGGAGCCAGAATCAGATCGGAGGTCTTCGACGATGACCTGACTGGGTGGACAGCTACTCCTTGAGTATCGGCCAGCCGCTTGAAGAGAATGGAATCCGGATCACCGAAGAAGACGATGCGATGTCCGCGAGCGTGGAGCCATCGGCTCATCCGTTCAACATTCATTTCCAGTCCTCCCCAAGAGGGCGACGGACATAGAATGCCGATAGTGTAATTGCTCATGAAACGGCGGCCTTGGTGGTTCTGCTGGTCACGCATAAGTATAGCCGGGGACTGAGTTTGACGCAAGGCGCGGGGAGGCAAAAAAAAAGAACGGCCAGATAGCCGTTCTCGAGATCTTCTGCTTCGCCGGCCGTTATTCGGCTTGATTATTGATCGTTGGCTCGGTCTGATCCGGCTTGCCTTTGATAATCAGGGCAATCGGAAGCAGCACGCAATAGCCGACCACGAGCAAAAATGGAGCGAGGGTGATCGAGCCCTGGCCGAGGAAGATGAACCCGATGATGATCACTAACAAGGCGACAGCGAAAGCTATGTAGTTCCTGGTGCCATACGGCCACTCAGATTCTTCGACAGCCTTCGTTTCAATAGTCTTTTTCGGTTTGATTGCCATAAGTAATTCCAACTAAAGGTCTTGACAGGCCGATTGTCAAGAAGTTTTACGCTTGAGCGCCGGCTTTCGATTCAATCTTTTCGTCCTCGGCCGTGGACCATTGCCAGAGTCCCATGGCCCATACGAACATAAGCAACTCGCGGACCTCCTCGTCGGCAAATGACGCTTCTGTCAGCGACGAAATGAAGAACATTACTGAGCCTATTAACCCGGCCGCGAAATACCTCAATCTGCCCGAGAACTGCCTTTGTTGACGCCAGCCCATCCAGCACAAGGCAAAACCGGCAATCCACTTGCCAAGGAAGAATAGCATCCCAGGCAAGCCCGAAATTGCGGCGACGTTAAGCAAATCGTTATGCGCGTGTGTGTACTTCCGGTACTCCGGGGCATCGGGCGGCAGTCGGTCTATATATTCCTCCTGAAAGTTTCCCTGACCCACACCAAAAACCGGGTGAGCTTCGACAATCTCAAGCGAATGGCTCCAGATAAAGAGGCGGCTTCCTTCATCGGCTGTGTTCAAGTCACGCTCCATAATCTGGGCAAGACGGGATCGAACAGGGGTGACCGCGATCACTGCCACCAGAGTTATTGTCAGCAGGCTCAGTAATGAGACCGTGAACCACCGTTTTTTAAGCAACAGACCGAGTAGAAGCAGACTGATGATCAGACCGAGAATGGCTCCACGACTATATGAAAAAACAGTGACTATTATCGCGAGTACCGCCCCAACCGCGGACAGCCATCGATCCGTCTTCCCCATCTCCCGCCAGCCCACGACGGCGAACGCCGCCAGAAAGGCAGCAGCTGTACCGTAGTAGTTGCCGAAAGTAAGGGAATGCGGAAAAGTACCTTTGACAATATATCCGTAGTCAAACGCCGCATTAGGAGCGAGCCGCTTGGGCCAGTAAAATCCGGTAAAATGCTGAATAATCCCATATATCGAAAAGAGTATGATACCGGCCATGAATGCACGGGAAACCCATGTGCGGTACCGATTATCTGCCAATATATAAATGCCGATCGGAATTATCAGAAAGAGCCACTCTTCCTTGATCATAAGCACGGACTTCACAGGAGTCTTGCCGAGGGTGGTCGCGAGCAGCATCCAGAAAACATATAATCCAATAAACAGGTAGAAGATTCTAAGCTTTGGGGTGAATGGATTATAACGTTGGATTGCGACCACTACCAGAAATAAAGACAGCGTTATGCCAAAAGATATCTGAGCAAGAGCGATTGAGAAAGTTGAGGCAAAAGCGAACAGGGCGAAGAAAACTGCCAACGCCCCTTGGAGTGTCTGTAGGCTGGCACGCGACATCTAAAACAGATCGCTTTCGATCAGTTCAACCAGATGATGGATGATGAAAATGTGCTCTTCCTGGATTCGTTGAGTCGATGGGTGCGGAACAATCAGCGCTCTTTCGACTATATTGGCCAGGCGTCCGCCGCTTCCTCCCAACAAGCCGACCGTGAGCATCGAACGCTCGTGTGCGGCTTGAGTGGCCCTGACCAGATTAGGCGAGTTGCCTGAGGTCGAGATAACGAAAAGCATATCGCCCTTATTGCCGAGTCCTTCCACCTGTCGGGCAAATACATTTTCGAACCCGTAGTCATTCGAGGCCGCCGTCATGATAACCGGATCAGCCGACAGAGAAACGGCCGGAAGCGACTGGCGATTCTTGTCGGACGAGAGGCGTACTATCAGTTCCCCGGCAAAGTGCGATGCATCGGCGGCCGATCCACCGTTGCCGGCAATGAGCAATTTCCCGCCGGCACCGATCACGCCAGATATCAACGCCGCTGTTTCGAGAATTCTCGGTCCGAGCTGCTCGGCGACCGATTTCCTCAAAATCGCGGACTCTTCGGCTAATTTTCTCAGCCGCATCAATTTCTGTTCGCTGTTCATATACTCACCGACTCCTTCAGGTGCGCGGCCGCAGTCAATTCCCGTAAAAGGGACTGTCCGTTCTCCGGCTCAAGGCAATTGCCGACCACAATAAACGATGCCCCGGCTTCAACCCTCGCAGCACAGTCTTCCGGCGTGCGCAGGCCCCCGCCGGTCACTATCGGAATGTCCGCATACGATGCAACTGCGCTAATCATATCAACCGGGACCGGCATCTGGGCGCCGGAGCCGGCTTCCAGATATACCAGCTTCATCCCGAGATACTGTGCCGCCAGAGCATGGGCACAGGCGATATCGTGCTTGGAGCGGGGAATGGGCATCGTGCCGGAAATATACTGTACCGACGTGAGCGGGCCGGATTCAACCAGGATGTAGCCGGTCGGTATCGGTTCGATCCCTGTCTTCTTGACGAGCGGGGCACCTTTAACTTGTTCTTCGATCAGGTACGATGGATTTCTTCCCGAGATGAGCGAGCTGAACAGAATCGCGTCGGCGTCGGGCGTAATCTGGGCGAAAGAGCCGGGAAAGATGATGACGGGCAGTGTAGTTGCTTTCTTGATTTGACGAACACCTGACGTGAACGACGAATCCATCATGAAGGAGCTGCCCACAAGGATGGCATCGACACCGCAGTCGGCCGCCGCTTCCGCCAGCGGAACAAAAGTTCGCTCCGGCGTTTTGTCCGGGTCGATTAACAGGAGGAACCCACCGCCTCGGCGTTCACGCGTCTGCATCAAATAATAAAAGACACCTGAACCGTTCACTTTTTCATCCATGTTTTGACAGGAGCGAACGAGCTTCGTTAAACAGCGCTCCTGCGTCGGTGTTATCAGCTACGCTTCCCTGCGCGAAGGTTGGCTTGCCGCCTCCGCGGCCGCCGAATTTCGACAGCAGTTCCCGGGACAGATTCCCGGTGTCAATTTTGAAATCCGTGGACGCGGCATGACTCGCCGCCGCCATGAAGGTGCCTTTGCCACCTACACGACCCAGCGCCATTGCCACCAGCGGCCGATTCTGCTCCTTGAGGCCATCGAGCCATCCCGCCATGATATCGCGATCGGTATCGCCGAAATCGTGCGTGATCAAAACGACCTTGCCGACTATCTGTTCCTCGCCGACCGACTTCCCACCTCCGGAGAACATGTCAGCCTTGACCTTCTTCAATTCTTTTTGTAGCGCGATGTTCTGTTCGCGGAGGGTCTCGACCCCGGCCAACGCATCTGCTTCGGGACGGCCGACTGCTGAGGCAACCTCGCGGCGGAACTGCTTGACATCGAGCATGTACCTTATCGCCGCGCGGCCAGTGATTGCTTCAAGTCGTCTGACGCCTGAGGCTACTCCCGTTTCCAGGGTTATGAAAAACGGTCCGATCTGACTGACCTGCGAAACATGGGTACCACCGCAAAGCTCTTTCGAGAAGTCATCTACCGTCACCACCCGTACCTTGTCTTCGTATTTTTCACCGAACAGCGCCATCGCACCGGTCTTCCGCGCCAATTCAAGATCCATCACCTGGGTGATAACCGGCGTGCCCTTGAGGATTTCTTGGTTAACGATCCCTTCGACTTCGCGTATCTCCTCGGGTGTCATCGGCTGATGATGCGAAAAGTCGAAGCGCATATGCTCCGGCCCGACATACGAACCGGACTGTTTTATGTGTTCGCCCAGAACCCTGCGAAGAGCGGCGTGCGCCAGATGCGTGACCGTGTGATTGCGCATGATATCCCAGCGACGATCGACATCAACTCGCGCGGTTACCTTGCCCCGGTCTCGGGCATATTTCTCGATATCAGCCAGCGAACCGGCGAGAATCAGCCCTTCGTGTACATAGTAGTCCTGATACTTTTGCAAATCCGAGACTGCTACCTCGAACGATGGACCGGAAATACTACCAGTATCGCTGATTTGTCCGCCGGACTCGGCATAGAACGGGGTCTCGTTCAGGATGAGAGCGACCGCCTGCTGATGCGAACCGTTCGATGGCAGCCCAAACACACCGTACAAACTGGTCTCCAGCGTCAGGCTTTCGCGGACAAATGTCGTCGGAGGAAGATCGAGACTGGCCGTGTCCAGCACGGCGTGCACAGCGGAAGCTTCGGCCTTGAATTTTCCTCCCGCGCGCGATTGCTCCTTCTGGCGATCCATCGCCTTCTCAAAACCATCGCGGTCTAGGGTCATGCCCTTTTCAGAGGCAAGAATCTCAGTCAGGTCGTACGGAAATCCATAGGTGTCATAGAGGCGAAAGACATCTTCGCCGGAGACAGTTTTGTTTCTGGCGGTCGAAGCCAGTTTTTCAAACAGTTCCAAGCCGGTTTCCAGAGTCCGACCGAAAGATTCTTCTTCGACCTTGATCACATTTTCTATATGAGACTGTTTCTCCCGAATTTCCGGGTAAACATCACCCATCTCTTTGACTAGAGTCGGCACGAGGCGATAGATAAACGGCTGATGGGCGCCCAGGAGCCGTCCATGACGCGCCGCCCGCCGCAGAATTCGCCGCAGCACATACCCTTGCCCCTCGTTTGATATCCCGGCGCCGTCGGCAATGGCGAACGTCAACGCCCGGAGATGATCAGCTATAACGTGATGCGATGATCGGTTGTCGTCGTATCTTGCGCCGGTAATCTCGGAAATTGCCTTGATGATATTTTGAAACAGGTCGATTCCATAGTTGGTATCCGCGCCTTGCAGGATGGCGGCGATTCGTTCCAGACCGGCTCCGGTATCCACCGACGGTCGCGGAAGATCCCTGCTTGTGCCATCGCCCAGCTGATCGTACTGCATGAATACAAGATTCCAGATCTCAACAAAACGATCGGTTTCGCCGTTGACGGTATCCGATGGTCCGGTTCCGTATTTTTCACCCCGGTCGAAATGAATTTCCGAGCAGGGACCGTTCGGGCCGGTATCACCCATTGACCAGTAGTTGTCTTTCTTGCCGAAGCGAAGAATCCGTCCGTTCTTCAACTGCGGAGCAACTTTGCCCCACAAGTCGAACGCCTCGTCATCCGTTTCATAAACAGTGGCGTACAGCCGATCAACCGGCAGTTTAAGTTCTTTGGTAATCCATTCCCAGGCATACGCGATAGCCTGTTCCTTGAAGTAGTCGCCGAACGAGAAATTCCCGAGCATTTCAAAGAATGTATGGTGGCGGGCGGTGAACCCGACATTGTCGAGGTCATTGTGTTTGCCGCCGGCGCGAATGCATTTCTGGGAGCTGGCCGCGCGTTTGAAGTCAACTTTCCGTTTACCGGTGAAGACGTCTTTGAACTGGTTCATGCCGGCGTTGGTGAACAATATGGTCGGGTCATCGAATGGAATGACCGGTGAAGACGGCACGACCCGGTGGTCATGCCGCTCGAAATAATTCAGAAACGACCGTCTTATATCCGCGGTTTTGATGGCTGGGATTCCTTTCTCACTGATTCGTCAGGCGCTCAAACGCTTTCCTGGCCGCGTCATAGCCAAAGCCCCGTCGGGCCAAATAAGTATATGCTTTCTTACGGGCCACTTCAAGTTCAAACTGGCCGAACTCCCGCCACCGTCGCTTCAGCGCTACAAGAGCGTCGTTCTCCTCGTCACGCTCCTGCAGGACCATGTCGACAGTGGTTTCGGCAAGCTGGCGGTCTATATGTTTGCGCTGAAGATACGCGGTCAAGAACGCCCGGCCGCACGGTTTGGTTTCGACAATCTGTTGCGCGACCGCGTATGCATATCGGGTATCATCCAGCACACCGTCGCGACGATACTTCTTCAGGGTCTGTTCGATGACTGGTTGGTTGAACTGTTTTAGGCGAAGTTTTCGTTTCAATTCGCCGATTGAGTACTCGCGGCCGGCCAGAAGACGCGCCGCCAGAGAATCGCATCGATACAGTTCCGATTCGTGCTTGAGCTGTTCAACCTGGGAGGCGGTGAGCATGATTCCCTCGACCAGTCGGTGCCGATGGACGATTTCCTCGGAAATCAGAATCGGTTCGTCGTGGTCTGAGATTCTGATCGTCACCCGGCCGCCCGTGCGAGATAGTTTTGTTAACTTACAGTTTGCGTCCATAGCTGCTTTTCACGTTTCTGCGAATATACGGAAATGCGAAAACGAAGAAACCGTAAAGTTGGATAATCATCTGCAAACGGTTCTATTGTATAACATAGTATGAAAAAGTGAACATCGCCTCAAAACCTGTTGACAGCGATTGAGGTTTGTATTATTGTGGTAAGCGTAATAGCGGACCAGTAACCTATTATTATTTATACAGTTTTGATGCTGTATATGTTGAGCACTTCATAAGTCGTTATCTACTAACAGGCAATAGGTGATCGTTCCTTTGATACTTGACAGCCACGAACGATCATCGACAAGGAGCAGTGATGGATTTAGGATTACAGGGAAATATTGAGAAGTTCACCCTTCCAGAAATATTTCAGTTGATTGCGGCCAGTCGCAAATCAGGCACCCTGGGCATTCAAAAAGATGATTCCATCGTCATGGTCTATTTCAGTCAGGGAGAGATAATCTACGGCTATGGTCCAAGACAGACGTTCCACCTGGGCAAGCTCCTGCGCGAAAAGGGAAAGATCTCTGATGCTCAGCTCGAAGAGGCCATAACTGTACAGGCCAAGACTGAAAATACAAAACGTCTGGGCGAGATTCTGGTCTCGCGCGGTTTCATAGACCGCGCCGATCTTCAAACGGTCGTCAAGAATCAGGTGGAATCATTGCTGTACTCGCTTATGTCATGGAAGACCGGCTCGTTCAAATTCTACGAGGATCAATTTCCCACTGATGAAGAGATAACCGTTCAGCTTTCTGTTGAAAACGTGATTCTCGAAGGTCTCCGTCGACTGGACGAACAAAACATGGTGAAGGACGTCCTGGGCGACCTGAGCGATGTCTACGTTATTTCGGCATCGCAAGGCGGACGCACACGCGAAGTGAGCATGCAGGCGCGGGAATGGAACTTGATGGCGCTGGTCGATGGTCGTCGGTCGCTTGCCGAAGTAGTCAAGCTGAGCGCGATGGCCCAGGAGGACGCTTTGCTGCAACTGGCGCATCTGAAACTCGCCGGGATTATCACGCGAACCGAGCGCAAGGCGGAACAGGATTCACCTCAGCTGGAGAAAATGGTGAATCGGCTGGCCGGACTATTCGAAGAATACTTGACCGAGAAGAAAATAGATGTGGCACCAAATAGAAGATTAAGCAAAACTTTCCTGGAGAACCCGATTGAGCAGAAGTGAAACACTCGAATCGCTGGAGTCCCTGCTTGAGTCTTTTCTGGAGCGGGTGGTAACGCTCAAAGAAAATCGGCTCTCGGTTATCGAAGGGATAAACCAGCTCGATGATATCGCCCGAAACGTCTCATCGGGTGACAGTCTGACCGACAATATCGGAGAGTGGTTTGCGAGTCATAATCGCTGGTTGACCGAGGGGAATCTGAAGCCGGTCGACGTCCAGCGGATCAGCGGAATTCTGGGCGAAATTAGAAAAGAACTGCATCTCGCCAGTGGCGTCACGCCTGCCCGCCGCAAAATTGAAACGGAAATCGACCGCTGGCAGCAGACCCAACAGGAACTGACTCATCGGGTCGTGCTGAAACGCGGGCCCGAGGCAGCGGCCGACGAAGCGGCCGAAACAGACACTATCACATTGTTCGACAAGAAGTTGGAATATCTGGCTAACCTGTACAAAGACCACGCCGGCAATAAAAAACATATCCTGACTGTTCTTGACGACCTCCTCAAAGCGGCCAAAGTCCAGGCGAATAAAGATGCCTTGATTTTGTCCGCCCTTATCATATATTACCTCAAACATAACGGCTACAAAGTGGAGCCGTATGTTAGAAAACTGAAGGAAGCTGAAACCAACTTTAAGGCGGAGACGTTTAATGCTCAATAGCGGTGAAAGAGATTACTATGCCGCGTTGTTGGCGTTGAAACGGAAGGATTACTCCTCGGCGTCCGAGCACTTTAAGAAAGCTGCCCCGTTTTTTGAGCATGACAAGGAGTTTCGCCTGTACTCCGAGTCGACCTTTCTCATGCTGGCGGTAAAGCAGGAATTGGCACGGCGCCGACAGGAAGATAGTTTAGAAATCGAGGAGGTTTTTACAAATGGCTAAGAAACAAAGTTTCGCGGATAAATCGAGTAAGAAGGCTCATTCGATGACCTGTCCGGTTTGCCACGAAACCATCCAGTTCATCAAGCACGTCAAGGCCACCAAAGGTGAAAAAGGTGCCTGGAAGTTCCGTGCCCTGAATGTAGGCGTCTGCAAGTGCAATAACGCCGAAGTCTACGGATGATCTGAAAAGACAAATTCGAGACTGCAAAGCAAAGCGGGTGAGTATACATCACCCGCTCTTTTTTTGGCATTGAATTGGCGGAAGCAAGAATCTACGTCAGCTTAAGATACGGCACGGCGTTAGCGATCAACTCACCGGCGCCGTCCTTTTGAAATCGGTAATATCCAGCCGCCGCTATCATGGCGGCATTGTCCGTGCACAGCTCGATCCGTGGCCAGAACAGACGGTGATTGGCGTGGAGCCGCTCCGTGAACATGGAACGCAGCCGGCTGTTGGCGGCCACGCCGCCGGCCAGAGCTATATCGCGGATACGTCGTTCACGGGCCGCCCGCATCGTCTTCTCCACCAGAATTTCGACCGCGGCCTCCTGAAACGATGCGGCAATGTCAGCCTTGTGTTCCTCATACTGCGCCGGAGGAAGACTTTCAATAAAGAGGGCTACCGCGGTCTTGAGACCCGAGTAGGAAAACAGATAGCTGTCATCTTTGAGAAGCGGTCGAGGGAAGCGATGATACTTCGGATTACCCTGTTGCGCGAGACGGTCCAAACTGGCCCCGCCCGGATATCCCAGGCCCATCACTTTCGCCACCTTGTCGAAAGCCTCGCCCACCGCATCATCTTTCGTTCGCCCCAGAATCTCGTATTCGCCAAACTCTTTTACCTCGACCAGAAGAGAGTGCCCGCCTGACACGATAAGACTCAGATGGTGCGATTCAAGGTCGGGGTGCTCCAGCAGATTGGCACTGAGGTGCCCCTCGATATGGTTCACCGCCAGGAACGGCTTGGAGCGGGCATAGGCAAGTCCTTTGGCGAAAGTCAAGCCGACCAGCAACGCACCAACCAGTCCGGGACCCATGGTAGCGGCAATCAGGTCTATTTCATCAAGCGTGACACCGGCCGTCTCCATCGCCTGTCTATATATCGGTACAATCGTTTTCAGGTGGGCGCGGCTGGCAACTTCGGGGACCACTCCGCCAAACTTGCTGTGCGTGGCCTGCGACAATATGATGTTTGAGAGTATTTCGTGACCGTCGCGAATGACCGCCGCCGAGGTCTCGTCGCATGATGTTTCTATCCCGAGAGTAAGCATGCCTATTGTACGCTGATGGTGACCGAATCGGCTGATGATTTCTGCACCGTGAATTTGGAAGGGCAATCGATTTTCAGAGCCGTCCTTTTTTCCGGTGTCAGGTGATCATAGTCAACAGACGCAATGATAGCATTGCGGTTGAGCAGGTCAATATCAGCCGGCGGCCCGGTCAGTTCGACTGACACAACAGGAGGTGTAGAGGAGACTTTTTTGCCTGACGGCGAGTTATAGATGATTACCGGAATGTTCTCAAAGACACGGGTCTTTACCGCCACAACCTCGATTGTTACCGATACCGAATCGGGCTCAACAGCTGCGCCGAATATATCCGGGTTGGCCAGGGCCAAAGTCAGTGTAAGGTCATTGCGAAGCCCGGTGATTTCTTTCTGCTCGGTGTTGATTTCTGAAATCCGGCGCACAAGCGACTGCGGTCCGCTAAGTGTAACTTCCGATGGTTCCGGGGTGGAGATACGACTGACAGCGTAGCCTTTTTCCGGCTCGGTTATCAAGTCGGGCTGTACCTTGACAACAGATTCAGACAGTCGGTCAATTGTCAGCGTGATCGTTTTGGGCGCAATAATATCCTCAAGGCTGATATCCCTGGCCGGCGATGTCAGGAAGGTGTTGCCTGCGGATAGCTGGAGCTGGTGTCGGCCCGTGCCGAACTGGTTGGCAACCACTTTGACGCCCCGGTCGCGCCATTTCTGACGCATCAGCTGTTTTCCGGTCGCGGATACGACAATCATCAGCGATTCCGGGGGGGCCTGGGCAAGAGTCAGTTCATTGTCGAGCACGACCTCGCGAAGCGGCAGGCGAAGCTGATAATTGTACACCTTCTCGGTGGCCACATGGAACCACAGCAGTAACCCAAGCAGCAGAGCTATGATTTTTATCCAGAGATGTTCGAATATCTTGACCATAGGTTTTGTCGCGTGAAATCCGTCACTTATACGAGTCATTCATCGATGACATGGTAATATGTCGGCTACCGGCTGGCAACGTTTAAACAGGGCCTGAATATCCAAACGGTCAGTCAACCCGGTTGGGGTCATTCCAGAAAAAGCGTGTCAGTCCCCGGTCACTGCCGATCCAAATGTAATCGCCATCCATCAAGAGGCTGTAAATCCGGCTCGACGGCAATCCGTCGGCGATCGTGAACTCCCGTTGATTGGGGTGCGCGATATCTTTGAGAAAATATATAGTCAGGCCGTTGGTTGTAGAAACAGCGGCAATTCGATCATTTACTGCCAGAACCCGGTATTGAAGTCCGGATACGGCGCTCGTAAAAGGTTGAGTGTCTCCATTATTCAGGTTGAGCCGCAGCACACCGTCGTCGGCCGCGAACCAGATATTGTTACCCCAGCGACGGATTGAAGTTACCCGCCCAAAGACAACACCGTCGGGATCCTGAAAGCGCTGGAGGCGCCCGGAGCCGAAATGCAATTGATAGGCGCCGCTCTCCGAGGCAATCCAGAGGGAACTGTCCGTGACTTCGAAATCATAGATCGCGGTATTGGTAAAAAGTCTGGGTCGGATCAAGTGTGCGGAGTCGGTCGCGTGCGTATACATCATCATACCCGAGGCCGTGCCCACAAAAAGCGAATCGCCGACTGCCCTTACTGCCAGCACGTTTTCATCGGGTAGCCCATCGCGTTCGTGCAGAGTTGCAGTCATCTGCATTGACTTGCGGTCGAACTCCAGCAGTCCTTGAGTGGTCCCTACGAAGATCGACTGGCCCTGGCCGAATATGCAATTGACATCAGAGGCGGGGAAATCAGGGGAGAGACCGGATTCGATATAGCTGAAGTTGTTGTCATCAGGATTGAATATCGATATGCCGGTGCGGATGTTGTTCAGGGCGGCTCCCGAGACCCACAGGCTACCGCTGTCATTGTAAACGGCGTTCACGCGGTTCTGGAGGAGTCCGAACGGGAGCAGGTCGATCATGTCAGAGGCACTGCCGGCGACTGCAGCGCCTAGTCCCCAGGTGCCGAGCCAGAGGTTACCGGCCCGGTCATCAATTATGTCCGAAATCTGAAAACTTCGGCCGAGCGGATCAACCAGCGTGCCGTTGTTGATATAATTGTACTGAGCCGGTGCGTACATGACCGCAGGCGGCTGAATGTGCACATAGTTGTTTTCAAGCTGAGGGATATCGGTCACCGATAGCCATCGGTCAAATACGTTGTCGTATTCGAACTGTCCCATGCCGGTCTGCGCGTACAATTTGTCATCGAACGTATTCACCCAAACCCGCCGGATGTCTTGATTATCGAGACCCGTGCTGCCTGTCATCGGCTCTTCCCAGGTCTGTGAATCCTTGTTGTACCGTATGATTCCCTCGGTAGTGGCGAAGTACACGTGAGAGATAGAAGTGGTGATATCCTGAATGCTGTTGAAATCCGCGTAAGTGAGCGTTTGAGCTCCAATGGTAACGGCTTGCGTGGAAGTTCCGAGGGTGACAAGCGCGAGTCCGATACACAGCAACGCTGCTTTCATTATTTCTTGCCTTTGAGATAATCGATGACGGATGCGACTAACACGGCGGTACCATAGTACAGGCCGTTTTCGTCCGCGATGAAGTCCGGTGAATGCCAGGGTTTATCCGCCTGGATCTTCTTGTTCATCGTGCCAAGGCGGAACATGGCGCCTTTCACTTTGTCCAGATAGCAGGCAAAATCCTCACCGCCGAGTCCCATGGGAGTGTCAGTGACACTATTTTTGCCGAACAGCAATTCGCAGTTTCGTTGATAGATGGCGTTCGCTTCCGGATGGTTCACTAATACCGGGTAGTCGGCTATAAGTCGTATCTCCAGTCTGGCTCCGCGGGCCCGGCACACCGATTCTGCTGTTCTCTTAATCAATCTGGGGAGCGCCTTTGCGGCTTCGGGGGCGAGCGCGCGAGCCGTACCGGTCAGTTCGACCCGGTCGCAAATAACATTACGGGCTACACCGCCGCTTATTTTGCCGAAGGTAATTGCCACCGGTTGGATCGGATCTATTTCCCGGGAAATGATTTTCTGGATCGATTCAACCACCTCCGCGGCTGTTGTGATTGCATCGACAGTCTGATGTGGACGCGCCGCATGTCCGCTCTTGCCGTGGATAATCAGGTCAAAATCAGTCACCGAGGCCATAGTCGGGCCATTGCGAAGACCAATCTTGCCGGTGGCCAGCCGCGGATCTACATGGAGACCAAATATCATCGACACATCCTTAAGCGCTCCGGCAGCGATCATCGGTCGCGCCCCACCCGGCGGCATTTCTTCGGAAGGCTGAAAGATGAATCTAACTGTCCCATGCAGATTGCTTTTCATTTCATTCAACACCGCGGCGGTGCCCAGCACCGTCGCCATGTGCATATCGTGGCCGCACGCATGCATACGCCCGGGGATCTTTGATTTGAAGGGAAGGTTTGTCTGCTCCTGGATTGGCAGAGCATCGATATCTGTTCTTACGGCGACGACCGTTCCCGTCTTATCACCACGAACTTCGGCCAGGATACCCGTCTTTAATTTAACCGGAAGGATTTTGATTCCGATTTTGGCCAGCTGAGTCTTAATAAAAGCCGTTGTTTCGTATTCCTCGTCGGAGAGCTCGGGATACATGTGGAAACGTCGCCGCCACTCGATCTGGCGGGGGAGACTCTTTTTGACACGAGCCAGAATGTCGGACCGCAAATCAGCTTGTATGCTCATCGTGATTGTAGAACATCCTGATTTCTAAATGGTTTCAGTGATCGAACCTGAGGAAACGGAATCCTTTCGCTCGGCATGACGCCTGAACTTATTGGCGTAAAGATGGGCCAGACGCAGCGGTTCCGGCTGTCTGAATCCGCGCAGACTCCTTACAATGATATCCTGGGCCTGCCGAAGGTCGCACTTGTGACCGGGCGAGATGAAAATTGGTTTGACGCCATCTTTTGTCCGATAGGCGAGGCCGACCTCGTGTGAACTAACCGTGATCGGCTGGTGATTCCCTTTGCCGGGTGGGACAGTATGATGTTGGCCGACCAGCAGTTTTCGAGAGCATCCGATAGTCGGTTTGTCAAAGGCCAGACCGATCAGGCTGGCTATGCCGCAACGATCCGGATGCGCGATACCGTGGCCGTGGACGATTATCACGTCCGGTTCATTTTCCAGCTTAGCCAGTGCTTTGATGATCGTTTCGCCTTCACGGAAGTAGAAGAATCCGGGGATGTATGGGAAACGAACTTTCTCGAAGTGAAAGGCGCGCTCCATCTCCTGGAGTTCCGGGAAAGAAACAAGAACGGCCGACACGTACGCGACTTCGGCATTTGTGCCGTAGGCGGTGTCGACCGCCGCAATCGTTTTGGGTTCGCGCAAGAATGGTGTGATACTCACGAGTCCGGCCAGGCTGTCCAATATAGTTCTGGCTTCGTGTTTTGTCTGCGGCCATTCATGTAATAGGCGATATTCCACGTTCACCCGACCTCGTCACCCGCCACACCTTTTCAAAGTTTCGCAACCCATCCCAGCGTCTCTGGCTGGGCTCCGGCGGTACAGCAGTTTGAGCAAAAACGTAGGATAATTCAAACTGATTGACAAGCTCTTTATCTGAGAGTTTCCGCGAGGTGCAGGCGATAAAAACCGGCGTTGGGGTATCCGGAATTCAGCGCCGCAATATCTTCCCGGGTTATCCATGGATTTTCGCGGTCGGGATTCACCCTGGGAATATAAAAGTCACAAGCTTCGGTACCGCCGGTAGCCACAATGAACCGTTTGTCCCCCAGGTCGTTTTGCACTACATGCATGATAACGTAGACCTGGCCGGACTTACCCGTGCTGTCATAGGTTATAAATAGATCGCCCGGCATGATATCTCCAGGCGCGATTGAATCACAATTCCTGGCCAGACTCTTGTAGGTAACGTTTGCCATCGCGAACGTCAGAAACTGGTAATACTCGGTATCGCTTGAGTCTCGTTTTGTCCCCGGTTTGATGATGAGTTCCATTCGGGCGTTGTATGACGGTTTCCCGCTGAGCCAGACCGGGTAGGTGAGTTCCACGCCGGAAGGTGGAACGACAGCCATGTCGAGTTGACGATTTCTATACCACAGGTATTCGCCGATAAGCCGAATGGGAATTGCCCGGTCTCTAAAAGTCGGCCCGGTCCAGGGTATATGCACGACCCGGCTGATTTCGCTGAATTCGTACATTTTGCCACCGTCCCATTTCCCAACCGATTTCCATCGGTGCCAGATGGGGAAATTCTGGATCCATGCGGCAAATTCCGAAAGCCCTGCTGAGTCCGGGGCGTGGAAGCCTTCGGGAGCCTGGTATTCTCCGTCAAAAGTATAAACCGTGTCATCCGGCTTTGTGAAATCGTAGTGCGTCTTGTACCAGGCGAGCAGGGAGTCGAATTCCGGCGAATGCTCGGCCCTTAGCGGCGCCGCCACAATACTAAATATAAGTAGAATCGATAAGACTACTGCTGTGCATCTTCCCATAATCTGTACGCTCGTCGAATGTGAGGTATCGTAATTGAACCACCCACTACAAGGCCTATCGACATGACTTCGTCGAATTCTTCGTACGTCACGCCGCACTGCCGCGCCTGCAGCACGTGATAGCTGATGCAGTCATCACACCTGAGTACCAGTGAAGCCACCAACCCGAGCAACTCCTTTGTCTTAGCGTCAAGCGCGCCATCGCGATAGACCGCGGAGTCAATGCCGAAGAAACGCTTGATGTTGATATTGTCGCGGGAAAGAATCAACTCATTGAGCCTCTCCCGGTCTTCCTTGAACTTTTCTACCCGTTCGGACATGAATTGTCTCCAGATTTTTCGGTCAATATAGCCTCTGGCGCCGGGCAGTACAAATACTGTTTATTTGCTGAACTATCCGACGAGCTGGTCATAGCCGAGCAATTTCCTGAGATACCCGAGCTGACCTGCGTGATAACTGTCGTGGAGGGCGTAAAACGACACGCCGCCCAGAACAGTGTTTTCCCCGTTCGGGAATTTCCGGGGAAGCTCCTGGGCGAGCAGTTCATCGGAAGCCAGAGTGAGCCGATTTTGCAGTTCGACTGAAATCTCCCGGAATGTAGGTATGATCTCCCGGACTTCGGGATACTCGGAGGCTGCCAGAGGTTGTGTGCCGCGAATAAACAGATCACCGAATGGACACGTCAACTCGCCGGCCAGCATCCGGGCCACAGAGTATCGGTATGTGGTTATATGACCGAGGAGAAACTGAAACGAGTTGGTGCGCCCCTCGGGACGAACGGTCAGGTCTTTGGCGTCGATTCCTTCAAGTGACCGTTCTATCAGAGCGTTGTTGACGCGGAAAATCCCCGCGAGAACATCCGTTGCTGAATTCATTTTGACTCCTTGATAATTCATCTTAAGGTGTGGTGAAGTAACTCCGGAAACATCAGTGCTGTCAACAGGATTCTCGATAGGTTTACGACAGTTCGTTGAGCGGGGTTCACATGAAATCGGCGAGCTGCAGGCAGTGCCGTCCGTGTTGCCGGGCAGAAAAAAGCCAATCTCTTGTGGAGATTGGCTGCGAATATATACGAATGCCGAATCAACCGGCCTTGCGGGCTTCGGCACTGGTGACCAGTTGCGGGCGGGCATTCTCGGTGAACACCTTGTCGTGAATAACCACTTCCACAACTTCCGGCATCGACGGAATCTCGTACATAACATCGAGCATCGCCTTCTCGAAGATAGAGCGAAGCGCCCGAGCGCCGGTTTTCAACTCCTGGGCAACTTTTACCGCCGCCTTCAAAGCTGCGGGGTCGAATTTCAGCCGCACACCCTCCATGTCGAATAGCTTTGTATACTGCTTGACCAGTGCATTGCGCGGTTCAGTCAGAATGCTTAGCAGAGCAGCTTCGTCCAGTGATTTCAGCGGCGCGGTCACCGGGAGACGACCCACGAGTTCGGGAATCAGACCGTAGGTAATCAGGTCGATCGGCAGGGTGTACTCGAATATTTCGTCGGAATGCTGACTGACGTACGTATTTTCAGCTTCGAACCCGACCGTTTTTTTGCCGATTCGCCGTGCGATGATCTTTTCGAGGCCGTCGAACGCCCCGCCGCATATAAACAGTATATTGCTGGTATTGATCTGCACGAACGATTGCTCCGGATGTTTCCGGCCGCCCTTGGGTGGAATGTTCGCAACCGTACCTTCAAGGATCTTCAATAATCCCTGTTGAACACCCTCTCCCGAAACATCACGGGTAATCGAAGGATTTCCGTCCTTGCGTGATATCTTGTCGATCTCGTCAATATAGATAATCCCGCGTTCAGTTTTCTGCTGGTTAAAGTTCGAAGCCTGGTACAGGCGGACGAGGATGTTTTCGACATCTTCGCCCACATACCCAGCTTCCGTAAGTACCGTGGCATCGGCGATCGTGAACGGGACCTTCAGGAACTTGGCCAGCGACCGGGCAATGAGGGTTTTGCCGGTACCGGTCGGACCGAGCAGAAGGATGTTGGATTTCTCCAGTTCGGTTTCGTCGTCCTTGCCGCCTTCGAGACGCACACCCAGGCGGCTGTTAATCCGCTTGTAGTGATTGTACACCGCCACCGCCACCGTCTTTTTAGCGTGGTCCTGCCCGATTACGTACTGGTCGAGAAACTGCCGGATTTCCGACGGTGTGGGGAGGTTCTTTATCTCGGCCGGTTGCTCGAGGTCGGGGGCGTTCTGTATCAGGTCGTGACAGAGTTCGATACACTCATCGCAGATGAAGGCTTCATGACCGGAAAACAGGCGCCGGACCTGGCCCGAGGCCTTGCCACAGAAGTTGCATCGCTGCGGAAGTCGTGAATAATCTGAGTCGCGTGACATAGGTTATATTTTCATTCCAATGGTTTCTTCGTTCAGCGGCTTCAATGTATGTACAACAACGGGGACATCCAAAGGATTCAACATATTTGACGTTATCCCTTGGTCGATCGCTTGGAGCCGTACACCTTGTCGATCAGACCGTAGTCATTGGCCTCTTCGGGCGACATGAAGAAATTACGGTCCGTATCCTTTTCGATTCTTTCGAGCGGCTGGCCGGTATGTTTCACCAGCAGATCGTTCAGCCGTTTTTTGGTTTCGCTGAATTCCTTGGTCATGATCACGATATCGGACACTTGTCCCTGAGTACCGGCCATCGGCTGGTGAATCATGATCCGGCTGTTGGGCAGGGCCGCCCGCTTGCCGTTGGTGCCGGCCGCCAACAGGAAGGCGCCCATAGAGGCCGCTATTCCCATGCAGGTGGTGGCGACATCCGGTTTGATGAACTGCATAGTATCGTATATGGCCATTCCGGCTGTGACCGAACCACCCGGCGAGTTGATATACACGAATATGTCTTTTTCCGGGTCTTCGGCTTCGAGAAAAAGCATCTGCGCGATTACCAGATTGGCTATTGTGTCATCGATAGGCGTGCCGATAAAGATGATCCGGTCCTTGAGCAGACGGGAAAAAATGTCATAGGCCCTTTCACCCCGGCCGGTCTGCTCGACCACCATCGGTACCAGAAAATTGGCTTTGATTGTGTCAGTCATTTAACCTTCCACATCCTTGTAGTTTATTACAAAAGCTATTTGTTCATTATACATAAATAACGCCGACATCAGTTCGTCTGCTTTTTCATCGTGGCCTTGCTCACGAGAAAATCGATCACCTTGTCTTCAAGCAACGACTCCCGAAGGTCGGCGATATTGCCGGACTTCTGCAGACCCTCGCGCGCTTGCTCGATCGTAATCTTGTAATTGTCGGCAAACTTCTTAATCAGGTTTTCGGTATCTGAGGGCAAAACTTCAATATTTTCCTGCTTGGCCAGGTGGTGAAGCAGGAAATTCCATCGAAGCGTGTTTGTGCCGACGGGTTCGTAATTCTTACGAATTTCCTCTTCATTGATGTCTTTGTACTGCTTCTTGAAATCTTCTACCACGTTGTTGAGGTACTCATCGATCATGGCGCGCGGTATCGGAATGTTGTTCTTGTCACATACCTGCGCGATCACCTGGTTGCGGTGAGCCCGATTGAGTTCATCTGTCTTTTGTAGTTTTATCTGTTCGCGAATTTTCATTCTCAATTCAAGTACTGTCTCGGCCTCGCCGGTCGACTTGGCGAAAGCATCGGTCATCTCCGGCATTATCCGTTCTTTGACCGTTTTGATGGTTGCCCGGTACTTCAGATGCGCCCCGGCAAACTGCTTGTCAGGATAATCCGCTTCGTAGTTGACTTCAATCTCTTTTTGATCGCCTGCTTTCATACCGACCAGCTGTTCCTTAAATTCCTTGACGGTCAGCTTGCTTCCCAGATCGACCTCAGAGTTGTCGAACTTACTCTGCGCGAGCACCATGTCCGGGTCGAATATCTTCTCGATATCCACCATAACCACATCACCGTCGCGTGTTTCCCGCTGGACCTCGCGAACATCGGAGTGACGTTTACGGAGCAGCTCGACAATTTCGTTAACTTCGTCGTCGCTGACCTGAATTTCGCGTGTTTCAAGTTCCAGTCCGGTAAAGTCTACTTTTTCGATTTCGGGGAAAATCTCGACCGTCGCCTTATAGGCAAATCCGCCATCCTCGAGGTAATCCAGGGTCGTGACGGTTGGATACGAAGCCACTTTCAGGGTATGCTGGCGGACGATATCCGGATAAGTGGTCTTGATCAGCTCCTCGGCAACGTCTTCACGGACCGCACCGGTGTACATCCGCTTGATCACGTCCATGGGAGCTTTGCCCTTTCGGAACCCCTTAAGGGTGACCGACCGCTGGACATCGCGGAATTTCTCTTCGAGTTTTGTCGTTACGGTGTCGGCCGGAACCTCAACGGAGAGCTCCCGAACCAGCTTATCGAGTTCTTTGATTTCTACTTTCACTTCGTTCAACTCCGATTAACGGGGTGCCATACTATCAGCGCTTTCCTTGAGAACAGCGGTTTGCATGGGCGGTTCAGCGCGGACGGACAATAAGTGGTCCAGCCCGTGCGTTTTCTTCGAAAGATTGGTGCGAAAGGGGGGATTTGAACCCCCACGCCTTACGGCACTGGATCCTAAGTCCAGCGCGTCTGCCAGTTCCGCCACTCTCGCGACTTTAGCCCAATAATATAGACTTCACAATAAGTTAAGTCAAGTTCGCCCCGCCCATCACCTGGTCAGCTGTGGGTATCGCGTTTACAGCCCCAACCGAACGTACGACCACCTTTGCGATCGGGTAAGTACTTGTTTGTCAATACGTTAACTGAGGCGGTTGGCGGCTTTTCATCGGCCGAGACGGGGAGCATCAGCCGGCAGTGCTTATTTCAACAGCATCATCTTTCGCGTAGAGACCCGGTCGCCGGTTTGCAGATGATACAGATAAATGCCGCTGGCTACTTTCTGACCGACATCGGTCGTGCCGTCCCAGACAACCGTATGCGGACCGGCTGCCTGCTCTTCATCGACCAGAGTTCTGACCCTTTGCCCAAGTACGTTGTAAACGGAAAGTGTTACTCGGGAGCGTCGTGGGATGTCATATTCGATCGTTGTCAATGGGTTGAACGGGTTCGGGTAGTTCTGTGTGAGCTTAAACGTTTCCGGAACCGGATTGCCGTTACCGACATCGGTAATTACATCCAGAGTGAAAGGCTGAACAACCAGGCGCTTGGAAGAATAGGGATATGGCAAGAACGATGAATAAGCCAAGAATAACGTTGTCGAATCAGTGCTGTAAACAATATCTCCGACTTGCTGGACCGCTCCTTCCGTTGGAATCTCCTCGTGGTCAACAAGCTGCCAGTTTTGATCGAACAGCAGCGCCTCCTGTCGACCCTGGTCTCGTCTGAAGAAGAATACCGCCCGATAGTCGCCGATTTGCAGCAGCCGCACCACCGATGGTGCCGGTTGATCGGGCCACAGAAGAGTCCGCAGGTCAACCACAACCGTCAAATTGCGAGTCGCAAAATCCACTTTCACGAGTTTGAACGCGTTTGCGACCGCGACATAATACTCGCCGTCAATCTCAGCCCCCCTGCAATCCTGGAACGAACCCGGATAATCATATGTGTCATTTGTCAGGGTTATATCGAAGCGAGAGATTGGAATTGTGTTGAGATAGCCCTGGATATACAGGTACGGACGGAACAGGCAACACGGCAGGATATTCCCGCAATTATAATTCAGACAGTTATTGTCCGCGCCTAACTGGATAAGCGTATCTGACCGCTTATGCAGAATAGCGGGTCCGTCCGAGTATATAATCTTTACGAACGAAAGCAACGTGTCAGCAGTCAGATCAATAGCTTTGAGTCGGAAGGCACTGCTGGCTTGACTGATGAAATACAAACGGTCCCCGACTTGTGATACCGACGGTTCAGATGTGGCGTTTCGATGTGCTATCTCCAGTGTCATGGCTGAAGCAATGTCGGAACTGGAGGGCACGACATCGCGATAGAGGCAGATATGCTGCTTTACCTCTATAGGCACCAGGTAGTTTGAGTCGGGCGGAGGTTCCTGCCTCCAGAAGAATCCTCGACCGCCATCATAATCGAACAGGAACGGAAAGAAGGCACCGCTATCGAGCAATGGTAAGGGGTACTTGTCGGGGCTGGTCAGGTTATCGGCGCGCGGATCACTCCAGGTGTATCCGACTATCCCGGTTCCTCTCTCACTCCCGTTGACAGCGTAGACAAAAAGCCCGAGGCTGTCCAGAAGGACCGATGGCCATGATGAATAACCGTTACCGTACAGGACGGGGCGATTGGCGCCAATTGTGGTAAAGTCCTGATCCAATAAAGGTACTGCCTCGATCCCGTTTTGCAGCTTGTTAATGGCAATAGCACCTCCGTCAGAAATACAGACCTCGCTGGCTACACCGAGGGTTCTGTCGAGATTCAGCCACTGAAATGACAACAGGGAGTCAGACCGGAGATCTACTGAGGCTGCAAAAGTCTTGTATATATCTTCGCTGTATTGTCCGATCAGCAGACCTATGTTCCCCTTAACCGCAAATCTTGAGTGATAACTGTCATACCGCCCTGGCAAATTGGGAAGATCGACAATATGAAGGTTTCGTGTGCCCGCTGAATCTGAAGGAGATACAAAATAGTAGGCAAAATCGGCGTCACCGTAACGACTGGTCAATTTCCAAAAGACGGCTGAATCCGTCGTATATGGAACCCCTCCGCTTGGGGAATTGGCTCCGGTCTGAGGCGCAAGGACTTGGACATCACCTGTCGGAGATACGTAAACGAATTCAGTCAGGCTGTCTAAAGGATTATTACGATAAATAAACGCGCCACTATCTACAACCAGGCCGGCCATCCGCACACCAATCATCGAAGGCCAGCCGACGGCACCGACCGGGCCAACAAACATCTCGCTGTCCGTCACGGCATCGTAGGCCCAGATACCACCTGGATAGTCCCGAAAAGTCCACGCCTCGTGACCACCGACCGCGATTGATTTATGAATAGGGCAGAGATATCGTGGGGATTGATCAACTAGAGATAGATCTTCGGTAAATCGGGTATAGAATACACTGTCGTTCAACCCCTCCCATAAGTAGAAGTAAGGTGCGGACCAGGTGACTCCGTACCGGTACATATTGAGCTGATAAGCTGTCGGACGCAATTGACGCGGAATAGTGTCGACGAGGTCACCTGAATGCGTTATACGAACCATCGACCAATTACTTGTCCACGGAAGATTTACAAGAAGCAGGAAGTAATTGTCGGAACTCGCGAGCAGATAGTTGTTGAAGGGGTGGTCTTCCGGGATTTTGCTCAGGGCCACGGGTCCAAGTGACTGATCAACTACGACCGGCGGGCCAAAATCCAGACTGACAGGGGACACTGTTTGTGACTGCAAACCCAATGCGACAATAATCAGCCCCAGTATTCGAAGCGGCCGTGCAAACCCCATAAAACCTCCCTTGGCAAAACTCTAAGTCAATATAACTCCACACCAGCGATTGTCAAAAGTTATTAACCAACGAGTCCGAACTTGGCCGTAATAACTAAGCCATTGCGTTAATCGGTCTTGGCTACCCTGTGATACATCCCATTCAGCTCGGCCACAAATCGGTCAATGGCGGCGTCATCGTGCCCTTTCTGGCGGGCGGCGGACTCGATTGTCTCCCAGATCGGTTCACCGCACCGGATACATCGGATACCCTGTTCGCTCAAATACCGTACCGAGTCAGGGAGTATCCCCACCAGGTCCTCAATCGTGGTCTGTCTGGTAATCTTTTGATCCGTCATCGACACTGAAACGCCCTGTATCGCACAATTGTTCAGAACCTTTTGTTGCGGCAGGGGATGGGTGCTCCCGGAGTTACACCTGTGCCCGCCGGAGTCTGAGAGCGTTGGTGATCACGGATACGGAGCTGAAACTCATGGCGGCGGCGGCGATAATCGGGCTGAGAAGGATGCCGAAAAAAGGATACAGGATCCCGGCGGCGACAGGCACCCCGATAGAGTTATAGATGAACGCCAGAAACAGGTTTTGCTTGATGTTGCCGATCGTCAATCGGCTCAACTTGCGGGCGCGCACAATGCCGGTCAAGTCGCCTTTGACCAATGTAATACCGGCGCTCTCCATTGCTACATCGGTACCCGTACCCATCGCGATGCCGACCTGGGCCTGGGCCAGAGCGGGAGCATCGTTGATACCATCGCCAGCCATGGCCACGAATTTCCCTTCCCGCTGGAGCTTCTTGACCACCTCAGCCTTCTGGTCGGGCAGGACCTCGGCCACTACTTCATCGATACCGAGTTCATCCGCCACCGCTTGAGCAGTAGTTTTGCTGTCACCGGTGAGCATGACAACTGAGATCCCTTCTTCATGAAGCTGTTCTATTGCTCTGGGAGTGGTCTCTTTAATCGGATCAGCTACACCAAGCAGACCGGCCGGTTTTCCGGATACCGTAACGAACATGACCGTCTGTCCGGCTCGCCTCATTTCTTCGGCTTTGGCCGCAAGGGGGGAAGCATCGATGTGCAGCTGATCGAGCAGCGCACGGTTGCCGAGTGCTACCGATTTGTCGCTCACCTTACCCGTCACACCCTTCCCGGTAACGGCTTCAAATTCGGTTGTATCACTGATATCTATTTTCCTATCGCGGGCGCCTTCAATTATGGCCCCGGCCAGCGGATGCTCGCTTCCCTTTTCGAGACCGGCGGCGAGCGCCAGAATCGCGTTCTTGTCCCATTGGCCGTGCGCATATACCGAAACCAGTTTCGGCTTACCGACGGTAAGAGTTCCGGTCTTGTCCACAACCAGAGTATCCACTTTTCTGAGCGTTTCAATAGCTTCTGCATTCTTAAACAGTACACCGACGGTGGCGCCCTTGCCGCTGGCCACCATTATGGACATGGGGGTAGCCAGCCCGAGCGCGCATGGACAGGCGATAATCAGCACCGCCACGGCGTTTATCAAGGCGTGGGTGAATTTTGGGTCGGGCCCCACCATTGCCCAGATTGCGAACGTCATCACCGCGATGCCAATGACGGTTGGAACGAAGTAGGATGAAACGACGTCAACCATTTTCTGGATTGGCGCGCGACTCCGTTGTGCGGCCGCGACCATTTGCACTATTTGGGACAGTAACGTATCGGCGCCGACCTTTTCCGCCTTCATTACAAACGTACCATTGCCGTTGACGGTAGCGCCAATAACTTTGTCGCCATTTGACTTTTCAACCGGGATCGATTCCCCTGTAATCATTGATTCATCGAAGGAACTGTGTCCCTCCACGATTGTGCCGTCGACCGGCACTTTTTCTCCCGGACGCACGCGAAGCCGGTCGCCTGAGTGGACCTGATCTAATGGGATGTCTTCTTCAGATCCGTCGGAGTTCACCCGACGCGCCGTTTTCGGCGCCAAACCGAGTAGCGCCTTAATGGCGGCCCCGGTCCGGCTGCGGGCACGAAGTTCAAGTACCTGGCCGAGTAACACGAGAGCGACAATGATGGCGGCCGCTTCAAAATAGACGGCGACCTGACCCGACTCCGTACGAAACGAAGGCGGGAAGATAGTGGGGAAGAGTGCCGCGACCACGCTGTACAAATATGCCACGCCCACACCCATTCCGATCAGGGTGAACATGTTGGGGCTTTTGTGGAGTAGCGACTGCCAGAAGCGAACGAAAAACGGCCAGCCTCCCCAAAGCACCACCGGGGTAGCCAGGAGCAACTCAAGGAGTGTCATTGTACCGGGTGAGAGGAAGCTGTGGAGCCACGAACTGACTCCGGGGATATCTTTACCCATAGAAAGAAACAGCAACGGCACCGACAGGGCGACACTGACCCAGAAGCGGCGGGTCATGCTTGTCAGTTCGGGGTTCTCTTCCTCTTCGAGTGTAACCGTGCGGGGTTCGAGCGCCATGCCGCACTTGGGACAATTGCCTGGACGGTCACTGACGACTTCCGGGTGCATCGGGCAAGTGTATTCTGCTTTCGTAATCCCTGTCGGTAGGGGCGCTGGTGCCGTTGCCAGCATCTCGTGTTGCTTCGGATGTCCGCCATTTCCCGCTCCGTCGGAGTGACCAGGGGAACTCCTCCCAAAATACTTCCGGGGATCCGCCTCGAATTTCTTCTGGCATCCGGCGGAACAGAAATAGTATTCCTCACCAAGGTGTGATGCATGGAACTTACTATCGCGATTTACCTTCATACCGCAGACCGGGTCGAGCAGTTGTTCTTCGGCAGGATACGGCTGGTGCGATTTCAGATACTTCTGCCTACAGCCGGCAGAGCAGAAATACACCTTCTTTCCATTCTGTTGGACAAAGTGCGGCGTGTTGTCGCTGACCTTCATGCCGCATATCGGATCTATGTGAGTCGCGTCGCTCATCTACAAGACTCCTGCTAACTGCTGATCAAGTCGTGCTTCTTTGTTTCAAACTCCGCCTGAGAAATCTCGCCGGCGGCATAACGGCGCTTAAGCACTTCGAGAGGCGACTCAGCGTGACGATCTTCTCCCCGCGAAGAGCCGGTCAATCCTCTGATTGCGAACACGATTGCTGCTATAATGACTATCCAGATGACAATCATCCAGATACCGCCAAATCCAAAGTTCATCACTTCATTCACCTCCTTACAATCTCATTCTCTTTAGACAATGTCAGGGGCTCCATGGATTACCCCCGCTTATATCAAGCGGGTATTGAACAATTAAGCCACGTAAGATAGACTCGACTCCATGACCCCGCTTATCGACAGGCGGCTCTTCGGGAGCCGCCTGTTCGAGAACTGAAGTTAATGGGAATGCGTACTATGTTTGGGTGTTGTTGTGCTCTGGGTGTGCATTCCCATCGTACCTGACGTGCCTTGCGAATCGGCCATGCCGTTCATGCGGCTGCCGCGCTGTGTGCTGCTCATCATGTTTTTCGTCATGTTTTCGCGCATGGTCATAACCATGCTCTGCAAGTCTTTCAACTCGCTTTTGAGAGTCTTCATGTCATTGGTTTTCATCATCGAATCGATTCGTTCCTGCAGCTTGGTGAAATCGGTCATCATCATTTGTTTCTGCTGTGTCATGGCCTGCGGAGTCATGGTGCTGTTCATCATTTCGCCGTTACCCATCTTTGCGGGTTGAGTGGTCGCTGTGCTGTCACTCTTGGCTGGTTGTTTGTGGCTGTCGTCCTTCATCTGGGCCGCGGCAAAAGATACCAACCCAAATGTGAGCACTATGGCCACGACCAACATTCGAACTGAGTTTCTCATTTTAACTAAACTCCTTGTTTAATAGTTTGCACTACGATGTAACAACCTTTCGTGGTTAAAAGTGCTCCAATTAGTATGATTTCTGATTAAGATTTTGTGGCGGAATACATTACACCTCCACATCCACGGTCACAATATTGACACTGCGCGTATCGGTGAGGAATACTGTACACGAATGGGAGGGGAACTCGTGAATATTAAGGAACCTGGATCGAAAGGACGATTAGCAAGTTCAAGCAGTGGTCAGTGGTGGAGCAGCTTGAGCAGACGTTATTCAGCGCACCCGATAACGGGCGGCGGGCCGTCGGCAAACGCATATTCCACCATATATACCAGGTCGGCGATATCAAGTCCGCAACTTCCGTCCACGTCGCCGGCTACTGGAGGCTCGACGGCAGGTCCACCGGCAAACATATACTCGACCAGATAAACGAGATCTCCAATATCAAAAACGTGATCATGGTTGACATCACCTGACAGCCAGGTTTGAAAACTACTTGCATCAGACTCCGCAGTAAGTCCGTTGCGGTCTGAGACGCGGACCTTCCACCAATACCTCGTGTTAACGGCCAGCGAATCCGTGAGTACGAGACTTGTGTCAGTCAGGGAGTCACGAACATAGACAAACGTGAAATTACTGTCAATCGAAAGAGATAACCGGTAGAGCAGGGTATCGTAAAGATCCGGATCCAGGGCAGGATGCCAGACAAGTTGCGGCAGCAGAGTGTATACGATTGGTACCGTGTCCGGAGGCGTCACCAGAGTGGGTGGGGATGGCGGTTGTGAGGAGGCGTCAAGCCAGAATACCGCCGTCGGAGACCACGCGGAATACTCGAAATTATCGAACGCTCGCGCCTGCCAGTAATATCTACGGTCATCAGGAAGAGACTCACTTACCATCCACCCAGTCGAATCCGGATCCTCGGGCAATTGCTCGATGAATGCGAGCCGATGTGTCAGCAGGCTGTCGTCATAGACTTCAAAATCGTACCTCACAGTATCGGAATCTGCATCGAAGCTGTTCAGCACGTACAAAACCGGCTGGACGAAGATTACGGAGTCGCGGGCCGGACGGAAAGGCGTCGGTTCGGTAGGAATGGAATTCGTGCGGAATATGGACCCATACCAGGATGACCAGATAGCTCCGTTAAATGTTCGTACTTGAACATAGATCCGCTGTCCATCGATAAGCGGGATGCCACCATAGGTGACGGTATCCTTCGTAGTTGACACCGAATCCAACCGCCAGAGGGTGTCGGTGGTACCGGCGGTATCATCTGTGACAAGCAGTTCGTACCCCTGGATCGGATACACACCGGTCGGATCGCTGCAGACCCATTGGAAGAGCGGGAAGTCGGACAGCACGTGCAGAGTGTCCGGTTCTTGCGGAGTCGTCAAGTTCATCACCAATGGGTCGCCGTCGAGCACCGTAATGTTGACCGGAAGCGTGTCAGCGGAGACTCCGTCGTCCGCAAGAAATCTTACAACATAATCGCCGCTTGACTGAAAATCCGGGCTGAAGCTGAACAGCCCTCTGTTGTTTCCACTGTCGACAAACTGAGCATTGGGCGGCAAGTCGAAAGCCAGGAGGCTGAGCGTATCACTATCGATGTCAGATGCGCTCACCAGAAAGTTGATAGAGGTCCCTTCGAACAGCTCCTTGGGTACTATCGGCGTCATCAAGGGACTGTCGTTGACTGGGATGACATGTACGAGTACTGCAAGCGTATCACCTTTATATCCGTCGGAGACAGCAACGATGAAACTTGTGTCGGATGTATTGTTGGTCGGGACGCCATAGATGCTATCGGCGTCGGAGGCGAGCCAGGAAACCTGCTCGTCAATCGAGATGATTGTGTCCGGGCCGTCGGCATCGACAAAACTGACCCGGTAAACCAGCATTGAATCCTCAATCACCGAGACAGTGTCGGACGATGTTACGACCGGGGGGGCATCGAGACACCCTTCCGCGTATTTGCCTATGAGCTCAGAGCAGTTGTTGTTCATGGGAGCGCACGGAGAGATGTCTTTAATTGTATAATCTCCGCTGTCGGGCTGACAGAAGTAGGGATCGAGAGAGAGATTTCCGTTCAGTCCCGTCTGATCAGACAAATACGCATATTCGCCGGCCGTATTGCCAAAAACATCGGTGCAGGTAACCTTTGTGGTGCCGGTAGTATCCTGCTCACTATACGCGACACCGACTCCGCTGTTATAGGCAATCAGGCTGGACTCAATAACCAGGGGTAGATATTTATAGGAATTCACCGATAGCCCGGTGTCCGCGTTGAAAGCGATCGTAGTGTTCTTTATGCTGTGTGTAAAGAGCACGTCCTTGTGAACGGTGTAATGAATACCCCTTCCGTTCTGCGCATACAGCGTCGACGTCATGTCGAGCGTCCCATAGACATCGATCCCGCCGCCATTGTTCTGTACCAAACAGGAATCCATCACCAGCGCGCTGACGTCACCGTCGGAGCCACTGGAAATGAACGCGATATTTCCGGGATTGTCGCTGAAGATGCAGTTGATAAATTCGGCGCCCGGGTTAACATAGTCCGGCGCTGCGGCAATGTTGTCGCGTGATGTTTTTACTTTGGGGCTGACGGTTTGACTGACCACAACCGATGTCAGGTTGCTGAACTGGCAGGTGGTCGCAAGAATCTCGTCGGGAAACGAACTCTCGATACCGATCGCGCCGCCATCGATTGTGCAGTCGGTCAGAGTACACTCGCCACGGATGCTGATGTTATTGTCGGTGAATCCGCAGCGGTTCCCGGATATCGGTGTCGAACCCGGACCGATCGCACCGCCAATTGCCGTATCGTTGTTGACAAGGTTGACGTCGACCAGGCTGAGGGTTCCGTTGAGAATCTCCACGCCCAGACGATTCGAGTCGACCTGGCACAGATGTATTGCCGCACTTGAGTTCAGCAGAGAAACCCCGGTACGATTGCCCTTGATTGAGAGTCTGTGAAGTCTCAGGAGGCTGTTGACCTCGGCAAATACTCCTGTATCGTTACTATTTATGATTAAGCTGTCCAATTCCGGGTTTCCCTGGATGTACACGCCGATGCCGTTGCTGTCTATCACACAGTTGCGAATGAGTGCCGAGCCCATCATGTAGACGCCAATAGTAGCCTGCCGGAGTGTGAATCCGTCTAAAACGGATGTGGAATCCTGGTTCTGTTCCAGGATAAACCCCCGCCTGATAGCGCCGGCGCTGTCAAAGCAATTGACAATAGTCGAGTCAGGCCCTGATTCAGCAATAACCACCAGGTTTTTAGCGCCGAAATCGACATTATAGTTGCCGGTCCCGGCGTATACTCCGGGGGCGACAAGAACAGTATCACCGTCCACGCTGGCATCGACTCCGGCCTGAAGAGTCGGTTGCTCTGCGGGTACATGGATAGTGGTCGATTCAACTGTTGCGACAAGTACTGCGACGGCGGCGAGCGTTAGCAGTGTCTTCAATAACGGCTCCGATAAAGTTGGCGAGGTTTAGACTTACAGTATATAAGTCGACTTCTGGCCAGTGTCAATTTAGAAGAATGTGCCTGCTTGTGACATCCCGACATGCCCGGGCAATCTCTAATGATAGAAACAATCTTTCTGTGCCTGTGGTTCATCGGTGAAAAAGATTGCTCCCTTAATCAACCCGTTGTATAATCGACTGATGCGATATGAAGCCTTCATTGCCCGTCGATACCTGAAATCAGGCCGTTTTTTCATTTCTGTCTCAACTTGGATTACCACTTTGGGGGTCACGCTCGGCGTTGCAGTCGTCTGTTTTGTCATGTCTATGCACAACGGGTTCGAATCAGAGATACGGAGCCGGCTGCTCGGAACAACCTCCCACATCACTATTTTCTCTGCCGATAACAACCTGATAACAGACTACATGGATGTAGTGAACAAACTGGAGAAGATTCCCGGCGTTCTGGCCGCATCGCCGTTTATCTATTATAAAGCGGCGATTTCATCGGCCACCGAGGGAGATGGTATTATCATTCGCGGAATCATCCCCGAACTCGAACAAAAGACATCGGAACTGGCCTCGGACATCAAGGCCGGAGACTATGACCTGGATTCATTGGTTGCCGACAACGATACCATTCCGGCAATGCTCATAGGCAGCAGTCTGGCTGACCGACTCAATGTCTTCCTCGGCGAATCCGTGGTTCTGTACTCGCTTAAAGGCGAAGATCTCCAGCGTAAAATCCGGCCTCGGGTCGCCAAATTTTACATCTCGGGCCTCTTTGAAACCGGACTTTATGAGTTTGATGATAATCTCGCCTATATTTCGCTCTCGGCGGCGCAGCGATTGTTCAAGACCGATAATGCCGTGACGGCAATTCACCTGAAACTACAGGATATTTATCAGGCCGAGCGCATGAAGGGGATTATTGATTCAGCCCTGGATTACAAATATCAGATTGTGCCCTGGAACGAACTCCATAAGAATCTCTTCACCTGGATCGCGTTCGAGAAAAAGATACTCTTTTTAGGATTTATCCTCATAGTCCTGGTAGCGGCCTTTTCTATTATTTCCACTCTGGTGATGCTGACCATGGAAAAACGGGCCGAAATCGGGATTCTCAAAACGATCGGGTCAACTCCCGCATCGATTCGTAAGATATTTGTATACAACGGCTTAACAATCGGAGCCGTGGGTGTGCTGGCAGGATGGCTCTTAGCATTACTGGCGGCTTACTTACAAAACCAGTTCGGCTTCATTTCATTGCCTCCGGACATTTACTTCGTAAGCTATCTGCCCATTGAAACTCATCTCTTTGATTTCATCGGCACCGGCATTGCCACCATCGTTATTTGTTTCCTTGCCGCACTTTACCCGGCCGATCAGGCGGCACGGATGTCGGTAATCGATGTTCTCCGCGAATAAACGAATGCTGAAACGGGTGAAAAGTAAATTTTTGGAAGAAAATGGCGAAAATACTATAGTATACAGGGACGTTCCGCACCGGTGAAATAGGAGTTTTTAAACTTGGTCTCAAACAGCGATTACATACTGACGGCCAACGATATACATCGGGAGTTCAAGACAACCAATGCAGCATTGCCGGTCCTCAAAGGAATCAGTTTGAAGATGAAAAGGCGGGAAATAGCGGCGGTGACCGGTGCATCCGGGGTCGGCAAGTCGACACTCATGCACATTTTGGGTGGCCTTGATCGTCCTACCAGTGGTGAAGTCTGGGTGGATGATACCCGGCTCAACGATCGGTCGGAACAGGAGCTGGCACAGTTTCGCAACCGGCATATTGGTTTTGTCTTCCAGTTCCACTATTTATTGGATGACTTCACGGCGCTTGAGAATGTGATGATGCCGCTGTTGGTTGCCGGAAAAAAGAGAAATGAGGCCACGAAAAAGGCGGAACTACTTCTGGCGCAGGTAGGTTTAAGCGATAGAACAACGCATCTTCCGAGACACTTGTCCGGGGGAGAACAACAACGCGTGGCTGTTGCCAGAGCACTCGCAAACGAGCCTCAAATTGTACTTGCCGACGAACCGTCCGGAAATCTTGATACGATGACCGGTCGTAAGTTACACGAACTCCTGTTCCAGCTCAACCGGGACAACGACATCTCCTTCCTGATCGCCACGCACAACCAGGAGCTTGCCGAAAAGTGTGCCCGGAAATTCGAGATAGTCGATGGCCATCTGGCGGAGATAAACTGAGCTAAATAAGGCGGATAGATATGTTATGCCAGGATTGTAAGAAGCGGGAAGCACAGGTTCACCTCACACAGATCATCAATAATGAGAAGATGTCGCTGGCGTTGTGCAAGGATTGCGCGGCGGCCCGGGGATTTCATTCGCCGCTGGACAATATGCCGTTTCCGCTTTCGGAGATCCTTTCCGGACTGGCCGGAGATCTGCCGGTCGTGAAGAAATCACCCACCCAGGAAGCTATCACCTGTCCTGCTTGCGGCCTGACATTCGAGCAGTTTACCCGGCAGGGACGATTTGGGTGCGGTGAATGCTACAAGACTTTTCGCGGCAGCCTTGAGGTTATTATGCGCAAAATCCACGGGGCATCGATGCATCGCGGACGACGCCCCGATGCTGCTGTTTCCTCCGGCGAGTCGGCCGAAACCGTCTCCGTAAAAGAAGAGGAGCGGCTTGAAAAACAGCTGCGCAAGGCTATCGAGTCCGAGGATTTCGAAAAGGCAGCCGAGATTCGTGACAAATTAAAAATGTTGCGAGATTCGATCTCAGTCGATAAATAAGGATGAGGACGATAAGTGAGTACGATGTTTGAAGATATGGCAAAATTACCCGCGGCGTGGCTCTCGGGCACGGGCAATGAATCGCTGGTGGTGCTCTCGAGTAGGGTGCGCCTGGCGCGCAATATCGCCGGATGCCAGTTCCCGGAATCGGCCGACGCCGAAACCAAGATGCGGGTGATTAATTACTTTGATTCCGTATACACACGGTCCAAACTTCTGGCCGGCGGGGACTATCATAAGGCGGCCGACGTCGATGAACTCGATCGGGATTTCTTAGTCGAGCGTCACCTCATATCCCCCGGCTTCCTCAACGGTGATCTTTCCAAAGCGCTCTTTATCGACCCGGATCAACGGGTATCGATCATGGTGAACGAAGAAGATCATCTGCGCATTCAGGCGCTGGCCTCCGGACTCGATGCCAAAGGCGCCTACGACATCGCCCTCAAGTATGAAGCAGAGATTGGACATTACCTTGAGTTCGACTACGACGCTGATTTCGGCTACCTGACCGCCTGCCCAACCAACGCCGGCACCGGCATGCGGGCTTCGGTTCTTATCCATCTGCCCGGTCTGGTGCTTACCAGAGAGATTGACAAAGTTATCTCGCATATTACCCGAAGCGGATTGGTGGTTCGAGGGTTCTATGGCGAAGGCTCGGATGTGCTGGGCAATCTGTTCCAGATTTCCAACCAGAACACGCTCGGCATTACCGAAGATGAGATTCTAAACCAGATCGACCGGGTGACTCGCGAAATCATTGAGAAAGAGGCCGCGGCGCGGCAACGACTGGTAGATGAAGCCGGTGATATGATCGAGGACAAGATCTGGCGGGCTTACGGCATCCTCATGCACGCGCGGGTGTTGACTTCCGAAGAAGTGATGAACCTGCTGTCGGCCATCCGGCTCGGCCATGCGATGGAAATAATTACGTTTCTGGACCTGGCATTGATCAATGAGATCCTGCTGTTATCGCAACCGGCGCATCTTCAGAAGTACTTCGGGCACAAAATGGATACCAATAAACGTGATTTTGTCCGGGCGCAGATGGTGCGTGACAAGCTCAGGACAAGTCAAAAAGGACAATGAATGCAACAATGTCCTGAGTGCGAGTGTTAATATCAGTGACGAATATGTATAATGCCAATAGATAAGGATATCACACCATGAATGAGATGTTTACGGAGAGTGCCCGCAAAGCGATTGAGTACGCGCGAGATGAAGCGGCGCGATTGCGGCACGATTATATCGGAACTGAGCATCTCTTGCTTGGGCTGATCAGGCTCGGCGAAGGCCGTGCCGTTGAGGTTATCAATAACCTCGGACTGGAACTTTCCGATCTCAAGCAGTCGATCGAAGAAGTTGTGCAACCGTCGGGTGGCACGATGACGATGGGCCAGTTGCCGCTGACGGCACGGGCCAAGAAGACTCTGGAGGTCTCCGGTCAGGAAGCTCGGGCGCTCAAATCCAAAGATATCGACACCGAACATATCCTGCTCGCCCTGCTCAAGGACGAAGAAGGAGTGGCCTCTCAGGTTCTTTCCACATACGAGATCGATTATAAGGAAGCCTACGAAGAGCTGAAGAATATCCAGAACGGCAAGCCGTCATCGTTCAAGAAGAAACGGAAAAAATCCAAGACGCCGGCGCTGGATCACTTCGGCCGCGACCTGACCGAACTGGCCCGCCGCGGTAAGCTCGACCCGATTATCGGACGTGAACTCGAGATTGAACGGGTTGCCCAGATTCTCTCACGCCGCAAGAAGAACAACCCGGTGCTCATCGGCGAACCGGGCGTGGGTAAAACGGCGATTGCCGAGGGCCTCGCCCAGCGTATTGTCGAAAACAAAGTGCCGCAGACACTCGAAAACAAACGGGTCGTGACGCTTGATATGGCGTCGCTGGTCGCGGGCACCAAATATCGCGGGCAGTTCGAAGAACGCCTCAAAGCCGTGATGAATGAAATCATCAATGCCACCGACGTCATCATTTTCATCGATGAGCTGCATACGATCGTCGGTGCCGGTGGCGCCGAAGGTTCGCTCGATGCATCGAATATCTTCAAGCCGTCGCTTTCCCGCGGCGAGCTGCGGTGCATTGGTGCGACAACCTTGAATGAATATCGCAAGTATATCGAGAAGGATGGCGCGTTGGATCGCCGGTTCCAGACCGTAATGGTCGACCCGCCCTCTGAAGACGATACCATTAAAATACTCAAGGGACTTCGGCCCAAGTACGAAGAACATCACAAGCTGATTATATCCGACGAGGCTATCGAAGCCGCGGTGAAGCTGTCCAACCGGTACGTTTCGGGAAAATTCCAGCCGGATAAGGCGATCGACCTGATCGATGAAGCTGGCTCACGGGCTCACCTGGCTACCTACACCCGTCCGGAGGAGTTCAGCCAGATCGAGAACGACATCACGGAGTTGCAGGAGAAGAAAGAGAAGGCGGTCAAGAATCAGGCATTCGAGACAGCCGCGCAGCTTCGGGATGAAATCAAGATCAAAAAAGAAAAACTGGCCGACCTGCAAAAGAGCTGGGAAGAAACCCGCAACAACGAACGGGTCGTGCTGACGGCAGACGATGTTGCGTCGGTGCTGGCCAAGATGACCGGCATTCCTCTCTTCCGGCTCGAAGAAAGCGAATCCAAGCGGCTTCTCCGCATGGAAGAAGAGCTCCAAAAATGCATCGTCGGTCAGACCGATGCCATCAGGACCCTGTCTCAGGCAATCCGCCGGGCCCGCGCCGGACTTTCCGACCCACGTCGCCCTATCGGTACGTTCATCTTTTTGGGCCCGACCGGCGTTGGAAAGACGGAGCTCGCCCGCATGCTGGCTCAGTTCTTGTTCGAGGACCCGGATTCACTTATCCGAATCGACATGTCCGAGTATATGGAGAAGTTCGCCGTGTCGCGTCTGATCGGCGCGCCTCCGGGATATGTCGGATTCGAAGAGGGTGGTCAGCTGACCGAGAAAGTCCGGCGCAAACCGTATTCGGTGGTGTTGCTGGACGAAATCGAGAAAGCTCATCCGGATGTGTTTAACATCCTGCTGCAGTTGATGGACGATGGTTCGTTGACGGATTCGTTCGGAAGAAAAGTCGATTTCCGCAACACGGTGTTGATCATGACTTCGAACATAGGTACCAGGGAACTCCGTGACAGCAAGACGGTCGGATTCGATTCCATCGCGGTCGAGCAATCGTTCGACACGATGAAAAAGAAGATCTCCGACGAACTCAAAAAGCTGTTCAATCCGGAATTGTTGAACCGGATCGACGGAACCATCGTTTTCCATCCGCTTGACCGGGTTCACATCAAGGAGATTATCGAAATCCTCGTGGCGGACATCGCCAAGCGGCTGGCCGAAAAAGGAATCAGCTTCGTGCTGACCGAGGAGGCCAAGGAGTTTATCACGGACAAGGGATTCGAACCTGCCTATGGCGCGCGGCCGCTCAAGCGGGCGCTCCAGCGGTATCTTGAAGACCCATTGGCCGAGGAGATCCTCAGAGGTCAGTATGCCGGAGACTGCGACCTGATGATTAGCGCGGGCGAGGACCGGTTGAAGTTCGAATTCAATACGAAGAAAAAATCCGAGAATCAGAAGGTTGTGAAATAACCACACCCGATTGGTTTTTGGATTCGGATATAGACGGCCGACTTCTTTACGGAGTCGGCCTTTTTGTTTCGCTTGTGGTAGGTCAACACTCTCTTGGGTGTTGACACCGTAACACATATCAAATGTCACAAATTCCGTAGCTCACGTCAGCGAGGTGCGATGATATTCGCGCCGATCGCCACGTGAGATGATGCGTCCCCCCGCATGCCTCCCCGGCGCAGGCCGGGTCCATCTTTGACCGCCAAGATGGATCCCCGCATACGCGAGGATGACATGCCTGCCGGCATGCTGGTCCTGCGCGCCCGCCTTCGTGGGCGAGGCAGAAAACAAGTCATTGCGAGGCACCCATCACACCGATAGGTGTGAAGCCGTCGCAATCTCAATTCATATGTCTCCGCTTGCGCGGAGCGCGCACACCCATAGGCAAGGCATTCGATTGAACACGAATACTCCGTTGCTCGTTTGCATTTTGGGCAGTATCATATATTGAGCGTGGGTAGTGCAAATCGGAGGGTAACGTGGATAGTTCGACGTAGGTCGCGGTTCCGGATGAGCGCGCGACAGCGGGCGAAGCAGAAACCCGACATCTTTCGATCACACACTTTTTTGCTTTGTGTCGGGTTTCTCCAACGGATACTATCGTATCCTCGGTCGGAACGCCGACCTACTGCTACTGCAATTTAATGACAAAGGTATTGCGGTATTGCAGAAATGGTCCGATGTTTGAAGTGTGCCGTCAGGAAGGGATTCCTGACGGCGCGGAAGGTCGGCTCACACGCGAAAAGACGACTGGGCACCCGTCCAACTGTAGTGGGGCGCAAGTAGTAATATATTATAAGGCAACAACTTACACTTTTCGGTTGCAATTAGGCGGGGATTTGTTATACTTGTAGGCTCTGGAGGTATGCCCTCCAGCGGAAATTGGAAAAAAGAATTGTTTGATACGAGGTAACTGATGGCTCACAAAAAAGGTGTAGGTTCATCGAAAAACGGCCGCGACTCAAACGGCCAGCGCCGTGGGACGAAAGTCTTCGGCGGTCAGTTTGTTTCCGCCGGTTCGATTCTGGTCCGCCAGTGTGGAACGCCGATTAAGGCCGGCACCAATGTCGGTACGGCAAAAGACTGCTCGTTGTTCGCCAAGAAAGACGGCGTCGTAAAGTACGAGCGCGTCGGCCGGGACGGCAAGCGTGTCTCCGTGTACGAAGTCGCCGAGGAGACTGCTCAGGCATAAACTCGCTACACATCGGATGATTTGACAAAGGCTGCTTCGCATGAGGCAGCCTTTGCTGTTTCTATTGGGTCGCGGCGGCACGCGACAAGAGCATGTCAAGCATATCGAAGTCGACAGCCGAGGCCGCCTGAATGAGCTGGTCGGAAGTAGTGGCCTCGTTTCCCCGGACCGAGACCAGTAGACGAGACTCAATCACAATGTACAACTCCTCGGAAACCCGATCGTCTGCATCCTCTGAGATTACCTGCATTCCATCGTGATCCGCGACAGTAATCCTTCTGAGCGAGCCGTTGGCTGAATCGAATTCGACCGGGTGAAGATAGGGCGCCAACAATTCCGTGTTCACCCCGGCATCCATGATTGAAATATCAATCTCAGCCATATTGTCTTCGTCAATTCCCTGCGTGAAATAGCGTTGGGCAGTGGCGTATAGATGCGCGGCGCCCGATGTTGTGTCGTCCTCATCCAGATTGAAAATACCACCGTCGGGATCACCCGCATCGAAGCCATCGAGGCCGTCCGGCAGAGCCAGGGCCAGGTCCTGCCAATTAATAATCCGAGACGTGCCTGAACTATCCGACTCCGCGGATGAGCTCATAAACGGACACAAACACAGGCCCGCCAGTATTACGCCTACGAATGCGAGCTTACAGAAATCGATTCGTTTCATACCTTGCATACTCCTCTCTGATGCGTCCTGAAATCTGAGCAACACCAGCCATTTTGACAATAAAAATTTCAAAACTGATTGGCATCGCGTGAAGCCGGACATATATTCCCCCTTATCGATATGAGTAGACTACTTGCCGATTTGAATCCGGATCAGCTCGCCGCCGTCACTAAAACCGAGGGGCCGCTTCTGGTTATTGCGGGGGCAGGTTCGGGTAAAACCCGCGTGTTGACGCGCCGGCTGGCCCATATTCTGTACACTCGCCTCGCCGAGCCGTATCAGCTACTGGCCGTGACGTTTACCAACAAGGCGGCCGGAGAGATGAAAGAGCGGGTCAATCAACTGCTCGGCGGCGAAATCCCGTCCCTCAATGTTTCCACCTTCCATTCGTTCTGTGCGCGCTTCCTGAGAAAGGAAGCCGCCAGTCTTGGTTATGATGAACATTATGTCATATTCGATGACAAGGACTCTGAGACACTGGTCAAAAACTGCATCAAGGAGCTTGGGCTATCCAACAGTCAGTTCACGCCGAGAGCCCAGATGCGCAAGATTTCAAACGCCAAGAACAAGCTGATCGGACCGGAAACATTTGCCCAGAATGCGTCGGGATATTTCGAAGACGCGACATCGAATATCTACAAGCTCTACCAACGTCGTCTGCGCGAGTGTGACGCGATGGATTTCGATGACCTGTTGTTCAATACCGTCAATCTCCTGATGAACAAGGAAGAGATCGGAGAGAGATACCGGAGGCGGTATCGATATATCATGGTCGATGAGTATCAGGACACCAATCACGTGCAGTATCTCATGCTCAAGTATCTTGTAGGCGAGCACCGGAATATCTGCGTGGTGGGCGATGAGGACCAGTCGATATACGGATGGCGCGGAGCCGATATCCAGAACATTCTCAGATTCGAGAAAGATTTTCCGGGGGCACAGACTATCAAGCTCGAGCAGAACTATCGCTCGACCAGTATCATCCTCAATGCCGCGTCATCGGTAATCAAGAACAACGCCGCCCGCAAGGACAAGACGCTCTGGACCCAAAAGCAGGGAGGGGAGAAGATTCAGCTCGTGCTGGTAGACTCTGCCGAAGAGGAGGCGATCTCGATAGTCGGTCTGCTGGTCCGCGAGCAGCAGAATTTAGGTCTGAAAGACATGGCGATACTGTATCGAACGAATGCGCAGTCCCGCGCATTTGAAGAGCACCTCAGGCGCAAGAACCTGCCGTATCAGATTGTGGGCGGTATTTCCTTCTACCAGCGCAAGGAAATCAAAGACCTCATGGCTTATCTCAAGCTGATGGTCAATATCAAAGATGATATCGCGTTTGAAAGGATTGTCAATTACCCCAGGCGGGGGATCGGCGACATGACGATTGAAGACATAATATCACTGGCGCACCGTGACGGCATATCAGGCTATGAGCTTCTGTTGAAGTTGGACAGTTACCCGGATTTGGCTCCACGCGCGAAACGGTTGGTCAGTTTCGTAACGTTGATTGAGCAATTCCGGGAGAAACGAACTACCCTTCCGATAGATCTGCTGACCGAAGAGCTCATCGACCAGATCGATTTCCTCAACGAACTTCGCAAAGAAGATGAGATTATCGCTCAAACCAAGATCGAGAACGTTGAAGCATTCATCGAAGGCATGGCCGAATACGCCAGACACAATGGTGAAGCGACGCTTGAGAATTACCTTGCCGATATATCGCTGTTTACTGACCTTGATAATTATAAGGATATCGAAGACAAGGTTACATTGATGAGCCTGCATGCCGCCAAAGGGTTGGAATTCGGTGTTGTCTTTCTGGTCGGTCTTGAGGAGGGCCTGTTTCCGCTGGCCCGGTCTACCGATGACGCGATGGAACTCGAGGAAGAGCGGCGGCTCTTCTACGTGGGCGCTACCCGGGCCAAAGACCGGCTGTATCTGTCCAGTGCCACTACCCGTCACCGGTTCGGAGAAGTCGAATCGATACCCTCGAGGTTTATCAAGGAAATCCCGGAGACTCTGGTCGAGCGGGTGGACCGCCGGACATACCGTCGCTTCGGAACCGGCGCCACCGCCACGGCGCCTTCGTTTTTCGACAGCCAGCCGGTTCGAAAACAGCCAGACTTTGCCGACGGCGTGCATTATGACTTCGAAGAATCCGAGATAATGCGGACCGGGCGGATTGTGGCCCATCCGACATTCGGGCGAGGGAAGATTATGAGGACCGAAGGGTACGGGGAGTCGCTGGTACTCGACATTATGTTCACCGGTATCGGTATGAAGAAAATCATGGCCAAGTATGCCAAACTCAAGATAGTCGGCTGACTACCGCGGAATCTCTCGCGTGTGACCTCGCGTCGTCAGCAATATACGCATTCTTTCTATGCCTAAGAAACAAAAGCACAGCGAATCTTCGGCCGGTGAGCAGGTACCGGCGCGTCAATTGACTCGGCCGTTACTCATTGTCACATCCGCTTTTGTGCTGAGCAGAATTGTCTATTTGCTGATGGGTGTCAGGTTCGACTCAACGCCTTTGGATTCCTTCTGGCAATATATCGACCCGGTACTGCTCAAGACTCACCTCGTACAGAGTCTTTACTACCTTCACAGTCAGCCGCCGTTATTCAATTTGTACCTCGGAATCGTGCTCAAACTGTTTGGGGCTTCGGCGCCAGGGGCGTTTTACATTTCTTTTTTGGTGATGGGATTAATTATCAACGCCGGCATGTTTGTGATTCTTGATAATCTGGGGGTATCCCGGCGCATCAGTTTGACCCTCGTACTTCTTTTCATGATCAGCCCGGCGTCGATCCTTTACGAAAATTTCCTTTTTTACACATACCCGGTTACCACCATGCTTGTCCTTTCCGCTCTCTTTCTCCAAAAGTACACGATTATCAGGCGGACCGGCTGGCTGGCCGGATTTTTTGTGCTGCTTATGCTGCTTGTCTACACGCGCTCTGCTTTTCACCTTGTATGGTTCGCCGTAGTCATCGTCGCACTTCTCATTTTCCGGAAAAGATACCGTCGTCAAATACTCATAAGTGCTTCGATTCCGTTTATTCTTTGCGTATTGCTCTACGCCAAAAACGCGGCACTTTTCGGCACTTTTGGAAGCAGCAGTTGGTTCGGGATGAATTTTGCCCGCCTCACTACCTGGCAGCTTCCGGTTGACACCCGCTACGAGCTTATCGACAAAGGAAAATTATCGACGCTTTCACTGGTAAAGCCGTTTCGTTCGTTGGACACGTACGAGCGTCACTCCCGGATTTCCCTTGCGCCGGCGACGGGAATTCCGGTTCTCGATGACCAGGTGAAAAGCACCGGGGAGCCGAATCTCAATAACGAAACCTACCTCGGAATCTCGGGCACTTATGCCGCCGATGCGAAATATGTGTTGATCCACTACCCGGCGATTTATCTAAGTAGCGTAGCCGAGGCGTTTATGATTTACGGTGTTCCTGCAAGCTCCTACTCGTTTCTTGGAGAGAATCGCGCGAAGCTGAAGCCGGTTGACCGTGCATTCAATACGGTTCTTTATGGTCAATTTATTTACGAGGATCCGATTACCGATTCACGAGTGTTTTTCAACACCGGTCTGTTCATCATGGCGATCTATCTCCTGTTGCTCGTTTATAGCTTCATCTGGCTGAAGCGACAAAACTGGAGAGAGGACGACGGGGGCAACAAGGCGATCGTAGTTGGCTTCATCTGGCTGACCGCCCTGTATGTCACGGTCGTGGCCAATGTTTTTGAATTGGGGGAAAACAACAGGTTTCGGTTTATGACTGACCCTTTCTTTTTCCTGCTTCTCGGCATTGCCTTACAGGCGATCCTCCCTCGGCGGCTGAATCGAAGCGCTTCCTGAGTGAACACATTAAACGGTTGTCTACAAGCGAGATAACGTAGATAGCGCCGCCTTTTTTGTCCATTTCCTGCAATCGGTGAAAACTCTTGTGAAACAAAACGCCATCTGCTATTATATAAGGGAGAAATGACAAATCTACAAAGCAAACAGGCAGCGGTCTTTAATGTCAAACTATGCTGCCCAATTCCCTGAATTTTTCAAACAATCTGCTGACAGGGAACCAATTAACCGGCGGAAATGTTTTCTAAGATGAGAAAAGCCTGAACGTCCGGTTAGTTATAACGCGAGGTAACGAGAAAGCTTATGGCCGACCGGAGCAAAGAAGAGCTGGTGAAACGAAAGGCGTTCGAAACGGAAGCCCTTCCGCACATGGACGCATTGTATCGTACTGCTCTAAGGATGACGAAGAATGAAAATGACGCCGAAGATCTGGTTCAGGAGGCCTATGTAAAAGCCTATCGGTTCTGGGATAAGTTCGAACCGGGGTCGAATTGCCGGGCATGGTTGTTCAAAATCATGACCAACATATTTATCAACGACTACCGGTCGAAGTCCAGGTCCCCGATGGCGGTGAATGTCGACGAAATCGATGACAACTTCCTTTATGGACAGTTGTCAACTCTTGGGCCGGGTGATGATCCTGAACGCCAGATGTTCGCGAAAATTTTTGATGATGATGTAAAGAAAGCAATTGAGAATTTGCCCGATGACTTTCGGTTGGTAGTTGTGCTGTCATTTCTGGAAGGATTCTCCTATCAGGAAATAGCTGAAATTGCCGACTTACAGTTGGGAACGGTGAAATCGAGACTGCATCGAGGAAGAAAATTGCTACAGAAAGAACTTCTAGATTACGCTATAAAGAATGGATATGTCAAAGGTTTAGCAACATGAACTGTCAGGAAGCGCTCGACTTACTTTATGAAATAATTGATAAAGAAGCCTCGGAAATAGATACACAGCGGGTAAAAGACCATCTCGAGAAATGCCATAAATGTCTCGAAATCTACCGTTTGGAAGAGTCCGTTCAGGAGCTTCTCAGCGAAAAGGTCAAGCATAACCCTCAGGAACATCGGGTAGAGAAACTGAAGGTAAAGATACTTGACCGTCTTGATGAAATTGACGAGAGCGATCATCACAAGGGAAACACAAGTTTTTTTAGGTTAAGTTCGCGGATGCTGGTTGCGGCGGCATCCCTGGTTCTTCTGCTTGGTGTCGCGCTCATTTCCGCCAACTTCATGCGTCATCGCAATGATCTGTATCTTCCGCTTGAAGAAGCGCATTGGGCCGTCAACGACACGATGGCCTCGTATGATGACAGTGAAGCGACCGCTCAGCTTATTTCGGCCATCCAACAACAGCACAAATACAACGTGTCCTCCGATGTCTCCGAGTTCCATCTTATAGGCGGACACACCGAACGCGTAATGGGAATTGATATGCCGCATCTTGTATATGCCAGCGGTGATCGGATAATCTCGGTTTTCATCGCGCCCTCGGACAAGTTCGAAATCTCCTCTGATCTCAAAAGAAACGTTATTGAGAAGAAGGACATCCGCTTTTTTGACCATCGCTGTCAGGGTTGCCGGTTGGTCTTTCATCAGGTCGGTTCGGCAGTAGTTATTACGGCCTCGAACGATCAGGATTACGATCTTACGGAGTTTATTCCTGGTCAGCAGCAGCCGATCTGATCGTGGGCCGACAGTTTAATCTTGCCCTAAATACTCATCTTTCATTTTCTATGGCTGATGATTCACTTTCACTCATCAGTCGGACCCCCACATTGCCGTGCGTTGCATCGGTCCTTTCTTGTGCCGTTGTCAATCCTGTTGTTCATGGTGAACACAGCCTTCGCAGAATATCCGGATTCAGCGATTCAGAAGATGCTGCTGGCGGCGCAGTCAAACTTGTTCAATGGCCGGTTTGACCTCGCCGGGCATTCGTTAGATTCCTTCATCCTCGCGCATCCGGCAGACCCAATCGGATACCTGTTTAGAGCCGGGGCATATATGGCCGAGATGACCGATGCCGAAGACAATTTGTACCCCGCCCAATTTCATTTACTGGCGGATTCAGCCATTTCCCTCGCCCAGAGCCAGATTGACTCTACTCACCCGGAGAAAACTGCCTGGATGTACCTGATAATAGGTGATGCCAGGGCATACCAATCTCTCTGGGAATCCCGATTCGGATCCTTCGCCTCAGCCTTGCGTCTCGGACTGAAGGCGAAATCGGCGTATGTGAAAGGACTTTCAATTGACAGTACGGTCTATGACCTGTATGGGGGGTTAGGAATGTACCATTACTGGAAGTCAGCGAAAGCCGGAATTCTACGCATGTTCAGAATCTTCAGCAACGATAAGCAGAAAGGGATTCAGGAGCTGTACCTCACGGTTGATTCCTCCCGAATATCGGCAGCCACTGCGAGGAACGCTCTTATATATATCTGGCTTGATCAGGACGAATACGATTCCGTGATCACAATTTCCCGTGAGATGTTCAATCAGTATCCGGAGGGCAGACTGTTTCTGTGGCCGCTGGCCGAGGCATACTTCGACAACAAACAGTTCGCCGAAGCTGCGGCGGTTTATGAGCGTCTCAGAAGGAGTCTGACCAAAAAACCGGGGAATTTCTTTAACCTGATTGAGTGTGACTACGACCTTTGCCAGTGTTATGATAAGTTGGATAATGACTCCGCCGCGACCCGGGTAGCCCTCGAGTTACCTCGGTACTACAACCGAATTCCCGATGAGACTTTGAAACGCCAGCGTTCGAAAATAGGATATCTTGACCGGCGGGCCAAGGATCAGCCCGAACGGGCCGGGTATTAGATGAGCTGTCCGGCTCTTGTTTTCTCGTCGAGCAACCGACACCCTTCCATCAGGGTTGATTCGTTACTCAGTTCGTTATTTGCGTCGGGCATTTGATTTTCGTTGACCGGCTCCACCGTCCATGAGCCATCGAGCCAGCTGATTGCTTCGTAGACCGCGGGCGGCCCGGAGAGTTCGCCCAGTGATGCGAAGACAATTTGCCCCTGGAGCAGGTATAACACAAGTTCCCCCTTATCGGAGGAAGGTGACTTCACGGTAATCTTGACTGTCCGACGACTCGGGCCGAGAGCCTGCAACAGGTCGATCAGATTCATATCCGCCAACCTGCCCTTGGTGCCTCCGCCGGATTCTCCGGAAGCCAAATCTCTTTTGTTTTGCGCGTCAATTTGAGCCTGAAGCTTCCGAATTTTGGCCATCAGAAGGTCAAAATTGCCGTCGGCGGGAATGATGTCTTCGATGCCGAGCTCAAGAACTGGAGTAAGGCCCGATGCCTGTGAGCTGTCGACCAAAAGGAAGGTCGGGGTTGCGTGATAGTCGACTCCGTGAGCGACAAGTTTAGTCACGAACTCAGGAATGTCTGAACGGTCCACAAACGGTATCAAGATTACAAAATCGGGCCTGCTTCGTTCGTACAGTTCGGCAAACGCATCAATGTCGTGCGCCTTGAATGATCGGAACCCTTCGCTTTTGAGACGAAACTCCACCGAATACAGGCTGTTCGGGTCCTCGGCAAGAATCATTACCTGTCCCGAATACTGACCGGTATTCAAGTTCAGGATCTCTTCCTTTATCATGACGATAAACGCCTCAACAACCTCGACCAGGAATAGCTTACCGATCAGGTCACGAAATTTCTTCTGAATTGCCTCGAATTTGTCCAACGAAAGCCGCTCGTTGGGGGGAATATTGTCACAGAAGAGATCGACAATCGTTACTATGTTTCCCCCAAGAACTTCGATCGGGAGGCGCTTTTGGTATTTTCCTTTCAGATCGACGTACATTGAGCGGAGGGTCTCAATTACAACCGGCGAGTAATTGAGCGACTTCAGTAGCTTGATGGTGAGCGTGATCGTCTTGCGCGGGTCCGAAGCCGAATCGTCGTGATAGTAATATTTCGCCAAGTCGTGCACGTATGCCGCATTTATCACCGACAGACAATCTTTGAACGGCAGTCCCAACCGCCGACAGAGCTTTTCGACATATTTCCCCACCGTTGCGCTGTGATTAAATGGCTGTTTTTCTTTGGACGACAGAAGCGACGTGAAGAGGTCGAGGTTTCTGATTAAGAGGTTGCCCTCCACCTTTTGTGAATCCTGTTCCATCAGCAATGCGGAAGAAGATTCATAGTAGCGGACAACTGTTCTCGGGGAAAGCTTGCGAAGCCGGTCGATCAGGTCGATGTAATCTCCTGACACCGTGTCTTTGATAAAGACAGTGTGAAAGGTCTTGTCCTCGAGCATTTCAATCGCATCGTCGGCCGAGTCGGTAACGATTACTTTGAAATTGTCCCGTTCCAGCAGGGATTGAAGCATGGGGCCTGAGTATTCCTCGTCCGTGACAAGCAGGACCGTTCCGCGCGAGAAATTAGAGTCTTCGTCGCTTCTTTCCACCACTGCGGCATCGAGCGCAATCTTGCCGGTGTCTGTCACACCCTCGGGGATTTCAAGCAGCAGGTTTTTGTCAAGTGAGGTGTCTCGACCAAGATAGTAGCGCGCGATAGCGGTGTTGAGAGCCAGCTCCGCCGCCACATATAATTTAATCTTTTTGCCTCGAGCTACGAAATTCAGCTCGTTGATCAGCAAAGTATCCGTCGGATCCTCGCAGGCGATTTTTATCGTATTGGATTCGATATCATAATCAAATGGAATAACCTTGCGGGCAATGGCAACGCGGGCCGGGATAAACTTGACAATTATATCCGGGATATCCAGGTTGGAAAGCACAACTCCTTCGCAGTTAAGCTGTTTAGCCAGTGCCCGAACCAACCCGGTTTCATCGATGTACCGGTGGTAGAGAAGCTGGGAGCCCAACTTGCCGCCGTGCGCTTTTTGCCGAAGCAAAGCCTCTTTGACCTGGCTTTCAGAGACAATTCCCTCGCGGACCAGGATTTCATCGAGCCGGAGTTTCTTCGTTTTTGGTCCCATTAGACTTCAGCCAGCTCCTGTTTTGCTTCGTGATCGGCCTTGGCGTAGAACTGTGACGGGTCAATTGCCACCCTGACCGCTTCTTCGGTGGTTATCATCCCGGAATCGACCAGCGCATGAAGGTGAGTGTCAAGCAGCCGCATGCCATATTTTCGACCAGTCTGAATTGCCGAAGAAATCTGGTGTGACTTGTTTTCACGTATCAATGTGGCAATCGAAGTAGTTCGCGTCATCAACTCATAGGCCACCGTCCTGCCCATATTATCGGCCCGTCGGAGAAGCTGCTGGGACACTATCCCCAGCAGTGATTCGGCCAGCATAATTCTGATCTGCTGTTGCTGATCCGAAGGAAAGACGTCGATAACCCGGCTGATCGTCCCCACCGCATTGTTCGTATGTAAAGTACCCAGGACCAGCAGGCCGACCTCTGCCGCCGTCACTGCAAGCGAGATTGTCTCTGTATCTCGCATTTCTCCGACCAGAACAACGTCGGGGTCTTCGCGCAAGGCGGCGCGAAGCGCGGTTGCGGTGGTCTGGGAGTGCATACCGATCTGACGCTGCGAGATCAGGGAGTTCTTGTTCTCGTGGATATACTCGATCGGATCTTCCAGGGTGATTATATGTTTCGAGAATTTTGTATTGATGTGATCGACCAGCGCCGCGAGCGTGGTCGTCTTGCCGGAATTCGTCGGTCCAGTGACCAGGATCAGCCCGGATTTGCTCTCGGCGAGCTTGCTGATGGTATCTGAGAATCCAAGATGCGCGAGCGGGAGTACCGTGTCGGGTATCAATCTGATAGCGGCGCCAATACCGGAATGCATCTTGTACATGTTGATGCGGAATCGGGCCAGCGATCTAATGCCGTAGGCGAAGTCAAGGTCCCCCGTTCGCTCGAACTGCCGAATCTGATCATCGGACAGCAGTTCGTAAAGGAGCTGCTTGATATTCTCGCTGGAGAGTTTTTTATGCCGGGTTTTTTCAAGTTGCCCGTTGACTCGTACTACCGGTACCGAGCCCGCGGTAAGGTGGAGGTCCGAAGCCTCGGCGTCCTTTATGATTGCCAGCAGGTTATCAATTGTTGCCATACACGAATCGTCGCTTCAGAAAGTTTGTTCCCTATCAATGTAATTATCGGATGAATCGGGGAAAATGTGAGTCCAGGCCGAGCCGGAAGTGGCTGTTCAGTATTTGCACAGACGACCAATAAACGCAGGGATATCAGAATCTGCGCCTCAATTTTCAGTGTTTAATTCGACTGAACGCCTTAGCACGCAGTTTTTTTCTTGCGTCGAATTATAAGCCCGTCTTAATTGGCGCTATGCCGCGAAGAGTAAAACAATCATCTTCATTTCTGACGCCGTTGATGGATAATTTCATCAAGCGGCTCTCCGGAACCGACCTTCGTCTTCGCCGTAAGCTCGTAAAGTACGGGTTTCTGATAATAGGGCTGTTTTTCCTGTATTCCGTGATGAGCGGGACATACGGCATTCCCCGGATTGTCCGACTCGAAATGGAACGCAATTCACTCATCCAGACCAACAGGGCCGAACTGGCCGACCTGATTGACTCCGAACGAATCAGGGATATGTTGCTCGACGACGCAGACTACATTGAATTTCTTGCCCGCACCCGCTACCACATGGTCTACCCCAACGAGATCATCTACCGCTACCGCGGTCAGTAGTGTCGGTATGTCACTGGAAAAATCCGAAGCAGTTATTCTGAAGACCTTTAACTGGTCCGAGTCCTCGCGTACGGTCGTGTTTTTCTCCATGGAATTCGGCCGAATTGCGCTGGTTGACAAGGGCGGGCGAAGCATCAAATCTCGTCGCGGCCGCCTGGTACCATTTACCCGATCGGAGATCACCTTCTATCATTCCGAAAAGGAATCGAATGGGTACATTTCTGATGTCGAATTGCTGGAGGCTTTCTCATTCGAGAAAGAAGGTACGTTGGGTCGCCTGGCTTATGCTTCCGCTGGCTGTGAGTTGCTCAACCTTCTTTTGCCCGAAGAAGAGCCACAGCGAGCACTGTACAATTATTTTGTCAGTTTTCTCAGATATATGGATGAGGTAGACCGGCGCTTTCTGCCGGCCGTGTTTGTGGCCTATTACCTGAGATTGCTTTCCCAGTTGGGCTACCACCCATCATTGGCTTACTGCGCTTCTTGCAGCAAGGAATTTGCCGCGATTTCGGGAGAGAGCGGGGAGAAGATGTTTGGGGTGGATCGGGGCGGGTTTGTATGTCCCGCTTGCCAAAAGCCCGGAGATTATTATATTAGCTTCTCCAGCGACAGCCACAAGCTGCTCGTGGCTCTGCAGACTGCCTCGTTGAGCGAGGCGGCCACCCTGCCGGTGAGCTTCGCCGAGGCGGTGAAACTGCTTGATGCCCTGACCAGATTCGTGGGCAACCAGACCGGGCTCAAGTCCGAGCTTAAGTCGCTTGAGTTTATAGAGAAGTTGAAGAACGCACAAAGTATAGGATAAAAGAAGGCCATGGCCAACAATCCCAACACGAATGATACAATGGACAAACTGGTATCGCTGTGTAAACGACGCGGTTTTGTCTTTCCTTCAAGTGAAATCTATGGCGGACTCGGCTCGTGCTGGGATTATGGTCCACTGGGCGCCGAATTGAAGCGAAATCTGAAGAACTACTGGTGGAATGCGATGACCAACCGGCGCGATGACATCGAAGGTCTTGATGCTGCGATTCTTATGCATCCGCAGGTCTGGCATACCTCCGGCCACGTGGCAGAGTTTACCGACCCGATGGTCGACTGCAAGAAGTGCAAGGCAAGGTTCAGGGCGGACAAACTCGAAGAAGCCCGCTGTCCGCTGAAACCATCGAAATCCCCCCTGGAGTGCGGCGGCGAGTTGACCGAGGCGCGGAAGTTCAACCTCATGTTCAAGACTTTCATGGGGCCGGTAGAAGACGAGGCCAGTGTTGTCTTTATGCGTCCGGAAACGGCTCAGGGCATTTATGTTAACTTCCTGAATGTCAAGAACTCGTCGCGACAAAAAGTTCCCTTCGGCATTGCCCAGATCGGCAAGGCTTTCCGTAACGAGATTACTCCGGGGAATTTCATTTTCCGAACCCGCGAATTCGAACAAATGGAAATGCAGTTCTTCATCCATCCGTCCGAAGATGAGCAGTGGTTCGAGTACTGGCGGCAGGAGCGCTGGAAGTGGTATGAGTCTCTTGGCATTAACATGAGCAAACTCCGATGGCACCAGCACACTGAGAAAGAGCTGGCCCACTATGCCAAAGCGGCCTACGACATCGAATTCGAGTATCCGTTTGGATGGCAGGAGCTCGAAGGTATCCATAATCGCACCGATTTCGACTTGAGCCGGCACATGGAGGCGAGCAAGAAGGACCTTCGCTATATGGATGATCGGTACACTGAGAAGTTCATTCCGTATATTATAGAAACCTCAGCGGGGTGTGACCGCACCTTACTGACCCTGCTCGTGAACGGATACGACGAGGTCGAGGTCAGCGGGGAACTGCGTGTCTTCCTGCGGCTTTCACCGAAAATTGCCCCGATCAAAGCAGCCATTTTTCCACTGGTGAAAAAAGACGGCATGCCGGAATTTGCTGAGAAAGTATACCACGATCTCAAAAAGCAGTTCAAAGTATTCTATGATGTATCCGGGGCGATCGGCCGAAGATACGCCCGTATGGACGAAGCGGGTTGCCCGTATTGCATCACGATTGACGGCCAGACGCTTCAGGACGACACCATGACTCTTCGCGACCGTGACTCTATGGAGCAGAAACGGCTGAAGATAGGCGAAATCAAAGCATTTCTGGATACCCAGGTTAACGCTTGATCGGAAGCAGCGATCACCTGGAACTTGCTTTACACTATTAATTTGGGTGACTTCTAAGTAAGACCGTCTCAGAGCGACCACGTATACCGGTCGAGAGCTCTCGCTATCTCTTTAATCGACGGGAAGATGGAATGACCTTTGTCGCGGGACTGCTTGCGCAGGTCGGTCAGAGCCTGTCCATTGATTATCAGGGTAGGAGAGTCAACCGGTTGGTCGGATTCGTAGATACGGGCGAGAATTCCGCGGTCCTGCACGAACTGGCGTACAAAATCGCGGGCTTCCCGCTGTCGCGGATCTTTACTCGAATAGACCAGACCAATTTCCATATCAGCCTCTCACTGGTTCAAACATCAGGCGTAACTATGCAATAGTTACTTTTCGCCGTGAAGTCAACTAAAACTGAGTCTAATACCGTCCCTGAATATAATCTATAACGGTTTTGAATAGTCCTGAGTTTCATATTTTGGATTTTTCGCAAAATAAAGTGCGGCCGGACCCTATCGTAGGTAAATCACTCCGTATTGAGATTCCTAACCGGAAGCAACGGAAAGGTCTTTACTTCACCGAGAACTGAATTAGGAGTTGACAATCCATTTTTGTGCGCGTAATCTACTGAGAGATCAGAGCCAAACATCCGCAAAGTTGACAGGAGGATTCACATGGTGCATGAACTCCCGAAACTGCCATACGCGCGAGAAGCGCTCGCTCCCCATATCTCGGCCGAAACGATTGATTTCCACTACGGGAAACACCATCAGGCATATGTCAACAAGTTGAACTCTCTCATCCAGGGAACGCCGTACGAGAATGCGACGCTGGAAGAAATCATCCGCAAGGCATCGGGGGGCATCTTCAACAACGCGGCCCAGGTTTTCAATCACACTTTCTACTGGAACTGCTTCACGCCCAAGAGCACCGGTCACCCGGACGGCAAGTTTGCCCGCAATCTCGAAAGCACTTTCGGGTCATTTGACGCATTCAAAGGGATTTTTACGGATGCTGCGGTCGGCTTGTTCGGGTCAGGGTGGTGCTGGCTGATGAAGAAGGACGATGGTTCAATGAGCGTGACGGCGATGTCAAATGCGTGTACCCCGTTAACAGACGGCTACATACCCCTGCTTACCTGCGATGTCTGGGAGCACGCGTATTATATCGATTACCGCAATTCCCGACCAGGATACCTGAACGCATTCTGGCAATTGGTTAACTGGGACTTTGTGGCCGCGAATTTTGAGAAATGACAGTATCAGCGACTCGGTGTCCCGCCACCGACCTGCATCTGTTTCATCGTCTGTTCGTACAGATTGTTCGCTAGATCAGCCCGGTACCGGTTTACCTCTACGGCATGAGCATACAGCAGTTGGGCTTGCCCCAGCATATAGTTATCTTTCTTCTGGATCGCTATCTCTTGCATCATGCGCGCGGTTTGCAGCTGCACATAAAAGTCAGTCGAATAGATCCGGGCAAGAGGAACCAGTAAAGCCAGGGCACGGTCGTTCTGTCCAGCCATCTGATACAAGTTGGCTAACAGCAGGCCGGCTGATTTCTGGTTCGGATATAGTTTCAGGAAGTTGTTCAGCGCCACCACGGCGGAGTCCGTCTGCTGTTTCATCAGGAACTCGACTGACTTTTCATACAACGACTTCTGATAGCCTGCGGCGACCGGATTTCCGAAAAGCCGGCTGATGTCATACAGATTAACATCTACATCCCGAACCCAAAAGACAGTTATAGGCGTCAGGTTCTTCAATTGCGGATATTGTCTTACAGCCTCGCGCCAGTTGTCCTCATCCACCGCCAGGTGAGTGATAGGAAATCTTTGGAAAAGGGTGGAGTCAACTTGCGCAACACCAAACAAGTGGATAAATGATTTGACATGGTTATTTACCGTCAGTACAGCGGCATACGGTCCGGATACGACCGCTCCCGGCCCGAGGAGCTGCTGGATTTCATTGGATGATTCGAGGATGGTGTAGTTTCGCTCCATGAATTGATGGCGGCGAATCCGGAATCCGTTAACTACCGCTGACGCAACTACTAGCAACACGATCAGTCCGACGAAAAGGCCGCGCGACAGGCGAAGAAACTGTTTACCCCATACAAAATACCAAACAGCAGCGGTCAGCACTATCGCTCCCAGGCACGAAGTCCAGGTCATCATCCGTACCGGCGATGGCTGCAGGTTGAAATAAAGAATGTTTGTGAACAGGTGATACAGACCGAACCAGAAGGCGAACAAGAGAATTACCAGTGAAGTCCACCTGCGGCTATTACTGATGATCGGTGGGTGCTCGCGCAAGTCATCGATCAAGACAAATGTTGTGACAATAATTCCGGGAATAAAGAGCAAGGCGTAACGAAGGGGCGAGTAGTTCAGCGGCATTAATCCGAGCATAGAAAAGCCGACCCAGAAGACGCCGAACTGAGTGCTTCGTGAGAGGTCCCTAAACTTTTTGCCGCTGCTTAAGAACACGGCCAGCAGGACCAGGGCGACGCCGACCATCAGATAAAGGTCCGGGCTCTTGTAGTAGAGTCGGTTGGTGAACCCGTATGAAATCAAGTGCTCAAAGAAGGCGAGGGGTGACGAAAGGCCTTCGGGGAATCCACGGAGACCATACGATTGCTCGGTGAAATAGCCAAGTGTAGCCTGAAAGTCACTACCGTACAAGATGAAGGCGAGCGCCAGTGCAGACATCAGGTAGGCTCCGACCGAACTAAACAAGAACTTCCACCTGGATTCATTTCCCGACAATAGAATAGTCATCAGGAGTGCGGGCAACAGCAAGGCGCCAAATAGTTTGCCAGTCAGTGTCGCGAAAGCTACTACCGCGCCGGCCAGCATCACACCCCAGAGCCGATTGCCCCACCAGCTATACACCAAAAAGGTGAGGGCGGCCAGGAAAGCCAGACCGTTTTCAAGATACGAGAGTCGGCCATAGGTAAGCAGTGTGATGTCTATGACATAACAAAACGCGACTGCAGCCATTACCCAGGGTTTGTGATTTCGTCCAATCGCGACCAGAATCAGTATAAGCGCTCCGAGATTGAGCATGACGCCGACTGCATTTGCTTTCGCCAACGACACTCCGGCAATCGAGAACCAGAAATAGGCCACTAATGAAACCAAAGAGTGCTGGTAGACGGTCCATCGGGGGTAACTGAATGGGTCGAACTGGCCAAAAAGGACTTTGTTTCTGGCGTGATAGACATATTGGGCCGGGTCGGTCGAAAGAGACTGCCCGATTCCGCTATAATACATCGGTGGATCGACGGCAAGATTGGAAGCCCAGTAGATGATGGCGCCAACGACAATAAGTCCGGCCAGCAGGTAGAACAGCCGCTGTTTGTTACCGGATCGTCTGGGCGTGGTCGGTTTCATGCGATAATTATCGGAAATTCTTTCGCGGGCAGTACTTCGCCGACCCGCCAGAGCGATATCTTCTTCTGCCCGGCTTCGGATTCAAATGCCTCGCATGAACCCGGTGACATGGCAATAAACAGGCCGCCGGAAGTCTGCGGGTCGAACATGACGTGCTCAAGGTTCTTGTCGAGATTCTTCTTTTCGAGAACATATTTCAAACTGAGAAAATCGCGATTGGCGCTCGCGCCACCCGGAATCATGCCGGCGGCAGCGAGATTTATCGCCTCGGGCAATATCGGAAGCTGTCCGGAGAATAATCGGATGGTAACACCGGACCCAATCGCCATTTCATAGGCATGGCCCATGAGGCCGTAGCCGGTGATATCGGTCGCCGATGACGCACGGTGTTTAACCATCAACTCAGCCGATTCACGATTCAACTGAGCCATCTGGTCGATAACAAGCCGCGTCAGTTCTTCAGAAACTGCCTCGCGTTTGATCCCGGTAGTAATCAGCCCGGTCCCGAGCGGCTTGGTCAGGTAGAGACAGTCGCCCGGATGAGCATTCGAATTCGTGACTATTCTATTGGGATCAATCAGTCCGGTGACCGCCAGGCCATATTTCAGCTCTTTGTCTTTAATCGAATGGCCGCCGACAATCACTGCACCCGCTTCCTCGATTTTCTCGTTTCCGCCGCGGAGAATATCCGTGAACACCCACGCCGGCAGGTCGCTGGGAAAGCCGACTATACTTAGCGCGGTGATCGGTGTGCCACCCATTGCGTAGATGTCCGACAGGGCATTCGCAGCGGCAATCCGGCCAAAATTATAGCCGTCGTCCACAATCGGCGGAAAGAAATCAACCGTCTGGACTAGTGCCTGGGTCTCATTGATGCGGTACACTCCCGCGTCATCCGCCTTGTTGTATCCGACCAGGAGATTCGGATGTTTAGATTGAGGGAGTGTCGCAAGGGCTTCGGCCAAGAACTTTGGCGCAAGTTTCGAAGCTCAACCCGCGCAGGAGACTTGGGCGGTCAACTTAATTCGAATCTGTTCGCGTTTGTCTTCCATAAGTCGTGATAAGGTAATATAATAAACACTTCGAAGCAACCAGTTCCCGGCTGTTGCTGTAAGGACAGGACTACTCCATTATCGCCGCAAGCCGGTTGACAAAAGCCGGCCAAACCGATATACTCTTCTACTCATAACAGTATGTAAAAATTGAATTTGAGGAACAGATGGCACATAAAGTGACGCTTATTCCCGGCGACGGTATCGGGCCGGAAATCACCGAATCGGTCGTGCGGGTTATTGAAGCCGCGAATGTTGATATCGAGTGGGACCGTCAACTGGCCGGCATTCCGGCGGTCCAGGAATTCGGTGTCTCAGTACCCGACCAATTGTTGGATTCGGTCAAGACGAACAAAGTCGCGCTGAAAGGGCCGTTGACCACGCTGGTTGGCAAAGGATTCCGGTCTGCTAACGTCACGCTTCGCAAAACGCTTGACCTGTATGCGAATCTTCGGCCGGTCAAATCGATCGGTGGCGTACCAAGCCGGTTCACCAAGGTTGATTTGATAATCGTACGCGAGAACACCGAAGACCTCTACTCCGGCATTGAGAATCTTATTTCGCCCGGCGTTACGCAGGCAATCAAAGTGGTGACCGAGAAGGCCTCGCAAAGAATCTCAAAGTACGCGTTCGAATATGCCCGTAAGCAGGGTCGAAAGAAAGTGACGCTGGTTCATAAAGCAAATATCATGAAAATTTCCGACGGCCTGTTTTTGAATTCGTTCGAGCAGGTCTCCAAGGATTATCCGGATATTAAAGCGGAAGACAAGATTGTCGACTCCCTTTGCATGAATCTGGTGATGGACCCGACACGGTTCGATGTGCTCCTGTTGGGGAATATGTTCGGGGATATCGTCTCCGATCTGGCGGCCGGCTTGGTAGGCGGGCTCGGGGTCGTGCCGGGCGCGAACCTGGGCGATGAATACGCTGTATTCGAAGCTGTCCACGGTTCAGCTCCGGATATCGCCGGCAAGAATCTGGCCAACCCGACGGCGCTGATTTTCTCGGCCCTGATGATGTTGCGTCATCTGGGCGAGGACAGGGCGGCAGACCGGATCTGGAAATCGATGGTAGTTACTCTGGCCGAAGGCAAGCATTTGACCAGAGACCTCGGAGGTACGTGCTCGACCAGTGAATTTACCGACGAGCTTGTCAAAGAGGTGACCTCGCGGAGTTAATCTCCTGCGTCCTCTCGGATGATAATGAGCCCTAAATAGAGCAGGTGCTATCGTGACAGTATATTCGGCGGCGGTGCTGTTGTTTCTGGTGATGGACCCGCTGGGGAACATCCCGCTGTTTCTAACCACGCTCAAGAATATCGATGAGCGACGACAGCGGCGAATTATCATACGCGAACTTCTTATCGCTCTTGCCGTGCTGGTGGTGTTTCTCTTTGCGGGGCAATATATCATGCGCATGCTTCAGATCAACGAAGTTTCCCTGAGTATCGCGGGTGGAATCGTACTGTTCCTGATTGCGATCAAGATGATCTTCCCGAGTCATGAATCGTTGTCCGAGACAGGGATCGAAGGTGAGCCGTTTATTGTACCGCTGGCGATTCCGCTGGTCGCCGGTCCGTCGGCGCTGGCGTCGGTGCTTCTGGTCATGAGCCGTGCGCCGGAGCGATGGCTCGATTGGCTTGTAGCGCTCCTGGCGGCCTGGATAGCGACGGGAGTAATTCTTGCGTTCTCTTCACGGCTGGGGAAGTTCCTCGGTAGACGGGGGCTGGTGGCAATGGAGCGGCTTATGGGGATGCTGTTGACGATTATCGCGGTACAGATGTTGATGTCGGGGATAAATGATTTTCTGGAGCGGTAGCAGATTCATCGAACAGCGGCCTCGTATTCTCAATCAGAACGCCGACCTGAATTCACTCCGAACCTGATTTACGAAGACTGATGTCGGTCTGACTGAGGCAGACTGGAAAAGAAGCATTCAGATCGCCGGTGTGAGCGAAAGTGACCCCCCGACACGCGCCCCGGCAGTTAGCGAAGTATTCGCAATCACCGCATGGACCATCGATTTCTTCACGCTTGTACTCAGCAATCCGCGTCATTTTCGGGTCGGCCAGCAGTTCCATCAGGCGGCGCTCACGAATGTTGCCGACTTTGAATTGACTATCGAGCAGGGAAGTGCACGGATAAAGGTCGCCGCAGGAAGAAATATAGAACGTTCCGACCCCGGCGATACATTCATGAAACCAGAACGATGGCGGCAACGGTCCGAACGCCGGGTCGAACAGCACCACCGGCTTTTCGACAGACTGAAAGTCTTCTACCAGTTTGCGGATCGCCGTAAGGTCCTCACCGTAGTAATGCCGTGCCTTTATGTCATCGTCTTTGCCCGCACCCCACGGAACAAACCCGCAGAACCTGACCGATTCCACTTGTTGTTCACGGGCGAACGTGACAAAGGCAAGAGCATCGGGAATGCTTTCGCGCCCCATCAGCATTGCCAGATGAACCTTCATGCCGGCCTGCTTACATAACTTGATGGAATCTATTATCGCATGAAACTGACGTGTGGTGGTACCGCGCATGATGGCATTTCGCTCCGGTGTCGAGCCGTCGATACTGATCTGGATGGATTGCACACCGGAAGCCCGAAGACGGTCGACGCGCTTGCCGGTCAGCAGGACGCCGTTGGTAGTTATCGCCGACGCTATACCGGCTTTGTCACGGGCGTAGGTCATGATTTCTTCCAGATCGCGGCGAAGCAGCGGCTCGCCTCCGGTCCAGCCGATTATACGCACGCCGAGCACCTCGAGGTCATCGATCAACCGCATGCATTCAACGGTGGACAACTCGCCTTCGCGCGGTTTAACGCCGGCGGAGCTGTAACAGTGAGGGCAGGTAAGATTGCACCTTTCGGTGATCCCCCAGCCGACAAATGTATATGCGCCTGTAATATCTTCGATCATGACTCGTTTATTCGTGAAGAAGTAACGCCCGGATTCTCAGTGGCACGGCAGAATCGAATGACCTGCCGTGTCACGCTTCTTACCTAGTTCGATCTCACCACGGCGGGAGAATCAAAAACAGCTTCTTGTAGCACGGGCATGGAATCTGAGCCTGCTCCTGCGGTTTCTGGATAAGCTTCATTGTTTCACCTCCTTTCACCTTACACAGTACGCTCTCAATAATAACATCTCCTGCAAGTTATGCTTCCAGGAACAACAATAGCCGATTGTAGCCGAATTGTGCTGCAGGCCATAGCGAGGACACCCGCCCATGCAGATGGGGAGAATGTCGCACTTCACGCACTCTGCTTTGTCAAACGGATCCCATGAGAGAAATTTAGCCGCATTTGCATTCTGGGCGGCTGAGATTTCCGCGGTATGTACATTTCCCACCGAGCCGGAGGAATCATCGGAGAGCTCCTCCCAGCACTTGAACAGGGTGCCATCCGGAGCGACCACATAGGCATTTTCGGAATCTGCGCCGCAGTGGCCGCCGGGAGCCAGCGATGGATACTCGATCCGATTCCAGCCGGTGGCAACGAGTTTTCGATACAGTTCAACCTGAAATTCTGCGAATTCTTTAGTCGTGAGGCATTTGGCCGACAGGTCGGCGCAGGCGCCGCCGGCAGGGTTGACTTGCGCGAAATAGATATTCACTTTGTCGAGTACATCGTTAGCGCGGAGTCCTTCAAGTACCTGTTCGGCCTGCTGCATATTTTCGCGGTCAATATTCACTCGTATGACAATGCGCAGCAGGTCAGCGACCTCCCCGAGGTTGGCGACTATTCGGTCAAAGGTTCCCCGGTTGCCCGACATCATCCGCCGCGAGTCATGAACCGCTCTGGGACCGTCGAGCGTGATCTGCGCTTCAACGATGCCGACTTCCTTAAGCTGCCGGGCCATTTGTCGGTCCAATAAATATCCATTAGTGACGATCGAGGACGGATGTACCTCTACCTGGTACTTGCCTGCCAATGATGTCAGCCCGCTCTGGAGTCGGATCATGCTTTCGACGCAGAGGGTCGGTTCGCCACCGAACCAGGTGATCAGCAGCCGCTCAGACTTCCGAAGCTTTTTCTCGGCGAACGAGAGCAGGGCATCCTCGGTGTCACGGGTCATACGGACGGACGTATTGCGTTCAAAGCAGTAGCTGCACTTGAAATTGCACGCGAGAGTTGGCGCGATTGTCAGAAACAGGGTCGTGTTGCCATAGCGACGCTGGCGGTTCACCAATTTGAGGCGTTCAAATTCGTCGATCTCATCTGGTACGAGAAATCTTCCCTCAACCATGACATCGAAAACCTGCTGTTCGGCCGGGGTCATGGGTAGAGCCGGACCTTCGAGGAACTGTTTTACGATTGGCAGCGATTCATGATCGACTTCCGCCAGAGCGGCGCTGGCTGCATTAAAGGCCAACCGCGTGCCATTACCGGAGTCAATGAGCTTAGTGTATCTCGACGGCTTCATTAATTACCGATCTAAATATGGATTTGGAGAAATCGGAGCCTGATCAGTTCGCATAGACCTCACATCCAGTAGTTGCGGAACTTCAGCACTTCACTTTGTATCATAATTCACAAGGTGGCGGAGTGTCAAGTCTATTTTGGCACGTGATCACAACGCGCTGTCCGATAACCGGATCAGGAAATCACTTTCCATCAGCGGCAACGATGTGTATAATCACCATAGCGAGTGTTGGCAATGTCACCCCTGATGCGGAGGTTCGCGATGAGCACTGAAGGTTTGTTGTGCTGGAGTTGTGGGAAACCTACCGGTATAACCGGCCGCGTAATGCGGATGGACAGCTGCCCGCATTGCCGGGCGGATATGCGCTGTTGCCGGGGATGCCGTCATTTCGAGCCGGGTCGGCGGTTCCAGTGCAAGGAGCCGATTGAGGCGAATATCCCGCTCAAGGAAAAAAGCAACTTCTGTGACTTCTTCCAGGCGCGTGACGCGATGAAAATCGGGGGGAAAGTGGTTCGCAATGAAGCCACGGATTCCAAAGATGACCGCAAAAAACGATTTGACGACCTCTTCGATGACTGACGATCAACTGCCCGGCCGACTTATTTCATTCCCGGCTTCCTGACGGAACCGATCAAACCGGCGCTCTGTTATAGCTTCGTTAATACAATCTTCACAGCAAAGGACTTCAGGATGAAGAAAATCTCTGTCTTGTTGTTATGCTTGTTTGCCGTCGCGAGATACGCGGCCGCGGATGAGCTCAAAGTTGGGGATATGGTGCCGGAATTCAAACTGCCGTATGCCACGCAGGATACCGTGGATTTTTCCGGGTTCGGCTCGGCTGACATGAAGGGGAAGACCTACATAATTGCATTTTACCCGGCTGACTGGTCACCCGGATGTACCAAGGAAATGTGTACTTTCCGCGATTCGTTCAGTGACCTGGAAAAACTGCATGTCGATGTCCTGCCGATATCAGCCGATCTGGTTTTCAGTCATCATGAGTGGGCCAAGTTCCAGAAGTTCCCGTTCAAGCTCCTGGCCGACCAGACGCGCGAGTTCGGCATCAAGATGGGCGTGTATCTTCCGGATCGCGGCATGTTCAAGCGGTCGATTTTTGTGGTAGGGCAGGATGGCCGACTGAAATACGTTGACTATGACTATTCAGTACAAAATGACGCGGATTACGACGCCCTGAAACAAGCGTTGGCGAAGAATTAAATCGGCTATCGGTGAGATTTTTCCAAAAAAAGGAATTTTTTTAGGGCAGCCCGGAACTTTTGCTTGCGTTTGTGCGTTCAAGGCATTAACATTGAGTAAATGGACAAATTAAGTATATCATAAGACGAAAATAAATTTCTCTGTAATACCTTACATATTACCTCCCCTAAGCAAATAGCCCCGTTTCGGGGCTTTTTGTTTGCATAGTATAGACTTGCGGTCAGGAAAGAGATGAGGCTCGGCTACTGCAGACCTTTTACCCAGCCGGCGATCAGGTTTTCGTTGGCTTCCTTCCGCGGATTATAGCCGATTGCGCCCACCAATTTTCCACGGACCAACCCGGCAATGACCAGACCACGATGGGGATAGGTAAAGGCCAATGAACTCCCCTGGTCAAAATCAAATCCGTTGGGGTTCTCGAACACTTTGCCAAGGTCTCCGGCATAAGACTTGAGATGGCCGAACTGCTTTCCCTCGTCATCCATGGTCAAAAAGAACTCAAGCGTATCGGAATCAACAACATAAGTGGTCGTATACACCTTATCGACACCCGGTATGCCCAGATACTGATAAGGATAGTACTTCCCGGACGGGTCGACCCGGCTGCCGTACGGAAAGAGCATGTAGTACGGCGGAATCATCGGCTGAGCGGTTATTTCCCCGGCTACCAGCATCCCGAGGCTATCCGTGAGCCGTTTGGTAACGGAGCTGTCACCGTGAGCGATTAAAGCGACCCGGTAATCTCCTTTAGTGAAGTATATGGTATCACCGATCTGGTATCCCTGGGCGCCGAGCCTGATGATCGGTGCGCCATTGGGACGGGTCCGGGCATAGAAGCCATAGGCATTCGAGTTGTCATAAAACTGGTCCACGACGACCGAGAGTGTATCCGGACCGGCGGCATATTTGGTCACAGCCCTCCCCACAAACCCGTAGGTGAGGTAGTCCTGGCCGGCCAGGCCAAAGTATGACGTCGCGGCGGCGGGCCGCACCACTGTCACGCTGTCAATCCGGTTGAAACCGGGATAGGCGGTCTTGGGCAGCAGGCTGTCGGCTGCCATGGGCAACGAGGCGAGTTTCTGGATGTCAAAAGCCGGAGCGTGCTGACTCGTGTCTCTCGAACACGACAAACTCCAAGCCACAGCGGCCACGAACAAGGCAGGTAATAGCAGTTTCTTCATAACACATATAATATCATGATGACGGTTAATATCCAAAAAACAACTGTGAGCAGGATAGGTTTATCGCTGAACATTACGCTGGTCGGTGACCCACCCTGTTCTTCTTTATGTATCAAGTAAAGATATCTGAAGATTCCGTACACGACAAATGGAATGGTCAAAAACAGGTTCTGAGTCCCCAGTTTGGAAGAGACCTCCGGCGAGAATGAGTACAGCATGTACATGACCACTACCGATGCGGTTACCACGCCGATCAATTGATCAAGCAGGTAAGGTGAGTATTTATCGAGGATTTTCCGATGCGCCGCCGCACCTTCCTCCAGCATGACCAGTTCGTGACGGCGTTTGCCGAAGCCAAGGAAAAGGGCCAGCAAAAGCGTGTTGATCAGCAGCCACTTGGACGCAGGCACAGTGATAGCCATCGCCCCGGCATACGCCCTGAGCACAAAACTGATGGCGATACTCATGACATCGACAATGACAATGTGCTTGAGCCAGACCGAGTAGAGGAAATTGAAAAGCAGAAAAGCCGCGGATATCAGAAGGAAATTCAGATTCACAAGATAAGCGATGCCGAGTCCCGCCAGACTGAGTACGACAACTACAATCGCCGCGCGGTCCGGGCTGATCTGGCCGGCGGCCAGCGGCCGGAGTCGTTTTACGGGGTGCTGCCGGTCCTGCTTAAGATCAAATATGTCGTTGAATACATAAGCGGCCGACGAGAGAAGACAGAAGATGGCGGCGGCGAGAAATGCCAGTTCCACGCGATACGAATGGGTTGCTTCCCCGGCAAATATCAGCGGCGCCAGCAAAATGCCGTTCTTCAGCCACTGTGCCGGACGAATCAGCCTGACAATCGAGCGAAACATACGAAACAATATAATATCAACCATGCCGGTACAAGCATAAACTGGTCGACAACTGCCCGCCAGGCAGAGTCACCTGGTCCCGGGCTTACATATTTGCCTTTCCTTCAATTCGGCAATTTCCTATACTGTCTTCCGATGATTCGAAAGCGGACCCAGAAGAACCAAACCAGCCATTACGGGATACTGGTCAATAAGACGTCGGCCGGTTACAACCCGCGCGTGCTGAAGCGACTCGTAACCGCTATTCGCAACGCCGGGGAGTACTACACCGTTTTTGAACCGGAAACCGCCGACGAGCTGTATCAGACAGGGTTACGGATGTGCGGACTGAAGCGATGGCACCGCGGCGCTCCCGGATTTTTTGAAAAACGGGGCCCGGTGACTGGATTGGTTGCGATTGGTGGCGATGGGACTTTCAATATAGTCGGTGAAGTCGCGATGCGGGCGGACATCCCAGTGGGGATAATTCCGACCGGCAGGTCAAATAGTATCGCCCGGTCACTGTACGCCGATGATGACCCTGATGTCGCGATCGCCAGGATCATAGATCGGAAATCAAGAAAACACGATGTCGCGTTCGCCCACGGCCGGCCGTTTTTCGATTCTCTCGGACTTGGATTCATGGTCGAGCTAACAAAGACGCTCGCGGCCGGAAAACGTCCCCGGTTTGGAATGGGCTGGTCGCAACTGGGTTTGCGGGCCGCTTCGGAAGTTCAGCCGCAGCCGGTCGTGATAAAGATTGACTCCTTTCGTTTCGAGTTCACCCCAATAATGCTTAATTTCAGTATTCTCCCATATTCATCAGGACTGCCATTTACGCCGGTCTCATCGCCGACCGATGGCTACATTGAAGTGATGTTTGATCTCGGTCAGGACCCTAAACTCTTTGCCCAGTTTCTCCGCCAGGTGTATAAGAAGAAGTACCTCTATGGCGCCGACGTGAAGCTCTTCAGGGGAAAGGCGATAAGCCTGCAAGTACCCAAGGGGACGGCGATAAGTCTGGACGGAGAGATTGTACACACTCCAGTGGAACTGCTTGATATTACGATAGAGCGCGAGAAGCTGAAAGTCTTTTGTTAGATGCGAATCCTGATTCTTATAACGATGTCGTTGCTCCTGCTGTCAGGTTTGTCTCGGCCGGCCACGGCGCAACAAGCCGACGACAGCGCCAGAGCGGCGGCGCTACAGGACACGCTCATCTATCAACCCAACGGACTTCTGACCGGCACGACTCCGGTTACCAACCCGACAGATTTTGAACACAAATTGACCCAAAACCCGACCGGCGCACTCTTTAAGTCGATGGTCATTCCGGGCTGGGGACAGTTCGGCAACCACAAGTATGTTAAAGGGGTTGTCTTTTTCGCGGCTGATGCATGGTTTATCTCCCGTGCAATCAAGTACCGCAAGGACGCCCGTGACTACCGAAAACTTTACGAAGGGGCTACGGAAGTCTATCTGAGAAACGACTACTACAGTCAGTACAAAGATTCGAAGGACAGAAGAAACAAGTTCACCTGGTTTGCCGTGATCACATCGTTTGTTTCCATGTTCGATGCTTATGTCGATGCCCATCTGTCCGGGTACCCCGGAGAAAAGCTGCATAAGAATGTAGAATTGTCTGTTCAGCCGCAGGATTCGGGCGGAGTGCTGGCCAGTCTCTCACTGAATTTCTAATCGCGCAGAATAAAATCTTTTACATCAAGGCCGTATCGGTTCGGGTCGAGCTTGCGCACGATTTTGCGATGGCTGTTCTCTTCGAGTGAGAGATCGGACCAGATAGGATTCTCCAGCAGGCTCTCACGATTACCGACTACTTTTACGAAGGGCCGGGCCTTGTCGACCTGATTGTTGCTGAGGACGAGCGCTATCTCGTCGGTGGTCAAAAGAACGAGTGAACCGGCCGGATAGATGCCGACGATATCATTGAAAATCTTCAGCAGAAACTCATCAAATTTGACTTTCATCTGATACTGCATTTTTTTCAACACATCTTCGGGTTCAATCGCCTGTTTCAGGTAGACGCGTCCCGACGTGAGAGCGTCGAATGTATCGACGATCGAGATGATTTTCGAGAAGAGATTCACCTTCCGCCTGCCGAGCCGGAGGGTCGGATACCCGGTGAAATCTTTGTTGATATGATGTTCAAAGGCGCCGCGAGCCGCTCGCGCCGAATGTTCATCGAACTTGAGGTTGCGAAGAATCGTTTTGGCGCCGAGTAAGGGGTGCTGCTGCATCTGAATCCAGTCGTTCTCATCGAAGGCGTCGGGTTTATGGATCAGATCTCTGGGCAGCTTTGCCTTTCCGACATCGTGGAAGAGCGCACTGAAGCCGAGCTGTGAGAGCCGGGCGCGATCAAGGCCGAGTCGGACACCCATAGTCAGCGAATAGACACAAACGTTAGTGCAGTGTGCATAGGTGTAGTCATCGAAGCTTTTGATTGCGGTCAATTCGATAAGAGATGATTCGTCGCGCAGGATGTGGTCAATGAGCGAATGGATTACCCGCTTGGTCTTTGACACATTGATTTCTTTGTCATTGGATGTACTGACGATGACTTCCTGCACCACATTCATCGCCTTAAAGAAAGTCTGTTGGGCAATTGCCCGGAATGCCCGGCGGGCCTCTTCGGCGGCCGCCTGATTATTTTCGACAACGCTGGCGCGTGAGAGCAGGCGCACATTCTCCAGGCGGAGGCTCTTGAGGCGCTCGGAGAGAATCTCAATATTGTCCGAGTTCGGCTTTACGCCGGCCATGAAAGTGAAGAATTTTTCCAGTTCGGGTCGCGTGACTGTTGTGTCAAATGCTACCCCGCCAATACCCAGACTATCCCATTCCTCGATAACTCCAGCCGCGCCGGATAATCCCTGGTCATCGAATCGAACCATTCGTTCGTTAACGAAATAGCGTCCGGAGATTGTCTTCAGCGTGAGTTCACCGTCAACAGCCATTTGTTGCTCAAGCAGGCGGCAGAAGGTACTGGCCTGATTTTTGAAGGTAGTGTTGCCCGGTTCCACCAGACGCGCCGTTTTGTAAAGCACGAAGAAGCTGGTTAACAGGCGTTCTTCGTCCTTGCCGGCGAGGACCCGTCCGGTCACGCGTGGAGAAACGGCTTCCATCAAGCACCTCCATAAATAAATTCACGGCGCCTGCGCAATGCCTGTTCCGCCTGTTTCTTGATATCCGGCCGAAGGCTCCGGGCAAGGTCAAGCAGTGTCCGTTCACACTTCTCGCTCTGGTTTCTTGACAACGCTTCAAACGCGGCGCTACGGAGGAACGCGAGCGCTTTGTTGTTCCACAGATTGTATGTGGATACCAGACCGGTGAGGAATCTTACGGCTGCCTCGCCACCAAGGATCGAATAGGCGTTCAACAGCGCCTGCTGATCTTCTTTATCCAGAATCGCGAATTTGGGATCCTCGACAACCGACGAGATGGTTTCGAACGCCACCCGGCCGCGTCGTGCTACAATGGAACCGACTGCCTCGCGCCGGACGTTGGCATTGACATCGCTTACGGCAGTGTGCAAAATCTTGAGAACTTCGTCGTTTGGGTTATCCTTCAACTTTGAGACCAATTCCAGCCGGACCGAATCATCCGGATGACTGACCACCCGCGAAAGATAGTGGATTGCCTTTTCATCTCCGATCCGCGCCAGCAGTGTCACCGCGTTACGCACGATCTCGGATCGTTTGTCGAACACACCCTTGCCGATGATATCGATATTGTGCGATCCGCGCAGGGTAAGGTAGTCAAGGATTGTCGTCCGGTGGAATTCATTGTATATATCGCCGAGCAGGTCGGTAATCGGCCCCAGCGCTTCCCAGCCGAAGCATTCCAGGTACCGTTTCAATTCGGCCGAGGAGATTTCCGGATTCTTGTTCAGTGCCTCCGCCAGGGCCCTGAAATTGTCGCGGCTTCCCATGGCGACACGTGCGTTCTTAAGACGGTCGGCCCATTGCTTCTGCGTCGGTTCGATCTTTTCCTGGAGGTCTTTAAGGTAATTCAGCAACGCGCCGGCTTCGGCCAGTCGGGCGTGCATGACGAACGTTCCGATTATTCTTTCGCAGATACTGACGGTCTCACCGAATCCCTGCAGCTCAGCTTCCTGGTGGAGCATTTCTTTCAGCAGTTCCAGCGTGGATTCGAATGGTTCAAATCCGGAATCTTCCTGGATTATTTTTCGGATTTCTTCCTGTTCCTCGGAAGAGAGTTTGAATTCATCGTTGAGTATAAGGGTCGTATTTGGAATCGGCTTGGTCGAGGGCACGATATCGTCGAATCCCATCGCCTTGGCCGCTTCACTCGTTCTGAGCGGGTCGCCGTCGTCTGTCTGATCGGCAGTTGCCTTAGCGGCCGAGCCGGTACCCGGAATAACGGAGTAGAAGACGGTGCGAGCAGGACCGGTCTGCGCGGCCTTCGCATTCGGATCGGTGTCCGATTCCAGAACACTAAACTCTATTTTCTTGGACGGTTCGTCGTCGGTGAAAATTGCGCTATAGTCACTGACACCGTCGGCCGCCGATGAAATACCACTGCAATCCTCCGCGCCTGAGGCGGCCTCATAGTTTGAAATCTTAAAATTGTCGTCGTACTGCGAAAGTACGACATCTTCGAGTGTCCGAACCGTGAAGCGGCCTATACCAGCTTCCCAGATCATAGCGGCGAGGTCGGCGGATTTGTCCGGCGTGTTTATGTAGATTTTGATGACCTCAAGAACGGCGAATATTTCATCGATCATCAGCCCTTTTTGGAAACTGAACTCAGTAATACCCGCCTCGAAAAACATGCCGGCCAGATTCTCTTCTTTAGACCGGTCATGGTAAACAACTTCATCCCGATGCAAAATGCGATCTCTCTGGACGCATAAGTCAACGGTACCATGCTCCTCCACTAACGCTTCGAGTCGTTCGGCAAACGACCGCTTCATGGACTGGGGTAATGGATTATCCTCCGGATACATCGAGACCACTTTAATAACTTTGAGCAGGTCTCGAGCGATCAATGAGATATCGCCGATACGGTTGTTTGTTGGTAGCATAGTTTCAGCCATAGGGGGAGGACCTTTCTGTATCAAGAAATATCGGCAGATTCAGAGGGATATTGAATTTGAGGATAGGCAGAAAAAAGCCCGCTGCGGGCGGGCTTTTTCAAGTAGTGAAAGTTCGTTTACAGCAAAACGATTTTGTTGCGGCCGCGCTTCACGTCCTTGGTGGCGTTGCGGCTGTCGAAAACAGCTTTAGCGTTATCAACGATAAACTGGTAATCGTACTGCGTATGGTTGGTTAGAATGACCACCAGGTCGACTTTCTTGATTAGCTCGGCAGTCAGCTTCACCGATTTGTAGGCCCTGCCTTCCCAGGCGAATCCGGGTACAAACGGATCGTTGTACTGAACTTTGGCACCCTGTTTCTCAAGCAGCCTGATGACATCGAGCGACGGCGATTCTCGAAGATCCTTGATGTCTTTCTTGTAAGCCACGCCCAAAGTCAGAATACTGGTTTTGTTAATGCTTCGCGCAAACCGTTCGTTGAGCATTCGGGTGATTCTCTCAACCACATATTCCGGCATGTGACTGTTGATATCGCCGGCCAGTTCGATGAACCGGGCATAGTAATTCAGAGATTTGAGCTTCCACGACAGGTAATGGGGATCAATTGGTATGCAGTGCCCGCCCAAACCGGGGCCGGGATAAAACGGCATAAAGCCGAATGGTTTCGACGCCGCGGCATCGATAATCTCCCACACGTCGAGCCCCAGCCGATCACACATCAACGCGACCTCGTTCACCAGCCCGATATTCACTGAACGGAAGGTATTTTCCAGCAGCTTAACCATCTCGGCGGCCTGTGTAGAGGAGACTTGATGACAATCCGCGATCGTCTGGCGGTAGAAAGTGGCCGCTACATCTGTGCATTCGGGCGTGATACCACCCACGACTCTTGGCGTATTCTTGGTTTTGAAGGTCGGGTTGCCCGGATCGACCCGCTCAGGAGAGAAGGCCAAAAATAAGTCTTCGCCGACTTTCATTCCGTTCTCCTCGAGCAGAGGAAGAATCAATTCCTGCGTGGTACCCGGATAGGTTGTCGATTCCAGGACCACGAGTGTGCCTTTTTTGAGAAAAGGGCGCAGGCTGTTAATGGCGTTCAGGATGAAACTGACGTCGGGGTCTTTGGTTTTGGACAACGGGGTTGGAACACAAATCGAGACGGTGTCCATGGTGCTGATCTTTTTCCAGTCGGAAGTCGCCGTGAAGCCACCCGACTTTATGACTTTGGCCACGGCGCTATCCGGAATATCGTCGATATCCGACTTGCCGGCATTAAGCAATTTCACTTTGGCTTCAGAGATGTCGAATCCGGTTACTTTGAAACCTGCCTCGGCGAGTTCTATCGAGAGCGGAAGCCCCACATATCCGAGTCCGATTATCGCGGCATTCGCTTTGTGCTGGATGATCTTCTGAATCAGCTCGTCGTAGTATTTCTTGTTCTTTCCGCCTTTTTTCGCCATGACGTGTTAACTCCTGACATTTCCTGTCAATTCTCTGTATATGGTTGGTCTCTCCAGTAGTCCAGAGTGGCCTGAAGAGTCTGTTTCAGACTATATCGGGGGGCAAAGCCAAGTTCCTTAGCGGCGCGGCTGTTATCCCCTCGCAAAATCGGTATATCATTCTTCCGGAAGCGGGATTTGTCAAGGTTTACTTTTATCGGGACCTTAGTGAGGCTTAATAGACCATTCAAGACCTGTTTAATACTCACGGCTTTTCCTGAGCAAAGGTTGTACGCCCTTCCCGGATCTCCCTTTTCGGCCATCAGCCGATATCCGCCGACAATGTCCCGAACATCGGAAAGGTCCCGTTTGACCGACAGGTCACCGACCAGCATGATCGGCAGGGATTGTTTTCTTTCGATGGCGGTGATTTGCCTGCAAAACGATGGTATAACAAAATTCTCATGTTGTCGTGGTCCGCTGTGGTTGAAGGCGCGGGCGATTGTAATAGGGAGATTGTGTCTTTCGAAATAGTACCGGCAGGCAAATTCCGCCGCGGACTTTGACACTCCATACGGAGAAACAGGATTAAACGGCTGGGTTTCGGTCAGAATTCGCGTTTTCGTCGAGAACTTGCCGTAGCACTCGGATGAACTGATGAAGACGAGTTTCCGCAATCCGGTGAGTCCGACCGCCCCCTGTAAGATATTCAGAGTGCCGTCAAAATTGACCCGGTAAGTCAGGCGTTCATTGGTAAACGACTGTCCGACCGATGAGAACGCCGCCAGATGGAATATGAAGTCGGGTTCAATGTCATGCAGGACCTTTTGACACCGCGTGGCATTGAGGATATCAAGACTTACGGTCTTTACCGATCGCTTAAGGTGCGAGATGTTCTCAAGCCGGTCCTCTTTGTACACTGATCCGACCACGCGATAACCGTTAGCCAGCAGGTCCTCGGCGAGGAACGACCCGGCAAATCCCGCGATACCGGTAATGAAGGCGGTCTTCTGTTTCATTTTTTTTGAGACAGTCTCTGGAGGTCAGCATCGACCATCATTTTGACCAGTTCTTCGAAACTCACCTGCGGCTCCCAGCCCAGTCTCTTTTTGGCGTAGCTTGAGTCGCCGAGCAGGAGGTCGACTTCGGCCGGCCGAACAAATCTCGGATCGGTCGTCACGTATTTCTTGTAATCAAGGTCCGCGTAGCCGAACGCCGCTTTGACGAAGTCTTCGACCGAGTGCGTCCGACCGGTTGAGATAACGAAATCTTCAGCCTTCTCCAGCTGGAGCATCAGCCACATCGCACGCACATAGTCACCCGCGAAGCCCCAGTCGCGCTTGGCATCAAGATTCCCCAGCGCGAGTTTGTCGGCCAGTCCCAGTTTGATCTTGGCCACGCCGTAGGTAATTTTACGCGTGACGAATTCGCGGCCACGACGCGGCGACTCATGGTTGAACAAAATGCCTGAACTGGCGTGGATATTGTAACTCTCGCGGTAGTTTACCGTGATGAAGTGGCCGTAGACTTTGGCAACTCCATAGGGCGACCGAGGATAAAACGGAGTCTTCTCGGTCTGTGGAACCTGTTGAACTTTACCGAACATCTCGGACGAGGAGGCTTGATAGAATTTGATCTTTCGGTCAACAAGCCGGATCGCTTCAAGCACCTTGGTAACACCAAGCGCATCGAATTCCCCGGTAAGCACCGGCTGATTCCAGCTGGTAGGGACAAACGACTGCGCCGCGAGATTGTAGACTTCGTTGGGTCGATGTTCATCGATGAGATTCACTATGGAAAGTTGATCGAGCAAATCAGCCTGCACGAGCGTAATTCGGTTCTTGATATGATTTATCCGTTCGAACGACTCGGTCGAGGCGCGTCGAACCATGCCGATGACCTCATATCCCTTCTCCAGGAGCATCTCCGCAAGATAAGAACCATCCTGGCCGGTGATACCTGTTATAAGAGCTTTCATGGGCTTGAATCCTTTATCCTTAAGCTATCCCAATTTATCTTATTAAATCAATAGCACTTATATTAGTTTCCTGACTGGTCGAATATATGACCGGATGTAAGGCAGGTCAACTTCAATTCGTCTGGCAAACGGGCATCGCGAGGGCGGCTGGATGCCTGTAAATCAGTTCTTGATAATAACCTGGCAACCGGCGATATTGGGACATCGCGTACCTGACAAGGAGAATCAATGGGTAGAACATTGACCTTATGTCTCGTTTGCCTGATTTGGGCTGGTCAGGCGTTTGCTGTAGAAATTCAACGTAAAGGAGCTACCGTGTCAGCTGATGAATACACGGCCGATTCACTGTTGGAAATCGCCGATGAGATATTTCAGGCTCAGGAAATTGACAGCGCCCTGAATCAGTACCAGCGGGCGCGCGAAAGAGCCGTCGCCGAGTACAATAACTCTGTTGAAGTCGAAGCACTGGCCCAGATCGCCCGGATGAATCTCATCCTGGGGAATAAAACGGAGGGTCAGGCGGCGCTCGATGAGGCGGCAGCCAAAACATCAGAAAACGATCCCATGGGCTGGTCACGGTATTTGAGTGTGAGGGGGAGGTATGAATGGAAAGCCGATGACCTTGTGGCGGCGAGAAAGACCTTTGATGATTTATATACTTTCTGTGTGGTGAATGCACTTGATGCCAGGGCGATTGACGCCGCGAATATGATGTCGATAGTCAGTGAAACGACGGATGAACAGATGAGATGGAGCCGACTCGGTATCGAAGCGGCGGAGAAGTCCGGGCAGGAACGATGGCTTGGTCCCCTGTGGAACAATCTGGCGGGCATCTACTATGACAACAAGCAGTTCGACTCTGCGCTGGACTGCTATCAACGGGCCCGCGAATACCACTGGCGGTTTTCATCGGAGACGGCCAAGCTGTTCGCTGATTACCACATCGGCATGGTTTACCGGAATCTCGGAGAGTTTGAAGAAGCCCAGAAATGGCTTCGTCCGGTTCTCGCCTGGGCGGAACGGCTGGAAAATCACTCGGCAATCGCTCAGGCGTGCGAAGACCTGGGGGAGATCGATGTCTTCAATGGACAAAAGCCCGAAGGATTGAGGTATCTCAAGCGGGCGCGCGATGAGTACAAGAAGGCGGGGTATGATTCTTCGATGACCGATATCTGGAACGGAATCAACAAGCGAATCACCGACCTGGAGAAATAACACCTATTTACGCAAGGGGAATGCGGTGACACCGAAAGACCGGGCAGTATCAGGTCTACAGTCGCTCGCGTATGTGCTCGCCGCGTATGTTGTATCTGCGGCTCTGTTCGTTATGTTTTCGTTGTATCCCGAAGGCAGAGTCTGGGGGTTCAATCTGCTGGCGTATTTCCCGCGGATAGTCCTGTATGTACTGATTCCCGTTTTGGTACTTCTGCCGGTTGGCGTGTACTTTCTGACCCGCAATGTTTCTCTCGATAAATCGCCCAATACATCACAGAAGTCACACGGGTTTCTTTGGTTTGCGGCTGGACTTATCTTGGTGAGCGTCGCATTGTTTTATCTCTTTCGAACGACCACGCATTTCGACGGTGACGGGTATCTATCGCTATCCAACCTGTACGGAGGCGCGGAAATTGTGAAGTACGGAAATTTCGGCGCGACAGGATTGCAGGTTGCGTTGTATTCGGTATTAGGAAAGGGTGGTGAGGCAACCGCGCTGTTTGCATATCAGATTGTCTCGTATCTATCGGGTGCTCTCTTCCTGGCAGTTGGCGCGGCGACGGCGGTGATACTCTTTGAGTCGTTTAGAGATCGGGCGTTGCTTCTACTCGGACTGGCGGTCGGTGGGTATAGCCTTCAGTTTTTTGGCTATGTTGAAAACTACTCCCTGTTCATCGTCTCAGTCCTGTTCTATCTGCTGGTCGGCATTCTTATCATACGCGAGCGATTCCCCCGATGGATCATCATTGCGGCCAACCTGCTCGCGCTGTTCCTTCATATTTTTGGACTCTTGCTTATTCCGGCATCGATCTACCTGCTTCTTCGCAAAACTCCGTTCACAGCCTGGCTGGGGGCCTCAAAGAGACCAATCAAACTGGCATTATTGCTGGCCGGTGTGCTCCCGATCGGCGGTATCTTCCTCTACTTCTATCTGACCAACTATTTTTTCCGATTCGCGTTCCTGCCGCTCATACCGGATCAGTTTACGGCATCCGGTTACACGATCTTCTCGGTAAGTCACCTGATAGATATTGCCAATTTGATGATCTTGCTCTGCCCCGGATTACTGGTACTCATGGCGGGATGGTGGACGGCGAAAAAATCCGCGTCGGCTCACTCAGAGATCATAAGATTTCTGACCATTGCCGCTTGGTGCGCGATTGCGGCGGTACTCATATTCGATCCGAAACTCGGGATGCCCCGTGACTGGGACGTTTTTGCATTCGCAGGTGTACCGCTCACACTGTTCCTCTACGTATTGATACTCGGTAGAACCGGAGGTAACCCGGCGCATGGTTCCGTTACCGTGATTCTGGCCATACTGCTCAGCACGCTGTTTCTGTCGGCGTCAGTCGCCGCGAGAGTGCATGATAACGTAGCGATAAGCCGAACCAAGAGCTTTTTCAAGCTTGATCCGGTGCGAAATCGAAACAATGAGTACTTCGTCAGCCTGTACTTTCGCCAGAAAGGGGATGCCCTGAGAGCTGATGAGGAGCAAACGGCCTGGAAGGGAAGTCTGGTGGATGACTCGCTGTCAATGGAAGGGTTTCGTCAGTTTCAGGCGGGTCGAGTGGACGAAGGTATGGCAGTGTACCGAAAGCTTCTCAGGATCAATCCGTTCTTCTCCGGCGGATATTACACGATCGGGCGGTATTTCGTTCAAACTAACCATTTCGATTCAGCCAGGGAGTATTTCCGGATAGGACTTGGGATGCAGCCGGATTATCCAATCCTCTGGAAAAATCTTGGCTGGGTGGAGGCGCGGACCGGCGATTTCCGCGAGGCCGAGAAATGCTGGCTTAAGGCGGCGGGTGGAGATTCAGCCTATGTTGAACCACGCGTGCTCCTGCTTGGACTGTACAAGGAAGAAAACCGGCCCGATGACTACCTGAAGTGCCTGATTTCCCTGGCAAAGTGTCCCGATGCCCCCGCCGATAAACTACTTGAGCTGGCCGGGCATTATTGCGAGATCGGAAAGAATAAAGAAGCTGAAAGTATTCTGGCCAAAGCGATGATAAACGGTTTGGACTCAGCACAGTACAACCGGTTCCTCGAACAGTACCCCGGACTTAGACCGGGGCGATAAGGAAGCAGAAGTGGCGACAACGGACGAGAAACGCGGACTTACCTATATTCTGGCAGCTTACCTGCTGACTGTAGCCCTCTTCATTCTGTTTTCGATTTTTCCCGAAGGCAGAGTCTGGGGATTCAATCTGCTGGCGTATTTCCCGGCGACTGTTATATACACCTTTATCGCCGCCTTACTGCTGGTTCCGGCGATCACACTCTATGCCGACTATGCCGACCGAACAGTCGGCCTGAAAGACTCGGAGAACTCCTCGACACAATCAAACGGATTTGTCTGGTTTACTATCGTGTTCACCGCTCTGAGTGTGATGCTGTTCTATCTCTTTCGAGCTACGACGCACTTCGACGGCGATGGGTACGCGGTGCTATCGAATCTCGCGTCTGCAAAGCCAATCGTCAAACTCAGGAATTACGGTGCATTAGTGGCCCAGTTTGGGCTGTATCGCCTGCTGGGGAAAACCGGTCCCGAGGCGGCTTTGTTTGTGTATCAGGTAATCTCGTATTTCTCAGGCGCCCTGTTTCTGGTGCTGTCTTCTCTCACTGCTGTTATTGTTTTCGGAAGATTCCGCGAACGCGTTCTATTTGTGGCGGGTATGGCGGTCGGCGGTTATGCCCTCATGTTCTTTGGCTACGCGGAGAATTATGCCTTGTTCGTCGTGGCTATCGCGCTTTACCTGTACGCGGGGATGCGGATTACTTACAAAGGGACATCGCGCTGGCTGATTCTCCCTGCCAATCTGCTGGCGCTGTTTATTCACGTGTTCGGACTCATGCTCCTGCCCGCGACTGTATACATCCTTGCGCGCAAGTCACGTTTCGCGCACAGGATTAGTTCAAGTAAGAGATCTTCGCAGGTACTCCTGGCGTTCCTCCTGATTGCATCTCTGGTGGGTGGTTTCCTGTACTTGTTTTACAGCAACTACTTTTTCCGATTTGCTTTCCTGCCGATTATAGCCGATCGATTCACCGTCAGTGGATATACGATGTTCTCGGGCAAACACCTGCTGGATCTGGTGAACCTGCTATTCGTTCTTTGTCCGGGGCTTCTGGTTTTGGTGTCGATGCTCTCTTTCCGCAAGAGCAGGCCGACGGCGGATGCCGGCCTCGTCTTCCTGACGATTGTCGCTCTGTGCGTGCTGATCACCGTGTTGATTTTCGATCCCAAACTCGGCATGGCCCGTGACTGGGACCTGTTCGCGTTTGCCGGCGTCCCACTGGTCATGCTTCTATACGTATTACTACTCCGCAATAGCAAGGGGGGCTCCAGAAACAGTTATCTCGCGCCGATACTTGCGATCGCAGTAAGCGCACTCTTTCTTTCGACATCGGTTGCGACAAGAGTCAATGCCGACGTGGCAATAAAACGCCTCAAGAGCTTTGTACAGCTTGATCCGGTGCGTAACAGGAACAACGGCTACTTTATCAGCTTATACTACAGTCAAATTGGTGATAGAAAGAACTCGGAAGCTGAGCATGATGCATGGAACGCCAGCCTGAAGGATGACTCTTTATCTTTGGTAGCGTACAACCTTCTTGAAAAGGGGAAGACTGAGGAATCGATTGCCGTTTACAGGCAAATTCTTCGAATAAATCCACTTTTCTCGGGGAGCTACAATACGATTGGAAGGTACTTTGTTCACCTGAAGATGCTGGATTCCGCACAAGAGTATTTCAAGATTGCCTTGGGAATGCAGCCCGACTGCGGTCTGTATTGGAACAATTTGGGATGGGTTCAGAGTCTTCGCGCGGATTATACCCATGCTGAGGAATCCTGGTTAAAGGCTGCTACGGCCGACTCAACGCTTGCAGATCCTCTATTATATCTGCTGGACCTGTACAAGGAGGAGGGCCGCACAGACGACTACATTCCTTGCCTTGTCCGTCTGGCGAAATGCTCGAACGCACCGGCCGACAGACTGCTTGAGTTGACCAATTATTACTGCCAGTCCGGAGAAATGGACAAAGCGAGTGCTACGCTTAGCCGTGCCCTGAATAACGGCCTGGATTCCGCACAGTATGAGGCTGTAATTGAACGATTTCCCGTTCTCAGGAGGTGATTTGAACAAAACGAGCGGACCAACGATAAGCGAGAGAAGCAGAATCGCAATTTTCATAGCCGCTTATATTCTTAGTGCCGGCCCTCTCATTCTGTTTTCGATTTTTCCCGAAGGCAGAGTCTGGGGATTCAATCTGCTGGCGTATTTCCCGGCGACTGTTATATACACCTTTATCGCCGCCTTACTGCTGGTTCCGGCGATCACACTCTATGCCGACTATGCCGACCGAACAGTCGGCCTGAAAGACTCGGAGAACTCCTCGACACAATCAAACGGATTTGTCTGGTTTACTATCGTGTTCACCGCTCTGAGTGTGATGCTGTTCTATCTCTTTCGAGCTACGACGCACTTCGACGGCGATGGGTACGCGGTGCTATCGAATCTCGCGTCTGCAAAGCCAATCGTCAAACTCAGGAATTACGGTGCATTAGTGGCCCAGTTTGGGCTGTATCGCCTGCTGGGGAAAACCGGTCCCGAGGCGGCTTTGTTTGTGTATCAGGTAATCTCGTATTTCTCAGGCGCCCTGTTTCTGGTGCTGTCTTCTCTCACTGCTGTTATTGTTTTCGGAAGATTCCGCGAACGCGTTCTATTTGTGGCGGGTATGGCGGTCGGCGGTTATGCCCTCATGTTCTTTGGCTACGCGGAGAATTATGCCTTGTTCGTCGTGGCTATCGCGCTTTACCTGTACGCGGGGATGCGGATTACTTACAAAGGGACATCGCGCTGGCTGATACTTCCTGCCAATCTGCTGGCGCTGTTTTTTCACGTGTTCGGACTCATGCTCCTGCCCGCGACTGTATACATCCTTGTGCGCAAGTCACGTTTCGCGCACAGGATTAGTTCAAGTAAGAAGTCTTCGCAGGCGCTCCTGGCGTTCCTGCTGATTGCATCTCTGGTGGGTGGTTTTCTGTACTTGTTTTACAGCAACTACTTTTTCCGATTTGCTTTCCTGCCGATTATCGCCGATCGATTCACCGTCAGTGGATATACGATGTTCTCGGGCAAACACCTGCTGGATCTGGTGAACCTGCTATTCGTTCTTTGTCCGGGGCTTCTGGTTTTGGTGTCGATGCTCTCTTTCCGCAAGAGCAGGCCGACGGCGGATGCCGGCCTCGTCTTCCTGACGATTGTCGCTCTGTGCGTGCTGATCACCGTGTTGATTTTCGATCCCAAACTCGGCATGGCCCGTGACTGGGACCTGTTCGCGTTTGCAGGCGTCCCGGTGAATATGATGTTGCTTATGATGGTCCTTAGACTCAAGAGCACTCCGAAAACAGTCCTGACCGGGTTGGTTCTGACGGTTGTGTTGGGAACAGCGTTTATGGCCGCCCGTGTGGCTATTAAGACGGACGACATGGTGGCTATGCAGCGTCTTCGAACATATACGCCGCTCGACCCGATACGCAATGACAAGAATGGCTTGCTTATCAGCAAATACTACTTTGACCACGACGATACTCTGCGGGGATATCAGGAGGATTCGCTTTGGGATGGGAGCAAAAAAGACTTTCTCATGATCGCTTACGGTAAGGCGCTTTTTGATTCCGGGAGAGTGCAACTGGCCATGAGTGCGTATCGGCAGGCGATAGCAATCAACCCATTCAATCCCGCCTCTTACAATAATCTGGGCCAGTGTTTCATCGAATATAGGCAACTTGACTCGGCCAAAGAATACCTTCTGATTGCCCAGGGGATGCGTCCGGGTGACTCCTATGTATTAAATAACCTTGGGTGGATAGCATATCAGCACCATGAGAACAGAAAGGCAGAGAAGCTCTGGCTTAAGGCGATCGACGCTGAATCGACTTTTCTAGCGCCGCACCAGCTCTTGCTACAGCTCTATCAAGCTGAACGAGATCGAGACAAGTATCTTGATGAGTTGCTGAAACTGGTCAGGTATCCCGATGCCCCGCCGGAGCGGTTGACCGAGGCGGCGGCATATTTCTGCCGCGTCAACCGTCTGGCCGAAGCCCGCCGGCTCCTGGCCAAAGCGAGAGCGAATGGCCTCGATTCGGTCGGCTACAGCCGGTTTTTGAACCAGCATCCGGAACTCACCCAAAATCCATAGAACAATCAGCCCAACTCCGGCGTTCTTAGGTGTCCACGAGTTATCGAATGCAACCTGCCGTGAGCGGCTTCGTAAGAGCAGTAAATCAAGTTGACTTTGAACACTAAACGGTTACTTTGGACGCATGACAACAACAGATAAGCAACAACGGACCAAGATAGAAAAGCTTCTTTTGGAAGCCGGGCGAATGTTCAATTCCACGCTGGACTACGAGGAATTGATTCAAATGGTCCTTCGGCTGGTGGCCAGCGCGGTCAATGCCGAAGGGGCGTTGGTATTTCGGGTGGATCACAATCGCACTAACATGAAAGTGCGATTCATGAACTGCATGACCGACTGCAAAATGCACATATTCTACCATGAGTTGGGGCATGGAGTAGTAGGTTGGGTCGCCGAATACAATGAGCCGGTGATTATTAATAATGTGAACGAAGACTCCCGGATCGATACGGAGATGTGGAAGAATGTCGACATCCAGATGAAATCACTTATCAGTATTCCTCTGGTCGGCCGGGGGCACATGATCGGCGTAATCGAGGCGATAAATAAGATAGACGGCGAATTCACGGAGACGGATCTTGATATCCTGGTCGGTTTGGGAAACCAGATTGCGGTCGCTATCGACAACGCGAACCTGTATCGCATAGCCAAACGCGAGGCGCTCGAGAAGACGCTGCTGTATGAAATCGGCAAGAAGCTGTCCACCACGCTGTCGCTCGATGAAGTGCTTAAAGAGATTATCAACGCGCTCAAACAGGCAGTTGATTTTCAGTGCGGCGGGGTCTTTATCATTAATCCCGAAAAGGAAGAAATCGATTCCGTATTTACTGTCGGCTACGACTCTCAGGCGGAAGCGGATATTCATCTCAAATTCGGTCAAGGTCTCGTCGGAATGGTCGCAAGAACCGGCAAGCCGGTCATGGTCGACGATGTATCCAAGAACGAGAATTACATCCACCTGAATCCGCAGACCCGAAGCGAAATGGTGGTGCCGATCGAGCTGAACGGCAAAATTATCGGCGTCTTCAATGTCGAGTCAGAGGAATTGAATGCCTACGACAGCGATGCCCTCTCGCTGGTGTCAACCTTCGCCAGCCAGGCGGCCATATCCATCGAGCGCGCTCGTCTCCACGAACAGATGATAGCCAGTCAGGGGCTTTTGCAGCAGCTCAATATCGCTCGCCAGATCCAGAAGACTTTTTTGCCCAAGTCTGACCTCAAACTCAAAATGTATGATATCGCTGGCGTGAATATTCCGTCGGGACAGGTCGGTGGCGATTACTATGATTTCATCAAGATCGTCGATAGTCAGACGGGAATCGCAATCGGCGACGTGTCCGGTAAGGGAATGCCGGCCGCACTGCTGATGGCATCGTTTCGCGCCTCGCTCATCGCCGAGATCCGCAACAACTATTCCATTCGGACTATTTGCCGGAAGGTCAATCGGCTGCTGTGCGAGTCGATGGAACCGGGGAATTTCGTCACGGCTGTCTACGGCGTGCTGGACTCCAAAAATCATGTGCTGACATTCAGCAATTGCGGACACAATTTGCCCGTGCTGCTTCGCGCTAACGGCGAAATAGAATTCCTGCGGGAAGGCGGCCCGGTCATGGGAGTCACGGCCGATGCCGAGTACGAGGAACGCCCGCTCTATCTGGGTAAAGAGGATGTGGTTGTGCTGTACACGGACGGAGTGGTGGAAGTTTTCGACGACAACGGAGTGGAGTTCGGACTCGACAGGCTGATTGAAGCTATCAAGGCGAATCGAACCAAGACCTCCGTAGAAATTCAAGAAGCTATCCGGTCGACGGTCATGAACTTTGCCGCACCGTCGCACGTCTATGATGATTTGACGATGATTGTGCTGAAGCGGACCGCCTAGAAAGCGCTTTCAAAATCAGTCTCCCCGTATTATCTTATCTTGATTGAGAAAAAATAGATCAAACAAGGAGACCGATCGCATGAAAATTATAGCAACCCTATTGGTTCTTGCGATGGTGACGATTTTTTCCGGCTGTGGCAGCAGCAGCAATCCATCGGATTCGGGCGGAGGAACACTACCGGTGGTAACGGCAAATTCTGCCGTCGGCTCACCATCAGTTACGAATTCCGATGACGCAGTCTGGAACGGCGTGACCGCCACCACCATTAATGTCTCGTCGATTATAAACCCGAAAGTAACAGCTGGCAAGACATCGTCGGTCTCAGCGACTGTCTCGGTTCAGGCTATCGTGAGCAATGACAGTCTGTTTCTTCGTCTGAGATTTGCCGATGCCACCAATTCGATATGGCGGGATTACTATGCCGTAAGCAGCGTTGGTCCTCCGCTGAATTTCACAAGTAATCTGGACGTAGAATACGAAGACCAGGTGTACGTAATGTTCGATGGTGGCACCACGTTTGGCTGGGATGTCTGGAACTGGCGGGCGCTCACCACGGACGCTCAAGGCGTGGGCGGCTTGGCCGAGGGGATGAAGTTTCTTGGTGGCGTGCTGACTTCGGATGCCGGCACGGCGGTTGTGGCCACCCATAACCCTGGTATCGGCGGCTCGCCCCAGCCGACCTATGTGCATCTCGATACAAGCGAGTTCAACGGAGCGATTCTTCCGCTGGATTCCTTGCTACAGGACTATTCCCAGACGACCGGATGGACGGTGGGACAGAAGGTGCCCGGCTGGATTATCAATCGTCACATTAAGGACACGGGCTCAGTGGCTCAGACCCAGCGGGCCAGCCGATTCGATATCCGCGCCGCCTCGGCGTACAATACCGGTACCCAAATGTATTCGGTGGTGCTGGCATCGAGCTTGAACACCGGCCAGACGGATGATATAGACTTGTCCACTAAGACCTCGATTACCGCGAAGATCGGTATTTTCGATGACCAGATTGACTTCCTGACCGGTGGGACCTCACGCGGGTTCACCGGCAACTTTACGCTCAAGCTGCAGTAGTCAGTCTGCCGATAGATTATAAAAGCCCCGCTGCCGGCGGGGTTTTTTTATCAAATCAAATGTCGATTTATCTTGTTAAATTTTTCACAATGTTTATATTGTGGAATAGAGGACAGAATATACTACCTTTTGGAGAGATTCATGGCCCTGAAAACTTACGACCAATATATCGCTTCCCTCAAGCAGATGCGCCCCAATATCTACAAATTTGACCAGTTGATAGAGGACGTCACCACTCACCCGGCCACGCGCCGCACGGTGGAGGGACATGCCTGGACGTTCAAGGGCGCGTTCGATGAAAAACTTAAAGACAAGCTGACCACCACATCCCATCTTACCGGCGAGCCCATCAGCCGCTACCTTTCGATAGTCCAATCGGCCGAGGACATGTACGCCAACAGCGACATGAAACGGTTGATGTTTCATCTGACAGGGACATGTACGGGTGGACGGTGTGCCGGTTGGTCGGCGCTTAACGCCATGTTCATTACGACTTTTGAGATGGACCGGGATCTGGGTACCAATTACCATCAGCGCTTTCTCAGTTGGCTGAAACAGGCTCAACAGAACGATATCACCATATCAGGCGCTCTCACCGACGCCAAAGGGGACCGCACCAAGCAACCGTCGCAACAGGAAGATCCGGATATGTTCCTGCGGGTAGTGGAGAAGCGTGCTGACGGAATCGTGGTCCGAGGCGCGAAGCTCATGATTTGCGGCGTTGCGGCGGCCAATGAGATTTTTGTTTTACCCGGATCGGCGTACAAAGAAGAAGATGCTGATTACGCTGTCTCGTTTGTGGTACCCCGGGACATTGAGGGTCTTACAATTGTCGAAACGCGGCATCCCAATGATACGCGTGACCAGGAGGAGGGATTTGATAATCCGGTCACCGAGGGTGGCATTACTCAGGCATTCTTGTTTTTTGAGGATGTCTTTGTGCCCAAGGAACGGGTGTTCATGTGTGGCGAGACCAAATATACCGGTTCGACGGTCGGCTATTTTATCATGCCGTATCGAGCCGCCATTGGTGGGTGTGTCGCCGGACAGGGTGACATTAAAATAGGATCGGCAATACTCACTGCCCGCGCCAATGGATTGTCCTCAAAGGTCTTCAAAGACAAGCTGGTACAGATGTACGTCAACAACGAGACCACATACGGTATGGGAATCGCCGCCGCGGCACGCGGGAAGAAGCACCCATCGGGCGCCTGGTTGTGTGACCCCTTGCTGTCAAATGTGAACAAGGTGCACGTTGCCACACTACCCTATGAGACATCGGTTATCGCCCAGGATATCGCCGGGGGAATCGCCGAGACAGGATGTATGCCGTCGTACCAGGATTTCGAGTCGAAGAAATATGGTCATCTGATTAAGAAATATATGAAGGCCCGCCATTCCGCCGAGACGCGCGCCCGGGCGGCGCGCCTGGTCGAATGGTGCACTCTCGGTTCGGGCGTTCCCGGCTGTATGCATGGAGGGGGATCGCCGGACGGAGCCAAGCTCGTTATCAGGGCGACCGCGAATCTTGAGGAAAAGGTTCAGATTGCCAGACGACTTGCCTGTATCACGGAGGAGATGCCCGAACCGGGAAAGTAAGCGGCAGTTTCGGACATGTCGCTGTTAGTCGAAGCCTCGGGTGTACGATAGATTGTTACAGTTTGATCCAGTACCCCGGCCGGCCATAGTGTTTATACAGTTCATCTTCAAAGTCCCGATGAAGTGATTTCAGTGAGTCAAACCCGGGACTTTTTTCTATTTGTCCCTTTGTCAGGTCGACATACACTTCGGAGTCTTCCCAGCGAACGTCCTTGATCCAGCCAAGCGCCAACAAAACTCTCTTTCCGGGCATCCAGTTGCGGGTGTCACCGACCATATACCGAAGGCGCCAGGTTTTATCATCAACAACGAAGTCGTCGACATGACCTATCTCGCCGTCCGTGGCATGGATATGATAGCCGATGACCTCTTTGCTGCTTCTGAGGTGCGGGTCGCCCACCGGATGAATATCTTCACGCTGAGTTTCTGTGTCAGGCCCGTACATGGCCGGATCGAAAAGTCCGGGGGCAGGTCCCTCGAGGCCATCGATCACCCAGTATGGTTGCCACTTGAAATGCCGGTGTAACGCAATCTCCTGTTGTCGGTGAACAGGCTCGTTGGTGTCTATCAACGGACTGGATTTGACCTGCTGCTTGGTGAGTTTGACGGGGAAGACACTGGCCGCCCAATCGGGCTGTTCCAGGGCGGTAGTCGGGATCAGCACGTTATCTCCGGAGTGCCAATCGCCGGTATCGACAACGAGATATCTGACCATCCATTGTGAGTCATCGAAAAAAATGTCACTGACTATTCCGAATTCGCCGTCGGTCGCCAGGACGTTGTAACCTCTAATTTCTTTGATACTACGAAGCATCTTTATTACCTCCGCTCAGCAGGTAGCGCCTGTGGTTAAGGGATTCACTCGCTTTCCATCAAATAGAACATACCTATGCACCAGGTTGTTCGCAGTATTCTATTACGGGGAGTGATGAGAAATCTGTCAATGTTTAAAAATCGCGCGGTCACGCAGATTTGAGCAGAGATCCGGTCCGTGTGATTAGTTTCAAGCAACCTGATTCTGCCTTCGAAAGAATGGTTTTGCCCACGCCAGCGGACCCAGCCCACGGCTTCGTCAGTAAATGCGCGCCTTCTCCAGCGCCCGGTGAAACTTACTCTGCGTCTGGTGGATAAATGGAATATCAAGCGATGAAAATAGCTTCATCAGGTTGCCCTCGATCGTCTCGAGATTCGTGGTGTCCTGAAGTTCGAGCTCGAGTTCGTAGTCAACGGAGCCGTCGTTGTATTCGGTTTTGTCGACCTCCAGAAGGTAGTTGGAATCACCCATGCGAAAGACCTTCTTTTGTCTGGTATTCTCAAACAGGACTAACCGGCTCAGCGGGTTGTCGCGGACCTTTGACCGTATGAACTCGATCGGCATGACCGGCAGGGCCATCACATCCTGTCTGAGATGAATAATGTCAATAGCCTGTCCTCGGGGAATTTCGGCCTCGATTTCCTGCCGCACTACCGCCAGACCTTTTTGGCTGGGAATGCTCTTGATCGTGACCAACCCGCGGCTGTTTTCTGCCCGAATCCGTAAAGCCCAGCCGGCTTTGGAGAGTTGACGATCCTCACTGTCGAAAAAGCTGTTTATCTGCTTCTCCTCGTGGTCAATCTGGCCAAGAAAGCCGATGAGTTTCAGATAGTTGGTGAATGATCCCAGATCGAGCTTAATCTCGATTTCATGATGTATTTCGCTGCCATCGTTCATACGCACTCAATATAAAGAAATGTAGCTCCGGCGAAAGGAAAAAAGGCCAGGTTCACGAGGGGAATTCCCAATACAAGGTTGTTTTAATCTTAATTTCCGGCAATCTGGGAAAATAGAAAGGCCGGATGCCCGAACATCCGGCCGCAAACTCGAATGGTGAATGTCGTGGAGATCAGACCTTGTACAGCTCGGTAATCTCCTCGTTGGAGTCGCCGGCAAACACCCGGTACTCCTGAAGCGGTATGGTAGTATCACGAATCACGTTAATCTGAAACCCGTGAGTTTTCATCAGCGACGTCACTCTGTTTGTCCCGTTATCGGTCATGGATTCAGCCAAGAGCGGATTTATCGCCAGATTGAAGCGGGAAAATTTCTTGGCTGCCCGTGCCCGCTTGAACCATCGTTCAATCTTGGTTGCCATCGTTTCCTTTGACAGTACCCGACCGAGCCCCGAACAGTAGGGGCATGCATCCATAAGAGAGTGCAGATGCGACGGCCTTACGCGTTCGCGAGTCATCTCGACAATGCCGAACTCAGTCACCGGGTTGATGGCGCCCTTGGCGCGGTCGTTTTTGAAACAGCTTTTGAATTCTTCGTACAATCGCCTGCGATTCTCGCGGTTATACATGTCGATAAAATCGACAATGATCAGGCCGCCAATGTCACGCAGCCGTATCTGGCGTGCCGCTTCGCGTGCCGCCTCGAGATTGGTGTGGAAAATCGTGGTCTCCTGGTCGCTGCTTCCCACAAACCGTCCGGTGTTGACATCGATGGTTACCATCGCCTCAGTCTGGTCGATGACAAGATAAGCGCCCTTTTTGATCCAGACCTTGCGCTCCAGCATCTTCTCAATTTCGGTCTCTACCTTGTACAGATCAAACAGGGGACTGTCGCCCTTGTATAGCTCTATCCGACTTTTGAGATTGGGGGCGACCTGTCGAGCGAACGAGACGACCTTCTTGTAATCGACCTTAGAGTCGACCACTACCCGGTGCACATCTTCGGTGAAGATGTCCCGGATCATCGAGATAATCATATCTGCTTCTTTGTGAATCAGGGAAGGGGCCTTGGAGGAATCCGCTTTCTTTTTCAGCTTGGCCCATAACTTGAGCAGCCGTTTGATATCGTTGCGGAAGTCCGACTCCTCTTTGCCCTCGGCTTCAGTCCGGACTATTAAACCGAACCCTTCGGGCCGAAGAGGCGAGATGACTTTGCGGAGCCGCTTCTTTTCGCCCCAGTTGGAGATTCGTTTAGACACCCGAATGTGGTCATCGTCCGGCACCAAAACGACAAACCGGCCCGGGATTGAAATTTCGGTGGCGATTCGCGGTCCCTTGGTGGAAATCGGCTCTTTGATGATTTGGACGAGAACCTCCTGGTTGCGTTTGAGGACCGTCTCGATTCCCTGACGTCTTCGCTTGCGGATGATTTCCGCCGGTGCTTCTTCATCATCGTACTCGTCGCTGTCGAACCTCGGCCCGTAGTCTTTGCCGATATCGGACGAATGCAGATAGGCGGCTTTGGGCATACCGATTTCGACGAAGGCTGCCTGCATTCCCGGAAGCACGGTCTTGATGATGCCTTTGTAGATATCGCCGACCATCCGGTCGTTGTCCGTGCGTTCGACTTGAAGTTCCACCAGTCGATCGTCTTCGAGAATCGCCACGCGGGTTTCGTACTCAGTCGAATTGATTAGAATTTCTTTTTTCATTGCGCGATGCGCTCCCCGTGAGTGGTTTCTCCGAATAATTCCCCTTCCTGCGGCCGGAAGCCGTTGATAAACGAACCACCGTCCATCGGTTTCTTTCCTTCGGGAATCAGGCAAGTCAGCTCAAGCGCAGTCCTGGCGCATTGTACTACCAGTTTTTTCTTCGCTCGAATAATCGTACCTGGTCTGGTGTGCGGGTCGGCTTCGTTCTGAGCCAATTCGCTCGAAAGGATTTTGACTTTCTTATCTCGGAAGAAGGTGTATGCTCCGGGCTTACTGGAAAGTCCGCGGACGAAATTTCTGATTTTTGGCGCCGGGAATCCAAAATCGATGAGAGCATCAAACGGTCCGATCTTAGGCGCCGCCGTGGCTTCGGTATCTGCCTGTTTCATCGGTGCGACCTGACCGCTTTCGATGGCTTCCAGCGTTTTCATCAGGAATGGACCGGCAAGTTCAGCCAGCCGTCGGTAAAGGGAATCATAAGTATCCGTATCTTCAATGGCGACACGTTGCTGGAGAATGATATCCCCCGTGTCGACCTGTTTCTTGAGAAGAAATGATGTTAAGCCGGTTTCGGTCTCCCCGTTGATCAGCGCCCACTGGATCGGGGCTGCGCCGCGGTATTTGGGCAGCAGGGAGGCGTGAATATTTATCGCTCCCAAACGAGGGAGTTCATACAGCCTCGCCGGAAGAATCCGGAAGGCTACCACAACTATTAGATCGGGCTCCAACTTTCTAAGCTGCTCATAGAGCTTCTCGTCTTTAAGGGAGGCAGGTTTTAAGATGGGGACATTGAGTTTTGTTGCCGCCCGGGCGATATCGCTGGGCGTAACTTTCTTGCCGCGCCCAGCCGGCTTGTCCGGGGCGGTCACGACAGCCAACAGCCGGTGACAGCTGTGATACACCTGTTCGAGTGGAGGACACGCGAATTCAGGCGTGCCCATAAAGACAATATTCATCTTGTTGACGGACCGTGGCAGAACCGACTATGGTCCTGCGGGTACGCAGGGAAGCTCCCGACGGGTTATCCGGCCGCCGTCAGTTTCTTCAGCCGCCCCCTGAGCATTGTGCGCGTCAGTGGGGAGAGGTAGTCAATAAACAATTTACCTTCGATATGGTCGAATTCATGCAGGATAGCCCGGGCCGTAATACCATCGGCCTCGAGTTCAAACTGCTGGCCATCGATATTCCAGGCACGGATCTTTACGCGAGCCGGCCTGATAATCTTCTGATAAATCCCCGGAAACGACAGGCAGCCTTCTTCGTATTCGATTTCGCCGCCCGTTTCAATTATTTCGGGATTGATAAATACCCAGAGAGAACCGGTGATTTCCACGGCCGCGATATCGACTATGAACAGGCGTTTGGGCACACCGATTTGTGCCGCCGCCAGACCGAGTCCCTGAGCTTTTTTGAGGGTGTCGACCATATCCGACACTAAATCTTTGAGTTCCTGGTCGAATTGTTCAACCGGCTGAGACACTTCCCGTAACACCGGGTCGCCATAAAGGACGATCGGACGTACTGCCACGGTAACTTCCTACCTTACTTATCCACGCGAGCGGCAATTGAGCTCTTGAGGAACTCCAGTTTAACATTCTCGCCGATTTTAAGAACCACGATGTTTCTTTCTTCATCGATGGCGAAAATGACTCCGAACATACCGCTGCTGGTTACAACTTTGTCGCCTTTTTTCAGGCTGTTTACGAGCATTTCATGCTCTTTTTGTTTTTTGCGCTGTGGCCGAATCAACAACAGATACATCATTACGAAGATAAGGGCGAAAAATCCCAGCTGGATAAGTCCGCCACCACCACCTTCGGCTCCGCCTCCGGCCATCAGAATCGGTACAGAAAAATTCAAAATCTCTCCTTACGTTTATCGTCACGAATGCTCAAATCTTGAACAGTCACCTCCGCCGTCACATGAGTCCGAGCATTCGAAGTTAACCTGTAAACATTAAACAATATAGACTTGCCAACATTCATTGCCAAGTTATTTGTTGCACCTGTGTAACAGGCAATCATGGACTAAGTTCCCCGTTTCACTCTACCTAAGGCTAACGTGCGTGAAAACGCGGCGATAATCTCTATCCAACCCTGGACTGCAACTCATTTTCAAACAGCGTTTTACAATAATGTGACACAAGCGCGTCTCCAATCATAACAGGAGGTGGCATTGATTACAAGCGCGTATATGGGAGGTTCAGGGGATTAGGGGGCCAGTTGCTAATTAGCTTATTAGTAAACAGTGTCGGGCCCACAGAAATTGCGCTTCCGTGCAAAGTATTGGTAGACAGAAGCTTGAAAGACTATTGCGGATTATCACAAAAAAACGCGAACTAAAATCGTTTTTGCCGACTCTAATGCACAGGCAAGATGATTGCCTTTCTACATTTAAACGTGCCTCCCCGGGCCTCGTGCCCTCGGGGGCATATTTTTTGGGCCAAGTTTGACCCCCATGCGACATTTTTTGCAAAGTCAGCGTCCCCAATGTCATCCGGCCATATTGGGCAGTCGGCTCCATATAACGTGCGACGATCCATTTCGTACGAATAATTGATACCCACCCACCTTCACGAGGCGGTAGTACTGCAACAGGAGCGGTTTCGCTTCGTCTAGAGACTTCCAGAGCGGGATGACCACATCAGGTTTCATCGCCCCGATAGAGTAATTGAAATTCCATTTGAGGTGGCCGGGGTAGAATTCATAGAAATGATCGACATCGGAATTCACCCGCATCGGTTCGTGGGCGATTTCCCGGTCGTTTTTCCCGAGTAAGTCGATAGTATACCGTTCGGAGAAGTATGGTATAGACCCTGCCCAATCCACCGCGACCGTGGCATCCTGATTGGTGATTTGCTCCAGCAAAAGTGCCCGTTCCACCATTGTCCTGTTATCTTCCGTATGAAGCGGAGCCTTGATCAGCAGCCACTCGGATATCGCCTCGGGGCCGTAAATGGCGTTAATATTTACAAGCAACAACGTGACAATGAATGTGAAGACGGTCCTGGCAGTTGCGGAACTCAGCTTTCTGGTCACTACTACGCGGGCAACAGCCATTTGGTACATGAGGGCCAGTGCGTAACCGGTAAGGACGAAAAACAGGGGCATGACCACACTAATAAATCGATTGCTTCCGCCCCACCACTCCCAGGCATCACCGCCGATATAGACACTGTAGGCCGTTTGGGCCAGCATAAGGGAGAGAAGCAGAGGGACGAGTCTGTCTCGCCTGAAGAGTACAATCGCGAACGGAAGCAGGACCAGGAGGGGATTTGCCCTGAAGAAGAACAGCATAGTGACATACAGTCCGCGAAGAATCCTGGGGATGATTGGATATCCGGTCATTTTCAGGTAATAGGTGTTGGGGAGAAACTCGCCGAAGTAAAAATACTGAAACAGGATCGGTCCGACAATCGTTACCAGCAGAATTACACCTCCGACTGTAAGCAGCTTCCGGCGCTGTGCGGGCAGAGAGACTGCAAGATACGCCATGATCACACAGTAAATCACCGCCATATCCATTCTTACCAGTATAGAGATGCCGAGAATTACGAACACTCGAAACGCGTGTTTTCCGGTGCGGGCAGTATTGACGGAGTACCATACGGCCAGTGTGGTAAGAAACGTCAGTGCGGAGACCTCCATGCCCTGCAGACCCCAGTTGTTCAAAGGAAGATAGGAGGCGGTGAACAAGACGGCCAGCCATCCGGCGAGGCGAGAATTGCCTGAGATAAAAAGCGCGATTTTCCTGACAAAGAAAAGATTGAGGGTTAACAATATCCCCCCGCTGATTTGGATAAAAAGGGACATCTTGGAAAGCGCGACCGGGAGGAAATGGAAGAGCGTCATATAGAGCACCCAGAGCAGATTGGTGAACCCCTCGACCCGAGCCGCGTGAGGGTTAAAAACGAGACCATATCCCGATGCCAGATTATGTGCATAGCGCATGGATATCATCGCGTCATCGAACAAACAGAAATACCGTTCGCCATTGACGGTAAAACTTGTCCTATATATAAACAGGGTAGCGTAGCCTATGAAGGCGACGACCAATGACAGATACACCGGATCTCGCCGCAGGACGACCGGTGACTTTGAATCCGAGGAGGATTCGGACAACAACTCTAACCCTCTGGCGGTAGCGGGTTGGGTGAAGAGGCGTGTAACTCGTCCAGTCACTGCTGCATAATAACGGTAGCACGTTTGTGCCGCCGGAAGTTTCTTCGGTTTCGCAGAATTTGCTCACCGGCGAAAATCAGCGTGATACGTGGAGTTTTTTGTATCAAATCGGGGGTGGCCGTTCTCTCTACTATTGGTGTAACTATTCTCTTCCCGGCTCAAAAGCAGCCGTTCTACATTTAAACTGCCCTTGTTCGATTGGCGCGAACGAGGGCTGTTTTTTTGGGGGAAAATGGGTCGGTTGAAAAAAACTAAAAAAAAATGTATCAAAGAGCCGGATCATTGCTCATGTCAGTAAGCGTGTAACTATTTTCATACAACACTCTTCCTCAGGTAATCTAGAAGAGGAATCTTTTTGCCAGAGCCGGTGTTCCCCACACCGGCTCTCGGACTATTAATGGGATTATTTTTCCGGTTCAGCGGGCTTGCGGTCCGAATCGGGCTTTTCCCGATGCTTTTCGGAAGTGAATTTGCCTTTGAGGTCGGATAGTTTGCGGGCGATCTCGGGAATCGCCTCGATTACATTGTCCCACTTTCCCTTGGCCATTGGCAGCAGGGATATGCCATTCTCATCCATAATGATAAAGGCAGCCGGTTCAATGCGGGCGCCGCCTCCGCCGCCACCACCGAACCCAGATCGTGACTTCTCGTCTTCGCCCTGGCCACCGCCTGCGCCAAAACCCACGGTAATGCGGACAACCGGAATGACCGTCCGGTTTCCCACGGTTATTGGCTCGCCAATGATTGTTTCCGAGCGGGAGATCTCGCGCAGTTCGCCCACTACGCCTTTGAGAATATCCACAACGTTATTAGACATTGCGTACTCCTTTCATTTTTCCTATTGAAATGCTGATTATTTTCCTTATCGGCAGTCTCAAAACGGTGGCAATGAGTTCATATACTACTCTATATAATGGAATTGCCACTGAAGCGTTCAGGGCGCCTCGCAGATAGGCTCCCTGCCAGTACGGGGTGAAGTGGAATCGTCCTGCGACCTGTGGTACAATCCCGATCACGGCCTGATAGCAGCCATAGATTATTCCCGTCTGATCGGGTGAATTAAAACCGCCAATCACATCACCTTGAAATTCTTCGATCTTCACCCCCTTCAATAGTGACCGTTGGCCTTTCCACAGCGCTCGAATCAGTCGACCGCCGACTTCGAGAGCGTCACCGACCGACAAGGTGAGTCTGTGCCTGGCCCTTTGTGGTGGACGTTTGTCGGCCGAACTCCGCGCACTCCGGGCTCTGGTTTTCCTTCGCCCGACCGTCTTGATAGAGATACCGAATAGCTTTACCGAACTCGTTTCATTGGCAAGGTCAAAGAGTGCGCCGGTTCGTCCGAGTCCCACAAATAAGAGCTTCTGTTCGTTGGACAGACGAAGGCGTATGCGACACCGCAGAGCCAGTGTGGCAGTCGCAAGTACCGCGATTGTGATTATTAGATAGAGCACGGTCAACCACTGCCTTTAAGGGAGCAATGTTTCTCTTCTTCAGTATAGCGATATCGGCACTCGGCCGCAACCGGCTTACTGAAGGATGGGAAAAAGGCAAGCCTCCCCGGCCCTGACTCTATTCCGCGGCCGGCCTTTTGAGGTTCAGAATCTGCCACATAAGCTCCGGCGGAATTGAGCCTTCGGCAAGCAATTGGTCATAGAAGGCCTGAGGCGAAAACTGGTCGCCATCCCGGGCCGAGGCGGCGTCGTACAGGCTTTGAATCTCCCGCTTGCCCATCAGGTATGACATCTGCACTGTCGGGGACATGGTGTAGCGGCGCACTTCGGTCTTTATATACTGCTGGCCCGACTCGGTGGTAATATCCAGCGCACTGGTCATCCAGGCGACACACTCGTCATAGGTAAACTGCCCGGTGTGGAGTTTCACATCGGCTACGATACGGGCCGCACGGAATCGAATGCCGCCGAGTACCCCAAGCCACTGGGCCGGATTCTCGTCGCCGTACAATCCGTTCGCGTAAGTCATTTCTTCGCAGTAGAGTGCCCATCCCTCGATCATCATCAGATTGGTTTGCCACTTGCGCACAGGGTCCGGATTCCGTCCGGCCAACTGCATCTGAAGATGGTGCCCCGGGTACGCTTCATGCACCACCGAGCCTTTGAAGCCTCGACGGGAGACGAAGCGGTACCGAGCTTCCAACTGCGCACGGTCTAAATCATCGGGAATCGGCCGTACATAGAAGTAGGCATTTTGCACCGAATCAAACGGCCCGGCCGGTTGATAGGCGATTCCGGCAATCATTGAACGAAGAAACGGCGGGGTTTCCACGACCGTGACTGGAGCAATGTCTTCGGGAATTGACAGTATATTATTTATCTCCAGGTAGACTCTTTCCTGGCGTACTTCCCAGTTGTAATAATCGAGAATGTCCTGTTTGGTGAAGGCGGCCGGGACAAAAATCGAGTCGGAGTTGGCCGGATTGCTGTCGGCATAGTCCTGGTACTCTTTGTAAGCCTGATCGGCGTCGGCGAACAGCTGAAGGCCAAGATTCAGCAGCGAGTCGCTGTTGTAATTCAGGAAGTACTCATGAGCGAGTTTATAGTCAAAATTCTCTTTGCCGATCGCAAAGCTGTTAGGCGCCCCCGGGGTGACCTCGCTTAAGTACGTGACGAAGTCATTCATGGCTTCGCGGGCCTGGGTGGATACTTTGAGTATCTGGTCAGCCTGATCGGGGAATTTGTTCATCAGTTCGCCGCTCAGCTCCTTGTAAAACTGCATGCCGGAAGCAAGTGACTCCTTCGCCGCATCGATGTACACCTGAGGCGGATTCTTGACGTTTTCACGGGCAGTCTTAAACAGTTCCGGGACCGCTCTCATCCGGTTGAGGATCATCCGGACACGGGCAGACAAGGGGGTGCTATTAGACAACATAATGAAGTAGATGCCGTTTACCGCCTCATCAACGTAAAGCTGTGGCGATTTGCGGTACCACGCAATCTGTTTGAGATCCTGCAGGGCGATATCGACATTGGACTTGACCAGCTCGTAGTCGATCTTCTCCGACGCGGACAGAGTGGCGGTTTTGAATTTATAGAGCTTTTTCTCGTAATTTGTCAGCTTGCCGATCATATCACTCACTGACTTGTGTGAAAAATCCGCCAACCGGTTGTCGTAGTAGTGGATGCCCATTTCTGTGGCATGCACCGGATAAAATGATTGCAGGGACTCGAGTATCTCCGAGCACAATTGCTGGAATTTGGAGCTCTGGGGGGTAGTCTGTGCCTGAACGGCGGTGGCCGGAAGCACAGTTATCAAAAGAATGATCCGAAGAATACGACCAAACGTCATCTGTCCTCCTTAACTGGTACAGCGGTCAATCTAAGCATCTTCAATATCGAATGCAAGCGCTCTCAGGCAAGGGAAAAGACCGAGGCCAGTTCGATATGCATAGTATGAGGAAACATATCCACCGGTTTTATTTCCGGCAGGTGGTAGCCGCATTGTATTAACGACGCGGCATCGCGCGCGAAAGTTGCGGGGTTGCACGAAATGTAGAGAATTTTCTGAGGGCGGAGTCGAATCAGTTGTTTGAGAGCTTTGGGATGCAGGCCGGCCCGCGGGGGATCGACTACAATGATATCGAATCGCCCCGATTCCGCATCCTGCGCCTTAAGAAAGTCGTTCACGTTCCCTTCGAAAAACGTGATATTCCCGATGCCGTTGCGCTGAGCGTTCTCGCGCGCGGCAATCACGGCGTCGGGTACCAATTCCACCCCTACTACTTCATGGACTGATTTTGCAAGAAGAATACCGATTGCTCCGGTGCCGCAGTAAAGGTCAAGGACTCGGTCTTCGGGCCGGGGATAAAGCATGTCAAACCCGGTTCGATAGAGCGTCTCGGCCTGAATGCTGTTGGTTTGGAAAAATGAATTGGCCCGTATGCGAAAGACAAGATCAGACAGACGCTCTTCGATGAATCCAGAGCCAAAGAGAACGCGTTCGGTCTCTCCAGTTGCGATATTAGACTTCTGACCGTTCTGGTTATGGACTATGGTGGTAATGGATGGGAACGCTGTTGTGAGCTGTTCCACCAGACCGGCCTCATCCGGTATATTCCCATAGTGTGTGACAACATTGACCATCAGATCTCCAGTCCGTTTCGCCTGTCGGATCATGACGAACCGGAGATATCCGGTGTGGTGCCTGACGTCGTAGACGGGAATGCCGGTCTGGCGCACATACTCCCGGAACCAGACGACAATCTCTCCGAAGATAGACGGGGGGAGATGACACTCCTGGAGATCGAAAATATCATCGAAACTCCCACGCACGTGCAGCCCGAGCGTAAACTCTGAATCGGTGCGGGTATTGAACGAAAACTCCATCTTGTTTCGATAGCCGAACAGTTCACGCGAGCCGATCACATCGTGCACCGGAACATCAGGCAGGTGCCCGATGCGCTCGACACAATCCTTGACCTGCTTTTTCTTGAAGGCAAGCTGGTCCTGGTAGGTCAGGTCCTGCCAGGTGCAACCGCCGCAATAGTCGAAATGGGAGCAGATCGCCGGAACGCGACGCGGTGATTTCTTTACTATAGATCTGACCACCCCTTCGCTGAAGCGCGCCTTGGTGCGGACTATTTCGGCAAGGACGGTCTCGCCGGGGAGTCCGCCTTTCAAGAATACTACTTTGCCGTCGAGATGTCCCACCGCCTTGCCATCGAACGCCAGGTCCGTGACCTCTATTTCAACTTGTCTTTTCTCCAATTGAGCTCCAGTTCCGAATTGTTCTGTCCACACAGAATTTCGGTTCGGTTACAGTCGTCGGTTTCAAGCTGGATCGTTGCGTGTCCGATGTGATATTTCTCGGCGAGCATCGTGTTGATCGCGCCAATTATCTCGGTGCCACGAACATAGTCTTCTTTCTCAATGCACACATGACATGAAAGGGCGACATCATTGGAGGACAGAGACCAGATATGCAGATCATGAACGTCCTTGATCCGTGGTGTGACCGCTATACTCCGGTACACCTCATCGAATTCCAATCCGGGCGGGACTGCCTCGAGAAATATCATGACAGCTTCTTTGATAACCTGATAAGATGACCACATGATCATAACCGCGATTATCGTGGACAGGAAGATATCGATAATGTGTAGTCCGGTCAACAGAATGACGACGCCGCCGATAAGGACGGCGACTGACGATATCGCATCATAAGCCATGTGCAGGAAAGCCGTCTTCATATTGAGCGACTTACCTTTTTCGGAGTGCAGGAGCAGGATCGAAAGGACATTGCCGATCAGACCGATGCCTGCCACCACTATAAACAGGGTTGGGTGGGTCAACGACTGGGGACTGAGCAGCCGACCGTAGGCTTCGATAAAGATAAAAATCGCGATGACAACAAGTGCGACGGCGGAGATAAAGGCAGTCATGACCTCAAGCCGTTTGAATCCGTAGGTCGAGCGTTTGGTCGCCTGCATCTCCGAACCTTTGTCGCCGAGCCAGGCCAGGCCGAGCGCCGCGACATCGGAAAGGTTATGAGCGGCGTCGGCCACCAACGCAAGATAGCCGCTGACGATACCTCCGATAAACTCGGCAATCGTGATAATGACATTGAACAGGATAGTCCAACCGAGCTTTTTGCCCGAAACGAACTTATGCGAGTGGCTGTGATTCATATCTTTCTAACGATTTTCAATCTGTCGGGTTCGCGGGGGACTGTTCTATCAATCCATGCCGCTCGCCTGATCACAAGAATTTTATCATCGCCGTTATGATTCCCATATGATACGCTTCATGGAGGGGAGTGAACTCAAGGGCGTCATCAAATGTGGCGATTATTTTGCCCGAAGTTACCGTTATCGGCTGCGGGTACGATAGTCCGGTCAGGACCGGAAGATCGCGCTTGGTGGTCTCCATGATGTCCACCAGAAGGACTCTGACTTCTTCAAACGCCGGAGTGGCATGGTCAAAGTCTGCCGGAGATGTCGATTTCCCGAAATAGGCAAAGTACGGCTCAGGAATCGGAAGCGGCTGACCGGTCCGGCGGTACAGCAACGACACCTGGGTAGTCACCAGATGTCCTGCTTGCCAGAAGAGATTGTTGCGGAATCCGGCAGGGATGCACAGGAGTTTGTCCTTCGCCACCGAATCTATCAGCGCGATATTGGCTCTGCGGAATCTGACCAGATCCTCAAAAGGTCTCATGAGGCGGTCAATTTGAGACATACCGGTTTCCTTTCGTCAATGCGGGGCAAGAATCATCTCGAAGAACTCCGCCGACGCTCAAACAATGTTCGGCATCCAGGATCCGTCAATCGGATAGTGAGGTTTCATCGGTGAGTTTCTCAAGTTTGAGGCGTACAAGTCGATTATCCTGTCTTTCCAGCACGCTGATCTTCATGTCGGCGATCACCACCGTTTCATCCTTATCAGGTAATCGGCCAAGATGGTCAATGAAAAGACCAGCCATCGTCTCAGCTTTGTCTTCGGGCAGATTCGTATTCATCAGCTCGTTCACTTCGCCGGGCCAGACGGAGCCATCCGCATATGCGATCGTATCGGAATGCTTGACCAGGGGTATCTGGTCGGTGTCATACTCGTCTTGAATGTCGCCGACCAATTCCTCCAGGATATCTTCGAGTGTAATAATGCCGGCTGTGCCGCCGTACTCGTCGAGTACAATCGCAATATGCGTTTTCTTTTTCTGAAGCAGGCTGAGTAGTTTGGAAAGGGGCATGGAATCAGGTACATACAGCGGTTTGCGGATCAGGTCTTTCATGATTACCAGTTCGGGGCTGAGCTTGTGGATTATGATATCCTTGGCATAAAGCATTCCGATGATATTATCGATTGTCCCGTCGTAGACGGGATAACGACTGTAGCCGTGTTCGATAATAGTGTCGATAACTTCACGCGGCCCTGCGCTGACATCGATTCCGATTACTTCGGTGCGAGGGGTGATAGCGCGGCGGACCGTTGAATCGGCAAAGTCGAACACTGATTTAATGAGCCGCTCCTCGGTTTCATCGAACACGCCCCGCTGTTTTCCCTCAAAGATCATGTGGTTGATTTCATCTTCGGTGATCGTAGAGCGGGCCGGGTCGCGACGAACACCGAGAAGTCTCAGGATCAAATTGGACACCCAACTGAGCGCCGAGGAGAAAAACGAAGTGAATCGGGTGAACAGGCTGAGCGGGGGAGCCACCAGTCGGGCAATCTTTTCCGGATTGGACAGGGCGAGGTATTTGGGCACAAGCTCACCGAATACGACGGATATCACAGTGATGAGGACGGCGACCACCGTGACGGCGATCGGCTTGGCGGCATTGGCGACCGATGGCATCGGTGACGCCGACAACAATTCTTCGAGATGAAGAACCATGGTAGCGCCTCCGAAAACTCCCGCGAGCGTGCCGAACAGGGTAATGCCGATCTGGATCGAGGCCAGGAAGCGATCCGGATTCTGGTGCAGCTTGACTGCCGTGGCCGCACCGCTTTTTCCCTCCTTGGCCTTCTGGCGGAGCTTGCTGCCACGACTGGCGATGATGGAAAATTCGGAGAGGGCAAAGAATCCGTTGCCGAATATCAACAGGAGAATAGCGAGGATCTCGTAAAACAATCTTGCGTCCATCTCAGACGACTACCTCGCATGTGCGGCGGCTCGGTAATTCGGAAATGTCGTCTGGTGTCAATTGATTACCCCGCCAAACCCTGGTAAATCGAAGTCTGTGCCAATTCGTGAAGCCGGGCGACTCTTTTTTCGACGGGTGGATGGGTGGAAAACAGCGAGGTCAGGCCGCGTCCGGACAACGGATTGGCGATCATGAGGTGAGCTGTGGCCGGGCTCTGATCAAGGTTCATGCGCGCGGGCGCCCGATGAAGTTTTTCAAGAGCCGAAGCCAATGGCAGATATTTGCCCGTGATGCGTCCGCCGCGTTCATCGGCGCCGTATTCACGCTGACGCGAGATTGCCATCTGGATGATCATGGCCGCCAGCGGAGCGACAATCGCGGCGACCAGCAGACCGATACCACCGCCCCGGTTCTCATCGCGGGAATACCCACCGAAAATAGCACCCCAGCGAGCGATGGAGGCAATTATACCTATCGCACCGGCAAAAGTGGCCGCTATCGTTCCCACCAGCATATCTTTATTCTGGATATGGGCGATTTCGTGTCCAATGACGCCTTCGAGTTCGTCATCGTTGAGTATCTCAAGGATTCCCTCGGTTGCGGCGACGGCAGCATGTTCAGCATCGCGACCGGTTGCAAAGGCATTTGGCGCTTTGCTGGGGACAATGTACACCTTTGGCATCGGCATCATCGCCTTAGTAGCCACGGTCTGAATTACACGATAGAGCCGGGAATGATCATTAGGCGTCACTTCCTTGGCGCGATACATGCGAAGCACAATTTTGTCCGAGAACCAGTAAGAAAAGAAGTTCATGGCGGTGGCGAGGACAAAGGCGAGTATCATACCATTTTGTCCACCCATCAGGTACCCGACATACATGAACAGCGCCATCAGCGCTATCATAAGAAACGCTACTTTAAGTCCATTCATATCAATATCTTTCTCCAGAAATATCTTAGCGAAAATTGCGGTTACCGTCAATTACTTTTATACTACCCAATATATCGAAAATTCGAATCAAAAGTTCCCTGTTTGTGGGGGATTCGAATATATGACAATACTCTCAGTTGTTGACGATGCCGGCCAAATTACACGAAAAAGCCGGAACGCAATCGTTCCGGCTTCGAATAGACAGGGTTTTGTTATTTTTTCCGTTTACTTCGCCCAAACGAGACGTTCTCGGTAGGGAATTCCGGTTCTTTGGGAGCCGAGTCGCTCGTTGGTGACTCCTCGGTCGATTCCGATGAGGACTGTTGCTCTCGCTTGAACTGCTGGCCACGACGCGACCGTCCCCGCCCATACACTACGTCGTCTTTCGAGTCATCTGACGACTTGGACCGGTCTTGGTTTGAGTCCGATTTATCCTGCGCGGGCTCGCTTGGTTCGGGCTTTTCGCTCGACCCGGATTCACCCCTGTCGGACCTGGACTCATCACTCGGTCCTTCAAGTTGTCTTGAATCGCCTGTTCCCTCAGAGCGCTCGCGACGATTCCGAGAGGCTTCCCAAGGGGAAGGCCGATTCTCCGAAGTGTCTTCGGTATCTGGAGGCGTGGAGGGTTCGTGATTTGGATTCGACTCCTTCTCACGCATGGAAGCCAACTGAGCCGCTAACCGGGCTCTTTCGCGTTCCAGCGATTCCTGCTCCCGGGCGGTTTTAGCGAGCGTCTCGCTTTCCTTCGCCTCGATAGGCTTCTCCACGTCGTCGGCTGGTTTCGGCCGAGATTTTCTGCTTGACAACTCTCCCTCGAGAACATGGAACGGAACTGGAGGAAGAGTGTACTTGAACGGCTTTTCTTCCCCTTTCACGGGCTGTTCTTCTTTGCGCGGTGAGTCAGGCCGCGGTCGGCTATCCGGACGCTGACGTCCCTCGGGTCTACCGCGACGCGGTCGCGGTGGACGTTCCCGTCGACTGGCACGTTCTTCGGGAGCAGCCGGTGTGCCGGCGGAGGTTGGAGCAGTAACCCTCTCACGGGCAGGAATGGCGGGAGATGGCGGACGCTCTTGAGTTCGCGCACGTGCCCGCTCCGGTTTTCGTTCACTCTTGCGATCCTCGGTTCGCCCGCTTCTTTCGTATGGCGGTTTGCCGAAAGTACGCCGCATGGGCAGATTGGGCGGGGTTGAACGCGCCGTTTTGAATTCGAAAGTTTCGGCGACCACAGCGGCGCCAACCGCATCTCCCCAAACATTCAAGGCACTGCTCCAGCGCTGCCAGAACCAGTCGACCACAAGGATCAGCCCGATACCGGCAAACGCTGTGGGCGGGAATCCGGCGATATTGATAACGATACCCAACATGAGCAACGACGCGTGGGGAAGCAGCGATGATGCGAAAGAAATAATCAGAGCCATCAGGCCGATTACGATAATCTGCACCGGTGAGATGGCGACACCGAACAGTTGCCCTACAAACACGGCGGACACCGCAAGGAAGAGCGCGGTGCCATTCATATTCACCATTGCGCCAGCCGGGAGCACGAGTGCGCCGGCGCGACGATCAATTTCGCTATCCTCCACCACATTTTCATATGTGACCGGCAGGGTGGCGGATGATGAACCGCTGGCGAAAGCGGTGGTTACCGCCGGGAGGAGATTGCCAAGAAATCTGTACGGCCGCTGGTGTCCGTAAAGTTTCGCGGCCAGGGGCAGGACTAGAAGTCCATGCAGTAAGAATGCCAGTGCCAGCGTGAGAGAATACGCCCCGAGGGGACCAACCAGATTGGCCATCGTGATTCCGTTCAATGCAACGGCCTTGCTCACCAGAAAAAAGACACCCAAAGGTGAGGCATACACGACGTAGCTGATCAGTTTGGCGATGACATCGTTGAACCCGGTCACGAACGACATGACAGGCTTGGATTCTTTATCTTCCATGCCGGCCAGAACAATCCCGAAAACGAGCGAGAGAATAATCAGACCCAGCAACTGGCCTTCCGCCGTAGCCAGCAGAAAATTGTCGGGAATGATTGATCCTATGATTTCCGGTGCGCTGAGCGTCCCGATCCGGGTAATATCATCGGGAATAAACGTCCCGTTTGTGGAAGTGAGAACACCGGGGCGGATGGTAAGAACAGCCAGAAGGCCGATGGCCACGGCAATCGCGCCGGTCGCTACGAAGTACACAAGCATGTTTCGCAGCGTACGCGACACTTTCTTCATCTGGCCCATCGCGGCGACAGCTATGATAATCGATGCCACGACGAGCGGGATCACCAGGATTTTCAGCGCGTTGACCCAGAGTTGTCCGATAAACGACAACGAAAGCATCACGTGGGGCAGGTAGTAGCCCAGGATGCCGCCAAGAAGGGCGCCGAGTACGACGGTGATCAGAATGACGTTGGAAGACTTTCTACTCATTACAACCTACTAGTTACAGTCCGGGCTTCCTTCTCTCCAACCTCTCCGTGCAAAACCGGACTCTGGTTAAATTATTCGCCAAGCGCGATTGTGGATTTCATCGTGGGGCGCAAAACGGCTGGAGAGCTTATATTTTCCTATTATGCGGTGATGTCTACGGTAAGCGGGGGATGGTGGGTCCCAAATACCCCGATACGGCGCACCCGAAATCCTTTACAAGTCTGAATAATACCTACTAAAATCGACAGCCGCAATGCTTTTTTCAAGTTAATCCGTGTAAGGTGTGGCGCGATAACAAGTTAGAATACTTGCCGCTATTCACGGAGGTGCCGTTTGGTGAGGCTGCTCTACCCTGACGTCGAAATCCATGTACCTGCTTCTGCGACATCACTGAACCGGGGATAGATCAGTCGTTGGTATATCGTGAGAATCTGAGTGAATGACAAGAGATTGAATCGGAAAGCCAAGTTGTGTATATTGGTTTTATGGATTTATTCGACAAAAACAATCCGCGGACTTTACCCGGGCGGACGCCGGGGATTCAGCCGCTGGCTGATCGGATGCGCCCGACTGGATTTGAGCAGTTCTACGGCCAGGAGAAAATTGTCGGTCCGGGCACTCCGCTTCGCAAAGCTATCGAATCCGACAAAGTTACATCGTTAATTTTCTGGGGTCCTCCGGGTTCGGGCAAGACGACGCTGGCGTGGCTGGTGGCGCGTGCCACCAACGGTCAATTCATTCCGTTCTCGGCGGTTACTTCATCGATCAAGGAAGTCAAGGAAGTGATATCCAAGGCGGGGAACTACTATCGAATGACCGGCCGCCGAACCTACGTTTTTATCGACGAGATCCACCGGTTCAACAAGGCACAGCAAGACGCGTTTCTTCCATATGTGGAAAAAGGAGACATCGTCCTGATCGGTGCAACCACCGAGAATCCATCGTTCGAAATCAACTCGGCGCTTCTGTCCCGGATGCGCGTGTATGTACTTGAGCGGCTCAACGAGGAAGCGATCGCGAATATAATCCGACGCGCGCTCAGTGATCGCGAAGGCGGCCTTGCGGAAATGGAGTTGAATGTTGGCGAGGAAGCGTTGAGGTTCCTTGCCTCGGCGGCTGACGGTGACGCCCGTCGCGGGCTGGTCCTGCTTGAGAATACGGCGCTTTACCTGGGAGAAAAGGCCGAAGTCACGGTCGATGCGCTCAAACAGGTGCACCAGAAGAGCATTGCACTCTACGATAAGGCCGGTGAGGAACATTTCAACCTCATCTCGGCGCTCCACAAGACAATTCGCGGTGGTGATCCCGATGCGTCACTGTACTGGCTGGCGAGGATGCTCGATGGCGGGGAGGATCCGATGTACATTATTCGTCGGTTGGTGCGGTTTGCTACCGAAGATATCGGCCTGGCTGATCCGTATGCCCTTACCCTTACATTAAATGCCAGAGACACCTATCACTTTTTAGGTTCACCCGAAGGGGAGCTTGCGATTGCGGAAGCTGTCGTCTACATGGCCTGCGCGCCTAAATCAAACGCCATATACACGGCTTTCGGACAGGCACAAAAAGACGCTCAAGAAAAGGGATCGTTGCCCGTACCGTTGGATATTCGAAACGCAGTTACCGGTCTAATGAAAGCTATAGGCTACGGAAAAGACTATAAGTATGCTCATGATTTCGAAGACGCCATTACTGACCAGCAATATTTCCCCGATGAGCTCAGGGGCAGGGAGTATTATCAGCCCAAAGAAGTCGGCCGAGAGAAGAAGATGAAAGAGTATGTCGACTGGTATCGGGCCTTCCGCACGAAACTCATGTCCGGACCGGACAAGTGACCGGAATTCATCAACTTACGATCATCTGACACAGCCCGCTCGGCACCCGCTGCTCGCAAGACCGATCTGCTCCATTTCTGACCAGATTTCAAGCCTAACGGGGCTTTTTCAGCACGCTTCCTCAGTATCCATATAGCTTTAGGCCACCCTGCCGATAAACCGAAACATCACCGCTAATCTTGCGGGGTGGATGGCCGAAGGGCCGTCGATACTAACAACGGCAGGTTGTCGGTAAAGATAGAGAGGTATGCGCCTATGTTCAAGGACATGAAGATCCACACGAAGCTAATAGTTGTCTTCCTATTGGTAGGTCTTGGCCCCCTTGCGACGATGGGCTGGATAACGTTATCCAACTCGCGGGCCGCACTTCAAGCCAAGGCGATGGATCAGTTGATTTCGTTTCGCGAGGCAAAGAAGAGTCAGATTGAAGACTACGTCCGCACGGTTGAGCAAGAGGCTCGAACTTTTTCGAACGACCGGATGGTAATTGATGCTGTTCGCCAATTTTCGGCTGCATTCAAGAATATTGCCAATGAGGGTGAAGACGGTAATCCGGTGACCGACGATGTTCTGGGGCAGTATCGTCAGACACTGAGTCAGTTCTACAATAGTGAGTACAGTTCAGAATATCAGAAAAGAAACGGTGGCGACCAAAGCGCTTCGCTTGGCAGCAATCTTTCCCGCTTGAATAATGAGTCGCTGATTCTGCAGTACCGATACATCGCCGCCAATACCGAGCCGCTTGGTCGCAAGAGTGCCTTCCTGGATGCAAACGACGGTTCCATCTGGAGCATGCTTCATCAGAAGTATCATCCCCACCTTCAGGCGTACCTTGATGGTTATGACTTAAGCGACATCTTGTTATGTGATGCTGAAACAGGTCACATCGTGTACTCCGTATCAAAAGAGATTGATTTTTCAACTTCGTTGAAAGACGGTCCATTCGCGGCTACCGGGGCCGGTAAAGCGTTTGCTGCGGCCGCCGCAAGTAACAATCCGGGCTTTGTGGTGGTCGAGGACTTTGCCCCTTATGAACCATCGTATGATGACCAATCAGGGTTTGTAGCCTCGCCTATATTCGACGGTTCTCAAAAGGTCGGCGTGCTTATATTCGAGATGCCGATCGACCAGATCAACCGCATCATGACAAGCGACCATCGGTGGTCAGACGTCGGCCTTGGCCAGACCGGCGAGACGTATCTGGTGGGTCCGGATCTTCGGATGCGAAGTGACAGTCGCCTGGCCGCCGAAGACATCTCCACCTTTGCCAAAGAAGAGCAGAAGAGTGGTGTCGAAAATGAAACAGTCAATCTCGTAATGGCCAAGAAGACCACCTTTGGACTGGTGCCGATAGAGTCGTTCTCGGCGCGCGAAGCGATCAACGGTCGATCGGGCAGCGGACTTGACAAAGGCTTTCAGGGGGAGGCTGTTTTGGCGGCCTACTGCCCTCTGGATCTCAAAGGACTTACCTGGGCGATTGTTGCTCAGATCGGAAAAGAAGAAGCATTCGCTGCGGTCGGGGCAATGCAGCGAACCGCTTTGATTGTCGGCGTCCTCGCGGCGCTTGGAGTGGTGCTGCTGGGTTCCCTGTTTGCCAAGAACCTCTCAGGCCCGATTCATAAAGTAGTCGATTTGACCCGCAAGATGAATGAAGAGTTCAATCAGTTCGTGGAGGTAGTGGACGCAATTTCATCAAATGACTTAACTCGTCAGGTGAAACAATCTGAGATAGAAAAAATAGGCAGTAACTCCCGTGACGAGATCGGCATGCTGGTTCAAGCGGTTGAAGAAACGATATCGGCCAAAAACCAGGTGGGAACATCGCTCAATCGAATGACCTCGAATCTCAACCAGATGGTCCGTCAGCTTAGTCTCAACGCCGCACAGCTCGTGAGCACGGCTAACGAAATCGCGTCCTCCTCGGAGCAAATGTCCAAGGGAGCCCAGGACCAATCCAATCAGGTCGGAAGCGTCTCAACGGCAATCGAGGAGATGCTGGCTACCATCGTAGAGTCTTCGAAGAACGCCGCCGATGCTACTGACGCTTCGCGCAACGCATCAAATACAGCGAGCGCGGGCGGCGAGGTCGTAGGGGATACGATCTCCGGCATGCAGAAGATAGCCGGCGTCGTCCGTGAATCGGCGCAGTCAATTGGTAAGCTGGCGCAGTCTGCGGATGAAATAGGTGCCATTATCAAGGTTATCGACGACATTGCGGATCAGACGAATCTGTTGGCGTTGAACGCGGCGATCGAAGCGGCGCGGGCCGGGGAGCAGGGTCGCGGGTTCGCGGTGGTGGCCGATGAGGTGCGTAAGCTGGCCGAACGGACTGGCAAGGCGACCGGCGAAATCACCCAGATGATCAAGGGGATTCAGCAGGAAACGGTCGAAGCGGTGCAATCGATGCAGACCGGTATCGACGAAGTAGAACGGGGCCGTCAGTTGGCCGACAAGGCGGGCGGCAGTCTGAACGAGATCGTGGTGATGTCACAGCGGGTGATGGACATGATCCAGCAGATAGCGACAGCGGCGGAGGAGCAGTCCTCGGCGGCGGAGCAGATCTCGAAGAATATCGAGCATATTTCGTCGGTGACGCGGGAGACGGCCTCGGGAGCGCAACAGTCGGCTGCGGCGGCGGAGGAGTTGAACCGTCAGGCAGAGGCGCTCAAAACTATCGTGGGCCAGTTCAAGACCGCAAGAAGTTAGCTTTTGAATGAGCCATTTGAGCGTGAAAGGGACGATTTAGCATCGCTCCCTTTCTCCTAAGGCAGCCGATCGGCGGGCTAGAACAAGACTTTTGGAAATTTCATGGATAAACTAGTACAGGATGTACTGATTTTGTCGATAATAGTACGATAAGGGAAGAGCGGTAGTGATTGCACGATGAGATTCCTTCCGGAGAGGATATCGATCGCTTGAGGGGCTCAGATGGTCCAATATCGCACGTTGTTTGATAAAAGAGGAGCGAACCACATGTTTTACCGGGATTTCAAAATCAGCAAAAAGCTGTATGGCGCGTTCGGCGTTTTGATCGCGCTGATGCTTGTGATTTCCTTACGTTTCTACATGACCGTGGAATCTACGATTACGGCCTATGAAGCTGTCCTGTCGTTTGATGTAGCTCGAATGATGCATGCTACCAATGTCGACAGGTACATGCTACAGGCTCGGAGGTCGGAGAAAGACTATCTTTTGCGCCGGGAGACCGACTATGTAGAAAAAGTCATGGCCGCGACGGATTCTGTAGAAAGCTCACTTGGGCTACTCAGAGAACTTTATGTCGCACGGGATGCCTCTCGGGATATAGACCAGACCGACCAGATGCTGGCCGACTTGCGAGTATATCAGAAAGCCTTCGATGAAATCGCACAGGGCTGGCAGACTAAGGGACTTGATGAGAACGCCGGGCTACAGGGAAAATTCAGAGACGCCGCCCACAAGCTGGAGGCGACGTTTGCCGGTATCAAGAACAAGCAGTTTGAGGTCGACCTGCTGATGATGCGCAGGCATGAAAAGGACTATCTTCTGCGGAGCAATCCCAAATACTTCACCAGTGCCCTCGCCGTGTCTGAGAGCATGAAATCCAATGTAAAATCAACAGGCCTGTCATCGGACAAACAGCAGGAGATCATTTCCGGCCTGGATGAGTATACCTCGTCCTTTACGCAGCTTGTAGCGCAGGACAAAGTGATCGAAGAGAAGACCGAGGCGATGCGTAATGCGATCCATAAACTTGAGCCCTTGATTGAAGCAACCTACGCTCAGGCGACTTCTGATATGAAAACCAGTTCGGAGCTCGGCGCGACGAACGCCAGAAAGGGCGTCCTGTTGCCTTTGATAGTGGCACTCCTGGCGGTGGTGTTCGGTACCTGGGCCGCTATATATGTAGCAAAGATGATCGCGACACCTCTGGTACAAATCAGCGGCATTGCGACGGCGGTTGCAGCAGGCGATATCGAGCAGAGAATCGATCACCGATCAAAAGATGAAACCGGCGTGTTGGCCGACTCATTCCGGAGTCTCATGGACTACATGAGAGAATTGGCGAATGCCGCGCAATCACTGGCGAACAGAGATCTCACGGTAAGCGTAAAACCAAAGTCGGCAAAAGACGCCCTGGGAAAAGCTTTTGAAACGATGATTTCAAATTTCAATGACATGATTTGCCAACTCCGACTGAACGCCACTGAACTGGCCAGCGCTTCAAATGAGATATCATCATCGTCCGAACAGATGTCCAAGGGAGCTCAGGACCAGTCACAACAAATATCACAGGTATCAGCGGCGGTCGAAGAGATGACTGCAACAATTGTGGAGTCATCCAAGAACGCAGGTGACGCCACCGATGCATCGCGCAAGGCCTCGGAGAACGCAGGCTCAGGCGGTCAGGTGGTGTCCGAGACGATTCTGGGTATGCAGCGAATTGCCGAAGTAGTGAGGTCGTCGGCCACTTCGATTGAAAAGCTGGCCGGATCCGCCGATCAAATCGGCGAGATTACCAGCGTTATCGACGACATTGCGGATCAGACGAATCTGTTGGCGTTGAACGCGGCGATCGAAGCGGCGCGGGCCGGGGAGCAGGGTCGCGGGTTCGCGGTGGTGGCCGATGAGGTGCGTAAGCTGGCCGAACGGACTGGCAAGGCGACCGGCGAAATCACCCAGATGATCAAGGGGATTCAGCAGGAAACGGTCGAAGCGGTGCAATCGATGCAGACCGGTATCGACGAAGTAGAACGGGGCCGTCAGTTGGCCGACAAGGCGGGCGGCAGTCTGAACGAGATCGTGGTGATGTCACAGCGGGTGATGGACATGATCCAGCAGATAGCGACAGCGGCGGAGGAGCAGTCCTCGGCGGCGGAGCAGATCTCGAAGAATATCGAGCATATTTCGTCGGTGACGCGGGAGACGGCCTCGGGAGCGCAACAGTCGGCCGCGGCGGCGGAGGAGTTGAACCGTCAGGCGGAGGCGCTCAAATCCGTTGTCGGTCAGTTCAGAACCAGATAGTCTTTCGCGAAGAATTGAATTGACGACTCAGGTGGGGAGATTGATCTCGCCACCTGTTTTCTTTGCATCGCGATCTTTTTCACAGATTGAGGTCCGCGTCGACAACGATTACGGCGGCGCCGGTGAATTTGCCGGCGCGAAGGTCATCGAGGGCGTGATTGGCCTGTTCCAGCGGATAAGTGTGGACCTCGGAAGAAATCGGTATTCGTGGCGCCATGGAAAGAAATTCTTCACCGTCTTTTCGCGTGAGGTTAGCCACCGACCGGAGTATGCGTTCTCCCCAGAGGATTGAATACGGGAATGTCGGGATATCACTCATGTGAATTCCGCCGCAGACAACGATTCCGCCTTTGCGAACAGCCTTGAGAGCCGCCGGAACCAATGCGCCGACCGGTGCGAAAATTATGGCGGCGTCAAGTTCATCGGGTGCGTGGTCGCTGGATCCGCCTGCCCAGTCCGCCCCGAGCCTTCGGGCGAACTCCTGGGCCTCCGTGTCACCATCCTTGCTAAAAGCGTAGATTTTTCGTTTATCGTGCCTGGCAACCTGAATGAGAATGTGCGCCGCGGCGCCGAAACCGTAAAACCCCAACCGCGCCGCTTCACCCGTCATTCGATAGGAGCGGAATCCGATAAGCCCCGCGCACAGCAGGGGGGCAGCCTGCAGGTTCCCGAAACCATCGGGGATGGCAAAACAGAATCGTTCATCGGCCACACACATCTCGGCATAGCCGCCGTCTATTTGATAGCCCGTGTATCTGGCATCATCGCACAAGTTCTCCTGACCCGAACGGCAGTACCGGCACTTGCCACAGCTCCATCCGAGCCATGGCACGCCCACCCGATCCCCCGGAGAGAACAGGTCAGCTTCAGGGCCGCAGCGGATGACCGTTCCAACAATCTGATGTCCGATTATCAGGGGCAGTTTTGGTTCCGACAGTTCACCATCGACAATGTGCAAGTCGGTGCGACACACACCGCACGCGTGGACCTTCAGCAACACCTGCCCGGCCTGAGGCTTAGGGTCATCGATTCGTCTATAAACCAGCGGCTGCTTCGCCGCTTCAAGTACCATTGCCTTCATGGAGCACCAATCCAATTTGCGAAACCAGCTTGAAACTTCGGGTCGGACAAGCGCCGCGACTCAGTGAGATTCCAGGTCCGAAGTTACTATCGGTAATGATGATAGAGTCAGACCGTCGGACGCAAGGGCTTTTGTCGACGTGTTAATATTTCGTACGAAAATTGTCCGGTTAAATTGATGAGAATTTAAACATAGTTAAACGCGCGACACACAAGTTATCTTTTATTTTGACCGAGCCGATACCTATACTAATCGGTCATGCCGCCGGAGGAAGGCGGCCGGTCGATCGCAAGACAACACGTTTTTGTTGGAGGAGGATATGTTGAACGAGATTAAACGAAACGCTTGGGCACGGTTTCTCAGAAAATTCAGTGCCGACAACCAGTACCGTTTTGCCACGGTGGCGGTAAGTCATCGGGGTAAGGCCGCCGTCACCATCAACGAAAGCATCCCTTTCATGGGAGTGGGATTGGGCAGGGACGGCCGTCAGATTGGCAGTATCAACTTATATGTCGGTCACTGGTCACCCGAGCAATTAAACAGCCCGACTGTTACCGTCAAGCAACCGGCACGACTCCTGTTGGAAGGTGAAAATGACAGAGATGGTCGGCTGGTGATTGAGAGCGATGACGGCTCGCGTGTGGAAATCCGTCTCGATGCTAATCGCGTCGAGCCGAAAACGCTGGTCGAAAAATTAGCCTACACGCTTTCAGAGCGTCGCGGATTCACCCCCGGAAGCGACCTGGATAACTGGCTCGAAGCTGAACGGACAGTGCAGCAGCTCGAGAGTCAGCTCGTCTGATTGTCTTCTCAATAGGCGTCAGCGGAGTAGATTTATGGCCGGATTTACTATTCGGCCGTAAATGACCCGGCATCCAAATACCTGCGCAATATCCTCACGTGTAATCCCGTACAATACTTGTTGACGGGCGCGCCGGCGGGCTGTAGTATATTTAGAATCAAATTACACGCGGAGGAACAGACATGGGTATAGTCGGCCTATTAATCTTTGTAGCTTTTGTCGTCATTATCGCAGCGTGGCTGATCAGCATGTACAATCGGCTGGTACGGCTGCGTAATACCGTACGCTCGTCGTTTTCTGATATTGATGTACAATTGAAGAAACGCTACGACCTGGTACCGAATTTAGTTGAGACTGTCAAGGGGTATGCCGCCCACGAGAAGGGGGTGTTCGAACGGGTTACACAAGCCCGCGCCCAGGCGATGCAGGCAGGTTCGCCCAAGGAAATGGCCGAGAAGGACAACATGTTCAAGGAAACGTTAAAAAGCCTCTTTGCCGTTGCCGAAGCGTATCCCGAGCTGAAAGCCAATACTAACTTCTTACAGCTTCAGTCCCAATTCCAGGAGCTGGAAAACAGCATTGAGGCGGCCCGCCGGTACTACAACGCCGTAGTTCGTGACTACAACACCTCAATTGAAACTTTCCCGGCCAATCTGATGGCATCGTCTTTTGGTTTCAAGTCCGAAGAGTTCTTCCAGCTTGAGTCGCCCGAGGAACGCAAGCCGGTCAAAGGAGATTTCAGTTCGTAGGCGGTTCAACCTGAGGGAGATAAGATGAGAAACATAATTGCGCGAATACGCGCCGGTGTTCCGCTGCCGGCTGTCATGATTGTCGCCCTGGTGGCCTTCTGGGCGTCACCATCGGCGGCACAGTACTTCACGATTACCTCGTTTCACTCGGATATCAATATCCATTCCGACGGCACGGTATTCGTGAAAGAGGCGTTGAAGATCGTATTCGAACAACCTCGGCATGGGATTTACCGGGAGATTCCTTTCAAGTTTCGTAACGAGTTGGGAGACGTGACGAAGACGCCGATCGATGTTGAATCCGTTACCAACGATTCGGGCATCAAGTGGAAATACCGGGTAAGTCATGAGGGAAATGTCGTCAATATCCGGATTGGCGATGCGGATACGTATGTCGAAGGTGAGCAGACGTATATCATTACGTATCGGGTCAGCAACGTCATTCTTTTTCTCAAGGACCATGACGAGCTGTACTGGAATGTTACCGGAAATTACTGGCAGGCGCCGATTAGCGAAGCCTCAGCGCGCGTGACATTGGACACCGAGGGGACAATCGGCGAACTGCGAACTACCTGCTATACCGGGTATTCAGGATCGCAGGGTGCGGACTGCAACGCACGGAATTTCAGCAACGGAGCGGAGTTCCAGGCGACCCGGAATTTGTCGACACGCGAGGGACTTACCGTGGTCCTGGGCTGGCCGAAAGGGATAGTCCACCCGCCTACGGCATGGCAGAAATTTCTCATGGCGGTCAATCCGGCTGAGAATTGGGTGATCTTGTTGCCCCTGATAGCGATGATTGCGATGTTTCGCATGTATTGGACTCGCGGACGGGACCCCAGAGTTCGAGAAGCCCTCGTAGTCAAATATGAGCCTCCTGACTTTAACGGCAGGCCGCTCAACGCCGCCGAAGTGGGCGCACTTATCGACGAGAGACTGGATCCGCGTGACCTTACCGGTGCTATTATCGGTCTGGCTGAGAAGGGCTATCTTAAACTCGAAGGGGTAAAGACTGAAGGATTCATCGCCCTGTTTGACAGCGTTGACTATAAATTGACCAAGCAGAAGGACTCGGACGATCAGTTGAGCGATTTTGAACGGAAGCTGATGGACTATATATTTTCCGACGGCAAACGGGAGATTCTGGTTTCCGAGATGAAGAATCGGTTTTACAGGAATCTGGGGATTCTGAAATCAACACTCTTTGCGGATCTTGTCGACAAAAAGTACTTTACGCGCAATCCCGAATCGGTGAGGAGCCAGTACTTGTCGATCGGTGTAGTGATTATCATTTTCGGAGTCTTTGCGTCGCTGATCCTTACACCTGATTCGGTCGTGAAGTCGATTATCATGTTCGGATTGTCGGGGCTTATTGTCGTGCTTTTTGCGGGAGCGATGCCGGCCAAAACGCGCGAGGGAGCGCTGGCCAACGAAGGCATTCACGGATTCCAGGAATTCATGAATCGGGCCGACAAGGACCGTCTGCAGCGGATGGGTCCGGAAGTTTTCTATAAGTATATGCCGTACGCAATAGCGCTGGATGTGGTCGATCATTGGTCAAAGGCGTTTGCGGATGTTTTTGCGGAGTCCGCGGCGCCTCCAGCATGGTACGTTGCCCCATATTCGACCCAGATATTCAATCCGGTGGCCTTCGGTCGATCGTTGGGAAATGTGACCTCCACACTCGGTACCGCGATGTTTTCGGCCCCGCGTGGAAGTGGTGCGTCTGGCAGAAGTGGTGGCGGCGGCTTTTCCGGCGGGGGATTCGGTGGCGGTGGTGGCGGTAGCTGGTAAACCCGTCGCCTTCGGCCTCAAAATACTACGGGCCGACACCTATGAGGCCGGCCCGTAATTTATAGAGAAGGTATTGAAAAGAGATTAACCGAAGATTCCATTTCGGCCGATTTAAAAAAGAAACCCGCCAGTTATTCTGCGACCGCAAGTTGTCTTTGTCGCCGGTCGTGCCCCCCTTTAGCCCCTACCTAGCCCATCTTCTCGCCCCGAACTCGCACCGACGGGTTTTCTTTATAATTTCTATTTAGTTCATCGGCAGTCCCCATCGACCGCACGATGAGACAATTTTGAGTAGATATTGAGTATGAGTGAGTATGCCGATTGGAACTCTGCGGACTGACAAAGTCAGGTAACTTGAAAAAGGAGTCTTCAGGACACCAAATATTCGGCTAGAAATCGGGTTTTTGGGCGTATACATACTCAGTGGTTGCGTTCCAGCGTGAGTTAGCGCACCTTTCGGTGCGAAACTTGAGTGTTCGGGAGTATTTGAGAGTGACCCAAAGAAAAGACCGTGCCGAGATCATCCGACTAGGCATATCCACCTGTCTGCTCGGCCAGAAGGTCCGATATGACGCGGGGCACAAGCACGACCGGTTCATCACCGATGTACTCGGGGAGTATTTCACGTTTGTGCCGATTTGCCCCGAAGTAGAAGTGGGGATGGGCATTCCAAGAGAAGCCGTGCGGTTGGTTGGAAGTATCGAGTCACCGCAGATGGTTGGCAATAAGTCAGGCGTCGATTGGACAGCCCAGATGAACGCTTATGCCGAGAGTCGGGTGGCTAAACGAGATTTCTCCAACCTCTGCGGGTACATCCTGAAAAAAGACTCACCGTCCTGCGGCATGATGCGGGTGAAGGTGTTCAACGAATCAGGCGCGGCCGAACGAAAGGGAGTGGGGCTGTATGCGGCGTCGTTGATTCGACAGCATCCCCAAATGCCGGTTGAGGAGGAAGGGCGACTCAATGACCCGCGCCTCAGAGAAAACTTCATCGTACGCGTTTTCACTTTTCATCGCCTCCAACAGCTCTATAAGAATCAATACTCCGCGGGCCGGCTGGTAGTGTTCCATACTCAGCACAAGTATCTGCTCATGTCCCACAGCGTTAAACACTACAAACTGCTGGGGCAACTGGTGGCCGACGTCCGTAAGTACGCTCCGGGGGAATTGCGCGAAAAATACGGCCAGTTGCTGATGGAAGGGCTGGCGGTCATTTCGACGGTAAAGAAGAATGTCAACGTGCTTCAACACATTCTGGGCTATCTGAAAAAGCAGCTCAGCGCCGGGGAAAAGAAAGACATTATTCAGGTTATTGACGATTACCACCGTGGTCTGGTGCCGCTGATCGTACCGATCACTCTAGTCAGGCACTACGTCGACAAGCACAATGTCGAATATATCAAAGAGCAGATCTATCTGAATCCTCATCCGAAAGAGCTGATGCTGCGGAACCACGTTTGAGACGACGCAACACGACGGAGTCGATTTGACTTGTAAAGCGGGACATTATCGTCTATATTATCACTAGCACTGCGGTGTCTTGAGACATCAAATAAATGTCAAATCAGAAAGGGCCGGATTATGTTAGTAAAGACCCTTCTCAAGACCAAGCCCCACCAGATTATCACCACGCGCCCCGCGGCTTCGGTCGACGAAGCGATGGAACTGCTGATCGCCAATGGGATCGGCTGCCTACCCGTTGTCGATGACACGGGGGCACTTACAGGAATTGTCAGCGACAAAGACATTTTCAGAAAGATTCACGAGGTGAAGGGGGATTATCACCGCCTCCGGGTAATTGATGTAATGACTTCAGACGTAATTGTCGGCTTACCAAGTGATGATATCAGCTACATCGCAGGCATGATGGAGAAGAACTGGATTCGGCATGTGCCGATTGTCGAGAATAATCGGCTGGTCGGTCTGGTGTCTTTAAGGGACATTATCAAGACTCTTGCCGCCTCGACAGACATTGAGAATCGGTACTTGAGCATGTACATGAACGGACTTCATAGCCGCGACCGTTCAGCCGACACCTGATCGTGCGATTTGTTCCCAGGTTCCCCTATTAACAAATGAAGACGCAGACGGGCGGTCAGCTTGACCGCCCGTCGTATTTTACGGAGGTATGCAACGCTCAGACTGGCGTTACTTCAGAGGTACAGTGAGAGCATCGTTTAGCCTTCAGCGGGATGGCCGACAGGCAGTACGGACACTCACGTGTAGCCGGGGGTTCCGGCGTTGGTGCTTCCTGTTTAGCTTTGAACCGGTTGAGATTCTTAATGAGCATGAAGATTGCGAAAGCCACGATCAGGAAGCTGATGATCGTATTTATGAACATGCCATAGTTCAGTGTTACGGCACCGGCCGCGTTAGCGTCTGCTACAGTCAAGTATGGACCGGCGGCCGCTCCATGTTTCAGCACGACAAAGAGGTTCGAAAAATCGACATTGCCCAGAAGCAGTCCAATCGGAGGCATGATGACATCGCTTACCAGAGACTTTACGATTGTTCCGAAGGCCGCTCCGATGATGATACCAACCGCCATGTCGACTACATTGCCCCGCATGGCGAATTCTTTGAATTCTTTCATCATGGACATAGTTATCCTCCACTTTAACGTTTGGTGCGCTGGCCGAATTTATGTGATTCCTGGTTGCCTATGCTAATGAATTAGTATCGAGACTGGGCGATAGGCAAGCTTAAACTCAGGGGAAAGCGCGAAAGCGGGGTTACCGTATCCACCTGAACTGACCGAACAAGGCTAATCTACATCCGCCCGGTTAAGTCAGAACGTTTTCGGCAAGTTTCGTTTCACTCTGAAACAGGCGACCTCTTTTTACCCGGGTTGATTCTTCGTCCGGAAGCAATTCGAGCAAAGAGCTTAATTCGGCAAGCGACTTTCCGACAATTAATTCATTGACCGGGAATCACTAAACATGGCGATGAATAAAAGGCAGCTTCTCAGTATACTCCTTTTTCTTCTGGCGACCCACGTCGGGGCAGTGAACTATTATATTTCCCCAACCGGCGATGATGCGTTGGACGGACTTACGCCCGCGACTGCCTGGCAGTCCATCGATCAGGGCGATCAGAGTCACGCCAATGTTCTAATTCGGGCAGACACCGTAAATATTCTGCCCGGTACCTATGCTGTTAGTAACTCGATCACGCTGCAGTCATCGGGTAGCAGTGGAAATCTGATTGTGTTCAGGGGAGTCGGTAAGGGGAAGGTTATCCTCAATCTGAGCAATGCCGACAAACCTGCCCTTGATATTCAAGGCAGTTACCTTTCGCTGGCGGGCATTGAGATTACCAACACGCGCAATGATGGTATCCTTCTTAATGGCCACTTCACGATTATCAGGCAGTGCTACATTCACGACATTGACAAGATTGGGATACATATCGGCGGCACCAATAATGTGCTGGTCGGCAATGTGATATACGCCAGTGGCGGCGACGGCATCAAGAATGAAGACTCCGGAAGCATGAACCGGATTTACAACAATACGATTCATGCTGCCAACGACCATGGCATCGAACTAAAAGCCGCGGTGACGACCGACAGGATATTCAACAACATAATCACCCAGAACAAGAATCGCGGCATCACCGGGCCGGTTCAAAACATCTGCGGCTTCAACAATGTATGGGGGAACCCGGGGGGTGATTATGTGGGTGTGATCGATTCGGCCGGAGGAATTTCGGTGCTTCCTAAATTTGTCGATACGGCCGCCGGTCGATTTGACCTGAAGGTCGGCGCCCAGGAAATTGACGCCGGGACTCCACTCGGCTACGCTTTCAACGGCGCTGCCCCCGATATGGGCGCGAAAGAGAAATACAATGTCTACTTTGTTTCACCTGTCGGCGACGACAGTGCGAGCGGCAAGTCTACGGCGACAGCCTGGCGCACGATCAGCCGCGCCGATTCCCTTCTGTTTCCCGGTGATACGGTGCATGTGGCGACCGGTACCTACGCTGATTCAGTTATCATCTCCGATGCCGGTATAGCTAACGATGATCGCATCGTATACCTCGGTGTCCTGGATTCGGTGCTACTGAATGCTAACGGGCTTACAACCGGAGTACGGATAGCAGGCGACTACATTTCCTGGGAACAAATATCCGTCAGCGACGCCGGGAGCGATAACATACAGATCACCGGGTCAGGGGTGACAGTAGCATACTGTCGGTTGAATGGGGCGGGACGCTATGGTCTTTACTCGGTCCAACCGGTTGATCTGACAAAAAATGTCTTTGCCTTTAATGGGAATTCGGGGGTATACGAAGTTGCAAGCGGGGGCGCAAACGTGTACAACAATACTTTCTACAGCAACCAGCACTATGGCTTCAAAACCGACGGCGGCCTGCTTAGTATCACCAACGACATTTTCCAGGGACACGACAGCGCCGGTGTTCGGGCCGGGCTCCTCAACACAGTAACTTATTCGATGTTCTTTGCCAATGGCGCTACAGCGTCGGGAGGAGCGCTGCTTGGGCTGAGTTGTCTGATCAAAAACCCGCAGCTCCTTGATCCTTCGGGAGGGGATTTCTTTATGGCACAGGGCTCACCCGGCATAGATGCGGGAACGAACGTCGGCCTGCCATATTCCGGTTCCGCCCCCGACATGGGAGCTTACGAGTCTGGTGAGCTAATCTCACTTCTTATAACTCCGGAGCTTGACACATTGTATGCGGATTCCACTTACCAGTTTACGGTGATTGCGATGGACAGCGCTGGACTGCCGGCCAATCCAGGGAGTCTTTTGTGGTCTCATACGTTTGCCACAGGCACGATCGACAACAGTGGTCTGTTCACTCCGAATCAGATCGGTAGCGGGACAATCATCGTCAAGTCGAGCATAAATTCCGTCAAAGACACTTCTATTGTCATGCACGTGGTCGCAGGTTCGCTGAGTAATCTGACAGTTGTACCATCGCGCGACACCGTGTCTGCCGACTCCTCACTTCAGTTTGCCGCTATCGGTACAGATAGCAATGGTAATCCCGTGACCGATGTGGGATCATTGACCTGGTCGGTGCTAAACGGGATCGGAAGTATCGACCCTGCCGGTCTCTTTACGCCAACACACGCCGGCCCGGGGTTCATCCGGGTCATCAGCGACCTGGGCTCATCGAATATCAGCGATACGATCTCAGTGTTACCGGGCGTCCCAGCATATATCGCAGTTTCCCCTTCGGTGAACACAATGATCGAGGATTCATCGTATCAATACTCCGCCACAGGATATGACAGTGATTCCAATCTGGTTAAAAGCCTCACGGACTCGGTAACTTGGACTACCACTGATCCTGGCGGCAGTATAGCACCCGGCGGGATGTATCGTGCGGGCCCGAACCCATCTCCGCCTTTGTTTTATGTTATCGCGAATTACGGGTCATTCAGGGACTCCGGCACAGTGGCGATCATTCCCAGCGGCGCCCTGAATCACATTAGAATCGAGACAGTGGCCGGAACGGCCGTTAACGATTCAACTCTTTCGACAGATAATGATACTACCAGTTTGTATTGCAGGGGCTATGATTCCGGAAATAATCTGCTTGGCGATGTCTCCGTAAGCTGGAGTATGCTCGGGCCGGATTCGGTAGGTAGATTAGGTACGTCGGACGGAGTTTCGGCCGTTCTTGAACTCTTTACTCCTGGTACAGGACGAGTGGTGGCGACCTACTCGGCCTCGGTTATCGATTCCACCGGTGTGATTACCAGCGAGTCGGGTATGCCGGCCAGACTGGCAGTCTCACCACGGGTCGATTCGGTCTCGGCCGACACATCCATTCAGTTCAGCATCGACGAATTTGATGCCGACAACAATTTGACATCGGTCGGCGTAGTCGGAACCTGGTCCGTCATCGGGAATATCGGGACCATCAGCCCCACCGGCCTGTTCTCACCGACGCTCGTTGGCAACGGTCGGGTGGCATTTACCGGCCTCACGCTCGCAGATACGTCCGACTTCATCAGCGTCACCGCAGGCGCGCTTCAGGAAATTGCGATCTCACCGGATACCACTATTGTCTCAGCTGATTCGGTGCGGCAGTTCAGCGTGAGCGGGTTTGATGCTCACGGTAATAGCCAGGATCCCGGAAGTCTCAGCTGGTCGTTGACGTCCGCGATTGGCTCGATTGACAGCGCGGGTCTGTTTGACGCAGTCACTACAGGAACAGCGCGAGTGGTTGTGATCTCCGCATTGGGACCTATTGATTCCTCGTCAGTGCTTGAAGTGGAGGCAGGTCGACCCATAACGATGATAATCAGTCCGGATTCCGCGGTCATCAGCACTGATAGTACGCTTGTCTTTACGCTAGGTGGCACCGACGGCGACGGCAATGCTGTGGGGCTTGGTCCGATCGACTGGTCGACGCTCGGAGGAATCGGTGATATCAATACCGACGGAGAATTTATTCCCCTAACAGTCGGCAGCGGAGGAATTGCCGCCGTGAGCGAGATTTTCGGAATCGCGGATACTACTAGCAGCATTCAGGTAACCCCAGGTCGGTTGATGTACTTGAGCGAAACACCTGACTCGGCTACAGTGAAGATTGGTGACACCTTACTGTTCAGTGCGGTCGGTTACGACGGTTCATTTAACCTGACAGATGTCGGCACGCTGAGCTGGGGTTTGCGAAACGGGAAAGGCACGATTGACTCTTCAGGTACGTTTATCGCGGGTTCATCGGGTCAGGAGTATGTATCAGCCAGCAGCAGTATCGACGGCGTGACAGATACCAGTGGCGCGGTGGTCATAGAGGCTCTCTCAATCACCAGTATTCCGATCGGCACCAATGCCATTCACCCGGGACAGTCAGGAGTGGAGGTCCTCGCTTTTCGGCTGACGAACGATTTCCTGCGCGATAAAGATGTGACCAGCATATCGCTGAGGAACCATTCTCATGGTGTGGGAACCGAAGCTCAAATCCTCGCGGAAATCGATTCGATCTACCTTTATGTCGACAGAGATGGTGATTCAACGCTGGATGGTTTCGACAGTTTGATTGCGGTCACACCTTTTACTGCTTCTCCTCAGACATTGACATTTCCGCCACTCCGAGTCCCGGCCGGGTCAGGACTTACATTTCTGGCGACAATCGCGATTTCTTCGTTCGCCCGCGATGGGGACTCGCTGGATGTCATGGTGTTGCCTTCGTCTGATATCACGACACTCGATGGCACGACAATCGACGGTCCGGATACAGTGAACTCCCTGGGTTGGTGTTTTGTTGATGGCATGGTAGCATCACAGATTTCGCGGCAACACACGGGAACAGGGCTCATCTCGCCGGGTGACTCTACTTACCTGCTCATGATAATGGATCTTCCTCGTAACGGATACACAAGCGACAGTCTGCAAGTCATGACCATCGCCAATGCCGGTACCGCCACTAATTCCGATTTCGATTCATTGATGCTCTATCGCGATAATGGAAACGACGTGTGGAATGGACCGTCGACGGAGACCCGTCAGGGCCGGCTGACATTCACCGGCGATCGATGGACGCTCAGCGGGCTGCAGAGTCCGTTGACCACCTCGCAAACCCGCTTTTATATAGCCGGGAGGCTAGCCGGATATCCGGTAAACGGCGCGACCATTTCGTTTTTCGTCCCGAGAAACGGCATAGAAGTAGCTTCCGGTAACGATGGACCAATCGATACCGCTGTTCTTCCGATTGACACGATTCAAATCGAGCCGATCGAGTCGGTCGGGCTGAGTATTGTCAATGTGCCTGCCGGAACACTAATACCGGGCTCAGTGACGGCGCCGCTACTCGTATTCAACCTCGTCAATAATTATACCTCCGGTACCGAATTGGACAGTCTTACGGTAACGGTGACGGCTACTGATGCCAGTGGCGCCACCCAGTTGCAGTTGGATTCGCAAATAGATTCGCTTTATCTTTATTCGGACAACGATGACAACAACCAAGCCATTGGCGGTACGGACAGCTTAATGGCGAAAGCAACCGTCCTGAACGGTCGAGCCACATTTGCGACATCCGGGTTTGCGTTTGAGGGGACCGGAATTACACGGACACTGTCAATCGTCGCCTTCATGAGTTTGACTAACAGTAAAAACGGCAATCGTATCAGTCTCTCACTTCAGGACTCTACCGACCTGTTTTTCAATCTTCCGATACGGACTGAAGCCAGCTATCCGCTGATCAATAGTGCCTCCTCGCTCATAGACGCATTTCCTGCCGCGGCAGTTGCCATTCGGGCGATCGAATCATCTCCTCTATTCGGCGGACAATCCCGCAAGATAGTGCTTGATTTCACATTACCGTCCAATGGTTATTCTCCGGCAGTGCTCAACGAGCTGACAATTGCCAATATTGGCACGCTGGATGAAGTCGATGCGCTTTCATCAATCGCGCTCTTTGCCGATCGCACGGGCGACGGTTTCACTTCCGATGATTCCCTCCTGGGGGCTTTCACCGCCTCAGGCTCCAATTGGAGTATATCGAAACTCGCGTGCTCCATACCTCTGCCGGGAAGGCGATTCTTTGTGGTCGTCAATGTGCTCGACAAGCAGTTCAATGTCGGAACAATTAAGATACAGATACCGGCCGAAGGAGTGAAATATGCATCCGGTACTATTGGACCTGATGATACCGGTGTGAGCAATCCGAATGAGTTGGTGGTATTTCCATCAGACCGGGTAACCGCGTTCGCGATCCCACAGAGTTCATCGTCCCTCCCTCCGGGAAGCGATGAGAATGTCCTGCTGACCTTTGCCTTGTACAACGGATTCGTAAGCCAGCCGCAAGACCTTGACGCGATTCGTCTGACCAATAGCTCTCACACCGCATCAAGTCGGGCGTACTCGGATTATGAACTCGGCTCGATATCGTTATACATGGACACGGATAATGACCGGGTGTTTGGCGGCGATTCGTTGGTGGCAACCGGCTCATTTGTCGATGGACTGCTCAACCTGAATGGTCTGAACCAGATCCTCCCGCCGGAGTCGCTCGCGTACTTCTTTGTGGTTGGTGATGTGCCGCTCGATGTAATCGACAGCGACAGCTTGAGGCTGCAGGTTTCGTCAAACATCGACTTGACCTTTACGCCGGCCGCGACCGTGAACGGCGATTTTCCGCTTACCGGAGGCGGATATCTTGTGGCCGACGGTTCAATCAGCATTCAGTACACAAAGCTTGCCCAAAAAGCACGTTCCGTGAGTCCCGGCGATACATCGATCACGCTGGCTCGTTTTGTTCCGGCGCCCAACGGCAGTCTGACGGATGACATCACGTCAATTACAGTCTCGAACAGGGGAGACGCGGACTCGTCGGACATAAGCAACATGGAACTGTGGTTGGATCTCAATGGCGATGACGCCTGGCAATCGTCGGATTCGATGATCGGAGCCTTCAATTTTGACGCGGGGCTGTGGTCCGTGTCGTCGTTGGACCTCATGGTATCAACCCCGGTTCCTGCATTGATGATAGTGGCGGATATCGCATCTGCGGCAAATGCGGCCAGGACGATTGATCTCATGCTTCCGGTAAACGGATGTATATATGCGTCGGACAACGACGGACCGAGGGACGCAGCAATGAGTATCGGGGGACAATTCACGATATCAACATCGAGTCTTCGTGTAGCTTACGCGCTGGGGGGGGCAACGTATTCAGTAGGCCAATCGATACCGCTGCACTTGATCGTCACCAATCTTCTCGACTCGGCCGTCGATGGCGTCAGCGGATTGATTGTTGGCCTGAGTGATTCAAGTGTCGTGACGCTCGATAGCGGCTTTGCCGGGCCGGTCAATCTCGGAGCCGGAGAAAGCACAGATTTTACGTTTTACTACAGGGCGGCCCGGGTAGGACGGGTATCCTGGCAACTTCGCGCCACGGCCCCTTCGCTCGGCGAATACTCGGTCATTATTCAGACGGACGAAATAACGGTCCAGTCTTCTCCGTCGCAGATGATGATCCAGTTCGCAAATTCGATTCCGCCATCGGTCAACCGAGGGCAAACCAACGTATTTCCGCTGAATATCAGAATCGTTCAACCGGATACTACTTCCACTACTGCGATGGTGAAGACAGACAGCGTCACGCTCACCGTCGAAACCGACGGAGGAGTTCCATGTCCTGCGTCCAATGTATTCAGCCGGATGGTGCTCTTAAGCGGCTACCAAACGCTGGCGGTAATCGATTCGGTCCCCAGCCAGTCTTCGGTGACTTTCAGATTCGACAGTCCGATAGTGTACCTGCCGGGAGTACAGAAGAACTTGTCATTGCTGGTAGATATCGACAGTTCGGCTACAGTGGCTTCATTTGATATGGTGCTTTCCGTTGCCTCGGATCTCATCTGTGTAGACAACAACACTGGGCTGACCGTACCATATGAAGCGGGCACGAGCTTTCCTATGAGAACTGCAACATGCCGGGTAGACGACCCATCGCAGGAAATGATGGTTGCGTGGACCAATCTGTTGTCAGGCGCAGTCAATTTTGGTCAGCGGAATGTGGCGGTGGAACAGTTGAACCTGCGTCATCCGGGTGCGCCGGGTACTTCGCAGATCCAACTCAGCTCGATATCCCTGCTGTTTCGCGATGAGTACGGCACGCCCGTAAGTCCAGGCGATCTATTCGAGACCGTCCGTATTATGCGGAGACAGACGATAATGGGTGAACAGGTGACGTTTGACGTTGATTCTACTCGACTCCATCTCACCCTTAGTTCTCCCATAACATTGAGTCCCGGCAATGAAGACTCTTTGAGTATCTGTGTAGATGTCAGCGCAGTACCCGTGATTGCCGGTTTTTCGCTTGAAATCACCGATAGCACCGCCTTCATCGTACGCGATCTGAGCTCCGGCTCGCTCATTAATTCGGCTAGCGACACCGCGACATTGGCAACGGGACAGGCCTTCCCCATAACTTCTAGTGTGGCCCATTTTAAGCAGCCGGCCGAAAGTCCGCTGATATGCTTGACTCCGATGCTTCCGGTTTCGGTCGTGGCCGGAGTTGACTCACTGACGCTCATGAGACTCAATTTCTCTTACCCTGTCGACTCCGGTTTCTCGTCAGTTCGGATAAGGTATATGGTGGTGGACTGCCTTGACTCGGTCGGGAAACCGCTCTATCCAAATGACATGTTTGACCGAATCGGCTACCGAATGAACGGTGGTTCGATTGCTTACCAGCAGTTCATACTGCTCTACAACGGAGCGGCGAAATTCATCTTCTCCGACACCGGTGTGGTGGTTACACCAGGGTCAGACATTACCCTCGATTTGATGGCAGACATCGAGGTCATGGTTCCGTTTGACAATTTCAAACTGGTATTGGGATCGGCAGAGACAATCGGGACGGTGGACTGCACCGACACGATTCGAACGGTTTCGACAGTAGTTGACGCTTCCTGCGGAGGTCAGTACCCGTTAGCGACAAGTACAACGTCCATTTATCGTCCGGCTGGTCGACCGAGTGTCTCACCCGTCCAGCTTCCCGTTCAGGTGGTCAGCCGCGGTCAGCAGAGCGTGAGACTTTTTGAGTCGGACCTCACATACTCGTCGCCGATTCTGCAAGGAAATGTCGCGCTAAACAGGGTGACCGGTTCGCTGCTGCGGCATACGTCGTCGGTATATGCACCGGCACGGGCATCGGACCTTCTGAATTCGATATCTCTGATGGTAGACGGTCAGGTCGTGGCGGTGGACAGCCTGTTGCAAGGAGATTCCATTGTCTTCGTACTGGCGTCACCGTCTATTATAGAACGAGGTTCTTCTAAAACGCTACAGATTGTCGGCGATATCAGAAGTGACGCTGACCAGGGCAATTTTGAGGTAATAATTTCGGATTCCAGCTGTCTGGAGATGTCCGATCAGTATTTGCTGACGGCCATCTATCCGTCACTGGTCGAGGGTACGTATCCGGTTCGTGGTATCGAGGTGTCCGTGGCAAGTGAGGGTCTGGAACAGTCCTTTGTGAATTATCCGAATCCGTTTAATCCGTCCCGCGGTGAACAAACGGCCATCAGTTTTGTCCTGCCCGAAGATGCCTATGTGGACATCGACCTGTTCTCGATCACGGGCGACTTTGTGGGAACCATAGCGGACCACGAATTCAGGGTGGCCGGTGCGCACCAGAGCGATCATTGGTCAGGAATCAACGATGCCGGACGCGAAGTATTGCCCGGTACCTATTTCTGCCGGATAACGGCCCACTACACCTCGGGCAAGTCGGAGAGCTTCCGCAGGAAGGTAGCAGTACTTCGATGAAACGCTGGTTACTGTCAATCGGATTATTGCTTGCGCTGTCGGGTGTTGGTCTGGGCGCAAACGACGGCGGCACGGTGTCCCCGTTCTCATTCGGCGCCGGGGCGAGGGAATTATCGCTCGGCGGTGCATCGTGGACAGCTCCGGCCGATGCGGTGGCGGCGTTCTGGAATCCGGCCCGACTCGCCCGGGCTGAGCGGACGGCGATTACCGGATTCTATACCCGGTTGTTTGAATCGGATGTTGCTTATCAATACGCAGGTGTGGCGGTGCCAACTCTTGACTGGGGATCCTTCGGAATCGGAGTATTCCGCCTGGGAGTCGACGGTATCGAACAGCGTGATGCTTCGAACCTGCTGCTTGGAGAGACTTCGGATAATCGCATGGCGATTTACCTTGCCTACGGACGCCGTCTCTCGGGTTTTGATATTGGTTTGGCGATCCAGCTGGAGCAACACTCGCTTGATAGTTATTCAGCAACCTCTTCACCGGGACTGAATCTGGCGGCAATTCGCACCGTTACGACAGGTTCCGAGCGAGTGACCCGGTTCGATCTAGCGGTGCAGATTCGGAATGCGGTAAAACCGGAGATGAAGCTTGATCAGCAGGATATCAGTTTCCCGACACAAGTAGCTATCGGCGTTTCAGCCACAATTCTGCCGAATCCGTCGTGGGAGCAGGAAGCGACAGTCTTCGCCGGCGTGGATAAGACCAATCAGGTCAGTTCGCGTTTGTCGCTCGGCATGGAATACAGCTTTCTAAACGCGGTCTGGTTGCGCGGAGGCTTAAACGACTCCAAGTTGGCGGTGGGAGGGGGGCTGAGCTATCGCTCAATAAGTTTTGACTATTCGCTCGTTCAGCGGGATATGGGGAGTGTTCACATGTTCAGTCTTACCTCGGCATTCGGTGCTCCGGCATCTGTTCGAAGGGAGACCCGGGCCCGGAAGCAGGAACAGGAATTCAACCAACTGATGAGCGATCAATTACAAAAACACAACAGCGAGATGATAGGCGATCTAATCCGTCAAGGCAAACAGATGCTGGGGGAGGGCGAACTGACGGGCGCGGCAAGCGCCTTCGACCGTGCCCTGTTCTTAAGTCGCAGCGGCAATATGGATACCACGGCAATCTCGGCTCTGGCAAGTGAGTGTAAGCAACGCCTGAATGATCTGCTCAGCGGACAGCGCTACAGTCAGGCGATTGACTCGGCGCAAGCCAGATTGGCGCTGGCCGATTATCTCGGAGTCCGTTATTACGCCGGCATAGCTCTGAACGAGCGACTGAATTCGGCTGAAGCAGCCTCACTTTTGACTAAGGCCAACGATGCGATTCAGCAGAGTTTCCTGCGCGATGAGTCAATTTCAACTCGACTCTGGCTGGCTGACTCGTTGCTGAGTTATGGTAAGACCGACGAGGCTCAGTCAGTTGTTTCCGCACTTGCTCAATTCGCACCCGATGACCAGGGCGTTCAACTGGCGGTCAAGAAGGTGAAGTTCGAGAGGTTCCGACAGAGAGCGGCGCGAGATTTCGCACAAGAGAATCTGGTGTCGGCACTTAATGCAGTTGACTCGGCTCTTTCACTGTTTGCCGGCCACGGCTACTGCCTGGAATTGAGAAGACAGATTCTGGCGGCTCAGTCGATTAAAGGTCAGCCGGGTCAGCAAGTGGCTGTTGCCAAAGAGCTGCCTAAGTCGCTCAGCGCTGAAATGACCCGGGAGGTTGAGTCGGACTATGAAACTGCCCAGAAGCATTTCAAGAACGGCGACCTTAAACAGGCGATTCAGTATTGGGAGAAAGTGGAAGTTCTCTCACCGGATTACCAATCAGTGAGGACCTATCTGGTTAACGCATATAAGTATGTTGGTGTCGAGTTATATGGCCAGAATAAACTGAAAGAGGCGGTAAGCGTCTGGAAGAAGGCGGCACAACTCCAGCCCAACAACGATGAAATAGCCGACTACATCAGGCGGACCGAGAATGAAATCAGCAAAATGCAGGAACTGTCTTATGGATTCGAACGATAAGAGCGTGCTTGCGCACGATTGGCCCGAACCGAAGCAATTCAAACGTTCGATTCGCGTTGAATTCTCACTGTATATATCGGCGATAATTTTTCTGCTGATGATTGCGGCCGGTTATATCATGACGGATAGATATGTAAAGACCGTCACGCGCGCCGAAGTGGAGAAGCTCCTTATCCAGGCGCGTTCATATTCCGGACCGGCCGGCAAACTGATACTGTCGACCAATGGCCCTGATGCTCTGTTGCTGAATAACATATGCCGAAAACTTGCGTCCGACAATCCGGACATTCGCTGGGTCGGAATAACCGACAGGGACGGCAGGTTCCTTGCCCATACCGATATCAAGAAAGTCATTTCGACATCCAGCCTTCAAGTCGTTAAATCGAATCAGTTCAGCGATGTTCTGCATGATGCTGAGGCGTTTGGACTGGTCAGGGATACAATACTCATCACCGTACCGATCAGGGAGAATGATATTCTGGTAGGTCAATTGGGGATAGCCTCTTCCGCCCGTCAGATTATGATAGCACGACGTCAATCGATCGTCACGGTCATCACAATTACTATTGTGCTGCTTCTTGTGGGAATACCGGTGACCATGGTTCTGCTGCATAGGAAACTTCGGCCGATCAAGCAGATAACGGATTCGCTCAAACAGATCAATTTCGACAATATCGCTTTTGATGTCCCGGTGACCAACCGGAATGAGTTTGGTTACCTGTCCGAGACGCTTCGTGTAATGGGCCGGAAGCTGAACGCGGCTCAACATGAGATTATTGAGAAGGAGCGGATTGCCCGCGAATTGGAAATTGCCCGCGAGATTCAGGCCAATATCCTGCCGCGTAGTTATCCGGTCAGACCGGGGTTCGAATTCTCCGGATCATATCGCAGCGCCAGGGAGGTGGGCGGCGATTATTATGACTTTATTGAGTACGATGACAACAGAATAGGGTTTTTGGTGGCCGATGTTTCGGGCAAATCTCTGCCTGGTATGCTCGTGATGCTTCTGACACGGGATATCGTCAAGCGGATAGCGAGAAATAACATTGAGCCGGACAAGTTGCTGGCGGAAGTCAATCGTGAGATTCTGACAAATATCAAAAAAGGTATGTTTGTGACGATGTTCCTTGGAATCCTTGATATTCCTACCGGCAAATTCAGTTTTGCTTCGGCCGGCCACAACCCGCTAATCAAAATATCCGGAGCGACCGGTCAGGCTGAGCTTTTCAAAACGAAAGGTTACCCGCTGGGCATGATGCCACCGGAACCGTTTGACAGCCGCATCGAATTAGGAGTCATAGATTTGGCCCCCGGTGACTGGCTGGTTCAGTACACCGACGGGATTAACGAAGCCCCCGGAAAGAACGGGGAAGAGTTCGGTATGGACCGGCTGATGGACGCGGTTGTGAGAGCCCGAGCGGACACACCTGCGGAGTTCACAGACCGCATAATGAGAAAACATACTGAATTTGTCGGGGATACCGAGCAATTTGACGATATTACCTTACTGGCTATGAAATGGACGGGATTCCGTGACGATAAAAGAGTTATTAGCAAAGAAAGCGAAGTGCATGTTCGCTGATACTGACAATAGGACAAAAATCAAGGTCCCCGCGGAACTTACCCCCGGCACCATCTCAAATCTTCTGGCGGCGGTGGATGATCTATTGCAGACGAATCCGAATGAAGTGGTTCTTGATTGTTCACGATTAGAGCGTATTACGTCCACGCACATCAACATTCTCTGGAACGTGCGATCGCGATGCGCTGAGCGCAGAGTCGATTTGCGTCTGGATAATTTGCATCCTAATTTTCTGAAAGTTCTCGAAGTGCTGGATCTGGCTGATCTTTTCTATCTGCACAACGTCCAACAGCATACTTGCAGCGTCACCAGATCAACGGTCAGTCCCGAAGAATACGGCCAGGAATTATTACTGCGCGTTGAGCTGAGTCCGATGGCCGTTGCATCGGCGATGAAGAAGCTTCGGCAGCACCTTGTCCGGCGCGGTGTCGGTGACCGAGAGATTGTCGAACTCGAGACTATTTTCTACGAAGTTGCCACCAACATAAGGCTGCACTCGGGGCTTGCCGAGCGAGACGCGGTCGACGTGTCCGTCAAATTGAACGGGGACGAGGCCGAATTCAGATTCATCGACAAAGGGAAGGCATTCGATCCAACCCCTCATAAGGACGATTTCGATCCCTCGCAGGTGATAAATCGCCGGCAGAATCATGGAATCGGCGTGATACTGATCAAACGAATGACCGACCGAATGCATTACGAGCGCAAACAGGGTCAACTCAACGTCCTTACCCTGACCAAGAAGCTGGAGCGTGCCGATGAGTGACTTTGATATTATCACCCGCGAAGTCAGTAACGACGTTGTTGTCATTAAGACTGCCCGCATGCTTGATAACAACAATGCTCACGAGATGGTGGAGATTGTCAACTCGATTCAATCCAGAGGGGTGAGATACATCGTCATAGATATGAGCGAGCTCGAGTTTATCTCGTCAGCGGGAGTCGGGTCAATACTTGGCACCGTAGAGGGCTCGCGGGAGTTGGGCGGCGATATTATCCTGGCCGGTCCATCGGAGACTATAGTCCATGTCCTCAGAGTTCTTGACCTGCTTGATTATCTGACAGTAAAAGGGAGCGTGCAGGAAGCCCTGGTTTCCTGTGGTGCAAAAAACTGCTTATGACGTCTACATCGCACAAACACGAAGAAACTGTAGTCGGAAGCCCTGAGGGATCGACCATTCAGGAGAGGAATATTCTGGCGCTCGACGCCCTCTCCAAGCTTGCCCGACAGTTTTCCAACAAGCCCGATCTGCACGGACTCATTGACGTCTTGTTGCTCACTCTATGTGGTCAATTCTCCGTGACAAGCTCTTTTGCCATGCTGCTCAATCCAAGCTCGAACAAACAGAGACAGATCTACTTCGGCACCGGCAGATTCAAACAGAGCGATCTGCTTTCATGCCTGCTGTTGACGGAAGAGCTGGAAGACTATTTCACGCGGTCAACAGGACCGCAGTTGGTTGCCGATCTCAATCTGTCCGGTTCCCTCGCCAATTATGGCTACATTCTCCAGGAATGTGGTGTGCACGTGGTGATCCCGCTCATACACGATAGAAAGATGATCGGTCTGCTGGGAATGGGCAATCGCGTAGCGGGAAAGGCCTGCACTGCCAGCGACTGTGACCTGCTCACTACCATCGTCAATACCGTGACCCCCTTTATCGCGAATTCCTTTCTGTTCATAGAAATATCCAAACTGAATACGTGGCATCTCTCGATTCTGGACTCCGTAAAGCAGGGAGTTTTTGTGTTCGACGTCTCCGGTCGATTGAAAAAAGTGAACTCATCGGGATTTCAACTGCTTGCCGAACTGAAATCGAATCTGCAGTCACCAGAGTCTTTACAGGATGTCCCGATCAACTTGATCTTCTCGGAGAAAACTTTCCCGGGTTGGTTATCCCGAATAGATTCCTCGCGTGATGATAACCAGGGGCGCACACTGGAGAACATGGTGGCCAAGAAGGGAGCGCGTGAGAGAATATACAACATCAGAGTCAGCAAGGTCCTCAGGGGACCTGACGGAAATCATGACCTGGCGGTGACAGTAGACGATATTACCGATCAGAAGCAAAGTGAACAGCGTTTGTTCGATCTCGAGAAATTTGCCGAAAAGGGACTCATGGCATCATCCATCGCGCACGAATTGAACAACTTCCTCGGACTAGTACTCGGCGGCGTGGAACTGGCTGAGAGGGCCGTACAGAAGAACGACTTGAAGCGGCTTGCCGGGACTCTTGAGAAACTTAAACTGACCGTGGCCAAAATGGAACGGTTTACGTCGGGACTCATGGACTACTCACGACTCAATACTTCGAAAGCTCTTCGAGATTTGAACGGGGTAATCACCGATGTGTTGTCGTTTGTGTCCGTCCAGAAGAAATTCAGCGACATCACAATCACTACCCAATTGGATAAGAGCATACCGAAGACCGACATGGATGACCAGCAGATTGCGCAACTCCTGCTTAACCTGCTCAATAATGCCGCTGACGCGATCAAGGAGGCACATCGACCTACCGGCAAGATCCTGGTCAGGACTTTTTCAGCAAATGAAATGCTTCATTTTTCAATATCTGATAATGGGGTTGGCATCGCCCCCGAATTGAAAGAGAAGCTCTTCCGAAGCCATTTCACGACCAAAGAAAAAGGACATGGTTATGGATTGGTTACGGTCGGCAATATTATCACCAATCACGCGGCTACCGTTCAGATTGACTCGGAAGTCGGTAAGGGGACGACGTTTACCTTCCAATTCCCAGCCCATATCGTCAATCCTGGTCCCAATGTGATACAATAGAGTACCCCAGAGTACCCCGGGGCAGTCTGGGCACAGACTGGCCGAATCGGGCACAATTAAAGACTACATCTACCCTAATTCATATCCTCGTCCAATACTGCGCCGGTTTACCTCGGGAATGTGATTGAACAATCTTGACATTCAGTTGTTCTAGTGGAATAATTCTAAGAGCACAAAGCAGTTCAAGGAGGACTCGATGCAGGAACTAATAGGACTTACCGCCGGCAAGCTCTGGAGCACACTCAAGAAGAGTGAGGAGCTTAGTGTATCGCAATTACCAAAGACACTGAAAGAGAAAGACGTAGTTGTCTACCAGGCACTGGGCTGGCTGGCCCGCGAAGGAAAAGTGAGTTATCGAACTCAGGGAAGCCGCATCTTCGTCTCCATCAGAGATTAGCTCCGACCGCTTACAATCTCCCCTTTTCTTCTGGAAATGTGCCTACGGATAGTGACAGAATTACGCACCAATCAATGGTCTTATCCGTTGCTAACGGGGTGGGTCGTTTTGGGGCAGGCTTGATACAGGCGAGGCAGGATCCGCAGTCGGTTTTGTCCGGTAAATGAGATGAACCGCTATGATTGCCAAGATCAGGACGATCGAGAGGGCGTAGGACGCTTCAAATCCGAATGATCCGCCTGTCCACATTGGTTTTCCTATGAAGTCAAGCAGCACGATGCTGTCGACTTTCACGCCGCTCACAGGGGACCCAAGAACCGGCCCTTCGAAGTAATTCCACGCGATGTGCAACCCTATCGGAAACCAGAGGTTTTTGCGATGGATGTAATACATCCCGAGCAGCAGACCTGCCAAAATGATGTTGAGCACACCTGCTATCGATATGTCTGGATTCATACCGTGCATGAATGCAAACACGACACTGACTAATATGAGGGACAGGTATTTGTTTGCTGATTCCATCAGGTTGCACAACAGATACCCGCGCATGACTATTTCTTCTTGTACCGCGGCGAATATAAGGGTAAATAGTATGACAACCAGTGGGCCAAAGACAAATCTGAATCCTGCTACATGCGTCTGACCGGTCGCCCAGAGCGCGCCGAACATGAATAATTGAAGGACCACGCCAAGGAGTATGCCGTAGCCGAGGTCACGGCGATACTTTCCATTGAAGGCGAAGCCGAGCGACACCACCGATCGTCGATCGATAAGAGTGCGAAAGACCACGATGAGCAGAAAAGAGCCCAGGACACTTACTAATTCAAACAGCATCATCGCGATCGAGGCGAAATCGAGTGCAAATCCATTGCTGCTGCCTAGTGTGAGGATCAAGCCTCCACCGACGCTGATGACAATTGTATAGATGAAGAACGAGATGTAGAATAAAAGGGCCCGTAACCAGCCCTGTTTTATAAGCGGCTGCACTTCTGACGGATTGTCAGCCGCAATATCGCCTACCGTCGAATCCTGCGTGTTCACGATGATCCCTCCTTGTGTTTTATAATTTATATATAATATAAACTATTTATGCAACCTAACATTGCATCAAAATAAGACGGCCGGTGGGTTTCACCCCGGGGCCTTCGGTCGACTCTTCTGCTTAGAGTCTATTCGTTCGTAACGGCGTCGTCACAATGGACTGGTCCGATCAGTCCGTTATTGTAATTATCCAGAGTCGACTGCCATCCGAGCACCATCGCCTTGTCGGGCTTGCTCAGGCTGGACCAATCGAGATAATTGTGCGTCGCCAGGAAAGCATCGGCCGCGGCTATCGTGGCGGCGACATCGACATCGCTGGCACCGCTGGCAATGCTTAGCTTAGCGCCGAGCAACTGCGCATACAGTTTCGTGATACCGTTGGACTGGGTGCCATAGACATTCTGCTTCAGGAAGTCAACTGCCATAGCGGCGGTTGTGACCTGAATACTCTTGGCTCCGCCGTTGGTACCAAGCCAGATCGGAAGGAGCGGAGTGACGACATCGGCCTGTGGGCCAAAGCCGGCATGGGTCTTCCAGTATCCGATCGTCCGGGTGCATCCACCAGGAGGCGGCGTTCCCTGGATATCGAAGCGCAACAGAGCCTGTTTCTCCAAACTGGTTTCGTTTTCCCAGCCGGTGAACAGATACTGCTGAGTGCCGTAGTTGTCATTGGGGAACAGCTCCCGGATGTAAGTATCGGCGATATCAACATCCTGCACGCAGGTGGTCGAGCCGTTCAGGCTGTAACAGATTTCCAGATATGGCGGTCTGAACGCGTCTTCGCGGCTGAAGAACACACCCATCGGGAAGGCCATGAGGGATTGGTCGAGCAGCAGTCCGTAGTTCGGATCGGTGCCGTCGATCCAGCCCTGAACCAAACCGGTAATATCAACCTGGTGCCAGCCGTAGGAATTCGACATAAACGAATTCTCTATGATCGGGTCAAAGGCGCCGCCAAAGTTACCCCAGGTAACCGTGGTCTCGGTCCAGTCGGACGTGATGCGATGAATATCGATCTGCTGGCCGTTGGCTACATTCACGAAAATATTCAAGGTGGCTGATTCGAGCACCGCACCGGCGGGCACGACGATCTGGCCGGCCATCATCCCGACAGGCAGATCAGACTGAGATACCACCGGATTCTGGTTGTTACATCCAACCACGAGAAGCCCGGCGATAAGAACTAATGCGATAAGGCTGATAAAACGAGACATTTTAAGTCCTCCATTTAGGACGGTCCTACAGAATTGCAGAGATTGTCCGTGATTTGGCAATAATTTCCATCAAATGTGCAAATCTCTGGCGTGATTACAGGCGTGACTTTTTTCAGACATGAGGCAACTCAAAAGAGGTTTGGCAGTCGTCTGCTATCTTTCTCCTTTCCCGTTGAAGAATGTACCCTCACTGGCATTCGCCATTGATGCCAGCACTACTGCATCCAGCGCCAAACTCTTATAAGATTCGAGCAGAAACCGGGCTGTACAATCCCGGCATGTCTGATAACAAAGCAACTTTCGTGCCCTGAATTGGAGCTTGTCAAAAGGACCGCTTCGCTCTATTATCTACGTAATGAGATGACTGCTTTTTTGTTGGAGTGATCATGAAAATTATAGAATTCAGACAGCATGGCCATGAACTCATAGACTGGATTGCAGACTACTACGAATCGATCCACAAATATCCGGTCAAAGCGAAGGTTTCACCGGGTGAAATACTGAACAAGTTGCCGGAATCACCCCCTGAGCTGAACGAGCCCTTTGCCAGGATATTCGACGATTTCCAGAAAGCAATTCTTCCCGGAATTACCCATTGGCAACATCCTTCATTCTTCGCCTATTTTCCGGCGAACAGCAGTCCGGTTTCGGTACTTGGGGAACTGCTGACTTCGGCACTTGGCGCCCAATGTATGATCTGGCAGACCTCGCCTGCCGCGGCCGAGCTGGAAGAGCGGGTGATGTCCTGGCTTCAACAGATGCTTGCGTTGCCGGCTGAATTCACGGGTGTCATCCAGGATACTGCATCGACAGCGACCCTTTGCTCAATACTGACCGCCCGTGAGCATGCTACTGATTACAGCATCAACAATCAGGGAATGCAATCGAAACCTGGTTATGCGGTTTACTGCTCAAGTGAAACCCATTCCTCAATCGAGAAAGCGGTCAAAATAGCGGGTTTGGGAATGACGAATCTAAGGAAGGTTCAAGTCGATGACAAGTTCGCCATGCTTCCACATGCTCTTGAAAATGCGATACATGATGATATCAGTCGGGGGTTTATTCCTCTTTGCGTGATAGCTACCATCGGCACTACCGGATCGACCGCGGTAGACCCGATACGTAAGATTGGTGAAATCTGTAAGAAGTACAAAGTCTGGCTTCATGTCGATGCGGCGTTTTCCGGGACTGCCCTGCTGCTGCCGGAGATGCGGTGGATGTCGGACGGTCTCGAATTGGCCGATACTTTTGTTTTTAACCCGCACAAATGGATGGCAACCAATTTTGATTGCTCGGCCTATTTCGTCAAAGATAAGGGAGCCTTGATCAGGACATTTGAGATCCTGCCGGAGTATCTTAAGACCGCTGAGGGTTCTTCAGTTAATAACTATCGTGACTGGGGGATACCGCTGGGTCGAAGATTCCGAGCGCTCAAGCTCTGGTTTGTCATCCGTTCGTTCGGTGTCTCCGGATTGCAGGAGATGGTCCGTCGCCATATCGGATTAGCCAAAGAACTGGCCATGCAAATTGAGCAGTCAGATGATTTTGAGCTGCTTGCGCCGGTTCCGGTTGCCCTGGTATGCTTTCGATACCATCCGAAAGGTGTCGATGATACAGCCACTCTCAATCAACTGAACGAAGCCCTGCTGGCCAAATTGAACTCGACCGGGAAACTCTACATGACTCACACCAAACTCAATGGCGCTTATACGCTGCGTATGTCAATAGCGCAGACGAACGTTCAGCACGAAGACGTGAGTAACGCCTGGGAATTGATTCAACAGACTGCCCGGAGCATATAGCGTTCCGCTTACCCGCAGAGGACGGCTCCGCCGTTGACATTCAGTATCTCGCCGGTAATGAAAGTCGCAAGGTCCGACGCCAGAAACAGAATCGGTCCCGCCAGTTCGTCCGGATCGGCCACCCTTCCAAGCGGAATAGTTTGAAATATTTTGTCTTTGTCGGGACCAGAGAGGGCGTCACGGCTCATGTCAGTCTCCACCCACCCGGGAGCGACACAGTTAACCCTGATATTGTGATGTGCCAGTTCGGACGCAAGCGACTTGGTGAGGCTTATAACCGCACCTTTAGTTGTACCATAGGGAGAATAATAGGCTTCGCCCCGTTGACCTGCGGTAGAGGATATATTGATAATACATCCTGATTGCTGACGGATCATTGCCGGAACCGCGGCCATGATAGGATAGTAAGTCCCGTAGAGATTGATATCAATAGTCCGCTTCAGCTGTTTTGCCTGCATGGAATCAATTGGGTTGTATTCCCAGATACCGGCGTTGTTGACCAGTACATCGAGTCTTCCAAATCGCTCCATCACTTTTTTAACCATACCGTCAACCTGATCTTTATTCGAAATGTCCGCCGGGACGCGCAGGGCATGTACACCATGGACCTCAACTTCTTTTGCTGTTTGTTCAGCTTTAGCCTTGTCGGTGCGGTAGTTTATTGCCACATGGCTCCCGGCTCGAGCGAACATAATTGCCGTCGCCCGCCCTATTCCACGGGATCCGCCGGTTATCAGCGTGACCTTGTCTTTGAGTCTGATCATCGTTCCCTCATTACTTCTATTGTGATAATGACTTGAAATTACTGAACTGAAATTGAAAGACAACCATCTTTTTGAAGAAAATCGAGCAGCTCGGTATGAGTCAGCCCGATAACAGCTTAACAAATGTGATTGATTGCAGGGGGGAAGAGGGTATGTTTATACTAAACAGATGTGCAGTATGTTACGATAGAAGAGGTATGAATATTTTCGAACCAAACCGCTCTGCTGACGCCCTTGAGAGTATCCGGATGAAATTACGTGACCGGTTTCCCGAAGCTCATTTGCGATCCTATGCAAATTCAGGTCAGGTAACCGGTTGGAAATCCGGAATACCCGGCATTGATCGTATGTTCAAGACAGGGTGTATTCCGTACGGCCAGTTGATAGAAGTTACCGGCGGGATGGCCAGCGGGAAGACATCGCTTTTGATGCGCATGCTCGCGGGGGAGATTCAGCAAGGACGGGTGGCCTATGTCGATCTCAGTGATATGTTTTATCCGGACGCCGCGGTCGCATCGGGTTTGGACCTGAAGTACCTTCTGGTGGTCAAGCCAAAGAGTCTTTCCGAGGCGCTCAGGACTGCAGAACATTTACTTAAATATCATATTGCAGGAACGATCGTTATCGACCTCGTGGGTCAAGGCGGGACGATCGAGGTTCCCGCATTTCACCGATTGCGCACGCTTACCGTCAGGTCATCTTCGATGCTCTTCTTTTTAGCCGAAGATAATTCATCGCTCATTCCACCCAGTATGATTTCAATGAGATTTGAAATTTCCAAAAAAGACGGCGTCTCTATAATAGTCAACGTGAGCAAAAGCAGGATATCATCAGAGGGGCAACATGCGGAGGTCCCCCTGTATGAATCCTGAACGACTTGTCTGTGTCCTGATTCCTGAATTCCCCTTGCAGGTATGTGTGCGCGATAGCGCATATCCTATGGATAAGCCTGTGGTGGTTGCGGAAGCGAACAAGGCGATATCGAAGCTAATCGCAATAAACCAACCTGCCCGAGTCCAGCGAATAACCACGGAAATGACCGTTGCGCAGGCTGGCGTCTATTGTCCCGAACTCAAGATACTCATCCGAGATATCGAACGTGAACAGCAGGTCACCCGAAGCATCCTCAAGCTCCTGCAGCAGGTAGGTCCCTGCGTGGAGACATCCGGAGATGGGATATTTTACCTTAAAGCATCGGGTTTGACCAGGCTGTACGGAAGCGAAACCGGGATCATCGCAGAAATTTTCAGGATTGTTCAACCGGTCTCATATCCCATACAGATAGGTGTCGGATGTAACAAGCTCATTGCGGGTATTGCGGCGCATCATTGTCATGAAGGTGATAGCATTATAGTACCCACGGGTGAAGAGGTTGCATTTCTTGGCCCGCTTGATGTTTCGCAACTTCGATTACCCGTTGGCACGGTCAAGAAACTTCATGAACTCGGGATACGAACTATCGCGGATTTGGGCAGGTTTCCCGCTCATGAGATTACCTTCCGATTCGGTGACGAAGTGATCGCGTTGGCTCGATATGCCCGTGGTGAGGATCTGTCGCTATTCCTCCCGGCCCGATTATCATTCATCCGCATGTCCCGTTTTACGTTTGAGTTTTCGATCACAACACGGACGATCTTGCATGAATATTTGAAAGAGATGTTTGAAGAATTACTTAAGCCACTGCGACAAACATCGGAAGGGGGGAAAACGATTAATGTAATTTGTTATTGCAGTGACGGCTCCTCGATAGTAGTGCCAGTCTCATTGGATAATCCAACTACCCTTTCGGTTTTATTTCATCGTCAGGCAGAAGTCTGTTTTGAACAGGTAAATCTGACGGGCGGAATTACGGAAATAGTAATGGTATTGACTGAATCGGTCATGCTAAAGGCGGAACAACTTGAACTGGATTCTCGAACAGGTTCCCGATGCCCGATACCAGAGCGGATGATGCAGAATTTATTTGAAAAAGCGGTTTACGCGATTACTCCTATTTCGAGGAGTCTCCCCGAGGACAGGTATTCGTTGGCGGCACTCACGCCACAGAATAAACGTAAATCGGGGGAGAATGTAGCTCAAGAAAAATTCGCAAATTATACATCGCGTCCGGTTTCAGGGATGCGTCTGCTCTCAGAACCGAGAGTATCGACAATTGAAGCACAGGACGGAAGATTACTGGCCGTTCATATCAAAGGAAAACGGTATGCGATTCTTAACCAACGCGGACCGTGGCGGTTGTCCGGCGGGTGGTGGAGCAAAGGATTTGAACGGCTTTATTATGATATCGAAACGATTAAACATCAATCGCTGCTTGTATTTTACGACCTCGAAGGATCCGCATGGTACCTGCAGGGGGTGTTCGATTGAAACGTACAGGAAAAACTCAAGAAGGGTATGTCGAGTTACATTGCCACTCGAATTTCTCGTTTTTGCAGGGGGCGAGTCATCCGGAGGAACTGGTGAAGCGGGCGGTCGAACTCAGATATAACGCGTTGGCGCTAACCGATCAGAACGGATTATACGGGGCGGTACGATTCAACGAAGCCTGTCGAGTCTCGAAGATCCACCCGATATTCGGTGCGGAACTTGTGCTTGAAGATAAACGCGTACTGGTTGTTCTGGCAAAGAACAAGCATGGGTACGCAAATCTCAGCCGGTTGATCTCAAAAGCTCAACTGGCGGGGACTAAGGGACAGGCAAGAGTGACGCGGAATCTTATAGCCGAGTATAGCGAAGGGTTGTTCGCGCTTTCCGGCACGATGTTTGATCAGCTGTTGATAGACGGCGAAATCGAAAATGCGCGTAAACAGGCGGCATTATATGCCGAAATATTCGGTTCACGGAGCTTTTACTTTGAACTGGTGCATCACAATCTCCCCGTGCACGATTTTCTTTGTGCCCGTCTCGTCGAACTCGGTAAGCGACTGGGTATTTCTACCGTAGCAACCAATAATGTCTACTATGCTACCAGGGACCGCCGGAAACTCCAGGATCTATTGACTTGCATCAGAAATCGCACCAATCTCGATGAAGCGGCGGAGCTGTTGTATCCAAACGGTGAGCGGTATCTGAAATCGTTCGCGCAGATGAAGAAAAGATTCTCAGCCTGTCCTGAATCGCTCTATACTTCCGTGCACATCGCCGAGCTGTGTGATCTTGATATGAACGAGTTGAATACTTCGTTGCCGGACTTCGCGCTTCCTCCTGATGAAACATCATACAGCTACCTTCACAAACTTACCTACGAAGGCGCCCGGGAGCGCTACGGCGAATTAACAGCACGTGTGATAAAGCAGCTTGAACATGAATTGGACTTGATACATCGGTTGGATTTTTCAGGGTATTTTCTCATTGTCTGGGACATTGTTCGATTTTGCCGGGAGCGAGGGATTCTCTGCCAGGGGAGAGGTTCGGCGGCCAACTCCGCGGTCTGTTATTGCCTGGCGATAACGGCGGTGGATCCAATCAAACTTGACCTGCTATTCGAGCGGTTTATTTCAGAAGAGCGAACGGATCCGCCGGATATCGATATCGATATCGCCCATACTCGCCGGGAGGAAGTCATTCAATATGTGTACGAGAAATACGGTCGTGAACATGCCGCAATGGTCTGTGAGGTGATCTCATACCGCGGGAGGTCATCGGTTCGCGATGTGGGCAAAGCGCTCGGGTTTTCCCAGGATGATGTAAACAAGATGTCCAAAATTATGGATTACTATTCCCGGGGCGAGGAGATCCCGCAGCGCCTTCAGGATGCCCGGCTGAATCGCTCCGACCGGAGGGTACAGTTGCTCACCGAGTTATGCGAACAGATACAAGGCTTCCCGAGGCACCTGGGAATTCATGTCGGCGGCATGATTATTACTCGTCGTCCGCTCTCTGAGCTGGTCCCGATCGAAAACGCCACCATGCCGGACAGGAGCGTGATTCAATGGGACAAGGATGATGCGGGGGATATCGGGATGGCCAAAATCGACCTGCTCGGTCTGGGCATGCTCACACTCATCGATATGGCTATATGCTTAGTCAAGACGAATCATGGCGTTGTTATCGATCCGGCAAGACTGTCTTATGATGATCCGCGAGTGTACGAACTCATGTGCCGGGCAGATACAGTCGGCGTCTTTCAGGTAGAATCACGGGCGCAAATGAACACTCTGCCGAGACATAAGCCCCGCAAGTTCTATGACCTTGTGGTCGAGGTGGCGTTGATTCGCCCGGGACCGATCCAGGGCGACATGGTCCACCCGTATCTTCGAAGGCGCAATGGTGAAGAAAAAGTAACCTACCCGCATCCATCCCTGGAGCCGATTTTGAAAAGAACTCTCGGTGTTCCCTTGTTTCAGGAACAGGGAATGCGGGTGGCCATTACTGCGGCGGGGTTCTCGGCGAGCCAGGCGGATGAGCTCAGGCGATCCATGGGGCATAAGCGGTCGCGGGAGAAGATCGATGCGCTCAGTATGGCGCTTATCGACGGTATGCTCAAAAACGGGTACAGCAGGGAGGCTGCGGAAAAGATTTTTCTGCAGCTGGCGTCGTTCGCAGATTTTGGATTCGCCGAGTCACACGCGGCCTCCTTCGCGCTGCTTGTGTACGTCTCGGCGTTTTTCAAAGTGTATTACCCGCTGGAATTTTATTGTTCGTTGTTGAACGCCCAACCGATGGGATTTTATACGCCCGCGACTATTATCTACGAAGCACAGAGGCGGGGAATCAAGGTATTGCCGGTAGACGTGCTGAAAAGCAACTGGGATTGTGCAACAGCAGGCGATGCTATCAGATTGGGATTCAGGTATGTAAAAAAACTTGGACCGACTTCAAAAGAAATACTGGAACGTGAATTAGGCAAAGGTCCTTTTGCTTCGCTTGAGGATTTTGTCTACCGGACCAACCTTGACAAGGACTCTTTGGAGCAGCTTGCGATGGTGGGAGCATTTGATTGCTTTGGGTTGAAGCGACGCGAAGCGCTCTGGGAGATGCTGGCGATTCGAAAAAGGGGTGAACTGGAGATGAAATTCGCACAGGACGATACCGGCAGGGAACTTCTGCCGGAGATGGGAATTTTTGAGACAGTAGCGGCCGATTTCAGGGGATTGGATTTGTCGACCGGCCCACATCCGATGTCGGTAGTGCGTGAGAATCTGGCTCAGCGCGGAATCAGCTCCGCTGCCGATCTTCTAGATAAGACAAACCAGGCATCGGTGCTAATCGCCGGGGTAGTAGTAATTCGCCAACGACCGGGGACAGCCAAAGGATTTATGTTTATCACGCTTGAAGATGAGACTGGGTTTGCCAATATAATCGTCAGGCCTAATCTGGCTAAACAGTATCGAGTGGAACTTATCGGATCCTCCGCTTTGTTGGTCCAGGGAACGCTGGAAAAGAAAGATGGCGTCATCAATGTCATGGGGGAGAGATTTTACCCGCTCCATCTGGATGACAAGCAAATAGCTTTTAAATCCAGAGATTTTAAATGAAAACGCTCAGATTTTCCCTGTCTGTATCATCGCCGAACGTCTGTCTTGAATGATCCGAGACGACGGCGTAAGTCGTTGTGTCACAATAGCTAAAAAGAAGTAAGGCTTCCTGGTCCAATTTCCCGATTTCCTCCCGTCAACAAATTTGCAAATAAGCCGATTAAATAAGAAAATAGTGCTCGAAAACCAAATATACCCCGTGCAGGTGTCGAAGAAAGTCTTCTCAGTTTTCGTACACCCTGCCAATTGAGCGGGGCAAGTGGAGCGGACTGCCCAAACGAACCATGGTTGATACAAGACCATTATCATATAGAGATATAGTCACCCCGGATGAGCTCAGGGAGGCGGTTGCGTCGGCAGGCAGGTACGGAGGGAGTATTGCCGACCACCTGCTTCGCTTCGGCTATGCAGGCCGAGTGGAATTGCTCCAGGTGCTGAGCTATATGTCGGGATGTCCCGATATTGATTTGCGGACGGCCGAAGTTGACTCGACGGCGCTTGGTAAACTACCGGCTTCCGAGGCCTGGCGGCTTAAAGTTATTCCCCTGGCCTATGACGAACAATCCGGTTGCCTGACGCTCGCCTGCGCCAATCCCAAAGACCCGTCGCTAAAAGCAGAATTGGATTCCCTTTTGCCCGGAAGTGACATCAAATACTGCGTGGCGCTTGAGACGGATCTGAAGTGCAGTCTGTTGACATACTACCGTGAATCGTGTGTCGGCGGCGAGAGTTCGGATAGCCGGGAATCGGAAGATTTCGACGATAGCCTGAGCGATCAGATGCTCACAGCTTCTGCATCGACGGGCAAAGCGCCGGTACCGGCAATTGACCTTGAGGAGTCGCTATGGTCGCTGTCGGAGTCGACTCTGCCGACCAGGGTGCTGATACTTGCTCCGGAAGGGGCGATGGTGAAGTATCTGGCCCAGTCACTGCGCCACGACAACTGTGCCGTGCGCATTGTGAGCGACCCCCAGGTGGGCCTGCAGTACTGCGAAAAGCTCCGCTTCACCCATGTGTTCATTCATTCGAACTTCAGTGACCTCGCCGTGGATCTGCTTCTCCAACTGAGGGACCGCGCACCGCGGGCGAATGTGCGATTTTTCACCGGGATCAGCGAATTCGTTCTGGTGGATGAGCACGAGGCCGAACCCCAAACGATACCGGCCGGCGGCGGGTTCGGCAAAACTATGCCGATTCCGATCGGTGAAGCCAATTCCCGCTCACGGTTACTTCTGCACGCGCCGGTGGGCGCGGAATCATCGCGCCTGAAACACAAATTGGAGACAAATCTGTTTGTGGTGCACCAGTCTGAAACAATTCAGGACTGTGCCAAACACTTCAAACGTGAGGGGGCCGATATCGTTCTGCTATGCAGGCATGGGAACGCGGATGAGGTGGCGGCGATGATCGGTGAGCTGGCGGCCAACGGTTATGTCATGGACAGGGTTCCTACGTACATACTTACCGATTTCACTACAGTCGCCAATCTCAACTGGCTGCTCACCCGAGGCGTGGAAGATATCGTACCGATCGATCCGGAGTGGCAGTCGCTGGTGATCAAACTCAATCGCATGAGATCACGGTTGGAAAAGGAAAAGGGAGAACGGATACAGACCCTCCATGACATGGGCACACATGGGACGCTCAAAGATATGAATGTGATCGACCTGCTGCAGGCGATGGGACCGGGAGACAAGACAGTCCGCATCAGTGTCACGGGTTCAGGCAAACACCTGACCATGTTTCTCGATCACGGGAAATTGACTTATGCCGCCTGCGACGACAAGTATGGCGCCGAAGCGGTGTACGATGGTCTTACCTGGAAGGCGGGAATCTGGAGTGTTGATCCGATAAGCCGCGATGACCTGCCGGAACCCAACAACGACCGGAGTATCGATTCTATTCTCATCGAGGGGTGCCACCTGCTGGACCGGCTCGGCCAGTCAGAGTTCAACACTCTCCGTTAAGCTAATCCAAGCTCTTCATTTGTCTTTTTTTTGTCCAGCCCAAAGTGTATACTTGATGTAACGGCAGCATAGAACTCTTTTATCCGATGGGTGAATCATGTCAGCACAGGCCTTAATCGCCGGAGCAAGTGGATTGACGGGCGGGTATCTGCTCAAGATCCTTTTGGATTCAGGACAGTATGACCATGTAACGTCGATTGGACGAACGAAGCTCTCGGTAGATCACGCCAAGCTCATGCAGAGAGTCGTTGATTATTCCCATCTGCCTCACGATTTGTTTAATCAGTCTGTATCGGCTTGCTTTTGTTGTCTGGGAACAACCATCAAGAAAGCCGGGAGTCAGGCGATGTTCCGCATGGTGGATCGTGAGTATGTCAGCTATTTGGCCCGGGCATGTGAACAAGCCGGTGTACCGCGTTTTTTGCTGATCAGCTCGATCGGAGCGAATCCGGAGTCCCGGGTTTTTTACAGTCGTGTGAAAGGCGAGACCGAGCAGGTGATAAGCCGATGTAAAATAGATTCAATATCGATTTTTCGTCCTTCACTTCTGCTGGATGACAGAACCGAATATCGGGCCGGTGAGAGAGTAAGTACAGCGGTCATGACTGCGCTTGCGCCGCTTATGGTCGGGGGGCTCAAACGATATCGGCCGATTCATGCCCGAGTAGTCGCCTCGGCGATGTTCGCCGTCTCACTACAAGTGTCCGCGGGGGTTCACGTTTATGAATCCGAACAGATTGCCGAGATCGGGAGTCAGGCGTCAGGCTGATTTTTGTCCGGTCGACTTCTGCAAACGTTTGAGCAACTGGATTTGTCCGGCGTGGTACAGGTCGTGTGACGCGATTCCATATATATACTGCGCGTAAGTCCGCTTGGCTTTCGGCGGAACGATGAAAAGCCTATCGGCTGGGAAACTCGCCACCGCATCGTGCAGCAGTTTGTGATATTTCGTCAGCAGGCCGCTATCTTTCTTCCAAGTTGCGGTGTCGCACTTGTCCGGAATTTCCGGCCAATTGCTGGGTGAGCGCTCGAATTCACCTTTGGAGCCATCAGTCAAGCGCCGGACGACTATGTACTTCCAATAGGCCGTGTGCAGCATGACTTCCCAGATATTGTGCCGTCCCTTGCCCGGACGCCAGAGGAGTTGTTCCGGGCTCAGTCCGCGCAGGGAGCCGCGAAGGTTGGTGCCGTGCCACGCGCTCTTGTCATAGGCTTGATCGATCAGTTCAAGCAGCAGTTTGATTCCGAGATCAGCCGATTTTGCCACCATTGCATCCTCACATTCGAAGTTTGATCTTTGTCTGTATACTAATCTGGTCAGAGGGACGTGTCAATCACATTTGAATGCGATCATAGACCGATTTTGCACACGACCACGGAATTGTCATATTCAAAGATATCAGCGTGCAAATCGAGTTCTTCGATGAGCTGGCGGAATCCGGCAAGGGAGAAGGTGGTTGCGGTAAAGCCGTCTTTGCAGACAATCTGGCCGTCGCCGGTCCGGTCGTAGTCGATCTCGCCTACCAGATTCTGGCGGGCCTGCAATTCGAACCAATGCAGACGGTCGTTCCATATGCCCTCGGCATAGCTTGTAAAGACCACGATTCCTCCGTGACGGCAGACCCGTTTCGCCTCCCGCACCAGCAATTTTGGGTCAACATGAAATGCAGATAATCCGTTCTGAATGCAGATGACAGCGTCAAATGAACAGTCGGCGAAAGCCAGCCTTCTTGCATCCATAGGTGCAAGATAGCAGTTGGCGAAGTTGGCGGTCAGCTTGCGGGCGAGGAAGAGGCTGTCAGTCGAAGTATCGATACCGGTGACCGATTCGAAATGCTCGCTCAGAGGCAGAAGCGCCCTTCCGTATCCGCAACCGAGCTCCAGCAGATTGCAGGACCGATCAAGCAGGCTGACTACAACTTCGATTTCTGCCTGAAGGTACTGTCGAATGCGGGGTGGGGCGAGATCGTAGCATCGGCGAAGTCGCTCGCCGCTCAAATGCTTTTGATAATAATCAGTCATTGCCAGAATAATGTGGTTGATTTCTACCAGGGAATATAGAGCAATCAAGGGTCAGGACGCAATATGAAACCGGAACCAAGGAACGCGGCAATCTTTCGTTACGGGAGTGATTCCGCCTGTGCCTGCTCCCGAACCAAAGCGCGGCGGACCTGTCCGGTGATCATCTGGGCGGCCACCAGCGATATTATACTCATGACGGCGGCGGCAATGAAAGGAATCCGGTAATCGACCATCCAGAGCAGACCCCCGACCAGTGGAAAGATCACCGCGCCGATATGGTTAATTGTGAATCCGACTGCTGTCGAGGGCGCGATATCCTGTGGGTCCGCGATTTTTTGGAAGAAGGTCCGAATTGCAATGGCAAAGTTGAAGAAGATCTGGTCGGCGATATACAGGAGCGCCACCACAAGTTTTGAATCCACGTAAGCATAGGCGACAAAAATAAAGATGAGCGAGAAGTACTCAAGGGAGAGAACGCGCCGTTCCCCGAGTTTCAAGATAGCCCGGCCGATCATCGGGCTCAGGAAATAGTTGATACCGTTGTTGACCAAGAAGAGAATAGTGATCTCCTGCACGCTGTAGTCGAATTTGCGCACGAGCAGGTAGATGGCGAAAGCTACAATTATCTGACGACGGGCGCCGGCCATGAAGGTCAGGAAGTAATAGAGCCAGTATCGTTTTCGAATAATCATCTTTCGTCGTTGAGGGACAATGTTTTTGTCGGTGGGTTGACGCGTGAAACTCCAAAGACCCGAGGCGAATATAATTCCGCCGAGCACAAGAAACAGTTGCGAGAACGATAAGACCGGGGTGAGGACAAAAATGAGAATGCCTGCGGCGATATTCGACGCAGCGGAGATACTCCGCAACCGTCCCAGCACGACGGGGGATTGTTTTCGGTCGAAGTACTGCAGGGTCAGCGACTGGTTGGCCGTGTCGAAATAGTGGAATCCGACACTCATGATGAAAGTGGTGCCAATCAACCCGACATAGCTGGGGAAATATCCGGTCAGGCCGATCCCCACGCCCATGGTCATGATGGAGAGGGAGGCGACGCGGTGCTCCTTCAGCAGAAACATGACATAAATCACCAGCAGGGAGAGAAAACCGGGGACCTCTCGAATCGATTGAATGACTCCGATCTGGTCACCCTGCAGGCCGATGACTCGGACCGAGAAATTGTCGAACAGGGTTCGCCATCCCTGAAGACCGAGTGTAGAGGCCATCGTGAGGACCGCCAAGTAGATAAACATCGGGCGGTTATCGATGGTCGGAGGGAGATTGCCTTGTTCACTCATCTGCTGCCGTTCAACCCATGGAGTCACTTGTGAAAATCACTGCCTGTCAAGGTACGGAAATAGGCGACTTATGCAACAGGAGAGGCAAAAAAAAGACGCCGGCAGAATGAAACCGGCGTCATCGAACGTGTATCTTAGCCTACTCTTGGAAGTCAGCTCTCCTGCGAAAGTGTGCGGCAACTGGTGGCCAGCTCCTGGGTCAGGCGGTTCCGAACCAATTCGGCAAGTCTTTCGATGCCCAGCACAATCTGTTCTTCGGTCGGATACGAGAAGTTGAGACGCATCTCATTTCTGCCGGAACCATCGGTGTAAAAAGCCGACCCCACTACATAGGCGACCCGCTTTTGAACCGCCTGCTGGATCATCTCAACCGTGTCCATATATGGGGGAAGCGTCAACCAGAGAAACATGCCGCCATCGGGCCGCGACCAGGTCACACCTTCGTCGGCCGGCATGTAGGTATCGAGAGCACGGAGCATGGTGGCAGCTTTGCGAGCATATAGCTTTCTGCTTATGTCGATCTGCTTCTCTATGTGACCGTCCATCAGCAGGTAGGCGGCTACGATTGAAACATAAGCGGACGTACAGAGGTCTGTTCCCTGCTTCGCCATAATCAGTTTCTCAAGAACCGGGGCTGGAGCTATCAACCAGCCGAGACGGAAGCCGGGACAAAAGATTTTCGAAAGTGTCTTCATCTGGATCACCCGGCCATCGGCGTCCAGAGACCGAATCGATGGCAGTAGGTCGCCGGAGTACCGAAGCTCCCGGTAGGGGCTGTCTTCGACAATCGGGATGTCATATTTAGATGCAATGGCCAGCACCTGGCGGCGTCTGGCCAGACTCAGGTTCCGTCCGGATGGATTCTGGAAATCAGGAATCAGGTATATGAATTTGGGTTTCTTCTTGCGGCTGATGAGGCCGGCTACTGTCTGCTCGAGCTTCTCAGGAATGATACCTTCATGGTCCATGTCGATTCCGTGAAATTCCGCTCCAATGGCGCGGAAAGACTGTATCGCCCCGACATAGCAGGGCCTCTCGACAATCACAGCGTCGCCGGCGTCTAAAAATACCTTACCGAGCAAGTCCAGCGCCTGTTGTGACGATGATACGATAATCATGTCTTCCGGCCTGACTTCTTCGCCCTGCCTCTTCTGGAAGGCCGCAATCTGGTCTTTCAGCAACGGCTCGCCTTCAGTGGGGCTGTACTGAAGCGCGAGGCGGCCGCTTTCACGAATGGCTCGCATCGAAGCAGCTTCGACCGCGCTGTACGGGAAAATAGCCGGGTCGGGCAGACCTCCACCGAATGAAATAGTGTCGGGTAATCTGGTCAGCTTGAGCAACTCTCGAATTTCCGTTCGACGGAGCCGGGTTGCCATCGACGAGAATTTGTATTCAACCATATGTCAACTCCTAACCACGGAGGGCATCAATCTTGAAACTTTGTCTTGACTTCATTTTTATAATACATTATATGATACAATAGAGTTACAATTATATTGTCATAGTGACAATAAACAATGTAAGCCGTCGACAACCAGTCGCCCGTATATCAACTAGATGATCTATCATATTGAAGTATAATAAATTATGAGCATAGAACAGGTATCCTGGAAACCAGATCTTCAGTCGGTCGACCAACCCCTCTACATGGCAATTGTAAAGGCTATTGAGAATGATATTAATCGAGGGAGGTTGGCAGATGAGACAAAACTTCCGACTCAGCGGGAGTTGGCGGACTCTCTCTCGGTGGCGATTGGAACGGTGACCCGCGCCTATGCCGAGGCTGAACAGCGAGGGTTGATACGCAGCGAAGGCCGTCGCGGGACATACGTCGGGTCGCCCCGGACGGGTCGTTCCATTCTGGCCAGTATCGCAGAACGTCCCCAGGTAGGAATAGACCTGAGCAAGAATCACCCGGTCTATAGTCTCGATCCGGACCTTCCTTCGGCATTGAAGCGAATCGCCCGTTCACGAAGCGCTCATTCATTGTTGGAGTATCCACCGGCGGCCGGATTTACCAGACACCGTGAGAGCGGCGCGCAGTGGTTGAAATCGCTCGGTATTGAGGCCGAACCGGAGTCGGTGTTTGTGACGTCGGGAGCCCAGCATGCTCTGTCAGTCATACTTTCAGCCGAGACGAAGCACGGTGACTCGATTGCGGTGGAAAGATTCACGTACACGGGTATTCGTGCGCTGGCCGAACAGATGAATCTTCAGGTGATCGGTATAGCTTCCGATGAGCAAGGAATGTTGCCAGATGTTCTCGAGACGGCCTGTCGGCAACGTCGAATCCGCGCCCTTTACTGCAACCCATCGCTTCAGAATCCCACCAACACCATCTGGCCGGCCGTTCGTCGAAGAGAAATTGCCGCGATCGCCGAGAAATATGGTGTGACGGTCATCGAGGATGAGATAATGCGGCCCCTGCTGACGGAGCATCCCGGATACATTACTTCGCTGATTCCCGAGCAGAGCTATCTAACGATATCGGCGTCCAAATCGATCGCGGCAGGTCTTCGGATAGGATTCGTGCTGGCGCCGGTTCGGAGCCGCAGGAGAATGATAGAAGGATTAAATGCTTCGTGTCTGGGTGTGACGCCGCTGGTCGGTGAATTGTTCACCATGTGGAGGGACGATGGTACAGCCGATCAGGTTATCGCGCGGCGGCGCGAAGACACCGCTCTGCGGCAGAAGGTGGCGTCAGAAGTCTTTCGAGGGCTGTCGTTCAGAAATCATCCCGCCAGCTATCACCTCTGGTTGGAGCTGCCGGGTGGGTGGACAAGCATGCAGGTGGCGATGGAAGCGCAGTTGCGCGGCGTGGTTATCGCTCCCGGCGAAGCGTTCGCGGTTGACTCGAAAGCGCCGGTCATGGCCGTGAGACTTTCGGTTATAGTGCCGCATACACGGGAATTGCTCCGCACCGGCCTGAAGACGGTGGCGGCGATACTTCAGGGAAGCCCCGGACAAAATGTGACGACGGTCTAATCCGCTCCAAGATTCCTCTTGCCCTTTTTTCCGGTAAACCTGACATTGTACTCCACGGTATAAGCGAAGGTGTTGGTTTCTATCACCGGGCAGCCGATTGGGCCGAGAGGAGTTTAGTGGCCGGACGCGCCGGAATATTCTTATGTGTAGCCGCAGCACTATTAGTGAGTGCGACCGCGCGTGCATCCGAATCAGCGGTCGATTCACTGGCTGAGGCATATGTTCAATTCGTTCTGAAGATCGGCCATTTTGAGCCTGACTTTGTTGACGCGTATTTCGGTCCTGAATCGTGGCGGACAGCCATCGATTCAGCCGCACCGCCGGAATTTCCTTATATAGATCTGGCCAATGAGGGGCACCTCTTAATTCAAGCTCTCACATCCTTGCCCGAAAGCGCGCTGAGCCAAACCGATAAGTATCGGGTCAGTTCGCTCCAGCCTCACGTGATAGCCGCGCTTGCTATAGTCGACAGACTGGACGGCCGTCGGATATCGTTCGATGAGGAGTCAAAGAAGCTGTTTGATGCCGTGCTGCCTCACCGCGACAGCCTGTTCTTCCAGCGAGCATTGAATTTGCTGGATGATCTTCTTCCGGGCACCGGGCCGGTCTCCAAACGATATATTGAGTACACCAAGCAGTTCAAATTTCCCCCTGAGCGGCTCGACACAATTTTCAGAACATGCGTGGAGGAGTGTCGTCGACGAACAAGGGGGCATATTACACTTCCTGAAAACGAACGCTTCTCAATTGAGTACGTCAGCAACAAACCATGGGGCGCTTACAACTGGTACAGAGGGAACGGGGAAAGTCTTATCCAAGTAAACTCCGACAGAGGTTTTGATCTCGGCGGATTACTCGGTACGGCGGCACACGAAGGGTACCCGGGACACCACGTGCTGGCGGTCATTCAGGAGAAGCAGCTCTATCATGATAGTGGCTGGGTCGAATATGCCGTTCAGCCCTTGTACTGTCCGTCTTCTCTGATATCAGAGGGGCTGGCCAATCTGGGGATTGACGTTCTCTTCACGCCTTCAGAGAAAAGGCAATTCTACAGGGAGATTCTGTTTCCTGTGGCCGGGCTGGATACCTCACTTGTCGACCAGTATTTGCAGGTGATGCAAGAGGCTCGGGCTATGGACTTGGCCTGGACCGAAGCGGCCCGGATGTTTCTCGACGGCGCAAAAACTGAACGCGAGACCGTCGAATTCCTTGTAAAATACGCGGGACGATCTGAAGGGGGGGCGAAGGAAGCGATTGATTTTTACAAAAACTACCGATCGTACGTCATCAACTATACACTGGGAGAAGAATTGACCCGAAATTATGTGTTCAGAGGCGACCCGGATAGCTCTGAGATATGGGCGCGATATTTGAAACTCATGGTTACTCCGATGACCGCCTCGGATCTGGTGAAAGAACCATCCCGACAGTAGAACGACAACGCTTTTGGAGGTATAAGGTATGCATGTAGTAGACAATCATCACCCACGAGGATTCTGGTTTATTTTCTGGGGGGAACTGGCCGAACGGGCGAGCTTCTATGGTATGAAGACGCTGCTGCTTCTGTATATGGTACAGTCGCTCAACTATAGCGATGCAAACAGCGCTTCGGTGGTCTCGCTGTTCACCGCCTTCTGCTACATTTTGCCTATTGTCGGCGGATATATAGCCGACAATTACCTGGGCAAGTTCAAAACGATTATCTACTTTGCGATTCCTTACATTCTCGGGCACATAATACTCGGAACGTTCAATAATCAGATAGGACTGTATACCGCGCTGCTCCTGCTGGCCGGAGGATCCGGATCAATCAAGCCGAATATCAGCACGCTGATGGGGTTGATGTATCAGAAGGAAGGCAAATCCCATTTAATGACACAGGCGTTCTCCTGGTTTTACATGGCGATCAATATCGGCGCCTTCGTTACCACCTTCTCCCTTCCGTTTATCCGGGATCGGTACGGCTATGGTGCGGCTTTCATGGCGCCAACGGTGCTGATGGTTGTGTCACTGGGAATCTTTTATTACGGAAAGAAATACTATCCGAAAGAAGAGATCAAAAGGGACCGGCAACTGGTCAAGACCCCGGAGCAGAAGCACGAGGAAAAAGCAGCTCTTATCCGGCTCTCAGGTTTGTTTCTTCTGATTGTTTTCTTCTGGTCGATTTTCGATCAATCGTACTCTACCTGGACACTCTTTGCGCGTGACTACATGATTCTTGACATACAGATCCTTAAATGGACTTGGCACATTCCACCCGATGCTGTTCAGAGCCTGAATCCGGTACTGATTGTAATCATGACGCCGCTTTTTGCCTGGATATGGTCACGTACAGACCGCGATGAGACGCACAAGCTGTCATCGCCGCGAAAGATGCTCATAGGTTTCGTGCTGGTGGTGTTGTGTATGGGTCTTATGTCGCTGGCAGGTTATATCGGGGTCAATTCCAAGGTCTCGATCATGTGGGAATTAGGCGCATATATCCTGATAACCATGGCCGAGCTGTGCATCTCGGTAGTCGGTCTGCAATTGGCGTTCGAAGAGGCGCCGGATCGAATGAAATCCGTGATCACCGGCGTCTGGTTGTTCACGGTATTCCTTGGCGATACACTTGCCGCATGGTTCTCTCGCATCTATACCCAGGTGGCGCCAGGGTCATATTTTGGCGCGATGACTATAATGATGATCGTGGTGACGATCCTATTCTTCATGATCGGGCGACGGTTCGAACGGAAGACTCCGGGTGCTGAACAAGCTCTGGCGGCATCGAAATCCGGAAGTCAATCTTAGCCGTCAAAATTCTTCGACCCAGATAAACAAAGCGGTGGAACGAAATCATCCCACCGCTTTTAATTTGCACTCATCATGCGTGTATCTGCTGCTGACAGTCTACGGACCCTCTCGCTTGACGCGGATCCGTCGGGATACAGTCTTATCGCCCGTGCTTAACTTAACATAATAAACACCATCGGGCTCAGAACTTATATCTACCGGCAGGAACGCTTCTTTGACTGCCTGGTAGTTCTTGTCGAATACCAATCTGGCACTGTCGGCCGGAAAGATCTGTATTGTTACGTCGGCAGTGTCATTCAGAAACACTTCAACGTCGAATTTACCTTCGTTTCGGGGAGGAAATGGGTTCACCAACGGGGTGTCAGGCAGTGCAGTCGGTGCCGGATTGTCGGAAGTCGTGAACCAGTAGTCGATACTGCTCCCAAAATCCGAATTGAACGCATGCAATAGGTGGCCATGCATATCGAGCATGCGGATAAACCCATAGCCGCCTTCGGGATTGAACCAGAAATTAAGTCCGGAGCCAGAAGTGTCTTCGACAATGAGCCGATAACATCCGGCGGGAAGGTCCAGAGTGTCGTGGTATGACGTATTCGCGGTCATCGAGCCGAGCTGGTGTTCCATCAGCTTATCGCCGTCGGCATCCTGGACGGAATATGCGTTATCAGTTGAGTCAGTATTGCTTCGAAACAGCACGATGAACTTCGTTCCGTAGACTGGCGGTAGTTTGACCGTTGAGGTCAGCTGGTTGTCGGCCGGGTACTCATCCCTCTCACCGTTTGGTTCTTCCAATGACACGTTGAACTGCTGATTTCCTTCTGGACCATCAATTGGTCCCGGCAGGTCGACATTGGCGTACTGCTGGGGAGCCAGTTGTCCCGCCCATTCATACGTCTGTAGTTGGCTTCCGACGAGGCCATAACGCACGATTACAGAAGTCAGAGGTGCGTTACCGCTGTTCTTGATGCGGATTATCGGATAAGCGCAGGCCGGGTTCTGGCGCGAGTATTCGTCGGCGGTCGAGGGGACGATAATGTCCTCGAGTGAGACATCATTCGTCGCCCAGGGTCTGGCACAGTAAAAGAGATAGGAGTACAGGAAATAATTCGCCGAAGGTTTGAGGGTGTCAGTATATGGCTCCATGCGAATGGTCACCGTGTGCGAGGAACCGGGCGTGATTGGGTAGTCATAGATATCGGGAAAGACAATTGAACCCGGGCACCAATTAGCGCGATCAAACAGCCAGGTTCCAGCCTGCGGATACAGCGGGTTGTCTCCACATTTGCGCCAGACCTGACGTTGATCGACAAGGGAGTCGTCAAAGTAGACTTGCCGCCACTTGCTGCAAAATTCAGAGCAGTTTTCGAAATCATCCATGCCATGGCCGGTCTGATGGATGCGAAGGCGGACCATGTCTGCGTCAGGTCGTCCGGTGAATCTTGTGGGCGAAAGAATGCTGTCGATCGGTTTGGTCGAATCACCGTACGGAATTGAGCCGCACCAAAGGGTATCCATTCCAAGCACCGCGACTGACGGGCGGCCTTCGGCAACCGCGAAATCAAGCGTGATAAGCCACCCACGGTCATCGTTTTTCTCGTATCCGGTGTGCCTGAATTCAATTTCTACCGAATCGTGCAATAAAAACGAAAAATCGGTGATGTCGACATGCCATGTGAAGCCCCAGGTGGAGTCAAACTGCCAACCATAGGGTGATATTAAGCGGGCAAGTTCGATATCGTGTGAAGTGCCGCCTTGACCCCCGGTTCGACGCAGATAGATGCCGTCGATATAATCCCATTCACCGCAGTGCTGGCTGTCAGGGCAGGCGTAGGTCACGTTCAGCACGACCTTACGATAGTCGGTCGTGACCGACGGAAAGACTGCCCAGGCCGGGTAGCTGTTGTAACCTTTGGATGGGTCGGTAATCACTTTTGTACGGTCGTGCGAACGGATATGCATCGTCTGTTGACTATCTGGCATGACAACAGCGGCGAAATTCATGAAAACAAGAAAGCTGATTGAAATTCGCAAGAAGTAACTCATTAATCTGACTCCTTCGACAGAAGTGCTTTTTCACAGAGGGTGAATGATTTTGCTACGGAATAATGATAGTCAGTTGACGAAATCAACGCAAGTGTCCGCTGGCCGGTACGAACACACACCGTGTAGATGAAAACCGATATCATATGCAACCATTACAATCCGCTTGATTTTCTAAAGGGGATAGCATAGTATACATTTCGACGCAGCCCGAAAGGGGATGCCGAGCAGAGTGTTGGCTCAATAAGCACAAAACAGAGAAGGACTAACTCATGAACAGGCGCAGTCTGTATGCAGGTGTGGTCGTCGCGGCGTTGCTTCTGGCCGTCGCGTGTCCGACGGCCGCGCAGAACATCGATGCCAAAGAGTACCGGCTGGACAACGGCATGCAGGTCCTGATGGTGGAAAAGCACGAGGCTCCCACGATCATGGCCGCCATTTTCGCCCGGGTCGGGTCATCCAATGAAATTCCCGGCATAACCGGAATTTCGCATCTGTTTGAACATATGATGTTCAAAGGGACAGAAATCATTGGCACCAAGGATATCAAGCGCGATCGCGAAATCATGGCCCAGCTTGACTCACTGCGTGGGTTAATGCGCGCCGAGGAGAACATAATGCGCGAGGAACTCCGACGCGGTCAGATTTCCGACATGCTCGATCCGGAGGCCAAGACTCCTCGCTATAGAGAGATTGAAAAGGTGTTCGACAGTCTCATACTGGAACAACGCCAGTTGATTATCAAGGACCAGCTCGATGAGCTCTACAGCAAGAACGGCGGGTCATTCCTTAATGCCTTTACCTCGCAGGACATGACTGCCTACTTCTTGCGTCTGCCTAAGAACAAGATCGAGCTGTATATGTGGCTTGAATCTGATCGATTCAGTCATCCCGTTTTCAGGGAATTCTATTCCGAGCGTGATGTTGTGCGTGAAGAGCGCCGGCTTGGTGTAGAATCTACGCCGACCGGACGGGTGGAGGAGGACTTTCAGGCGATGTTCTGGAAGTCATCGTCATACCATTGGGATGTAATCGGCTGGCCATCCGATCTTGGAAGCATCACGCGCGAGCAAGCCGATAATTATTACAATACGTATTATGCTCCCAATAATTTGTCGATGATACTGGTTGGGGACCTGAATCCGGATGAGATGATCGTGATGGTACGTAAATACTTTGAGCGGATTCCGCGCGGGACTACGCCCCCGCCGGAGGTGGTGACCCTCGAAGAACAGCAGTACGGTGAAAAGCGCCTGATATCGGATGCGGAAGCAAGCCCTCAGGCCACGGTCGCGTATCACACGGTCGCATTCAAACACACCGACAGCTACCCACTTGAAGTAATGGCGGGAATCATGAGCGGCAAGACCGGGCGCTTATACAAGAAACTGGTCGATGAAAAAGGGATTGCCAAAGGTTCGGTCAGCGGTGGCGGTCGCGGGATGGGCGGCGGCCGACTGGCGGTGAGTGCGTCGCAGGATTCCAGAAGATTCGCCGGCATGTTCCAGATTGACGCTGAAGGGATATCCGGAGTACGTGCGGAAGATCTGGAGCAGGCGATTTACGAGGTAATTGAGGCCCTCAAGGCTAACCCGGTGACACCGGATGAGCTCCAGAAAGTCAAGAACCAGATGAAGGTCGACATGATTCGTTCCATGGACCGGATGGCGGGTATCGGCATCCTGTTCTACATCGGTCAGAATGCGGCCATGGGCGACTGGAAGGAAGCCAACCTGAATCCTCAGAAGTGCGATTCGGTGACTGCGGCGGACATCCAGCGCGTAGCGAACAAGTATTTTGCCAATGATCAGCGAAATGTGATGGTAATAAATACAAAGGCGACTCAGGGTGGTGCGGGCGAAGCGGCCGAAGATCCGCAGTTCGCGCAGGCCAAGCAGATGATCATGTCGATTAAGGACCCGGCGCGTCTCGAGCAGATGATCGGGATGTTTTCTTCGCAGATGGATCAGATAACAGATCCGGCGCAGAAGGCTCAGATGACCCGTCTGCTGCAGATAGCCAACGACCGCCTCAAAGAACTCAAGGCTGCCAACGAAATGTAAGGCAGACGCCAGAGGAGAATAAACAATGCTAAGAATACTCTGTATGCCGAGCAGTCAATTGAGGGTGCGTGTGGTAGTACTGGCGCTTGCCCTCCTGCTCTGTTTTGCCGCGTATGTTTCGGCGGCAGACATTGTCGACCATCCCGATAAGCTTACCTATCCGGATTTGAACTATCAGCCGCCCAAGCCGGCTGATTATCGCCATGCCCTGAAGTGCGGCATCAACGCCTACATCGCCGAGAACCATGAGGTGCCAACATTCGAATTGACGGTGCTGGTGCGCACCGGTTCCATGTATGAGCCGGTGGATAAGGCCGGGCTGGCCGGAATGGTCGGCTATCTGATGCGCAACGGCGGAGTCGAGGGAATGACCGCAAAAGCCATCGATGAGCGCCTGGCTTATCTTGCAGGAGACATCTCGGTGAGAATCGATGGTTCGCAGGGGACGGCGACGCTGTTCTGCCTGTCGAAAGACATCGATGAGGGCCTGAAGCTGTTCAGCAAGGTGCTTCGGAATCCCGTGTTTGAGCAGGATGCTCTCGACCGTTATCGCAAAGACCTGCTGTCCGGAATGGAACAGCGCAATTCGTCCACATCGGCGATCGAATCACGGGAGTGGCAATTCCTCATGTACGGCGACCACCCGTGCACGACTCCATATCGTACTACCGAGCAATCGATCAATTCGATTACCCGCGATGACCTGATTGCCTTCCGTGATAAGTACTTTTTCCCGAAGAACTTCATTGTGGCCGTGGCTGGTGATTTCAGGACCAAGGATATCATTGGCAAGCTGAACACTCTGTTTGCGGAGTGGCCGGACCAAAAGCTTGACCTTCCTTCGATTTCAGATCAGATCCCCGACCCGAAACCGGGCGTCTACATGATAAAGAAGGCGGATGTCAATCAGTCGCGCATTCGGGTCGGTCATATCGGCGTCAAGCGCGATATCCCCGATGCTTATGCGTTGATGGTCATGAATGACATTCTCGGTGGCGGCGGATTTACCTCGAGAATCGTTCGCCGGGTCCGTTCGGACGAGGGACTGGCTTATAATTCCGGAAGTGCGTTTGAGCGACCGGTTGACTTCCCCGGAACATTTCGTGCCTGGTTCCAGACCAAACATGAGACGGGCGCTTTCGGAACCCGTCTAATTGTCGATGAAATCAATCGGATTCGCACCGAAAAGTGCGAATCAGAGATTGTCGAGAATTCAAAAGCCGGGTTTATCAGCAACGTGGTCAATCCGTTCAGTAACATGAGCGGCATAGTAAACACCTTTGCCGATGACCAGTATACCGGTCGTCCCGACGATTACTGGCAGAATTACAAGAAGAATTTCGAGGCGGTCACGCCCGATGCGGTGCTGGCGGTCGCCCAGAAATACTTGCGCCCTGATAAACTCGTCTTTCTGGTAGTAGGGGATCCGGAGGCGGTCATGAAGGGATCGGACAAACACGCGGAGAAATTCTCAGATTTTGGAGAGATCACAATCCTTCCGCTCCGTGACCCGATGACACTTGAAGCTACTCCTCAGTAATGGATTGTTAGAATCGAACATGCATGGAAACCCCGGCCCCAGCCGGGGTTTCTTGTTGAATGCAAACATGATCGCTGAGCGTCGAACTATCTCAACGGACGCGAGACGGTCTGATCAACCCGGCCATGATTAAGCCCAATACAAGCCACAGCGCGACTTGGAACAGGCCGAGTCGGAGGACATCATCGAAGGGATAGCCACCGATTCCGAATTGAGCGAGGTTGCCGGAGATCGCCAACAGAAGTCCAACAAGGGCAACAAACAGGAGTTTCAGGCCATAGCTGGATAGGACCCGAACCGAGGTCATTGAAAGCAGTGCCGCAACAATCATGGTCAAAAGTAGTGAACTCAGGTAGTGCATCCTCTGCTCACGCGAAGCGGCTTCATGTCCGATGCCACTGTAGAAGATGCTATATACTGGTTCTCCGCCCGGAAAAACTCCTGATGTGGTTAATGGCGGATTGCAGATATATCGCCCGGGGACACTTATGTTCTGCTTGAGAGTTTCATAAACCAGAGTCTCGTTGTCGAGTTGATTGAAGTCGATGCGAGCTCTGAATCCGTAAAATCCGTTGGCCATGAATACGATCACTAACATCGCCACCCATCCAACAAGCCCGGCCAGAACCACTCTTCGCCACATATCAGTTCTCCTCCTTAAAGGTTCGTAGAACTCATCAATCCGGTGCGAAAATTCGGCACAATTTTCCAGCCATGTCTTGCTGAGGATTCGGGCAGACGGCGTAAGAGTGCCGACCAGACAAAGACATCATAACAAATATCTTAAATACTGGAGAACCATGTCAATGAATTGTTGGGGAAGGGATATCGCCGTGAAACGACAGTCTAAACGGAAATTGACCTCGACGCCGAGCCCTTTGAAACGGTCCCGACAACGGATTTAGTTGCGACCGTTTGGACCGGTCGTGTGGGGTCAATATTTTGCGGACCTCGATCGGGGGTCGGGACGTTATATCGGAGTAGGAGGAAGATGATGACTGAACAGATGGGAATAAAGCACCTGGTACTGATAGACGGGGAGTGCGGGTTGTGTAACCGTCTCGCCCGGTTCATTGCAACTCATGATGATCAGGGACAGTTTGTATTTGCGCGACTTCAGAGCCGCCGGGGAATTGAACTACTTGGCGAGCAAGGTATAGATCCAGATAAGAGTTATACCCTCTTTGTTAAGGAGGATTACACAGCGGCCGACGGTGAACTGCTGTCTCGGTCCGGGGCAGTCTTGTTTATCGCCCACGAACTTGGTTGGCCTTGGAAACTGGCGCTGATTGTCCGGGTTTTTCCGTGGAGTTGGCTCGATGCGGCTTACGATTATATAGCTCGAAACAGATACCGTGTTTGGGGAGATGTCGATTCCTGTCCGCGTCCTGACACGGATATTCGTGAACGGTTTATCGATGACTGAGCAACGCGTACATTGCCGGGCAGACCGGCGCTACCGATTTATCTCGTTGTAACGGAGCTTTATCAGGGAAAGATCATCATTCACGGGACGGGATTGGGATCATAGCCCGACACGGATGAAGCGTTGACCACAGAAGTGTGGGAAATTACACCGTCGGTCGGGTGAGCAAAACGCGCTGTCCGGATTTAGTATCCAGTGCGGTATTCTGGGCCCGGCGCCGCAAGTCGGCATCGAGAATTGCTTTACGAATCCGAATCGCCTTCGGAGTGACTTCGACCAGCTCATCCTCACGAATCCATTCCATAGCCTGTTCCAGCGTCATCTTGCGCGGAACATCGATACTGACTGCCATATCCTTGGTCGACGACCTGTGGTTAGTCAGGTGTTTGCGTTTGGTGGGATTGCAGGGCAACTCATCAGGGCGCGTGTTTTCGCCGACGATTTGGCCGGTATATACCCGTTCGCTCGGTTCGACGAAAATGGTGACGCGTTCCTGCAGCCCTTCGATCGCATACGCGGTCGCCGGGCCGGTTTCCATGGAAATGACGGAGCCTTTGTTGCGGGCGACAATTTCGCCCCGCCAGGCGCCATAGCCAACCAACCGGGACGCCATAATACCGAGCCCTCGGGTGTCGGTCATGAACTCAGACCGGTAGCCGAACAGTCCCCGTGTCGGAATCTCGAAATCCATCCGGACGGTGTTGGTACCGGAATTTTCCACGCCGAGCAGATTCCCTTTGCGGCGGGCGAGTTTGTCAATGATGACGCCCTGATACTCCTCCGGGACATCGATAAGCAGCTGCTCGATCGGTTCGAGAATATTGTTGTCTTTGTCTTCGTGCGTTATGACTTCAGGGCGCGAGATGCAGAACTCGAGACCTTCACGGCGCATCTCTTCGATGAGAATTGCGAGATGAAGGCCGCCTCTTCCTGACACCTTGACACCATCGGAACGACCGACATCTTCCATACGCATAGCTACGTTAGTATTCATCTCTTTTCGCAGCCGGTCTTTCAACTGACGCAGCATAATGGCATTGCCATCCTGCCCAGAAAAGGGACCGCTGTTGACGAGGAAAAACATCGACAGGGTCGGTTCCTCTATCTCGAGCGGCTTGAGGCCTTCGGCAGGATCATCGATCGCTGAGAACGTGTCACCGATTCCGATTTCATCCGGCCCGGCCAACCAAACTATGTCACCGGCCGTAGCTGTATCCGATTCGACCCGGCTCAGTCCCCGGGTGACCCAGAGATGGACTCCTTTGGCGCGCGATGTCCCGACAACCTCCCAGCCATCTTCCGGCCGGGACTGATCCTTACGACGGGAGACTATTCTTGTGAATTCGTCGCCTTTGTTCAGGGTGCCGCGAAGCACCCGCCCGCAACCTATCTGACCGACATAGTCACTCCAGTCAAGAGAGCTTACCTGCATCAAGAAGGGGCCGTCCTGATCGACCTGCGGTGCGGGAACCTCCTGAATAATCGTCTCGAACAGCGGATCCATGCCGACTCGATCTTCCTTTTCAATGTCCCTCACGAACCAGCCATCGAGCCCGGAACCATACAGCACGGGGAAGTGCGCCTGAGTGTCCGACGCGCCCAGTTCTATAAAGAGATCGAAAGTCTTGTTCAGGGAGTGGCCAGGGCGGGCGTTCGGCCGATCGACTTTGTTAAGGATGACGATAGGGCGTAATCCCAGACGAAGCGCCCGCATCAGGACATAGCGGGTCTGCGGCATCGGTCCTTCATTCGCGTCCACCAAAAGCAAAACGGAGTCGACCATCGACAATACACGCTCGACTTCGCCCGAAAAATCCGCGTGACCGGGGGTATCAATAATGTTGATGAGATAATCTTTCCAGTTTACGGTACAGTGCTTGGAGCGAATGGTGATGCCGCGTTCTCGTTCAATCGCATTGCTGTCCATAAGGCGCTCGGCGACTTGTTGATTGTCACGGAACGTTCTGGTGGCCCTGAAAATCGAATCGATGAGGGTAGTTTTACCGTGATCGATGTGGGCGATGATGGCCAGATTTCTAATATGTGTTATGGGCGTCATGCTGTCGTTCAACCTTTGTTTTCGCGGGCGGGTTCCCGATTCTTTCTTGCTCCGCCCAAGGTACCGACAACACTGGTCATGGAGGGGAGACAACACAAAAGAAGACCCGGTTCGGTTTATTGCCGCCCGGGTCAATCAAAACTACGAGGAGTATAGCGGTCTATGTCAAAATCTCCAAACGATTTCTGCCGAATTCCGGCAAAATTTACAGCTGAAGGGGCCAAAAACCGAGCCGCTCTCGAAATTGACTCAAAACTTATTGAAACCTAACGGGTTGCCCGGATAGACCGGTGACCGACCGAGACACACCGGAAGTCAAGTACCTGCTGTAGCAGCGCTGGTACTTATCGGATCGGCAAGGAATCCGTCACCGCTCGAATGGATGGTCATAAGCGAAATCCGGGCGGTAGTTCGACGGGCTGTCCAGCTCCTGAACCCAGCCGCGATAAAAGCCGAGGCGGTCGAACTCTTCCAGAACCTCGTCATACTCCTCAACTGTGAGTGTCCGACCAAGCCGGGGGTGGTTCGCTACCAGGGGTGTCGGGTGATATTGCGACATGAGTGAGACGTGAACCGAAGGTGAGAGCTCCGATGAAATCCACTGAAGAATCTTCTTGGAGTTTTCTATTCGACCCGGGAGTATCAGATGGCGAATTATTAGTCCGGATGTGATGCATCCATTGTCGTCCAACCGGATGCTCGATCCTTTCTGGTAGAACATCTCTTTGATGGCGCCGCACGCTATTTCAGGGTAGTTCGGTGTGTCCGAGTATGCCCGGCCGAGTTTGTCGTCAAGATACTTCAAATCCGGTAACCAGACGTCGACCTGCCCATCGAATGACTTAATAGTTTCCACCTTGTCGTAAGAACTGGTATTGAACACGAAAGTCGGCTTTCGACCCCTTGCGGCGAGGGCATTCATAATGACCCTGACCTGCGGGATGAAGTGAGACGGTGACACGAATCCCACGGCGTGCGAGCCACGCTCCAGAATCGTTTCAATCTGGCGAATGACATCCGGTAACGAGACGGCAATTTCCTCAATTTCGCCCTGGCGCCGGCTTATCTGGAAATTCTGGCAATAAACGCACTGCATATTACAGCGGGTAAAGAAGATATTGCATATGCCGTGCTCACCAGAAATCACCGGTTCTTCGCCCCGGTGCGCGCAGATCGATCCGATCGAGATACCGGTTCCGCTCTGACAGAAGCCCAAGCGGTCGCCAAATCTATCGGCATGGCAGTCACGAGGGCAACAGGTGCAATCTCGAAGCTGTTCTAAAGGGGCCAGGATTGGCGCCATATCCAGCGGAGCACCGGTCTTGGGGTCATTTAATTGGTCGGCCATAGGCGGAATATAGCCTGTGCCGGTCGAGTTTACAAGAGGGAAGAGGGGGCTTGCGTATACTGTCTTCTATTTCAGCTGGCCAAGCTGAATGCAAAATAGAATACCCCAGAAGGACATTCTCGAGTTGACGTCAGCAAACGTGCTGAACCCAAGGCCGACAATGTCACTTGGAATCCAGAACAACTGGCCTTCGATAGGCAGTCCCATTCGGAGGGGTGCGTCGTTGTAACCGTCAGTCGCCCCAACTATGCTGATTCCCCCGGAAATGGCGGCAATACCATGCTTAGCTTTGGCAAAACGACCGTAGAGAAGACCGACGTCCCATACCCGGGCGGGTGGTCCGCTATATCCGAACAAGTCGAGTTTGAATTCTTCGGTGGTCGTCCATCGAATAGAGAACAAGTGTTTTTTGGTTTGATAGTGCCCGCTCAAACCGCCCGAGAATCCACCGTTGTCTTCGCCAAGACTTCTCGGAAGTGAACCGCCGCCGCCCCCCACGTTGAACCAGAAACAATCCCCGGTGCTTGAGTCGACAGGCTCTTGAAATTCATCCGCACGGCAAGTCGAAAGGAAGACGAGGGTCAACAAAGAAGGGATCAATAATTTGCAGGAGTGAGGTAGACTGAAGACTCGAGACATATGAGCCTCCGAATAAATGGTTAAATACGGAGAAATTCAAAGTTGTGAATCGCCCGGTATATGGACAACAGTATACATATAACATGTTGAGCGGGAGAGCAAGAGTATTGTATCGGCGGACCACCCTCAGGTTACGACTCGGGAACGTAGTCTGTTCAACGAATCTTCAGCGTCTCCGGTCCCTTCAGTCAACGAGACAGTTGGTAGGCGATAAGAAGTCTGGTTCTGGAGGTCTGAGGGGTCAGACCGTACTGCCGGCGCGAGCTCCTCACCATACCTATGTCAGGCACAAGCCAGTCCTCTTCCATCCAGGAATCGTCGAATTGGCCTCCGTGCAACCGGGTGTGAAAGCACGACGGGAAGATCCCGGCCGAGGTGAGAATCTGTTCCTTGTCGAGTACTTCGGGGACGGGTGCAGATGTGAGGACTCCCCAGTTGCGACCTACCGCGAGAGGAAAACGAAAGTAGTTATCCCAAAGGGGATTGGGAAGGCTATCTGCCTGAATCCTCAATATTTCGTCATAGATCATAATGTATTGGGTATCGACACCGGACTTGCTCTCGATTTCCTGAACGGCATAGCGATCATCAGGGCTCAGTCGGTAGGTCTCGACAGTCGTTACTCTAACCGTATCCCAACTGACCCTGGTCGCATTCGGTCCAATTCTGATCGAATCAACTTGCTGGTAACTCCAGGTATCGCCTACGGACCAAGGGTATTTCGACAGGGCAAAAGTGGTGAGGTCATAGTCTAGCAGGCTCCAGGTTTCATTTCGTGTGACAGTTATGTGAGCTCCGTTTGAGACTTTGCTAAGCAAAGAGCGCGACACAATCCCGACATTGGGGATGATCCATGTTTTGCTCCATTGTCCGCCTCCTTCCAAATCACGATTCCATGACCGGTCGATACGGGCCCCGTTGTAGAATCTTCCTGCGGGAACCGCGACCGTTCCAATCAGGCTCACCTGACTGGTATCATCGACGCCGGCCTGGCCCTGCCACGTGTCGTCCAACGAAAGAGGAAAGATGATTCTTTCTGAAACGGGTGCGGAGGTAGAGTTCTTAGAGATGTCCAAGGTGTCCCCTCTGAGCTGAAAGTACTGGACCTCGACGGATTGCGTGCGCAGGCTAATAAGTCGCCGCTCAGTGTCAAGTTCGCCTCCAGCGACGGTCATGGTATCCGTCACCGAAACCCAGACCGTGTCGGTTTTACGAGTCAGGCTATCATACACCTCGTATTTCCAGAGCATACCGATCGCGTTCGGAATGGCTGTTATATTAGTGCGATCGCCCCCTGTTGGCGGGCCGTCATCGCAGGCCGCGATTAGCAGTACCGGAAGTATAAATAAGGGTAAGATTAGGCCAGATTTCCGCATAGCAAATCTCCGCAAAACCCAATTAATCGAACTTGTACGATAACACTGCAAAGGCAATTGAGGATTGACAAGTATATTTATTAAACGCAGGAAAGGGGTGGTTTGTTCTAAGCAATTTGCGTGACGAGATTGGTACGCTTCAAGTTACTTTTCTTCGCGGTCTGTCCCGACGCGAGGCATTCACTTGTGCCAGTATTGAGAAAACGAAGAGATATGGTGCGCCTTTATGGTCAGGCGAGCGACCCAAATAAACAGAATATCAGTCGAGCAATTTTCTATCGGCGCCGGCTCTTGGCTGATTTCTTTTTAGTAGAGCGGCCAAAAGGTTCACGCTTCTTCTCGGTTCGAGCCCGCTCGGCGACAAAAGCGGGAAGACGGCGCGGAGCGCGATCAAAGGGCAGGGCCGGTACCTGCTTTACCGAAAGCCCGGTCCGAATTAATCTTTCGATATCTCTTATGTCATTTCTCTGCTCAAACGTCGCAAACGAAATAGCCCGCCCGGTCATACCGGCGCGAGCCGTTCGACCGATACGATGGACATAATCCTGTGTGTTGCTGGGCAGATCATAATTGATGACCAGTTCAATTCCTACAACATCGATGCCTCTGGCGGCGATGTCCGTGGCCACCAACACCCGATATTTACCCGCCTTAAACCCGTCGAGCGCATCGCGTCTTTGTCCCAAGCTCCGATCAGAGTGGATCTCGGCCGCCGCATGCCCCATTGCTTTCACATGCCGCGTCAGTTTGCGGGCGCCATGCTTGGTGCGCGTGAAGACGAGTACCGGCCCGTGGTATTCACTCAGTAATACTTCAAGTAGCCGGCTCTTGGCCTCTTTCTCGATAAAGAATACTTCCTGCACGACTTTCTCAGCGGCGGTACCCGAAGGCGCGATCTCAATATTAATCGGCAGTTGCATGTGGTGCCGCGCGAGTTTTACAATCTCCGACGGCATAGTGGCGGAAAACAGCATAGTCTGCCGATCCTGCGGAAGCGCCTGCAGGATTTTGTTGATCTGGGGAGCAAAGCCCATGTCGAGCATTCGATCGGCCTCGTCCAGGACCAGAATCTGGACGTTGGACAGGCTCACTGCTCGTTGTTCGAGAAAATCGACAAGTCGACCGGGGGTAGCGATTATAATTCTCGGGTTCTTCTGCAGCATTCGTTTTTGCGGACCTTCGGCGGCTCCGCCGATCAATACGGCGGTTCGCAATCCAACAGAGTGTCCGACCGCTTGCAGCGCTTCGTTTACCTGCATCGCCAGCTCCCGAGTCGGCAGGATTACCAGTCCCCGGCCCTTGACCTGAGCCAGTCTCTGAATTAGAGGTATGCCGAAGGCAAGAGTCTTGCCCGTCCCGGTTTGGGCGATAGCGATCAGGTCTTTCCCCTCAAGTCCGACCGGAATCGAACGGAGTTGAATGGGGGTCGGCTCGGTGAATCTAAGGCGTGCTATGGCGGCCAATAGTCCGGGAGCTATCCCGAGTCCGCTGAATCCTTTGGGAAGTGATTTATTTACCATTGAACCAAGGTAAGGGTAACTGCCGGCAAAAGACAGCGTAAAATTGAAATTAATCTCGACCTTACTTGATCAAGGGAAACCCGATTGCGAACGTCGAAATGCTGCTCATCCGGAAGGCGGTTACTTCTTTCGGAGCAGAATAGCCGTGAGGTCGTCGTCCGCCTGCTTCCTGCCGCTGAATTCACAAATTTGCAGGATAAGATTGTCGAGGATATTGGCAGCTGGGGCCGCACGATTTGCCCTGATAAATTCAATAAGGCGACTCTCGTCAAAAAGTTGGCCGTCACAGTCCTCAGCCTCGACTATTCCGTCCGTGTAGAGCATCACTAAGTCGCCCGAGTTCAAAATCTGGTTGTGCTCCTCGTAAGCGAACTTCTCATGGACTCCGAGTACGCCACCGGTAACGCCCAGGCGTTCAACATCGCCATTCTTCCTGATGAGGATTGGCGGGCAGTGTCCTGCATTTGAGTAGGTCACCCGCGTTTCGACAGCATCGACTCGATCCAGTTCCAGACAGACGAGCGACACGAATTTGGTGACCGGCACATTCCGGCAGAGCCACGAGTTCAGCTTCTCAACCAAGAGCTTTATCGATGCAATATCCGAAGACAGGATGCGCAAGGCTCCCTGAAGATTCGACATCAACAATCCGGCCGGCAGACCCTTTCCCATGGCATCCGCGATCACAATTCTTACCGGTTTTCCGTTGGGCCGTCGAGAAAGTCATAGTAATCCCCGCCGATACTTCCGGCCGCCAGTGACCGTACCGCCGTGTCAAAGGAATTGATGACCGGGATTGTCTGCGGAAGAAGCGCCCGATGAATCTTGCTGGCGAGATACAGGTCTTCTTCAAGTTCAGCTTTTTCCTTATCGCTGATGCAGCCGAGGCAGACGCTGGTGGCTGGTTGGACCTCAAGGCGATACCGCTCGACTTCGTCGTGACAGATTTCGCACTGCCCGTAGGATTCGTCATCGACCCTGCGAAGGGCCTCGTGAATCTGTGCCAGAAGCTGTCGCACCAGAGTTGCTTCGTCGCCGCGGAGCGACACGGGAGACTGAAACCACTCGTCTAAGAGGCGCCGGCGTTCCAGTAATACTTCTTTGAAGTGCTGTGTATCGGATGAGCGCATCATAAAATAATCTCGTTAACATGATTAATTCTGTCAATCACATATACGAAAAACCGGCATGGATGTTCGGTCGATGATGGTCCGGCGAATGAGACCATGAGGATTCCCCGAGGAGCTCAACCGCCGCTGGCGGAACGCCTGTATCCGCCTATGGAACAAATAGATACAGAACAGCTAAGGTCCCAGCCGGGCCAGAGCTTCCAGTCTACCACGTCTTCTTGCCGGTAGCTTTGTCGAGAGCTACACGACTGACTGCGTAGTCATAGAGAGCGGTCAGTCGAACCAGCTTTGCCTGAGCCAAAGCGGTCTCCGCATCAAGAAGGTCCAGATTGGTGATGACCCCGGCTTCGTAACGGGCGCGGGCCATCGCGAGGGCCCGCTCTGCCTGATTGAGCTGTAGTTCCGCATTGTCGATTTTGTCGCGGCTTGTAATGACGCCGGTGATCGCCTGCCTGACCTCGGATATAACTTGTCGGGTCAAGTCACTGGTCTGCTCTTTGGCGGAATTCAACTCAGCTCGTGCTTCGTCTTGCTGATGACGGGTCCGATAACCATCGTAAAGAGGCACGTTAACGGACAGGCCGGCAGTATAGTTCCCTTTCAACGTACCGAGGTCAGGTATGTATCCATTTTTGAGTCCGGTGGTAATGTTCACGGCTAACGTCGGTTTCTTTCCAAGCGCGGTCATGTCGGACTTAACCGCCGCAACGGCTTCGGCATCGCGTGCCACAATGATTTCGGGGCGGTTGAGCTCGGCGGCGCCGATCAAAGAATCCGCGTTGAGCGATATTGCCGCCGATGAAAATTCTCCAATGAGATTGATGGGCTGTTCATCCGGCAATCCGGTCAATTGCCTGAGAATGATTTCTTGATTTTGCAGGGCGCGGGATGTTTCGATTCTCTGATCGTTCGCGCCGGCGACCCGCACGCGCGTCGTGAGCACGTCAAAATCAGTTGCAGTGCCTGACTTCACCTTCTTTTGTGCCACCTCCATATGCTGATTCAGAGCATCGATCTGCTCCTGAATGACGTCGATATTTTGGTGCAGAATCATGATCGCATTACACGTCACCGCCGTCCGATAGGCCAGATTAAATTCCACGACCTCGACATTGTCCTCGGATGATTGCCGGGCAGTGCGCGCCAATTTGACTGCGCTCGCGGTGCGTCCCCAATCATAGACGGTTTTACTCAGCGCGAGATGGAAGTCGAAATTGTCGGCCGGATACAGATTGAACTTTTCGTTATTGAGATCGATGGATGGAACAGGACCGAGACGCGTGTAGTCGCCGAACAATGATATTTCCGGGTATTTGGAGCTTTCACTGATGCCTATACGGGCATCTGAGGCCGCGAGGTCGGACTTGGCCAGTCGAACGGCGGGATGATTCTCCAGCGTCAGATGTACAGCATCGTCGATTGTCAGAGAGTCACTCGTTGGCGGTTCGGCGGCATGGAGTATGCCGACTCGTGCGACAAGGATTGCAGTTACTATCAGTATGCGTGCATTCATATTTTCCTACTCTACCGCAACCGGGGTAGATTTAGACTGAATCCCGGGAGGGCCGGCTTTGTGTTTTCGAATTCGAATGAACAAGATCGGTAACGCACCGATCAGGACGACAAAGGCGGCAACCAGAAAGACATCATCGACCGCCTGGATAAACGCTTGATTGGCGACAAAGGATCCCAGCAAGGCCTTCGCCTGCGCCGCGGACTGGCCGAGCGCCCCTCCTCCGGTGCTTGCGGCATGGCCCTGGAGTCTCATGGTAGTCTCACGAAAAGTCTCGGAGTACGGATTTATCTGCTGGCCGTAAATGGCCGTGTGGTAAATCTCGCGCCGGGTCAAAAGACTTCCGAAAACAGCGACACCGAAACTGCCACCAATCTGTCGAATGACATTGAGCAGCCCGGATGCCTGCGCCATCCGCTGATTCGAGATCTCCGTGAGAGCCATGGTCGTCAGCGGTGCAAACAGGATCCCCATGGCGACGCCCCGAATATAAAGCGGGAGCATAATTTGGTGATGCTCAGTCAGAAACGACAGGGTGCTGAATTGAAAAAAGGTTACGGCCATAAGAACCATACCAATGAAGGCCGGGATTTTTGGCGTGTAGCGGTCGGAAAAAAGACCCGCAAGCGGCGCCGAGATGCCCTGCAGGAATCCGACCGGAAGAAAGACAAGACCTGCCTGCAATGGAGTGTATCCCAGAGAATCCTGCAGATAAATCGGCAGAAGAAACGTGCTTCCGAAAAGTCCGATGCCAAACATGAATGCGACGAAATTAGTAATAGTGAAGCTCGCGTAACGGAAGAGGGAAAGGTCTATCAAGGGGTGTTTGACACTAAGCTCTGTGGTCAAAAAGACAACCAGAGAGACGGCTGAGATAGCGAAACAGGAGAGGATGTAATCGGAAGTCCAGCCGCCGGTGTTCCATGCGGAATTGCCGCTCGCTAGGGCCAACAGAAGCGAGGCGAGAAATCCAGTCAGCGAAATGAAGCCAAGAAAATCAAACGATGTCCGGGTAGCGGCTTTTTGTTCGCGAAGTACGACCAGAAGGACCGCGAGGCCGAACACGCCGATGGGGACATTGATATCGAAAATCGTGTGCCATGAATAATTGTCTATCAGGTAGCCGCCCATGGCGGGGCCGAGGGAGACCGACGCCGAGGCGGAGACAGTCCAGAACGCCAGGGCAAGTCCACGCTTCTCCGGGGGAAATTCACGCGTGATAATTGCAAGTCCCACCGGCATTACCACTCCCGCACCGGCTCCCTGAACAACGCGAAACGCGATCAGAGCATCGAGACTCCATGACAGACTGCACAGAAATGAACCTACCGTGAACAGAATAAGGCCAAGCGAAAACACAAGTTTGTATCCAAGGTGATCGGCCAGCCAACCCGAGGTGGGGAGAACTACTCCGAAAATCAGCAGATAGGCGGTCAGCACCCATTCAACGCTGTCGACCGAGACGCCGAACGAAGACATGAGTTTCGAGATGGCGACATTGACAATCGTGGCATCCAGCACGGCCATGAAAGTCACAATCATCACGGAGCCTAAAACCAACCAACGGTAGCTCGGGTGTTCAGGATTGAGCTGAGGGTAATCCTGTTGTAGCCTCGTGCGAAACGACCGCCACCGGGGAAAAGTCATGGCTCACTTTACCTTCGTAAGGATCTTCACTTCAACCGACATGCCCGGGCGGAGGGTCATGTGAGCGGCCTTTGAAATCGGCGCGTCCGGATCGATAGTAATCTTAACCGGAACACGCTGGGTGACCTTGGTAAAGTTTCCCGAAGCATTGTTGGGTGGAATGAGGGAAAACTTGGATGCGGCCGCGGCTCCTATGAAGGCCACCTTGCCGGCAACAGATCGATCAGGATATGCATCCACAGAGATGTCCACTCTGTCACCCAGATTGATGGAACCAAGCTTGGTTTCTTCGAAATTAGCGGTAACCCAAACACTGTCGAGATCAAAGATGGTGAAAATCGGCTGACCGGCCTGGACAACATCGCCGACCATGACCCATTTGCGGGCGACGATCCCCGGCGAGGTAGCCTCAACGCGGGTGTGGGATAACTGAGTTTCAATTACCGCCAACTGGGCTTCTGATGATTTTACCTGGCTCTGCGCCACCTGGTATTGCGCTCGGGCTAATTCCTGCGCCTGCCGAGCATGATCAAACTGCTCGCGAGTAATAACACCATCGTTGAACTGCATCGAGGTGCGCTTGAAATCATCCTCAGCCCTGTCTAAATTGATTTTTGCCACCGGGACACTTTGCTGTGTGTACTGGAAAGCGGCGGTCGCCTGGGCTTTTTGGGCCAACAGGTCGCTGTCATCAAGTTGCACTAAAAGCTGACCGGGGCTTACCGAATCACCCTCGTCGGCTGTCAGCGCCCTAACTCGTCCGAGGATCTTCGAACTAATCGTGATTGCATCGCCATCGACAAATGCGTCGTCAGTCGATATATATCCGCGCAGATAAAGATACCAATAGGCAAATACCGCAGCGGCCACGATAACCATTGAGAGCAGTGGAATGATCACCCGTTTGCGCCGGTACAGTGATTTCCTTGCGACTACTTCGATTTCGACTCCGTCAGATACTCTGGTCATGCTATCCGTATCCTTCGTTTCATTGGCAACTCACCGTTGAGTGTTTGATTTTCCGCCGTGACTGTACGTGTCTGCCTTTTTCTGATTTCATCAGAAGCAGTGTTCTTTGTGCCACTATTCACTTACTATATTTCTATATTCAAGTTCATCAATATCCTGAAACCACTTGACCGGCCCGCAAGGTCCGGACAAAAGGCGTGCAACGTACTTTTCTCACATGGCAAAGCAATCACCTTCCCTCAGTTTTTTCGAGGGTCGAGCCGGCGGCCTCGCTATCCCTATGAGACACAAGTGCTTCAGGCTCGTCAGTGACCAGCGGAATTAAAGTACACTTTGGGCGGCGATGTTTCAATCAAAATCTTCCTTTTTGACCACTTTTGTTCATGGACGGATTAGCGAAACGGACTTGAGAGTGCTGGCAGGCGGGTGTGATGTTTCTTGAACGACTGTGAGCGATTACTTGAGAAGCATCATTTTCTTGGAGGCAACAAAGTCACCTGCTGTGATGCGGTAGAAATAAACACCGCTGGCGACCGGATGACCGGCTCGGTCTGTGCTGTTCCACGCGACCGAATGGTTGCCGGCACTCTGTCGCTCATTGACCAGGGTTATGACAATCTGACCGAGCAGATTGTAGACAGTCAGCCTGACGTTAGAGGCCCTTGCCAGCGAGTAGTTTATGGTTGTTGTCGGATTGAACGGATTGGGATAGTTTTGAATAAGATCGAATGTATAAGCCAAGGGCGGGTTGTCATCACCGACGTCGATAGTCTGACACCCCACCGATCCATAGCCGATCGGACCGCCATCCGAGGAGGCGGTGGCACAGGGGGAATCATATTGAAGGCGGAAATCATCAGTCTGGTTACAGAACAGGGGATTCTGCGAGAAATTGCCGTTGGTGTCAGTCTGACTCGTTATGCAATCTCCATACGTATTACCATTTCCAAAGAAGCAGCAGTTGCTGGCTGTTGCTGTCCCAATCCAGGGATAATCCGGAAACGGCCTTTCGCAGACAGCTGCGGCACCGGCATTAAACGCACTAACGCAGTTGTTGAGGACGGCTCCAGCGTCAACAACTACGATGACGTTGCTGCTGTTGTTCACCATTGTACAATAGTTGAAAGCCCCTCCAGCCGCTTCCAAGTAGAACACTGGTCCCTTGTTGTTTACGATAAGACAGTTATTAAGCGTAAATGAACCCCGGCTGAGGTAAACGCCAGATCCATAGTCGGCGGAGTTATTGTTAAATTCGCAATTGCTGAATATAAGCTGTTCTACGTAAGAAACTGCGCCGCCTAAGTCTGCGGAATTACCGATAAAGCGGCAGTCGTCCACATGGCCCCCATTGACAGTTCCGAACAAAGCTCCTCCCTCACCTTCTGCTTCATTGTTGGAAAAGAGGCAACGTGTCAAGTTCAGCGTCCACGAGCTAATTGCTCCGCCTTGCACAGCATGGTTGTCACGAAAGGTGCAATTTATGAAATTCAGAGGCGAACCGTTTTGATAGCCCTTGACTGCCCCGCCTTGTGACGCATGTCCGTGGACAAAACTCAATCCTTCAAAAGTAAGGTTACTCTCCCTGTAATTTCCAAGACTTACAATACGATGAGGTTCCGCGGAAGTCCCTTCTGCATCCAGAATTGTCGCATTCGGCCCGGCAGGCGCGTAGAGTGTAATGTTTCCTTTCCATCGAAAACCAAGATCACGGTTACCAGGGCCGGCATATGTTCCTGGACTTATTACAATTGTGTCGCTCGATGACGCGGCATCGATAGCGTCCTGAATTGTGGGATACTGCAGAGGGACAGCCAGTCTGATACCACCGCTACGGGTTTGAAAGGACTGAAAAGGACACCATTCCGAGTACTCAAATGAATCCCAGGCGCGCGCTCTCCAGAAGTACAAGTGATCTGCCTGCAAGTTTCTGACGGGCAAGGAATAAGCCGGCGACACACCGGGCATCGGGACACTGTAGGTTTGTACGAGCGGCGTATCATTGGCCGTGTCTTCATAAATCTCAAAGAAGTATGAGATAGTATCAAAATCGTAGTTCGCCGCAGTGTCCACTATTAGGCTTACACTAGAAAAATTGATGGTCGAGCCGCTCAAAGGTGAAATCGGTGCGGGGATACCCGGAGGAGAGTTGGTGGAGAAAAGACCGTAGTGCCAATCGCCGACGGCATCGGAGACTCCTACCCTGAGTCTGAACCGGTAGGTCTGTCCGTCGCTTAGCGGCGCTGAAGCTCCGAAAGCACCAAAGACAACAGACATGCTGTCGGACATGACCGGGCCAGTCTTCCACAAATCGAAGACTGGGGGATAAGCGCTTGAGCCCACCTCGATCTCAAAATTTGTTTGCGAGCGATGGAGCGAATCGGCCACACTCCAGAAGAACGTCGGCTCAGATGATATGACGTGACGGATATGGTCGATACCCGTATTTATACGGATTGGAACTGGCTGGGAAAACTGATACGGTATTGCGCCTATATCAGGAGGAGTACCGTCGGGATCATAGACTAGAGTGTCCGGACCACCGGCATCGATGCAGGGAGAAGCTATTTGCAGTGAATAATCATGGCCGACCGTGTCGACAAACAGGGGATCCACGGTGATCCCATGCCAGTCGCGGGAAGTGTCGCCGGAGCCGTTGCCATAAAAATCGTTATATCTGGGGTAAGCGTCATGATATGGACTGCTATCCCAATAGCCATAGTGGTCATTGAACGCGATAATATTGCCCGATATTGAACCAATCTCGAAGGCTCTTACAACCAATCCGCGTGAATTGTTCGCAATCGTGTTTTTGACAAGCTGAACATTGCAGGAGCTGCAGCCAGAGGTAATGCAGACACCTGCAGCAAAATTGGTATCGCCCAGATTACTGTAAATAAGATTTCGTGTAATGGTCGCTGATCCGTAGATGTTAACTCCGGACCCCATCGTCGCGCTATTGTTGAATATTCTGCAATTTTCAACCGTTCCGCCAACCAGGTAAACGCCGCCGCCGGATTTCGAAGCTGTATTATCGTGTATCTGACAGTTTCTCACCGTCACCCCGGATGAGGCAAGATAAATTCCCGCGCCATCGGCGACACTGGCACCGCCGATGTCACAGTTGATAACAAGTCCTCCGCCAGCGGCGCGAATACCGCGTACTCTGTTTTTTGCCGACAGTGTGAAGCCGTCGATAACCGGAAGATTTCCGCGGCCGCCGATTATGGTGATGATATTTGTGTCATTAGAGGCAGATTCAAGAAATGTCACGCCACTGCCTCCGGAAGAGCGGAAGTTGACAAACTTTCTGTCAAATACAACCGGCTCCTGATATGTACCCGGAGCAACTTCGATTGTATCATCCGTAGAACTATTATAAACTGCCGCTTGTAACAGACTGAAATCACCCGGTACCGTGACCTTACCCGGAGAACTGTGAGTATGGATCAGTGTCGGGGCGGTAGCAACGGAAGTGTCATATCCATCAGTCGCGCGGCAGGTCCACCAATAGTCACGACCGGCCACCAGCAACGAGCATACAGGTGACCGGGTATATGGGATGCCGGCCTTTATGCCATAGGCGGAGTAAGCCAGATTGGTGAGTGGCAGGTCTTCGTAAATCTCGAACAAATATCTGACTGAATCCCCTTCGGGATCTGCCACATTGTCGACAGCCAAGACGGTGGATAAGGGGCTGACTGAGGAGCCGGCAAGAGGGTAGAGTACTGCCGGTGCAGGTGGTGGCGCGTTGATGTGAAAGGCATGGTTGATCCACGGACCCAAGCCGGCAGAATCCTGAAGGCGAATCCTCAGATAATATGTAGTTCCTTCCGTTAAGTCAGTGCCGATGTAGTCCGCACTTGTGTCGGACGAGTAAATCTGGCCCGAGGTCCACGATTCAGCAACTGACCAGTCGTTGTCGGTCCCGAGTTCGATTTCGTAGGTAGTTTGTACGTATCCCGGATCATAAAAGTGCCAGTTGAAAGTTGGCATTGTTGTGACTGTGTGCGTCAAATCCAGATTCCCGGCGTTGAAGCGTACCGCAAAGGGCGGGGAGTAGGTGTCTGAGTATTTTGCCGCTCCAATGTCAGGAAGCCTTCCGATCATATCCGCGTATTGCGGATCTGGACTTCCCCCTTCTATACATGGTGAATAGACGCTTAGTCTGTAATCATTGGCGGATAGGTCGAGATAGCGTGGATCAGAGGAGAAACCGTGCGGACCTGTTACTGTGGCAGTGCCGGCAGGCCAGACATCGTTATAGTCAAGCTCTGCAAATGAACCGTTGATAGCGTAGTCTTTACAGTTTGTAACGATGTTGTTGACCGCGACTGTAAGGGGACTGATCGAGTAGATGCCTCTCGCATTGTGGTCAAAGGTGTTGTTTACAATACGGCAGCTGTCGGAAGAGAACACCGCGTTTATCCCCTTGTTGCCGTAGAAGGTATTGTAGGTGATGTCGCATGGTCCGGCAGCCCGGATAACCGTCAGCGGATTGATGACGTCAGGAATATTGTCTCTAAAAACGTTTCCTGTGATCACGAAGTGGTTACAGTCCTGATAGACGGTCGAGTTTCTTCCTCCGTTTCGAACGGTAAATCCACTGAGCCCCGCAGGTGCATCTTCACCATTGACTGCCTTGATAGTCATAAGGTCCTTACTGGCCGGTTCGATTATGGTTACGGAAGCACCGGACAGAGATTTGACAAATACGCTGTGCCCGGAGTAGTCAATATTCTCCCTATACGTCCCGGGCGAAACCAGCACGGTATCTCCGTCGCTTGCAGCCAAAATACCGGCTTGAATTGTAGGCTGGTCGGTTGGTACCTGGATAGTCGCCCCCATGAGGCTGCAATAAGCAACCAGGAGGATCAGAATCGAAAGCGAGAATAGATGCCGCACTTTGCTCTCCCCACTACCAGAATTGCTCGAGCCGAACCGGATCGGCACATCGGCTCACTTCAAAATATATAGACTAAACGTGGATTGTCAAGTCGGGAAACGGGAGGTTATTGAAGTTGCGGTGGCCGCATGGCGAATGCGTATTCACGTCAGCCGCCCGTTGTTGTGGCTGAATTACCGAAATCACCGAAAGAGCGGAGTACCAGCGAGGACTCCGCTCTTTCGTCAGGGTTGAGGAGGTTGGATCAGAATTCGTGAGTGAGATTCAATCGCAGCATGACAGCGTTCAGATCGGGAAAGAGATTGAACGCGCGCAATGGTCCAAACGACTCCGGGGGGCTTCGATCGCCGCGTTGAGAATAGAACTCTGTCGCCAGTGTCAATCGGGATGATGGACTCGTCGGAAAACTGACATTGAGTCCGTAGGTAAGGGCATTGAACTCGGCCAGCCGAGCATCGGATGATACATATTGTGGCAGGGGTGCTCCCTGAACGAGAAACGGGCGGGAAAAATCGGCGCGATTCTGATGATACCAGCGGGCGTGAGGCTCAATATCAATCCTGCGGCTTAAGGGCGCATGGAGCGATAAGGAGACGGTATGCGATCGGATTCCCCAATCGTCCAGGAAGAAACGATACCCTGTCTCAGTTATGGCGCCGTGGATGCGATGACGAACGGCAACGGCCAAAGCGTGGCTGGCACGTTTCGACGGCCGCCGTTCATAAAGCTGGTCAACCGGCTCACCCGGGTCAGCAGAATCTGGCGGCTGTACGACGCTGATAATCTTGTAGGGGTCGGTCAAGTAGCCAGAGGCGTAGTCAAACGAATAGTCGACCCGGCCAACAGTCGATTGTCCGAGGACTCTGTTGAAACTGAGCACGAGATCGACCACGTTTTTGGGCCTGCTGCCATTGGTGATGCGGGTGCCATTCTGATTCTCGACAACAAGAGAGGTTGATGTCAAAGGTGCCGGCACTCCTCCGAGAGGAGAGTTGACATCATGTGAAATCGAAACGGCCAGCCCCAGGCTGGTTCGAAGATCGTCGAAATCTCTGACGATTCCACCGTTGATGCCAATCGATTTGTAGTCGTGTTCGCTTGAACCGCGTATAGCGGCGTCGGCGCTCGTACGGATGTCGAGACGACCTGACAGTCCCAACTCCGCGGCGAATCGAGTTTCACCGAACGAGTGATCGACCGGCAGTTCGCCTGCCGCGACGGTCGTGACCGAGCCGCCCGAGGGACGAGTGAGGGTCTGCGGCTGTTTGGAGGGCGAACCGCCGGTGGGCGAAGCACCCGTCAGGCCGTCATAGGTCAACCGCATACTGAATTGTCGTCCGCTCTGGAGCAATTTGTCGAGGCTGAAGACAGCTTCAGTAGCACGCACCCGGTTCCGCTCGGAATAGACCAACACCGAGGTCTCGGAGTGGTTGAGGCCGGCGGCGGCCGTCGGACTGGCTCCGACCAGCGCTGCTGCGGCAACGGCAAGGGTATTCCTGATTGATGGCTGCTTTTTCAATTACACCCGCACCCGCCGCCGCCAAATCCTCGGCCACCGCTGGATCCTTCTTTGGAGAAATAAATGTGGTCGTCGATGACGCCGGCATTGCCGACATCTTCGAACCTTATCTCCGGATGCAAAAGCGGATCGGTTCGACAGGATTGACTGGCCGCGGCGCAGCCCTGCAAAACCTCGACCACAAGCAGAACAATAGCTGCGACAAGTACGCGGCGACAAATCTTCATGTTACATCTCCTGTAATGCCTGCGAACTAGAAATGATAGGCCCAGCCGATCATCAGACGAGTCATGATATTGGGTTGGTTGATGGCCGCGTCGGCGTCCTTATACGTGTAGTTATCGATAGGATGCGTGTCATCGCCATTGGGCCGGTAATAAGTATCATGGCCGGAGAGAGTGCCGCGGAAGTAGTAGTCGGCGCTTAACGAAAAGACCATGTCGACTCGTGGGCTGACCGAGTACGCGGTCTCGATTCCGGAGCCCAATCCCCACTGGCTCGACTTGACATTGAAAGTCTCGGCGCCGCCGATATACTCAAAGTAAGCGTCGAAATCCGAATGGCGTGGTCCTGCAAAGAAGGTGGTACGGTTGAGATTGAGTAGTCTTATGGGATACAGGACGTCGAGCCGGGCATCCCAGACACGGGCGTTGGACCGGGCTGTGCCGTTCGTATTGTTGTTGATGAAGACGCGACGGGCCGCCCAGGCATCGCCGGACGCAACCCGGGCATAACCCAATCCCAGTCTAACCGAGAACGGAAAGTTTTCGGCGAAATTCTGCGCGGTGGCGCTGGCATGAAGTCCGACGCCTCCGTAGTAGCCGAGCTGAACCTGGCCGACTAACCAGTGTGTGCTCTGGACAGTCGAGTAGGTTGACGGGCCGGGGCCGGGTTTTTGGGCCGCAGCCGCTAAACCGCAACTCAGGACAACTGCCACGAATGTTTGAATTACTACCTTGCTCATCAATGCCTCCTTTCGGCACAAAATACCGCACGAAGTCGACAGATTAAGGCAAGTGGCTGGGTAAAATAGTCTTAATCTACCGCTCAACTCTATGTTCGGGTGATGCTCAAGAGTTCTTGAGCAATTTCCTTTTAAGCTCTTAACTAATGTTATTACAATGAGATAAATGAGATGTTGGGCAGAACAGGATAAGCGGATCAGCTCAACGTTACACCGGCAAGTACCCGGTGACAAAGACCCTAATCAATCCGCTTTCTGTCTTGTTCGATGGAAAACTGCAAGATTCAATCTGATACGTAAGAGTTTGGCCGGGAAATGAGGGGTATGATACGAATTAGGAATCTGAATCGAACACCTTCTTGACTGAATCCTCAGTATTGTGTATGTTATAATAGAGTAATAACTCAATAATAGATGGGCTCCCCAGCGGAAGCGACTATCGGCGGATCACAATGGCTGCCAAAAGTTCCTCGATTCAATCTGCAGGCTGCACCGGAACGACCGTACAACTCTCCGCAAGCATTATTCTGAAACATTTCACCGAATTTGCCAATAAGTTTCAGGAACTGACCTCGCTGGCCAAGGAACGTTTCGAAGACCGGCAGTGGCGATTCGCCAGAAACGACGCCCTGCGCAGGATGAGTCTATATGAACAGGCGCTCAATGCAAGTCATATGGAGCTGAGGGGACTATTAGGGGAGAATTTGACGGATGTCCGGTTGTGGATAGAAATAAAGGCCATTTTTGCAGAGCTTATAGTCCCGCGCACGGATATCGATATTGCCCGGACCTTTTTCAATTCGGTCACGCGGAAAATTCACCAGACAATCGGCATCAATCGTGATATCGAGTTTTTCGACCTCGAATCTAAAGTAGAGCGGAGGGCCGCCCGTGAGCCTGTATACGAGCGGTATGATACAGGAGGCCTTCACACCACCACCCTGATCCGGCGAATCCTTGAATCATATGCCTTCCGGACTCCATTCGAAGATTTGGAACGGGACGCGGTGCGGGTGGCCGACGAGCTGGATCTGTATGTATGGCCTCTCGTGGGAGAAGGCATGCTCGATTGTATTGAGATGATTAGAGTGCCATTTTACCGAAACCGTGCGGCATATCTGGTCGGACGGCTGGTAGCGGGGGAGACTATCATACCATTTATCATGCCTCTATATAACGGCAATCGCGGGATCTATGTCGATGCCGCGCTCTTTCGTGAGAGGCAGGCCAGTATCATATTCAGTTTTGCTCACAGTTCATTCTGCGTTGAAATCGCCCAACATACCGAACTGCTTGATTTCCTCAGGTCGATTCTCCCCAGTAAACCGCTGGCTGAGCTGTACATTTCTATCGGGTATAATAAGCATGCCAAGACGGAATTCTATCGGTATCTGCATCACTACGTTCATGAATCCCATACCCGATTCAATATTGCACCCGGACAGGAAGGATCCGTGATGATCGGATTCACGCTCCGCGATTTTCGCTTTGTCTTCAAGGTTGTAAAGGACCGCCCATGTTATCTTCGGTCGCAGAATCGGCCGAACAAGATTATCAGCCGGCCAGAGGTAATGGAACGTTATCGCAATGTTCGTCGCCAGGACCATGTCGGCCGGTTGGTGGATACCCAGGAATTCGAAAACCTCCGATTCAGGCGGAAGCGATTTGCTCCCGCGCTTTTGCGCGAGTTCCGGCTTGCTGCGACCGAAGCAGTAACGATCGACCGGGACTATGTTACCATTCATCACTGCTATTTACAGCGACGCGTTGTGCCCCTGCCGATGTATATTGCCGACGAACCTGATCCCGAAGTCGTCCGGGGAGTTATCCTCGATTATGGCTATTGTCTTAAGGATCTTGCATCCGTAGGAATCTTTCCCGCGGATCTGTTCAACATTTGGAACTGTGGGGTTACCAGCCGACGCCGGGTTGTACTTTTTGATCACGACGATGTCACCTCACTCCGCCACATTCAATTTCGCACCAAGCCCCGGCCCCGCTCCGAGTGGGAGGAGCTTCAAAAGGAGGAAGACCGAATTGCCGCCGGTCCGAACGATTTCTTTATCGATGAAATAGAGCGATTCCTGGGCATCCCTCTGCCACTGATGGGTGTATTCAAAAAAATACATGGAGACCTGTTTACGGTCCGGTATTGGAGTAAGTTGCAGGGTCAGGTGAATCGCGGCGATGTAGTCAACATCATTCCTTATGACCGGAGCCGGCGATTTGAGAACAGACTCTATCCTCACACTTCATCGCGCCAGAAGTGATCAGTCCGAACCCTGCGATAGAGTTATTTTCTCATGACAGCTACCCTGAATTCGTGGGGGGGTGCCACTTAAGGTCACATGGTCAATTCTAGCGGTAAGAATACCAAGGGGCGAAGAGGGCTTTCAGGAGTCCGCGCTTTCGGAGTGTCCCCGAATCGAAGAGGTATGGTGCGCAACTCGGTCATGACCGACGCGGAGTCTTTTGAGGAGCTGACTTGCCACCTGGACGGCCGCTTCCTGTTCAGACGCTACGATGTCATCGGCGCCAGCCGATCGCAGCGGTTCGATGTCCAGCAGGTAGGCGGTTCGCACGGTAATGTAGAGCGGAGGGGATAATCTTCGAGCCACGCGTACCGCCAGCGCCGAGGCGGCCGGATCGTTGATCAACAGCACAAGCTCACGAGCTCGCTCGATCCCCAATTGCATCAAGACCGCTTCACTGGTGACATCGCCGAACGCCGCATTTCCGGTTTCCTGCGACGCTTTGCGGACATTTTCAATATTCAAATCCACGATGACATATTGAATACCTGAATCTTTGAGTATGTGGGCCAGCTCCCGACCGGCGAAACCGTAGCCGGCCACGATGACATGGCCGTGCATCGCACCAAGGGACTCAGCCGCGTCTTCGGCCGACTCGACATCAGTTATCTGCTTGAGTTTGGCAAATTTGCCCAGACCCGAGGCCAGTTTCGGCCCATAGGACATGACAAACGGAGTGATAACCATGGATAAGATTGCCGCGGACATCAGGCTATTCTCAAATGTCTTATTGATCAGATCAGTGTTTTGCACGGCAAAGAGCAGAACGAAAGAGAACTCTCCCACCTGCGCGAGAGCCAGCCCCGCTATGAGGCAGACGCGAGGGGGCATCCGCATCAGATAAGCAGTGATGGAAACAATCAGCGACTTCCCGACTAAGATTCCCGCCAATATCAGGAGTATCGGAACAAGGTTCTCTAAAATGCCGGTGGGTGATACGAGCATGCCTACCGAGACAAAGAAGAGACTCGCAAAAATTTCCCGGAAAGATATCATGTCGGCGAGGGCCTGATGACGGTATTCGCTTCCGGCAACCACCAGTCCGGCCAGAAAAGCGCCAATTGCCAGCGAAGCTCCCGACCACGTCACCAGCCAGGCCGTGCCCAGGCAAATCACGAATACGGCGAGAATGAAGAGCTGCCGCTGACGCGACTGTGCTACCAGCTTCAGAAAACGCGGAACGATCAGTATTGCCGAGAGCATTATTACCAGAATGATACCGAGAGACTTTGCGAGGGTGAGAACCACCGATCCGGTACCTGTTGTGGAGCCAACCAGTATCGGAATAGCGAGCATTATTGGGACGACACAGAAATCCTGGAAAACGAGAATCCCAAGAATCAACCGTCCGTGAGGCGCATCGACTTCGCCCCGTTGTTGCAGCCCGCGCAGTACGACCGCCGTGCTGGACAGAGCTGTGACCAGACCGATAAATATAGCGCTGTTGTTGGGTACGCCAATTAGCAGGCATATCGCCGTGGTAGCTGTGGCCGTGAGCAAGACTTGCAGGAGGCCGCCAACGACGGCGAGTTTCCAGAGACGCTGAAGTTTACTCAGTGGCAGCTCCGAACCGATTCCGAACAGCAGCAGGGCGACACCTATTTCAGACAGCAACTCGACATGATGAACGTCATCGACTAACCCCAGTCCTTGCGGGCCGACCAGCATGCCGGACACGATGAAGCCCGCGATAGCAGGGAGCTTGAGTCGATTGAAGGCAATGACAATGAGTATTCCGAAGCTGAGGATTACTACCAAGTCACGAAGATATATCAGGTCGCTCATATGTCAGGAACCCTGTCGTAATCGTTACTAAATCGGTTTGCAGGCGCAATATAGACAGGGTATCATGAAAGCGCGAATTAAAAATTTGGCTAAGCTTGGTGGCTATTGCGCACAGTCTGACAGCGTGACAGAAGCAATAATGAGTGGACTTGGATATTGAGACGCCGGAAAAAACAAGGCAGAGATTATACTCTGCTCGGATTTTGGCCCTATGCAATCGGCAAGGGCGGGCCAACCAGCTCCATGCCATGGCTCAACCAGAGCTTGGGATCCTGCGGGGGCATCGCATTGGCCCTGGTCACTTCCCTGAAGAATGCTTCCATCCTGCCGGGGGGCGAGAAAACAATCAGAATTCGACCCTGACAGTCGCTCACGTGTGCCCATACATGGGGAATTTTCTTGGGACCCAGCAGCGAATCACCCGGCCCGAGGTGGTATTTTTCGTTGCCGACCTCAAATGCGAATTCACCCTGAAGGACATGGAACCATTCGTCCTGATTGACATGCAGATGCCGAGCCGGACCGCCTTTGGCGTGAAATACGTTTTCGATAATCAACAGGTCAGAGCAGTCGCTGGGCGTGACTTTGAAGTTTATTACGCTTACGCCAAGCCCGCGGCGTTCCCCATAGCGGTCTTCATCGGCGTCGACCCGCACGACCGATCTGAGATTGTCTTCTGATTGCGTATAATCACGCATACGGGTTCTCTCTTTCAAACAGTAGTAGTTGCCTGAATCAAAAAGGTAGTGGCGCTCAGGCTATACGGATTGCGGTCGGAAATTGTTGAGGGGATACTTGAATTACAGGTTCAAATATCCGGGAGCTGCATGTGGTGGGGCACGGGTGCTCAAGAATTATGGCGGGCGAGGGTGGGCTATTTTAGAACCGGGGGGTGAGGAAATCTTTCAGTTTCCAATTCCCGCGGTCGGGCTCTGAAGCTGACAGGACGATTACTCAAACGGCCAGGTGGTTATTGACGCAATAGTCGGTGTGCGGTGGGTCAAATACGGTCTGTGCCCTTAACCGGCGCTGGTCCTTGGAATACCCAGAGGGGAACATGTACTTTGAAGCGACCGCAAATACGCGTTCGGGTCATGGCGAATTGCTCCCATAGGCAACCACTTCCAGAATTCGCCGAGATCGCTACGAATCTTTTCCACAAAATATCCCGGGATCTCATCCGTCTCCTGTTCGAAAAATCGTCGAAACGGAAGGTCGCTTTCCAGGCGCCTGCGCACTTCGGTGAAGTAGGCGACTCGGCCAAATCGTTCGGATGAAAGTCCACGAACAATGTTTAACCACCTTGGGATCGTCTCTCCGTTAGCCAAGAAGCGTCGTACGAGTAAATGCGGGGAATACGAGTACTTCGTCACATCGATGAGATGATCATAGAATGCCGGCCATGAATAGTTCTTTGGCTTGACGTTCATCTGGATGTTGCTGAGAAAGTGAAACGGAAACGGCAGCACGCGATTCGCCTGCTGGAATTCCAGATTGAGCGGCGCCGCCTGACCGAAGGCTGAAAGCATGGAGTAGGCTGGAAAGGCTCCTGGGCTGAGATCCAGAAACCGCTTGGTCAGCTCGAACGGCGACGGTCCTTCGTCGCCGTCGAGGCCGAATATATGATTGGTCTGTACATACGGAATGTATCGCAGAATCATATTAACGTGCTCGGAGACCATTCTGACTTTATCCATCCCGGTCGTATTTCCGGTGCGTGATTTTTTCCCCATATCAAACCATGATTCAATGCCTGGCAGAAGGGCTTTAAAGCCGTTGCGTTTAAGCCGTTTTAATCGCGGCTCCGATAGCAACGACAGAGTTGACTCGGCAACGAAGTCGATTCGTCCAGGGGGGACGACTTCCTCAATGGCGTCCATACACGGATCGAAACGCACACCGAAGTTGGGATCGTGCCAGGCCACCCGAGGGTGCTTTACCTTTTGGAGAAGAAACGTCAGATCCTGCTTCATCTCATCGGTGTCCAATGCCTGATACGGCACCGTTGAGTCGATACAGAAGTCACAGGAGTACGGGCAACCCAGGCTACTCAACAGTGGGACTATCTTAATAACCGGTGCCTTGCGTAGTGTCTGTTCTATGAATTTCCACCGTCTATTCACCCCGGGCAGCTGCACCGGGTGGTGTTCGGCTGAAAGATGCAATCCTACGGGTCGATGTCGGGTACCATCATGGAGAACTTCGAAAATTAATGAACGATCAGTGAAACCCAACACGTAGTCAAAATATTTCTGCGCGTCCTGCGGATAACATCGAGCATGGGGCCCGCCAAGAACGGTAATTGCCCCTCGTGAACGGAATAAGTTACTGAGGGCGTATGACAACAGCGCCGCTTCCGTGAATGCGCTTATAAAAACGAAGTCGACTCCTGTCGGCAGTTCTTCAAGGAGATTCTCTCTGCCCGTATAGGTTACCAGCGTGACATTGTGACCCTGCTCTTCGCACCATGTAGCCACAACTTGGGGCATGATACTGACAAAGTTCGCGCCCATGACACGCATCCACATCGTCCGGGTCGGAGCTTTGGCCACAAGATCGACTATGCCGATCGAGAGTTTTCTCATCGAGGCGGCTCTATACATTTGCCGTTTGCGGCGCCTCCCTCGTTGTCCCAATTGTCGCCAGACGCATCGAGAGCTGTTACACTACTATCGAGGGGGAGTAACCTATAGGTTTCGCCCTTCACTAAATTTCGCGGAACTAGTCGACGGAGCCGGGTGAGAATGGTCTTAACGGAATCTACTCGAAGGCCGGTTATATAGGCGATGTCTCGGTACGAGAACTGCCCGTCCGATAGAAGTATCATCATCAACCGGGATTGCGGTTTCAATCGGGTGACAGCTCCCTTTACCGAGGTGTCGGAAATTTCGGAAAGCGCCTGTATTTCCTGATCATTGATCGAGGCGCTCGAAAATTGAGAGGGACCATCGAGCTCAGTATCAGCAGCGGTGTAACAGAATCCCGCATGATACCGGCGGGTTTGATATTTCTTCCTGCCTCTTCTGAAAAACTCCCGAGCCATAGTCCTTAATAAGCGTGTTCTGCTGTCGGCAATGTCATCTGAAGCATTCCGGAAGCGATAGGCGTGTGTCACTGTCGATAACAGCAAGTCTTCAGCAAAACTCCTGCGCATCGTAAGCCAGAGCGCAGTTTTCCAAAGGGCATCAACGTGAGGGAAAAGGCTTTCTTCAAAGCTCGTTCGAAGATTCGCTTTCACTGTCACTATGTATGACCTTTCTTTGCCCGGGATGAGTACATATCTACAACTTGTGGGATTTTCTTGGATATGACTCGTACTGCTTGGCGGCCTGTGGTTCCTGATTCTTGATCCCGGCTATGACGCGGTTTCGAACTTCCGATGTCGTTATTCCCTCGTGGTAGGTGATAGTCCCGGCTACCTGTTTGGCGGTTTCCTGGCTTATGCCTGCGCTTCTCATGGAGTTCAAAATCTTGTCCGTACTAAATTCTGCCTCTTGACCGGACCGCTTCTTTATTATCCGCATATAAGTTCTCCCTATCTCTTTCGATTTAGTATGCCGCATCGGACGACAGACCAATTGGTTGTTGAAAACTCAGCACTTGTCTTGTTGGCTGAAGCTCGATCTCGTGTTGAGGCAATCAGAACGCGTTCTTTACCGCGACGCGTGAAAACGACAGGGACTTCCTAATCCAGGTACATGAATCCGAGGGACAGCACTTCGTTTCCTCGTACTATCCACCCGTACTTATAAAATGTAATTGATTTGAACAACCGATCAATCAGTCCAAAGATTGATAAAGGAATTAATCCCTAAGATTGATATTCAACTAACCACTTCCGAGAGTGCATAGCTTTGAAGTTCTTACCATTCTTTCGATGAGAGCGAAACTGGCTAATTCCGGCCGGGTGTGAAGGCCAGCTTTTCCACCTTTTCTAAGTCCAGCACCCAAAGACAGGACGACCGCGAGGAGCCGCCGACCTCAAATTCCGACAGACCGACCGAGAACTGGCTTCATTTCAGATACTTCGCCTGAATTCGAAGTACCGCCAATTAGGCAGTCTTGTCCGGCGAGAATATATATGTAGGCGTTTGATACATTTGTACGTATACTTAAGTAGACTCAGCGTCTCCGAGTTGATTGTTTCTCAAGCCTTGCTCTGACAAATCAATCCTTGTCAAATCGTCGATCCAGGAAAAGCGGCGCTATAAGCGGCCGGCTATGTCCCACTAAGACCCTATCAGGTTGAGCTGATGATGGGCATGAATGAAACGGAGGATGGTATGAATATCCATGTCGGGAATCTATCGCCCAGTACTTCTCTGTCAGACCTGGTCTGTTGCTTCACTGCATTTGGTCTCGTAACAAACAGCACAATCACTACCTTTGAAATAGACGGCGAACCCAGAAGCATTGGCTTTATAGAGATGCCGTCGAACATTCATGCTCTGGCTGCGATCGCCGACCTGAAGGACAAGAAACTGGATGGAAGACAGCTGAAGGTGCGGGAGGAATAAGGAAACATAGGAGACGGTTTTCCAACCAGTGAGCAATCTGCCACAATTAGTGGCGTACCAAGAGAAAGAGAAACAGTATGTCGATAGTAGAATGGATTATTTTCGGACTAATCCCGGGCTTTCTGGCCGGTGCCTTGGCTGCACACTATAGACAGTCAGTTCGCGTGAGATCCGGCTATTCAAGGCAACTTCCCTCGCCGTTGACAACGCGCGATCTTAGCTGCGCCCGTTCCTCCGTATATGAGGATGACAAGCTGCCTACCGGTGAATATGGAGACTGATATCTCGGGTACCAAGAGGAGTAGTTTTGGTGTGTTTGCCCGTATACGTGGTATTCCGGGAGCAACTGACGAGCTTCGCCGGCGCTTGCATGACCTGACGTGCTTGACGCAACAGGAGGACGGTTGTCTTGCATGCGAGATGATAGAGAACGCCTTTGATTCAACAGAATTCACACTGATTGAAAAGTGGTCGAACCGGAAAGCTCACATTGATTTCTTAGGAACAGATCGAATTCAAGTTGCGTTATATTCACTATCAGATCTCCTTTCAGGTGAACTCGACCTTTGCACGTACGTACTGAAATTGGACACCATCAGGTATGGAACCAACAGCTACTCTCTGGCAGCACGGTGATCTGAGATCGTACCTGGTATGAGAATCTGAATTCGACTTACGCTATCGAGCATCCCCTGAAATAGTGAATGGAGTTAAGTGTGAATATATACGTCGGCAATCTGTCACCAAAGACCTCGGAATCGCAGCTTCGCAAGGCATTCGAACGGTATGGCAAAGTCGGGAAGATCAGCATAGACAAAAAACACCAAGACCCCGCCACTTACAATTTCTGTTTTGTCGAAATGCCTTTAAGCGATGAAGCGGCTGTGGCGATTAGAGAGCTAAATGGCAAGAAGCTCGGTGAGAGTACACTCACAATAATCGGAAGTGGAGTGAGTGTTTAGGTGTCGATTACTCCAGACGGGGGAAACAACTCGATAATCAAGAGAATTGCATTCATCGGCAATTACCTGCCACGTCGTTGTGGTATCGCAACCTTCACCACGGATCTGTGTGAAGCTGTCGCGGCCGACAATGAAGCGACCAGTTGTATCGCCCTTCCAGTCAATGACACCGCCGCCGGATACGAGTACCCCGGTCGCGTTCGCTTTGAACTTACCGAAAAAGACATCGAATCGTATCGCCGAGCGGCGGACTTCTTGAACATCAATGATGTCAACCTCGTCTGTCTGCAACATGAATACGGCATTTTCGGCGGCCGGGCCGGCAGCCACATCCTCGCCTTGCTGCGTGAGCTGCGTATGCCAGTCGTCACAACTCTTCACACCATTTTGGCCGATCCGGATGCTGATCAACGACGAGTGCTGGTGGAGATTGCGAGTCTTTCCGACCGACTCGTCGTCATGAGTCAGCGGGGCAAAGACTTCCTGAGCAAAATCTACGATGTGTCCCCTGACAAAGTCGATCTTATCCCGCACGGAATCCCGGATGTTCCCTTTGTTGACCCGAGCTTTCATAAGGATTTGTTTGGTGTCGAAGGCAAAATGGTTCTGCTCAGTTTCGGACTGCTCTCGGCCAGCAAAGGAATCGAGAATGTGATCGAAGCTCTGCCCGCCATCGTGGCGGACCATCCCAACGTCGTATACATGATCCTCGGAGAGACTCATCCTCATGTTAAAGAAATTGATGGCGAAGCTTACCGGCTCTCCCTCCAATGGCTGGCGCGTGAAAGAGGCGTGGAAGGCAACGTCATTTTCTATAACCGGTTCGTAAGTCTGGAAGAGCTGATTGAGTTTATTGGCGCCGCGGATATATACATTACTCCGTATCTGAATCAGGCACAAATCACCTCCGGCACGTTGGCCTACACGCTGGGTGCCGGGAAAGCCGTCATCTCGACACCGTACTGGTACGCTGAAGAAATGCTGGCCGATGATCGGGGAGTTTTGGTACCGTTTCGTGATCCGCCGGCGCTCGCCCGGCAGGTTATTGACCTGTTGAATGACGAGGCTAAGCGCCATGCAATGCGCAAACGGGCATATATGTTCGGAAGGGAGATGATCTGGTCGCAAGTGGCGCGCCGCTACCGCGAGACATTCGAACGCGCGCGGGCGGAACGCCGTCATTTCAGCAGCCCGGGCTTCACGGTCAAAGCGCTCGACAAACATCCCGGCGAGCTCCCGCTTCTCAAGCTTGACCATTTGCTTAACATGACGGATGAAACCGGCATTCTGCAGCACGCAATTTTCACCATTCCGAACTACCACGAAGGGTACACGACCGATGACAATGCCCGTGCTCTTATCGTAAGCGCTCTATTGGAGGATGTGAGCGATCAAGAGGCGTTCGAACTGGCATCACGTTACCTCGCTTTCATCTGGTATGCCTATAATGCGGAAACCGGCCGATTTCGCAATTTCATGAATTACCAACGCACCTGGATTGAAGCGATCGGTTCGGACGACAGTCACGGCCGCGCGCTCTGGGCTCTGGGTACCGTGTTAGGCCGCTCCCATACCCCGGCGCTCCAGAGTATGGCTGGCTGGTTGTTCGAGCAGGCCCTGCCCGCAATCCTTCAAACGACCAGTCCGCGGGCCTGGGCCTTCGCGCTCATCGGCATCCATGAGTATCTCCACCGCTTCGCCGGCGATCGCCGCGCCAGCCAGGTTCAGGAAGAATTGTCCCAAAAGCTCCTGATGTTGTACCAACACTGCCGCTCAGACGATTGGCGATGGTATGAAGAAGGGCTCACCTACTGCAACGCCGTTCTTCCCCACGCATCGCTTATCTGCGGGCAATCTGTTAAGAGTGCGGAGATGATTGATGCGGGACTGGAATCGCTTGGTTGGCTGAGCGATATACAACGGGCCAAGAAGGGTGGGCATTTTGTTCCTATCGGTTCTAATGGTTTTTACCGCAAGAGTGGCGAACGTGCCCGATTCGACCAACAGCCCGTGGAAGGTCAGGCAATGGTATCGGCTTGTCTTGAGGCCTATCGAATCACCCAGGACAACCGCTGGCGCAGGGAAGCCCAGCGCGCTTTTGAGTGGTTCCTCGGACGCAATGACCTGAATCGTTCAATCTACGATCCGACCACGGGAGGATGTCGCGACGGACTTCATCCCGATCGCCCAAACGAAAATCTCGGCGCTGAGTCTACGCTGGCCTTCCTCCAGTCCTTGCTGGAACTGCGCCTGGCCGAGAACACCATTTAGCCTGTGGAGACGCTATCCAGATGAGCAACACACACCCGGACCTTCTTCAACGTCACAAACTCAATCCAATTTTGACGGCCGCCAATTGGCCCTATCCCGTCAACAGCGTGTTCAATCCCGGCGCCACCTTGCTGCCTGACGGCACGACACTGCTCTTATGTCGCGTAGAGGATCGGCGCGGACTGTCTCATCTTTGCGCTGCTCGTTCGGCCAACGGCGTGGATGGCTGGCGGATAGATCCTCAACCGACTCTGATGCCCGATCCTGAACACTTTCCGGAGGAGATTTGGGGCGTTGAAGATCCGCGCATAACTTATGTCCCGGAACTAGGCAAGTACGCCATAGTCTATACCGCCTTCACGCGCGATGGACCGGGGGTGGCACTGGCAACCACCGACGATTTCCACGAGTTCAAGCGATACGGCGTGATCATGTCTCCGGAAGATAAAGATGCGACGCTGTTGCCGAACCGCATTGGCGGCCGATGGGCGCTGATTCACCGGCCGGTCAGTTCGGCCAGGGCGCACATGTGGATTTCGTACTCTCCCGATCTAACACACTGGGGAACTCACAAACTGATGCTGGAGGCCCGGCGCGGAGGATGGTGGGATGCCAACAAGATCGGTCTCTCGCCCCCGCCTATTCAAACTCCGCACGGGTGGCTGGTAATGTACCATGGCGTGCGTCATACCGCTGCCGGGGCAATATATCGAATTGGGCTTGCGTTATTCGACCTGAGCAATCCCGAGTTGTGCCTCAAACGCTGCAATCAGTGGGTCTTTGGTCCTGAAGAATCTTACGAGCTGCACGGCGATGTCGGAAATGTGGTTTTTCCTTGCGGTTACACCATTCTTCCCGACGGTGATACTATCCACTTCTATTACGGCGCGGCCGACAGCAGCATAGCTCTGGCCACCGGAAGTATCTCCGCGCTGTTGGATTGGCTTGACCGAGACGGATAGATTTCAACTGATTGGTCGAGGTAGATTATCAGGCTTGAGCGTCACACAATTTGCCACACACGCAATGGCTCTCCGTAAAAAGCGGAGGAGGTAGGATTCGAACCCACGGTACCTTTCGGTACAACGGTTTTCAAGACCGCCGCTATCGACCACTCAGCCACTCCTCCGTCGAACCTGTGCCGGTAATTTGCCGGTAAATCGACTGTCTGTCAAGAAGTTTGTAACACCGGCCCGACCGCCAATAAAAAGGGCGTCCAACCGGACGCCCTTCGCTTTTTGTGTCTTTCGACTGTAGTCTGCCGGCCTACAGGCCGTTGGCGATCATGCTCGCGATCCGCTTGTATGGACTGGCGGTCACCTGGGTCTGGCAGGTGTCGCTGAATGTCCAGCGGGTAGTCGAATTCTCGAATACGTAGTTGATAATATCGCCGTTGAATGACTGGGTGATAATCCAGCCATCGTTGTAGGTAAGCGATGTATCGGGTGTGACGCACGCCACACCGATATTTCCGGAATAGGTCATTCTCCCCGAAGTCGGGCATCCGTCGTTCTGATCGACATCGACCACATTCAAGCCGACCGCACCAGCAGTCGCGCCCATATTCAGCGCAAATTGACAGGTATCAGTATCAGTGAAAGTTGAGAAATTGATTTCGAAGCCGCGACTGCCATTTATGACGACGTCACCACGATTTGGAATGTCTCCGCCGATTGTCACGCGTTGATGCACATAGACAGAGTCGGTCGAGCTGCTGTTGGTCACGCTTACGTGCACGCCGTTTCTTATTTCAGTAAGCAGGGCTGAATCTGGCCATTGTACGATATTGGAGCCATGCAGGAACTGGACAGAATCCTGGATCAGAAATCGTGTGACTATGAGCTGTGTGTCGATAGCTGTCGTATCATAGGCTGAGTCATAGGTAACTCCATAAAAATACCAATACTCGGTATTCGTGTGATAAGTCAACGACACGGAGTCCGGTCCTGCTTCGGCCGCAAGCGAACGCCCAACAACATGAATTGGCGTGGGATTTGCGGAGTCTTGAAAGACGCTATCGACTGCCTGGAAAGCAACATCTAATAGCATACCATCGAATTCACCTGCCGAAGCCATCACCGTTTGCGCGGCCTGGAACTGCGGGTCACTAAGTGATCCGGTCGTCTTTTCTTTGGTGCCAGTGCTACTACTGCATCCTCCCAGGAGCGCTGCGCCAATCCCAAGGCTGAGCAGGGCGGTTATTAATCTGATTTTTCTCACTTCAAAACCCTCCAAATCGTCACTAGAACTAAGATTGGTTTACTCTATGAATCGGCCGGGCCTGATCGATAATTTACCCCAAGTCCGGGAATGATCAATTCTGGCACTAAGTGAATATACGCCAAGAGATTACTTGGCGCCTTGCGGGCCGCCGTACAGACCGATATCAGAAACCGACCCATCGATATCGTACAAAACGCTGTCCCCGGCGTTAATCGCCGGCGAGCCGGTTTTCAAGTGATAGTCGGTTTCACTCATGAACATTGGGTCGACGTTGAGATTCCCGTTTATGCCCGACTGGTCCCAGATATCCTGGTAATTGCCGGTTTCGTTTTCCCAGACAATATTATGTGCGAATTCCCATTTAGCCCAATCGCCGTAATTCCAGATACCTACACAAGGGCAGACCCACTGTTTACGCCATCCGTTCTTGGTCACAATATTATTTACGATTCTCCCGCGGCTGTCGGTCGACCAGGGGGCGATCCCACAGTTGCCGTTATGAATTACGAGATTGTTCGTGACATCCATGTAAGATTGACCGGTGGCGATTATTCCCCAGCCCAGGTTGTCATGGACAAGGTTATTTCTTGCCACAACCCAGGTAGCGCCGAAGGCGCCGATCCCTTTCCAGAATCCGGTGATTTCATTGCGGTAGGCGACACAGGTAGCATCCCATGTCACGCCGATCCCCACGCCACGACCATCCTTGATCAGGCAGTCGCTTACTATTGCGGTCGCCCCGCGATATAGGGCGACGCCGTCCCAGCCGTTATTTAAGATTGTGGTTTTGTTGATGGTTATGTCGGCTCCCTCGCGTCCGAACACTCCTCCGATGCCGACAACGACAGTTGAATCCGCGGAGCGATTACTATTATTCTTTATATCGCAGTCTTCGATAAGCAATCGGGAGCGTCTGACCACCACACCGGCATCGGTCGCATTGCCATCACCGTCCCGTTTTCCGCCCGTCACGGTGAGATTCTTGAGCATTGAACCATAGGAGTCTTCAAAATATATTCCGTAACCCGCATTCGTCACGAGGCGGCTGTTTTCCCGGTCTTTGCCGATAATTGTCAGGCCTTTGCCTCTGATAATGAATCCGTAGCTGGCCCGAACCGGGGTTCTGGTTTCCTGACAATTACCGCAGAGGGAGTCGATGAAAGCGGAGGGAGCGGCCTCGAAAGTCTTTTCGCCCAGAAGAATCGTATCTCCGGAGTGGGCATAGTTTATCACCGACTGCAGGTCGGAACCTCGTTCCACCGTGAGGGTGACACCCGACACGGATGCCGCGATGAGCAGCCAGATGACGACTAATGTAATCTCCCGCCTCATACCAGAAAATACGACTCCTGCCGCGAAATAATCAAGGAAAATCAAAACGACGGCACCAGAGGTCATCCGGCATTGCGAGAGTCAAGTCCAACGTAATCACATGATTGGCACAAAGCGGACTTTTTTTACTTGCGGCATCATCACCTTTGAAACTATTTTGGGCGCGGTGGCTGAATACGATCTTTCAAACACGCGCTGAATTATTTTGACTTCCTGGGGGCGCGGGCTGTGAGAGAAGGTGGCCGGGATTTCCTGTTATGGTTGAAGAGTAAGATTCGAAGCGGAGTGTGCATATGGGCTTGTGCGGGGCGATTTTGCTTTCACGCCAGGGGATTCGCCCCCATGGCGGACTTGAATGGGTGCAACATACGGTAGGCGCTGTCGAGTGGCTCAAGGCGCATGACATTACACTTGTCAGTTCAGTCGGGATGCCGACCTGGGAGTTGATCACAGCGATCGCCGCATTACGGGGTTGTCGTCTTAAACTGGTTATTCCGGTGCAAGTCGGACAGGATATGGACGAGGCCAAGGCGTATTGGTGCACTGAGCTCGACTTGAGCGACGTGATGACCGGCTTTATCGAATGCCCACCGCCCAAAGGGACTACGGAAAAGGCCAGCCTGATGAACCGCCGCGATCAAATAGTCTGCGGTATGGCCGATCTTCTGTTCCCGGTGTGCGTGCGTCCCGGAGGCGCGATCGAAAAGATCCTTAAGGAATCGGCAAAAGCCGGCAAGCAGGTTGACGACGACTTCAGTCTTGCGTACCAGTCGAGCGCCGACAAGTATTCATATACGGTCGACCCGGAGAAATTGAATCCGGAGATCCGTGCTCTGGGGACCGACTATCTGATTCACTGGACGCGGTCGTCGAACTCCGCCTGGCCCACTGAACGCCTGATTGATTATTATCATGATGTCGTCTTTTCAGAATCGTATCCGCGCTCGGCTTATTCTACCCTGATGAATATTGCCGGCAAAAAACTTATTGCGGCTACCGCCAAACATATGCCGGAAAGGGTGGCGACAGTGGCGTTCTCGCGCCAGGCGCCGACAGAGATGATTCCGTTGATGCGTTGGCGTTCGCGGTACCGCCAGATGTCGTTCGAACCGTATGGCATAGGTTTCCCGGTAGAACTGGCCGAACAGCTTGATATCCGGCGGGTCACCTATGTTGACGCAACCGGAGATCCCAAGCGGAAAATGCAGAGCGTAGTTCGCTGGCTGACCCAGACGCGAGGAAGACGATCCGACTGGACGGTCGAACAAGAATACAGACATCGGGGAGATTTTTCGCTGGAACGGATTGATCCTGACAAGTTGATACTTATTTGCCGGACGGTCGGTGAAGCGTCTGAGGCTGCAAGACAAACGGGACTGAAGGCAGTCCCGTTCACTCTCGATTGAGAAATTTCTGTTACTTCAACAAAAGCATCTTCTTGGAATCGGTCCGGTTTCCAGCGGTGAGCCGATAGAGATAGATGCCCGAGGCGAAAGTGCGCGCATCCCATTCGATCTCGACTTCGCCCGCTCTTGATGATCCAGTCACCTCATGTACTTTTTGCCCGGCGATATTGTAAATCGTGAGGGTGTAGTTCGAGGCGCGGGCGAGACTGAAGCCGATAGTAGTGGTCGGATTAAAGGGGTTGGGATAGTTCTGATGCAGGGCAAAAGCTATCGGCAGATTACCGTCGGGTCCTTCGTCATTGACATCAGTTACGCTCGTTAAATAGGCATCCTGGGCGTTTATTGCCGCATTCGTGATATCCCCAAAGGTAGTGCCGGCCAGAAACGCAAACGCGATCGTATCGACTTGACCGGGCGCCATGCTGTTGATGCGGGCGGCGGTGATCTGTAGCAGGTCCTTGGGGTTGGTAGTCGTTTTGAAAGAATCAGCGCGGATAAATCCGTCGGACAGGGACTGCATCTTCTCCGTTTCGGTGAAACCATTGCCAAGATTCGGATACAGAACCAGATTGCCGGATTGAGTAAATCCGGTAGCAGTCCCTCCCTGTACGATCTTTACTCCGCGATAGCGAGTAAGGGTTGATCCGTTGTAATAGGCCGTCCAATTAAATTGATTGGTGACGTCAAATCCACCCGAGTTGCTGTAATATTGCGGAATATCCCAATCGGTGTAGACGCCGACATAGACATTCGTCCGGGTGACCGCACTATCATTCCGGATGATATACTGCAGGATGATAAAATCCTGGAAAGGGTCGTAGTTGTACGCGTACGTATTTTGCGTCAGGCTCAGGCCGATAGGGTTTTCCGCACGGTCATCACTGAAAGCGGCGGATGTCTGTTCCGTGACGGTCGGTTTCGGTGGGACCAGCGTGATATTACCTCCCGGCGACACGCCGAAATCTCCATCAGGTTCGCCGGCTGCGTTCCGGATACCATCGGAGACGTGAGCGTCATCAATCCCAATCATGAGGCCGCCTTCGTACAGATCGTTGCCGAAATTCGTGAAGTTGAAGCCCGCGCCGTTAAGCGGGAAGAAGGATTCGCTTGCGGTCGTTCCGGCAAATCCGAATGTGCCGAAGTCGGATACCGAGAATTGAATATGACCTGAATTCAGGGTGATAAAAGTTCTCTCGGTCGGTGGTACGACGGAGAAGTACAGTTGCCTCGTCACGTTGTAACCACTTCCGGTAATATCGAAATCGAGCGAGAGGACGGATCCTACCGTGACGGTATCGGAGACTACCGCCTGGTATGTGCCAAGCGAACGAACCGTGTCACCGGCTGTTAGCGTGCCATAACTATCAGCGCCGTCGAGAATACTCAGGGCGATGTTTCCGGCCACAAGGCTCGCGGTAACACTGCTCACCGAACTTCCTGCGTTTTTGAGCCAGACATATCCGGTGACAGTGTCACCGGGAGAGATTGGGGCGTGGTCGAAACGATAGACTTTCAAGTCGGGTGTCGACGGATTATTCGGAGGCAGGGCGTTCAGGGCGGCCATACAGTCAATAAGTCCCCAACCGTAGTTATTGTCGGGAAGAGCGTGGCCAAGGTGGTCGGTCGAGGTCAAGATAGCTTTCTTGATTTCATCCACGGTTGCGTTCGGATTCTTCTGCCGAAGCAGTGCCACCAGCCCGGATACATGGGGGGCGGCCATGGAGGTTCCGCTTATTACTCCGTACAGACCGCCGGGAATTGACGAAGTGATAGCGACGCCGGGCGCGACAACGTTTGGTTTGAAATGTCCGTTGCAGGTCGATGGCCCGCGTGACGAGGTAGGGTCGATTATACTGGTGGAAGAATTGATATTTCCCACCGCAAAGCAATCGAGCGAATCCAGGTCGCGGTCGGCCGGATTGCGAATGGAGCTTACGGCGGAACCCTCGTTGCCCGCCGAAAACACGTTCACAACGCCTAACGCTTCGATATTGTCGATCAAATCGTAAAAGAGATTCTGGCAAGGAACACTCTTGATACCCCAACTGTGGTTGATGACATCGGGCATGTCGCCGATTGTGTTCGGGTCGCCGTCGGGGTCGGCGGCCCATTCAAATGCGTCGACAATCGATACCCCGGCGATATCAATCACGGCGGCGGACATCCATTTGGCCGCCGGCGCAACTCCGAGAGTGTCCGTAGTAGTGTGTCCGACCATTATGCCCATTACGTGGGTGCCATGCGAAGTATTACAGGGCGAGTAGCCGCAATTCGAAATCGAGTGCGGGTAAGGAAGCTGTTTGGCCGGGTCGAACCAGGCGGCGGCGGAATCGCCATCGAGTCCCTTCCAGTTGTCGTGCAACGCCGGGTGACTGCCGTCGACACCGGTGTCGAACGAGCAGACTGTCCGACCGATTCCGGTATATCCTGCCGCCCAGGCATCGGGAGCATGCACATACGTCAAGTTCTGCTGTACGCTGGTGGTCTGAACCGGCGCCGGGAAGGACTCGACCGGAAGGACGGATGTTATCCTCGGTACGGCATAGATCGTTTCCACGTCTGGACGGGCGGCAAGCCCGGCGAGATCGGAAACCGGCACTTCAGCTTCAACCATGTTCACCAGCCAGTGTGCTTTGATGTTTGTGGCGGCCTTATTCTTTGGCAATGTCCGCAGATAGGACAGCAGATTCCTTTGCGCGGCCTTATGCTCCAGCTTGAAATGTTCGATCGCCGTGCTATGCTGCACGGCAAGACTCGATGACTGCTGAGCAAGCGAGTTCTTGAACGCTTTGGAATTCTCGGTGCTGGGAAGCTGAATCCAGACTTTGACGAGCTGATCGGCCGGTTTGCCGGCGATATCGGCCGCGAGCTGCGGGTCAAGCTGTCCGGCGCTGGGTAATTCAAAACAAAGGGCAATGACTGATACGAGAAGGACTATATGTCGCATATCTAATCTCCTGAGTATTTTAGAGACGCTTTAGATACAAATTAAGTTAAAGAGGAATGAATTCCCAATGGAAATTTCTACTCCCGTTAACCATCCAGACACCGTGCCGGTCGGTTTGCCCCGGTTGCAATACCAGTTGATTTTGGCGACCAAATTTCCCACATTTGGGCAAAATGTACGCAAAAACTGACAGGAAGCATGGACAATGACTGACGTGAAAGAAATACCGCGTGAGGTGCTCGAGGGGATGGTTGTGGATTTTGCCAAGAACTGGCTGGCCCACGATGGACTCTGGTTTCAGGCGGTCGAAAAGAGTTTCGGAATGAAATTGGCGATCGATCTGGACACTCAGGCCTGGGAACAGTTCACCGTGATCGAAGCAAAACGGATCATGGCGCGGCAGGGCATCGCCGAAAACAGCGGATTAGCCGGGCTTAAGAAAGCGCTCGGTTATCGCCTGTATGCATTCATCAATGAGCAGGAAATTCGTAACGAAACGGAGAGTTCTTTCCAATTTGTCATGAGTGACTGTCGTGTGCAGTCAGCGCGCCGTCGCAAGGGTCTTGACCTGTTTCCATGCAAAGAAGTCGGAATCGTTGAATATCGGCTGTTCGCCCAGACAATCGATAAGCGAATCAAAACAGACTGCATCTGTTGTCCTCCGGACGAAGAAGCCGGCAAGGAATTCTACTGCGGGTGGAAATTTTCGATTTAAATTCGTAAGATTGACAAAAAAAAACAGGGCGCCGGGGCGCCCTGACTGGTATCAGTTATCGGCCAACCGGCTGGGACACCGGCATGCCGAGATGCTTCTTGTAGTAGTCGACCGTCCGCCTCAATCCTTCTTCGAATCCGACAGTTGGCTTATAGCCGAACTTCTGCAGCTTATCGACAGCCGCATAGGAATGCAGGATATCCCCTTTGCGTGGAGCAGCGTATTCGGCCGGGATATCAGTGCCGATGATCTTGCGGAGAACATCAAGCATCTCATTCAATGTATACCGGGCGCCGCAGGCGACATTGTAGTGGTCACCAACAATGTCCTTGTGGGTGGCGGCGAGGATATTCGCCTGCACCGTGTTTTCGATATAGGTGAAATCTCTGGACTGCTCGCCGTCGCCGAACACCACCGGCCGCTTGCCTGTCAGCAAACAGGTGATGAACTTCGGAATGACGGCTGAGTACTCGCTTTTTGGGTCCTGGTTGGGACCGAACACGTTGAAATAACGTAACGCTACAGTCGGCAGACCATACAGCGTCCAATAGACTTTCAGATAATACTCGTTTGTCAGCTTGGTGACTGCGTAGGGAGAGAGCGGCCCGGGCATCATTTTTTCATGTTTCGGGAGCTCTTCGGATTCGCCGTAGACCGATGACGAGGAAGCCATGACGAATTTTTTGACATCAGCCAGCCGGGCAGCCTCGAGCAGATTCAGGGTGCCGTCGACATTCACGGCGTTCGAAGTAAGCGGGTTTTTGACCGAGCGTGGTACCGACGGCAGCGCGGCTTGATGGAGGATATAGTCAATCCCCTGGACCGCCTCAGTGACCGTCCAGAAATCCCTGATATCACCGTCAATGAGTTCCACTTTGCCTTTCAGATCGGCCAGATTGTCCTGGCGACCTGTCGAGAAGTTATCAATTATTCTTACTTGCTCCCCTTGCTTGACCAGATATGCGGCGAGATTCGACCCAATGAAGCCGGCGCCGCCGGTGACAAGATATCTCATTTGATTATTGTCCTTACAGTTACTCGTTTTTCTGACTTATCGGCTGAAGCCGGTGATAAGTTCACCGACCTTACGGAAACACGGGGGAAATCGTTGATTGAAACAGCCCACAGCCCGATGTGGTTCCGAAATCGGCTATATTCTAAGCCTTTGTGCGCTTTTGGGCAACAGAATATTGGATATACAGGGCGGCCAGGGCGGCGATAAAGGGAATAACCGGAAAATGGTACCTCCCCTGACCATAGAAGATGAAATGAAGAACTGTCCAGTACAAAATTGTCATCAGAATCAACAGACTGCCTGAATTGCGCAAGGGCCCCTGCCGCTTCAAGCCGACAATCAGTCCGGCCAACGCTCCGACCAGAATCAGCATGTAATATGACTGAGTGAACAGGGCCAATCCGAGATACCATTTGTCTCTATGTTCATTGGCGACTGTCAGCAATCCAAATTCAAGGGCGTCGACATCAGTCGAGTAGAGGAATCCGACTTTTATTACCCCGCGGGCAAGAAACGATACCGGGTGTGACAGAATGTAGTCCCAGGAGCGAGCCCAGGTTACGCTGTCTATGTAGGCTTCCTGCGAGGGGTCATTGACATTGAATTCATCGGCGATGTTCTTATTGTAGCCCATGCCGGATCCGGGCTGATTGCCTATATAAAGGTTGATCCCAGTATTGGTGTTAATCGCATAAGTTCCCACCGCCTCTTTGTTACGAATGAGCCAGGGGGTGATGAGAAACATCATACCGACCAGAGCGACGAAGGCGAAACTCAAGACACGACGGTAGCTTCTGGTTTCCACCAGCCAGTAAATGACAGCTACTACCAGAAACAGTTTGGTAATCGACCGTGTGAGTGTGGCGACGCCAAGTGCAACTCCTCCAGCCAAAAGGACCATCCAGCCGCGCCGGCCCAGTTGCGGAGCGAGCAGGAATATATAGATGGCCAGCAGGAAGAACGGGGTAAAAAGCTGCTCAGAGGCAAGGACGTTGGTGTAGAAGACCTGATTCGGAGAGCATGTCATGATGATGGCGGTCCATCGGGCCACAGTGTTTCCCCAGACTCTGCGGGCGATCAGGTAGCTCAGCAATACGATACTCAGGTTGAAGATGAGATTGACCGGGACCGCCAGCCAGGGATGATGTCCAAATACCAGGTAGATTCGTGACAGCAGGTAGGGGTATGCCGGTGGCCAATAGGCGGTCAGTAAATCGCCGTTGTAGTAACCTCCTTTGGTCGCCCACCACCAGCCGAGTTCGTCGTAGCTTCCGAAATCAGCCCACAGGTGGAACGGCATCAGGATCGCCTCCACGAGTCGTAATCCCAGGGCGATCGCCAGAATCCGGACGAGGAATTTCGACTCCGGAGTGTTTTCAAATCTCGTCTGGATCCAGTTCAGGATATCGCGGCATTTCCCGAGGAAAATCATCGCCGCGCCGACCACGCCCAGCGAGACCAGCAACAGCCACAACAACTGGAGCATGAAGGAGGAGACGTCCTTGTCCGGACTCATAAACATGAGGCGGCTGGTCACTCCCCCAAAATCCAGAATTGCGACGAAAGCCACCAGTAGTAGTACGGAGCCAATCAGCCAGCGAGCAGTTTTATGCATTGACCAAGGGCTTTCTCATATTATTCAGGCGTGCGGATGTAGAGAGTATACTCCGGTTTGCCGTTGAACTCAAAGGACTTTTCGAGCGTGTATTGGACCAGGAAGATCGAGTCCGATTCAAATCCGCTGATAGGACTTCCGGGGGCGATCCCTACCCATCGCGGCTTGAAATCTGTGATCAATTGAAGATACTGGTCGGCCCGGTTGTACGGCACCGCTGCCGGCGTGATGAGGCCGTCGCGATCGATAATTTTCAGGTGCGAATAATAACCGATATAACCGATATCCTCGACCGCCGCCCAGTCATTATCGCGATCTGCGTGCGCGTAAAGATAATCACCGACCCTCTTGTTTACCTGAGTAAGATAATCCTGGAAATCGGCGTAGTAGTTGACTTGCGGCAGGCATCCCACGATCAGGATGAGCGATATGATTATCGCGAAGCTCAGAATAAGTTTCTGCATCGTCTCCAGCGACAGCTTGGCGCGATCCAGCAGCCACGGCAGACTTCCTGAGAAGAGCAGAAGGAACACCGGATATATTGGCGCGACATACCAGAAAAAGAGGCGAGTGCGGGCGAAAGTAAAAAATAGAATGGTTCCCCCCAGCCAGATCAGCTCGAGATAGCCGGAATTTTGTTTCTTATGCCGCCAGTAAGCGCCGAGAGCCAATCCGGCCAGCAGCACCCATCCGAGCGGGTTGTTCAGTGCGAGTATGTAGACGAGATTTTCGATCAGGGATGCTCCTCCGAAGCGGCTATACAGAGCGAGCTTTGCCGTTATTGAGTTTGGCACGACGCCACCAAAATAAATGAACGAAAAGAACACCCACGGAATCAACAGAAGGACCGGAACAGCAAGAAGTTGAAACCGGCGATGACGCTCGGTCCACAGGTTCTGAGCCGCCAGTATAATCAGAAGAATAACGCCTTCGGGGCGAGTCAAGGTAGCCAGCGTGGCAAGAGCCAGCGAGTAAAATGGTTTTCTTTTGTTCTGGTAGTAGAATGCGCTTATGACGAGCAGTCCGTAGAGCGCAGTTTCCATGCCGCATGTGTCGGCGGCAAGGGAGCGCGGCCAGAAAATATACAAAAGCGCAGGCAGAAAGGCTAACCGCGTATACCTCAGGGAATGGGCGAACCGGTACAATACGACCGCCGTTAGCCCGGATGCTATAAGCGAAAGGAAGAGCGAAGCGTTTGGCGGGGGAAGTCGGAGAACTTCGAAAAGACCCAGCAACAGACTGTAAGCGGGTGTGGATGTTCCCATGACGTGTTCGTTGAGATTGTAAACGAAGCCGTCGCCATAGGCAATATTTAGCGCATATCGGAAGGTGATAAAGGCATCGTCGGCGGTGAATCCGGTGATGACGTGAAATACAATTCGCGCCAGAATGGCGCTGAGGAAAAGTAGTATCGATCTTTTGTACAGGCTACTCATAGGCGGTTGGCCAGGCCTCTTTGGTGCGGTTCGCCGGAATAGCGCTGTTGGTTCGTGCCGCAACAACCGAATAGCTGCTTCTCCGGCGGATCAGTCCAAATCGAGAGACTCACTTCCGCGAGCAATATAGGGAGACATTGGTGGGCGTGTCAAATGGGTAAGATGGCCGCAAGGACGGCTTGTCCGACGAGCTGGCGTTATAAATTGGAGGCGGCACGACCGTCGCGCATGCTGGCCGCATGGTTAAAGCGCGAGGGGACGCAGGCCGCCCGCCTCCGTGATGATTGTCATTCGCGGGTAGCGGCCTGGCTGGGCTGGCCGCTTCGATCTCGCTCGACCATCAAGCCAAGGCGGATGAGTCGAAGTCGTATGGAGCCGTAGGAACGCTTGAGATGTCGGGCGATCTGGATGATGGTCTCATTCGCCTTGAACAGACGGACCATCTCATCTTCTTCTTCGTCCGACCACTTCTCGAAGGCACGGGGATTGTCCCTTTTGAGTTCATCGAGCGACTGAAACTGTCCGTTGCGGACAATGAATTTGAACTGGCCGTTGGCGCTGGCCTGTTGGTCGAGCAGGACGATTTTCTGGAGCAAATCCTCAGCTACCTGGGCCGAGAGCATGATGTCGCCAAGAGTGAGCGTCGGCCGGTTCTCCAGAATCTGTTTGTAGGAATACCCGGCGGCGATAAGGTGGAGCACATCAGTAACTTTCAATTCGGTGTCACGGATCATGATATCCGGCATGTCAGACCTCCTTTTCAGAAATTGCTTCTTTTGGGGCCGCGACCTCTGTCGAGGCCGGTCCCGGTCATCTCGTGATATCAGGATAATGCGGTCGACTGACAGGGGCTGTCAGCCTATTTTGGCCGTAACCAGCCGACTGGAACCGCCGACTCAAAATGATGTTGTAAGACGGAGTAAGCTATTGTCTTGCACCGTTTGATTTCCTAAGTTAAATAGTACCCTGACAACACCCTAAGGGAGAACAAGCACATGCTATTCGGAGCTCATGAGTCGATTGCCGGCGGTGTTTTTACCGCGATTGAGCGGGGACTGAAGGCGACCTGCGACACGATCCAGATGTTCAACAAAGCCAACAACCAGTGGCGGGCCAAAAAACTGTCCGCCGAAGAAATCGACAAATTCTTCGGACTGATAGAATCGACGGGCGTAACGGCGTCCGTATCGCACACCAGTTACCTGATCAATATAGCATCGCCGGACAATGCCTTGAACGAGAAGTCGTACGCCGCATTGAAGGAAGAGATGGAGCGCTGTAATCTGCTCAGGATCCCGAATCTGGTGTTTCATCCCGGGTCTCATGTCGGATCAGGCGAAGAGGTCGGCATGGACACGATCGCGAAGAATGTCAACAAGCTGTTCGATGAGCTCGGAACGGACAATTCGGTGACACTTTTGCTCGAGACGACCGCCGGACAGGGAAGCAATCTGGGGTACACATTCGAACAGATTGCTTACATGATCGACAAGGTTGAGAATAACACGATGTTGGGCGTGTGCATGGATACCTGCCACATATTCGCCGCCGGCTATGCGTTGTCCGATGCCAAGGGATACAAGCAGACGATGAAGCAGTTCGATGACATTGTGGGGCTCGACCGGCTGAAAATCATTCACATGAACGACAGCAAGAAAGAGTTCGGTTCCAAACGGGACCGCCATGAGCATATCGGCAAGGGGTTTATCGGACTCGACGGGTTCAGCAATATTGTCAATGATCCCAAGTTGAAGAATATTCCCATGATTCTTGAGACGCCGAAGGAAGAAGACCTGGCGGAGGATATTGAAAACCTGAAGGTGCTCCGAGGTCTGGTGAAGAAAACAGGTAAGGCAATAAAGTGATCTCCACACGCTAATGGAGTGGTTCTTATAAGAGGTAATATGGAAGAGTCTAGTGAATTAGAAATCCGTGCCGCCCGACTCAAAGACACGCGCGCTATCGCGGAGATTCTCCGGGAGCTGGGTTGGTTTTCCCATATCAACGATGAATCCCCGAAGGATACGGAGTTGAGACTGGAGCGGCATTTTCGATTGTGCGAGGCCGATGACAGCCATGAACTGCTGGTTGCCGAGGACCGAAAAGGGACAGTGGTGGGATATGTCTCCGTTCACTGGCTGCCCTATATGACGCTGACGGCTCCCGAAGGATATGTTTCGGAGATTTACATTCGGGAATCGGCCCGTGGCAAGGGGGTGGGGAAGAGGCTGCTTGAAGTGGTCAAGAAGTCCGCACAGCGTCGCGGATGCGCCCGCCTCATGCTGGTGAACCGCCGCGACCGGGCCTCGTACCAACGTGGATTCTATGAGAAGGACGGCTGGGAGGAGCTGCCCGAGGTAGCGTCCTTCGTGTTTCCGATTGAGTAGAATCGACTAACGACAGATCTTCCCACAGCATGCCAGCAGGCATGTCATCCTCGCGCATGCGGGGATCCATCTTTACAATTTAATTGCCTGGTCCCCCGTCTTCGGGCGTTCAAGAGGGCAAGGTGCGGTACAAATTGCCTGAGCGACAATCCAGGCTTCGGCTCTTGTCATTGTCAATCCGAGATTGCCACGGCTGTCAGCCCTAGCGGTCTGACGTACGCCTCGCAATGACGATTTTCTGCCTCACCCGCGAAGGCGGGTGCCCAGAGCAGGCAAAGATGGACCCCAGTCTGCGTCAGGAGGCAGAGGGGCATGGCATCGCGACGTGGCAATCTGGGCTTCGTTTCTTTTGCGGTGCAGTTGAGATTGCCACGGCTGTCAGCCCTATCGGTCTGACGTACGCCTCGCAATGACGAACCTTGACGCCTTCGGTATTCGGCCCCAAAATTCCTCCCCAAATTCCAGGAAATCGCGTATATTGGGTGGCGATGGCTGAAACCAGAATGAAAAAGATATCGGTCCAGACGGTCGGGTGCCGACTTAATCAGTATGAGTCGGAAAAAATGGCGGCTCAGCTTTATCCCTACGGCTTTGATCGTGCCCAGCACAGTGAGCCGGCCGACCTGTATATCATTAATACATGCACGGTAACGCATAAGGCCGATGCCGATTGCCGGAACTTGATTCGCAAAGCGGCGCGCAAGAATCCGAGCAGCCGAATTGTGGTGACCGGATGCTATGTCGACAATGATCCGTCGAAAGTCGCGGGTATGGAGGGGGTCGACCTGATTATCGGCAACGCCCAGAAAGACGATATCGCGCGCATCCTGCCGGAAAAACTCCCCGACTTGTTTACGGAAGAACCGGACAAGAACTGCTCGCCATTGGTGAGCGATTTCTTCGATCATAACCGGGCCTGGCTGAAAATCTCCGACGGATGCAATCAGTGGTGTTCGTTCTGTATTATTCCAACCGTCCGGGGACGGATCCGAAATCGAAACGCGACCGAGATTATCGACGAAATCAACTCGCTCGTAGCGAACGGCTACAAAGAAGTTGTTCTCACCGGAGTACATATCGGACATTACCGGAGTCGTAAAGTTGAGCCGATAGTGAAAAATCTGGCCGGTCTCTGCCGGATGATTCTCCGCGAGACGGATTTATATCGCCTGCGGATATCATCGATTGAACCGCAGACGGTTCGCGAGGAACTGGTTGAGATGTATGCCGGTTCCAACGGACGCATCTGCCGGCACATGCACCTCCCGCTGCAGTCCGGATCATCGCGGATCCTTCGCCAGATGCGTCGCCCGTACGACCAGAATACTTATATAGGTCGGGTATCATCGGTGCGCGAGGCAGTCGAAAACACGACTGTCGGAGCGGATGTGATTGTCGGATTCCCGGGCGAGACCGATGAAGATTTCGAACGGACCCGCAAGCTGGCTGAATCCGGTCTGATTGATTATCTGCATGTATTCAGCTATTCGGACCGTCGCGACACCCCGGCCAGCCAGATGCCCGACAAGGTCGATCCGACTGTTATTAAGGAACGCAACGCGGTTCTTTCTCGCATCTCCAATGAGCTGAAACTCCGTTGTCACACGCGGCAGATTGGCCGCACCCTTGAGGTTATCAGCCAGCACAAGCCGAACCCGGACGGTTCATACTGGGGGGTATCGGATAATTATGTCAAAGTCAAGCTGCCGTCTAATATTGTGCCGGGCAAAGAGATAGTCAAAGTTCGCATTAGCGCGGCGACTGACGATTTTGTGGCCGGGGAAGTCGTCTCCTGACCGCAACTTGAAACCAATTCGAGCCACGAGCACGGCTTCCCGCGCCATAGGCCAGTAATCAACCCAATTAGCTCTATTTCTTCCGATCAGGCTGGAAAAAAATTCCGCTTGTCTTGCCTGTAAGAGTAACCTCACGCTCCCGTCACGTTTTCTAATCGCATTACATTCAAGGCGTTATGTCGCATGGTGGGCAATTGGCACAGGCCTTGCTTAACTCCCGGTGGAGCAAAGTGTATTGTAACTATTTTGGAATACAGATATGGTGGAAGATTTAAACAATAGTCATGCGAAAATGGAGCCGCAGGAAGCGGAGCAGCCGTCGGGCGCGAAAAGCAACTTGATGAAATACATCATGTTGGGTGGCGGCGGACTGGTTGTGGTGCTGTTGATCGCATTCGGAATCGCGTTCATGCTTAAGGGCAAGAAGGGAGCTGAGACGGAAACACCTGCCCAGCAGGCATCGGCGACCGAATCGCATCCCAGCGCGCCCTCGACATCTCACGCAGACTCTTCCGCAACAACCGATTTTGACACGATGGCCGCGCTTTCAGATAGCGATCCGGCGGCAATCGATAAAATCATGGACAATCTGTCGTTTCTGGATTATCAGCCTGATTCCAACGAAGTAGCCCAGGGGCGTGAGGAGATGCTGGTTGAAGACTCTCTCAGAGAGGCCAACTGGATCAAGATGAAGAAAGATTCGCTGGCGGTTTGGGAAAACACTCTTAATGAACGCCAGAAAAGTCTCGACAAACAGCAGCAGGATGTGGATCGCAAGATGCTGGTGTTGGAGCAGGCCGAGGTAGCCCGCGTTGCCCAGCTTGCCAAGCTGTACGATGGCATGGACTCACGGGCGGTGGCACGGTTGATGGCCAATCTCGATGACGAGACCGTGGTAGCCATTCTGCCCAAAATGAAAGTGAAGAACGCGTCGGAAGTTCTGCAGTTACTTCCGGCTCAGCGGGCGGCGAAGCTATCCAAACAACTAATAACAATTGCTGAAAACTGACCATGACATTTACACCGGTAAACATATTGAATCTCTTGACTGCCGCGGGTGGTCCGACCGGAAACGGGTCGAGCCCAAACTCCGCGGGCAGTGCGGTGAATGCTGGTGTTGTATTCGGCGACATTATAAGCGGTCTGCTGCTGGGCGGGGCCGATGGCCTGGCCGGCAAAGCACAACTGCCGTTCGCCACTCAATCGGACATTATAAGTGAGGCGCCGAATTTCGAGCAGGGGTTCATCAATCAGACTCTGGCTCAGACCGATGACTCACAACAGATAATTCCAACTCTGGTTACGGGCCTTCTCGGTGATCAGACAGTTGCTATCTCAAACATTAATAGTGGTTCGATCTGCACACCTGTAGATGACTCAGGTTCAATCGTATTGCCGGAGTTGCCGCAAGTACAAGTTTCGAAACCTCAAGCTTCACAAGTTTCTGCCGGCGGTTTCGTCCCTGATGTCATGTCGCTTTTGCCGCACCAGGCAGTGGTGATGAATCAAAACTTGAGAGATGTAGTCACTAGTGTGCCGATAGATCTGCCGCTCGGTCGATATGACGTCGTATCATCACAAGTCACGGATGGCAGTTTACAGCTGCAAATCGTATCAGACGCTGACCCAACCCGGCAGATCAAGCTCAGCATTTCACTGGATGCACTTCAGGGGATTGGCGCTGAAAAGTCCGCTGTTACCGGTTCTGAAAAGCTTGATCTCGGAGTCACGAATACGCAATCAACTTTCGCGAAACTCGTGGCGAAACTGAACACACAGTCTATTGAAATTTCCCGATCGATGAATAGCAACGCAGCACAGTCTTCGACCAGCACGGGTTTGACCGTTTCACTTTTCGACGGCACGACCAGTAGCGAGATCCTGCTTCGGACACAGCTTCGTCCGGTGGACCTTCGTGCCACGGTATCCAATACTCGTAACGACCAGCAGTCTAAATCAACCGATCTTACTCTCATGTCGGATGAATCTACTGAAGCGGTGGTAAAGCCGATGGTGAGTCGTACAATTGAGAACGATGGCACTAGTAATGCCCAATCTAAAGTTGGTAGAGCTGCGGTTGCCGATCAGGAAAGCCCGTTTGTTACCCCGTTCGACCAGACTGGGGCGAGCGAGCATAAGAAAGACGCAGCCGACACGTTCAGAGGGAAAGTCGATGTGTCATTAGACCAGGTCAAGCGACTGCTCGAAAAAGACTCGACTGACGGTAAGAGCGCGTCGAGACTTACAAACGATAAGACTGACACCATTTTTGGTCTGCACAAGACGACGATCGACAGCACGGATATCCCAGGCAAGAAGGACGCTCCGCAGGTTAAGTTTGTACTTCCTGAGGACGTCAAGACCGCTCTCAAGCCGGCAGGTCGTGAGATTACTCTACGCATCGAGCCGGAGCATCTTGGACCGGCCAAGTTGAGTCTCAGCATTAATAACGACGAACTCAGCGCCAGGCTGGTAGTCAATACGACATCGGCGAAGAACACACTCGAAGGTTCACTTGACAAGCTGCTTACCCAGCTCGCGAAAGCCGATATCAAGGTTCAGCAAATCCAGGTAATGGTGAGCGGCGAAGCGCCGCAACATCACCTGTTTGAACGTCGCCCCGAGTGGAGTCGGAACGGACGGTTCCGAAACGGCCAGCCTGAGGGCGAGAACGCGATCGAAGAAAATATCATGCAGGTTACTCACTCCCCGGCCGCGCGAGGCGGATATGTCGGCCAGGGGAGGGTAAACCTGTTAGCATAGGAGAAGGATATGTCATTCATATCACCAATTCCGACCGACACCAATGGTCAGCCCAAAACGACCGGGAGTCTTCAGTCTTTAGGGAAGGATGATTTTTTGCAGCTTCTGGTAACGAAGCTTGAGAATCAGGATCCCATGAACCCGGCGTCCGATGAGCAGTTCATCGCGGATCTGGCGCAGTTCTCTTCGCTGGAACAGATGAACAATATCGCCGATGGCATAAGCAAATCCAACCAGTGGGATTATCTGTCCATGCAGTCCCTGAACAACGTGATGGCTTCGGGCCTAATCGGCAAGGAAGTCAAGTCCGAGTACAAGGGTGTCTACGTGGGTCAGACCGATCCGGCCACGATTAATTTCACGCTTGACTCACCGGCTCAGGAAGTCGACTTCACCGTGCGTGACAGCAACGGTACGGTGGTTGCCAACCTGACCGACAAGAGTCCATCGGTGGGCGTCAATTCGTTCAAGTGGGACGGCAAGGATGATCAGGGCAACCGGGTAGCCGAAGGGTACTACACGATCGAGGCAACGGCCAAGACGGCGGCCGGCACGACCATCACACCGAGTCTTTCGGTGGTCGGTATTGTCCAGTCGGTTATTTACCGCGACGGCTCCGCCTATTTGAAAGTCAACGGCACGGAAATCGCGCTGGGCGATATCACCTCCGTGGGTGAGCCGGGCTCTAACGACGACGGCAACTGAGCAGGATAACAACACAGGAAGGTTTGTCATGAGCAGTGGTCAGGGAATGAGAATCAACAACTATCAGCGTCCGGTCAATCTTATCGAGATTGCCAGTCGTTCGAAAGTGCAATCGCCTCAGGAAAATACCGAGAAGGCATCATTCAAGGATATGTTTTCTCGCGAGCTGGCCAACAGCCGGCAGATTTATTTCTCCAAGCACGCGCACGAGCGGTTGTATTCACGCGGGATCAACCTGTCTGAGGACAAGTTGAACAGCATTGCCGACGCGGTCGATAAAGCCGAACTGAAGGGGTCAAAAGAGACACTTATCCTGACCGATGAGGCGGCATTTGTCGTTTCCGTCAAGAACAGAACCGTCATCACTGCTTTCGACAAAGATAATTTGAAAGAAGGAGTGGTCACAGCGATAGATTCGGCTGTGATCATCTGAGAATGAACGCATACAACAACAACCCACTCAATAAACCTAACACGGGATTGGTCCCCATTATGATGGGGAGGTCCTGGTCATGTATGGAGGTATCTGAATTATGATGGCATCATTGTATTCCGGTGTGTCCGGACTGAAGAACCATCAGGTGAAGATGAACGTGATCGGCAACAACATTGCCAACATCAACACGATCGGCTACAAAGCCAGCCGTGTGAATTTCCAGGAAGCGCTGGTTCAAACATTCCGCGGAGCCGGCCGTCCATCGTCGGTCTCCGGCGGTACGAACCCGGTCCAGCTCGGTCTGGGTATGCAGGTGTCATCGATTGACAGCATTTTCCTGCAGGGCGGACTGGAAACGACCGGACAAATAACGGACCTTGCAATACAGGGTTCCGGATTCTTCGTTCTTGGTGATACGAATAACAACAAATTCTACACCAGGGCGGGCGCTTTCGGATTCGACGCCAATTCGAATCTGGTTGACCCGGCTACCGGCCTGTATGTCCTGGGCAAGATGGCTGATTCCAGCGGCAATATTCCGTCGCTGGCCACGACCGGCCAGATCACAATTCCGTTTGGCCAACAGGATCCGGCGCGGGCGACCGAGAACATTACGCTTGCCAATAACTTGAACTCGGCGGCGACTGATTCGGTTTCGTCACTGAATTCGGCGGGAACGTCGAACGTTGCCAACGTATCGGGCACGGCCTCCGACGGTGTCGGTGGCACGCACTCGATCTCGATTACCGGCCAACAGGCCATTGCGGCTTCATTCACGGGAACAAACTCGTCCGGCAACCCGCTTAGCACGAACACCCTGCTCAGCTCGCTGGGCGTTACTGATTTCACTGACTTTGGAATTACCGTTGATGGTTCACGTACCGAATCGGTGCTTGGGTTGACTTCAGATTCAACGGTAGGGGACCTTATCAACGCTATTAATTCGATCGCCGGAGTGACGGCGACCCTTAACGGCGGTGAAGTTCAAATCACCCGCAACAGAGCGGGCGATCCAACGGACTACAGTTTCGAGTCTTCGGCCGCCGCGGCTGGTGATATCGTGGCGCAGGTATTCGGCATTGCCCCGGGCGGTACTTTCGTATCGGCCGGTGGGGCCGACAATACCTTCGCTGCGACTGACACCTTCACGCCTACCGTAGGCACCGGCGCCGCTTCGGGTCCGGTAGTCACGCAACTCGGCCTGGTTGTCAATGAGCAGACGGGTCTTGTCGAAGGTTTAACCGGTCTGGGAGGTGGCGGAATTGATATCACGACCTTCTCGGGCGGCCTGGCGGCTACCACTCCGGGTAACGAACTGCTAATCGACACGGAACCGACCACTCACTCGATGTCACTGGCGGTGTTTGACTCGCTCGGTGACAAGCATATTGTGTCGCTCCAATTCACGAAGTCCGTGCTCAACAATCGCTGGGAATGGCGTGCCTCGACTCTGGGCAATGAGAACATTACAACCGGTTCGTCCGGTTACGTGTCGTTCAATTCCGACGGTTCATTGAATACGTTTGATTTCAATGGCGGCGCGGCGTCGATTACGATCGACCCGGGTAATGGCGCGGCCCCGCTGAATGTCGCCGTCAACGCCGGCAGCTCGGGGAATTTTAACGGCTTGACGGGATTCGCTTCCGGAAGCCACACGGCATCCATAGTCGGACAAGACGGTTATGGTCTTGGGATTTTGGAAAAGATCGCGATCGATAAGGCCGGAAACATTTCCGGTATCTTCTCGAACGGCGTGACCCGTACGCTGGCGCAGATAGTGCTGGCTGATTTCAACAACCAGGCCGGTTTGCGCAAAGCGGGTGGTTCGATGTACCAGACCTCGGCTAACTCGGGTGAAGCGGTTGAAGGAATTGCCGGCGCGACGGTGTCGGGCAACATTTCCTCCGGCGCGCTCGAGTCATCGTCGGTCGATATTGCGCAGGAGTTTACCAGCATGATTACCGCCCAGCGTGGTTTCCAGGCCAACGCCCGGATCATCACGACCTCGGACAACATGCTCGATGAACTGGTGAACATTAAGAGATAGTAAGCAATGATCAAGGTAACCCGTCTCAATGATTCAGAGTTGGTGGTGAACGCCGACCTGATAGAATTCGTCGAATCGACGCCCGACACGATTATCTCGCTTACCACTGGCAAGAAGATAATGGTCAGGGAGACGACCGACGAAATAATCGAGCGGGTCGCCGAGTTCAAGAGAAAGTCAGGTATCCGGACTCATCGTCCGGATACCTCTACCATACCTGAAGGGAGTCAGTGATGGCGAATACAGAAGACAAGACGGTCGTGGCTGCGGCCGAAGCCCAGGCGATGTCAGGCGAAGGACCCCGCAAAGGCGGCAACAAGATGTTGCTGTTCGGAGGAATCGGTCTGGGTGCTATCGTCCTTGGGGTCGTGCTCGCGATCTTTGTCATCAAACCGATGCTTTCCGGGTCCGACTCAGGATCCACGAACGCTTCGACTACCGACAAAGCTCACAAAACGGAAACGGCCAAAAAGAGTGAAAAAGGAGCTGAAGGCGGCAGCATCATCTATGCGGTCAGCAATATTGTGGTTAACCCGGCAGGAACCGGTGGTTCGAGGTTTCTTTCCGTCTCACTTGGATTCGCGCTGGACTCTCCCGAACTCGAAGCGGAATTCGGCAAGAATGAGCCGATAATCAGGGACGCGCTCATCACAATTTTAGCCTCCAAGACAGTGGCGGAATTGACCGATGTAAAGCAAAAAGAGATCGCCCGCTATCAAATCAAGAAACGGGTGTCCGATCTCATGCATACCGATGGCATCACCGGCGTGTACTATACGGATTTTGTACTCCAGTAGAGGATAAGTACTGTGGCAAAGATTCTATCACAGGACGAAATTGATGCGTTATTGACAACGGTATCATCGGGCGAAAGTCACTCCGAGGAAGAGCATTTTGATGACGCGAAACTTCGCTCAATAATAGCCTACGATTTCAAGCATCCAAACCGGGTTTCCAAAGACCAGATTCGCACGCTTGAAAACATGCATGACAATTTTGCCGGTCACTATGCCTCGACGCTGTCCGCCATCATGCGTACCATAGTCGATGTCGACCTGGTATCGGTCGATCAGATTACCTACTCAGAATTCATCATGTCGCTGGTTACGCCGTCGTGTACCTATACCTTCGGTGCGGCGCCGATGGATGCTGTCTGCCTGGTCGACTTCAATCCGACTCTCACGTTCTCGTTTATCGACCGGATGTTCGGCGGCAACGGAAAGATTCTCGAAACGGAACGCGAATTGACCGGCATTGAGCGTTCGGTGATGACTCGCCTGTCGCATAAGCTGTATCGTGACCTGGAACGGGCATGGGAAAACATCGTCCAGATCGATGTCGATCAGAAGAGCTTTGAGACTAATCCACAGTTTATTCAGATCGTCCCGCCGGGCGAAACGGTGGTCGTTGTATCGTTTCAGGTCAAGCTGTTCCAGTCGACCGGTCTGCTCACGGTGTGTTATCCGTATGTCTCGCTGGAACCGATTATCACAAAACTCTCCGCCCAGAACTGGATCGATGCAACCAAGAAGAAGAATCTGGACAGTGATCGCCGGTTGAACCTGTTCAACATCACGAAGGTGGACGCTGAGCTGACGGCTGAGCTTCTGACCACGCACATCAGGATGAAGGAATTTCTGGAACTGAAGGTGAACGATATCATTCCCTCAGAGAAGAAGATAGCATTGCCGATCGACGTTTTTGTAAACAAGCGAAGAAAATTCATCGCCCACCCCGGATTGAAAGGGAAAAAACGGGCGGTTCAGATAATTGAAGTTCAGGAAGAAGAACGTATGGAGGTGGAATAGATTATGGCCGATGATCAGGACTTGAAACACCAGGCTGACGCCGATGTCCCGGAGGACGGGCTTGAGCCGATGCAGACCGATGCGGCACCAGACGATGCCAGTCGAGTAGTCGACGCGGCAGACGCGTCTGAAGAGGACGCCGAGGCGGCAATGATGGCGATGCTTGAGGATCTCCCTCAAGAGAGCGCCCAGGCCGATGTCAATGACATTGAGTTCGGGCAAGCGGCGGTATCCAAGGCCGAATTTCAACATCTGTCGGAGCCGGCATCTAAGCCGCCCAAGCGTAATATCGATCTGCTCATGGACGTAAACCTGCCGATCGCAATTGAACTTGGACGCACCAAAATGTCGATCTCAGACATACTCGCGTTGGGTCCCGGCTCAGTGGTGGAGCTTAACAAACTGGCCGGTGAACCGGTTGATCTGCTGGTCAATCAGAAGATAGTGGCCCGCGGTGAAGTGGTCGTCATTGACGAGAACTTCGGCGTGCGTATCACCCAACTTATGACCCCTGAAGAAAGGTTGAAGTCTCTTGGAGAAGAGTCTTAAACAAAAGCGTCGCTCCCAGCTGGCATTCGGCGCGATCATCGTCATCGCCCTGATAGGTGTGCTGGTGATTCGTACCGACCGCGTTTCGGCTGATAAGTCGACGGCTCTGAATACGATCGAACAGCAGACCGTAAGTGAAAATCAGCCGTCCGAGAACCCGTCGTACTTTGGTTCGCAGTTACCGTCGATGCTGAAGCTTGGGAGTGCGCTCGTCATTGTGCTGGCGAGCATCTATGGCGGCATATTCCTGCTCAAGAAGACGATGGGGAAGAAGTACTCCGGCAACCGCCAGCATGAACTGCTTGAAATTATCGAAACGACGTTTGTGGCGCCGAAAAAGAGCGTGACCCTGCTTCGGGTAGCCGATAAAGCGGTGCTCATCGGAACTACGGAAACAAATATATCGGTGCTGACCGAACTGGATAGTGCGAAGACAAAAGAGATTATGGCGCAACTGGAGTCAGCTCCGGAATCAGAGTCGTTCACCGGTATCTTCAAGTCCGCGGCCGGGCGGATCCGCGAAATGCGCCTGAGCAAACCCGGGAAAGCTGCGCTGGAAGGTTAGTTGCCTGCACGAATAGTCGGAGATGACAGGAAGTCTGTCTCCGCTGATCGCGACAAGGATGTCGCGAGATAACGAAAGATATAGGATATGAACAAGAAATCGCTGTTGCTCATGCTATGCCTCGGCATTACGGTTTTTGCCGTCAGTGCCTCCGCTCAGACCGTGCCGAAAGTCTCGGTACAGGTCGGCGAATCAGCCGACCCGTCGGACCTCTCCACGACCTTGCAAATTGTAATCTTGATGACCGTGCTGGCACTCGCGCCATCGATTCTCATCATGGTGACGTCGTTTATTCGCTTTACCGTAGTCCTTTCGTTTCTTCGGCAGGCGCTCGGAGTCAACCAGATGCCACCGAATCAATTGCTGGTGGCGCTTGCTCTTGTGCTCACGTTCTTCGTCATGTCGCCGGTGATAAACAAGTCGTACACGGAGGGGATAAAGCCCTACCTGGATAAACAGATCACCAAAGAGGAAGCGTTTGAGAAGGGAGTGGGGCCATTCCGGACCTTCATGCTTGCCCAGACCCGCGAGAAAGATCTTGCCTTATTCGTGGACATTGCCAAGCTTGACAAGCCCCAGGATCAGAAGGACATCCCTCTGCAGGTTCTGGTGCCCGGATTTGTCATCTCCGAACTTCGCACCGCATTCCAGATCGCATTCGTGCTCTTTATTCCGTTTCTGGTGATCGACATGGTCGTTGCCTCGGTGCTGATGTCCATGGGCATGATGATGCTCCCGCCGGTACTGGTGTCATTGCCGTTCAAGATTCTGTTGTTTGTTCTGGTGGATGGCTGGTATCTGTTGATTAAATCGCTGGTGGAATCATTCCACATGTAGGAAAGGACGGGAAGTAGTATGACTCCGCAAATGGTGGTCTCGATTGGACGCGAAGCGCTGATGCTCACCCTGATGATTTCCGGGCCGCTGCTTTTGGTCGCACTGGTAATCGGGTTGGCCATCTCGATATTTCAGGCCATTACCCAGATTCAGGAAATGACGCTGACATTTGTCCCGAAAATCATTGCGGTCGCGCTCGCGCTGTTGATATTTCTGCCCTGGATGATCAACATGGCGACCGATTTCACACGCCATATGTTCGAGCTTATTCCGACGCTGGTGGGGTAACCCATTACGCTCACCAGCAGTTCCTTCTGAACTTTTTTCCACCATCGCTGGTAATTTTTTCCACAGAATCCGGGCCGGGGAAAGCCCATCAATAGAAGGCGATTCCTAAGTCATTGATATACAATTCATTATCGGAACGTACCGGACTGTTTCAGCTTGGCACATGATTTGTGATAAGTAAAGTCGATTAACCCGAATTGTAAGGACATTAGGTTGTTCGACTTCGTTAACTATGGCGCTGATAAACTGATTCTGATGCTTCTGGTCATGATCCGGGCATCGGGCGTTTTTGTAACGGCTCCAGTTTATGGCGACCGCGGCATTCCCACCATCATCAAAGTCGGTCTGGTGGTTTTACTGTCCCTGATTCTGCTTCCGGTTATCGGCGGACTTGAAACGCTGCCAAAGGTACAGAACCTGTGGCAATTGACCGGACTGGTTTTTAATGAATTGCTGGTGGGAGTCCTGATCGGGTTGGTCTACCGCTTCATCTTTATCGGTGTTCTTTCGGGTGGAGCGATAGTCGGTTATCAGGCAGGTTTTTCTTTTGCCAATATTTTCGACCCGAATCAAAGCGACCAGGTGTCGATCATCGGGCGGTTCTGGTATGTACTGGCGGTCCTCTTCTTTTTGACTATCAACGGTCACCATGTGATTATCCGAGCCTTTGTAGACAGCTACCAGGTGATACCGGCCGGCAATGCTCATTTGTCAGGAACGGCCGCGGACCTGTTCATAAAGTACTCGGCGTACATTTTTGTAATTGCCATCAAGATTGCATCTCCAGTGATCATCACGCTCTTTCTAACGGATATCGCACTGGGAACGGTAGCCAAGACGATGCCGACAATGAACGTGTTCTTTGTCGGCTTCCCGATCAAGATCGGGGCCGGTCTGCTGGTAATGGCATTATCGCTGCCCCTGTTCACCTATGTCATCCAGCGTTCGCTGGAATACTTCGACAATGAACTTCACACTCTTTTGATAGCGCTGGGAAAGGCGTAAGCCATGGCTGAGCAAGGATTCCAGGAAAGAACAGAAAGAGCAACCGACCATCGGCGGAAGAAAGCGCGCGAAGAAGGTCAGGTTGCGAAGTCGCAGGAGTTAAACGCGGCCGCTATTTTGTGTCTTGGCTTCCTGACGCTGTATATGGCCGGTCCTTACCTGGCCGACCAGACGATGCAGCTGATGCGCTATACGATGGCCAATGCGCCGTTTATTGCCGCCCAGGATCCGACCTTCGCGTCGGTATTCAGCGAGAACATCATCAAATTTCTCCTGCTGGTAATGCCGATATTCGCGGTGCTCACGATCGTGGCGTTGGGAGTGAACGTGGCCCAGGTAGGGTTCCAGGTGTCGTCCAAGGCGATGGAACTCAAATTCGAGCGGTTGAATCTGGTCGAGGGAGCTAAACGGTTGTTTTCCGTTCGCTCGCTGGTTCAGCTTGTTCGCGATACCATCAAGCTGCTGGTTGTCGGATTTGTCGCCTACAAAGTCATCGCCAGCGAGTTCAGTTCTTTCTTTTTGCTGCCCGATATGTCCGTACCCGAGTTTGCCGGGGTGCTGGGCAAGTTGACGCTTATGCTGGCGCTGAAAACCGGAGGCGCCATCCTCGCAATCGCCGTCCTCGATTACATCTACCAGAGATATGAATTTGAGAAATCGATCCGGATGTCCAAGCAGGATATCAGGGACGAATATAAAGAGACCGAGGGATCGCCGCAGGTGAAATCCCGCGTGCGCCAGATTCAGCGCGAAGTTGCGCGTCGCCGCATGATGGGTGCGGTTCCGCTTGCGGATGTTGTGGTGACCAACCCGACTCATATCGCGGTCGCCCTGAAATACGATCCGGAACAGATGAATGCGCCGTACGTGCTGGCGAAGGGTGAACGTTTGATTGCCCAGAAAATTAAAGAAATCGCAAAAGAGCATGGCATTCCGGTTATCGAAGACAAGCCGCTGGCCCGTGCCCTGTTCAAGCTGTGTGATATCGGCCAGATGATCCCGGGGAACCTTTACCGGGCGGTGGCGGAATTGTTGGCATACGTCTACAAAACCAAGGGAAAGATACTGAATTAGTATGGCACAGGCAGGACTACAACAAAGCGTGCTTGAAAAGCTGGCGTCGCGTTCGGATATCGTGCTGGCCCTGGGCGTCATCGCCATCATCGGTGTCCTGGTGATTCCGATTCCGACGATGCTGCTGGATTTTGCACTCGCTTTTAATATCACCTTCTCGTTGGTAGTGCTGCTTACAACCCTGTATATCACCCGGCCGCTGGATCTTTCAGTATTTCCGGGGATGCTCCTGATTGTTACGCTACTACGGTTATCATTAAACGTCGCTTCGACACGCTTGATTCTTGGTCAGGCGTATGCCGGCGAAGTAATCAACTCCTTTGGAAATTTCGTGGTCCAGGGAAATTATGTTGTCGGTTTCATAGTTTTCGTCATCCTGGTGGTGATCCAGTTTGTCGTAATCACTAAGGGTGCGGGACGCATATCCGAAGTTGCGGCGAGGTTCACTCTCGATGCCATGCCCGGCAAGCAGATGGCGATCGACGCTGATCTGAACGCCGGCATCATCACCGAGCAGGAAGCCAAGGATCGGCGCGCAGAAATCGCCAAAGAGGCGGATTTCTACGGCGCCATGGACGGCGCATCAAAATTCGTCCGTGGTGACGCCGTGGCCGGGATCCTTATCACGTTGATCAATATCATCGGCGGTTTTGTGATTGGTATCGCCATGAACGGCATGCCGCTCACTGAAGCGCTTAGAACTTATTCGTTGCTGTCAATCGGCGATGGTCTGGTGACGCAGATACCGGCACTGCTGGTTTCGACTGCCTCCGGTATTATCGTCACCAGAGCGGCGTCGACGTCGAACATGGGAACAGACCTGGCAATTCAGTTGACCCGTCAACCGCGGGCCATACTGGTGGCGTCCCTGATGTTGCTCATATTCGGTTTTCTACCGGGTATGCCGACCTTCACCTTCTTGATACTCGGAGCGGTCGTCGGTGGTATCGGCTATATGACGCGGGAAGCGACCAAACGCAAAGCGCTGGTCTCCCGGCAGCAGGAACAGAGTCGTCAGGCCGACACGCGCAAACCGCAGGAACGTACCGAAGATCTGCTTAAGGTCGACACCCTTGGCCTTGAGATCGGTTACGGACTGATTCCGCTGGTCGACAGTAAGCAAGGCGGCGACCTGCTCAATAGAATTTCCTCCATACGCAAGCAGTTGGCCGGCGAACTCGGCATTATCGTCCCGCCGATACGAATCCGCGACAACGTCCAGCTCCGGCCGAACCAGTACCAGATCAAGATCAGAGGAATCAAAGTTGCTGATTGTGAATTGATGGTTGACCACCTGATGGCCATTAATCCCGGATTCATTGAAGAAAAGCTTGATGGATTCGACACCAAGGATCCCGCCTTTGGCCTGAGCGCTACCTGGATTATTCCGAATCTCAAGGAGATGGCGGAAGCGCAAGGATACACGGTCGTGGATTCATCATCGGTAGTCGCTACACATCTTACGGAGGTCATCCGCAATGCCGCCAGCGAAATACTGACCCGGCAGGATGTACATCATCTGGTTAACACGCTCAAGGAAGATTATCCGGCCCTGGTTGACTCAGTCATCCCGGAAATCGTCCCGCTCGGATCGCTTCAGAAGATACTAATCGGCCTGCTTAAAGAGCGGGTACCGGTGCGTGATCTGGCCACGATCGTCGAGACTGCTTCCGACTATATCGGTGTCACGAAGGATACCGACGTGCTTACGGAATATGTTCGTATGTCGCTGAAACGTCAGATTACTGACCTCTATCGCGGCCGCGACAACAAGATATATGTATTCACAATCGACCCGGTTGTCGAACAACGATTGTCTGAGTCGGTCCAGAGCACCAAGCAGGGTTTGATGCTGGTGCTGGACCCGGCTCTGACGGAATCGTTGCTTGACCGGATGGGTCGTCAATCAGACCTGATGGCGGCCGCCGGACACACTCCGGCGTGCATCTGCTCGCCCAATATTCGACTGGCCCTGCGACGCCTGGTCGAAGCGGCGAAGCCTCAGCTGGCAGTGATCTCCTACAATGAGATTCTCCAGGATGTCGAGCTCGTATCAACCGGAATGGTGAGGTTAGGCGATGATAATTAAGACTTTTACGGCGGAAACATCAGCCGCGGCGCTTAAGCGTGTCCGCGAAGAAATGGGTGGCGACGCCATAGTGCTCAAGAGCGGTAGAGTGTCTGGTTCAGACGGTCGTCCGGCATTCGAAGTGACAGCCTGCCTGGAAAAAGCGACGGTTGGCCGGACGTCACGCATCTTTACGAGTCCGAAAAAGAATCCGGGTTCCGCTCACGTACCGGTCGGCACGAATCGTCTGACCGGCGTCGTTCAGGAGCAACCGATGTCGGACTCCGATAGCGCCTTGCATGACAAGATTTCGGACCTGGAGCGCAAGTTGGACAGCCTGGTGGCCCGCAGCCTTGCGCCTCGTACGGCACCGGAATCCCAGCAGTACGGCGAACTTTGCGCCAGACTTCGCAAAGCAGACGTCCTCGAAGACCAGATCATAAATCTCGTCAAATCGCTCGATGACAAGAAAGTCGATGCGACAGGTGTATTTGACGCCGCGCGGGAGGAATTGGTAAAGCACTTCAGTGGCATCATGTTGCCGAGCGTGACTTTCACGCCGGGAGACCGTGTTGTCATCAGCGGTCCGGCCGGGAGCGGAAAGTCTTCGGTGCTGGGCAAGCTTGCGTCGCTGTTGGTGGCGCGCGATCGCAGAAAAGTAAGACTCGTTACGCTGGACTCGTTTAAGATGACGGCATTCGAAGAGCTTGCGGGATACGCCGAGATACTCGGTGCGGAAATGGCTGACCCTTACGCTGAACATCAGGATTTCACACCCGAAAAAGAGACTATCACTCTGATAGATACACCGGCGCTTCCCAGCGGCACTGACGCGGTAGAGGCTCTCCAGAAGAGAATTGAGATCATCAAGCCGACCATGCATATCGCCGTCTTTTCCTGCCTTACCCGTTCGGTCGATATCTCACGGTTCGCGGCCGAGTTGAAGAAATTCGCACCGACTCATCTGATCATGACGATGACCGATTTGACCACCGCTTACGGCAGTATGATGGCCGCGGCCTCCGCGCTCGACACCGCCATTGCGATGGTAGTCGATGCTCCCGGTGGTTTAGGCACCCTGCACACGCCGGATCCGGACAGGACTGCACGACAGCTGCTTGCGATGGAGGTCAGCCGTGCCTAATAAGCTTACTCTTCAACAGAGAAATATCGCCGAATCAGGCGGACCGACATTAGTATCCGTGCTCTCCGGCAAGGGAGGCGTAGGAAAGTCTGTCGTAGCATACAATCTATCACGCACCCTGGTGTCGTTCGGCCAGCGCGTCCTGGTAATAGACGCAGATCTCAATTTTGGCAATATCCATATTCTGGCCAACAGTCGGTGTACGTATGGGATCAACCAGTTTATCTCCGGCAGCCTGAGTCTGGCGGAAGCCGTAACGATACTTGACAAGAATCTTGATATGCTGGCCGCGTGCGGCGACCGGGCGGTTATTCAGGACGGCGATATCACACCGATCGGCCGTATGATGAAGCAGCTTCGTCAGCAGGGCAGCAACTATGACTACATTGTTATCGACCACGCGTCCGGAGTGTCCAAGACGTCGACCGTGATCGCCCATGCCTCGGATCTTTGTCTGCTCGTACTGGTGCCGGAGTTGACTTCGATTTCAGACTGTTACGGTCTTTACAAGCATCTCAAGGCGGCCGACCGGTCAATCGATTGTCGCGTGCTGGTCAACCGGGCCCAATCCCAACAGGAGGCAGATCACATTTATGCGAAATTATGCGCAGTTTCTGAGCGCTTTCTGCGGTCATATCCCGGCTACGCCGGATTCCTCCCCGAGGATGGCGTGGTTCGTCGGGCTCTGGCCATTCAGCGTCCGCTTGCGGCGATCGATTCTCAATCGCCTGTAGTTCAGTCACTTACTGCGTTAGCTGCGTCAATCGGCGCCAGTCAGGCCCGGAGGCAGCTTACTACCACGAACACAATTAATAAAACCCCGGCTCCGGCCGATATAAGAGGATAACGTTCTTATGGTTAGCACACTCAAAGCCGAACCTGGAAAACGCCGGTCGAAAAAGACGCCTGTGGTCATCGACCAACAAGCCGCGATTGACAAGGCCAAGAAGATCAAGAAATGGGATGTGTCGGAGCGCGAATGGACTCGCTACCAAAAAGCGAAGAGTCCTGAGGTTCGTCGGGAATTGCTGAGCAAATATATTCCGCTGGTGCGAAACGTTGCCACCCGTATGGCCATGGGCTTTCCACGCTCAGTTGAGCTCTCGGACCTGGTAAGCACCGGGGTGATTGGTCTTATCGAAGCATTCAGCAATTTTGATCCTGAACGCGGAGTGAAGTTCGAGACATACGCGGTGCCCCGCATCCGCGGCGCCATCCTCGATGAACTTCGCGCACTCGACTGGGTGCCTCGCTCGACGAGAGCAAAGTCGAGAGAAATTGAAAAGGCACACCTCGTGTTGGAGAACAAATTAGGCCGTCCGCCGGAAAAGGAAGAACTGGCTCACTATATGAAGCTGTCGGTTGAGGAATTACACCTTGCGCTGGACGACGTGTCCGGCACCAACATCCTCTCGCTTGACGAAGTCATTTACCGTGAGGACGACAACCGCCAGGTCCCGCGCATTGAAACCGTGATCGACCGCGAGACAATCAGTGTGCTGGGCGCCATCGAGAAAAATGAACTGCAGTCGTTTATCGGTGTGGCGATCGACCGCCTCACCCGCCAGGAGAAGCTGGTAATCGGACTGTATTATTACGAAGAACTGACGCTGAAAGAAATCGGCGAGGTCATGACCATCTCCGAGTCCCGCGTATCCCAGATTCATACCCGTGCGGTCATGAAACTGCGCGGAATGGTGAGGGAAAAATTCGCGCTGACTGGTTGAGACGGCGCGTGAACCGAAGGAGCGTCCTTCCATGGCAGAACTGTTTGAACGAATCGATTCGGTGGCCGATACACCGACATCCGAAAGAGTGAACGGGCTGGCTCGTTCCAACAAGGACAAAAGCGACCAGAGCTTTTCGGATGCGCTCAAGAAGAAGCTGAAGGACGAACAGAACGAACAGAACGAACAGGATAAGAAAGAAGATGAACTGATCCTTGAGGTCGATGGACGAACGGACCGGGCAAGTCCGGCGGAGCCGCCCGGGCATGAAGTCCCGGTTGACGAAGACTCCGACTCGGAGAACGAATCGTCCGAACATATCGACATCAAGGTGTAAACAGAGGATACGTGAAAATGGAACTTTCACTGCAAACATTAAAAGCTCTGGTGACCACCGACTTTGCCATTGATATGACGATCAACGCGGTATGTTACCTCATAGCTGGTGTAATCGGAGTCGTCATATATCGGCTGTTTCGGCAAGGTGACAAGACAGCGTCGGTTGCCCCGGCCACGGTCCACGCGGCCGAGAGAAACGCTTCACAGACGGCATCACCAGCCCCGTCTTACTCGTCGGCAAACAGAGTGCAATTCATACGTTTTGGCGAGGGTGGGAGGCAGACCAGGAGCGAACCAACCGCCGAGCCTGTCCTGTCAGACAGCCAGGTAAACCGCCGCAATCGCAGTGAGATCATCAGGGTCGCCCGAGGCATGCTGAAAGCGGGCGCCACTCACGACAATATCAAGAAAGTACTTCCAATTTCCGAGGCGGAATTGTCGCTACTGAGCATGAATAATAGTTGAGAAAACACTGGAGATAAACATGGCTACTGAAAGTCCGTTCTTTTTGTCGAAAATCGAGTGTCCGATTTGCAAGACGATAAACGAGTTTGAAACGGTCAAAGTCGGATCGTACTATGAAAATGGTCGCGACACAGACTTCTGTCCGCTCGATATCCAGTGGCGGTATCCGCGTTATCAGAGTTACAATCCGCTGGTTTTCTTCATGGCAACTTGCAGCAATTGTTTTTACACCCGAGAGTTCAGCAATAGTTTTAAGGATTGGAAGAACGATAACTACTTCCGGACCTATCGCCTGCGTACGGTAAAAGAGAAGCATCTGGATCAACTGGCTTCTGCCGACTCGATCATCCGCCGCATGGGCAGCGCGATGGACCTGGCACATCATCCGAACAAATCGGCCATTATCAAATTCCACCTGGCCGTCTTTGACGAGTTGCTTTGTGACCGGTACAGCAGCCTCGATCTCGGGCGATTCTATCTGCGCATCGGCTGGATCTTCCGTGATCTCGAGCGGGGCGAGAACCCGCACCTTCAGTTCCTCCAAGGAATGCTTATTGAGATCGACAACAAATTCACAGCTCTGAAAAGCGCATCTGAGAACAGCAAGCAGGAACTGGCCGCTTTTTCGCGTCACCTGTCGGCGCATTTTGCCGCTGACAAATTGAATCCCGAGATAAAAGCCCAGCTTTACCCGTATCGAGATAAATTTACCAGCGAACTGTCGCCGGTGGAACAGACCCTTGGAACCCTTTCGCAGCAGCTTGATCACCTCGCTGGACTGCTGGTCGAATACAAGTCCACCGCTTTAGGCGGCGACCAGTCTTCGGGAGAAAGCTCTTTCGGAAAGTATCGCTCGTATACCGATTTCCTTATTGATCTCAGAAATGGCTGGGATGGCATCGTGACGAACGAGCGCGAAGCGATCGAAAAAGCGGTGACATACTATAAAGAGGCCTTTGCCGAGGGTCGCGATATCTCGCCGGGTAACCAGCAGATACAGGCATCTTATCTGATCGCCGAGTTGTCTCGACGAATCGGGGCCTACGATGACGCCCGTCAGTACTTCAACGCTACCATAAAGCATGGGCAGGAATTCATATATCAGCATCGCAACGACACGACCAGGACGGCCTTGGCCAGAAAGATACTGGAACTTGCGATTGAACAGGGCAAAATGAACATGGAAGCTCTTAAATCCGCATAACGCAGGAAGAAGATCCGAGTGTCGCTGACTTATACGAACATGTCACAGCCGCTGAAAGTGTGGGAGAAACTCGAAATAGTTGTCGGTGACGACGACCAGCGAGGGATCTATATCGCACGCATCGAGGACTTTCTTGCCGGTGGTATTTTGATAACAGCGCCGGAATTTCAACAGGGGACCACGTTATTGCGGGAAAATTGCGAAGTCAATGTGCTGGTTACCAAAGCGGATGCCGTCTATCAATTCGCCAGCAAGATTCGCCGGTTCAACACTCAGGCAAAGAGCCTGTATATCCTCACGCCGCCACGGCAGATCGCCCGGGTCCAGCGTCGTCAGTTTGTCCGGATTGACTTTATCGAGAGGATCAGCATTGCGCTGGTCGGCTCGAGCAGCACCGGCGATGAATTTGAGTGGCTGGAAGGATCCTGCCGGAATATAAGCGGCGGCGGGATGTTGATTCGAAGCGACGCGGAAATCCAGACTGGAGATCTTCTGCTTCTGAAGGCGGCCATATTCGATGACCTGGCGATACCGCTTCCGTTAGCGGCCGTGTGCCGCCGTACGCAAAGAGAAGACAAGGAGCGCCTGTTTGGGATAGAGTTCGTGCGACAGGACAATATGGAAGTGTTTCTCAACAGCAAGCGTCTCGCGACGCTGCCGCTATCCGTAACCGGCTTCGACCGGGTCGCGCAAAATCGATTGGTGAACCACATCTTTCAACAACAGATCCAGATGCGCAGAAAGGGAATACTATGACGGACGCCCCTACTGATAAGAAAACCGGCGCAAGATCACTGCTCGACACTGTGCAGATGGACCTGTCGCTTCTGGTGGGACGCGAATTAGTCATCTATTCAGAGGAAGTGACAAATAAGTCGCTGGCGGCGAAAGTCATCATGGTGGTCGACCGAACCCTGTCTGTCGACAAGGGAGGAAGCCGGGGAGCTATCGACACCCTGACCAATAATCAAAAAGTATCGGTCCAGTTTGATTACAAGGGACAACGTATGTCCGCTGACGCTACATTCAAGCGTTCTGAAGGCGGACGCTGCACGGTTGCGCTTGAAAGAACAGCAGTACCGCTGACGCGGCGCCGGTTCCGTCGGTTCACCTGCTCATTGCCCATACGATGCGCTGTTGTCCCCGCGCCTGCCCTGGCCTCTTCCAAACTTGAACAACTAAGATGGCTGCAGACCGATTCCCTGAATATATCGAGTGGCGGCATTCAAATTATGCTGCCGACCCTTCTGAGCACAGAAACCTATATCTTCATCAACATTGCCGTTGACGAATTTGAGTTTCCGTCGCTGATGATCGGCCAGGTGAGATACAGTCAGCCGATGGACAACTTCAACTACAGCGTTGGTATCGAATTCATAACCAGCGAACAGCGCGACAAACACTTCAGTCAACCGATTCTGGCGCGGTTGCCCCGGGTGGTATTTCAATTCACCCAGAGCAAGCGGACACAGCTTGATAAATTATTGAATGCAAGGATGCAACAATCTATAGGAGACTACCATGGTTAACACCACAATGCGTAAGCTTGGAGCAAAGACTGGTTACAACGACCAGCTACAGGCACGGAAGCCATTTAAGATCGAAAGCGAAAATCACCGCAAGTTTGTCCGTGTCGATATCGGCCTACCCGTGATATTGAAGCAGATAAAGGACAGCTCGGGCAACTTCATACCCGAAGACGATGTCTATACGGTCAATGGCAGTATCCTGAACATCTCGGCGACCGGTATGCTGGTCGATCTGGAATCGCCGGTTGGCGAGGACGATGTAGTGCTGATTCGATTCACTTTGCAGGATGTCGAAGCCCTGAACAATGTGCTTGGCGTGGTGAAGCGGATGGAGTACGAAGAGGATCGGTATCTGGTTGGCGTTGAATTCATTGGCCGGGAAGAGCTCCGCGACAGACTTTCACAGGATCAATTCGACGAAGTCAAGGATTCAGTCTCCAGTTTTGAAAACCGGGTGCGGGAAACACTCATAAAGTACCTGTATTGATAGCGAAACCGCGAATAAGGGTCATTGAGCAATGAAACAAATTCATATCCAGATAGTGGCCGTGATGCTGGTTTTTGGCAGCGCCTGGGCAGTCCCTAACGGCACGAAGAACGTTTTGCTTCACGTTATTGCTGCTCCGCCGATTGCGGTGGAATCGAAGCTGGACCGGATGCTGGTGGCTGATATGACCCGCAAGGCGGATATCCGCGTCTCGACCGGCGAAAATCGCCAAACCGATCAGCCGGCCTTCCCAAAAAGCAAGTATGACCTTGACAGTCTCGTGAACTGGGGCCGGGAAGCAGGCGGCAACTACCTCATGCTGGTCGATGTCTCCAGCGAACGGATAGAGCGTCGCAAGTCGTTCAGCCTGCCGCTGATATTTCAGAAATACGAGACAGTCGGCGTGATAGAGGGAGAGTTTAGATTTATCGACCTGAGCCATGGCAAGCTGCTTTCAGCGGAGCCGTTCAAGGTCGAACAGAAGGGAGCCGAGGTATTTCAAGCCTCGATGGATAACGATATTAATGATCCGGACCTGCACCTGAGCGCGGTACGGAAGTTGGAATTCATGGATAAACTGGAAACCAGGTTGAGCAAACAGCTCACGCGAAGAGCGCATTCGCTGATGAACGGCTGGTGAGGAGTGCAGGAGGATAAATGGTAAAGAAGACTACCGGCATCACCGATGCCGAACTGATTCTGCAGACCGTCCGCGAAGTGATGACGGCCACGCGGAACAAAATACCGGACCGCCAGTCCGGTGCGGAAATGCTGAAATGCCTCAAGAAACTGGTGCCGTATGACGCGGCAACGCTCTTCTGGTTCGATCCGTCCAGACAGACGCTCGAGACGGCGGCTCTGGTCGGCGGCGAGGTGAAGATCCTGAGTTTCGTGAAACTTGAAGGTGGAGCCGGGATTTCCGGATGGACAGCCTTGAACAAGAAGCCGTTCCTCCTGGCCGATCGTTCGAAAACCAAGCAGTTCGATCCGGAAACTGACTATGCGTCGTTTATGACTATTCCCCTTGTGTCCGACAGCGATGTTGTCGGGGCTATCAGTTTTGGAGCAAAAGGACCAAATGCCTTTGATGAATCGATGCTCAAGCGGGTTATGTATGCCGGCGAACAGCTGGTAGTAACGCTGGAAAAACTGCGTTATCAGGAGCGCGTTCACTTGCTCGAAGAAAGGTTGAAGAAGACCGAAGAGCAGTTGGTTGTGGCGCGAGAAGCGATGGTGCACCCGAGTTTCGCGCTGGAGCTGACCCGGAATGTCTCCGGTGTTATACATGAAATCAACAATTCGCTTTCGGTGATTGTGGGAAATATCCAGTGCATGCTCGCGCAGGGAGCCGCGGTAAATCAGAAAATGTTGTCTCGATTGAAACGCATGGAGGGTGCAGCGGAAAAAATCAGTCACGCCAACGGGCGGATTCTCTCCATCTACAGTCGGGTGAACAACTCAGCCAAATCGTCCGTCGGATTCGGTAAGGACAAGAACTCGGTAATGCAACATGTCAAACTATAACGAAGATACGCTGACAGATCCTCTGGAGCACAGACTCTGGGAGGGATTTAATGCGGCCGGTGTGGGATTGGCGATAATCGACTCCGGCGCAAAATTGAATTCGTGCAACTCACCTGCGGCACATTGGCTCGGTCTGCCTCAGAAGCCTCTGATCGCGCCGCTCTCTGTCTCAACGATACCGGCATTCAATCAAGCAGGCATAGCGGACCGGATCAACGGAATGCTGGCCGGCCTTTCCGCACGTGAGCAGCAGCCATGCCGGATCAAGATGCAGACCACTGACGGATTACCTCTGTGCGTGACTGTTCGCCATGTTGCCCGGACCGTCGACCGTGAACCGTACCTGTTTCTTATGATGATTCCCCAGGTTGCCGGCGATTCATCGGCCCTGCCGGCGCTGACCGGACCTGAGGAATTGCAGATTCTCTCGTCAGTGGCGTCTTCATTGTCGTCATCGAACGATCTTGATCATATTCTGAAGACCATCCTGACCGGTGCAACGGCATCGCAGGGTCTGGGTTTCAACCGTGCGTTTCTGTTTCTCTTTGACAATACCTCCGACAGTCTGCGCGGACATCTTGCTGTGGGTCCGTCGACGGCCGAGGAAGCGGGTCGAATTTGGAAAACACTGGAGGGAAGCAGAGTGTCGCTGAGTGATTTGCTGAGCGACCAGCCTCCGAGCACACCGATGCAGACCGGGTCGACGCAAAATATAGTGACATCGATTCACGTCGACCTGAATCAGGAATCGCTCATCAGCAAGACCTGCCATCACCGGTGCTGGGTGAATCTCGAATCAGTCCAGGAAATCGATCCGGTTACCCGTGAGTTTGCCGGTCGTATCGGTACCAAGAATGTCGCTTTGGTGCCGTTGGTGAGCAAGGGAAACCTGATGGGTCTGCTGGCGGCCGACAACCTCATTACCGGCCGCCCGATTTGCGATGACGCCGTGCAGTTGCTTCAGATATTCGCCGACCAGGCGGCTGTCGCCATGGAACGAGCGGGTCTCTACGAGGAGCAGAAAGACCGGACCCGCGAGCTTGAGAAAATAAACGCTCTGCTTGCGGAGTCGCAGGAACATATCATTAAGATCGAAAAAATGTCCGTAATCGGCGAACTCACGGCGTCGATTGCCCATGAACTCCGAAATCCGCTGACAATTATCGGCGGGTTCGCCAATCTTATGCTGAAGGCTGCGGTTGCCGATGAACAGCGCGAGTATTTGAATATCATCGCCGGCGAGACCAGACGGGCCGAGTCGGTGCTCAATCATGTTCTGGACTTTTCGCGCGCCTCCCGCAATGACAACACCAAAGTGGACCTCACCAAGCTGGTCGAGAAGAATCTCGCCCTGCTTATCGGAAGACTCCGGTGCCCGGCCGAGCTTATGCGCTTTCTGCCGTCGCCTGAGGAGATCTCGGTATATGGCAATTATGATCAGCTTTCTCACGCCGTGTACCAATTTCTCCGCCTGGTAGCCGAAGAGATCATTCCGCCGGGAATCGCGGAAGTGGTGACCGAGAAGGCGGAAGACAAGGCGCTGATGACCGTGCGTCTGATTGTGGAGAACGAATACAGGGATACGACTATAAAGGCACTTCGCCAGATTTTCACCGACAACAAGACATCGCAGAGGCTGACTGTGCTTGTCGCAGGCGAAGCTGTTCGCTTTCACGGCGGCAATTTCGGACTGAGCATCGGCAACGACCGACTTCCGTCGCTGTTTGTTGAACTCCCGCTAGCCAAGGAGGCTGAACATGCCGGCACACATAATCATAATTGACGACGACAGCAACATCCGCCTGTTGTACAAGCACGAATTGATTTGCGAAGGCTATCGGATCGACACTGCATCGAGCGCCGCCGAAGCAATCCGGAAAGCATCAGCCGAAGCATTCAGCCTGGCGATTCTTGACATTGAGATGCCCGATATGTCGGGACTCGAGCTGCTGGGCAAACTCCGGGAACTTCGCCCCGGCATGCCCGTCATCCTGAACTCCGCCTATTCGACATACAAATCGGACTTCAAATCGTGGCTGGCCGACGCCTATGTAGTCAAGTCGTCCGATATGGAGCCGTTAAAACGAACTATCAAGGAAATGTTGAGCAATTATGGCAGTCAAGCATAAGAGAGCCGTCGCGACCGATGTAATCGATCAGGTCGAGTACCTTGGCGATGAAGTCAAAACTCTGGCCATCAACCTGGCCATTTATCTGGCCAAAGCCAAGGGGAAGTCCGATAGTTTGACCCGGATGGAGCCTGATTTCATCAAGCTGGTCAACGGGACAGTCAAAGTGGTGCAGGAGCTGACATCCATCATTAATGCCGCAAGAAATATGGAGACAATGGCTTACGAGGTCCCGAGCGGCGCTGTGACGGGCGACCAGCTGGAGTCGAGACTCCAGGCAATCCTCCAGCAATGCAACAAGATCATCATCGCCCTGAAAAACGACAAGATTGGTGAGCGTGGAGACTGAATCTCGAAAAAAGGCCATTTAGACCCAATCAGGAGCGCCCTGCGGGTTGAGGATGTTCAATTTTTGACGATAAAAGACAATAAGACCGTCCGGCAAACGGAAGAGAATTCCGAGGTCCGGTGAGCTGTGAAGATCAGTCGCCGAATGCCGGAAACTGAACTGAACCGCGGATATTAGAAAACTATCAAACAAGGATTGAAAATATGTCAATGCCCAACATAGACAAACTTAACGAAATGGCCCAGCAGCGAGGCGGGCCGTTCCGCGTCTTGATTGTCGATGACGAAAAGTGGGTGCAGGATGTGTTCAAGGATTTCTGTGAGCTGACCGATGCGTTTGTGGTCGAACTGGCCAACGACGGCAACGAGGCAGTGCAGAAGGTCAAGCACAGCCAGTATGACCTGATCACGCTCGACCTGATCATGCCCGAAATGTCCGGTCTCGACGTGCTGACGGCGATCAAGAAGGTATCGCCCCATGTCCCGGTCATGATTATCACCGGCAATGCCACGGACAAGATCATCAATGAGGCGGGAGTCCTTGGCGCCTGCCGGGTCATGTACAAACCGATTATGCTGGAAGATTTCATCGCGGAACTTACCAGCACGTTGTCCAGGTAGACAACACTGAGGGATTGACGTCAGTGAATGTACCCCAGGGAAACATGGAGTTGGACGAAATAACTATGAAGAGTTCGATTAAGATTTTGATTGTCGACGACGAAGAGATGATGCGCGGGCTTCTGGAGAAGATCCTCAGGCGCGAAGGCTACGATGTAATCGCCGCTGAGGACGGCCAACAGGCGGTCGAGATTCTCCAGAAGGAAAAGGTCAATCTGGTCATCTCGGATATGAAGATGCCCCGCATGAACGGATTCGAACTGCTTAAACATGTGAAGCAGGAGTATCCAAATGTGGGCATCATCATCATGACCGCCTATGGCGACACTTACACTGTCAAGGACGCCCTGCTGTTGGGGGCCGATGAATACATCACCAAGCCGTTTAAGTCGTATGAAATTTCGCTGGTAGTGGAAAGAGCGTACTGGCGCCTTCTGTCATACATGGAAAAGACCTGACCTAATACCGACCCAGGGAGTAAACATGGCCGGAGCAGATCTTAACATCGCGGGAACCGCCAAGAAAGTCAGAGTACACATCACCGTGTCCAAAGACTCCATGACGGCCACGGTTGTCCTGCGCAAACCGACTGAAGGCGACCCACCGATCACGGTCAATGAGATCATGGAAGCGATAGCCCAGCAGGGGATCGTCTACGGCATCGACCAGGACGCCGTCCTGAAAGTCATCGCCGAGGAAAACTATAATACTCCCGTACGAATCGCCCTCGGCACACCTCCCCAACGCGGCTCCAACTCAGAATTCCAGTATCACTTCGACACGGCGCAAAATCATCGCCCGCAGGTGGACGAAGATGGGCGGATCGATTATAAGAACATCAATTTCGTGCAGAATGTCGAAAAAGGCGTGGTACTGGCAACCAAGATCCCGGCCAAACCGGGCCAGCCCGGGACCAGCATTTTCGGCAAACCGATCAAGGGTCCCGACGGGCGCGACCTGCCATTCAAAGCCGGCGCGAACACCGAGGTGTCCAAGGATGGGTTCACGCTGACGGCGACCGCCAGCGGTGCAATTGTGTTCCTGTATGACAAGGTATCCGTCAACGATGTCATGTTGATCAAAGGCGATGTCGATTTCAATGTCGGCAATATCGACTGTCTCGGATCGGTGCGCGTGACCGGCGATATCAAGGCAGGGTTCCAATTGAAGGTCGATGGTGACCTTGAAGTCTCCGGTAATGTCGAAGACTCTACGCTTGATATCAAAGGGAACGTGATGATCAAGGGCGGGTTCTTTGGCAAGGGAGCGGGCCTTCTTAGAGCCGGCGGCGATGTCTTTCTCAAGTTTTGCGAGGGACAGAAGATCGAAGCCGGCGGCAACATCTATGTCGGCGGCGAAGTCGTGGGGTGCCAGATATTGACCAAGGGCAATGTCTGGGTCAAAGGCAAGAAGGGCAAAATTGTCGGCGGCGAAATCAAAGCTAACAAAGAAATCCGCGCCTGTGTACTCGGCTCCGAGGCCGGCACCAAAACGATGCTGGCCGTGGCCTATAACCAGGAACTGATGAAGCGGTATTTCGACTGCCTTCGCGAAACTAATCGCTTAAAAGAAGACGGTGAACGGGTCAAACGGGTGCTCTATACGCTCTATCGCCTGCAACTCGACGGCAAACTGACTCCCGAGCAGAGCGATGCTCTGGTCAAGCTGGAGAAATTCCAGAAAGACGTTCCCGACGGACTCGCGCAGGTGGAAAAGACGAAGACGGAGATCGAAGAACAGCTCAAGAAGCTCGAGGGAGCGCGTATAATCGCCGAGGAAATCATGTATCCGGGCGTGAGGACATCATTTGGCCTGGTCTACCGGGATATCATCGAGGAAGCGACCCGATGTATGGTGCAACTCGAAGCGGGCAAGGTACTTATTTCGAACTTCCACGACTAAAAAAGTGTCCGGCCCAAGCTAAAAAGGCTTGATATTCCGGCCGCATGCTCTATATTCCCCGTTACAGAATTCTATCGATAGCCGGAGAGGTGGCCGAGAGGCTGAAGGCGGCGGATTGCTAATCCGTTATAGGGTGTTAAGCTCTATCCAGGGTTCGAATCCCTGCCTCTCCGCTTTTTTATGTGGGGAAGATGGGCTGGCAAATAATTGATCACATTGTATATATTGGTTGTAGAGAAGCATCTTCTTAGAGGCTGCCATTGGGTTTATGATTCGGAGAGGCGTCCATATGCGTAACTTTCCCACAGCAGAGCTATGGGGCACCCGGCCTAATGCAATCTAAACGTGACTCATGTCAAGCAGACAAACAGACCAGTATAGAAAAGTACTGGCCTCGATTGCTCAATGGGGCCCTTAGTCGAGCAATAAGGGACGCAGGGCCAAGATACATGCCGGGTCTTGATCAGACATTTCCTAATATCGAAATCGAATCCCTAGTCGAGACAATTGAATCGTTGTCTAGAGGAGAAGCGCTGAGATTGCGGATCAAGAAGTACCGCGAGCAATTAAGCAAGAATGCACGACTTGCAGCGTTACCATCAGGAAAGTGTAAATCGGCAGAGGAACTGAACAAGAGAATCGCAAGATTGGTAGGTTGCATAAACAATGTAGTTCCTTGTATTCGGCGAGTTGAGAAGTGTGTAGAGACAATTGACAAGCGCGTTAGCTGGGTTGCGTTGAAGAATGGAACAATCACCGGAAAAGCACTATGCTCAGATTGTCTTGAGCAAGTCGCAATATGCAACGATGAGCTACAGGGTAGGGGGGTGAGGTACGATCAAGATTTGGCAGCGTTACGAGAAGCGTTTCGAAACGTCAACGGCACACTGGAAGAAATTCTGACATACCTGGGCTCCATACATGCGCGGCTAATAAACAGGCCCGCATTGCTTATTACTAGCGCGGCAGGAATGGGAAAGACCCATTTTGTGTGTGATCTCGCACAAAGGAGCCTTAAGGCAAAGGCCTCCGCGCTGATTGTTCTGGCTAAGGACTTGGATACTAGCTGTGAGAGTGTACTGAGCTCTGTTATGGAATATGCTCAATTAGGAGCCAACGAAAAACGTCTCTTGAAGTTTCTTGATAAGAGTGCGAGAATCAGCCAAGGACGATCACTAATAATTATAGACGGACTAAATGAGTGCGAACCAGGGTTGTGGAAGCGCGGCTTACGCAGCTTCCTCATGTTAATGCGTCAGTTTCCAAGTGTTGGAGTCGTCCTGACGTGTAGAACGCCCTTTGAGGATCTATACATTCCTAGGCTTTGTAGGAAGCTATTGATATCGGCATCTCATCCGGGGCTGTCGGATAACTTGCCAGCATCTCTTAAAGCCTTTTTCAGTTACTACAGGCTCCCCGCCCCACAAGTGCCATTGCTTTACGATGAATTCGCACATCCCCTCTTTCTTCGAGTGGTTTGCATGTCTTTAAGAGAAACAGCAGTCGAGAAACGGCACAGAAGGATTAGAGAGATTGCTTCCGGCCAAGAGGGTCTAACCAAATTGTATGAGGATTTCATAAGGACCAAGCAACGTGATGTCAATGCCAAGTTATGCAGGAAGTTCGGAGTTCGGAAGCTATCCGCAATCGTAACCAAGGAAGACTGGTTATGGAGCAGCGGTCTTCGGCCTGGATTTGTCAAGGACATAGCGGAAAGAATGGTTGCCACACATTGTCGATACGTTTCCTATGACGATTGTAGAAATGCGTTGAAATCCTACTTCCTAAGCAAGAAACAATTGGCTTCAGCCGTGCGGATTCTCATCAGCGAAGGTATCCTAATTCAGTCTTTGGATTGGTCGAAGGAAAGGCCAGTAGAGGTATTGGAATTCCCATATCAGAAGGTATCCGATCATCTGATTGTTCGAACAGCTCTCGCACATTGCGGTAGAAATGAAACCAAAATACGCGAGCTACTGCGTAGCTGGTTGAAGAATCCATATCTTTTGGAAGCCGTTACAATAGCATTACCTGAGAGAATTAAGAATGCAGAAGTCTTCGATTTTCTTGAACGAAACCAGATTAGAACAGATGTCGTCAGGGCGTTTCTCTCCGGTATCAGATGGAGAAAAGCCAACACCATCACGGCCCGTACTCGCAAGATGCTGAAGAAAGTGCTGGAGTATGACACTCTGCGAAACGAAGCCTTCGATGCGCTGACAGCGCTCGCGCTGCGTCCACAGTCTGACTCACCTCGGGCGCTATTAGAATCGGTCTTGATAGGAAAGTCCACTGCCCAGCGCGACTTGACATGGTCAGAATATCTTCGGGTTGGCCGTCGAGATAGCCCAATCAAAAGGACAATCGAGTGGATTCTTGATCTTCACAAAATAGAGGTTGCGAGCGATCAGGGCAAGTCGATTGTAGAGGTGCTAAAGTGGTTCTTAACAAGCACCAACAGATTGGAGAGGGATAGATGCACAAGGTGTCTCTGGAAGATTGGTATGAAAGAGCCACAGCTGTTGTTTGATGCCACGATGAACTCGTTTTGCATAAATGATCCGTATGTGATAGAGAGGATGGTGGCCGCCAGCTACGGAGTAGGAATGCACTTTTGCGGAGGGATCGGAGTCAATTTTCAGAAAATCAACGAGTTTGTGGTTTACGCTCTCCGATTATACAACAGAATGTTCAGAGGTGGTGCGATCGAGAGTCCGAAACATGCGTTAACTCGTGACTATGCACGTCACACAATGTACTTGGCTCAGCACGTTCGTCCCGGCACTTTTGGGACTAAGGCAATGGCAAGGATCGAAGCTCCCTTGACGCGGGCAAGCTTTCGTAAGTGGGGATATAGGGAGGATAAGAACAGGGATCAATACAGAGACGGAAATGCGCCAATTCATCTGGACTTTGAAACCTACGTATTACCGACGATTCTTCCAGATCGCTATGATGTTGAGCGTCACCCCAAGAAAAGGACGCTTCTGAAGCAAGTGAGATTTCGGATTTCCGATCTCGGATGGCATTTGAAAACTTTTGGTAGTATAGATAGCGAAATTGCCACCTTCAACTACTTCAACAATCAAACTAACAGTGAGACCAAGGTGGATAGATATGGTAAGAAATATTCTTGGATCGCATACTATGAACTTGCCTCCAAATATGAAATGGAGCGCCCCAAAGGAGGGAGGGCTGATAACTATAGGCTGGACATTGATCCCTCGTTTCCTGGAGACCCTACCTCGATCAAGTTTATTACGGACAATCTCATTGGAAGAAGCAAGACTGACTTCAGGAGTTGGATACATACGACACGATTTCCGAAGCCAAAGTGCCTAAAGCTGTCAAGGCTGTCGGGTGTCGATAGCGATTTTGCGTGGTTGAATCTAGAGAGTGCCGTTACGCAAGATAGTGGATTCGAAAAGAGAGTCAATTTGTTCGTACACGCTTTCTTCATAAGAGATACGGATTTGCCATTGCTGAAAAAAGTCATACAGCGTACGACATTTGACTGGAATCAAGTGGCATTCAGCAGAGATGAACATCGGTACTTTGCTGGTGAGTTTCCGTGGATTATGACTTTCCCTGGAGCTGATAAGCAGATGATGCAGTTTCAAATCGGGGAGATAGAAGAAAAAGTAAGAAGGGACGAGATGATCTTCAGTAATGGAAACGGCCAGCTCTCGGAGCAAGACCTTGTAGAATTGGCCGATTTGGCTCAGCAACGCTTACAGACGGATTCCAAATACGGTTCATTTGAGGAAGCATTCTGCGCAATTATTGAGGAGAGGAGGTTATCCATAGAAGTTCGGCAAAGGGAGCATGTCACTAAGTCCCCGCAGTATAAAGAGATTCTAGTAGAATCTCCATGCTTGCGTATGCACTGGGAGGGGAACTCGACTACGAAGTATAAAAGTGTTTCTGTTCCAAACAGCGACTTTGCCCGCCGATTCAATCTCAGGATATTGCCATCTGACTGGGTGTTTCTTGACAGATCCGGGAAGGTGGCTTTAGTGACTTCTAGTCATGGCGAGTGGACTTCGGTGCTAGACGAAGGGTTGTTTGCTAGGGAGGATCTTGTGCGAGATTACCTGAACGAAAACCACTACGAACTCGTCTGGTTCACAAAAAGTGAAAAGATCTCATCTTTTGGAAAACACGATGAGATAAGGGCAAAATATCCAGGATGCCCACTGTTGAGATCTGATGCGAGAGTCTATCACTATAACAGCTTGTTGAAGACCACTGAAGAGCTTGGGAAGCTATGTCCGCCTGTCAAAAGCTGACACAATCAGACAAGACTCCGCGCTCTGTCTCACATCCCCTAGTCGGAAAAGTGTATCCCTAGACCGAGGTACGTCTCCCAGAACGTTTTGTTTCTTAAGTTAACTTGTATCTTCTCCTGACGTGCCAGCAGGCCTACAAACTGAGCGTTACTATCGTCGATCAGAAATAACTCTAAATCACGAAGCGCGTCTCGAGCAGAGTCTACGGCGGGATCCTTGTCATTCGCCCGGCAGTAGCCTTCGTCTGAGAAGGAGACTTGCATTCGCTCTTCGGCGCGTTTCGCAGAATCGAGTTTGTCTCCTTCATCAAAAGAAAGAAAGCGAACTGAGTCATCTGAGAGATAGGATCTGAAGATCAAGTATTTCACAATGTTGGGGAGTTCGTCTAGCGAAGAACGAGCCTTCTTTACCAAGGCGTCGAATTGTTTCTCTGTTGGAAGCGATTTAAGTATAATACTTTCGGCTTTGGCTGTATCTTTGACCTCCTTCAGTTTCTCTATTACAAGATTTAATCGCGACACTTCCTGATCGTGCTTCTTAATCAATTCTTGAGCTTCCTTGAAGTCGTTAACAAGCGAGACGTATTTTTCAATGCTCACTGACTCAGGCTTAGGTAGTTTGGGAATAATCAAGGTGACTTTCTCAATAAACTCGTTACGTTTGACGTTCCAATGTGCAGTCGTAGCCGTTGTAATTTCCAGACGCTTGGTAATGGAATCTTTCAGATCGTCCAAATTACCCTTGCTGTCAAAATCGGCCAATTGTACACCAGTCAGAATGTCCCTTACGTCTTTGTGTTCCAAAGGCGAAAAGAGCACTGGGTAGATAGTTTTGTCGATTACCCATGCCGCGCCAAGTTCTCCCCAGCAGAATCTGCTTAGGAGAAAATGAGGCGTTAGAAGGAAAATAGCACAGGCGGTGTCTTTCAATTTATCCCTTATGTAATCCACAAACTTTAGACCACTGGGAATCCCTAACCCATCGAGCGACGAGCAGAAGATTTGCGATTGCCCTACATCCATACCTGTTTGGAGCAAATCAACTAGCACATCTGCCAAAGGCTTGTCTACAGAGGCGTGGCTAATAAATACTTTCTGTTGAGAGTCCATCGATTACCCCTTACCTTGCTAAGATTCTGAACGGCATATTGCGCGGCTAGGATTGTTGGAGATAGCACTCAATTCTTCCGAGCCTGGTCACTTGCGACTCCGACTTGCGTGATTGCGATCATTTAGCAATATCTAACAGCGATGACAACCGTTTGGATGCCTTTGATTCTCTAGCTACGCCCGATTTGTACTTCCATGGGGATCTTTAGCTACTTCCGGCGCCCTGTCTTGACTATTCGCCAAGAGTATTATAAATTTATCGAAGCGTTCTGCCAAGTGAATTCGTACCGCAGACCGGTGGCCCATAGCCTGCTATGGCCGGGGTGGCCCACCCGGCCCTAATCACATTCTAGAGGCGGTCTGATTGTATGCAAAGAAATCTACGCGCTATAATGATTGACATAATCCTTTTTGTAGTCGTGGCAGCAACATCACTTGCGGTCGGCGGGATATTCCCTACAGCAAACGCCGCCGCCATTGCACTGGGTGCAGTAACCTACTGCACAGGCTCTTGCGTTATACTAAAACACTACAGTCTGCTGAGTAAGCAAACCAAAGGACACCTATGGTATCGGATCATTTTCGGTATGTTTGCTGTTGGATCGATCTGCTCCGCTCTCTTGTTCGCTGTGGTCTGTATCGGCGGTATGTCCTAACTGATTACCCGTGTATGAACCAGACATAGGCCCGGGTGCCCCACAGCTCTGGAGCCTGTTGAAAAAGGTCTTGGTGAAGGGGCTTTTGACATTTTAGTATTTCATCATGCAGAACAAACGCGAGCGAAGTCAACAAGAGATGATGCTCCTTCCGCCCCTGGAGTCGTTAAGTCCCGACGGGGTGCCCCACAGATCTGCTATTAGATCGCTTCGTAGTAACAGAGTCGACAGGGAATTTAGATAGCAGGAGGAAGATGAAATAGATGAACAAGAGATATATCAAGGATGAAACCAACCCCAAGGGAGCAGCCCACCCGGCCGCTGACGAATACGTTCGTAAAATGGACAAGTAACTCCTTCTGCGGCAATGGATATGTGCCAGGTAACCCTTTGCTGGATGTTCGGCGCTCGGGCCACCTTCATCTATCAAGCCGCGAGGCTTTTCTGTCGATTTAGCTAGTATGTGCCAAAGAATGCAATTATCGAAAGTCTCTAAACGGATTCCGTGCCCGACAGTTTTCTCCTGCCTGCTGGTGCTGGTAGTCTGCCTGTCTGGTGCCGCCGCGAGGGGACAGGCCCAGAAAAGTGTCGAGGCAAACCTTGAGCGCGGAAGACAGTTGCTGGAAGAAGGCAGGCTGATTGAGGCGTCTGAGGTCCTCGAAAAGGTACTCAAGGAGCAGCCCGACAATAAATCCGCCCGTGAAATGCTTATAACCTGCTACAGATTCACCGGAATCGAATACTATGGTCAGTCCGACTGTTCTCACGCAGTTGCCGTGTGGAAGAAGGCGCTTGCCCTTGATCATGAGAATCAAGAGATAAAGAAATTCATCCTCAGATGCGAGTCGGAGAACCAAGCGATCGCAAGGATCGCCGGTGATTCAGCGTCGATCGATACGGAATCATCTTCGCTACCATCACCAATTGTAACAGAGGAAGCGAAAAAAACTGAGCCTGAGCCTCGGACGCGAATCAAAGTCGTTACCGACACTTTAATCATTTCACGGTGCCACCGGACGATCCGGCTGGGCGTGTCTTCCGGAGCGGCAAGAGTGGCAGGAACGGTTGGCGAGCCCCGCCGCGGCTTCACCGGCGCCGGAACTATCTCCGTAATACCGGCCGGCAGTCATTTTGGGCTTCGCCTCGAAGGTACCTACAGTCGGTTTTATCAGAATGGTGATGATACGTCGGCGACAAGACACATGTCAGTCGCCGGGTTAAACCTGGAAGGTGTCCTGGCTACCTCGCTCTCCAACTCCATCTCCGTTGATTACAGCGCCGGAGTGGGTGTTTTCGAGGTTATAAGTAATATTGCTTCAGCTTCGCAGGTCGCGCTCGAGACGCATCAACTAACAACGACCGGCGTCACGCTGGGTTTGGGATTACGCAAGCGACTCGGATCAGTGGCCGCCGTTCTTGAAGGCAAATACACGCACCTGTCTGATTCGGGGAGCCCCGATCTGGTGCGCGTTTCGCTTGGTCTCTCGACCTATTGAAATTCCCGCGTCATCTCCCATGATCTCAGATTGACTTTATCGCGCTGTCATGAATCCTTTCCTGACAGCCCGTAGCTCACAGGCATTCTCGTCTCTCTGAATTAGCGGATTACACTGAATAATATGTAATGACTGCAGCACTCGTTACAATTTCAAGTGCGCCGTCAGGAAGGGATTCCCGACGGCGCAGAGAGGGAAGTCGATTTCTGACGTCGGGGAGAGGGGAAACGGTTTCTGACGGCGTAGAGAGGGAAGGCGATTTCTGACGGCGCGGAGAGGGGTATCAGTTGTTTTGTGTAAACGATTCCGTCGGGAAGGGATTCCCGACGGCGCGGAAGGGGTGGGCCACCCGGCGGTGCTTCACGTTACTTAACCGATCAGAAGCGGCGTGAGAGGATCAGGCGGCCGGCGAGTTCGTCAAAGCGCGCGGATTCGGCGCCGCCCTTCACCGAAGTAGCTTCAGCCTCTGCAGTGAGTGTCAGGTTGCTTGTCAAGGCATAGGCGGATCTCAGCAGTGGACGCAAAGTAGTTGTCACATTGCCCACCACGACAGCCAGGGTCGCACTTCCGGTGAGCCGGCGCTGAAGCGCCGTGTAGCGAGCCGACATGACATAGTTTTGCGTGAGCGTCCGTTCGGATGAACCGACCCTGGCGGAGATCAGGCCGATCGAGGGCGCGAACTCCAAAGAAGGACTGACACCGTAGTTAGTGGACAGTGTACCCGATATCGATTCCGTACTCGCATTCTGGCGAAGCGGGTTGTCATCGGCGGCGTGCTGATAAACGAGATCGAGCGAAACATTCCGGATCCCCTGGCGGCGGGCGAAGACTACGTTTTGTCCGGTTCGAAGAATCCAACTGCCATAGTCAAGCCGAGTCGTGTCGGTGGGAGCATCGTTAGCCATACCGATGAAAATGGCCGCGGCCGTCATATTCCAACTACGGCGGATCCGATATGTCACCAGCGAACTCAGCCGCACGCGATTAGTCGTATAGTTTTTCTGATCGATCAGATTATCATGCTGAAAGGCGCCGTCGAGCCGTACCTGACCTTTGGCAAATCGCCAGACCGCGCCGGTGACGAGCTCCTGTTTGTCGGAAATGAGCGACGCGAGCCCCAGAGAGACATATCCGGGACCGATATAATGAAATCCAGCATTCAGCGAGACTTTTTTCAAATCGACATTGAAGTCGGTTGTATACGCAAAGTCGGCCGATGAACTCTTGCGGGGCGTGAAGAGGTTAGTGAGAAAATCCGGGACATCGGAATTGTCCAACTCAGCCGACCGTCGATCCCGTGTAATTCCGCAGCCACTGATCTCACTTCGCCATTTCAGCTTCTTATTCATGAGAGCAAGGTTCACCACGGTCGATGCGACAATGTTCTCCTGCGGGGTCACGGAAAGAGGATTCTGCTCGAAATCAGCCTCAAGCGTGTCGGCCGTTGAAGTATCCTGGGGCACAGCCGCCAGTGAAGACAGGCGATCCCGAGAATTCAGCACGATGAAATCAAACGAAGTGCCGCCGCTCCGACCATAGCCAACTCTGACCCCTGTGAGCGCACGTTCAAAAGAGCGGCTGCTGCTTTCGGTTTCAACGGACCGCGCGGTCCGCCCTGAAATAAGCGACAACCTCCATTTGCCGGGCGACAAGAGCAAAGCACCACCGCGCACACGGATGCCGCTAAGAGTGAGCGGACTGAGGTCTTCGAAGAAATCCCCCGCGTGCGCCTCGCCCCATCGCCAATGCGGATTAAAATCAAGCTGATTGATATCCTGTCGGGCTGAACTTCCTTCCGTTGACAACATCAGATTGACTGAGGCGGACACACTGTTCCACGCAGTCAGGGTTGAATGGAGAAAGATACGTCCGGTGCTGGCGGGTCGACGGGGCGCTAACCCGGAGATGCTATACAACTCGCCAAAAGTGCCGATCTCTCCGGTGAGTCGGATCGGCCGTGCCGAATGCGATGAGGCTGCGGGCTGTACGGTATCCGGGGGCGCAGTTTGAGCAAACGAACTCTGCCCTATCAACAAGACAGCCGCCACTGCTGGAATCATCAGATGCCGAGCGAATGCGATAGTTGTCCGAAGGCCTCGTTGGTTTGACATTCGACTACTCACACAAGTATGGGACTTCGGGGCTGAGATCACTTTCGCGTCCGAACTGATCGACCGAGGAGACCGAATAATAATACCGAATCCCTGCTCGCACGGTGGCATCTTGATATTCTGAGGCGGACGTCGGCACCAGTTCCTGAGTCAGCGAAGTTTTTGACTCCGTATCCGACCTGCGATATACTCGATATCCGGCGACGCCGGGATGCAACGTTCCGCTCCATATAATCTTGAGAGCACGGCCTTCCTGAGATACGCGGACACCTCCGGGGGGAGGCGGGGCAGGTATGAAGAGCACAATCCGCATGTTGTGCGATGGCGCGCCTTCAACTCCTTCGTCATTGACCGTGCGAAGTTGATAAAGGTAGGCGGAACCGATTGAAGCGGTAGTGTCAGTGTAAGCTCCGGCATCACGAGGCAATATTGCTGGGGTGATCTTTTCCCAGTTGAGGCTGTCGGTTTCGAGAGCGCGATACAGATTGTAGCCGCTCAGAGCATTGTCATCCGGCTTTGTCCAGAACAGGCGAACCCTATTGTCGTCAGCGTATCCAAAGAATGAAGTGGGAGCATCGACGATCATCGGTTTGTCCGGCGAGGCGGTCACGGGGATTGAATAGGCGCTCACCATGCCGGTGTAATTCAACGCCTGCACCAGGTACCAGTATTGGCCGCTCGATGAGATGTATGCGGACGTGTCGATAAAGCTGGTCGTATCCTTGCCGATCAAGGGGGAGATCTGCGAGAGGGATCCGTTATAGCTGTCGGCGCGGTATACGTAGTAGCCTCGGACATCCGGTTCACCGCTGACCTGCCACGACACCGCTATACCCTCGGGTCGCCCATCGGCCTGCACGCTCTGGGGTGGAAGCGGCCGGCGGCGATTTTCAAAGAGGGACAACGCCAGAGGCGATTTCTCGGATTCACGGCCGGATCGGTTGACGGAGGTCACTCGGTAGAAGTAGCGGTCAATAAGAGTCGTTCCCTGGTCTTCGTAAAAGCCGGAATCAAGCGGAAGAACGCCGTCGTTCAATTTGGTGTAGTTGCTGTCGGCGTCGGTGCTCCGATAGATATTGTAGCCTACGATGTTGATTCCGGACACCGTGTCCCAGGTTATGGTTATGCCGAGACTCGACGGATTGGCGAAAACATTTTGCGGAATCGCCGGGTATGACAAATCCGAGGGACTGACAGATAACAAGCGGGTGCGCGGACTCTCGTTGCCGGCGTAGTCGGTGGATACTACAGCATAATAATATGTGCGTCCGGGCCGGGCAGTGGTATCGGTAAATGATCCCTCGCTCTCGGTCATGGCTGAGTCAAAGGCCGGGGTGAGCCCGGCGAGATTCAATTTCAGAAAAGTACCGACCGAATCCGGGCAGCGATACACCGAGTAGCTGAAAAGCCCGGTGTCATCAGGGTTGGCTGTCCAGGTGAGCTCGATCCCTCTTTCGGTAGACTTCGCGGCTACATTCACAGGACCAAGCAGCGGTATCATGGGTACGCCGAATACCGCTTTCTGCGGTTCCGATGGTTTCGACTCCTGGCCGTCGGGCGAGACCAGAGTTGCGCGGTACTCATACGAAACGCCGGGCTTGACCTGTGTGTCGGTCATCAGAAGGCCGAGCGCCCGGCGAAAGGTCTTGCTCAAGAATGAGATCGCGATTATCGACGTATCATTTCTTTCAATGCTGGTCCAGAGCTCCTGTTTCGATGCCAGGCCGGCGTATCGCTCGAAACCATCCAACGGACCTCCCATCGCTCTCTCCAATTCGGTCAGGGAACCGGGGCGTGATAGTGGTGTCCGCGTGATCCGTACGAATCCGGTGTCGCCCTCGGCCTTTCGATAAATATGATAACCGGCCCACCCGCCGTTGGAGGCGGCAGTGGACGGGTGCAGAGGCGGACCTCCCAGAACAAGAAGCATACCATCGGGTCCTGATAAAGGCACGACCCCGAACTCGGGGAGATCCTGGGTAGCGCCCAACGTGGATGTAATCAACAATAGAATGACTGTAAACAGTATGCATCGTGAGTTTAATTGACATGCAGACTGTGCTGGCGTAAATGGTCTGTTATTATTCATATCTATTCACTCTTAAAAACTGACACTCCAGGTCATACCTCTACTTGTAGCATATTGAATATCGGCGTTCATGCCGATGCATGCGGTTGCGCCCGTTGGCAGGGCAAAAACGCAATGTCCGAAAATTCGTACGAAGCATTTCCAGCAGATAGACCAGCAACCGGTGTTTCCGCACCAGCCGATACTTCCTTTCAGATTGAAATTGCCGCGTGCACCGGCGGACCATTCCGGTTCGATATAGGAAAGATGAGCCGCCAACCCCATATCGGCCCTGGCCTGAATGAGGTCGAACGAACCGAAGCCGATCCATGCATAGGCGCCGCCTTTCATGTCAATTTCACCTGAGAAATCGCCGTTCCAACCGATGTATACGACAGCGTGGCGATCGAAATTCACGCCCCACCTGACGACATACCAGTTGGCGTTGACATTGAATGCGCTGTTAAGCTCGACATAGATTCCATTCATCAGCCTGGTCTGGCCATCGTGCTGCCATTGCCAGTTGTTGGCGACTATGATAATGCCTTCGTTCTTGAAGAACTTAAGGACGTCGATATTCGCCCGGCCGTAGACATACCAGTATTCGCCGAATTTCACGCACAGATCAAGTTGGGCGTTAGCGGTGAGGGCTTTGTAGTCGAGGCCGAAGACAATCGAGCCGCTGACCCGTTTGTCAGGCAGGTTGATTTCAAGGGTTGCCCGGCCGATTTGTGTGCCGTTGGCGACATCGACCTCGGCATTGCCAAGAATGATTACACCTTCGGGAGTCTTCCGCACCTCCACCAGGATGTCAAGGCGAATCCCTTTGTCGGCCTTGGCCGGGGCAATGACTCCGCCGACACTGAATTTCCAGACATCGTCTTTCCGTCCGATGCCGCCGGATGCCTGAACAATCTCGCATGGTCCGATAGGGATGCGGGTGCCACTGATAATTCTCACCCACCAGTCGTTCGGTCCGCCGTATCGGAATTCTGCACCGGCGCTGAACACCGGCTTGACTTCGAATAAGCCTTTGCCTTCGAAAACGGAGTTGGTGTAGGAAACAGATACTTTCACCTGGACGGGGCCGGCGATGAAATCCATCGCCATTTCATCGACGGAGATGGCCCCGCTGAAATAGAAGCGAAGATTGTTGGCCTGTAAGCTTAGTCCTGCGATCGAGGAAAATTTCACGCCGCCGGAGAAGCCGACAAATTTGTCGGCCCGGGTAGAATCGTAGCCAAGCTCGATCGATTCAAGAGAAATAGTCACAACACCGGCGAATGACCGCGATTGATTGAACTCAAGCTTTCCGGTGAAGAGGCCCTTCTCGGTATAGCGGAGGGACATGCCGACCGGCTTGTCGAGCTTGGAGATGCTAAGTTTGCCTGCGAACGTGAAGTATTTGACGTGTTCAAGCGAGTCGGATTCGAAATTCTCGGTACCGAACCCAAGGCTCTCAATCTGGAATTTCTGCCCGTAAACGTTGATCGTGCCGTTCTTCTCATCGGCAGTAACCGTAAGGCTAAGGAACTCTCCCTGCGGGGAGATGCGCAGATCTTTGAAGCCGAACTCACGGTTCTCGAGCGCGTTCAGGACAATCGCGCCGCTGGCGCGGAAGCCGGTGGCTTCCCACGTCATGCTGCTGTCAACTACCGTAAAGACGCCGAACGGAATTCTTATCGCCGGTGTTGTCTTAATGGTGATTGTCTTCAGGGCGATATTACCATCGGCATCCCGGCCGAGAAGCATTTCTTCGAACCCGACCGTCAAAGTGGAGCCGAGATATATCGAACCGAACAGATGTAATCCGGCGGAGTCGAGGTTGCTCTTCGTGAAATCCAGTCCTAGCTTAACCGCCTTAATCTGTACCTGGACTTCTTTGTCAGTCGCCGTCAATCCGAATCGGCTGAGCCCGCGGTTGACACCACCGGCCCAGAAGGAAGGGGCGTACTGTTTGGGAATTGTGAGATCAAGAAACTTGGATTCCGAGAAGGCTTTCGAAATCGGGTCATAAAGTGTCAGGGCGCCGCTAATTCGCCCTGCTTTAACGGAGTCAATCCACTGGAGAGTGAGGCCGCTCTCAAAGGACATTTTACCGTCAAGACCAAAAATGTTGATCTCGACTTCCTTCTGAACCAAGGAAATCGAGTCGCTTGTGGGCCTGAAGGCGGAGTCGACCTCAAGATCGGCAAAGGTGAGTTGGGATGCTTCGTTTCGGAGTTTCAGTCCGAAGGTCGGCGGGACATTGAGAATCGTACCCCAGACCCGGCTTCGGCCGTTCGAGCCGGATTTGACGGAGTCAAGCGCGATTGGAAATCCGAACAGTGAATCCATCGGCGATTTTTCCAGCTCGATAGTGACTCCCGTGACCTTGTCTCCGGCTGCTATCGGCTTGTCGTATTTAAGGCGAGCCGATTTGAAACCGCATTTGGTCGCGGTCAGGGTGACCGATTCACCGGGCGGGACGTTTCGTAATTTGAAAGTCCCGGTGGCTCCAGTAACGGCCTTTACATTGCCATTTCCTTCGATCGAGACAGTGACGCCTTCTATTGTCGAGCCGCCGTCTTTATTCTTGACCGACCCCTGCATCTGGGCGGCGGGCGCCATTTCAATTATTACCGGTTGGGCATTCAGACCGGTGTATATCCAGGTTTTGGTCTCAACTATGACATAATCCTGAGCGAATGAACTGTCCGACGGTGGAGATACGACGATCGTTTGCTGTCCGGTGGGACACTCATCGAACATTACCTCGCCCGATTCATTCGAGTTCTTTTCCAGAGCATCGCTGGCGCCTGATTTACCAATTCTGATTTTCATGCCGGCGAGGCGCTTATCGGTGTTACCCTTTTCGACCACCCTAACGAGGACCTGACCAACCGGCTTAGCCAGCTTAATGGAGATCCGAGCGGTGTCATTCGCGGTGACTACAATGGTCGTGTCACAATCCTCATAGGAGAGTTTGCGAAGCTGAAGCGTGACGGTGTCGGCTATGGCATCGGTGATCACTAACCGGCCATCGGAGTCAGTGAAACTGATTAACGACGGGATCTCAGGTGACTTAACGCAGACATCGCTGAGACCCTTGCCGTCCTTGCCCGTCACGGTAAGGGCTATGAATCCTTTGGCGGCATTGAGGGTCTCATCGCGCAGGAACTTATCGCCATAGTTCACGCTGAAGGTATCGGTGAACTGACTATTGAAGCCGGTTCTGGAGAAACTGAGGCGGTAAACGCCGGGAAGGATATTGGCGAAGCTGTAACTTCCATCGCCGCCGGAGACGACCCATTTCACGACTGTCTGGTTCGAAGTTGAGTCGAGACCGGAAGGTCCAACGGAGAAGAGTTCAACGCGGGCGTTGCCTACTTCTTTGCCATCGGCGCTGGTCACACGACCATAGATAATTCCCCCGGCTCTGGTGATTCCCACATTTACCGTGTCGATTTCGCCTTCCGCCTCGAGACGATCACCTTTGGCCGAAGGATTGAATCCATTGGCTTCAACCCAGATGACATACTGGTCTGTCAGCTGACCGGGGACGTTAATAGGGACGTTCCGGAAGGCATAGTCGCCGGTACCGTCGGTTTGATAGAGATCGAACGGTTCTCCCTCAGGGCGTTGTGTTCCCTCGTTTCCCCAAGTGGTGTCATTCGACGGAAGGGTTTGATCCCCGTTTATGGTTGCCTGCGAAGTCCCCAGACCGCCCTTGGCGTCCAGAGAACCACCGGATAAACCATTGCCTCCGCCGTTTGGCTGACGGTATGCCGCGCGATACAAATACACTTTCGCGCCTTCGACCGGCAGCGAATCACACTGAATCCGTCCGACAATCGAGCCTGACTTGAAGGTCAGCACATGCTCGCCGGACTCCGTGGTTTCACCCGGAGCGACCGTTACGCTATCGAACGAGAGATAGGGTTGAAAGCGGTTATCGTTGACGGCGATGCGATATGAATAACTTTCGACAGTTGTGATCGTTCTTATCGGAACCTTAAAGAAGAGGAACGAAATGGATCCTTCCGTGATGGTAGTAGGCTTCTCCTGGCTGATTCGCTGGAGTTTGAAGAATCCGTTGGCATCTGAATATGCGGAAACGTCTGATGTATCAGAAATCGTAACAGTGCTGACAGTCGTGTTGCCCCATAACGTTGTCTGCTTCTTTACCAGTGCCGTGCGAAGTAATCGTACGATTGCCCTGGAGACCGGCTGAGGTGTTCCCGCGACATTGGCCTGAAGGGTTCCCGTGATAGAACCGGCGTTCGGTTTGATAAGCAGGATGTAGTCGTCAATATCGCCTGTCTGACGCTGGTTGGGGCCCATATCGACAGCCGGAAGGAAGGCAGGAACAAGCGATGCCCGCAGGCTGAAGAAGGAGGAATCGGCGGCATGAACGAATTCGAACCGCCCGTCGGCGTCCGTTATCGTCTCGAACGTCTTGCGCTGGTTTTCCACCAAGGCGATGTGGTTGGCGCCGGAACTGTCGGCGATAGTCTGCGCCTCAACGACATGATATATCACGGTGGCATTCGGTACCGGAGCATCCGAATAAAAGTCTCTGAGCACGCCGGCCAGTCTGCGGTTACCCGGTGGAGCAGGTTCAAGCCGAATGCTCAAATCTTTGATATCCCCATCCTGGTACTGATCCTTGCCTACCAGTTGTAACGGCTGATAGGTCGGTCGTGAAGCAGTCAGGGAATAGTAGGTCTTGTCAAGGGTGCTGTCGAACGCAAATGAACCATTCGCATCGGTTGTGCGCACCAGGGAATCATCCCGAGCTACCCAGCTGGTGTCGCCGTCACTGATTTTGCGGTCGACCGCGTGATAGACCACCTGGGAAGAATCAAGCGCCTGGCCGGTTGAATTGTTGTAAACGTGGCCGGCCAACCGCCGCGGTTCCACGGGCGGGAGAGTATCGACAGCATAGACAAATGTCCAAATCTCGCTTTTGCCGTCATTGGTGGCCGGTGGATACCCCTGGTCATCGAGCGCCTGTACTTGCCACGCATATTTTTTACCGATTTGGAACGGAAGCGCATCGGTGGGGTAAAGAAGCCCGGCGCCGGAAATATTAGTATTGCTGTATTGTCGGTAGTTGGCAGCCAGCGCCTGTGCGGCTGACTGACCCTCCAGCACTTCCGCCATCTCAAAATCATAGTGCACCTGAAAACCGACCGGTACCTGAACCGGCGTCCACTGAAACATCGGGAACGGGCTAGTCACAGAATCACCGTCGACCGGATATACAAGATACGGGGGATCGGGATAGACAATCGTGAACTCAGCGCATTGATTGTCGAGCAGGAGCGTTCCTGACTCGCTTTCCAGTCGAACACAAACACGATACTTCCCTTCGGGCAGCCGCCCGGTTCGCACGGCCAATTCGCGGATGGAATGGTCGTATTCAATTGATTCATCTTCGATCATGTCCGCGGTGGTAAGCGACGACGATGAACCGGGAGGGAAGTCGAACAGGCGACTGTTCGCACTGGCGATCAGTCCCCGCGTGTCATGGATGATAGTCAGAAAGACGCGAACTCGTTGAGCATCGGACGTGCCATTGTTAATAATGGCCTGCCCAATGGAGGGGTTATTCTCCCAATCGCTGATATACGGAGAAGGAAATGGATCGAAAAAAAGATTGGCCGACCAGTCACCCTGTCCGAGAGCGGAGGCCGCGGTCAGCAGGGACACCAGCAACAATGTAGTTAGAATCACCCTGCGTCGAATTCGCATGGCCCGAACTCCTTTCACCCGAATTCACAATCCACAGCACCGCCCGGTGACGAGTCAGGTGCGACGAAATGGTATTACGTCTGCAAGGTCCGATCAATATGGATAAATGCGTCGCTTACGTCAATCAAAAAACATGACAGTATTTGATTGCGAGCGCAGAAGCGGTGGGGGCGGTCTTACTGAAACACCAGTAAGTAAACATTGACTGTTTTGACTACTCGCCGACTTACCGGTACAGATAATTCCGGTTGCATTTATTCCGACCTGACATTATCTTCATCTACAAGCGTATCTATGTTGTGGGACGCGGGCTCTTGACAGATATAAGTGTTTTACATTCAAGCAGGGAGGTTTCGATGCGGAAGTTCACACTGACAGTTGCACTATTCGCACTCGTACTGGTCGCAGTTGGCTGCGGCCCAAAAGTCTATGTAACGCCGGGTTTTGAGACGTATCAACAGAATCACCACACGCTGGCGATTCTCCCTTTTGTCGTCACGATTGATCCAAAGAAACTGCCCAAGGACTACTCATTGGAGATGGCAGAGAAGGCCGAGCTCGAAGAGAGCGTAGCTTTCCAGCAACAGTTATATATGCGCTTTCTTGAAAGACACAAAAAGGGCGAATACACCGTCGATTTCCAGGATGTGGACAAGACGAACGCGTTGCTTACTCAGGCAGGTATCACCAGTAAGAATCTTGGAAGCTACACTAAGGAAGAGTTGCGGAAGATTCTTGGTGTCGATGCGCTCATTTCAGGGACAATTCACCGTTCACAACCAATGTCCACGGGGACGGCCATCGTAGTAGGTGTACTTTTTGGGGCATGGGGTTCCACGAATAAGGTCGATGTCGCGATGAACATTCACGATGCCGCGACGGGTGACCTGCTGTGGAAGTACGAGCATCAAGCTTCAGGTTCAGTAGGAAGTTCATCCGAGAAGCTGGCTGCGTCGCTGATGAAGAATGTTTCCAAGAAGTTTCCTTATAAGCGGCCGGAAATAGCGAATGAGACGATCCAAAGCCCGCTTTCGAAACGAGCGTTAGAAAACTCTGATACATCGGGGGGTAACTAGTCCTCCACCTATCAAAGGTCCGACCGTAGAATTGCTCGTCAGGAGCCACCGGCTCCTGACGTTCTCTTATCCAATTAGATGATCAGATTCGCGATTTTGTAGGATTGTTTGACGCAGTCGTTGAGGCCAATGCCGTAGTAGGCGTTGCCGGTCACAAAGAGGTTGCCCAGCCGGTCAAGCTCTTTCTCGAGTGAGGCTATAACAGCGCCATGGCCGACGATAAACTGCGGGATGCCGTGGACCCATCGATAAATCTTCACCGCCTGTGGCGCGCCATCAATTCCGAGAATTTCACCTAAATCGTTTGTGACAGTTGCCAACAGGTCAGCATCGGAAAGATTGATCGACTCATGGTCACCATCGCCGCCAATCATCGTGCGGAACTGCACATGACCATCGGGGGAGCGGTCGGCGAATATCGATGACGTCCAGATTGAGCCGAGGATTCTTCGATTCTCTTTCGATGGCACCAGAAAGCCGAAGCCGTTGAGATCGTGCCGGACTTGCCTTTGCTCGTAGCCAAGGCAGATGACAGCAATTGGAGCATACGGAATGCTGTTAAGGGCATTGGTCAATGGAGTGGAGAGGTTCGCGACAAGACGAGCAGCGACGTTGGCGGGAGTAGCAAGCACCACCTGCCGGGTGGCAACACTCGAGCCGTCTTTCAGCGTCACAACATATCCCGGCGCGGACTCCGAGAGTGACTCAACCGGGCTTCCAGTTACGATGTGTGCAGAGTATTGAGAATGAAACCGGTCAATTATTCCGTTAAGACCGCCTTTAAACGATGTAAGCCAGCCGGCCGGTCCACTTGGACCGCCCGACTTTCGGCCTTCGGCTTTGGCTTTCTTCGCTCGTGCGATCATTGCCTTGAACAATGAACCGTATTCGTCTTCCATTTCGCGCATGACCGGAAAACACGACTTGAGCGACAGCCTATTTGCCATGCCACCATAGATGCCGGACACCATCGGCTGGAGCAGGTAGTCGGCGGCTTCGGTGCCGATATGCCGTTTGGCGAAGTCGTAAATTGTCTCATCGAGACCGTCAGGTCGACGCTTTGAAAACAGTTCCATCGCGATACGGAGCTTACCGGGCAGGCTGAGGATATCCGAGGCGAGAAATTGCTTCGGATTCATTGGCACGCGGCGGAGTTTGCCCTTGCGGAGAATAAACCGGTTGTTCACCTGTTCGTTCGCCTTTTCCAGGGAATCGGTCAGCCCGATTTCATCACACATCTTGAGCGTGAGAGGTTCGCGGTCCAGAAATCCGTTGGGACCCCAGTCGAAACTGTAGCCATCGATATGGTCCGTCCCGATTGTCCCGCCCAGGCGCGTGTCGGACTCATAGAGTGTTATGTCGAAGCCGGGATGGCGCTGCTTGATGAAATGAAGCGCAGACAGGCCCGATATCCCGCCGCCAATTATGACAACGTCTTTATTTGTCACCCTCGTCCATTCTGCCGATGATTATATCAGCCAGTACCGCGCCGAATCGGCGGTCATCGTTAAACATCGGCATCCGTCGAATGCGTTCACGATCAGGTTCTTCGAGAAACGACTTCAGTTCAATATCAATTTCATACAGCGTTTCAATATGGTCGCACACAAAACTGATCGGTACAATGAAGAGTTTTCGCTGTGGATTCTCAGCAAGTAGCCGCTTCACATCGCCCACCGTATCGGGGCCGACCCATTTGACCGGACCGGTGCGGCTCTGGTACGACAGGTGATAGGCCCGGTTACCGGCAGCAGCGCGCGCGGTCTCGACCACCTGAGTCACATACGGGTCGCCTTCGTCGACAAATTTCTGGGGAATCGAATGAGCGGAAAACAGCAGTGTTTCGTCTCCGGCAATGTTATCGTCGATGTAGGTCTTCAAGAGGTCAGTGTAGCCGGTATGGCCGTGGAAGTCATCGACAAAATGGGCGGTTACTTCGGGATAGCGCTGAAGAATCGTCCGCGCTTCACTAAACGATGAACCGGTAGTGGCTTTACAGTACTGCGGGTAGAGCGGCAGGAAGTAGAAGGTACGATATCCTTCGTTGTACGCCTCGTGAATTGCCTGCTCAGCGCGGGGCCGATAGTAGCGCATGGCAATAAACACCTTGAGGCCAGGAAAAACGGGAGTCAGGATGAATTCAATATTGTCCCGCTGGGCCTCGGTCCACTTCAAAAGCGGCGATCCGCCGCCGATCAGGTCGTAGTGATGCGCTACTTTCTTAGACCGGAGATTGCTGATCATGCTGGCGAACGGCTTGCGAAGAAGCCTGCCGCCGGGGAGCTGGATAATCTCCGGGTCCGAGAAGATATTGAAAAGAAATTCTTTGACGCCGGCACTGGAGTCAGGTCCTCCCATTCCCATGAGGATGACACAGCGTTTGTCGCTCGAGGGTGCCGGCATCTAGATCGTCCGTGAAAAAGTCGGTTTTTTGCCACCGCCGCTGCCGTCGAGATAAGCATCGAACGTCATGGCTATATTGCGTATAAATGTCCTGCCCACCTGGGTAATTTTCAAACCGCCATTCGGTTCTTCGAGCAGGTCATCTTCAAAAAACTCCACGAGGTGCTTGTGTTCAATTCGGAAATACTCGTGATAGTTGATACTGAATTTCTGCCGCAGGGTCTCAAAATCAAGCCGGAAATTGCACATGAGCGATGTAATCACGTGTTGACGAATGAGATCGTCCGTAGACAGACGCATGCCGCGATAAGTGGCGAACCGCCGCGAATTAACCGCCTCCATATATTTGTCCAGCGACGAGTAGTTCTGGAAAAAGGAGTCATCGACATAGCCAATTGACGACATCCCGAGTCCAAGCATCTCCGGTGCCGACTGGACAGTGTAGCCCATGAAGTTGCGGAACAGGCGACCATCGGACTGCGCCCGGGACAGCTCGTCTTCAGGGAGAGCGAAGTGGTCCATCCCGATTTGCATATAACCGGCCGCGGTGAATTCTTCGATCGCACTGGCAAACAGTTGATACTTGTCCTCGGTGTGCGGCAGGTCACCGGCGTTGATCTTCATCTGGTTTGACTTGACGTTGGGAAGATATGCGAAGCTGTAGACGGCTACGCGGTCAGGGCGAAGCTGAATGGCTGTTTTGAGCGTTTGACGGAAGTTCTCCAGAGTCTGCAGGGGCAGTCCGTAGATGAGGTCAATATTGATCCCTTTGAATTTCAGTTCCCGACATTGGTCCATGACGTTTCTTATCAGCTCAACCGATTGGACACGACCTATGGCTTCCTGAACGCCGGGGTCGAGGTCCTGGACGCCGATAGAGATGCGATTGAATCCGCGTCCGGCCAGAAAAGCGAGCTGTTCACGGGTAGTGACGCGAGGATCTATTTCAAGCGATTTTTCGCAACCGTCGACAAAGGTGAAGCGGCTATCGAGCTTGTCGAGTATCCGAGCAAAATCAGCGATCTCGATAAATGTAGGGGTACCGCCGCCGAAGTGAAGCTGTGAGACCTTGTTACGGGCGCCCAGCAGGTCCGCGCTGTGGTCAATTTCCTTCAAGAGAGTATCGATATACTGATGTACCTTCTCGGAGTTGCGCGTGATGACCGTATTGCACCCGCAGTAATAGCAGCGGCACCGGCAGAAGGGGATATGGATATAAAGAGCGATTGGTTCATCGGTATGAGCGGAGGCCGCCTTCAGGGCCGATGCGTACACTTCAGGACCGACTTCATCGGACCAAACCGGCGCGGTCGGGTAACTCGTGTATCGGGGGCCGGGGCGGTCGTATTTTCTCAGAAGCCCGATGGGCACGGATGTAATTGAGTTACTATGATGCATGTTGCTCACCTGAATTGTTTTACAGCCTCGACCATCGCCTCGACTGATTCAATCGGGGTTTTCGGCTGAATGCCATGACCGAGATTGAAAATCAGGCGACGGTGATCTTTGAGGCTTGCCAGAATTGATTCGGTTGCTTTACGGACGTGCACCGGCGTCCCGAAAAGCACCGAAGGATCCAAATTCCCTTGAACAGCCTTGCCCGGGAGCGCATCCATGGCGGCCCGAAGGCTCATGCGGTAATCTACACCAACTACTTCGCAGGGGACATCGTTAACCATGTCAATATACGGAGCCACATTGTTGACAAAGAAAATGCGCGGAACGGAAGCGTCCTTGAGCGCATTGAAAATCTTAGTAGCGGGTTCGATCGACCACTCGCGGTAGTCCTCTCTTGAAAGAATACCGCCCCAACTATCGAATAACTGAATGGCGTCGGCCCCCGCCGCTACTTGCTCCTTTAGATACTCCGCCACGCTGTCGGTAAGCAGAGTAAAGAGCTTTTTTGAAGCATCGGGGTACCTGTGGAGAAACGCTTTGGCCTTGTCGAAATTCTTTGACCCCTGGCCTTCGATAAGATAACATGCCAGAGTGAATGGTGAGCCGGCAAACCCGATCAACGGCGTGTTGGGCAGAATTTGCTTGATGCGGCGGATGCCCTCGAAAACAAACGGAAGCTCGGTCTTTATATCGCAGGTGTGAAGTCGATCAACGTCCTTCGGCTCCTGAATCGGGTGCGCGATTTTTGGCCCGCCGTCCGGAAAGCTTACTTCGGCGCCCATCGGCTCCAGCAACGTCAGGATATCTGAAAACAGAATGGCGGCGTCGAGGTTAAACCGGTCAATCGGCTGTTTAACTACCTCGGCGATCAAGGCCGGCGTTTTGCATAACTCCATAAACGATGCCCGTTCGCGAACGGCCCGATATTCCGGCAGGTAGCGGCCGGCCTGGCGCATGATCCACACCGGTATGGGGCCATCATTGCGTCCGTAACAGGCTCTAATGAACGGCGTGTCGGCTATGACCATTTGTGCGCCTCCTGCTGAATCGCGTCGGCCAGGGTGGTGGCGGCATCGCGAAGCATCTTATCCGGATGAGCGGCCGAAATAAAACAGACCTCATAACCGGAAGGAGGAAGATACACGCCGCGGTTAAGAACTTTTTCGTGGATGCGATTGTAATGCGAAATGCCGTCGCGACTGATGGCCGCGGCCGAGCGTGGTATCTCTTTCTGGAAGACAATCCAGAACATAGAGGCAACACCGGCGATATTCACCACGCAATTACGCAGATGTTCTGACATGTCGCTGACAAAACGACGGTTTTTTTCTTCGAGTTCGGCGTAGATCTTGCCATCGGCCAGTTTCTTGAGAGTAGTGAGTCCGGCAACCATAGCTAACGGATTGCCGGAGAGTGTGCCCGCCTGATACACAGGTCCGAGAGGTGAGAGCAGGTCCATAATGTCGGCCCGGCCACCGAACGCGCCAACCGGCATGCCACCGCCAATTATCTTACCGTAGGTCAACAGATCGGGTCGGATTCCATAGTATGCGGCCGCACCGCCCAAACCGAGCCGGAAACCCGTGATAACTTCGTCGAAAATCAGCAGGGCTCCGTGTTTTTCCGTCAAGGCGCGAAGGAGCCGCATGTAATCATGGCGCTGAATCAAAAGGCCGTTGTTGGCGGGGATGCCTTCGATAATGACCGCGGCCAGTTTATCGCCATAGGCCGCGAAGAACTCTTCAAGCGCGTCTTCGTCGTCAAGCGGAAGCACCGCCGTTTGACTCGTGATTGATTCGGGGACACCGGCCGAGGATGGATGGCCGAATGTCACAAGCCCGGATCCGGCGCTGACAAGCAGATGGTCGGAATGGCCATGATAGCAGCCGTCGAACTTGAGGATAAGGTCCCGCTGCGTGAATCCGCGGGCGAGCCTGATAGCCGACATGACTGCTTCGGTTCCCGATGATACAAAGCGTATCTTTTCGACCGGCTCGACTTGATCGACGATAAACTGGGCCAGTTCCAGTTCGAATTCAGTGGAGGCGCCAAAAGTCATGCCGTTTTCCGCCTGAGTCTGCACCGCCTTAACGACGTCCTTATCAGCGTGTCCGAGAATCAATGGTCCCCATGAACAGCAGAAATCAAGATAGCAGTTGCCGTCGACATCGATCAAATAGGCGCCTTCACCTTTTTTGATGACGCGAGGCGTACCTCCGACCGATTTGAATGCCCGAACGGGAGAATTGACCCCGCCCGGAATGACTTTGCTCGATGCTTGAGTGATTCTTTTCGAGTTGTCCGTCTTAAGCATGATGCCACCCGTTCTTGAGAATGTCTCTGAGATGATAAGTGAGGATTATCGAGGCTCCGGCCCGAGTGATCGCGGTCAGGTTCTCCAGAACCATCGTCTTCTCATCCGCCAGTCCCGCTTTGGCCATCAGTTTCACGGCTGTGAATTCACCTGAGACATTGTAGGCGGCAATTGGCACCGAAGAGTTGTGTTTGAAGTCAGCAATGATATCCAGGTATGCCAGTGCAGGTTTGACCATGACGATGTCCGCACCTTCCGTCAGGTCGAGCGACAGTTCGCGAAGCGCTTCGGTGCGGTTGCGGAAATCCATCTGATAGCCTTTACGGTCGCCTTTGCCGGGGGCAGAGTGGGCCGCTTCGCGGAACGGACCATAATATGCCGAAGCATATTTGGCCGTGTACGCCATGATGATCGTGTCAGCGTATCCGTTCGCCTCGAGGGCCTGTCGAATGCCGCCAACCCGGCCGTCCATCATATCCGATGGCGCGACACAATCGCACCCGGCTTTCGCGAGCGCAAGGGCCATGCGGGAAAGTACATCCACGGACTTTTCATTATCGATTACGTCGTTGACGGTAACTCCGCAATGGCCCGTATCGGTATAGGCACAGAGGCAGACATCGGCGGACACGAACAAGCTGTCGCCGAATTTGTCCTTGAGTCTGTCGGCGGCCTGAATCACCGGATTCTTGGCGTCCATAGAAGAGCTGGCCATGGCATCTTTTCGGTCGGTGACGCCGAACAACATGACATTATGAATACCGAGATCCTTATCAGCAGCGATAGATTCTACCAGTGAGTCCACCGATTCGCGGTATATTCCCGGAAGACCGTTGATCTCATCTTTTATGCCGGATCCTTCACAGACGAAATAGGGCTGGATGAGTCTGCTGAATTTTACGGAATGTTCTGCACACAGGTCGCGAATGATCTGGGTACGTCTGAGACGACGTGGTCTGGCCATACGTTCCATTATAGGTACTCCAATACTGTGTCGATATCAGGCTGGTCCATAACGATAAACCCACTCCAGTTGAATGCGTCCATCTGGCCGGCCGTGGTCTTGCCGATAGCAATTGCTCTCGCCCGCGGGCGACCGAACTGCGCATTGAATGCGGTCACGGCCGATGGAGCGGTGAACAGGATATAATCTGCGGTTGTGAAGTTGCCTACGGTCGCCTCCGGCACCGGAGCGGCAACTGTGCGATAACAGATCAGGGGGAAGTAATTAACCCTTTGGATGTCGAACAAAGCTGCGGGATCGAAGTTAATACTTTCCCCCCGAGCGTAGATCACAGTTGTTCCTTCCATGGGTGTCGAGGCAACGAGTTGGTGGAACAACTGTTTTCCATATGCCGCATCGGGGATAAAGTCTGTCGTGTGCTCGTACGATGAAATCGCAATAGACGTTTTATCACCGACGGCGGCAATCTTGGTATCCGGGCTGAGCTGGAGTTTCAGCTCGGATAATCGATTAAAGAACGCGGACACACCATTTGCGCTGGTGAATATGATCCAATCGACCGTATCAATATCGAGATTCCCGGGCCACACAAAGCTGACGGGTTCGACTGAAATAACGGGCAGAGCCACAAGATGTACGCCGCGCCGAGCGGCTGCATTTGCCAGGCCTTTCAGGTGCGACTCATCCCTGGTTACACCGAGCTGTAGCATACGGCTCCTGCCTTGAGGCCCTGAAACGCCTCATTCGTCATGCTCTCGACATCTGTTCCCGTGATGTCGACTTTCTTCAATCCGCCCCAACGTCCATCCTCCTGCACGCCCAGGACAGCCTTCAGGCGGTACGACCCTTCGCTTTGTTCTGAATATACACCCAGGGGCAGCGAGCACCCCATGCCGAATTTTTTGAGCAGACCGCGTTCCAGAACGGCCGAGATCATCTCCTGCGATGAGCCGAGCTTAGAGATGATGCTTTCAACTCTGGGGTCATTGTCACGAATCTGGATACTAAGAATTCCCTGGGCGGGAGCGGGAAGGAAGAGCTCGGGGTCAAGCAGAATAGCCTTGAGATCCGATAGATCAAGCTGGAGGCGCGAGACGCCCGCCGCGGCGAGAAGTATGGCATCATATTGACCGTCGCGGAGTTTTTTTATCCGAGTCGGGACGTTTCCGCGAAGGTCTTTGATTTCAAGCTCAGGATTGTAATGGGCGATCTGACATTTGCGGCGAGACGAGCTGGTGCCAATAACCCCGCCTGCAACCACAGGTATCACGCCGCCACCGGCTACAAATGACTTTTCACTCATCAGCAACAGCTCTCTTCGGTCGGCACGATAACCGGCCGCGCCAAGTTTCAGTCCAGCCGGCTGCGTGGTCATCAGATCCTTCAATGAGTGCACAGCGAGATCGATGTCATTGCTGAGCAGGGCATCTTCGAGTTCTTTCGTGAAGAACCCCTTGCCTTCCATTTTGTCGAAGGAGAGATAATCGATCTTGTCGCCCGACGTCTTGATGATCTTGATTTCGACATTACAACCGTGCTCTGAGGTCAGGACGTCCTTTATGAAATTGGCCTGATACAGGGCGAGATCGGAGCCGCGCGATCCTATGATCAGCCGGGTTGGCATTATATCGCCTCCTTGTGCGATTCGTCGACCGGCGAACCGAGATCAAGTTCCGATTGCGCCTGCGCGAGGCGATCGGACAGGATGCGGGCAGGCTGGAACGAGGAGTGACCGATAAGCTTGATGACCAGATTCACCACCGCTTCCTTTTCGTTTTCGTCGAGTGAAGTCACGCGTTTGGCAAACAGATCATCGAGCGCCTTCTTAGCCATTTCAATCGATTCCTGGTAGCTGTTGTGGAAGATCGGCTTGATGGAGATTTCAAATCTATCGGAAAGGAATTTATGAACCGAATGTTTAACGATTTCATTTGCCTTGCTCGCCTCGATGAATTTCTTCTTGAGCGATCCCTGGGCTCGTGATTTGAGATACGGGATATCAACAAGTTTTACGCGTTCGGACGTGAAGACGTCGTGACCGAAATCACGCGGAATTGCCAGATCAACGCAGAGCACTTTGTGGCCGCGGTCAGGGAGGTTGGCCAGGAAGGAGGCGCTGAACAGCGGCTCCGGCGATGCCGTCGCCGAAACGATAGCATCGACCGCCTCACCATTGTGAATGAACTCTTCCAGCGAGCGGGCTTCAGCGTTGAACTCCCCGGCCAACTGCGCCGCCTTGTCGATAGTCCGGTTGACAAAGATTATTCGGCCCAGCCCCGCTTTGTTCACATAGGCGGCCACCTTTCGGGTCATCTCGCCCGCGCCCACCAGGGCTATCACGCGATTTTCCCGGTCGGCAAGATGGTTCTGCAGCTCATCGCAGGCCAGGGATGCCATCGAGAGCGAACCGGTGCCGATACCTGTCTCGCGTTTCACTCTTCTGGCCACATTGAGCGCCTCGTTGGCGAGTTTTTCAAGATAGACTCCGGCCAATCCAATTGCCTGGGCCTCTTCGACGGCCTGTTTGAACTGTCCGGTGATTTGAGTTTCGCCAACTACTATGGACTCAAGCGATGATACAGTTCGGAAGATGTGGGTAATCGCTTCTTTGCCGGTGTAGTGATAGAAGTCGTTGGGAAAGAAATTGATATCCCGGCTGTCATGGAAGAAGAAGTCGATCAGCCGGTGAAGTATCTGGTTGCTGGGCAGGCTATCAGTGGTCGTGTAAATAAATTCGACACGGTTGCATGTGGCAATGTATACGAGTTCCGATATTTTAAGGGCGACTTTAAGTTGCGCAAGTTCTTTGCCTCTGGCCTCTCGATCAATAGTCAGGCGTTCGAGCAGGGGGAGGTTCTGTTGCCAGACCGATGTTCCTAAGATGCCTAATTCCATTATGTTACCTTAGAGTATTCACAGGTTTACCGATTCTTTCGTGAAAGAAACGACGTATTTGCCGTCGATTGTCACAACTCTGTCATTTTTTGTCCTGATTTGTGAAAAAAAGCACAATATGACGGATTATATACTCTACTAATAAGTACAGTTATGAGACTACAGTGGGAGACAAAAGTAAAGGCCGGCTCTTCAGAACCGGCCTTTCTGGAAATTTTAGGTTGAAAAAAGATGTTACGGGCACGCCACCGGGGCCGGCCCACCGGAGAAAGAATACTCAACCAGATACACCAAGTCTCCGATATCCAACGCGGTGTCGCCATTGACATCCGCTTCCTCGGCGCAGACTGGAGCAGGTCCGCCTGAGAACGAATACTCAACCAGGTAGACAAGATCCGCAATATCAACCGCGTCGGAAGGATCACCGTCGACATTCCCGCGGCTGCCCACACAGCAACCGGAACTGGAAAAATTCTGCCAGAATCCCGCGTTCAGTGCGTATGAAGCAGAACTCGAAGGACCCGCCGCTGTCTGTCCCACCGTTCCGCTCATCATATAACTCGCTGAACTGGCGTTCACACCACCCCCGGAAAGGACTTGCCAGTTGATCTGCTCCCCCGTAGCGACATTGGAGAGCCCAGCATTGGATACAGCCGGATCGGTGATGCCCGTCTGCGTGTCGGTCTTCGTGCTGGCTGACGTGGACTGGGCAGATGGCTGTGCCGGAGTTGAAGTGTCCGTCTTCTTGGTGACCGTTGCGGTCCTGACAGCCTGTTTGGAATCTTTTCCAATCTGCTTTGCTTGACCAACTGCAGTCGCCATCAGCAGTAAGGCTGCGCAAACTGCGAAAATTCGAATACGACTCTTCATGTTGGATACCCTTTGTCTATGTTTGTTATCATAAATCTATTCTTTTTGAGCGGTTTGTCAAGATGTGTTTATGTCATTTTTTATATAAGTCAGCGTCGTGTGATATGGAGGGAGGCATCTTCTGGGGGAATCGGGGTAGCCGGAACTAAAACTCTGTTGGACTTAATGTTAAACTACGATAGAAGGGAGAGACAAATTGATCCGGGCTGAAACAATCCAGCTTAACCAGCTGTTCAGGAAGCATCGCGCCCCGAGAAGCCGCGCGATCTTTCACCCAAGAATGCGAAAGGCGATATGATTACACCTACCCGACTGCATGAGTTCATACGAAAGTTTGCCTGGCTGATTTCGTTGGTGCTCTTTGCCAATGGATGTGTCAGTGGCCAGACCAATAACAATTCCTCAACTGGAGATAGCATGGTTTCACAAAAGCAGCTTGACGGAGATGTCTATGCTCCGGATTTTCCGAAAGATCTCCCATGGCTCAATACTGACCACCCATTTTCCATCCATGACTTCAAGGGAAAAATCGTCCTGCTTGATTTCTGGACATACTGCTGCATCAATTGCATGCACATTATCCCGGACTTAAAGCGGCTGGAAACGAAGTATGCGGATGAGCTGGTCGTAATCGGAGTGCACTCGGCCAAATTCCAGAACGAGAAGCAGACCTCGGCGATACGCGAAGCAATTCTCCGCTACGGTATCGAGCATCCCGTCATCAACGACAGCTCTTTTGAGGTGTGGAGCGCGTACGGAGCGAGAGCCTGGCCGACACTTGTCCTGATAAATCCAAACGGCAAGATTATTGGCACCCACAGCGGAGAAGGAATCTATGACCTTTTTGACAACATAATAGGTCAGGCCGTTAAATATTTCGACGCCAAAGGGGAACTCAAGCATGGTCCGCTAAAATTCGCTCGGGAAGATGCCCGGGCCGCCACAACGTTGCTGTCATTTCCGGGAAAGATTTCTGCCGATTCAAGCAGCGGACGGCTCTTCATAACCGATTCTAACCATGATCGAATAATCGTGACTGATGCGCATGGAGCAGTAGCGGACGTAATCGGCGCGGGACGAAAGGGAAGCGAGGACGGAGACTTTGAATCGGCGGAATTCAATAATCCGCAGGGAACCGCCCTGAAGGGAGACACGCTTTTCATAGCCGATACGGATAATCACTTGATCCGCGCCGCGGATCTCAAGAGTCGCAAAGTGACGACCGTTCTCGGGACGGGTCAGCAGGCGCGGGCGTTCAATGTGGCGGGCGATGGGACCGGGGTGGCGCTGAATTCCCCGTGGGATATGGTGGTGGTCGGCGACCGGTTGTATATCGCTATGGCAGGCTCGCATCAGATTTGGGTTGCAGACCTGCATACATTCCACGCGGAACCATACGCCGGCTCCGCCCGCGAGAATATTCAAGACGGCCCCCTGCGGAGCGCTGCGCTGGCACAGCCCAGCGGAATCACTACCGATGGTAAGAAGCTTTATATTGCGGATAGCGAAGTCAGCGGTATCCGCGCGATTGACCTGGATCCCTCTGGAGACGTAAAGACTATTATTGGGCACGGACTGTTCGATTTTGGGGATGTAGATGGCCCGGCTGAGCAAGCCCGCTTGCAGCATCCGCTCGGAATCACCTATCACCAGGGACTTCTCTATGTAGCCGATACATACAATTCAAAAATCAAAATTGTTGACCCGGTGAAGCTGACCAGCAAAACGTTGGCAGGTGCTGGCACGGGCGGGTATCGGGATGGAGATTTTCGGGAATCCGAGTTCAATGAACCCGGAGGACTTGCGTTTATAGGTGATAGTATATTCGTCGCGGATGTAAACAATCACGTCATTCGCGTTGTCGATCTGGACGAGCGCAGGGTAAGTAGTTTGCAGCTCACGAACCTCCGGAAACTTCAACATCGCCAGATGGACAGCTTCTCAGGCAGGATTGTCGATATAGCGCCCCAAACGCTCAAGCCTGGAACCGACAAGATTACGTTGAATATTTCGCTCCCCGACGGCTACCATTTTAATAATGATGCCCCGTTTTTCCTGAACTGGCAGAGTGATGACACCAGGGCGGTCAAATTTACCGCCGATGCCGGGTCGGTCAAAATCAGCGGTTCATCATTCCCGCTTGAAATTCCTGTTTCCGCTTTGCGAGGTGAAACGAACCTTACAGTCGATGCGGTTGTCTATTTCTGCAAAAATGAGTCATCAGTCTGTCTGTTCGATAACATAAGATTCAAAGTCCCTGTGACGGTGGCGGAGGCCGGCGCGAACTCAATCAAAATAGGTGAAACGGTGCGGACCATGTAGGTGCCGCACCGGAATATAAAACCGTAATGCTGCACCTAAAGCGTGCAACGGGGAAGGATACTGCGTCGGAATATGAGAAGGCTGATGCATATTTGAATGGCCGAGTATTCCCGGTAGTGAGTATTATCAGACAATTATTTGCCCGTTGACGCGGACTGACTTCGATCCCATTGATTTTTTGCATCTTGCAGAAACGCGGCTATAGAAGGTCTCATGGTAGCACCAAAATTCGCTTGACCGCCTGTTAGCTTTGTGTTAGGATTGGGCGATTTGCGCCTTCCGGCGCAATCAGGTTCATGGCTCAAAACCAGGTAAGCAAGCGGGTTAGTTATGTTCAGGAGATTATTGCCGCGCGAAACCGGCTTCTTCGATTTCTTCGAAAAGCACAGCCAATTATCTATTGCCGCCTGCCGCGAACTGAATGCGATCGCGGCAAATCCATCCGAGTTAATCAGCCGGGCAAACCGCATCAAAGAGATTGAGCACGAGGCGGACGATATTACCCACGAGTGTATCGACGCCCTCCACCGCACTTTCATCACACCGATAGACCGCGCCGACATCCATCGCTTGATGAAGCGACTTGATGACATTGTAGATTCAATAGATTCAGCCGCGTCGAGGATGGTCCTTTACGACATGAATGACATGCGTCTGGAGATAAAGAAATTCACCGAGGTTCTCATTATCGCCACCACTGAGATTGCCGGCGCCATCCGCTGTCTTCGCCGCATGAAGAAGGAAGGCGAGGCGATTCAGAAGTGTTGCGAGGCGATTTACACGGCTGAGAACGAGGGTGACCGGATACTTCGTGACGCCCTCGGTCGCTTGTTCAAGGAAGAAACGGAAGCGATCCTGATCATCAAGTGGAAGGAAGTTTTCGAGCGACTTGAACGCGCCACCGACCGGTGTGAGGAAGTTGCGAATATCATCCAGGGTGTGGTCATCGAGGCTTCCTGACCATGAGTCCGATTACAATCGTTGTCATCATCACCGTAGGCGTCGCGCTCATTTTCGATGTCATCAATGGTTTTCACGACGCGGCCAATTCTATAGCCACCGTGGTTTCAACCCGCGTGCTCAGCCCCCGGGTGGCTGTCTGGTGGGCGGCGTTTTTTAATTTTGTGGCTATGTTCGTCTTCGCCCCCAGGGTGGCTGACACAATCGCGAAAATCGTGAAAATCGATGGGAAGGATACGGTGTATGTCTGGGTAGTGCTAGCCGGCCTGATCGGTGCCATCATCTGGGACCTGCTGACCTGGTGGCTCGGCCTTCCCACCAGCTCGTCTCACGCTCTCATTGGCGGGGTAGGGGGAGCTGGATTGGCCTATAAGGGAGTCGATGTCATTCGCTGGTCCAACATTTGGAAGACCGTTGAATTCATACCGCTGGCACCATTAATAGGCCTGGTTATCGGGTTTGTCATCATGGTCATAGTTTTCTGGATATTTCGCCGATGGCGTCCAAGTGAGGTTGATCGGTTCTTTCGAAAGGGACAGTTGCTTTCCGCGGCTCTGTATTCGCTCGGCCACGGTGGCAACGATGCTCAAAAGACAATGGGCATTATCCTTGCCCTGCTGATAGCCGGCGGGATGCTCAGCCCGGATACCCAGCTCTCAATTACCCATACCAATACGCTGTGGATAATACTTTCGTGCCATCTGGCGATGGGATTGGGGACGGCATTCGGCGGCTGGCGAATAGTCAAGACGATGGGGATGAAGATAACGAAGCTCAAACCGGTCGGCGGCTTTTGCGCCGAATCGGCCGGAGCGACTACGTTGTTCATGGCCACACATCTGGGCATCCCGGTTTCGACCACGCATACGATCACCGGGGCAATCGTAGGTGTCGGCGCTACTAACAATCTTTCGGGTATAAAATGGGGCGTCGCCAGCCGGATCGTTTGGGCCTGGCTAATTACCATCCCTGCCGCAGGTATTATGGCCGTGGCCTGCTTTTACCTGATAAAGCTCCTGCACTCCGGATTCTAAGCCGCGTCGACCACGTCTTTTTCAAAGCCGATTATGGTCTATTGACAGGGGTACGGATCCGGTCCTCCCACAAACATATATTCAACCAGCCACACGATATCACCGATGTCAGACGTATTATCGGCGTTCACATCCGCTTCCTCCGCGCAAGCAGGTATGGGCCCGCTGACGAACATATATTCGACGAGATAGACCAAATCAGAAATATCGCAGGCATCGTCCGGACTACTGTCTATATTCCCGCGCACGTTTACACAGCATGATAAAGGTCCGTTCCATGCGGCAATGAAGACGCTGAGTTTATTGCCGGCCATGTCGAAATCACCGCCGACGATCAGTTCGTTGTCGAAGACGCTGAGAGTATATACGCCATCGCTCGTGCCTGAACCGAGAGGATGCCAATACTGGCCATCCCAGCCAGAAATGTAATTGGCGGAAATCTGACCGGCGGTGGTAAAGAATCCGCCCGCGAACAATTGACCGTTGAGCACTTGAAGAGCGTAGATATCGCTATTAGTTCCGTCGCCGAGTCCCTGCCAGGTCGCACCATCCCAGCTGGCGATATTGTTGACATCGGCTCCCCCGGCTGTGTAGAAGTATCCGCCGGCGATTAGCTCGCCGTTATATTCCTTAAGCACGTAAACATCATAGTCGGTGCCGTCGCCCAGCGGGCTCCAGACTGTCCCATTCCAAGCGGCAATATTATTAGCCGGCACGCTATTCACTGCAGTAAAAAATCCGCCGATGACGAGCTGGTTGCCATATATGGTAACGTACCAGACGGCACCATTGGTGCCCCCATCGAAAGGCTGCCATGAGGAGCCATTCCAGCGTGCGATGTTAGACGCGGGGTAACCTCCGGCCTGGGTGAAGTACCCTCCCGCGATAAGTTCGCTGTTGTAGACCGTCATCGTGTAAACGCCACCGAACACGCCGGATCCCAGAGCGCTCCAGGAAGAGCCGTTCCACTTGGCAATATAACTCACCGTAGTGCTTCCAGCTTGAGTGAAGGCGCCCGCAACGATCAACTCATTGTTGTACACGGCCAGAGCCCAGACATCCGCGTTCACGCCATTCCCCAACGATTGCCACGAGGTTCCGTTCCATCGCGCGATATAGTCCGTCGGGGCACCGCCGGCCATAGTAAACGAACCGGCCGCGATAAGTTCGCCGTTAAACACAGCCGTGGCCCAGACCATGTCGTTGAATGACAGAGGGAAAGCATGCCATCGCACTCCATCCCACAGCGCTGTCCGGTTTGCTGTGGCAGTTCCGGCCGAAGTAAAGTCGCCGCCCGCGGCCATCTCGCCGCGACTGTAGATCAGGGCGCGAACGGTATTATTCGTTCCGGTGCCTACCGTTTTCCAGGCTGTACCCGTCCAGAGAGCGACACGATTAGCCGAGGACCCGCCGGCCTGGGTGAAGCGACCAGCAACCATCAGTTCCCATGTGTCGGGCCAATAATACATAGCAAATACAGTGTCATTAACGCCGGTGCCCATAGACTCCCATGATGCTCCGTTCCAACGGGCGATACGGCTGAGACTTGTGCTTCCCGAGGCCGAAAATCCGCCTCCGGCGACAAGATTACCGGCAAATTCACCCAAAGCGCACACTTTTCCGTTGAAGCCGTCGCCGAAAGCATACCAGTCGTAGCCGTCCCATCCGGCGATCCGATTGGCCGCCACAGTTCCTGCTGAAGTGAAGCTGCCCGCCGCGATAAGCATGCCACCCGAGACATAGAGTGCGGTCACCTCGCCATTGACTCCGAGACCAAGCGGCTGCCACGAGAAACCGTCGTTGTACGCGATACGCGATGCTGTGACACCGTCAATCGAAGTGAAATTTCCGGCCGCAACCAGATAGCCATTGAAATTGGTCAAGGCGTTGACGGAACCGTTTGCACCGGAGCCGTACGGTACCCAGTCGTTGCCGTCCCAGTGCGCTATTCGACTTGCCGGTAGATTACCGGCTGTGGTGAAATCCCCCCCAGCTACCAACTCACTATTGTATTCCAGCACAGTGCGGATGATCCCGTTTGTGCCGAGTCCCAACGCTTGCCAGCTCGCTCCATTGAAATAGGCACAGTTGTTTACAGTTGTTAGTCCGGCAGTAGTAAATGATCCGGCCGCAACCAAGCCCAGGTTATTATAAGAAACAGCCATTGCCAACACCGAGCCATTCATGCCGACGTCGGGTATGGATAAGTCCTGCCAGTACTCGTCGTTTGGTCCGGGCCCCAACAGGGGTGCGTCGGCCAGAGTGATATTTCCCGTGGCAGTAGAATCAGCTGAAAACTGCCCCCTGATCTTTGGGAGAGGCGAGTGATTCAGATAATGTGTTTCCCTCAACTGACGGGCTGCCTCAAATTCTGCATGTTGAGCCCAGACAGTTGTCGCGAGGACTATACTGATCGTTCCTAAAAGAATGCTCCGCATATGAACCTCTCTACTCATCCGAGTACTTTAATACGACTGACCCGAGTAATATTGTCGGTATCAACAGCGGCCGAACTTAGCCGACGCTTACCCGACAGTGACCATAATCTCGATTTATGAGGGCTTACCACAAGAAGCTGTTTGTAGTACTAAGTTATTAAAATGGTCTGCTTTGTCAACATCATTTGATCCCCGGGCTCTGGCAGGATTCCCGTATTGCCGATTTCAGGTTCCGGCACGGGTTACCGATAAGGGGGAAAAGACTGCTTTGAGCTTTGACGATTTGACGGAGGTGATAAATATGAAAATCCTGGTACTTGCGCCTAAGACGAATCATACAATAGACCTGCTGGCGGCATTGCGACGACTCAATGCCGAGATTCTCACCACCGACTCGTGCAAGCTGGGGTTGAAACAACTGAGCATGGATCCGACAATTGATCTGGTGATCATTCAACTGCACGAAGGCGATGATTGCGGCGAGCTGTTATTGCGTACTGTGAAGAAAGAAGGAAACGCAGTCCCGCTACCGGTTATCATCGCTGGCCATGGTTTCAACGAGGACTCTATCCGTGAGTTTCTGGCCCTTGACGTGGACGATATTATGATTCTTCCCGTAGCATTTGAGACACTTGAAGCAAAGGTGCGGGGAGCGATCCGACACAGCCGAAAGACAGTCCTCGTGGTTGATGATGACGAAACCATCAGGGATGTACTGGCGCAGTTTCTGACATTGCAGCGGTACAGAGTGCTGACATCGGCTTCCGGTGAGGAGGCGCTTGACATTTTGAAGAGTGAACATGTAAGCGCGGTCGTAACCGATCTCGTTATGCCCGGGATGAGCGGAGTGGAGCTATTGAATGAGATAAAGACACTTTATCCGGACACTCCCGTCCTTATGATTACCGGAAATTCCGGGAAATATCGGCCTGAGAAAATCATAGCGCTGGGGGCGGACGGTTACTTCTTGAAACCGTTCCATTATGCCGAACTTGCGTATACGCTTACGCGAGTTTTGTCGGGGTACCGTGGCGCTGCCAGGCGTGATCAGCGCCCCGCCGCGCAATCGATCAGATGATCGAATCCTCGCCGCGAACAAGGGTTTACTGAATAAAGAAAGGGTCGCCGGACACGCGACCCTCAAGATTTCAGGCAAAGAAAGTGGCCGGGCAGGAACCGGCCCGCTTCGGGTACTTATTTCGTCTCCGCGGCCTGGCTTTCCATGAACTTCTTCATCTCCTCGTTAGTGCGGTCAGTCCACTTGTGAATGTCGGCGACAACGGCGGCGTCGGCGGAAGTCAACAGCATGACGCCTCCGTTTTGAAGTTCTATCTCCTCGTACTTGGCACCCCTTGCCATAAGTGTTCCCATCGCCTCACAGCTGCCACAAAGGTTGAATTTCTCGCCGGCCATCAATTTCTCACCCATGGCGTTGCATTTCGCCATAGCTTCACGCAGGCTAGCAACGAGTTCGGGTTTAACGATAGTAACGGACATCATTCCATTGGCGACGTTGTGACTTTCGCAGGTCATCCCTTTCATAAGATCGGGATTCCCGGTGAAATTCTTGCACATGTCGCAATGCTCGAAATCGAACCAGGCCTTCTCCTGGGCCATAGCCGCCGAGGCAAGCAGCAACAGGCCTGCACAGAGTCCGAGCAATGTTTTGCTTTTAGCCATCTTGTACTCCTATGATTTTGTTCCGCATTCGGCATCGCGGTCGGCGACCGCGGCGCGTTCGCGGATCGTGGTGAATTTTAATCTACAATCTATGACCCGCCGTGGCGGCCGTCAATCACAAAATGTCGGTATGGCTCCCCTATCCGTATAATGGACCGAGGGCTGTGCCTGAAACGATATCGTATGTCAAAACGACGCAAGGTGTTACGGGCTTTGCCCATCTCCGGCCTCGGGCCGAAGAGCCACAGACGTGGCCAACTGAGTCAGGCCGCGTCAGGTCTTCCGTACAAGCGGACTAGGGAATGAAAACACCCAAAAGAGGACTAATTCACTCTACAGTACGGATTTTTTGCTTGATTGGCCTGGTGTCTCGACCGTAACCTTCCTTCAAATAATCAAACGATCAATCACAGAGGATCTCTTATGAGCAGACTGATCAGTCTCATACTGATTGCAGGCGTGCTCTCGATTCCGGCGCTTACCCGGGCAGCGGATGAGTCGGAATTCGATGAGCTCCAGCGGCTGATGGATTCAGCGCGGGTGCTTGAGGCGCCTATCTTCGCACCCAAAAACTGGGCGATGGCTGACCGCGCGTTTCAGGATGCGTCGACTCACAAAGACATGCAACGACAACAGAAGTATATTGACAAAGATGTAGCCAAAGCGCGCGAGTATGTCGAAAACGCCGTCAAAGCCACCGAGGTCTGCAGGTTGTCGCTCCAGCAGTATCTCGAGCCGAGAAAGAGGGCGATCGACGCCCGTGCCCCGTCACTCGTCACCCCGCTTTATGACCTTGCGGAGACGCAGTTTATGAAGGCAACCGAGAAGGTTGAGTCGGGCGATGTTAAAGGAGCGCTCAAGGAGGCTGACAAAGCCTCACCGATGTTCGCTACCGCAGAACTCGAGGCTATCCGAACCGACATTCTTGGGACTGCCGACAAACTGATTGCCAAAGCAGTTGTCGACGATGCGGAGAAGTTTGCGCTTTCTACCCTCGACCGAGCCCGGTCGTATCGCGAAAGGGCCAACACCGTTATTACCGGCAATCGCTACAACCGGGACGAGGCGGCCCAACAGGCGGTGCTGGCTGAGTACGAAGCGAGGCACGCCTCGAACATCGCCCTGTCGGTAAGAGCGCTCAACAAAAACGACCAGGCCTGGGAAAAGTTGATGCTTGTATACGAGATTCAAATGAATCGGGTGGGCGGGGCCATGGGTGTGGAGCACCTGCCATTTGACAACGGACCTTTGGCCGCCGCGGATAGTATCATCAGCTATGTGCGTGCTCTCCAGGCGGAAAACCAGCGATTGACGGGCCAAATGAAGGACCTTTCAGGAAATGTCACGAGCGACCTCCAGAAGGTAATGCATCGATTTGGGGACAGCACCGAAGAAGCGGATCCAATCAAACTCACCGCCGCCATTGACCGGAAGGTGACAGATCTGATTACGGAAAATGCGAATCTGTCCGGTCATGTGGACTCATTGAATCGACAGTTCGCGCAGCTTGAGCAAGCCCATGAACAGGTATCCGAAAAACTTGCCTCGCGCGTCGAACGGGAAGAGAAGTTCAAGCAGGCCAAACAGAAATTGAATCCGTCGGAAGGTGAGGTGTTGTTCAACGCGTCTAACGACATTGTGCTCCGGTTGAGCGGGTTGTCGTTCGACGTCGGAAAGAGCGAAATCGAGGATCAGCATGTTCCCTTGCTTGAGAAAGTGAAGGAAGTCATCGAGATGTTCCCCGATGCAAAAGTTCGGGTAGAGGGTCATACCGATGCCTCGGGCGAAGAAACCCGCAACGTGTTGCTGTCAGAGAAGCGTGCTTTGGCCGTCATGCAGTATCTTCGCCAGAGTCTGCTGATCTCCGCCGACCGGATATCTTCGGTGGGTTATGGTTCTGAGCGACCGGTGGCGTCGAATCAATCGGACGATGGTCGGGCGAAAAACCGCCGGATTGATGTGATCATCATGCAATGAAACCGGCCTCGACCCTAAGGCGCTGAAAGATCAACAAAAGCGGGTTTGCCTGCGATGCGATACCACGTTTCATCGAGTGAAACGGGAGGCGTACGCATGCGAGGCGAAAAAGGGCTTGACATATCGTCGATTATATCGATATATTTACTCTAGTTTCATCATCTATCATTTATATAATATTCAGAGTAACACGTCACGCGAGTTAACCTCACGTGTCGCGAAATTCCGTCACTTCTCACCGGAGGAATCCACATGGAGCGATTGGTCACAATCGTGAAAGTGCTGGTTGGCCTTACGTTGCTGGCTGCTGCGACCGTTTCGGTTGCCGGACCGGGCGTGCTGACTTACCAGGGACTGCTGACTAACGGCGGAGGCACGCCGCAGACAGGGACGTTTTCAATGACCTTCAGCATCTATGACGCGCTATCGGGCGGTACCGTGCTTTGGACTGAGACACAAGCATCGGTCAGCGTCACCAACGGACTTTTCAGTGTGCAACTCGGATCATCGACGCCTATACCTGGCGCTGTGCTCAATGGCACCGACCGTTATCTTGGCATTAAAGTCGGATCCGACCCGGAGATGACGCCGCGAACCCCGTTGTCATCGGTTCCTTATGCCGTGCATGCATCGACCGTGGAAGGGTTCTCGCCCGGGCCGGGCAACACTGTGTCGGGGTCATTCGGTTTCGCGGCAGGTGACAGTAACAGTGTGCTCTCCGATTACAGCTCGGTGGCGGGTGGGTCCGGAAATACTGTTGATATGCAGAATCCCGCTGATACGACCTTTGACACTACCGGTCTGTTCGACCCGTTGCCGCCATCAGGTCCCGGCTTCTCTGACATCGCTTCATACAACTGTATCTTTGGCCCGGCCGGGGGACCTACGTTTATCGGCGGCGGCATCGGCAATCTGGCGGTGGGTGGTGGAAGCGGAGTAGGATGGGGAGCAGGAAACACCGCTCTTGGAGGCTACTCGTCAATTGTGGGCGGCGCGTCCAATCATGGCGACGGCTGGTATTCATCAATTGGGGGAGGATTCTGCAATCAAGCGCTTCTTCCGGGACGGGTCCAGACCATAAGCGGCGGGTTCCACAACTGGGCGTACGGAACGTTTTCCACGATCGGTGGGGGAGCATACAACCAGGTTCCGACACCATCGACCGGCGCCACCATCGGCGGTGGATATTTTAATACTGCGCTAAATCACGTGACGACAATCGGCGGTGGATACTTCAACATTGTCGACGGTTTCGCCGGCACGATTGGGGGCGGTCAACAGGATACGGCTCATGGCTCCAATTCTACGATTGGGGGTGGCCTGAGAAACGTCACCATGCTCGATCGCTCGACAATCGGCGGTGGTGCTGACAACCGGACCGGCACATTCGGCGCTACCGTGGCCGGCGGTGAGCAGAATACCGCGGGCATAAGCGGAGATCATCAATTTGTCGGGGGTGGACTTCATAACACGGCGTTTTATGACTTCAGCGTCGTGGGTGGCGGTCAGGATAACGAGGCGTACACATGGGCCACTGTTGGTGGAGGTGTACAGAACTTGTCACACAATGAATACACCTTCATTGGAGGCGGTCTTCGCAATGCCATCAATTTCCACGCCGGTACGATCGGCGGCGGAATTGACAATTTAGTCAACGGGTGGGTCGGTGTTATCGGAGGCGGTCAGCGCAATTTCGTGGCGGGTGATTCCGCGGTCGTAGGTGGTGGCACATCAAATGCCGCGACCGGCCTCGGATCGTCAATACTCGGCGGTATCAAAAACGGCGCCTCGGGCGGCATAGCCACGATAGGTGGAGGGACCAGCAACTCTGCCGCAGGGACGGGCAGCGTGATCGGCGGCGGTCGTGACAATGTTGCCGGACCGGGTGTCTTCTCGACCGTCCCGGGAGGCAGAAACAACGCAGCTCTGGGCGACCAAAGTTTCGCTGCCGGTACGGGAGCCAAGGCGACCGATAGTTGCGCGTTTGTCTGGTCAGACTGCTGCGTGATTCCGGGCACGACTCTACCGCTTCCTCTTTATTCGCTTGGCGCAAACTCTTTCAATGCCCGCGCAACCGGAGGCTTTTTCTTCTATACCAGTTGTGACTCAATCTATAATGCGGCCGGCACAACATCGGGCGTGTATTTACCTTCAGGAGGGTCACAATGGCTCTCCGGGTCCGACAGTACGTTGAAGCGGAATTTGGGACCGGTCGATGGTGCGCAACTGCTTGAAAAGATATCGCGGCTGCCTATCTATCGCTGGAGCTACAAGGCACAGGATCCGTCGGTCCAACACATTGGGCCGATGGCCCAGGATTTCTATGCGACATTCGGCATTGGCGATGACAACAAGACGATCGCAACTCTTGACCCGGGAGGCATTGCTCTGGCGGCAATCAAACAGCTCGATGCTAAGACTCGCGAGCTCGAAGAAAAGACAAAGCAAATAGATGAGTTGAGGGCGCAGCTCAAGGCGACGGCCGATCAACTGGCCGCGTTGAAGACAATGGTCCAGACGCTGGCCGCGAAATCAAACACCCCGAACGCGGGGGAGGCCGGCCTGGCCTTAAGTAAGTAACATAGCTGAAGCGACTTACAATCGTCCCCGGAAAGTCCTCCGGTTTCCTGCCGGAGGACTTTCTCGTTCCAGTTCTGCCGGTGACTTACAGTTGATGGTTGCCAGTTCGAGCTTTGAACGGCGGCCATATCGAACCGGACTGCATGAAAATCAGGAATCTGCCGACAAAATACTGAGGCCGTCTCCGCGTTGATAGTTCATTTACCTGTCGGCCGTTAACTACTTATTGATACAGACATAAACACTGATTTGGAGCGGTTCGATGGCGCCAGAACGTTCGAGAAAACGGATAGATGAAATCCTGCTTCAGAGACAGAAGGTCTCGGAGACCGAGATAGCGACCGCGCTGAACCGTCAAAAGGCGGTGGGGGGCAAACTCTGCTCGCATCTTTTTGAGAGCGGCGCGGCAACAGAGGAGGTCCTCGTCTCGGCCCTCTCAGAGCATTTCGGACGTCCGGGAATAGAGTTGGCCTCGATAGAAGTTCCACTCGATATACTCAATCTAATACCACCGAATTTCGCGTTGGCCCGGCTGGTCTTTCCAATTGGCTTCGACAAAGAAAAGAACAGCGTTAAGATCGCCTGTGTCGATCCGGACGATGCCGAACTCATGTTCGAGTTAGAGACACTGCTTCATCCGCGTTCAGTCGAGCTATATGTTGCGGTCGAATCCGCCCTTGGTCACGCGGTGAACCGTTTCTATTCGCATCTGGCGGCATCGAGTAGAGAGAAAGCAAAGTCGGTCGTCGGGAGGACAATCGAGCGTCCGACCAACGTGGTTCCGGCTCAGCGACAAGATTTGACCGTCGACCGGAAGCTCGTGCTGATAGTCGCTGAGGATTCGGCAACTGTGCAACTATTATCGGCCATTCTCCAGCGCGACGGATATAAAGTCACCAGTGCAAAAGACACCGATGAAGCGCTTGCCAAATGCGGTGAGGCCGGTTTCGGGACGGTGCTGATTCATACGGAGCTTGGCCGTCAGAGTTCCGAATTGGCCAACCGCGTGCGGATGGTTTCTCCCAACAGTCGAGTTAATCTCTTTCAGTCAATCTCCGACTTGCTCGTATGTGATATGCGATCCGCCAACTCCGCGAGCCGGTTGCAGCAAAAACTCGAGCTTTTTGCGTCATTACTGACGATCAACGAACGCGCGCCGAAGAACCAGAGCATGCGGGAAGCATATTACGTGGATAAGCTGTGCCGTCGCTTGGATTTGGATGATAATCAACGGGTACTTGTGTTGAGCGCCGCTCACCTCCACGAGCGAGCCAAGTTCTACTACATGACGGTCGCGCCCCGGGACTTCCGACGCCTCGTTGACCTGGTCATCAAACTGCTCCAGACGGTTTATTATGAACCCGCGGTGATTGATATACTGCGGACAATGTATACTGACCTGTCGCTCCGGGCATGGCGGGATCCATCGTTTGAAATTACGGCCGGGAACATCCTCACGATCACGGATTTGTTCTCGGAGACGGTCCAGCCGAACCAGAGATTGACGCCCGAGAAAGTAGAGGAATTTCAAAAGTCACTCGAGCCGGAAGTCGGCAAGCTGGTGCTTCCTGAGGTGTTCTCCGCATTTATGGCCATCGTGCAGGACGAATCCAAGCGTGCCCCGGTGGTCGAACGCCAGGGACAGATTATGATTTTCTCAGAGAGCATGGAACGGGTCCAGGTGGTAGCGGATCGGCTGAAAATGCTGGGACTGCGTACGATCATCGCGCCGTCGTGGGCATCGTTAGGCCGTCTGTGTCATCGGTCGACACCCGATCTACTGGTCCTGCACGTAGATAGCCCGGTGCGGACAGTCTTTGCTCAGGTGAAAGAGTTGAAGGACTTGCACATCGACATAGAACAAACTCCGACGCTTCTTCTGGTACCACAGTATGCGATTACCGGCCTGACGCCGCTCCTCGAATGGGGAGTAGAGGATATATTCGATCGGGAAAGCGACCCTGATCACATCGCCCTCAAGATCGCCAAGAGCTGGAAACGCGTGGAGGCCCGGCAGGGGTCGACTCAGGACAATCGCGATCAACTGGCGTCCCGCGGGAATCTTCGCGACATGAATCTGATCGAATTGCTGCAGGTTCTCGGCATAAGCGGACGGTCCAGCAAGATACGTGTAAGTCAGGTTGGCCGGCCCATGGCAGTGCTGGAAATCTTTGTCGAGATGGGCCAGATTACGTTTGCACAACTGGGTGAACTCTTGGGCGCTGAAGCGATTTATGCCGGAATGATCTGGGACGAAGGGACTTGGACCATCGAACCGATCACGGCCCTGGATTCACGGGATAAGAACAATCAGTTACCCAACGAAGCGATTCTGCTTGAAGGCTGCCGTCTGATGGACGAGATGCAGGCTCACTGAGTTCCCGCAGGACCGTTCAATTGCCACGATATCTCCAGTTTTATCCGCTGAGGTCAATTAGCCGGAAGAGCTGCTTTCCTGGTAGAGGGAAGTCGGTTGACAGCTTGAGGTTGACCATGATTTCTCCATATGCTTGTGAGTATGTATCAGGGCAACTCATCATGTCTCATTGTCCAATCCATCGAAAACAACTGTTGACCGGGGTCTAAAATACTGGTATAATAAAATATGAGAGGTTGTCCCTAATTAATCTTTTCCCAAGCTTTGATTCCCCAAACCAATCCCTGGCAAAACTTTAATCTGGTGACAATGATGCGCTGAAGCGCGCAAAAGCATATTCGTTGCCAGGCGGACTTCGTCTATAAGCGCCAACGGCAAGAATAGGCAATACAGGAGCTAAGGATGAATATCTACGTAGGAAACCTGTCCAGTCAGACAGTGGAGTCAGATCTTCGTAAGGCGTTCGAGGGGTTTGGTGAAGTGACGCAAGTCAGCATAATCAAAGACAAATTCAGCGGCGAGCCGAAAGGTTTCGGTTTTGTCGAGATGCCTGCCAAAGAGCATGCCCAGGCGGCGATTACCGGCCTGAATGGCAAAGAACTTAACGGTCGTGCCCTGAACGTCAACGAGGCTCGTCCTCGCAATGACAACCGATCAGGCGGCGGTGGCGGTTACAAACGTTCCTTCTAAAATGCAAGGCGATCCTGCGCCGGTTGGTGCGGGTATCAGGCAAACGGCCGGGGGTTTGGCCACAGGCGAATCCCGGCCATCCGAATGCCATCCCGGTCGACGGGAATTCCCAAAGAAGTGGAGTCATTGTGAAATTATTTGTCGGCAATCTTTCCTTTGATGTCAATGACGAAGACTTGAGATCTGCGTTTGAGCCTTTCGGTACCGTTGACTCTGCCGCAATCGTCAGAGAGCGTGACAGCAGCGAGTCCCGAGGTTTCGGTTTCGTCGAGATGCCGTCGAAAGACGAAGCGCAGGCCGCAATTGACGGTCTCAACGGCAAGGAACTCATGGGCAGGGTTGTTAATGTGAACGAAGCGCGACCGATGCCAGAACGATCCGGTGGTGGTGGTGGTGGTGGCCGGCGGGGTAGCTATTCCGGACATAAGCTTGATACCAGGCGTCGCGACGGCAGCAAGCGGAGATCCGGTAGTCAAAAAGGCGGCAAACCGCGGTTCAATAAACGATCTTTTTGAAATGAGGCCAAAATGAAAATATTTGTTGGCAATCTCGCGACTGAAACCGGAGAGCAGGATCTTCTGCACGCGTTTCAATCATTCTGCCAAGTTGATCGTGTGAATATTGCCAGGACGATGTCCGATGGCCTGTCGCGCGGATTCGGCTTTGTGGATGTCGCTGTTGACAGCGAGGCACGAGCGGCGATAGCGAAATTGAACGGCTTCACCATACACGGCCAAAAGCTACGGGTGAGTGAGGCGCATCGGAGGATGCCCGCTCGTTGACCTGCCTATTTAAAATAATCGACCTGCTAATGTCATCAGGCGCATTCGTTACAGCGATTTGCAACCTTGAAACATGTGTGCGCTAGTGCTGTCCCTAAGTAACAAACCGCTCATTATCGGCGATAAAACTGCGCGTATTCCTATCATTCAAGGGGGCATGGGAGTCGGAATTTCCTTGTCCGGGCTTGCCTCGGCCGTGGCCAATGAAGGTGGAATCGGCGTAATTGCCGCAACCGGAATCGGCATGAAAGAGCGTGATTTCCGATCGAATTTTGTCGAAGCCAACGTGCGCGCCTTACGCCGGGAGATCCGCAAAGCGAGGTCCCTGACCAAGGGCATCATCGGCATAAATGTCATGATGGCTAATACCAATCACCCCGACTTTTTCAGCGCGGCGATCGAGGAAGGGATCGACATAATTTTCTCCGGCGCCGGTTTACCCCTGAATCTCCCTTCATACCTCAATGGAAACACGCACACCAAACTGGTCCCGATCGTGTCATCGGCCCGTGCCGCCGACTTGATATGCAAACGCTGGCTCCACAAGTATGACTACCTGCCGGATGCTATGGTTGTCGAGGGCCCCAAAGCCGGTGGTCACCTCGGTTTCTCCGAAGAGCAAATAGACGATCCAGCCTACGCTCTTGAAAGACTGATTCCGGAGGTTCTGGCGGCCGTTGGATCATATAGCACCCGGACAGGCCGAAAGCTTCCGGTCATCGCGGCGGGGGGCGTCTATACCGGGCAGGATATTCGTGCTTTGATGGAGATGGGCGCTGACGGAGTGCAGATGGGAACCAGGTTTGTTGCCACTCACGAATGCGATGCCGACCTTTCGTTCAAACAGGCCTATGTTGACGCCCGACCCGAAGATGTTGTCATCATCAAGAGTCCGGTGGGGATGCCCGGCCGCGCTATTCGGAATGACTACATCGATGACGTCCGCTCGGGGGGAAGAAAACCGTTCAACTGTCCATACCACTGCATCTCTACCTGTGATTATACCAGCGCTCCATACTGTATCGCACAGGCGCTCATCAGTGCGCAGAAGGGCAAACTAAACCAGGGATTTGCCTTTGCCGGCGCCAATGCGTATCGTATCACGGAAATCGTATCGGTCAGAGAGCTGTTCACGGAACTTATCGCCGGTTATGAGAAAGAATCGCCGGCGCCAGTCGACGCGCTGGACACCAGTCGTTAATTCCGATATCTGATTCCCCCGTGAGAAGTCACTTCTGTCGCTTCTTGAGAACTTTCCATCAAAATTCATGATCTTTTGCCCAATCTCCTGAAACCGTGCGGGTTCGGGAATCCGATGTAGTCTTTGCTGTTGACAGCGCGAGTACCGGAAGTATCATTATATATAACGCAGATGTGCTCATCGGAATTGAGGAGGTGCTCAATGGATTTTGAACTCACGAAGTGCCGGTCAATGTTGGTTCTCTGCTTGTTGATTTGTGCATTGACCGGTTGCAAGAAGAAAGCAGCATCCCAGGGACTCGCCGAGGCCAGGGTCGAGCAATTGGAGTCATGGCTGAATGAAAACGGGCAGACGCCTCAGGAGTATGTGCTCGGCAAATTCAAAGATCACGATGTTGTCATTCTCGGGGAACCTCATAGACTGAGGGACCATCCGCTTCTCGTACAAGACCTCATTGTTAAACTTGGCGAAAACGGCGTGCACATTCTGGCCACCGAGTTCGCGCGAGCCGTCGACCAGCCACTTATAGACAGTCTGCTTAACTCTCCGCAATGGAACGAGGAGCTCGGTAGGGAGATCCAGATGCGTCAGTACAGCCTCTGGCCGTGGCGCGAGTATCTCGACATTTTCAAGGTGGCGTGGCAGTACAATCAATCGCTCGCGCAGGGTCAAGGACGTTTCAGAATCATCGGCGTCAACTGCGATCCTGACTGGTCGGTCATTCAGACGGTGGAAGACATGGACAATCCGGCGAAACGCCGCGAAGCATGGAAGGGGTGCACCGAGGCTGATTGGGCAAATGTCGTGCTTCCGGAGCTGACGGCGGGAAAGAAGGTACTTGCGTATTGCGGGATGCACCACGCGTTTTCAAGATACAAACAGCCCCGTGTAAACGAAGAGGGCGAATTCATGGGCTGGGGTGACGTAAGATTCGGCAATCATTTGCGAGATTCATTGGGTGATCGGGTGTTCACAATAGCGCTGCATACGCCATGGTATGCGAAGACCAGCCAGTACAACACTATGACCTTGAGGCCGGTCGAAGGCGCGATCGATCAGGTGATGGAGTCACGCGAGGGCGGTGCACGTCCGGTTGGCTTCGATATGCTCGGCAGTCCATTTGGCGAGCTCACCGACACGCTAGCGATTTATGCGGTCGGTTATCCGAATTTCACCCTGTCGGAATACTGCGATGGCTACATCTATTTCAGGCCGTTTGCGCAGAGCGAAGTAGTGACGTTCATAGAGGGCTATTATAATGACAGCACTATCGCGATCGCCAGAGTCAGCGCAACTCATCCCTGGTACCGGACGGCATCCCCGCAAGATTTCGAGGACCAGATGAAGAAGCAGGTGATTGCCGATCGGAAGCGGCTGAAGGAACTGTAGGACTCCGATTAAGGAGTTGAGTTTATTGTCTCTGTGAGGAATCACAAATGAAAACCCCTGAACTGTCGGGTCCAGGGGTTTCTTGATCTTTATGCGGAAGGCGGGATTTGAACCCGCACGGATTGCTCCACTACCCCCTCAAGATAGCGTGTCTACCAATTTCACCACTTCCGCAGCAGTTTTCATTTTACTTCTTGCCGGATGTGTCGGTAGCCGAGTTCGGAAGCACCTGGAGGTTAACAGTGCTGTCGGCGGCCTGTTGTTGCTGCTGGGCCTGTTGCTCGAGTGCCCGCTCGCGTTCTTCCTGCGCTTTTTGTGTTACGACGGACTCCACGTTGTCGCTTGATGTGGCACTGGCGGAGGGGCGCTTGCCTCCGGCCGACATGAACGCGAGGGCCGCCGAGTTAATCATGAAAAGAATAGCCAGGATAGTGGTGGCTTTGGACAGAAACGAGGCCGCTCCGCGGCCACCGAAGACGGCGCCGGATAGACCGCCACCTCCCGAAAAAGCGGTGCCGGCCAGACCTTCGCCTTTGCTCGACTGCATCAGCACCACAAGAATCAGGGCGACACTGACTATCACGTGAAAAACAAGCCAGATCGTAAACAAGCTATAACCTCCAATTAGACAGCGTGAATAATCTTAATAAACTCGTCCGCCTTCAGCGAGGCTCCGCCAACAAGGGCGCCATCGATATCAGGCTCGGACATTAAACCTTCAGCGTTATCCGCCTTCACTGATCCGCCGTATAGAATCGGCACTCGATCGGCCGCTGCCGAATCGATGCGGGCCAACCGGTCCCGAATGAACTTATGAACATCCTGAGTCATCGCCGGGGTAGCTGTCTTACCCGTGCCAATCGCCCAGACCGGCTCATAAGCCACGACCGACTTCCTGAGCATATCGGCCGTAAACCCTGACATGGTACCACTAACCTGATTTCCGACAACCGTCTCGGTCTTGCCTTTGTCTCGTTCCGTTTCGGTTTCACCGACACAGATGATAGGCGTTAAACCGGCCTCAAGTACCAGTTTGGCCTTGGCATTCACGAGGTTATCGGATTCTGCATGGTACTGCCTTCGTTCAGAGTGTCCCAGTATAACAAATCGGACCCCAACTGTCAAGAGCATCTCCAGCGAGACTTCGGACGTAAAGGCTCCTTTCGTATGGGCCGAAACATCCTGAGCACCAAGCCAGATTCCACCGTCTTTGAGGAGTTTGTTGGCCACATACAGGGACGTGAACGGGGGACAGACCACCACTCTGGCACTGTCCTTGAAGGGACCGCCGGCGAGCAATGCCTTAATCAGCGTCTCCGTCTCGGGAATCGTTCCGTTCATTTTCCAGTTACCGGCGATGATTTTATTTCTCATTTCAGGAAACCCTGGCCTTCGATAAATTCGTCAGGGCAGCAACTCCGGGCAATTCCTTACCTTCGAGGAATTCCAGCGATGCTCCGCCTCCGGTAGAAATATGGGTCAGTTTCTCATCGAGACCTGCTTCGGCCACGGCCGAGGCTGAGTCGCCTCCGCCGACGACGGTAGTGGCTCCCTGAGCAGTCAAATCGGCAAGCAGCTGTGCAATTGCGATTGTCCCTTGTGCGAAGGCTTTGGTCTCAAAAACTCCCATCGGACCATTCCAGACGACAGTTTTGGCGCCCTTCAGCGTATCTTTGAACAGCTGAATCGTTTTCGGGCCGATATCGAGACCCTTCCATCTGTCGGGGATCTTATCGAGATCCACTACGCGAATTTCCGTATCGTCAGAGATTTCTTTGGCGATGACTATGTCGACCGGGAAAACCAGCTTGGCCCTGGAACCCTTGACCTTGCTGATAATTTCCTTGGCCAGATCAACCTTCTCCGCTTCGAGCAGCGAGTCGCCTATCGGATACCCCATCGCTTTGGAGAAAGTGAAGACCATTCCGCCGCCGATTATCAAGGTGTCGACCCGATTCATCAAATTAGTAATCACATCGATCTTCCCTGATATCTTCGCACCACCCAGAATCGCCGCGAATGGACGGACCGGGTTGTCCAGCGCCTGACCCAGGTATTTGAGCTCCTTTTCCATCAGGAAACCGGCCACCGACTGATTGAAATACCGCGTAACGCCTTCGGTCGAAGCGTGAGCACGGTGAGCCGAACCGAACGCGTCGTTGACGTATATGTCCGCCAACGAGGCCAGCTTTCGGGCGAAATCCGGGTCATTCGCTTCTTCTTCGGCATGGAACCGCAGATTTTCCAGAAGCAGGCAGTCCCCGTTTTTCATTTTGTCGATAAGATTCTTGGCTTCCGGCCCGACGCAGTCCTCGGCGAATTTTACTTCGCGCCCGAGCAGCTGCGACAGCCGCTTGGCGGCCGGGAGAAGCGAGTACTTGGGGTCATGCTTCCCCTTGGGTCTGCCCAAGTGTGAGCATGCGATTACCATGCCACCATCGTGCATGATCTTGCGGATGGTCGGCAGAGCTTCCCGGATCCGCCGGTCATCAGTAATGTTCTGATTGGCATCCAGCGGAACATTAAAGTCCACCCGGAGAAGGACTTTTTGTCCGCGGAAGTTTATGTCGTTGACAGTTACTTTATTCATAACGGAGTCACCTCCAGTTGCATTACATCATAATTTTCAGCATATCGACCATGCGGTTGGAAAATCCCCACTCGTTGTCATACCAGCTGAACACCTTGGCCATATTTCCCTGGACCGCGGTTAATTCCGAATCGAACACGGAGCCGTGCGGGTTACCGATAACGTCGGTCGACACAATCGGGTCGTCGCAATACTCAAGCGCCTGAACCAGTGGTCCGGAGGACGCGGCCTTCTTCATCGCGGCATTGATCTGCTCGACGGTCGCTTCTTTTTCGAGAATGACCGCGAGATCGACCAGCGATGCATCCGGGGTAGGGACGCGGATCGCGACACCGTCCATCCTTCCCTTAAGGGCCGGGATGACTTCTGAGATTGCCTTGGCCGCGCCGGTAGTGGTGGGAATCATCGACATCGCCGCCGCACGGGCCCGTCGAAGGTCCTTGTGCGGGCCGTCCAGCAGCATCTGGTCATTAGTGTACGAGTGAATAGTGGTCATGAAACCTTTGACAATACCGAAATTGTCCATGAGCACCTTGGCCACCGGGGCAAGGCAGTTGGTGGTGCACGAGCCAATCGAAATCACGGTGTGCTTGTTTTTGTCGTACAGGTTATCGTTTATGCCCGGTATGAACGTGCCATCGTGATTCTTTGCCGGCGCAGAGATGAGCACTTTCTTCGCCCCTGCTTCCATATGTTTCAAACAATCGTCCTTCGTGCGGAATTTGCCTGTACACTCCAGCACGACATCTACGTTCAACGCTTTCCACGGCAGCTTGGTCGGGTCTTTTTCGGCGGTAATGGGAATCTTCTTGCCATCAACGACAAGATTATTTCCTTCTGCGCTTACCTTGCCCGGGAATTTTCCGTGAATCGAATCGTATTTGAGCAGGTGCGCCAGTGTCTTGGCGTCAGTCAGATCATTAATGCCGACAAATTCGAGATGACTTCCCTGTGCCGCTTTGAATACGAGACGTCCAATTCTGCCGAATCCGTTGATCGCGATCTTCATCTACTACCTCCGTGGTCGCTTGACTTTTTCTTTGGGCTGTACAAATATTTTACTCCAACCGCTATGGTGATTGCCTTGTAGTCCCGAATCGTCACGAGCGGGTTGGAAAAGTTGACAGGCATGTATGACGCGTTGAGGTCGAGGGCAATAGTATTGGAAAGGAGCCAATCGACCCCGCCGCTCAGCGTATAATTGAAGTCAGTTTCAGAATCCTGATTCAGTCCATATTCGGGGTAGTAATAACTGAACAGGTTATTGGTAAACTGGACACTTCGTTTGCCGTAATAAAATCCGCCCCCGGCGCCAAAATACGGCTGCAGGCGGCTGGGAATCGACGCCAGCGGGTATATCTTGAGCTGCAAAAGAATTGGATACACCATCAAGTTGCCTACGTCGGTCGTCCCGAGCCCACCGTCATAGTAGGTCACGCTTCCGCGATTGACCATGCCGAAGGAAAACTGAATAAAGGTCTGGGGCAGAAGATGGTAGGCGAAGTAACCTTCAAGGTAAAAACTGGCGTCTTTGATCGAAGTTTTGAATATCGAACCAGTCGAACTGTCGGTCAGTAGCGACGGCGGGGTCTCGCCACTGTTGAGCCAGGTGCCAAGACGCAACCCCAACTGATGTTTGTTGGCGAGTGTGGGAATCGGATTTTCTTCGCTTTCGCTATCTGCCCAAACGGCGCTGCATATGATCAGCAGACTCATTATCACGGCATAAAAGGCTGTTTTTCTCAAGACGTACCTCGCTTATCGATGCGGTCGGCCACCGGGAGGACAGACCTTCCCGAAACCAAAGCAATATCGACCGGCACATCGCTAAAGTTTTCGTGCAATGACAAGTAAAAAGGTGGCCCGGGCAAAGTCAAACAATTTACCTGCCTTTGTCTTTAACTAACAAGTTTGACCGCATATGGTTCGAATACCGATTAATCCGCTGGTTTGTAGAAGATCAGACAACTTCGGGGATAGTCGAATAAAACGGAGAAATTTTGCAGGACGAGATTCCCAATAATTCCCGAGATCACACTTGATCCAGCCACGCCGGCGGTGGAATCAGGAAGCAAAACACGAATCGACTGAATCAGGATTTCACCAATCTTGAATGTAGAAGCGTAGGCGCTTCGCCCACCGATTCGTCCGCCGACCCCGCCGAGCAAATTGGATGCATCCTGGAAATCCACCAGACGGTGCTCCAGATCATGTTTCTTGATGTATGAATCGTGTAAAATCAGACCGAACGCATTACCGAGATCTACAAGAAACGCGCCGGAGACGCTGTCCACCTCGCCATCGACAGTCGGCACCTGCATGGTCAGGTAGAATGGCACAACAATACCACTGTCGGGGGGAGTGAACGCACTCGGATTAAACACTATCAGCGTTGAATCATGGTAGTTGACGAGCACCGGGAAGCGGGAGAGAAAATCATACCCAAGCAGACCACCGAACTCGCCGCCATCGTCATTCATTCGGGCCAGCGATCCGAGGTTCATACTTCCAGCCACCTGTTTATATAGTGTGAGTTGTCCTATCTGGAGCGAATCGGTCTGCACCAGGGCCGCTTCCTGATATCCGCTGACACCCATCGCCGGCAGCGTTCCTACTTGCGGGAGTTGCAGGTCGACGATGGCTGGGGAGTGGAAAAGATTCGACGATGATCCGGAGTCGAGAATCATCCAGACCTTTTTCGAGCCATTGATAATCACTGGCACCCGGATGTGGCCGAATCGATAGTCAAACTTGATGGTCACTTGTGCTTGGTCGCTCGGGAAATGAAAATCGCTTGCTTCGACGGCAGGCATCCGGAAAATGTTGCTGTCAATCGGGCTGTTTATCACGGCAGTATCGGCCATCAACTCCATACTGAATTGCACTTCGAGCACCTTTGCCTTGGAAGCGAATGGAATCTGAACATTTTCAATGCTGCGATAATCTCCCGCTTGCGTAACGGTCGTAATCTGGTCGCTTCGGTTGGAGAGGTAGGCGCGAAGACCCGTGGCGGTATCAAAGTAGACGAAGGTTGTATCATCTTCATACGGTACAAACGCTACCTTGAAGTAAGTTTGAGGACCGAACACGGTGTCCAGACCGAGATACGCCGTTGTTCCGAGTCTTCGTTCGGAAAAGAGATACCTATAGGATTCGAAATACAGGGCGCGAAGCATATCCTGCTTCTCCTCGCCGGCCATAACGGTGACCCGACCGTTCAGGTCTTTCTGCCAGGCAGTTTGACCATCAAAACCCTGCACCAAGCCGAAACCGGGCAATTGGACGCTCAGGTAATATTTATCGGGAGCTACGAATTCCTGCTCAAAAGTACCTTCCATTCCGTTTACCACCGCCTTTCCGCTGGTCCGGAAGGTCTTCAGGTTTTTCAGTGTTTCAACCGCCTGCGGCCCGCCAACGGACTTGATAAGCAGTGAATCGAGGTCGAGAGCCTGCGTGGCCGATGTCCAGAGAATTGATAATACAAGAGCGATCATGTTTTTCAGCATATTTCTCTCATCAGTGTGGTGGTCCTTACTCTTATAGCATCCGTCAGGCGTCCAAGTTGCCTGTCAATTTGGTTGCCAATCGTCGCAAATCAACTTACTCTTTAGACGATTTCGAAGCAACAAGTGAATCATATGGTAAAGTTTATCAAAGCTCACCCGTTTGCGACCGTAATGTTTGTGGCGGTTGTTCTGCGCCTGCTGGCTGTTTTTTACTCAAAAGGGTACATGGCTTCGGATGACCACTTCCAGACCGAGCATGTATCGTATGATTGGGTGCTCCACGGTCTTGACGGCCCGGATGGGCATCTGCGGTGGAAAGACGCCCCGGCGTCTACAATATCCCGATTCCCGCTGTATACGTTGCTTCTGTATGTGAACATGGAAGTTGCACGGTGGTTCGGAGCGGACACGCTCGATCAGATCATGTATTTTGTCCGTGCGCGTCTGGCGCTGGTTTCTCTGTTGGCGGTGGCGGCCGTCTATGGCATTGTGTTGATCGGCAGCGGCTCGAGGATATGGGCGATGATCGCCGGGCTGATTATGGCGGCGCAGTTTGCCATGCCATTCCTGTCGGTCAGGACATTAATAGAGACGGTCGGGGGAGCTGTCTGGGTATTCGCGCTCTACCTCTACTATAGATATGACAAGCTTCACCGGGAGCGATGGCTCGTTTTGTTCGGAGTTGTGTCGGGCCTGGCCTTTATGTTCCGTTTTGAGCTGCTGTTCGCATTCTGGATTGTGCCGTTTCTCATCTGGTATCAGTACAGGAAGTTCAGACCGGCAGTCATCTATGCCGCGACACTGTTGACGATGCTTCTGGTTGCCGGACTGGCTGATTGGTATTTGCTCGGGACTTTTATGGGGTCATCGATCAATCACATCAAGCAGGGACTCACCGAGGGTCCGGTCTATCGCACCAGTTACCTGATGTATATTGAAGTCCTCCTGGCGTTCTTCATCCCGCCAATTTCAATTCTGCTTTTCGTTGTTGCCTGCCGGAAACGATTCTGGAGCAAACATCTCGTATTGGTCGGAAGCTGTCTGACGTTTCTACTGTTTCACACGCTCATTTCGAGTCGGCAGGAGCGCTATATTCTGCCGATCATTCCTGCTCTGGTCGCCTTATTCGTTCTGGCGCTTCATCAGCACTTTGCGAGCAACGGCTATCTCGCCCGGTCACGAAAGCTGTTCGGATGGCTGGTCGGGTTCAGCGTGGTTGTAAATACCATACTCCTGATTCCCCTTACTTTCAATTATGCCCACAAAGGTCTGGTCGAGCCGCTGGTGAAGATCGAGAAATTAAACACGGAGCGCCGGGCGGTGCTGTTTGTCACGCCAGAACGGTACATCAATTTTCCATACCTGTATGGCGGGCTCGGCAAGAACCAGCGTGATTATGTCTACGGTTGGAGCGATCTCACCACGATTCTTCCCCATGACACCAAGCCGCGATTTGATTTTGCCTACTTCCTCCTGTATCCGAAAGATTCCGCCGACCTCCCTGTTTATGTCGATTCGCTGAGCAATCATGTCGGACCGATTCGCGAACTCTTCCATGTGGGGCCATCGACTGCCGACTGGATGCTCCACAGGCTCAACCCGAGGTTTAATCCGACCAACGATGTCTGGGTGTTTGTACGGGCCGATTAGTGGAACCCAGTTTTGAAGTTGATTGGAAAACTCAACAAATCTATCTTGCCGCAACATGAAGATTACTTCCAGAGAAAAAGTCCAGGAGATCGAGTTCATTGTTCCACCGGAGATGCGTGATGACGAGCTCATCCTGAGACTCGCCGGCAAGATCCGGGCCGACCATAAGAGAGGGTTTGTACCGTTCTACAAGTTCGAGATGGTGCATGCCGAAGACGGTACGGTGATGGGCGGAATTAATCTTCGCATCGGCAACACCGAGAATCTCCTGTTATTCGCAGGCCATATCGGATTCACCGTGCTTGAGCCGTTCCGGGGGAGGCACTATGCCGCGCGAAGCTGTCGCCTTATTATTCCGGTGATTCGGCACCACAAGCTCGATCCGGCCTGGCTGACATGCAATGTTGATAATGAACCGTCGAAACGCACGATGGAATTGATTGGCGCGAAATATGTCGAGACGGTGACGATGCCGGATGATTACCCGTACGCACCGGACTATCCGCCTGATTCCAGGAGCAAGCGGAGATATCGATGGGATGTGCTCGAAAAGTGAAAGGTGAGGCGATGGATCCAGCTGTTATTGATCGATTGTTGACTGAAGCCCGAAAACAAGTGGGGGAGTTTCAACTTTCGCGTGATTCGTTTTCGGCAGGGGCGGTGAGTGCGGCGCTGATCACGGCGAAAGGGAATATTTACACGGGCATCTGTCTTGAACTTGCCTGCGGAATCGGGTTTTGCGCGGAGCATTCGGCGGTGGCCGAGATGCTCAAGGCGCGGGAGACGGAGATAGTTGCCGTTGTCGCCGTCAGCGAGACGCGAATTCTTCCGCCGTGCGGACGATGCCGGGAGTTGATGATGCAGGTGAACGAGAAGAATAAGGAAGCAGATGTTATCGTCGGCCAAAATCAGACGATCAAACTAAGGGAATTGTTGCCGAACGGTTGGTTGATAGATCAGAAGAAGAGGTAGAAGCGTGGAAGGCTGGCAGGAAGAGTTCAGTCAGCGATCCAAATCTCTTGAAATCGACCGTGACTCCAATAATACGCTGCCGCTGCGCCTTCGGGTTGGGACAGTATCAGATAGGCCCCCGGAGTTTCAACCTGTTGTCCTGCTCCGTCGCCAGAATCCGCCGATTGCGTTTCGGTCAGGTATTTACCGTAATCACAGGATAACAGCATTCCACTGTCAACGCTATCACTTACAACTATAGTGCTGTAGCCTGTGTCGTTCCCCAAGAGGACTATGAGCTGCCTGCCTCGGCTACTTTCAATCAGCATGGCTATGTCTGAGGTTGAATCACCATTAAGATCGACTTCGCAGGTGGATATGCATTTTACAGCTGCTTTATTATCCTGAGCGATTGTGATGCCAGCTGCGACTATGAGTATTAGGACTACTGATCCCGTTGTTCTCATTGTTAAGCAAGCTCCTTGGGTCGATATTATGTCCCTGTTTCCTACCACAGTTTACAGTGGTTATTTCCGCAAGAGCACGTGGATTCCCTGAAGTGTCTCGATCATTCTGCGGTTCAAATTCAGATACTTCGGATCAACCGAGCAAATCTCAAGCTGTCGAATTGTATTCAAACGTCTTTCTTCGAGGTGAGCTACTGTCGTATCCTCCCAGGTGGAGAAGACTTGAGTGCTCAAACTTTCGAGGTAACGAGTGTACAGTGCAGTGTCCTTATCCATACGAGCATAGAAGACGTTTGGGTACGATACAACTTTCTCCAGCAAGCGCAGTGCGAGATACTCTACACATGCCTGATCAGGGTCAGTATACCAGGCAATCATATGGGTGATTACCGTGGTCTGAATGCGGTCTTCCCGGTTCTGTTTCGCATATCTAGTGCATCCGCTCATGGCCAGCATACCTAAGGTGATGGCAATCGCGCCGCCCAAAATCACTGCCCGTACTGCTCTTTCTCTGTTTTGAAAAACTACTCCTTCACGTTTTACAAAACTTATATCAGTAGCTAAATTCATTGTCACTCATTGCATAAGAATTTTTGGCTAGTCAATGTACCGTACCTTAATAGCCCGAAGACTGTCGATTGCCATTTGGTGCAAGTACCGGAATGCCTGCTCAATCTTGCTCTGATGTAACTCTTGGATGGCGTTCAGCCGTCTTGCTTCCAGCTCGGATGTTACAGTATCATTATGATTCGTGAATACTGTGCCTGCCAAATCATGTAAGTACGAGCCGTACGCAGTACTGTCACGAGACATCCGTGCGTAAAAGAGATTTGGATATTCCAGATTGTTCTCAAATAGCAACGGGACGATGGTAAACCAGCACGCCCCATCGCGGTGCTCGTACCAATTGACAAGCTCGTCAATCACCTGCTGTTAGGACTCACGCTGCTCTGATCCGGCCTCACACCTGTAGCAGCCGACCGCCGATAAAGCAGTCATCCCGAAGCAAAGACCGAAAAGCCAAAATGAAAGTCGCTTTGCGAAATGGCATCCCGGTAGTCTCAATAAATCACTCGAATTATTCGAACTGCCCAAGCAATCCTCCGATGTCGTGTGCCCTATCCTGTGTTAGATTCATAATACCGCCAACAATATCGCCGGACAAGGGTAAACCGTCGCTAAGCTTGCTTCGTCAACCAAGTTCTGGTCGCGGTGGAGACGACTGGCCGGTTCCCTCACCCCCAACCCCTCCCCCAGTGGGAGAGGAGAGGAAGAGGGTTTGGTGCGTTGTCCAAGGTACAGGCGTCTATCCGAGACGTTTTTCTCTTACCCTCTCCCTTTGGGAGAGGGTAGGGTGAGGGTCTTTGTTGGGCCAGGTTGCAGGCGACGACAATGCCTGGATGAATACTACCCAGCGAAGAATCAGGGATATTTGCGGAACACCATGCCGGTGTTGGCGATACGGTCAATCACCGGGTCGCCAAAAAAGACCTTGAAACGGCCGGGAGAACCTGTTATTATGTGTTCCTTGTCGCGAGAGTTCGGGGCAGTAGCTCAGCTGGGAGAGCGCCACGTTCGCAACGTGGAGGCCGTCGGTTCGATCCCGATCTGCTCCATAAGATAGACGAGCCCCGCCCGATGCGGGGCTCAACCGTCTCTGGCCCGATACTTTGCTCCATCGGTAGATGGAGCGACCCGACAATCAGGCTCCGGTCTGATCGCAACCTATCCGGGCCCGAAGACGTTAGACAAGTAGATGTGCTAGACGGGGAGTTAGCGGTGCCCTGTAACCCGGAACCCGCTATACCGGGGTCGAATTCCCACCCGAGGGCTTAGCGTCGGTCGGGTGTCGACGGTTAAGCAGCGTTGAAGGCTGGGTCTCGTACAACAGAAGCCTATGAACCCCGTCAGGACCGGAAGGTAGCAGCGGTAACTAGATCCTCCTGTGTGTTGCGGGGTCGCCCGGTTGGAGCCGGCTGATCGAAGTATCCGTCAGGTGCGGTTCGACGGTGGGTGCACGTAAATGAGAAGCCCTCGGAGAGATTATGCTCGCCGAGGGCTTTATATTTCGTATCATATTGTGCAATAATAAGTTGATGATGTCTGGTCGCTGAAGATGGACAGCCCTCTTTATTTGGTTTCCCGAATATAATCCCGCTTGTCTTTAGGCGGCGTTTCCGTAAATTAGCCAGCTATGGCGCGATGGTCATCACTCTATTTGCTGCTCCCCGTGCTCTTCTGGGGCTTCTCATATATCGCAATCAAGGTTGTGCTGACTGAACTTGAACCGGTCGAAATGATTTCGATGCGGTTCCTGTTGGCGGCACCGGTGTTGTATGTTATCATTCGCGCCAAGAAGCTCTCGATCTGGCCGGTGGCAATGAAAGGGAAACTGTTGTTCGCCGCTTTTATTGTCTTCCTGCATTTTTGGATAATGGCCACCGGTATGCTGGAGACCTCGGCCTCGAACACCGCCTGGATTCTGACGACTGCCCCAATTTTTATCGCGATTCTCGGATGGATTGTTCTCAAGGAGAAATTCTTATTGCCCCAGTGGGTGGGGATATTGCTTGCAATAATCGGCGTGCTCTGTCTAACAACAAATGGCAACTGGTCAAGTCTGAGCTGGCTCAACTCCCGGGGTGACTTAATTGTGCTGACATCCTGTGTGACGTGGGCGATATATACGGTCAGCACGCGGGACATAACGACCAGAGTCAACCCGCTGGTCGCGACATTCTATTTGACGGCTGCGGCAGGTGTCGTTTTCGTTCCGTACACATTGCTTAATTCCGGCCTTGACCGTTTTCTATATCTCCGCGCGGATACACTGATAAGCCTTGTGTTTCTTGGCATATTCTGTCTGGCGATTGCATTCTGGCTCTGGTCGGAAGGGTTAGCAAGGCAGTCGGCAGCCGAGGTCGGAGCGTACCTGTATGTTGAGCCGCTTATTACTATGGTGGGAGCATGGGTCCTGTTGGGCGAGGCTATTACTGTCTGGCTGGTAATTGGCGCGGTATTTATCTCGGCCGGCGTGTACGTGACGGAAAAATACGGGCGGGTGAAAATTCAGGAACACGAAATCTGATGCGGTATCGAATCTACTTACTACTTGCGGTCATTTTCTGGGGCGGGTCTTTTGTCGCAACCAAGATACTGGTGGGGTATGTTCATCCGGTCGAAGTCATGGGACTTCGGTTTATTGTCGGGTTGCCATGTCTACTCGCTGTCGTGCTGATCAAGCGAGTGAAGTTTCACTTCGCACCTTCGGATATCAAATGGATTCTGGTCGCCTCAGCGATTGTAACCGTACATTTTGTCATTCAAATCACAGGCATCAAACATACCTCGGCCACCAACACCGGCTGGATAATCTCGGTGACACCGCTGGTTTTAGCCGTGCTCTCGTTCTTCATTCTCAAAGAGAGAATCGGCGCGAAAGAGATCACTGGAATCATCGTGGCGACATTCGGTATCCTGCTGCTGATGTCCCGGGGCGATTTTTCGCATATCGGGTGGCTGAAATCGACCGGTGACTGGCTGGTGCTCGCCTCAGCTCATACGTGGGCACTTTACACCGTTGCTACTCGCGATATCTCCCGCAAGTACCATCCGCTGGCCGTGACGTTTGCCATCCTGTTGCCTTCGGCAGTGGCGCTGATATCGTATATGCTGTTCACCTCGGATTGGGGGAGTTTCCTTCATCTTCCGACCGATGGTGTCGTATCACTGCTCATCCTCGGTGTGCTCAGTCTTGCCGGTGGTTTCTGGTTCTGGCAGGAAGGAATTGCGGCGATCGGGGCGGCCAAGGCAGGATTCTTTCTCTATCTGGAGCCGCTGGCTACGACAGCCATCGCCGTGCCATATCTTCATGAGAAATTCGGCATCTGGGGGATGAGCGGCGCATTACTGGTGCTCACCGGCGTATTCATTGCCGAGCGCCGTCGCTCAGCCAAAAAGGTCACCGCCTGACCGGTCTGGTTACGATAATCCGATATCATTGACGTTGTTCGCGCTTTCTCACTGCCTTCCATGGCAAATAATCTCGCCGGTAAGAGTTGGCTCCTCAAGACAGCTTTAGCCTATTTGGGGACGCCTTACGTTTGGGGTGGCGATGACCCATCGGGGTTCGACTGCTCCGGGTATGTGGTCGAATGTCTCAAATCCTGCGGACTTCTGGGCGAACAGGAAGATCTCACTGCCGATGGTCTGTTTGCCAGATTCGGACATGCCGTTATCGGGCAACCGGAAGAAGCTGCCCTGATGTTCTATTTTGACCCGAATAATCGTGCCACCCACGTTACTATCTGTCTTGACGAAGAGTTTCAAATTGGGGCGGCGGGCGGCGATTCGCGGACGAAAGACACTGTGATTGCCTGGCGCCAGAACGCTTTCATCAAAATACGCCCGATAAGATTCAGGCCAACGCAAATGCGGGTTGTCCGTACTTTCTGAGGAAATCGGCCCTCTTTAGAGTTGAGTGGATAAATTGGCTCCGTTGTCGACATTAAGCGGTATAAATGGTTTGGTGAGCTGTCAGTTACGTTCCAAGGAACTGATTACACCGGCCTGCCGTTATGCCTAAGAATGGTTTGACAAAAAACGGAACGGATGTATCTTGCGATATAACATCCGAGTACACGCTTTTCAGGAGGTCCCACGTTGATATCTGCTATTAAAACCAGGTCCCGCCAGACCGGTCTGCTCTTCTTGCCGGCGATAGCCCTATTACTGTCGCTTATTTCGATGTCCGCTCAGGCGATGCCGCCGTCGCCCGATCTAATCGAGCAACTCAAACAATCGGGTCAGCTCGACCAGATCGTGCAGCGTCTGGCCGAGGCGAGGGCGAAAGGTGTCGACGCCGGTGTTCCCGGGTATTATGACCCGAAGACCTCGCCGAATCAGGCCCTGGCAGCTAATCTGGCGGCGCCGGATACCTTCAAGGTTGTGGTAATACTGGCGGATTTCTCGGACAACCCGGCTTCGGGCGGTAACATCTACGCCCAGCCATCTGACTTCCAGAATCTTCTGTTCTCGGATGACAGCACTGATGGTCACTACTCGATGACCGAATTTTATTACGAGAATTCTTACGGCAAGTTCTACCTGCAGGGTACGGTGGTGGGCTGGGTCCGTCTGCCCCAGACATACGCTTATTACGTGAATAATAACAATGGTTTTGGCAGCTACCCGCAAAATGCACAGCGGATGGCCGAAGACGCGATTACGCTGGCCGATCCGATGGTTGATTTTTCACAGTTTGACAATGATGGTAATGGTTGGTGCGACGGTGTTTTTGTCGTACATGCGGGGCTGGGCGCGGAGCAAACCGGAGCCTCGAGCATGATCTGGTCACACTCGTGGTCAACCAGCTATACAATGCATTTGGACGGCATCAATGTCCAGAGCTATACCACCGAGCCGGAAGAATTCCAGGGACTCGGCCTGATAACCATGGGCGTGTTTTGTCACGAATATGGTCACTTCCTCGGACTCCCGGACCTGTATGACACCGACTATTCTTCGTCCGGCATCGGCGACTGGTCGCTGATGGCCGGTGGCAGCTGGAACTACTCCGGACGGTATCCGGCATTTCTCGATGCCTGGTGCAAGAAGGAACTCGGTTTTCTGACGATGACGAACATGACTTCCAATCAGCAGGATGTCCAGATCCCGGAGAGTATTTACAACCCTGTCGCATACCGACTCTGGGAGAATGGCGCGGTCGGCAATGAATATTTCCTTATAGAAAATCGACAGAAGACAGGTAATGACCCGGGGATACCGGGATCGGGACTCTTGATTTTCCATATTGACGAAAGCGTGGGCGGCAACTCGAATGAAAATCACCCGCTGGTCGGCGTCATGCAGGCTGACGGTCGTCTCGACTTACAGCTGGGGAACAACCAGGGCGATGGTGGTGATGTCTGGTCGACCCTGACGCAGTCTGAATTCTCGGATCTCACGGTGCCGAATACACGCAAATACAGTCTGGCCAAGACACGCACGTCAGTCTGGAATATCTCCGCTCCGGACTCTATTATGACGGCCAATCTGGATATAAATTATTCGCGGCCCCTGTTCCAATTAGTGACGACTTCATTCGCGGACTCAGCCTTTGGCAATGCCAATGGGGTAGTCGAACCCGGGGAGACGATCACATTCAAATTTTCGCTGATCAACCAGTGGCAGGCCGCCACCAATGTGACCGGAACGCTGAGCTCGGATAACGCGGGAATTACATTCGGCACTCCGTCGGTAAATGTCGGCAGTATGGCCTCCGAGGGCGGCACGGCTGATAATTTCCTGTCGCCGCTCGTGTTCACGGTTCCGCAGGACTTCGACCCGTGTATCGACTCATTCTTCCTTGAGGTAACCTGCGACAATCCGCTCGGCACTCAGCAGTTCGGTATGGAGCTTCATATCGGAACGCCTCAAGTTCTGGTGGTCGATGATGATAATGGAGATAACTGGCAGCAGGCGGTGACGAATTCTCTGGGTGATCTCCGCTTGCCTCACGATGTGTATGACAAATCGGTATCTGGTTCGCCTTCGGCCTCCCTGCTGGAAACCTACCGGAGCGTGATCTGGTTGACTGGCAGCGACCGACCGAACATACTTTCTGCGGCCGATGTCACCGCTATGCAAGCTTATCTCGACAACGGAGGCAACCTCTTCTTGACCGGCCAATCAATTGTCGGCCAGTTGAGTACGAGCAACCCGTCGTTCGTGAGCGCCTACCTGAAAGTCTCCTACCTGAACGACCAGCTGTTCCCGATCCTCAATGGTCAGGTAGGTTCTGAAATCGGCAACGGTATCAAAGTGCGCTATGCCTCCGGCACCAATCAGACCAAACCGCAAAATCTCACGCCGCTGGCTGGGGCGAATGTCGAATTCACCATTCCGACCGGTGGAGTGCAGGCGGTCAGTTATGCCGGATCCTACCGTTTGGTGCTCTTCGGTTTCGGTTTCGAAGGGATCTCGGATCTGTACACCAGCACCGGATACTCGACCAAGGATACCGTGCTGGCGCGTATAGCTGATTTTCTGAACATGGGAGCCGACGTCAACGCTCCGAGCAATCCGATTGTCGATACGATTACCATAGCGGGTGAGAGCTCCGAAACGCATGTCATCAACACGACGCCGGTGTTCGAATGGACATCTACCGATACGACAGGCGGGTCTGTGACGGAATACCAGGTGCAGGTGGGAACCGGCGGCTTGTGCTACAACTCTGATAACATGTGGGATACCGGCATTCTCACCGGCAACCCGTCCAATATCGCGTACAATGGTTTCGCGCTTGAAGTCGGGCACTCGTACTTCGTGCGAATTCGTGTCTACAACGGAAGTGAATGGTCAAGCTGGAGACGGATCCGCTTTCACATGAATTCCGTGGCCCCGGCAGTGATTCTCTCGCAGCCGTCCGACAAGCAAGTCATGTCCAGCGCCACGCCTTCGCTTACGGTACTGAACGCGTCTGATCCGGACGGCGACGCATTGACCTATGATTTCGAAGTATACGTCGACAGCGCGCTGACAAGTCTCGCCGCATCCACCTCGGGTATTGCCGCCGGTTCGAGCACAACTTCCTGGACGGTATCGACACCGTTAGCGGAGGACCAGCAGTATTTCTGGCGGAGTCGGGCATTTGATGCGTATCAGTACACGCCGTATTCGAACGCGCGGTCATTCTACATCAATGCTGTTAACCAGGCGCCGTCGGCCTTCGATCTGGCTACGCCGGTCGACACAGCCGACCACGTTGGCACGACTCCGGCCTTCGTCTGGCACAGGACTACCGATGCTGACGCCGGCGATGCGGTCAAGTACAGCCTCTGGGTGTCGGAAGACTCCACCTTTGCTACTTATACTGAGGCTGCGAACCTTACCGATACTACATATACTTTCGGCACGGCGTTGAATGACCCGGCCAAGTACTTCTGGAAGGTCAAAGCGACCGACCTCTCCAGCGCCGTCACTTGGTCCGGTGAGACATTCTCGTTTTACACCGGGGCCGCCGGGTGCTGTATCGGGATGAGAGGAAATGTCGACGCCGATCCAACGGACAATGTCGATATCGGCGATATTGTCTATCTGGTCGAATATTCATTCGCCTCGGGACCGGCGCCGGTCTGTGAAGAAGAAGCCGATATAAATGGCGACGGTGCGGTAGATATTGGCGACCTTGTGTACATAGTTGAGTATTCGTTCGCCAGCGGTCCCCTGCCGGCTACCTGTCCGTAGAATAGCGGCCGGGTTTTGACAAACATGCAAGCGGGTCTTATAAACAGGCCCGCTTTCCTTTTGCAGGTGGTTCGGATTCCGAATGCTGAGAAGCGAGAGAATTTCGGGCGGGCCGGCGCTATTCCATCGTGCGCAGGGCGCGGATCAGCTCGCCGGGACTTCGCAAAGTCATCAGTTCTTCGCGGAACGATTCATATTGAAGCATCTCGGCGAGCGATTTGAAGATCTTAAGATACAGGCTGTCGTCATAAGGGGGAGCGGCCATTATGAAAAACATCCGTACCGGCTGACCATCAAGAGCCTCATACTCGTATCCCTGGCTGGAACGAGCGAAGGCGATAATGAAATCCTTGGCCTGCATGGTACGGACATGAGGAATTGCCACTCCGTGACCAATACCAGTCGTGGCTTTCCTTTCACGGTTGATGAAGTCTATGAGGAGCTTGTGATGGTTACCTATCCGGTTTCCGGTCTCCAGCAGATCGACGAGTTCCTCCAGAATTGCCTCTTTACTCCGCTGCTGGAATTTGGCCAGCGGTTCTTCTTCCCCTTGGGGCTCGATTACGGTGGTCATTTCCAGTTTGACTAAATCCTCAGTAAAGTACCGCGAGATGTTCATAGTAACCTTATCGACAGCAAATGTTTACAAGCTATGCCCAAATAACGCGGCACCGGTGGATTTGTCAACAGGCAAAGATGATAAGTCGGCAGATTTCGACCGGTAAAGAATCGAGAAATCTCACCCGAACGCAATCGATTGACCCATGATTGTTGTTTTGAGGAGTGTACAGGTTCGCAATAACATCGTAGCGGCCGGAGCCTGTTGCGAATACCGCCAAGAAGAATTGGGGACAATTGGCGGTCTTGACTTATCCTGCGCAATACCATACCTTTTACGCGGTAAGCGATTATTCTCTAACCGCTTAACGTTAACCGGTCCGTGCCGATAGATAAATAAAACGCCAAATAGACGAGGATCTGGTGCCTCCATATAGTGAAATTAAGCGAACACATACTTGCGGGCAACTGCGCAAATCTGATGTAGGAAAAGAAGTAAAGCTGAATGGCTGGGTAAACAGTCAACGGAATCTGGGTGGCGTACTATTTATCGACCTGCGTGACCGGTATGGTCTGACGCAAATCGTGGTCGACCCGGAAAAGATAGATTCCACGATGCTGGTGGAGGCCGAACGTACCCGGAGTGAATTTGTCGTCGCCGCGGTGGGCGAAGTCCGTCCGCGGCCGGAAGGCTCGGTTAATGACAAGATGCCGACCGGTGAAATTGAAGTCCGAGTGAAACAGTATTTCATTCTATCGGAGTCCAAGACCCCGCCTTTTGAAATTGTCGATGACCCCAAAGCGAGCGAAGTGCTCCGATTGGAGTACCGGTACCTGGACCTCAGGCGCAAACCTCTTCAGGACAAGCTTCGCCTTCGTCATGAAACCGCTCTGTCGGTGAGAAATTACCTCAGCAGCGAAGGGTTTTATGAAATAGAAACACCACTTCTCATACGTTCTACTCCCGAAGGCGCGCGCGACTATGTAGTTCCCAGTCGGGTTTCCAATGGTAAGTTTTATGCTTTGCCGCAGTCACCTCAATTGCTCAAGCAGATTCTCATGATCTCCGGGTTTGATAAGTACTTCCAGATTGCCCGGTGTCTTCGCGATGAGGACCTTCGTGCCGATCGCCAGCCCGAACATACTCAGATTGATCTCGAGATGTCATATGTTACCCCGGACGACGTGTTCGGCGTTATCGAACGGATGATGAAACATGTATTCAAGACAATTCTCGATATCCCAATCGAGACGCCGTTCCCGCGATTTGGGTATGACGAGGTTATCCGGCGCTGGGGAATAGACAAACCGGACCTTCGGTTCGATATGGAGATAGTCGACTTATCCGACCAGGTCAAAGATTGCGATTTTAAGGTTTTTGCCGATAATGTAAAGAGCGGCGGGGTAGTAAAGGGAATTGTCCTCAAAGGCGGAGGAAATTACTCCCGTAAACAGCTCGACGAACTCACGGACAAGGTCAAGAACCTTGGCGGTGGCGGACTGGCGTACATCCTCCGGACCGAAACCGAGGATAAGTCACCCATCCTGAAGTTTATTGGAGAGTCGGTCAAAGATCGTCTGGTTGACAGAGCCGGAGTGGCGAAAGGCGATGCGTTGTTTATCGTGTCGGATAAACGCCAGAAGACCGAGATGATACTGGGACAATTGAGATTGCAGTTGGGCCGGACACACAATCTAATGGATCGCAACCAGTGGCGGCTGCTCTGGGTTATGCGATTTCCACTATTTGAGTACGACGAGGAAGCGAAGACATTTGCGGCGATGCATAATATAGTATCACATCCGGTCGAGGAAGACCTGCCCCTGATCGAGGAAGGTTTCCATACGAATCTGCCCGGCACTAGCCTTGAGCATCCGTGGCGCAAGGCACGCGCCGAACAGTACGATTTGGTCATCAATGGGTGGGAGATTGCGTCGGGTGGTCAGCGGATTAATCGACGTCAGTTGCAGCAGAAAGTTCTCAACATTCTGGGGATCGATGATGCGCGGGCGGAGAAGATGTTCGGATTTCTGTTGCGGGCGCTTGAGTATGGCGCCCCGCCGCATGCCGGCATCGCCTGCGGACTTGACCGTCTGGTAACACTCATGACCGGAACCGATACTATCCGCGATGTTATCGCGTTTCCCAAGACGGCGAACGCGCAGTCGCTTATGGACGGCGCACCGTCGGAAATCGACCAGCAACAGCTGGACGAACTTGGTCTGATCATTAAAGGAGAATAAGTACAAAGAGAGTATGGGAGTTGAAATCAACGATAAACCGGTGATGCGGACGTTTGTCCTCGAGGGAATTGACCAGCGCCTGTTGTTCGGCCAGAACGAGAACTTCCTGCGCCTGATAGAGGCTCAGTTTCAAATCAAGATAGTTGCCCGAGGCGACCGAGTAACGATAGAAGGGACAACTTCGGAAGTCGATAAAGTCTACCGGCTGCTCACCGATTTTATCACTCGCATCAAACAGGGGGAGTACATCTCCGAGCAGTACGTGAATTATGCGATCAGCATGGTCAAGGAGAACGGATTCGGCCCGGCGGAGTACATTTCCACCGAGCAGATGCTGACCAATTCGCTCAAGAAGACAATCAAGCCCAAGACGATCGGGCAGAGCAAGTACGTTGAAGCGGTTGACAGAAATGACATAGTGTTTTCGATCGGTCCGGCCGGTACCGGCAAGACGTATCTGGCCGTGGCGATGGCGGTGGCGGAACTCAAGGCGAAAAAGGTCAATCGGATCGTGTTCACCAGGCCGGCTGTCGAGGCGGGCGAATCGCTGGGATTTCTTCCGGGCGATATTCGCGCCAAGGTCGATCCGTATCTTCGTCCGGTTTACGACGGATTGTACGACATGCTTCAGCCTGACAAAATCCGCAAGCTGCTGGAAATGGGCGTTATCGAGATTGCCCCTCTGGCATTTATGCGCGGCCGAACCTTGAATGAATCATTCGTCGTACTTGACGAGGCCCAGAATACGACGAACGCGCAGATGAAGATGTTCCTCACCCGGATAGGTGAGAAGTCCAAAGCGGTGATCACCGGCGATATAACGCAGATCGATCTGCCGGATCGCAGCAAGTCCGGATTGGTCAAAGTTCAGAAGATCCTCGCCGGAATTGAAGGAATCGAGTTTGTCTATCTGACGGAAAAGGATGTCGTGCGCCATCACCTGGTGCAAAATATCATAAAGGCGTATGAGAAACACGAGGCCGGTCGACGAAAGGAATAGAAGCGAAACGGATTTCGCGGTATGTTCTCGTTTCTACTAAAACTCAAAAGACGAATCAAACGGTTGCTGAAGGTTCAGGCGGAAACGCGCCAGAGCCCGCAAGCGTCACTCCAGTCCAAGACATTCAAATTCCTGGTGCTGGTCGTCTTTTCGCTCCTGGTGGGTGGATTCTATCCCGGTGAGTCCGTCTATGATCCTTTGAACATGCCCAGAAAAGGGGAACTGGCGACCGAGGATATCAGGGCTCCATTCCGAATCGCGGTCCTCAAAACCGACCGCGAGTTACAGGACGAAATGAATGAGGCCAAGGCTCAAACGCTCTACGTTATTGACTATGACACAGCAATAGCCCAGAGTGTGCTTCAGCGGCTCCAGCAGTTTGTCCAGTTGGTCGATTCCGTCAAGCGATTCCCAGCCGCCACCAAAAATCCGACTGATAGCGCCGCAATAAAAATCATTTCCCAGCGATTTCCGCTGCTGAGCACCTCCGCTGTCGCCCAGGCGCTGACTTACAAAAATCTCGATCGGATGGGGGTACAGATTCAGACGATCTTCAGCGAAGAGATCTATCAGATCGGTGTATTGCCGGACCATTATTCGCTGCCTGACAGCCGTAATAAGAACGTAATCATCAGGCTTGGCAACACACCGCAGGTCTACTACCGGGACCGGCTATATACCCTGACCGACGCCAATACCCGGCTACTCACGGCGATCAACCATCTCCGGGCCGAGGATCCGTCGATTGACGAAGAATTGTACTACTCGGTCGGTCGAACTTTCATCCAGCCGAACCTGCGCGTCAACATGGCCGAATACAACAAGCGGGTGGAGGAGGCGTTGAGTTCGATTTCTCGAGTCAAACTGGTGGTGGAGCCGGATGAATACATCGTCAGGAGCGGGCAGAAAGTTACCGAAGACCAGGAACGAATTCTGAGGGAGATGGTTCGAGTCAGCCGGAGTCAGGGAGAAGGCAACGTGTTGATGGCAATGGTGCCGATACTGGCCCGAATGTTGCTGGCGCTCGCAGCCTTTTCCACGCTGTACTTGTTTCTCTATTTCTTTCGTAAAGATATGTACAAGTCCAACCCGAAATTACTGGCCCTTATGCTGGTGTTCGCGTTGCAGCTGTTCATCACCTATCTGGAGGGCGAACGGTTCGATCTGTCGATCTACCTGTTCGCGGTCGCGTTGCTGCCGGTAATGGTGACAATTCTATTTGACGCGGAAGTAGGAATTTTATCCACGGTTGTTCTGGCTTTCATTCTCGGTACGATGCATAGATTCGACTACACCCTGGCATTCATGACAATAGTGGTGGGTACGGTCGCCTGCTTCACTTCGCGTCGTGTCCGCAAGCGAAGCGAGTTCTTCCGCATCATGTATTCGATTTCGTTCACTTTCGCCGTTTACATTTTTCTGGTCGAATCACTCAAGCTCACGTTCAATGAAGATATTCTGACCGATGTCGGGTATGGCCTGGTTAATGGAGTCGTGACCGTTCTGGTTACTATAGGCATCTTGCCGTTTTTTGAATCGATGTTCGGTATAACGACCGACATCACCCTGTTGGAACTCTCCGACCTGAACCACCCGCTGCTCAAGCGGCTTGCGCTCGAGGCTCCCGGGACATTTCACCATTCGATCGTGGTGGGCAATCTCAGCGAGGCCGCGGCTAAAGCGATTGGCGGAAACTCTTTGCTCGCGCGCGTGGGGGCATATTTCCACGATATAGGCAAAATCGAAATTCCCGAGTACTTCGTCGAAAACCAGCTCAGCGTCAAATCGCGGCATGAGGAACTCACCCCGTCGATGTCATCGATTATTCTTTCATCGCACGTCAAAATGGGACGTAAACTGGGTGAGGACGCCGATATCCCCGATGAGGTGCTGAACTTCATTGAAGAGCATCACGGCACAATGGTCCAAACCTACTTTTACAATAAGGCTCTCGAACAGGGGCTTGATGAGGAAGCTGCCAAGAAATTCAGGTATCCAGGTCCAAAACCACAAATTCGCGAAACCGGCATCGCCATGCTTGCGGACGCGGTTGAAGCAGCCAGTCGAACTCTGGAGGATCCGAAACCGGCGCGGCTGAACAACCTGATTCAACGAATCATTAATGACCGTTTCCAATCCGGCGAGCTTGATGAATGTCCGCTCACGCTTCGTGATCTGGCGAAAATCAAGGAAGCGTTTACCCAAATGCTGATCGGGACTTTTCACCAACGAATCGCCTATCCGAAAAAAGACAAGACCGAAGACGAATGAAACTCAATCTCTACAAGCAGGTCGAGGTACGGCTCCCCCGAGCCCGGCTTCTGCGGCTGTTTGACACGGTTTACCGCCGGGAGTCTCCCGCCTCAAGGCACGGCCACGTCAATCTGGTGTTTACCACAGATGCCCGACTACGGCAACTGAACCGGCAGTATCGGGGAAAAGACAAGCCCACCGATGTGTTGTCGTTTAATATCGACGAGCCTAAAAGCGCCGAATCTGTTTTCGGTGAGATCTACATTTCAGTCCCCATAGCCCGTAAACAGGCGGCCGGATATGGCGCCCCGCTGAGCGAAGAACTTCTGCGTCTGGCCTGTCACGGATTTCTTCACCTGCTCGGATATGATCACCACAAGTCGGCGGACGAGCGGGTCATGAAGAACCGCGAAGACCGTTACCTGAAGCAAGTGGTCAGGAGATAGCGCCATGTTCGACCTTGTCAGCGTCCTTCTCATCGCTTTCGCTTATATATCGGGATATGTTGTGTCGATGTATGCACTGGCCGTATATGTCGATCCGGATGAAATCGAAACGCTCATTCCGAAGTCCAGCAAGGCCCAGCAGCTTTTCCTGAAGAAGCTTGCCAATGATCCGAGATCAGTGGTGAAGCTGGCGGACATCTATAAATCTTTCCTACTAATAGTCATAAGCTCACTGACGGTCATTCAGCTTTACAGATATTTTCCACTCGATGACGTGATCTCATGGCTGATATACATCGCGCTTCTTCTGGTTCTCTGGATGGTCTTCGTGCTCGTGGTGGAAGTGCTCCCCCGCTACTCGACTCGCCGGGCAATCAATGTCAGTATGCTCAGTTACCTGTGGATTCTTTATATTGTTTACATACTATTTTTCCCGATCCTTCGTCTTTACCAGTCCGCTCTGAATCGCTCGCCGGCAAGCACCGGATTCACCGAAGAAGACAAGGAAGAAATAGTAGAGCGGGCTATCGCTACCGTAGCGGAACGGGCCGGCATCGGGCAATCAATTGTCGATGAAGAAGAGCGGGAGATGATCAGCCAGATCTTCCTGCTGGATCAGACGGTAGTCAGGGAGATCATGATTCCCCGAATCAATATTGTAGCTATCGACAAGCAGATGACTTTTCGCAAGATTCGCGAGCTGGTCACGCGCGACGGCCACTCACGTTACCCGGTGTTCGAGGAGACAATCGACAAAATACAAGGTCTCATTTATGTCAAAGATCTTTTCAACCGCATGCCGGAGCTGGGTGAGACGTTCGACATCACCAGATTCCTTCGCAAACCATATTTCGTCCCGGAAACAAAAATCATCAGTGAGCTTTTGAGAGAATTTCGTGACAAACGCCAGCATATCGCGATCGTGGTCGATGAATACGGAGGCGTCTCGGGACTCGTGACACTTGAGGACATTATCGAAGAGATCTTCGGTGATATCCAGGACGAGCACGATTGGGAAGAGGATGAGATTATAAAGCTCAGCCCCGATGAGTATCTGGTCAACGCCAATGTGCTCGTCGAGAGACTTCAGGACGAATTTGATACCGACTACGACCAGGGCGACTACGACACGGTGGGCGGGCTGATATACGATCTGGTCGGGTCGGTGCCGAGCGCCGGCCAGTTGGTGAGGTGGCATAATCTCGAGTTCGAAATCGACAAAGTCGAAGGACAGCGGATTATTTCAGTGAAGGCCAGGAAGAAGGAATAGACGCCCGATATCATTCCGCGCGGTACTGTTGATCAGTTGGTATTGAATTGGAGATAGAACAGGACAGCTATAGCCAACGCGAACAGCACTCCGACGAGAAAGCCGAATCTGAAGGTATTGTATCGAGCGAAGAAAGACTTTTGGGCACGGACTTCACTTAGTTTTGAGTGGCAGTGACGGCAGATTGTAGCTCCGGCGGCTATCGTCTCTTTACAGAAGGGGCATTTCTGATTTTCTTTTACAACGCTCATGAACCCAATCTGACAATTTCCACCGCATACAATCAACAAAAATCACATACGGCCGGTGACATCGATTGGTGCTCTTCAGCTAAACAAACCAATCCAGACTGATTTCTTCGAACACCCCATCTCTTTGCAGGCACTGGGTGAGAAAAAGCCTGTCGGCATCATCGACCGCCGTCCCGTCTTGCATGCGGCCGACCAATTCAGCCAGGCGGGAAAAGTCACGGGCATGGCCTCTGAACCTGCGCTCGGCATAATCGCGGGCGGAATTCGTAGTGATGAGAAACTGCCAGTCTGAGGCGGTAAGCAGCAGTAACTCTCTTGCTGCCTGTTTCAGGACTGCCTCGATTTCAGGAGCTTGACGGTCCGGATGTGCCCGCCACGCCTTCATCAGCGTCAGCATCTTCTCTTCGGCGGCATAGATGATCGGCCAGGTCCAGGCGGTCTGCTCATTCATCCAGACGTAGTGATTCCCGCCCATCCCCCAGCTGCCTTCGAGAAGATCGGCCGGCTTCACGGATTCTTGTGAAGCCGCAAAATCACTCAATCCCGTTATTTCAATCCCCTCGCTGTCCTTAATTTTCCTGAGTACATGCGCGAGGAACTCCGGACCCTCGAACCACCAGTGTCCGAATAGCTCCGCATCGAATGGAGAAACCACAATGCCAGGATGCCCGGTCGTCTGTCGATGCCGATTTAATACGCCTGCAATCGTGTTGACGAAGTGTACAGCGTGTTCTTCGGTCTTTTCAAGCGCACGATTGCGGAAATATTCGGTTTTATCACCGAGGTCCGACTTCGGTGACGTGACGGCCCAATAGCGGTGCCCGCTGGGGAAGCGACGCTTGTGGAATTCAAGATAGTTGGCGTCCCCGGGATACCCATGTTCGCCCGACCAGACAATAAGTCCGGTTTCTGGGTCGCGAACAAAGAACTTCACCGAACTGCCGGTATGGTGTTTTGACTGAAGGACAAAAACGTTGCGGGGGGAACTGCCCGAGGAGTATTCGTAGCGGGACCCTCCCGGTTGTTGCACGTACGCCGACTGCGGGCGGTTAGCGGTCTTCAGAAACATAGCGGCCGAGGCATCAGGGGTGTCATCGACACCGGCGGCGATAAAGAAGTCAAGGCCGCTTTCAGCAACCAGGTCATCGACCCCAACACGAAAGCGGGGTTTCGCCTGATAGGTCATGGGAACGGCGGCAAGCCAGTTTCCTGCGGGACGGTAACCGCACTCGGGGAGCCAGATTCCCTTGGGCGGTCGGCCAAAGTGTTTACGATAGTTGGCGACCGCGAGTCTGATTTGCGCACGAATCGTCTCGTCTCGAGAAAGAAGCGGAAAATACCCGTGTGTCGCTCCACAAGTGAGGATCTCAACCGCTCCTTCATCTTGCAGGCGCCTGAACCCCGCCAGGATGTCATCGCCAAGACTTGCGAGCTGGTCCTTGGCCCTCTGATAGAAGTCCATCCAGAAAGCTGCGGTTCGGCTCATGACAGACTGCTTTTCGGCCGCGAATTCGAGCAGGTCATGCTCGGCCGCGCTCATGCGTTGATCGAGATAGATTTTGAATTCCTGCTTGAACTGAGCGCTTGCAAGTTGTTCGCACAGAATTGGCGAGAAATCCAGGGTCAACAGCGGGCGAGGGACTTCGTCGCGAAGCGATTCGACCAGTTTGAGAATGGGAAGATAGGTTTCAGCGGCGGCCTCGCACAACCAGTCGCTGCCATGCGGCCATCGGCCATGCGAAAGCACATAAGGGATATGACAATGAAGAACAAACGCGAAGTACCCTCGCGTCATCCTTCGTCTCCGGTAGGCATGCTTGATTCAAAACCAATCGGCTTGGAAGACTTGTCGGGATTACCGTAAACCTTGATCTCACCGAACTGGGCTTCGAATTTTTTCAAGTTGTCGGAGAGAGCGCGATGCAGCATCTTGGCGTGCATTGGCGTCATGATAATGCGTGCCAGCACCTTAGATTTTGGGAGCCGGGGCATGACGCGGGCAAAATCGATAATGATTTCAGTCGGAGAATGCATGATCATGGCCAGATTGGCATAAATCCCTTCAGCTTCTTTTTCTCCAAGCTCTATGTTAATCTGTTGTGGTTGTTGTTCTTGCGCCATCGCCTGGTCCTCACTCGCAGTTAGGGTTAAAAAAAAGGGCTTAAGTCTTGTATGGGACTGTTCATTGTAATATATTCTCAGCCTCAGTCAATATAATATACAGAATCGAATTGCAGACAGGTCAGTATTGAATGCTTCTTACTGAAAGCAGAATTTCCGAGATAACCGATAAAATCGGCCATGCCAAAATTCTCATCCTGGGCGATATCATGCTTGACCAATACCTTTTCGGCACCGTCAGCAGAATTTCACCCGAAGCTCCGGTACCGGTCGTTGAGATAACGAGCGACAAGTATCTGCTCGGCGGCGCCGCGAACGTGGCTGCCAACATCCGAGCCCTTGGAGACGAGCCCCTGCTGCTCGGCGCAGTGGGTGAAGACGAAGCGTCGATTAGACTTAGCCAACTGCTTAAGGAGCGGGGGATCAGCAGTGACTTCCTGATCAACGATGTGTCACGGCAGACTACCATTAAAACGCGAATAATCGCTCACAACCAGCAGGTGGTTCGTACCGATAGGGAAAACCAGCACGAGTTGGACAAGAGTGTCGAGGACAGAGTGCTTGGACGATTCATGTCGGTGGCAGAGAGTGTAAAAGCAGTCGTTATATCCGACTATGGTAAAGGTGTTATCACGCTGGGCCTTCTACAACGCGTGATCGATGTCTGTCTCAAGAAGAATATCTTTGTGGCGGTCGACCCGAAGGAAACACACTTCCACAATTATAAGAAGGTGTCTCTTATCACGCCGAACCATCACGAAGCCGGTTTTGCCTATGGCAAACGTATCCGTTCAGAGCAGGACCTGCTCGAAGTCGGCAATGGACTGCTGGAGCGGCTGGAAGCTAGATCCATTCTGATTACGCGCGGGGCTGATGGTATGTCGCTTTTCCAGACCGGTGCCGAACCGACGCACATTCCGACATTCGCGCGCAAGGTATTCGATGTCACTGGAGCTGGTGATACGGTTATAGCGACCTTCGTGTCAGCCATATGCGCCGGCGCACAGCTGGTTGAAAGCGCGATAGTCGCCAATACAGGCGCAGGCATTACAGTCGGCGAGGTAGGCACGGCGTCAGTCACCGTTTCTCAACTTAAGACCGAGCTCGAGCGGAATTTCCGGAACGGGAATATCGGGAAGCCGGTAACGGGCTGACGGGTTGCCATGGATCTAAGCAATCTGGTCAGGATTATTCAGGTGGGTGTGGGTCTAATTATGATTGTCACTGCGGTTTTTCGCCCGCAATTTCTCTATCGTAAACTCAAGCTGGGCAGTCACCGGGTGGATCGTCTCCTGTTTCTAATCGGCGGCGTTATCCTCACCCTGCTCGGAGTGTTCGGCAAACTTCCGCGAATCGGATAGACCTGTATGCGTCAGGGTATCATTCATCGCGCAGACATTGTGTCATTTGTAAGGAAACTTCATCGTCAACACAAGACGGTAGTTTTCACCAACGGGGTGTTCGACATTTTACATCGCGGCCATGTTGAGTATTTGGCCAAAGCCAAAAAACACGGCGACATTCTCATCGTAGGTGTAAACAGCGACGCATCGGTGCGGCGGCTCAAAGGGAAATCACGTCCCATACAGTCACAGCGGGACCGGGCGGTCATTCTTCTGGCCCTCAAGTCGGTCGATTATGTGGTTTTTTTCGGTGAGGATCGTCCAGACAGGCTGATTGAAACGGTTCGTCCCGATGTTCTGGTAAAAGGCGCCGATTACAAAATAAGCGAGATCGCCGGTGCGGACTTCGTACGTTCTTATGGTGGCAAGGTGAAGAGAATAAGTCTGACCAGGGGACGGAGTTCGAGTCATTTGATTGCCAAGTTATAATCTACGTTGCGCAGGCCGGCCGATTGAATACCTTGCTTTCCCTTGCTTTTTCCACCAGCTACCCGTTACTTGTAATTCATGTTTGAAGTTGTCGCGTCTGGTACTCAATCCGCCATGGATGTGTTGTGTTCCAAGGGATACTTGCCTGCTGAAGCGGCACGTTTCGTCAGCGAAGGGAAATACTCCCGTGCGGTCGAGCTCTGTCGGGAATACTTGACGACCCATCCCACGGCGGCCTCGGTGCGTCTTACTTATGCTCGGGCTCTTTACCACGCCGGGCAACTCGAGGCTTCGACGGACCAGTTTTATGAGATTCTCACTTTCGATCCCGATAATGTAGTGGCCCTGAAATACCTCGGCGATATCAAATTCAAACAGCAGGATCAGTTCGGAGCGCTGGCTCTTTATGCCCGAGTGTTGGAGATAGACCCGTATTCAAGTATACTCTGGTGTCGCTGGGAGAAGTCCAGGCCGGAGACAACTCACACCATCACTATAAGCCGGGCCGCCGAAGACCGGGTGCCGACGACTATCGTTCCAACACGAACTATTCACTTCTACACGGAGACAATAGCCGACCTCTATCTTGACCAGGGGTATCCCCGGCTGGCTGCTGAAGTCTACCGGCATTTGCTGGAGAAGAACCCGGGCGGACGATTCAAAGACAAACTCTGGCAAGCTGAAGAGAAAATCAAAGAAAAGGAAGCTTCCCATGTCAAAAAAACGGATTGATTCTATACGCAAGCAGCTCAAGACCGAAAACCTGTTCGGTTTGATCGTTACGCATCTGGATTACGTCCGGTATCTGTCCGGCTTCACCGGATCATCGGGTCTGCTGGTTATCACGCAGTCTTCGGCTGATTTCTTCACCGACTTCCGGTATAAAGACCAGGCGGGCAAGCAAGTCAAAGGAGCCAGGGTTAACATTGTCAAAGGCGATCCGACCTCGTCTCTGAAAGAGTTTCCTCATCTGAATAAGCGGAACCATCTGTACGGTTTTGATACTGAGCATACCACTCTTGGTGCACTTGAGCGACTTCGCGGGCAACTTACTCAGACTGTGCTGATGCCGGCAACGCATATGTTCACGGAGCTCGGCTGGGTGAAGGAAGCTTCCGAACTGGCCGACATCACGGCGGCGGTGAGAATCTCAGACACAGCTTTTGAGCGGATCCTGGCCATAATTAAACCGGGGACACGCGAAAGTGAATTGGCGGCCGAACTTGAGTACCAAATGACAATGCTTGGATCGGAGCGTCCCGGCTTTGAGACGATTGTCGCGTCGGGCTTTCGGTCCGCAATGCCTCATGGTGTGGCCTCGCACAAAACCGTGAAGGCGGGTGAGTTTGTCACTTTCGATTTCGGGGCAACGGTCAACGGCTATGTTTCCGATATTACCCGGACGGTGGTTGTCGGCAAGGCATCACCCCGCCAGAAGAAGGTATACAATCTGGTGCTCAAGGCTCAACTTGCTGGTATTAAAAAGGTTAAGGCAGGAGTCGAGGCCCGGGTGGTTGATGATGCTTGCCGGAGCATAATCACTAAGGCGGGTTATGGCAAGAACTTCGGTCACGGCACCGGTCACGGGATAGGTTTCTATGTCCACGTGGGACCCCGGGTGTCGGCGGCATCGCCAGATAAGCTTAAGGTCAACAACGTGATAACAATCGAACCGGGGATATATATCTCTGGCTGGGGTGGCGTCCGGATAGAAGATGACGTGGTGGTCACGAAATCAGGGGGCCGGGTGCTGAACCGGGCGCCAAAAAACTTGTTGGAGCTATAGTTCAAACAATTTATTATAGCTCGGTGAAAATTTAGTTAAATCGGGACGGGCAAGCCGCCGTTCTTTACTAATGTGTCCCGTCGAGGTGGGATAATGAACGAGAAATATATCAGAAAGCTCATAAGGCTGGTCGAGGAATCCGAGATTGAGTCGCTGGAAGTGTCAAGTTGGGGCCGTAAGGTCAAGATTACTCAACGTCTGGCGCACTCATCCAACGGTTCCGGCCATGCCGTCTCGGTGGTTCAGCCGTTGGTCACGCCGAGTTATGTAGAAGCGAGCAAACCACCGCCGCCGCAGACGGCACCGACGGCGGAGACACCGGCGGTCGAAGAAACCGGAAAGCTCGTACCGATCAAGTCTCCGATGGTGGGGACGTTCTATTCCGCTCCGTCTCCTGACGCCAGTTCTTATGTGTCACTGAATGAGAAGATATCAGTGGGTCAAGTTGTCTGTATAGTCGAGGCAATGAAGCTGATGAACGAGATTGAATCTGAAATAAGTGGCCGGGTGGCCAAGATTATGATTCAAAACGCGCAGCCAGTTGAATTCGGCCAGACCCTGTTTCTGATCGATCCTGACACTTAGAAATCAACCGGAAAGGGAAGTCCATGAATCTAAAACAGATGCTGGTTGAGATGCTCAACCGGAAAGCTTCGGACTTGCACATTCGGGTGGGAGTTCGACCGCACATTCGCGTCAACGGACGATTGGAGCAGATTGCCACCGACCCAATCACGATCGACACCATGGACCAGGTGGTTTCCCAGATCCTCAATGAGAAGCAACGGGAACGATTCATCAAGAAAAATGAAATGGACCTTGCTCTGTCGGTAGCCAAGCTCGGCCGTTTTCGTATCAATCTGTTTCGGCAGCGCGGCACCGCCGGTATCGCCATCCGTGCGGTTAACACCACCGTGCCGACCTTCCATGAGCTGCACCTGCCGGATCCTGTCAAAAGGCTGGCACAGGAGCGTCGCGGCCTGATTATCATTACCGGAACAACCGGTTCGGGTAAGTCTACCACACTGGCCGCGCTCATCGAGGAAATGAACGCCAACCGCCATGACAACATATTGACGGTCGAAGATCCTATCGAGTACATTTACCGGGACAAGAAGTCGATCATTTCACAGCGCGAGGTGGGTGGTGACACCGAGACATTCGCGTCGGCGCTTCGCCACGCCTTCCGCCAGGACCCGGACGTGATTCTCATCGGTGAGGTCCGGGATCTTGAGACGATGTCGATTGCGCTGACGGCGGCCGATACCGGCCATCTGGTGTTGACAACGCTCCACACCATGAACGTAGTGGAAACGATCACTCGTATCATTTCGTTTTTCCCGCCCCACCAGCATCAGCAAATCAGATTATTGCTGGCCGGAACACTGAAGTCGATTGTTTGCCAGCGTCTGCTGGCGCGTTCTGATAAGCCCGGCCGGGTGCCGGCTCTTGAAGTCATGGTCAACTCAGGAGCCATCAAGGAGTGCATCATCAACCCGGAGAAGACCGCCGATATTCCTGATCTCATGGAGCAGGGGTCGGTCCAGTACGGCATGCAGACTTTCGATCAATCGATCATGAAACTTCACAAGCAGGGACTGATTTCGTTCGAGGAAGCTATGAACCATGCGAGCAACCCGGACGATCTGGACCTTCGCCTGCGCGGCATTACCGGTTCGGCCGAGCGGTGGCAGGAAGAGGAAGCGAATGCCGAGGGCCATTCGGCTCCCGATGGGCCGAGCGGCTTCAACAAATACTGATGTTTCAGACACCAGGCGTGCCAATATGCATTTTCAGGGACAGAGATTCAGAATCTGTCCCTTTTTAATTTGCGGGTAAAATTCCCCTGCGCGACCGGGTGGTTGATCATGTTATGTATTGTGTGGCAACGAGTTGTGGTGGCGCAAATATGTCGATTCCAGCCAAAAAAGTGTCATTGACTGTTGTTTTGACAAGGCGATTGACTTATATTGGGGTTTAATCAGCAAGCCTAAAAATTGCTGTATGCGTCCAGCTGATACAGGAAGAATTAAAGGAGCCTGTTTGTTTGAGAAAGTATTGATTGCCAATCGCGGCGAAATTGCCTTGCGCATTATCCGTGCCTGCCGGGAACTTGGACTTGCCACGGTGGCTGTCTATTCAGAGGCGGATCGTGACGCGCTTCATGTGCGGTTCGCCGATGAGGATGTTTGCATTGGTCCGGCTCAGCCCGGATTGTCTTACCTGGACTCCAAACGAATAATCGCGGCGGCCGAAGTAACTAACGCCGGTGCCATACATCCCGGTTACGGGTTTCTTGCCGAGAACGCGGACTTTGCCGAAATCTGCGAGTCCTGTGGAATAACTTTTATCGGTCCGACGCCGGACCAGATTCGTCAGCTCGGCGACAAAATAAAAGCGAAAGAGTTGATGGTTCGGGCCGGTGTGCCTGTGACGCCGGGATCCGAGGGCATCGTGGCTACTTTTCAGGATGCCGCGGAGATCGCCGAACATATCGGATATCCGGTCATATTGAAAGCGGTAGCCGGCGGTGGCGGAAAGGGAATGCGGGTCTGTAATGATATGGCTGAGCTCGAGCGCGGATTCCACCTGGCTTCGACTGAAGCGGCCAATGCGTTCGCCAACCCGGATTTGTATCTGGAGAAGTTCATCATTAACCCGCACCATGTCGAGATTCAGATTATCGGCGACACGCATGGCAACTACATCCATTTCGGCGAGCGCGATTGCTCTATCCAGCGCCGTCACCAGAAACTTATCGAAGAAACGCCGTCGCCACTGATGACCGAGGATCTCAGACGAAGAATGGGCGAGGCCGCCATCAAGGGCGCGAAGATGGTTGGATATCGCGGCGTAGGGACGGTCGAATTTCTTGTTGATGACAACCTGAATTTCTATTTCATGGAAATGAACACGCGTATTCAAGTCGAGCATCCGGTGACCGAGGAGGCGTTCGAGGTCGACCTGGTCCAGGACCAGATCCGCGTAGCGCTGGGTGAAGAGTTGCACTATCGCCAGGACGACTTGAAGCACAAGTGGGTGGCTATCGAGGCGCGTATAAACGCCGAAGATGTTGAGAAGGATTTTCGCCCCACTCCGGGCCGGCTCACCGCTCTACACGTTCCGGGTGGTCCCGGTATTCGGGTTGACCGCGCCGTCTACACGGGTTATATGATTCCGCCCTATTATGACTCGATGATCGCCAAGCTGATCGTGAAAGCGCGCACACGCGAGCAGGCACTCCGCAAGATGAGACACGCGTTGAGCGAATTCATTATTGAGGGTGTGCCGACCACGGTGCAGTTCCATCAGGAAATATTCGAACACCCGGATTTTATCGCCGGGAAGTACGACATCGGATTTTTGGAACGGAATTTCAAGAAGAAAACGGCCGAAGATACGCCGGCGGCGCCCGCCGGACAGAGCGACAGCGGATCGACCGGCGCGGACAAGAGCCAGGAACTTGAAGTTGTTCCTGCAGACACAGATAACAACTAATGCATTACATACAACCAATACAGTAACTTCCGGGAGGCTATGGTGAACGTACCTGGCGAATTGAAATATACGAAAGAACATGAATGGGTCAGAGTGGAAGGCAAAACCGCTACTATCGGCATCACCGATTTCGCGCAGGGCGAACTCGGGGATATCGTCTTTGTGGAATTGCCGAGCGCTGGCGAGACATTCACGCAGATGAAACCGTTTGGCACTATCGAGGCAGTGAAGGCGGTCTCGGACATGTACTCGCCGGTTGGCGGCAGAGTACTTGAGGTGAACACGACGTTGGACGACGATCCGATGATTATCAATCGGGACCCGTATGGCGACGGCTGGATTGTGAAACTGGAAATGTCGGACTCGTCCGAACTCGAAGATCTACTGGGCTCCAAGGAGTACCAGGATTTGATCGGCTGACAATCGGATAACACACAGTAACTTAGACACAGGATGCAGTGATAATTTATGCCTTATATTCCGAACACTGACGATGATCGCCGGAAAATGCTTGCTCGCATCGGAGTTGAAAAGCTCGAGGATCTGTTCGAGGCTATACCGCCGGGACTTCGTCTTAATCGCCCCTTGAATATCCCCGCCTTGAGCGAGATGGAACTTCTGAGGGAAATCGAATTGCTCTCCCGGGAAAATCGGGACGGGCTGGTTTGCTTCGCGGGCGGTGGCGTCTACGACCACTTTATCCCCTCCGCAGTTGATGCTATCATCAGCAGGCCGGAGTTTATGACCGCTTACACGCCGTACCAGGCGGAGGTGGCGCAGGGGACGCTGCAAATAATCTACGAATTTCAAACTCACATCTGTCGGCTGACCGGTATGGATGTCGCCAATGCGTCGATGTACGATGGCGCGACAGCGTCGGCTGAGGCGGTCATCATGGCGATGAACGTCACCGGCAGGGATAAGATCGTCATATCCGAAACGGTAAATCCGCTGTACCGCGAAGTTATTCACACGTATATGTCGGGTCACCGGGTTGAGATAGTGACTGTGCCGTTTAAGGATGGACTGAGCGATTTCAGCCGGATGGCTGACCTTATCGATGAAAAGACGGCGTGCCTTGTTTTAGGCCAACCGAACTTTTTCGGTTTGATCGAAGATGCGGAGGTGGCCGCTCAACTGGCCCATAAGGTCGGCGCCAAGCTGGTCATGACTATCGATCCGGTCGCTCAGGCAATTTTGAAGACGCCGGCCGAGTATGATGCCGACATCGTGGCGGGAGAGGGACAACCGTTGGGCATCCCGGTGTCATTTGGCGGTCCATTGGTGGGGTTCTTTGCGGCCAAGAAGGAGCTGATTCGGTATATGCCGGGTCGAATCGCCGGTCGTACCAAAGATGTCGATGGCCGTGAAGGATTCGTGCTCACGCTCCAGACTCGTGAACAGCATATTCGTCGCGAAAAAGCGACTTCCAATATTTGCACTAACCAGGCCTTATGCGCCACTACCGCGTCAGTGTATCTAACCCTGATGGGCAAGTCGGGACTCAAGCAGGTGGCGTTGCTGTCGGCTGAGCGAGCGCAGAATACGGCAAAACGAATCTTCCAACTGGAGGGATTCGAACCGTATTTCAGCGGTCCGTTCGTGCGCGAATTCGCCGTCAAGACCCCGCGGCCGGCGGAACAGATTATCCTGGCGCTAATGGAGAACCAGATTCTGCCCGGGATCGACGCCGGTCGGTGGTATAAGGGCCTCGACGATTGCCTGGTGGTCGCGCTGACCGAGAAGCGCACGGACGAAGAAATAGACAGGCTGATTGGCAGCCTCAAGGAATTGGCCGGTAGTGGCGTACTGTCCAGTATGTAAGACGGAGATCGCCGCCGATGCCACGACGTGCTATGTCTGCGGGAGCGACCTTAATGACAAGGATTCGCCGGAGTGGGTCGTGATCGGGACGGTCGAAGATAAGCTTTCAGCTGATTTTGCGAAAGAGACGCTGGAATCGTGCAACATTCCGGCGGTCGTATTTTCAAGGTCCGGGTTCTTTGGAAGCATCGGCTTGCCATTGAACCCGTTTTACAAATCGAAGTCCGCGGAGTTCGAGGTATCGGTGCCGAAGCAATTTCGTGAAGACGCGGCCGATACCCTCGAAATGACGCTGGGCGAAAAATGGCAGCGAAAGGAAGATTGAGTGGCGTACTGCCCGAACTGCAATTTTGATTACAACGCCGATATTCGAGTCTGTCCTGACTGTGATGAAGATCTGATTCCCAACCTGTTACGGCGTCGCTCTGCCGCGGTGCGCCCGGACGACAGCTGGGTTGCGATCGGCTCGGTGACCAACCGGGTCAAATCAGACATGGCCAAGGGATCACTGGATTCGAATAACATTCCTTCGCTTATCGTGAACAAGTACAGTAACAGTACTCCGGATAGACGGCCCGATGCGACCCTTATCGATCTGGAGGGAGCGAGTCTGATAATTGTACCGAAAGAGTTCAGCGGAGAAGCCACCGAGATACTGAAGACCGTGCTCGGCGACGAACTACTCAAACCCGAAAGTGATAATTTATTATGATAACCTTTAGGAGATGTGGAGCAGCTATGCGGATAGCACTAACCTTTATTTTCGCCGCCATGATCACTGTTCTGGCCATTTCGTGCGGACAGAAGAAGGAAGCGGAATTGACAAAGCTTACGAAAGCGCCCTTTGACACGACTTTCGTTGACGCCAAGATGGCCGCCGCCGACGGCGACAAGCCTATCGTAATTGATTTCTATACCGATTGGTGCACCTGGTGTAAGAAATTGGATACTGAAGTATATACTGATCCGCGGGCGATAGATTTCTTCAGCAAAAAAATGGTGCTGTACAAGACCAACGCCGAAGTTGATACCGCGCTGGCCCACCAGTTCAATATCAGTGGCTATCCCACACTGGTGATGACTGATTCGAAGGGAAATGAAATCGATCGGATTATCGGATACCTGCCGGCCGACGAATTCCTCAAACAGCTGGAAGACTACCAGAAGGGCATCGGTACGCTGTCAGACCTGCTCAAGCAGGCGGACACCAGCACCAGCCGTGACCTGTATTACCAGATAGGGGACAAGTACAAATATCGTGGCGGCAAGGACGAAGCGGTGGTTTGGTTCACCAAAGTAATCCAGACGGGTCAGCCGACGGATTCATTGTCCGGCGAGAGCAAACTGGCCATTGCCGATTTGTACCTCCGGGCCAAGGATTATGACAAGGCACTGAGCGGATACGACGAGATCGCCGGCCAATTCCAGGGCACCGGTTTTGCCGAAGCGGCTGGTATCTACACCGGCATCGCATTAGCTCGCAAAGGTGACACCGCCAAAGCGATTGCGGCGTTTGAGAATTTTGTAAAGATGTATCCGACATCCGAAGATACTTCGTATGCCAAATCACAGATCGATAAACTGAAAGGAACTGCTCCGCAGAACGAGTAAGTGATGCGCCAAGCAGCTATAGATTTGCGAAAATGTTAGCACAAGAACCTAATCTGATTTACGAAAAGTCGGTCCCCGGCCGCGAGGGTTACACGCTGCCCGAGACGGCTCGGCCGTCATCGGAAATACTCAGTCGCATTCCCGACAAGTATCTTCGTACCGAAGATGCAAAGTTGCCGGAGGTAACCGAAGGGGAAGCGATGCGTCATTTTGTCGGTTTGTCGATAAAGAACCATCATATTGACAAGGGGTTTTACCCGCTCGGATCATGTACGATGAAGTACAATCCGAAACTGAACGACAAGGCCGCCTCGTTTCGGGATTTCCGGGAGCATCACCCCCTTGCTCCGTGCAGTTCGGCTCCGGGTTTACTTCGTCTGATGTGGGAGCTGCAGTCTTACTTGAGTGAGATTTCCGGATTCCCGGGCGTTTCACTTCAGCCGGTAGCGGGTGCGCACGGCGAATTTGCCGGCCTTTTGATCATGCGGGCGTACCACATCGACAAAAAGAGCAATCGGCACAAGATCATCATCCCGGATTCCGCGCATGGTACCAATCCGGCGTCGGTGACTTCGGTTGGTTTCAGCACGGTTCAGGTGAAGTCGAACGAAGAGGGTGTGATTTCACCGGAAGCGGTGGCCGAAGTGATGGATGATGAAGTTGCCGGTATGATGATGACCAATCCGAACACGCTGGGGCTGTTCGAGAAACACATCAAAGAAATAGCCGAAGTAGTTCACAAGGGCGGCGGACTGATGTATATGGACGGCGCGAATCTGAACGCTAATATGGGCATATTCCGTCCCGGTGATGTTGGGTTCGATATTATGCATTTCAATCTGCATAAGACCTTCTCAACACCGCACGGCGGCGGGGGTCCGGGTGCCGGCGCGGTTGGCGTCACCCCGGCGCTTGAAAAATACCTGCCGTTTCCGGTTCTTGAGAAGATGGCCGACGGTAAGTTGTTTTTCAATTATAACCGACCGTACTCGATCGGTCGACTCCATTCGTTCAATGGTAATTTCGGCAATATTGTGCGCGCCTATGCTTATATCCGCACTCTTGGCGGGGTAGGTCTCAAGCGTGTGAGCGAGAACGCGGTTCTTAACGCGAATTATCTCAAGCAACTCGTGCGCGAGGACTACTACTTGCCATACGACGCCCACTGTATGCATGAGTTTGTCATCTCGGGAGTGAACCAGAAGAAACTTGGGGTCAAGACGCTGGACATATCAAAGCGGATTCTTGATTTCGGCATGCATTCACCGACCAACTATTTCCCGCTCATCGTTCCCGAGGCAATGATGATTGAGCCGACCGAGACGGAAAGTCGGGAGACGCTGGACCGATTTGCCGCGGTGATGAAGCTGATTGCCACTGAGGCTAAGGAAAACCCGGAGATTGTCACCACCGCGCCGCATACGACACCTGTGCGACGCCTGGATGAAGCCGGGGCGGCCAGGATGCTGGATGTCTGCCTTAAGAGCTGAACCTTTATGCTTGTAATACTGAGCCGGTGCCTTTACTTGGGAGGCATCGGCCTTTTTGTGAGCGCAGTGCGATGATAAAATTCCAGAGTGTAAGTTTCAGATATCGCGACGATCTTCCGTTTGTGCTGAAGGATATCAGCCTGGAAATTCAGCCCGGGGAGTCGGTCTGTGTCATGGGCGCGAACGGCTCGGGGAAATCGACTTTCGCGAAATTCATCGCGGGACTTCTGACCGTCCAGCAGGGACGATTCGGAATCGTCGGAGACGAAGCCAGGCAACTTCCGGTGGGAATCATATTTCAGAATCCCGACAATCAGATGGTGGCGGTAGTTGTCGATAAGGAGCTCGCGTTCGCATTGGAGAATCAAGGCACGCCGCTTATGGAGATGGTGAGGCAAGTCGATACCACGCTCGATCAGTTCGGCATTGTCGGGCTGCGCCATCGGCTGACGACCGAACTCTCCGGGGGCGAGAAACAGCGCGTCGCGCTCGCATCTACGATGATATTTCACCCGGATATTCTGGTACTCGACGAACCCGATTCATTTCTGGATCAGGGGGGCAAACAATCACTCGAATTGCAGCTTGAGCAGATCAAACAGTTGAAACCATCGATGATCACCGTACGGATCACCCAATACGTACAGGTAGCGAGAAAGTACAAGCGAGTGCTGCTGTTTTGCGATGGATCAATTGTAGCAGACGGAGCCCCGCAGAAGCTACTCACCGACCTGGACCTGCTCAAACAATGCGGACTTTTGTTCGACGAGACGGAATCCCGGCGGCTGAGAGTTCCGACTTACGGCTCATCGAGACCTTCCGGAAGACGGGCGGTGCGGGAAATAGATTTGGAACAGGTCAGTTTTCAGTTTCCGGACGGTCCGCCGGTGATCAGAAGACTTAGCTGCACGCTCACGCGAGGCGAGATCATGGGTGTGGTCGGGCCTTCCGGATCAGGCAAGAGCACACTGGCGGGCCTCGTATGCGGATTGCTTCGTCCCACGCTTGGACAAATCAGGTACCTGGACGAGGCCGGTAAGGAGATGGCTGCAGACCAATTGGCTGGCCGGGTTTCCGGTGTCTTTCAACAGCCGGAACGTCAGTTCTTTCTACCGACCTGCGTGGAGGAGGTGGCCTTTGGGCCAAAAAACCTCGGCCACGTAATTGGCGGTAATGAGCTAGGGGGGCTGTTTGCGCTGGTCGGGCTGGATATCGCTCAATTTGGAGAACGCGACCCGTTTACCCTTTCGGGAGGTGAAAAACGACGGCTGGCGTTCGCGGCGGTCTTATCGATGGCACCTGACTTTGTCGTCTTCGACGAACCCACTTGCGGACTTGATCCTGAAGGGACCGGCCGGTTTATCCTTCTGGCGCAATTCCTTCGCGAGAACGGAGTCGGACTGTTGATCATCAGCCATGATGGCGGAATAATCAGGCAATTAGCCGATCGGGTAATGGTTATGTCACCAGGCTCCGGAACTTCAATTGTGCCCGCCGCGGAGTTAAGTGGTGGCGAGATTCACTCGCAGGTGTTTTCATCGTTGGATCTTTAGTCCGGGCCGGGCTGATTTTTAATTAATTTCTCCTCATCCACTTGACACTCCCCGGCAAACTATTATAATCAGCGAACACTACCCTTTTAAAGTGGTCCGGCGAGGCCGCAAAAGGTACAAGAATGAAGAAATATCATACAAATATCCGTTCCATCCACTCCCGATCGCAGCGGCGGAAAAGCAGTCCACTATCTATTCATATAAATCAGGAGGTTCCTGTTGACTAATGACTCTGATCTCATCCTGGATGAGAAGAAAATCAACCGGGCGCTTACCAGAATAGCGCACGAGATACTCGAAAGTAATCCGGATCCAAAGTCGCTTGTCATAATCGGGATAATCACGCGGGGAGCGATACTTGCCCGGCGGATTGCACGGATAATCGGCGAGCTTGAAAACGTAAAGATTCCGGTCGGATTCATGGATATCGGTTTGTATCGCGACGATGTTCATTCGAAACTTGACCAGCCCATTGTCCAGCGCACGGAGATTCTGTTTGATGTAGTCGATAGGAATGTGATTCTGGTGGACGATGTGCTTTTTACCGGCCGGACTGTGCGAGCGGCACTGGACCAGATAGTCGATTTCGGTCGTCCGCGGACGATTCAGCTGGCGGTACTTATCGACCGGGGCCACCGGGAACTGCCCATAAAAGCGGATTTTGTCGGCGTTAATATACCCACGGCCAAAGATGACCAGGTGGTGCTTCACGTCAAGGAGAAGGAAGGGGATGAACAGGTGTTCATACAGCGCTCGACGCGGAGTATCGGTACCAAGAAAGCGGCGGGGGCCAAAGACACCGCGAAGAAGAAAACGAAAGGAAGCGGGAGATGAGCCACCTTCATTCACGCCACCTGCTCGGATTGGAAGACGTATCGGCCGACGACCTGATGCTGATCATCAAGACGGCAGATTCTTTCCGTGAGATTATCGATCGTACCATTAAAAAAGTCCCGACACTTCGCGGCATCACTGTTCTGAATCTGTTTTATGAACCATCGACCCGTACTCGCATCTCATTTGAGCTGGCGGAGAAACGCCTCTCGGCGGACACAATTAATTTCACGGCCTCGACATCATCGGTCAAGAAAGGCGAGACTCTGCGGGACACCGTGCAGAATATCGAGGCGATGAAAATCGATATGGTGGTCGTCCGCCACAGTTCTTCGGGCGTGCCGTACTTCCTGACCCGATGTATGGATGCCAACATCATTAATGCCGGTGACGGCGCGCATGAGCACCCGACCCAGGCGTTGCTGGACATGTACACAATCTGGAAAAAATACGGAACGCTGAAAGGACTTCGCGTAGTCCTGATCGGCGATGTCAAACATTCGCGCGTAATCCGCTCGAATATTTGGGGACTCAAGACGGTGGGAGCATCGGTGGCCCTCTGTGGTCCCTCGACCCTGCTTCCCCACGAAGTCGAAAAGTTCGGTTGTGACGTCTACACAAATGTCGATGAAGCGCTGGAGGGAGCCGATGTTGTCAATGTGATGCGGATTCAGCTTGAACGTCAGCAATCCGGACTCTTCCCGTCGCAGCGGGAATACACCAATCTGTTTGGGATTAACCGAGACCGCCTCAGGCTGCTGAATAAGAATTACACGATCATGCATCCCGGCCCCATTAACCGGGGAGTCGAGATCACCAGCGAGGTGGCCGACGGTGATCATTCGGTCATTCTGGAACAGGTCACCAATGGACAGGCGATCCGCATGGCGGTATTGTACCTGCTGTCCGGTCGGAAAGAGGGAGAAGAATAATACCATGGCGAGCAAGAAATATGATATGGTACTCAGGGGCGGGCGGGTGATTGACCCGACCCTGGGCTTCGGCAAGGACGCTTATATATTCATTAAGGATGGGCTGATAAGCAAGGTGGCATCACCCTCGGCAACGGTGGAAAAGGAAATCAAGGCGATGGATCCATCGCAGATTATAGACACGACCGATAAGCTGGTTGTCCCCGGTCTGATCGATATTCATGTGCACCTGCGTGAACCCGGACGGGAAGACGCCGAGACGGTAGAGAGCGGCTGTCGGGCCGCCGCGGCCGGCGGGTTCACCTCAATCTGTTGTATGCCCAACACCACGCCCCGGATAGACAATCAGGAGACGGTCAAATTCGTACAGGATCGAGCGACCAAAGCCGATGCCCGGGTGTTTGTCGTGGGGGCGATCACCAAGAATATCGACGGCAAAGAGCTATCGGAAATCGGGGATCTGATTAAGGTCGGCGCGGTGGCGATAACGGACGATGGCCATTATGTCCAGAATCCCGATATCATGCGTCGCGCGCTGGAATACTCCCGTATGTTCAATATCCCGGTACTCCAGCATGCCGAGGACAAGGACCTCTGCGGTGGTGGGGTGATGAATGAGTCTTTCCAATCCACGCGACTCGGCATGAAGGGTGCGCCGGCCGTCGCAGAAGAGATCGCCGTTCTGCGGGACATTGCCCTGTGCCGGTTCACCGGCGGGCGGCTCCACATTCAGCATGTTTCTACCAAAGGCGCGGTTGAGGCGATTCGTCAGGCCAAAAAAGAGGGTGTGAATGTAACGGCTGAGGCCTGCCCGCACCACCTGGTGCTGACCGATGAGGAGATTGGCAAGGAATTCGACACGAATCTTCGAGTCAACCCCCCGTTACGAACCGCCCTTGACCGTGACGCGGTGATCGAAGGGTTAATCGACGGGACAATCGATTGCATCGCTTCCGACCATGCCCCCCACTCCGAAGAGGATAAAGATTGCGAATTCGACATGGCTCCGGCCGGCATGATCGGTCTGGAGACAACCCTCGGGCTCGTCAAGACTTATCTGATCGACAAGGGATATCTTGCCTGGTCCGACGCTATTCGCAAGATGACGGCCAACCCGGCCCGAATTCTGAATCTGCCTGGCGGAACTCTTGAAGAAGGTACGGCGGCGGACATCACTATCATCGATCCGGAGAAGAAGTGGACGGTGAAGGCGGACAAATTCCGGTCGCGGTCCAAAAATTCGCCTTTTATCGGATGGAAACTCAGCGGTCAGGTTTATAAGACGATTCTCAACGGCCGCATAGTTTTTGAGCAATAGCCGCTCGCGCTCAAGGGTTGCCGTAATTGATTTAGCGCCGTTCTTCTCGATAGGAGGAGCGGCGCTTTTGCGTCTGTTCCCGAGTTGCCCCGGGGAATAAAGAGAATGTGATTCCGATCCTGGAATATAATTGCGACCATTAATTAGAAAACGGCGGTAAGGCGGATACATTCAGTGCCAACGTCAAAATGAGCAGAAGGCGGAAGCAAAAGATGTCAGAGGATAAGATTCCGATAGTGAGCGGGAAGGTAGCGGCCGGTTTCCCGTCGCCCGCTGATGACTATCTCGAAAAGAATCTGGATTTGAACGAATTTCTGATCAAGCACCCGGTGGCGACTTTTTTTGTGAGAGTCGACGGTGACTCCATGGTCGGAGCGGGGATTCATCATGGGGATATTCTTATTGTCGACCGGGCGCTTGAACCGACCGACCGAAAGGTTGTGATTGCGATTGTCGACGGTCAACTGACGGTTAAACGACTCAGGCACGTCGACGGGAAAATCATGCTTGTGCCGGAGAACGAGGCGTACCCTCCATTGGTCATTCCGGGCGGCACGGAGCTTGAAATCTGGGGCGTGGTAACCACGGTTATCCATCCAGTGTAGAATGCGGAAATGGTGACGGCAAAAACAGGCAGCAACGATGATCGCGTGATATCTGAGGCGGGTATACTTGTGCCTCAGGAGGCAACCAACAGGTGTTTTGCGCTGATAGACTGCAATAATTTTTATGTCTCCTGCGAACGGGCGTTCGATCCTTCGCTGCGTGACAGGCCGGTGGTGGTTCTGTCAAACAATGATGGGTGTATTGTCGCGCGATCGAACGAGGTCAAGGCGCTCGGAGTAGGAATGGGAGAGCCGTACTTCAAATATCAACGAACAATCGAGCAGAACCATGTTCATGTGTTCTCCAGCAATTACACCCTTTATGGAGACATGTCATCCCGGGTGATGTCCACGCTGGCCGGGTGTACACCACAGATTGAAATCTATTCAATCGACGAGGCGTTCCTGAACTTGGCAGGGTGTGGACACATTCACGGCTACTCCAATCTGGAAGAATTCGCGCGAGCCATCAGGGCAACGGTGCTCAGATGGACCGGAATACCCGTATCAATCGGAATCGCCCGGACCAAGACGCTGGCCAAACTCGCGAATCATCTGGCTAAAAAATCGGAAAAATCGGGCGGGGTACTGAACCTGGTTGATTCAAGCCATCTTGACCGCGCTCTGGAGAGTACACCTGTGCTTGACATCTGGGGAGTGGGGAAAGCAACTGCCGACAAGCTGATCGGTATGGCTATTACCAATGCAAGACAGATGCGTGATGCCGACAGCACAGTAATCAAGAGCCGCTTCGGCGTCTGCGGACTTCGCACGGCCGCGGAATTGAAAGGACTGTGTTGTTTCGAGTTGGCAGATGAATTCGAGCCGCGCAAGGGAATCGTTTCATCGCGCTCATTTGGTAAGCGGGTGGAAACGATCGATGCTCTTGAGCAGGCGGTGGCATCGTTCGTGTCGATCGCTTCCGAAAAGCTCAGGGAACAGAAGTCTGCGGCGGCAACCATAGCCGTGTTTATCAACACCAGCCCTTTTACTCAAGGCTCCCGTAAATACTCCAACTCGACTACCGTCCATCTACCTCAAGCGACAAACGATACGGGGGAACTGATTCATCATGCACTATTTGGCCTTCGAAAGATCTACCGCGAAGGGTATCGGTACCAGAAGGCCGGGGTGAGAATAGACAATATTGTCCCGGCCGACCAGATTCAGACTTCACTTTTCGACGTGGCCGGCCGGGCGCGTCGAGAAAAACTGCTGAAGACTATCGATGGGCTCAACACACAGATGGGCTCGGGGACGCTAAAATATGCGGCCCAGGGTTCGAACCAGCCATGGCGCGGCAAGTGCGAGCTTCGCTCTCCCCGCTATACCACGTCGTGGGATGAGCTGGCCCTTGTGCGGGCCAGCTAAGCGCTCCTAACTCTTTGAATTTCAGTCGACTGACGGTCATCGGGCAGCTTGACTTTAACCCCGCCATGCTCTATCTTGATGAACTTGAAAAGGAATACCGATGGACATAAAGTATCTCGATTTACAGGCCCAGTATCAGTCGATTAAATCCGAAGTCGATTTGGCAATTCAAAAGGTTATAGACACGAGTGCATTCACGCTCGGTCCGGCCGTGACGGATTTTGAGAACGCATTCGCAGCGTACAGTGAATCCACCCACTGTGTGGCAGTAAACAATGGTACGAATGCGCTACTGTTGGCGCTCAAGGCCCTTGATGTCGGTCCCGGTGACGAAGTAATTACGGCAGCTAATACCTTCATCGCGACTGTCGCCGCCATCATCCACGCCGGCGCACGACCGGTTCTGGTGGATGTGGATCCAGAGTCGCGTAATCTCGATCCCATCCTTCTCAGGATGGCGCTGTCACCGAAGACCAAGGTTATTATTCCCGTTCACCTGTATGGGCAGACTGCCGATATGGACCCAATTCTGAAAATTGCCAAAACGCACGGCGTAGCTGTTCTGGAGGATTGTGCCCAGGCGCATGGCGCCAGATATTGCGGCCGCACTGCCGGTTCGATGGGGAGACTCGGAGCCTTTTCATTTTACCCGGGGAAGAATCTTGGCGCCTACGGGGAAGGGGGTGCGATCGTCACCAGTGAGGAGAGCCTGACCAGGAAACTCCGGATGCTGCGGGATCACGGTTCCGACCGAAAATACTACCACGATATGGTGGGCTACAATGCCCGTATGGAGGGAATTCAGGGAGCGGTGCTCGGAGTCAAATTGCGCCATCTGGACACCTGGAATAAAGAGCGTAATCGCGTGGCGTCGACTTATAATCAGCTGTTGAAGGACTGTCCGGTTAAGACGCCGTCCTTGCGGGATGACTACGGGCAGGTATTTCACCTGTATGTCATCGAAACAGAAAAGCGGGACAAGCTGCAGGCGTATCTCAAAGAACAGGGGATAGTGACGCTTATACATTACCCGGTGCCTAACCATCTGCAAAAGGCGCTCGATTATCTTGGATATCGTAAAGGCGATTTTCCGGTGACCGAGAAACTGGCGAACGAGATTCTGTCGTTGCCGATTTATCCGGAAATGACCGAACAGCAGGTGGGATTTGTCGCTGAAAAGATCAAGAGGTTCTTTGGCTGACGTGAAACAGGGACCGCGGCCCTATGTCGAGTGGGTAGTGGTTATCGCGTTACTGGCGGTGCTCGTCTGGATGCGTGCCTATAAGCTCGATGCCGACCCGCCCACCGGTTTGTCTTCATCCACCGACGTCTACACTGACCCGCCGCAGTATACACTCTTCTCCCGCCTCGACATTGAAACGGGGTCATTCAATCCCTACCATGACAACAGATTCGTCTTTTTCTTGAGATCATCGGTCACCGCCGTCTCGTGGCTGGTATTCAAAGCATTCGGCGTCAGTACATGGAGCTCAGATCTGGTCGGACTGTTTTTTTCTTTCGGGTCGCTGATTTTTTTCTATCTGTTTATCCGACGGATATCTGATTTCTACACGGGCTTGATTCTACTTCTATTGCTTGGTCTCAATTACAATTTGCTGTTTTACGGGAAGCTTCCGTTCCTCGAGCATGCGATGACATTTTTCGGTTTCTTATCGCTACTCTTGCTTGTCTGGGGGAGAGGTGTGCTTACCGCGGTTGTCGCCGGAGCTTCATTGGCGGCCGGGATATTTTTTGGCAAAGTCATTGGAATAATCTTCCTGTTTACTTTCTTCTGTTACTTTGGGTACGAGTATTTGTTCGGCGAACGAAAGCGCGCGATAACGCGCTTTCTGGCTTTTGCCGCGGGTTTTACGATGATAACGGTTTTCTGGCTACTTTTTTCCTACCTTCCGATGAAGCGTCAGGTGACGTCGTATCTGGGCGAACAAGCTTTCTCTTTGTACGGCGCCCCGGAAGGGTTCGAGTCTTTTGACAATTTCGTATGGAAGCTTGTCTCATTCGGCGACCAATCCAAACTATTCGAGCGGATGATCTATCCGGCCATCATGGGTGCGGTGTTTCTGGCCGCTTTCTTTTTCTATCTGACCCGGCGCCAATCATGGAAATCCGGATTCGGCTGGTTCACGAGTGGACATGTATCCCTTGCGGCACTGATTATTGGTTTCTATGGGGCATTGATGGTCTGGAATTATCGGCCGTTACGATACCAACTGGTACTGATCTATGCGTTTTATGGCGCGGCGGCCCTGGTACTTAGACGAATGTTCCGGCCTCACACAGGTCTTCCGGAGGCAAGACTTCCCGTCCTGTGGGCCGTGTTTATCTTCCCCTTGATATTGGTTCCGTTTTATCAGGTATATGGTGCGTATATCGAAATGGTGGAAGGGGAATTTTTCTACGAGGATCACAAATGGCTGGTCGCATTGGCAAGTATGGGGCTCACTGGACTTATCGTCTGGCTGGTCAGCGCGTATCGTCGCGGGAAACTTCCACTCTGGTCGGGTCTTTCAAAGGTGTTTGCCATACTCATTATCCTGGGCGTAGTGTACAAAGGCGTGATGGACTACGAATACTGGTGGGAACGACCATCATTCTCGGCTCGTGACGACAGCCGGGATTTAGCTCTGATTTTGTCACCCTCAGCCGTCGTCTCGGGACCGTTCGGACCGGGCCTCGGTTTGGAGACCGATTACGGGACTATCATTCACATGTTCGGCGTTTCGAAGCCGGATACCACGCTGTTCGCGAGACTTCCCGTTACCCACCTGCTAATCGACGAGGGAAATGAAGATCGGGCCAATGAGGACTACCCGGGGATGATGGATTCGGCGGTGCATATTCTCACCTACCATGTAGGGCTGAAGAAAGTCAGACTGTATCGAATCGCCGGACATACGGGTAATCCTGCAGCCGAAGCCTACCGGCTGTCATTGTTTGAAGTTCTCCAGGAACAGTATCGGAAGGACTCGACCCATATCGACCGTCAGCTCGCTATCGAGTTGGTGAAGGAAAATCCCGATAACATGTCTGGATACTTGTTGCTGGGAGAAACGGCTAATGCCGACAAGTATTACGACCTGGCAGAGACAATGTTCAAAAAAGCGGTTGAGTTTTCGCCGACAAACTATAATCTTAACGCGAGGCTTGGCAAATTCTACCAGGACTGGGACGCAGAGGCGCACGATGCAAGATTGAAGGAAGCCGGGCTTTTCTATTACCGACAGGCGCTCAAATTCGCGCCATCGGTCGGCAGTATCGAGACGGCTATCCGCGAGCTTGAAGGGAGTTGAGGTGACCCCAGAAGTAGTTTATGACTTCAGTGTTTCGGTAATCGTTCCCGCGATGAATGAAGAGGGAAATATCGATGAGTTCTGTCGTCAATTCGACCAAATGAGGCGTTCCGCTCTATTCAAGGTTGACCTGGTGTACGTGGATGATGGTTCAACCGACGGCACGCTTGAGCGAATTGAGGCGGCGGCTCAGAAATACGATTTTGTCAAATACGCGACGCATCAGAGAAACCGTGGTTTGACCGAAGCATTGATGACCGGATTCCAGGTAACACCGAGTCAGGTGCTCGTGTTCTACCCTGCCGATCTTCAGTACCTCCCGGCCGACATCCCAGCGCTGATTGAGCCAATTGCCCGGGGCGCCGATTTGAGCACGGGCTGGAAGCAGGGGCAGTACAAGAAATGGTTCGTCTCGAGCATATACAATTGGATATCTCGCAAGATATTCGCGCTCAAGGTACACGACCTCAATGCGGTTAAGGCGTTTCGACGTACTGTGGTCGAGCAGATTTTCCTCAGAAAGGACTGGCACCGATATCTGGTCGTGCTGGCCGCCCATGAAGGTTTTCATGTCGAAGAGGTCAAAATTCCGGTATATGAACGGAGTTGGGGCAAGACCAAATTTTCGGTCTGGAGAATTCCGATCGGCGTTTTGGATATGGTCGCGGTCAAATTTCAACTGACCTTCTTTCGAAAGCCGTTGCTGTTTTTTGGTATCATAGGAACAATCTTCTTTGGTCTTGGTTTTCTGGTCGGCTTATGGGCCGTCTTTCTCAAATACGTGAGACACGAGACACAGCTGCCGCTGTTATATCTTGTCATTCTGTTGGCCGGACTCGGCTTTGGACTTTTCCTGATGGGATTCCTTGTTGAAGGACAGACCGCGATCAAAGAAGAGGTTGGGGACCTCAGGCGAAAGATGCAGAGACTGCTCAATGAAAAACCTAAGTTATAAGCAGGTAAGCAGCTTGAAGCCGATACCCGGCCGGGAAATAGTTGTTGATAGCTTCGTTATTCGGCGCTATGATTGACACCGAAAGCAGACGTCTGTCAGGATAGGAATTAAGAGTTGTCAGCCAAACATCAACCACCCCGCGACAAACAGCGGACTTCGACATCGTCGTTTGACCCTGAAAGCAGCCGTTATTTTACCCCAATAGCGTTTGGCATCATTTTTGTCGCTCTCGTTGTGTTATTCGGAAAGTTCGTTTTTTCCGATAAAATGCTGTATGGGTCCGACATGATCCAGGCGGGCGTCTTTTTTAGAGGGCTGCTGGTAGACTATGTTAAAACAAACCACAGCATTCCTCAATGGAACCCATACATATTCGGCGGGATGCCGTTCGTCGATGCCTTTCATGGGGATATATTCTATCCGTTTTCCTTCCTGAAGTATTTCGGTTCACTCTTTCGTATGCTCGGCTTCATTTTGTTCTGGCACATATTTTTTGCCGGTCTTTTCATGTACTTGGCGGCGCGGCAATTTCGACTTTCAAAAGTGGCCTCGCTGTTGGCCGGCGCAAGTTACATGTTTGCCCCCTTACTGGTGTCGTGGATATCGCCCGGACATGATGGCAAGATATTCGTCACGACTCTGTTTCCACTTACCATCATGTTCCTCGATCGCGGTTTCAATGCCGGAAGCCTGATTAAAGCGATATTCGAGTTTACGATGATGGGTGCGGTGATCGGCGCAATCATTCTCAGTCCACACGCGCAGATGTCATACTTCACGCTTTGGGCCCTGGCGTTCTATACGGTGTTTCGCATCATTGTCACGCTGGTCACGGAAAAGACGGTTACAAGAGTGATTCGACCAGGCGTGCTGGCCCTGTACGCGGTCGTGCTGGGACTTCTCATCTCCGCAATTCAATTCTATCCGGGTTATTACTACACGACACATGATTCTCCGCGTGCCGAGAGCGGAAGCAAATCGGGTTGGGACTGGGCGACTTCGTGGTCGATGCATCAGGAAGAAGCGTTTTCATTGCTGATTCCGGAATTTTCCGGCACGAGCGTTCAATCAAAGTCGGTCAAGACCTATTACTGGGGGAAAAATGCCTTCAAGGATAACTCGGAATCGGTATGCGTCGTTGCTTTGTTCATGGCGCTGATCGGTGCGTTCTTCACGCGGCGGCGAGAGGCGTACTTCTTTGGAGGGCTGGCCCTTTTTGCCCTGATCTATGCTCTCGGTGCGACCACCCCGTTCTTTAAAATATTCTTTTATGTTATTCCGAAGGTGAAATCACTCCGGGCGCCTTCGATGATCATGTTCCTTTTCTCGTTCTCCGTGTCGTTGCTTGCCGGTATGGGTCTGCAGGCAGTTATCGAGCGGTCAAGAGAATGGCGTGATAAATTCAGCAAGCGTTTCAATCTGCTTCTGTTCGGATTTCCAGGTCTCATGCTCTTGCTTGCCGTGTTGTTCGGTATAAGCGGACGAGGGATGCTCGACTTATGGACATCGATATTTTTCAGCAACGCCGGCACTACCATGGTACAGCAGGGGGTAAGCAAGCTTGATGTTGCTTATGCCAATCTCCCTCAGATTCAGTCGGGGGCCTGGTTCAGTTTCCTGTTTACAGCTCTAGCGGCGGGGCTGATTTGGCTATTTCGGAGTCAGAAAATGTCCGGCGCCACCCTGGCGTTAGTCGTCTGTCTTCCGATTGTCAACGGCATGCGCTTTGACAGCCGTTTCATTGATACCGTGGATCCATCGCGATACTGGGCACCCAATCCGGTAACCCAGTATTTTGCCAATAACCCGGGACAGTATCGCGTGATGAATCTGGGCGTATTACCGGAAGACTTGTTGCCGTATTTCAAAGTTGACGTCGTAACAGGGTATCATGGCAATCAATTGCGTTGGTACGACGAACTACTGGGCGGGCCGGCCAAGAGTAATCAGGGGAATCCTTATTTTCTGAATCTTGTCGGCGCCAGGTATGTGCTGTATGCAGGAAATCAGGCATTCCCTCCCGAGTACTTTGGCGAAAAGCCGGTGGTGCCGGCTGCCAGTTTTGGAGGGGCTCAGATATTGCGCAATGACAATGCCTTCCCCAGAGTTTATCTGGTCGACAGCTTCAGAGTAATTGACGACCGCAAGGTGATGGAAACAGATATTTTGACCGGCGTCGACAACCTGCGGAGAGTCGTGTATCTGGAAGAACAGCCGGATCTGACTATAGGGCATGATTCATCGGCTACCGACTCGGCATGGATACAGGATTACGAGGATGATTCCGTGAGGGTGGGTGTGCGGGTAACCCAGAATAAACTATTGGTTCTCGGCGACAATTATTACGACGCGTGGGAGGTGTATGTCGATGGTCAGCCGGCTAAACTACTCAGATCGTATGGCACCTTCAGAGCGGTGGCGGTACCGGCTGGAACTAAAGAAGTGTTTTTCAAGTATGACTCTCAGCGGTACCGCACCGGGAAACTGGTAACCCTGGTTACATCAGTGTATGTCCTGCTGATTGTCGGTTTGTACTTTGTCGGCTCCGGTCGTAAGAACAGAGAAAAGAATAAGGAAGAATAACGGCTATGGTCCAGTCACAACGCGCAGTCATCATCTTTCCTACTTACAACGAAAGGGACAATATCGAAAAGATTGTCCATGCCGTCATTCCGCTCGACCCGAGGATCCATGTGTTGATTGTCGATGACAATTCACCCGACGGCACCGGCGACATCGCGGATCGCCTCGCCAGGCAGGAATCGAAAGTCTTTGTCCTGCACCGGGAGAAGAAAGAAGGGCTTGGACGGGCCTACATCGCAGGTTTCAAGTGGGCTATTGAGCAAAAATTCGATTTCATTTTCGAAATGGATGCGGATTTTTCTCACGGTCCCGAATATATCAAGGACTTTCTTCGCGAAATACAGCATAGCGACTTGGTGATAGGGTCGAGATATATATCCGGTGTAAATGTCATCAACTGGCCGATGTCACGTCTGCTGTTGTCGTATTTCGCCAACGTGTACACGCGTCTGGTTACAGGACTGCCATTGCGCGATGCCACCGGTGGCTTCAAATGTTTCCGACGGCAGGTGCTGGAAACAATTGACCTCGATGACGTTCGCTCGAGTGGATATTCATTCCAGATTGAGATGTCGATGCGAGCATGGAAGCGCGGATTCAAGATCAAAGAAATTCCGATTATATTCGTCGACCGTGTTGCCGGAGCCTCGAAAATGTCTAAGAAGATCATGCGCGAAGCTATTTACATGGTATGGTTGTTGAGGCTTAAAGCCATGTTCGGCAAGCTGAAGTGATTTGCTGTTGTGAACACAGATACAATCACGGTCTCCATAATAATTGTCACCTATAATTCTCTTCCGGCAGTTCGTGACTGTTTGGGAGCTCTTGGTAAGCGTTGCACAGAGGTGCCCAGCGAACTGATCGTGGTAGACAATGGTTCGCGTGATGGCACAATCGAGGAGGTGATTCGGCTTGCTCCTGACGCTCAGCTTATATCGGCCCAGCGCAATCTTGGGTTTGCCGGGGCCTGTAATTTGGGTGCTACTCGCGCCAGCGGTGAGTTTCTGCTGTTTCATAATCCGGATTTGGTGCTGGATCCGGGAGCGCTGGGTCGACTCATCGGCGAATTTCAGAGGCTTGACCGTCCCGGGGCGGCGTCAGGACGGATGCGATTCCCCGATAATTCCTTTCAGGCCACCAGCCGGAATTTCCCCACCATAGGCAACCTGATTTTTTCGCGTGGCTCCTTTCTCTCGAGGTTTCGAGGCAGTTCGACAGCATATACGCTGCCGGATTACCCGGATATGACCGAGGTCCCGGCCGTGGCCGGAACACTAATGTTGATTCGCAGGCAAGTTTTTGATCAGCTCGGCGGATTCGACCAACGCTTCTTCATGTATATGGAGGATACCGATCTGTGCTACCGCCTGCACAAGGCCGGGTATCGCAACTTCTATATTCCCTCGGCCGGCGGGGTGCACCTGTGGGGAGAGGGGAGTACTGCCGGCAAAATGTGTCGTGCCTATTATCATCACCGCTCTGTCTGGAAATATTTCCTAAAACATTTCCCCGGCGTCGGATCATTTCTTATCTTGCCGCTGATCTTAGGTGTGAATTTGCTGGTGACCGGTTTGTTACCGGCACGCAAGCGGCGAATTTAGTTGCGAGTGTAATATATGTCGATATGGTTTATCGCCGGTGGGATACTCTTCGCCGGTGCATTGAGTACCTTGATGATGCCCATTCTAATAAAAATGGGGCACAGGTACGGTTTGCTGGACCAGCCGGGACAACATAAGCGCCACAAGAAGCCTACACCGTTTCTTGGAGGAGTGGGGCTTTTTGTCGTCTGTTGGATCACGGTGCTGACATTCCTTGTAGTGGCCCAGGACTTCAGGGTGGAATTCGCCGGCTCGTTGTTCTACATATTTATCGGCGCCTTGATTATTCTTCTGGTCGGGATGTCCGATGACCTCTCTCCGGTAACAGCCTGGACGAAGCTAGGGGCTCAAATAGCGGCGGGTCTGATACTGCACCTGGGAGGGTTGGGAGCGCAACTTCTGTCGACACCGTTTGGGTCAGTGGAGCTGGGCGCTTTTTCGGTGCTGGTAACCGTCATCTGGGTAGTGATGCTCACCAACGCGATTAACCTGATAGACGGCCTCGATGGTCTGGCGGGAGGTGTTTCGCTCATAGCCGCTGTGACGTTATTGATCGTAGGACAGCTCTACGAGATGGGCACAGTGCTTATTTTTGTGGTGGTTCTGATTGGATTCCTGCTTCCATTTCTATATTTCAACCGTCATCCAGCCCGGATTTTTCTGGGGGACTCCGGTTCGATGCAGATTGGCTATTACTTTGCTGTCTTTTCCCTCATGTTTCCATTCAAGTCGTATACGGCCGCGGCGCTATATGTTCCACTGCTCGCTCTGGGGGTACCGATTATGGAGGTGTCTTCGTCGTTTTTTCGACGCCTCATATCGGGTAAGAACATCATGAAGGCGGACCGCCGACACTTGTTTCATTACCTGGCGCTGATGGGATTTTCGCCGCGCCGGATCGTGGTAATATTCTATTTACTGGCAATAGGTTATGGGATGTTTGCACTCGCCATGTTCTTCTGGAACCGGTTGATCGTGTTCGGCTTTTTGGTCGTTTTTATGGTTGTTATTTTCGCCGTATTCTTTATCTTACTAAGCAAAATCCCGTTGCGCAAACGAGTTAACGGTTCCGCGAGGCAGTGACGGGGCGGAAAGTGGAATTATGGCAGAACGTACGTACTTAGAATTCGAAAAACCGATTATTGAGTTGGAAAAGAAAATCTCCGACATGAAGGATTTTTCAGTCGGAGAGAGTATCGAGTTAAGCAGTGAAATCGCGTCACTCGAGCACAAGCTTATCAAACTTCGCGATGAGATATATTCCGGCCTGACCCGCTGGCAGAAAGTTCAACTTTCAAGACATCCCAAACGCCCTTACACACTAGACTACATCCAGATGATCAGCACGGACTTTGTTGAGCTGCACGGAGATCGCTACTATGCGGACGATAAGGCGATGGTCGGAGGATTTGGACAGATCGACGAACAGCCGGTAATGTTCATTGGTCAACAAAAGGGACGGGACACCAAGGAGAAACTGTACCGTAATTTCGGGATGGCTCATCCTGAAGGGTACCGGAAAGCGCTCCGGCTATTTTACCTGGCCGAGAAATTCAATGTGCCGATCGTAATCCTCGTGGACACTCCGGGAGCATTTCCGGGAATCGGGGCGGAGGAACGGGGACAGGCAGAGGCAATCGCGCGGAATATTCGAGAAATGTCCAGGCTCAAGGTTCCGATAGTTGTGGTTATAATCGGCGAAGGAGCGTCAGGCGGAGCACTGGGTGTCGGCGTAGGCGACCGGATTCTGATGCTTGAGTATTCCTGGTACTCGGTAATTTCACCTGAAGGTTGTGCGGCGATACTCTGGCGCGATGCGGCGAAGGCGCCCGAAGCTGCGGAGGCATTGAAAGTTACTTCAGGGGACCTGATTGACTTGAAGATTATCGACAAAGTCATTCCGGAACCGCCCAGTGGAGCGCATACCCAACCGAAACAGGCCGCCGAGGTTGTCAAGAAGGAAATACTCGCGGCCCTCGCTGAGCTGAAAGAGAAGCCAATCGACTTATTGCTCCACGAAAGGCTTAACAAATACCGTCACATGGGTGTATTTACGGAATAAGGAGCTGGAGCAATGGCGTTGTCAGATAGGTTGGTCGAAAAGCTGGTGTGCCCAAAGTGCCGGAAGAAACTTGAGTATCGGCGGGCCGACGAGAAACTTGTGTGTGCCTCGTGCCAGGTGGCGTACCGCGTGGAGAACGATGTTCCTGTTTTGCTACTTGACGAAGCAGAGAAACTATAAACAAGGGTATAGAAGCAATGAAATTGTCGAAATTTTGCGATGAGAGTCTGGTCGTATTCAGTCTCAAAGCAACCAACAAAGATGAAGTGATTGAAGAGCTGGTTGATCTGGTCGCCACTTCAAATATGGTCAAGGATCGGGAGCAGCTTCTCACCGACGTCAAGGAGCGTGAGAATCTCGTCACTACGGGGGTCGGCTACGGAGTAGCATTTCCGCATGCCAAGACCAGAGCGGTCAAGGGGATCGTAATCGCGTTCGGACGCAGCGCAAAGGGTGTGAATTTCGACGCCATGGATCACCGTCCGGTCAATCTGTACTTTCTCATCGCCGCGCCGGAAGACGCTATTGGCGCTCACCTGAATGTTATGGCGCGCCTGTCGTACCTGATGAAGTCAGAGGAGAATAGACGCAAGCTGATGGAAGCTTCGTCGCCGGGTGATGTACTGGCGCTGATGGATAACGTTGACTGACGCACATAGAGGCAAGGACGCCGCCACCAAATGAATTGGTTTACCAATCTGTTCGCCAGGCACTGGCGAAATGTCCATTTAGCTGCCATTTTCCTGTTAATTATCGTTTTCATTGTCGGTCAATCCACAGTAAACCCCTTTCTTCGACAAATAACGGTTGGCGCCTTTTACTCTCCGTTCGCCTCGATCAAGAACGCATTTTTTGAATATCGTTCGATAGCCGCCGAGAACAAAAATCTCCGGGAAAAGCTCGTGGAAACATCGATGACCCTTTCGATGTACGAGGAAGCCGCCCGCGAGAATGTCCGGCTTCGTTCTGTCCTTGGTTTTGAACCACCCGAGGGTTACACCCTTATTCCGGCTGAGGTCGTGTCCATCTCCGGCGACTATATACCGATGTCGGCGGTCATCAACAAAGGTTCGAGCGAATCACTCAGGGTTGATCAGACGGTCATCAACCAACAGGGTCTGATTGGCCGCATAAGCTCCGTTTCAAAAGACAATGCTGTGGTACAACTGTTGACCGACCCGGCCAACAGGGTCGCGGCGCGCGATTCTGAGAGTCGCGAGATGGGAATCATCAAGTACTCGTCTGCTTCCGGGATGGTGTTGGACAACTTCCCGGTTGGCGGAGACATCAAGGTGGGCGACCTCCTGCTCTCATCGGGCCTGGGCGGTGTATATCCTGCCGGGCTGAAAGTCGGCGTTGTGGATGAGGTGGAAGTCCCGGAGCACGAGGTATTCGCCCGGGTCAAAGTCAGACCATCGGTGAATTTTTACTCGATTGACGAACTTTTCATTTTGAGAGAAGCGGGCCAATGATACGACTTCTGCCTTATCTGCTTTATCTCTGGCTGGTTGGCATGCACCAAGTGTTTCTGTCTGACATTACGTCTATCTACGGTGTCCGCATCAACTTACCTGTGCTCGTGGTTCTTCTGGTCGCCATTTATAAGTCTGAAATCACCGCCCTCTGGTTCGCAGTTGTGGTTGGAGCAGTCGCCTATGCGGGATTGCCCCAGGTGATGGGTTGGCATGCCTTGGTACTCACGGCAATCGCCTTGGCGGTTTTCCACCTCAGGGAACGAATTAACCTGGAGTCGTTGTCCGCTAAGCTGTTATTGGTCGTCGGCGGTATAGTTTTGGATAATATTGCCGTATTAGTACTTAGTGGCAGCGACGGGTTCTTTTTACTCCTGTTGACAAAAGCACTGCCTGGCGTTGTGTACACCGCATTAATCGCCTGGCTGTACTTTTTGTTTAAGGAGGGAAGGGTCACGTTGAGCAAGTTGAAAGCTATATTCTAGTATCGGCAGTCATGGATCGTTATCGTCTCTCTCTTTCCGGCCGGGAACACTTCAGCTATGTGCTGGTAGCGGCCATCTTTCTTATTCTTACCATTGGTCTCATCAAGCTTCAGATTGTGGAACACAAAGATCTGGCCATCCAGTCTGAAAACAATCGGATACGGGTAGAGCCCATCGTCCCGCGGCGAGGAGTTGTCTATGACCGGGAGGGACGGGTTATCATCGACAATAGACCATCCTACACACTCTCTGTTGTCCCTTCGGAAATTGTCGCGGGCAAGACGATAGTAAATCTCGCACGGCTGCTCGGTTTGGACACCGCGCAGATCCGGCAACGCATCCAGAACAACATGGTAAGTCCCTTCCAACCCTCCACCGTCAAACGGGACCTCCCCTTTGAAGCCGTGGCTGTATTGGAGGAGCAAAGCAAGGAATTTCCGGGTGTCACGTACCAGTTGGAAGAAGTGCGCCAGTACGACCATAACCTGGGGGCGGAGTCTTTCACGGGATATGTCGGGGAAGTTTCGGTTGAGGAATTGAAGAAAAGTAGCGACGCTCCGTATCGTCTTGGCAGTATCATCGGCAAGAAAGGGCTTGAGAAGTCGTATGACAACATATTGAGAGGGCACGAGGGGACGGCGTATATTGAAGTGTCAGCGGCCGGGCAGATGCTTGGTCCGTACGAAGACAAGGAAGAGATTCCATCGGTTCCCGGTGATGGACTGGTTCTCTCGATAGACAACGATCTGCAAATGGCATGCAGCCAGGCGCTGGACACATTTTGTTGCGGCGCGATCGTGGCCATGGATCCGCGCAGCGGCGAGATTATCGCCATGACCTCGTATCCGAGCTACGACGCGAATATTTTTTCTTCGGTTGTTCCGGAGACTCTCTGGCAGGAGATCCGGTCCGACAGCACCCATCCGTTGCTTAATCGTCCGTTGAATGGACTGTATCCACCCGGTTCCACCGCAAAATTCATCGCGGCCGGTGCGGGCCTTGAGGAAGGGGCGATTACCGAGAACAGCACCTTCAAGCCGTGTTACGGCGGTCTGCAGTTTGGCAACCGGTACTTCCGGTGCTGGGCCCCCAGCGGACACGGAAGCGTGACTGTGACGCACGCAATCGAACAATCCTGCGACGTCTATTTCTATCAGCTTGGTTTGAAGCTGGGCGTGGATAAACTTGGCGAGTATTATACCAGGTGTGGGTTTGGTCAGTCGACTCAGGTAGACTTACCACAGGAGTCGCCCGGATTAATACCCAATTCAAAGTACTATGACAAGAGGTACGGGGAACGAAAGTGGTCACGCGCGCTGGCTCTGAATAATGCAATCGGACAGGGGGAGATTCTCGTTACACCACTCCAGCTGGCTCAGTTCTATTGCGGTCTGGCGAACAACGGCGTGGTTTATCAACCACATTTTGTAAGAAAAATTATAGAACCTTCTGGGCAGGAGATTTCCATCCCGCCCAAAGTAGCGTTCAAGCTCCCATTTTCACCGGCGACTCTTGGACTCCTCCGAGAAGGGTTGCGTCTGGTGGTTGAAGGAGACCACGGGACGGCCAGACGGTTGAGAAACAAGTATTACTCTGTCGGTGGCAAGACCGGTACGGCGGAAAACCCGCATGGCGATAATCACTCCTGGTTTGTAGGCGTAGCACCGCTCGAGAATCCGGAGATAGTTGTGTGTGCGCTTGTTGAAAATGCCGGTCACGGCTCCGAGATCGCGGCTCCCCTGGCCGGGGAGATAATCAAGGCCTACATGATGAAGAAGTTACAGATACAGACCGGTACAGTAGCGGCGACGGGGGTGGGGCAGTGATACTCAATTACCGTGCCCTTGACTGGAAGCTGATAGCCGCGGCTCTGGCGCTGTCAATTATCGGCGTGCTGTTGATACTCTCAGCTCAATACTATGGCCCGTCAGCCTTTCAGCAACATCTGTATTTGCGGCAGATAGTCTGGTTTTGTGTAGCTCTCTTAGTTTTTGCCGTCGTCATTCATCTGCCGTTGCGCTTATTCGATGTGACGGCCTACTTGCTGTACGGAATTGCCGTGGTCTTACTGGCGCTGGTATTGATAGTCGGCAGCACGAGGATGGGTGCAGCCCGATGGTTTGCCCTCGGACCGATAAACTTCGCGCCATCGGATTTCGCCAAGTTAGCTCTCCTGTTCGCCCTGGCCCGATTCTTTTCCTACACGAAACTTCCGGTTGAAAGCAAGCGCCGCCTCGCCTTCTCGGCGTCCATGACAGTCATTCCGGTTATGTTGATTCTCAAGCAGCCTGATCTGGGAACATCACTCGTACTCTGGGTGCTCCTGTTCGCCCTCTGGTTCTGGTCCGGACTCTCTCCGCTGTACATGCTGCTCATTCTCTCGCCGGTCCTCTCACTCGTGGCAGCATCGCACTGGCTCGCCTGGTCGCTCTATTTCGTTGTACTACTATTATTTTTGTTTCTGTTTCGTCCCGGTTTTCTTTTTGGTGTAATGGCTGTGCTGGCCAATCTTGCATTCGGTATGATCACGCCATTTATCTGGGGGCGATTGGCGGACTATCAGAAACTGCGCATTCTTACTTTTCTTGATCCCGGTCGCGATCCCCGCGGAGCCGGCTATCAGATTATCCAATCCAAGATTGCGATCGGTTCCGGGGGTCTGCTGGGCAAGGGGTTCCTTGAGGGCTCTCAATCCCGACTTGACTTCCTGCCGGAACCGCATACTGATTTCATTTTCTCGGTTCTCGGCGAAGAGTTCGGGTTCTGGGGTTCCATTCTGGTGGTGGGACTCTTCTGTTACATGTTTTATCGATGCATTCGCATAGCATCGCACTGCCGCTCCAAATTTTCTTCATTTGTCGTGATGGGTGCGATGAGCATCATCCTATTTCAGTTCTTTATCAACATCGGGATGACCCTTGGTTTCATGCCGGTCACCGGATTGCCGTTGCCATTCGTAAGTTACGGTGGAACCTCGCTCGTGCTTTTCTGGACTTTGATTGGTATAATTGTCGCGGCGGAGTATCGCTGGCAGGAATACTAATCGCCGCTTAGCTGTATCAACGGCAATCAAATAATGAGCGAAGTAATGGCTGTTCAGTCACACGACTCATCCGCAAAGTACCTCCTTCTCATTGCCTTTGGCGCCCTATGCATCAGCTTTGCAGCCATTTTTGTCAAATTGCTTGGCCGGGAGATTCTTGGTCCTACAGCTATCGGATTCTGGCGGACGTTTATCGGAGCGGCGATTCTCTTTTTGATCCTGCTGTTGAAAGGTGATTCGCTTAAGCTCAGCGCGCCGGTCATCCGGCTGTCCGTTCTGGCAGGATTCGCGTTCTTTCTAGACCTCTTTTTCTGGCATCGATCGATTCTTTACTCCGGCGCCGGTATGGCGACCATTCTGGCCAATACGCAGGTCTTCTGGATGTCGCTGATCGGGACACTCATGTTCAGCGAGAAGCTGACCCGGGTGTTCTTCGTCTCGGCGTCGGCCGCCTTTGTCGGTATCGTGCTACTGATAGGATTAGGCAGCGACATCAGTTTCTCGGCGTCGTACATCCGCGGTGTCATCTTCGGATTGATGACCGGGATATTCTACAGCGCTTACATGACCTCGCTCAAGAAGGTGGGGCACGAAGAAATCCGGCCCAGCTCTCTGACGCTGATGGCCTGGACGTCTCTTTTTACATCGGTCTTCCTTGGAATTGCCATGATTTTCGAGAGAGGCCCGCATCTTCCGCCGAACCTGTTTGCGTGGGCTATTCTCATTTCTCTCGCCCTTATCGCACAGGCGCTGGGTTGGTGGGTAATCTCGAGCAGTTTGCCAAGACTTCGTGCTTCGCAGAGTGGTCTGGTCCTTCTTTTGCAGCCAACTCTCGCGACGATTTGGGGATGGTTGTTCTTTGCCGAGAAGCTTGGAGCGCTCCAGGCCTTTGGCGCCGCAATTACTCTGGCCGCTATCTATGCCGGGGCGGTTAAGGGTGTGAAAAGGGCCGGGAAGAGCCTTGAAGTCCCGGATGCCGTGGAATGAAAAAGGCGGCCCGAAACGAGCCGCCTGTAGAGTTCTATGATTGTTTCCGACTCGTATCAGTCGACCAGTACACGCTCCAGTTTTTCGGCGATGTAGTCAACTTCCTTCTCATCAATAATAAGCGGCGGCGAGACACGAATAGTGTGACCGTGGCTATCATTAGCGAGCAGACCGAGGTCAAGCAACTTGCGGCAAAACTGCATCGCATCGCCACTTTTTACTTCGATACCGATAAAGAGTCCGCGTCCGCGCACCTCTTTTACGTGCGATGATTGTTTGGCGATGTCGAGGATCTTCCTCTTGAGAATTTCACCCATGTGGTGAGAGCGATCGGCCAGCTTCTCATTCACAATTACGTCGATCGCCGCGTTTCCAGCCACGCATGCGAGTGGGTAACCACCATATGTGGAACCGTCACGGCCGGGCTGGAACGCCATGTCCATAAGTTCACTGTTGGTGACGAAAACCGACACTGGTACCAGTCCGCCTGAGATTGCCTTGCCGAGAATGATTCCGTCGGGAACGACATTCTCATGCTGGAAGCAGAAGAGCTTTCCGGTGCGGCCGAGACCTACCTGGATTTCATCGAAAAGAAGCATCAGGTCGTTTTCATCGGCAAGCTGACGAAGGCCTTTAAGGAAACCGTCCGGCGGCTGGTACATACCACCTTCGCCTTGCATCGGTTCGACCAAAATACCGCAAGTGTTCTTGTTGATTGCTTTTTTGACGGCGTTGAGGTCGCCAAAGTCAACCGAGACGAATCCGGGTGTTAGCGGACCGAATCCTTCTTTGTACTTCGGAGTGGAGGAGAAGGAGATAGTGGTAATCATCCGACCGTGGAAATTGTTGTTGAAAACGATGATTTCCTGCTGGCCGTCTTTTATCCCTTTGGATTTATAGCCGTAGTAGCGGGCCATTTTCACTGCCGTCTCGACCGATTCCACACCGCCGTTTTTAGGCAGAACTTTATTACCTGAGGCGCCGAACCGGGTGCCGAGCTGAGGCACAAGGGTGGCAATTTTCTTCAGGAAAATCCCAAGAGAGTCAGTATAGACGACATTGGAGATGACTGAGCCGTAGCCGCCCTGTAGAGCGTTCACGACGGCGCGGACGATCGCCGGGTGGTGGTGTCCCTGGTTGGCCGCAGAATAAGCTGCGAGGCAGTCCAGGTGCCTTGTATCGTCCTGACTGTATAACCAGGCACCCTCGGCTCTTCTGACCACCAGCTTCAGGCGGCCGTAGTGATGAGCGCCGAAAGTACTTTCAAACTCTACAATCTGACTATCCGGGGTCTGAGAGAAACCGAACTGGTTTTTGTTTAGGGTTTCGACTTTTGCCATAGGCTTCTCCTTCTTTCTTATCCACAACGCAATATGCTATCTGTCTGTTAATCCTTAAGATAACGAAAATTCCGAAAAACTCAAGGCGATTTTTGCTTGTTTATGGTCTCTGTATTGCATTGTTATTTAATGACTTATTACGACTAATCGTAGATTGCTTCATTACGGTAGTTCGACTTGAAAAAAGCCGCGCCATAGTGAGGAGATGGCGCGGCTGGGTAAACATCTTTACCTCTTCACGCCTAAGAGCTAATCAGTTTAGTTCGATCCGCCATTCGGGCGTCGATCTCAAGCAAATTGGCCGCCGCGGCCGGAATGCTGGCTACCTTGGCAGTGTACAGCACGAAGTGCGCCTTTTTGTTGGCGGTTGAGAAAGACCCGTCGATGGGAACAGCGACTCCAATTCTCTCCTGAATATACTTTATTTCACTCACCAACTCATCGAAACTCCCGATTACCCGGGTGAATCCAAGAGACTTTGCGAGCCGGCAGATCAGGTCGACATTGCTCATACCGGTCATCGGGTCACCTATTGGGGTGGTGAACTGCCGTTTGCCGCTCCAGTTGGTCAGATGTCCCTTATTTTCCAGATAGGCGGACAGAGGAAGGAAGACATCGGCCATAGTCACCGTCGCCGTATGGAACATATCGGCCACGACCAGGAAATCAAGGTCGTTCAGGAGGCTGTTGAACTGGGCGTCTTTGGCCGGATTCTCGCCGAGGATAATGGCTGCCCGGATCTTGTTCTCGCGTATTTTCCTATGCAGGTTGGTCCCGGATTTCTCTATGATCGTGGCGACATCGGACTGCCACACCGCTCCAATCTCTTTTAGGGCATCCCGGTCGGTAATCGTTTTACCACCGGGCAGAAGAAGGCGATCGAAGCCGGTCAGAGTCATGCCGGTGTTGTTACACTGGCCCGAGGTAATGGCAATGCCGGAACCATCGACTCCCAGCTTGCCCAGCATGAGCATGAGAGTGGCCAGCGCTTTGAGTTCATTGGGAGCGCGGTCAACCCGGCTCTCAAGGTTATAAAACGCAACCACTTTCTTTGTGCGATCGCCAAGTATGTCGGCCATCATTTGGATTTTGTCCATCGTGACACCGCACAGGGAGACTGCTTCATCGATATCGCTGTCGAGCAGTTGCTTTTTCACCTGCTCGAAATTGACTGTTCGTTCGTCGATGAAAGCTTCGTCGATAGCGCCTCGGCGGATAAGTTCCGCCATGACAGCGTTAAGAAGAAGCGTCGAAGTCCCGCGCCGCGAGTCGGCCCAGACGGTGGCGTACCGGGTCAAATCGATCTGGCCGGAGTTGATTACAATCGAAGGCGTGCCTTTTTTCATCCGCCGCTTGACTTGCCAGCCAAGAACCGGATTGTCCGCGGTCGGGTTGCCGCCCAGGAACAGGTAAAGGTCAGCATCGCGAACTTCGTCTTCGCCGACCGAGGCGACAGTGCCGCCAAGCATCTCATCGAGGGCATGATAATCGGACTCCGTCGACAACCGCTGGAACGAAACCAGATTGTTGGTCTGAATCGCGACTCGTCCGAGTATGCCGGCGAGATAGAGTTCCTCATTTGAAAGTTTGGGCGAAGCGGCTACCAGGGTCTGGTCGCGGTCGATAATATCGCTGTAGACCCGTTCGAATCCCGCCTTCACCGCGCTGAAAGCTTCATCCCACGAACACTCGACCAGTTTGTCCCCCCTGCGAACCATCGGTCTTGTCATCCGGCTTCCGTCGAGGTACTGTTCATACCCGAATCTTCCCTTGACGCAGAGTTCCCCATGGTTGGGCTCTCTGTCCGGCGGGGCGCCGGTCACAAAGAACAAATCGGGGGTTTTGTGATTGATCGTGATATTGCATCCCACCGAACAGTAATTGCAAACACTGTAAGTCGTTTCCATCTTCCACGGGCCGGAGCGGCGGAAAGGCATCTTTTCGTTCAAGGCGCCCGTTGGGCAGACGTCGATACAATTGCCGCACGAGACACAATTCGTTTCGTGCAGAGCTTTATCAAGGGCAGGCTTTATTATCGTGCGGAACCCGCGGTTGACAAATCCAAGCGCCGAGACATTCAGTATTTCCGAGCAGGTTGCGACACACCGCCCACATCGAATGCACTTGTTCGAATCGATTTTGATAAAGGGGTGGCGGGTGTCGACCTTGTACTTATTGTACGCGCCTACAAAGCGATTTTGATCGACACCATACTCGGTGCAGTAGTCCTGAAGAGTGCACGACAAGGCTACGTCACAACCGCACTCGGCGCAGCGCCCGGATTCTTCAATGGCCTGCTCTTGGGTGTATCCGGTCTCGACTTCTACAAACGATTGAATCCGCCTGGTGGCCTCGAGTTCCGGCATGTGATGTCTCTCAGTGATGCCGATTTCCGGCAGGTCCTGGGCGGTCATCTTGTGAAAGTTGTCGCGCTTGCTCTCGAATCGCTGTTGTAACGGGGTAATGATACTTTCGCGGATATACTTGTCGATAGCTGTTGCGGCTTTACGTCCGGCGGCGATAGCGTCGATAGCGTCAGCCGGTCCCGTGACTACATCGCCTCCGGCGAACACGCCGGGACGGTCAGTATCGAATGTGCCATTTTTCGCGACAACAGTCTTCCACTTTGTCACCTTGAGTCCGGTCGTCTCGTTGGCGCCATCGAGGTCCGGTTCCTGGCCAATAGCCGAGATAACCCAGTCGGCCGTCAGCGTGTATTCTGAGCCTTTGATCACCACCGGGCGGCGTCGACCGGAAGCATCGGGTTCGCCCAGTTCCATGCGAATGCATTCAACGGAGGTCATGCGGTCGTTTTCGGAGTTTACCCGCACAGGGGCCGCCAGGAATTCCATCTTGACGCCTTCTTCTTCGGCGGCAACTATCTCCATTTCGTTCGCCGGCATCTCTTTGCGGGTGCGGCGATACAGCAGAATGACCTCATCGGCGCCAAGGCGCAAAGAGGTGCGGGCGGCGTCGATCGCGGTGTTACCGCCGCCAACGACGACAACTCGTCCGGCGATTTGCGGATTGGTCTTCAACTCGACCTGACGAAGGAACTCAACACCGGAAAGGACACCGTCGACTTCTTCGTTTTCCACCTGCATCGGTTTGCCGACTTGCGCCCCGAGTCCGACGAAGACCGCTTCGTATCCCTGTTTGAACAGGCCGTCGATAGTCATGTCTTTGCCAAGCGTTTTGTTGGTGTGAATCTCCACGCCGAGCGATGAGATCCAGTTGATTTCCTTATCGAGGACGTCTTTAGGCAGGCGATACTCCGGAATGCCGTAGCGGAGCATGCCGCCGGGTTTGGGCAGAGATTCGTAGATGACCGGGCGATAGCCTTCAAGAACCAAATAGTAAGCGCAGGTGAGGCCGGCCGGGCCGCCACCGATAATCGCCACCGAGTGACCATTGTCCGGTTTGGTCTGCGGGGTCCACATCTCACCGATCATGTCCTGATCGGCGGCGTACCGCTTGAGGAAATCAATACCAACCGGAGCGTCGATCAGCGAGCGGCGGCAGTTGATTTCGCACTTACGAGTGCAGACTCGTCCACAGACGGACGGCAGCGGGTTCTTTTCTTTGATGAGCGCCACCGCTTCCTTGAATTTCCCCAGATGGATGAGAGACATGTAACCCTGTATATCGACATCAGCCGGGCAGTTCAAGCGGCAGGGGCCGAAGCAATCCGCATAATGATCGGACACCAACAGTTCCAGGCAGGTCTTTCTGGCCTGCATCACTCTCTCGGACCGGGTCTTTATTTTCATTCCCTCGGCCACTCTGGTGGAACAGGAAGGGAAGAGCCTGCTTTGACCTTCGAGTTCCACGACACACAGGAAACAGGAACCGAAGGGCGGAAGTTTTTCGTCGTAGCACAGGGTGGGAATGCTGTCGATATTCTGATCGCGACACACCTGCAGAATTGTTCTGTCCGGTGCTGCTGTGATTTCTTTGCCGTTTATCGTAAGTTTGACCATAATCTACCTCAATCTTTCACCACGGCATCGAACCGGCAGACGGTGAAACATTTGCCGCACTTGATACACTTGTCCTGCGCTACCACGTGCAAACCTTTCTTGGGGCCGGTGATGGCGTCGGTGGGACAGGCGGCCGCGCAGACGGTGCATCCCGTGCAGTTATCGTTGATAGTATACGTGAGTAACGGAGTGCAGACGTGAGCCGGGCATCGTTTTTGTTCAATATGGGCGACATACTCATCGCGAAAGTACTTCAGGGTGGTGAGCACCGGGTTCGGCGCTGTCTGCCCGAGGCCGCACAGAGACGCGGCTTTGATTTGCTCACTCAGTTCGGCGAGATTATCAAGGTCCTCCATCGTTCCTTCACCAGCCGTAATTCGTTCGAGAATTTCGAGCATCCGCTTGGTGCCGATACGGCAGAAGGTGCACTTGCCACAGGACTCTGCCTGAGTGAAGGTGAGGAAGAACTTGGCGACATCGACCATGCAGGTCGTTTCATCCATAACGACCAGCCCGCCCGAGCCCATGATCGCACCGGTCTGGGTGATCTTTTGGTAGTCGATCTGGGTATCGCACATAGAGGCGGGAATACATCCGCCCGATGGACCGCCCATCTGGACGGCCTTGAATCGTTTGTCGTTTATGATGCCGTCGCAGACTCCAAATATGATCTCATTGATCGTCATCCCCATAGGGACTTCGACCAATCCGGTTCGCTTGACCTTGCCGGCCATGGCGAAGACTTTCGTGCCTTTGCTGTCCGCCGTGCCGTACGCCGCATAGGCCTCGCCGCCATTGGTGATTATCCATGGTACGTTGGCGTAGGTCTCGACGTTATTGATGTTAGTCGGTTTGCCCCATAGACCGGAGATGGCTGGGAAGGGAGGGCGGAAGCGCGGCATGCCGCGTTTGCCTTCGATCGAGGCAATCAGGGCGGTTTCCTCACCGCAGACAAAAGCGCCGGCGCCTTCCTTGATTTTCACTATGAAGTTGAAATCAGTGCCGAATACTTTTTCGCCGAGGAATCCTTTCTTCTTAGCTTGAGAAATAGCCTGGCGTAGACGCGCGATTGCTTTGGGATACTCAGCACGACAGTAGATGTAGGCTTCGTCGGCGCCGATGGCAAACCCGGCAATGATCATGCCTTCGATAACCGAATTCGGGTCGCCTTCGAGCACGGAACGGTCCATGAATGCCCCCGGGTCGCCTTCGTCGGCGTTGCAAATGATATACTTCTTGGTACCGGGAGCACCGCGCGTGAATTTCCACTTGGTGCCGGTCGGGAATCCGCCGCCACCTCGGCCGCGCAGCCCCGATTTGACAATTTCGCTGATGATGGTATCCGGCGACATTGAGGTCAGCGCCTTTCGGGCGGCTTCGTAACCGCCACAGGCGATATATTCTTCAATTGAACCCGGGTCGATAACGCCGCAGTTCCGAAGCACGATTCGCTGTTGACGGTCGAAGAACCCGATCTCCCGGCCCTCGCCTGAAACGAGCCATTCATCAATGGATCCATCGTGCAGAATGTCTTCCTGGATAATCCGGCCGACCCGGTCAGGGGTAACCTCGCCGTACATGTGGCCGTCGCCATTTCCGTTGCTGATCTCGACAAGGACTTCGCGATAGCACATGCCGATACAACCGGTCTCTTTCAAAACGAACAAGCCCGGGTTGGCGGTCAGTTCATCCTGGAACGCCTTATAGACTCGTTCACCACCGGCTGAAATGCCGCAGGTCCCCAGTCCCACCTTTACAGTCTTCATATGCTGTCCTCAGTCCTCCGTCTTCGGTTCCTGTTTCGTCTTGTGCTTATAAGTACGGAGTATTTTCCGCAGTTTGGCCGGGTTGAGCCGGCCGTACGTTTCGCCGTTCACGACAATCACCGGAGCCAGCGAACAGCAACCGATGCAGGCAACTGAAAGCAAAGAGAAGTTGCCGTCATCACTGGTTTCATCGTAGTCTATGCCGAGTTCATCGTTGATCGTGGCGGTGATCGTCTTGGCTCCATTCACATGACACGCAGTACCGTTACAGACCTTGATGACAAATTTGCCGAGCGGCTTGGTACGGAATTGCGCGTAGAAAGTGACCACGCCGTAAATGTCCGCCGCCGGTATGCCGGTGATGTGAGCGATATAGTCGATTGCTTTTTCGGAGATATAACCGTAGGTATCCTGGGCAGATTGCAGCAGGGGAATGAGCGCCCCGGCGTGACCGTCGTACTTCCACAATTCAACATTGAACGGTTTGAAATTATCTGTTGTATGTTCAGTCATCGGCTCGCTCCTATACCCTGTCCAGGTGAATGACGCGGTCCTGTTTCAGCCGGACGACACCGTCGATAACCCGCATCTGATTATTAACCACCCGGTCGATCGTGCTGAAATTCTGTCCTTTAACAAGTGCGACAAGGTCGGCATCCCCCGTGGTCAGCGAACAAAACGCGACTTCACTGATATTGCTCAACTCTTGCTGTACCGACTTCTTTCTGTCTTTCTCAGTTTCGATGAAGACGTAGCTGTACGAGTAGTCAGTCGCAATCAGTGAGTCGTCGGGTTCGTTGTCGGCCAGCAGTTCGCAGAACAGCACGGACGAGAAACCGTCAAGCCTGCGAACCCGGTCAAGCACCGACTCGTCTTTATCTTTCAGTTTGAGCAGAAGACTATAATCACCATCGATAGCGATCCGTCGGCTGATGCCATCGGCGCCATTGAGCGACTGTATGGCAGGGAGGAGTTTTTCCCGGTCGTTGAATTTAACGAGAAGATACGCGCCGGCGCTCATGCGGGCTCCTTTCCCCAAGTCTGGACGATAATTCCAGGGCGACTATAATCCGCAAGGGTATTGATCTTCGAAGACAATTGGGGGAAACAGGACTGCTTGAGAAATCTTTCACAAATCTGCTGTAAAAAAAACGTCATAATGACGACCTCAACGTCTCTTGCGGTTTGCACTTAAAAAGGTAACTTAATTAGTGCTGTTTGTCAATTCTATTCGGTAATTATACAAGTTTGCCGATGGGAAATAAAGGGAAAAGTGCCGAAAATGTGGGCATTTAGGACTATTAAAACAATACTTTTTCGTATTCTATTTCGATTAGCGGCATAGCTCAAGATGTGGTATATTTTCCTCGATGAATGTTACGTCACAGGATATCAAGCGGTTCGCAGACCAGGCAGGGTTCGATCTTTGCGGAATTACCGGCCCAGAGGTGATTCCCGAGGCAAAGGCATATTTCGAGAAGTGGTTGGAGCACAATCTCCATGCTGAGATGGCTTGGATCGCCCGCAATAGAGAACGACGGCTGGACCCGACACTTCTCATGCCCGGAATCAGGTCAATTATCATGCTCGGACTGAACTATTTTCAGCCGGACTCACCCGATGTTCCTGAGGGGCATGGTCGAGTATCCAAGTACGCTCGGGGGAAGGACTACCATAAAGTAATTCGCAAGAAGACAGAGCACCTGCTTCACAAAATCGAGGCACACCTGGGGCCCAATCATGGACACGAGTTCAAGTGGTGGGTGGACTATGGGCCGTTTCTGGAGCGCGCTTACGCCGCCAGAGCGGGGTTGGGCTATATCGGGAAAAACAGCATGCTGATAAATAAGAAGTTTGGGTCATGGATATTTCTTTCAGAGATCGTGACGACCCTTGAGTTGGCTCAGGACAGTCCGGCTGGAATAGAGCACGGCAAATGCTCCACCTGTCGGCGGTGCATAGAGGCCTGTCCGACCGAAGCAATACTACACCCACGGGTCGTGGACGCCAGCAAATGCATTTCCTATCTGACTATAGAACGGCCGTCGACGATTGCCAACGAACTTTCCGGGAAGATTGGCAACCTGATTTTCGGCTGTGATATCTGTCAGGATGTTTGCCCGCACAATATGGGGCGCCAACAGGTGACATCGCACGACGAGTTCAATTCAGGGCGAGGGGTGGGCGAATTTGTCGACGCCCGCAAGGTGATGGCGATGAAGACGCGGGAGGAGTTCCTGAAGTTGACGGCCGGGACACCGCTCACGCGTCCCAAGCTGGAGGGGCTTCGGCGAAACGCGGAGATTGTCCTGGCGAATAACAGGGGTGAGGATGAGCGCGAATCATAATCCGGGACAATCTTTTCGTTTTAATCGGTTGCCAAGCAAGGGCAAAGAGTTTACATTCGGCACATGGCAAGAATCGCCCCCTCCGTATTAGGCGCCGATTTCGCCCATCTGGCCGATGAAATAGCAGATACTATTGAGGCAGGTGCTGATATCCTGCACCTTGACATTATGGACGGTCATTTCGTCCCCAACATTTCCTTCGGGCCCGGCATCGTAAAAACCATCAACAAGTTAACCGACTCATTTCTGGATGTGCACCTTATGCTTTCCGAGCCGGAGAGGTATTTTGAGGCATTTCAGGAGGCCGGGGCGGACGCTATCACGTTTCATATCGAAGTTCACCCTGACCCTACAATTTATGTTCGAGACCTCCGCGAGCTTGGGGTGGAACCTGGAATATCGCTTAATCCGGATTCCCGATTTGATCAGGTAGCGCCGTATCTCGAACACTTTGACCATTTGCTGGTTATGTCGGTCTTTCCGGGATTCGGCGGGCAGGAGTTTATTTTGTCAGCACTGGACACAATCAGGCAGGCGAGAAAATTTATTGATGCTCATCACTTAGAGACACAGATACTCGTGGATGGCGGAGTGGACGCGGATAATGCGGCGAAGGTGGTTGCGGCCGGAGCGCACACACTGGTTATGGGATCGGCCTTCTACAAGTGCAAAGATCGGCCGGGACTGGTTCGCATGGTGCACTCCCTGTGACGTATTGTCTGAACAAGAATATAAGAGCCAAGGTTATTGATATCGGACCGAGTGAAGGTGAATAGTTATGTTGGAAGAAGCAGAAAAGGATGTAGCAATGGTTGGCGCGTTTGATATATGGCGCGGGTTCAAAGAAAAGCGCTTATCTGAAGAGTGGCATCACAAGCTGACGGAGATGGCTCGGATCGCGCGAGGGAATATCCTCAAGATGACTACGCTGGCGAATTCCGGACACCCGGGTGGTTCGATGTCCTCGATAGAGGTATACATGACATTGTATAACCTGGCGAACGTTGATCCCAGGAATCCGGGTCGCGACGACCGCGATAGGATTATAATCTCACACGGTCATACTTCTCCCGGAGCTTACAGTGCGCTGGGCGCGGCCGGTTTCTTTGATACTGACGACGCAATTGCGGGTTTCAGGCAGGCAGGCTCGCCGTTCGAGGGTCATGTCGAGAGATCTGTTCCGGGGATCGAATGGGGAACGGGGAACCTCGGACAGGGTCTTTCGGCCGGCATAGGCAAGGCGCTGTATGCGCGACTGTCCGGAAGGAACTTTCATACTTTTGTCTTTATGGGCGATGGCGAACAACAGAAGGGACAGATTTCTGAGTCGCGGCGGATCGCGATGAAATACAAGCTGGCAAAGCTGACCGCCATAATAGATTACAACCGGCTCCAGATTTCCGGCAAGATCCATGACATCATGCCGCAAAATATTGTCGATGACTGGAAGGCGGACGGCTGGCAGGTGCTCGAAATAGACGGACACGACCTGTACCAGATTTACGATGCATTCCACGCTGCTTCGGTCAATGAAGACGCGCCGATCATGATCTTTGCCCGAACGATTATGGGCAAGGGTGTGTCGTTCATGGAGAACGACGAGAACTTTCACGGCGCAGCGATTAAAGAAGATCAGCTCGGTGATGCCCTGCAACAGCTTGGAGGTCAGCTCAACGACCTGGACAAGTATAAAGAAAAACGCAAACAGGGGCCCCCGACCGGATATCACATGATCCGGAGCAGTTATCCGAAAGTGGATCCCGGCAAGCCGATAGTTTATCCAGTCGACAAGAAGATTGATTGCCGTTCAGCTTTTGGCAAGGCGCTTGTCTCAGTAGCCGATGCCAATATCGGTCGTGAAGGATTCGTCATGGCCGTATTCGACTGCGATCTGTCCAAGTCCGTCAAGACCCACGAATTCGCGGAGAAGTATCTCGGGAACTTCTTCCAATTCGGTATCACCGAACACAGCACGGCGACATGCTCAGGTTCGCTTTCGGCGGAGAACGCGGTGTCGGCATGGGCGGATTTTGGCGTATTCGGAATGGTGGAAACATACAATCAGGCCAGACTGAATGACATAAATCACGCCAATCTGAAATTGTTCTGTACGCACTGTGGGATCGATGTAGGCGAAGACGGTCAGACTCACCAGTGTATCGACTATTTCGGTCTGCTCAATTCCACTTTCGGCTGGAAGGTGATCACGCCGGCCGATGGCAATCAGACTGACAGAATCGTCAGGTACGTGCTGAGTACACCGGGGAATTTTGCGGTGGTCATGGGAAGGTCCGTGGTCCCGGTAGTGACCGATGAGAGCGGGAGACCATACTTCGGAGACGGTTACTCGTACCGGTACGGGCGAATGGAGCAAATTCGCAAGGGAAGTGATATCGCCCTCGTTTGCTCAGGCAACATGTTGTCAGTGGGTATGCAGGCGTTCGAGAAGGTGAAATCAGCCGGACAGCAGATTGCGCTTATTTGTATCTCCGATTGGAGCGACATTCATGCTGATGACATAGCATCGCTGGGAGCTTACCGGGAAATTGTGACACTCGAAGATCACAACGTGAAAACGGGTCTGGGAGCGGCGCTCAGCGAGCGGTTATTCCGGCAGAAAATGACGACGAATCTTACCAAGATTGGCGTCACGCGATTTGGGTCATCGGGTAAACCCGCCGAGCTTTACAAGTTACTTGGAATGGACGCGGACTCCGTGGCACAGGCGATAGCCAAGCTGGCGGGCCGCAAATAAAAACCTTGAACCGGGCCAATGGATGGTATAAGCTGTGGGTGAAATCCATTCGGAAAACCGCTGGGTGAAGCTGATACCATGATAGCCGGATACATAACCGCCAGAACCACCGATCTTGCCATAGTCACAGTTCATCGGGGTCAACCCAAGCTGGTGAATCACCAGACGTTTATCAACTCCGAGTTCTCGAATTTTGATTCTGTATTCAGCCTCTATATTCGTAAGACCAGCGTTCCGGTCGATATTGCCTGTCTGGGTGTAGCCGGTCCGGTTATTAATAACAAAGTCACGGCGACGAATCTTCCCTGGAGTATCGACGCGAAGGAACTTACCAAGAAATATTCCTTCCGCAAGGTCACCGTGGTAAACGACCTTGTGGCGGCGGCCCGCGGCCTCTTTCAACTCAAGGACGAGAAATTTTTTACGCTTAACAAAGGGGTGCGTGTTGCGAACGGCAATATCGGCATTATCGCGGCCGGCACGGGGCTGGGCGAGGTCCTCCTGTTTCATGACGGAAAGCAATATATTCCGTATGCGTCCGAGGGTGGTCATGCCGGATTCTCTCCGGGTACACAGCTTGAAGCTGAGCTCTGGGAATACATTTATGGCATCAAGGGGTATGTAGAGGCTGAGGATGTTATCAGCCTGACGGGACTATTGACCGTGTATGATTTCATTCTCGAAATGAATGGAGCGGTCCGCGCGTCATGGTACGAAAAAGCCAAAGACAGGCCCGGGAAGCTTATTGAAATGGCGCTGGCCGGCAAGGATGAAATGGCGGTCAAGGCGCTGGACCTTTTAGTGGACTGCTATGCCGCTGAGACGGCCAATCTGGCTCTCAAAGGGATGACGATGGGTGGGATCTATCTGGGCGGTCTGATCGCTCCACAGATTATCACGGCACTGGAACAGGGGCGGTTCATGGAAAGGTTTGTCCGGAAGGGAAAGATGGATGACCTGCTTCGGCGCATCCACGTCGAGATTATCATAGATGATAATACGGCGTTGATCGGCGCCGCGGCGATTGCAGCAAGCTCGGTGGCTGAGTGAAGAAATATGTTTTGTTTCTCAACGGGGAGTATCGCAACGAAGATATCCCATTTTACAAGAGACTATCACTTGGCAGGTGCCGGGTCGCCGTGGACGGGGGCCACCTCTTCTTTGAGAAGGCGAAGCAACTGCCCGATTTGGTGATCGGCGATCTTGATTCCGCCAAACATATTCCAAAGTCGCTATTCGATCAGAACAAAGTTATCATCTTTCCGGCTGCTAAAGACAAGACTGACGCGCATCTGGCAATTGAATACGCCATCAAGGCAGGTGCGAAGGAAATCGACATGGTCATGCCATCGATGACCGAACCAGACCACGTGCTTGGGGCAATGATGCTCCTGACTGAGGCGGGCGTGCGGGCCTGGGGGAAACAGGGCGGCAAACTGAGGCTTCTAAACCGGTCTTTCGAAATGCACTATCTGGTCGATAGAAGTAAGGTCATTTCGGGCGGGAAAGGAGACCAGCTGTCAGTGGTACCTCTCTCCGACATCAAACTGACCTGTGGCGGTACCGAATACTCCTGTCGCGATTTGGCCGTCCGGCGGGGGGATAGTCGACCGCTTCGAAATCGTGTCACCTCGAACAAAGCGACTGTTCGCGTCAATGGCGAGGCATTCGTCTTCCGTCTTTACGCGACGAAATGACTTATCCCAGTCTAATTCCTTGACCGAATCAGCAATATCCGGGCAGATTTTGATCTGAATATTCGATTAGCCGCGTTTGATCTCCCTTTTAAAATTATTCTATTTCTGATTCTTGACAAGCGCAGGTGAATGTGTATATTGGCGCTTGACTTCGGCCCGAGATAACAGCTTCTGAGCGACATTCTCAAGAATCCGGGCCGGATGTCGACAAAGTCATACATATTCTGGGAGATCGTCCAACGGTAGGACATGCGGCTCTGGACCGTAGAATCGGGGTTCGAATCCCTGTCTCCCAGCTTTTT
>CAYJOL010000003.1:0-466914 GCA_964371785.1 uncultured Ignavibacteriales bacterium | reverse complement strand
CAATCCGCTGGGCATCCCAGGATGCTCAGCCGGAGATAAAGCAAAACCGCCTGCGACTCGCGCAGGCGGTTTTTTTGTACCTGGCGGTCAACCAAACCTTCCAACAACGTTCTCACCCCGTTTAGATCCGGCGGCGGGTATCGACGGCATTCATGGATTCACTATAACTGATCTGTCGTGCGGCGTTGACTTCTTGCTCGCAGACAGGCACGCTTCTGCTCCCGTTCCTGAAAGCACAGATCTCACCCCACAAACGAGAACAGGGTCGAACGGAAAATCCGTTCGACCCTGCCTGTTTCATAGGACGGAGTATCTTACTTAGTGGTAGTTGCCGGCTCATTTACGCCGGCCGGGACCAGCCTAAAATCGATATGCTCAATACTCGAGCCGCCTTCGATCGGCTTCACTTCGAACTCGATGAATTCCGGCTCTGATTTATACCCGTATTTCAGCAATTGCGCCTGATCAATATACGCTTTGTATGAGCCCGGAACGAGTCCGAGATAATAGAACTCGCCGCTGCTGAATGTCATCAACTCGGTGAGGCGTTCTTTGGACAGGTTCATGAGCATAACTTTGATTCCGCCAATGCCGGTAGCGATGCTTCCTACCTGACGATCCACTTTGCCGGACACCTCGCTCGCCGTCACGATCGGGACCTGAATGGCGGTCACTACATTCGGATTAACTTTGACTTCATAGTTTTCGTGAGTTGGCTTGAGCATGGGGTTGTCAAGGCTGTATTGGTCAATCTGGACGGTATAGTCCTCATACGGACGCAAACCGTCATAGTAGAATTGTCTGTCCTTTCCTCGAAGGGTCACCCGGGCTCCATTCATCTTGGCACGCAATCCGGACAGATATTCTTCGTTTTCGTCCATCACGCCGTTGTAGTTGTTATCCAGAAACGGCCTGACCACGGCCGCGCCGAACCCTACCGAGTTCCGCCGGTCAAATTGGACATTATGCGTCTCGCGGTTGTATCTGACCGATCCTCTCTGTAACTGGTTCATAGAAATGTGGTCGGCACTACGAACTGCTCTTGAGGTAAGATCCGCGAACGAGGTTACCAGATTGAAATTGATCATGAACGTTGTGTTTTTCACAATCGGGTTCCGTTCCACTGAAATGCTCAGTTGGCCGGTCCGGAACACACGCTTGGCCAGGTAGACTCCATACTTGGAGAATTGTTTATTCGTGTGATCATAATCAACCCTGAACTGAGGGCGAAGAAACCTGATCAATTGACTGGACATGAGAATCTGGCTGGCGAGATTGGTGATAGTCTTGTCGGCCACCTGCGTATTCTTGTATTGACCAATATAAGTCAAATAGAGCGGATGTACATTGGCGTTGAATCCATAGTTCATGTTTGTCGCTACCATCGACTGATACTTGTCAATCGAAACATAGTAGCGAAGCCCCAGGTACTTCTTGCCGATGCGCAGAGGCGATGACACGGAAAAGTTCAAATTGTAGAGCTGCTGGAGCGGATTCTTGATCGGGTTTTCATAAAACTTGGTCAGGCCGCTATTAAAATTGAGCACCGAGGGTTGACTGAAATTCAGATGGCCGGTCACCGTGTATGAGGGACAGAATGACCCGTTCAAAGTCAGATTATTTAACGCTTGATACGTTATGTCTGCCGCCACCAACTCCTTGTCCTCGGCACCGGGTTGAACGGGAACATCCGCATTCATACCAACCGTCAAATTACTCAATACCCCGTAGTAGGCGGTAGCCGTGGCATACGGCTTCTTCACGACGCCAATAGTCGCCTGCCCTCCAGCGACAGAATACTCCACTTCGCCTTTGGGGATCAACGTGTACGGTATACGCACGACCTTTTCATCGGTGCGAAGCTCACCATTCGGCCCGTACATATTGAGCTTGATGTTTGACGCCCCATAAAAAATGTCCAGGTTGAAGTGATAAAAACCGTCTTCACCGGTGACCATAAAATCGGTCAGTTTGTTATCGACATACAGCTCGACTTCCCAGTTCGACCCCACATATTCGGTGAGATTGATTGTTTGAAAATACTGCCTTCTTACCTGCGGCCTGTTGGTAATCATGGCTCCCGTCAGGGCCCGGCCGAGGGAGCCGCTCGTGGCGATTTTGCCGACTTCTGCCTGACTCATGTACTTGTTGTCATTGAAGAAGTAATGCCACTTGTAGTTGAGCTGAGTGGCGTCGAAATACTCGTCTGAACTGCCCCCAAAACGCATCTGCATATCGCCACCCAAAATCAGCCCACCCATATCGACACTGTAATAGTGCTTGTTCCTTCCACCGATCGGATTGGTGGAAAGTACCCAGTCCGCCGAGGCTCCGGCAAAAAGCTCCCGGTGGTTGGACAGATGGACAACGTCTTTGACTGCCTGAGTCTGCTGCTGAAGTTTCATCCGTGCTATTTTTCGCTGAAGCTTCTGGTACGCCGGGAAATCCCGATTGAGCGGCAAGTACAGACGCAACATCGAGAAATCAAACTCAACATCGAGTCCGAACAATTTCTTGAACAGGTCAACGCGGAGAAAAACATCATGGTCGCCCAGATAGAACTCCGAGGCAAGATACGGGTAATCTTTACCGAAGATCTTGATTTCGAAATTCTTCATATCGAACCGATATTCATTATCGGTCGAAAACATGAATCCCGAAAAGACTTTATTGGTCAGGTCAGCTTCGATATTGATGTCGAGCATCGTGAAAACGTCGGTCAACGGGACGTACACAGTAGTGCCATCGTACTCGACAAAAACGTCCTTGCGAACGAGCTTGGGCACTTCGAAACTGACGACAATCTCTTCAAACTGTCGCTGAGTGGTTCCCGTCTGTTGAGATTGTGCGAACAAAGCATCGACCTTGAATAGCAGCGTGAGGATGATTAAACTCACGCACCATCGATATCCGGCATGTCTGATCATACTCGGTCCTTTCGGTCCGGTGAATTGAGGGTTAATTCAGGTTCACCGTGTAAAGGATGTCATTGCCAAATATCATATCGTCGCTCGGAATGTCTTTTCGTCCCTTGTTGCTGATCGAGACTTCGACTTTGTACGGTGCCTTGTAGTTACCGTACTTCACCGGCAGCGCGAGACGACGCTTGAGATCATGATAGACCGCAAGCTGCAGATCATTGGCGCTGATCTCTTTATTGTCGGCATCAAGCAGGCGGCAAGACAGGATGCCTACATACGAGACATTCCCTTTGTTGCTCAAATCCACAACCACGTCCACTGTCGAATCCTGTTGTATCGCCTCGGCGCCGTTAAGCTTCAACTCAGCAACCAGGTTGCCTGTCCGATACTTGAGCATGATGGCCGTGCGCATGATCATGTTGAGTTTCGTCGTGATCTGCTCGTTTTCGGTGGCAGTCGGAACCGTGGTTACTCCTTCCTGGGACTCAACTACAATGCGAGCCCAGTACTCACCATCGGGCAGATCCTTCGGGGGGTTGGCCACAAATCGGACAATCTGCGAGCCATTTGCCGGTATGATCAGTTTTCGCGGGAATGCTTTTACCCAGCCAAGTGCGGACCGAGCATCGGTCACAGCCGAGTCCTGAAGGGTAATATTTACGTTGCCGATGCTATCCGACTCCGGCAGGCCGAAACTGAAGTCGATAGTGACTTCTTTGGGCGCGTTGGTCGGATTCTGGATTGTCATGCGGCCGGTCCGACTGGTCTCGGACATGAATACGACTGAAGGGGCAACCAGCACGCCGGCGGTGGCGCTTGCGGCACCCATGCCGGCGACGACTGTCAAAAGGAAAAATCCCCACCAGGAGCGTGTTCGGCCCTTCGCGGGGATTTTTTCTATTCTCATCATCTGTTCCATCCTATGTTTCCTTGTCTATTCTCGATGGCACCGACTATCCTATGCCGGTACAGGAAATAAATTCACTTCGTCTCAAGACGATCCTTCAACCGTTCACCGACTAGGAACCGTTGTAGGCTACCGTCAAAATAATATCGGCGCTATAGGCACCGGCTGTCTGGTCCACGGACGGGTAAATCGAACCGCCGAGGAACATGCTGGTCTGTCCCGAGCCGCCGCCAATGATGACACCACTCGGCAGGTTGTGCGGGTTGGTGTTCTGCCAGCCCGAAGCGAACGCTGTCGGATCGGCGTTTGCTGTGCTGTCGATGGAGATGTCGGTGGCGCTGAAAGCGATTACCATGCGGTCGTCGCCGGTAGCAGTCGCCATGTAATCAGGCAGTTGGAGGTATACCGAGATACCCGAACCGGCCTGACCGGTGATTGTAAACACACCAGCATCCGCCACGTTGTTCGCGACCGCCTTGGCCACTCCCTGGAAGACCGTTCCGAAAGCGAGATCGTTCGGAGCTGTCACCGTGAGTGGTGTCTGGACAGTAGCCGTGGCCTGACCGTTAGCAACATCTTGTGACATAACTGCCGCCGGCATCGCTAAAGCCGATACGACAGCCATGAGCATAAGAACACGGCTACGGTTAGATGTGAAGAAGTTAGACATTCTGCGCTCCTTTTGCGTTATAGCCTTCACTCATGAATATTTCGTTTCTTACCATTACTTGTCTTTGACCATTGATCTAAGAACCGTTGTACGCGACCGTTAAAATTATGTCAGCCGAGTAACTTCCGGCCGTCTGGTCGACCGACGGATAGACCGAACCACCAAGAAAGATGTTCGTGTTGTTGACCACGCCTCCCTGGGATCCAATATACACGCCGCTCGGAAGACTGTGCGGGTTCGTGTTCTGGAAACCACCGCCATAAGCCGTGGGGTCGGCGCTCCCGGTAGTGTCAATCGAGCAATCGGTGGCGCTGAAAGCGATCACCATTCGATCATCACCGGTAGCAGTCGCCATGTAATCCGGGAGTTGCAGGTACACAGAAATGCCGACACCGGCCGTACCGCTAATCGCGAACACACCAGCGTTGGCATTGTTATTGGCCACCGATACGGGCACCCCCTGGAAAATCGTCCCGAACTGCAGGTCATTGGGCGCAGTTACGGTGAGGGGTGTTTGAACTGTGGCGGTAGCCTGCCCAACGGCGACATCTTGTCCCATGGCTGCCGTCGGCACAAGCACGGCGGCCGTGCCCACCAGAACAAGGGCAACCGTCAGGTTGAGAGAAAACCGCATTCGCTTAGTCATAAGCTATCTCCAATTAGATGTGCATTATTTTCGCATCTGTTTAGTCGAGCTTTCTGCATCTTTAATCGTCACGCAGTTCAAATTCTTAACAGGCAGGCAGAAAATATTGCGGAATGCGAGACCATTTTTGAACAGTTCGCATTCTGCTGTGGGGATATTACCGTGATACTGTTTCATGCCCTGAAACAGCCCGGACTTTGCCAAAGCAAGTGAATTGATTGATTGATAAGGAATTGGGAAAAGAATTAAGAAAAGAGAGAGCAGTTGCTCTCCCTTTATAAGATCATATATACCAGTAGCTTATGTCCCATTGTAGGCAACAGTGACTATTATATCTCCGGTATAAGCTCCGGCAGTCTGGTCTATCGACGGTATCACCCTGCCACCCAGAAAGATAGCCGTCTGGGGTTGCCCGACCGTGCCTACAGTTATCATATTCGGCAGACTGTACGGATTGATATTCTGCCAGCCGCTTCCGAAGGCCGATGGATCCACGTTAACGGTGGAATCGATCGAGCAATCATTGGCTCCAAAAGCAATCGCCATCCGGTCATCACCGGTTGCAGTTGCCATGTATTCCGGCAGCGCAATGGCCACGTTAATTCCGGCACCAGCGGCACCGGTAATCGTGAAGATGCCGGCGTTGGCCGCATCATCATTGGTTACCGATTTTGCCACTCCCTGTAACACGTTCCCGAACTGGAGGTCCTGGACGGCAATGACAGCCAGCGAGGCCATGACATCGGCTGTGGCCAGCCCGTTGGCGACATACTGAGCGCTAACGGGACTCGCAGAAACCAGGGCAAGTGTCATCGCAACCAGCGCCAGCGACCGTAGTTGCTTGATCAATTGTCTGATGCTGAACATGTAGAGCTCCCTGAATTATATCTAACGAATACTGTTTATTATCGAGTTTTCCTCGGCATAGAGACTTAATCGCCAGAGGCAAACCGCCACGTTAGGATCAGAGTGGAAAAAAGGAATTCCATCGAGAAATCTGCTAGAAAAGTCATCAATGTATGGGGAAAATCCTAGTTACCGGTATAAGCAACGGTAATGACAATGGACGCGTTGTAAGCTCCCTCCGTCTGCACCAGATTCGGTACGACCGTCCCGCCCAGCCAGAGGGTAAGCCCGTTGGAGCCGAGGCGATAGGTCAGCGTGTGCCAGGGGTCGAGATTATCGAACATCGGGCTTGATTGATCAGGGGTTGCCGAAGTATCGATGGCAACATCTGTCTCCTGGAAAATCAACTGCATGTTACTGCTTCCGACGTTCATGTATTTGGGCAGGGTTACATCAATAGTGATTTCGCTTCCTGGCGTTCCTGAAATGAAGAACTCCGCTGCTGCACCGGCGGCTCGTTTCGAGATAATCTTGGGGATTCCGGGGAAGACAATCCCGAACGTTAGATCATTGTTGACCGTGACGTTTTGGGCTTCAGCTTGCGATGCTCCGACTACAATCACCGATGCCAGAATGAAGCAGGTTTTCTTCAAAGAAATATTCACGTTCAAAACGTAACTGAAAGCATTGTCGGGAGTCAACTTTTAACAGCAGGAAGATCAGCTGGATCGACGACGATTCAATCATCACAACGCAAAAGAGTAATGACCAGTGAATCTGCTTGATAGTTTTCGTCGAGTTCAAGCGCGCCCAAGTCTAATAATCGCACGATTGGGGAGCCGCCCTCGGGAAGTCCCGCAATACTGCAGTCGGCTCCGTTGATTCTCAGAACTGATCCGCTCACGCTGTTCACCCGCAGGAGCCACTTCGTATCTACCGGCACGACTCTGACGTGGGCCGAAATGGTTGACAGCGACGGGGCTGTTGTCAGACATGAATCACAAGATGATACCACACCAAGCGGCAAGTCAACTGTGGCGGTGGCGGTTATTGCTCCTGAATCGAAGAGAATGGTGTCAGCCCGGGCCTGTCCCCACAAAAAAGCACAAAGTATTGCCATTACAATTTGCAGTTGAGCGGGCTCTCCGATAGGACGCATGTAGGTATCCGAAGGTTACTGGTGAGTACACCAGCAAGATACCATATTCGCGCAAATTGTCAATCCATGAGCGACCGAGAGCCGCTTCACTCCTGCAACGCCAAACGGAGCTTTGTCCAGAAACAAAGCTCATGGTCAGAAGTCGTGTAGGCGAGATAACCTAATTCCCCGTGTACGCGACAGTCAGTACGACATCCGCAGCGTAGTCGCCTCCTGTCTGGGAGATTCTCGGTAGAACAGTACCTCCGATCCAGAACATGAGGGTCGCGCTGTTTCCAATATTCAGCACATTGGGTCCGTTCGGATCGAGTATCCCAGCCGGATTGGTCTGCCCGGTCCCGGTTCCATCGTCATAGGACACATCAGTGTTATTAAAAGCCACGCGGAGAAATGCCAGCGAGTCCTGTGTCACCAGCGAATCCGGAAGGGTGAAATCCACTGACACTTCGGCATTCGCCGTCCCGGTGACTTCCCATTCGCCTGCAAACCCGACCGTCGCCTTGTCGACGGACTTATTCACGCCGGGCGTGACGGTCCCGAACTGCAGATTATTAGTTCCAATCACGCTCAGGCTGGACACCACCGTTGCCAGTGCCTGTATTGTGCCTCGTTCCTGAGCATATATGGGTGGTGCTGCGACCGCCATAACAGCGGTGAAAACCACCACGAGTTTCAAACGGCATAAGTTACGCACGGTAACCTCCTTTGCGGTAATCTGTTCCATTTCATGAAACAGTAGGGTGCAAGGCGGATGCCGCTTGCCTATGGCTCGATAAGTTGTTGTATCATAGCGTGTTAGTCGTCGGAGACGGTGCCGTATCACTAGGTAGACCTCGTCGGGTATGGGGAGAATCCTACAGTCTGATAGCTAAGTGCTTGTCAACAGGCCGGGTGGATCATAGACCCCGCCCCCTCGCCGGGCTCGAATTCCCTGATAACCCCGTCTAAACTTTCCTGAAGACCTGCCGATACCCAATAACAGGATGGCTGTTCAAAATTTGGACAGTCGAGATGAATTGGATCTCTTAGGAATGTGTCATGGAGACAAATAATAAGCGAGTCGCGACGATTATTGGCCTGTTGATGCTGCTTGCGGCGAACATCGTGAGCGCCCAGGACCTGCTCTGGTCAAAACATTTTGGCGGGCCGTTGAATGAAAAGGGAGCATCTTGCCAGGTTCTGCCTGACAGCAGTGTCGTTTTGCTGGGCTCAACTTTTTCCTACGGCGCCGGAGACTGGGATATCTATCTTATCAAACTGTCAAATCTCGGCGATACCGCCTGGACGAGAACCTACGGCGGCGACTCGACCGAGTATGGTTATGATTTGTTGCTGACGTCCGACGGTGGATTCGTGGTGACCGGCAGTACCAGATCAGTGGGGGCGGGCAAGAAGGATGTCTACCTGCTAAAGCTTGATTCGCTCGGTCTGGTTCAATGGAGTCGCACGTACGGTGGAGCGGGCGATGATGAGGGGCTGTCTGTCCGAAAGACCTTCGATAACTGCTATGTTATCGGCGGTACGACCAGCTCGTTCGGACATGGTTATACCGATGTGTACCTTCTGAAGGTCGATGCATCGGGGAATCTGCTCTGGAGCAAGGCTTATGGTGGGGGTGGGGGTGACACCGGCAGCGCCGTTCGTCAGACGCCCGACAGCGGGTTCATCGTTACCGGCACGACCGGTTCATTCGGCACCGGCTACAGCAGCATTTATGCGGTCAGGACTGATAAGCACGGCGATTCGCTCTGGGCAACAACCTATGGCGGCGCCAGGGCAGACATGGGATATACGGTCGAGAACACAAACGATGGCGGCTTTATCTTCGGTGGCGCGACTGTGGCTGCCGGCGCGGGCTACTACGACGCCTACCTGGCCAAGACAGATCCCAACGGCCTGATTGAGTGGGAGAATTCCTTCGGTGGTGACAAAGAAGATATCGCCTGCTCCGTGCTCGAGGCTGCCTCCGGTGATTTTATGGTCGCAGGTAAAACGGACTCTTACAACAGCTATTCAAAAGCATACTTGTTCAAAGTCAATCCGGCTGGAACTCTGATGTGGAGCAGATTCTACGGCGGGACGAAATCAGATTTCGGACAATCCATCATACAGGATCCGTCGCATGATCTCTACTTGCTGGGATACTCATTTTCGTATTCCTCCGGCGGCTCCGATGTGTACTTCCTCAAGGTAAAGGGTGATCAGGCAACCGATGTCAACGAACGACTTCCCGAAGGCCTTCCCTCGGGCTTTGAGCTTGCTCAAAACTATCCGAACCCATTCAACAGCAGCACCCAGATTGAGTATGCGATACCAACCCGGTCCAACGTCACCCTGACGATTTACAACATATTGGGGCAAGTCGTGAACGAATTCCACGCCGAATCTCTGCCGGCCGGCGCGTATCGATATGAATGGGATGGTACGGGGGACCATGGCGCTCCGCTCGCCTCAGGCATCTACTTGTATCGTCTGCAGGCAGGTGAATTCGCCATGTCAAAGAAAATGGTTCTGTTGAAGTAGTTAAATCTCGACCGCCGGATTAGAGCGCACTGCCGTTGGTATCAAGCAAGCCGTCTTTGAGCTTGATGACCCTGTGAGTGCGCTTCGCGATATTCATATCGTGGGTGATGATGATAATCGTCTTGCCCATCTCGCAGAGTTCATCGAAAATCTTCACAATCTCCGAACCCGATTTACTATCAAGGTTGCCGGTCGGTTCATCGGCCAGTATAATCTCGGGTTCGTTGGCCAGGGCCCGGGCGATCGCTACTCGCTGCATCTCACCACCGGACATTTCGGTCGGCTTGTTGTTCACTTTGTCTGCCAGGCCGACCCGGGAGAGCAGTTCGAGTACCCGCTGCTTTCGCTGTTTACCGTTCGTCCGGGCAAACAGCATGGGAACTTCTACATTCTCATATGCGGTTGCATAAGGCAACAGGTTAAACGCCTGAAACACGAATCCGATTTTCTGATTCCGAACGTCGGCCAGCTGATTGGCTGAAAATTTCTTCACCGGCTGGTCATCGAGCAGATACTCGCCTTCACTCGGGACATCGAGGCACCCGATCAAGTTCATAAGCGTGGACTTACCGGAGCCGGACGGCCCCACGATTGCAAGGTACTCGCCCCGCTTGATGTGCACATCGATGCCTTTCAACGCCCTGAATGTCATCTTACCAGTCGTGTATTCCTTCACCACATTGGTCATGCTAATCATCTGATCTCTCCCAGTCTGAATGTCGCAGACGTCTTCATCATTCGTACCTCAATGACTCTACCGGACTCACCGAAGCCGCTTTCATGGCCGGGAACAATCCGGAAAACAATCCCATTACACCGAGGATCGTCACTACGACGAGTCCAATCTCCAGCGAAATGGTCGGTCGCCCAAGGAAGTTCAGTACATCGGATTGAATAGGCACCCGTTTAAACGATTCTGTCAGCACGTAACTTACGGCCATTCCACCAAATCCACCGAAGAACGTGATAATGAGCGCTTCCAGCAGAAACTGCCAGAGAATATATGAGCGCCTTGCTCCCAGCGCCATCTTGATGCCAATCTCCCGGGTGCGTTCTTTAATGGAGACGTACATGATATTAGCCACGCCGACTCCGGCGATCAAGAGAGTCAACCCGCCGATAATTCCCAGGAAAATCTGTATACCGAACATCACATTAGAAAACTCGCGAGAACCTTCAATCGTGTCCCACACCGAAATCGCGCGGTCATCAGTCGGGTCAAACTTGTATTTCGAGGCAAACGCCTCAAGCACCTTCTTCTCCACCGCTTTGCTGTCATTGAGCACCTTCGGCTGATATACCATGTCGTCCAGATAGAGATCACCAAATATGGCCTGAAATGTCGTCAGCGGAATTGAAATCTTGTCTTCGTCGGGACCTGAGTAGCTGCTGTTCTGGAGTTTCGGTTGAGCCACACCTACTACCGTAAAGGGAATAGAATTGATGAGGAACTGTTTTCCGATGGCGTCTTCGTCCTTGAACAGTCGTTCCTTGACCTTGTCTCCAAGAAAGACGACCCGACGCTTGTACTGGATATCCATGTCGTCGATCATCCGCCCACCCATCTGCGGAATGTGATTTCTCATCTTTTGATAGTTAGGGACCAGACCGTTAATGCGCTCGCTCAACACCGTGTTCTTATAGCTGACTTTCACCCCCCACCGGTCATACTCCCCGCCGACTTCGGCAATCTCAGGTACTTTCTTTTTCAAATAGTCTATATCATCTTCGGTAAAGCGAATCGGGCGGCCCTTGCCCATTCCCTTGAACGGGATGGAGGTCTGTCCCCCCCAGAGGATGACTATCCCCTCACCGAGACCCTTCTCGTTGATGCGCAGTTGTCGGTTTAGACCTTCGCCGAATCCAAGCAACAGCATGATCGAAAGTGTGCCCCATCCGAGCGCCACAAGTGTGAGGGTAATGCGCTTTTTCTGCTTTCGAAAGTCCCGGACAAAGACATTGTATATGATCGATAGTCTCATGATTTTCCTAAAACAATTTAAGCGCTTGTACCGGTTGGAGGTTAGCGGCGCGACGGGCCGGGAAGATACCGGCTATCAAGCCGACTATGCCCAGCACGATAACTACGGCTATGCTTCCGACGATGTTCACTGACGGCACGCCGACGTATTCTTCGAGCTTGAGCATGGGGAACACCGAGACAATTATCCAGGCGAACGCGAATCCGAATAGCCCGCCGAAACCGGTGATAAGCAGAGTTTCAAAGATGAACTGCCAGAGGACGAAACTTTTTCGGGCCCCCAGGGCCATCTTTATGCCTATTTCTTTGGTCCGCTCCTCAAGCACAACATTCATAATATTGGATACACCGATACCGCCGGTGATAAGGGTCGCGATCCCTATCCCGATCAGGAACATCCTGAAGGCCAGAAAGAAAGTGCGCAGGAAGGCGAAGCCCCGGGTGGTATCCCACACTGCCAGTGCGTCGCGGTCATCCGGGTCGAACCGGTATTTCTCTCCCAGTATCTCGTAAATCTCTTTTTTGCCGGTTTCCATGCTTGCTCCCGGCTTACACTGAGCGACGAAATCGCTCAGGTACCTTTGGCTGTACATGGTTTTGAAAGTCGATGCCGGGATAAACGCTTTGCGGTTATCACGTCCGCTGTACGAACTATTCTGTTGTTTCAATTTCATTACCCCGACAACCACAAACGGCGTTCCGTTTACCAGCACTTCCTGTCCGACCGGATTCGCCTCGCCGTAGAGATCAGTAGCCAACAGGTCGCCAAGGAAGATAACGCGGCGTTTTTCTTCCTGGTCACGATCATTAATAAATCGGGACCCCTCGGCCGGAATAACGTTCCGCATCTCTCCGAACTCCGGCCAGATGCCTACGACATTGCGAATGGTAGAGTTTTTCCCTACGCGCAGATTGACATTCCAGCGCGAGTATTCAGCTGAAATCCGTTCCAGTGACTTTGCTTTCGACTTAATCAACAACACATCATCCTCGGTCGGAATGATTCTCCGTCCCTTGGGCAGACCCTTGTATTCCTTGCCCGTGATGCCCGGCCAGAAGATGGCGATATTCTCGCCCATCCCTTTCTGCTGCTTGAGCTGCTGCTGGGTGATGCCGTTGCCGAACGCGAACAGCAGCACTATCGAACAGGTACCCCAGAAGATCCCGAACATAGTCATCGCCGTGCGCAGCTTCTGGCGGCGCATATCGTTGAAAAACTGTTTGATTGTCACCAGTGGAATCATAACCAGCTTCTACTCTCTATCAGTCACCAGTGATTTCTTTGGGCGGACGTTCCACAACAAGCTCCCCTTCTTTCAGACCATCGGTTATCTCGATCTTGATGCCGTCAGATAGACCAGTCTGGATATCGCGCGTGGAAACGACTTTATTCGTGTCCTGGATTTCCACATACGAGGCGGAGTCTTTGGTCTTGATCAATCGCTCCGGTATCAGCAGGATATTCTCTTTCTTGGTGATCACTATGTCAGCGTTGGCGCTGTAGCCTGCCCGGAGGAATTGACTGCCACTGCTGTCGATCGTAATCTCAACTTCAAACAGCGTTGAACCTTCCTCCTTGTGCGCCTTGGGCGAGATCTTGGTCAGCTTGCCGCCGAATTTCTGACCCGAGATTGCGCCTATCTCAATCTCCGCAGGCATCCCTTCATGCAGCTTGCCGACATCGATTTCGTCGACATTTCCCTTGAACACCAGGTCATCCATCTTGGCCAATGTCATCATGTCTGTCCCCGCCTGATAGGAAGTGAGCGGAACCACCGGGTCGCCTTCTTCGACCAGTCGTGACAGGACAGTCCCGCTGATAGGCGACCTGATTATATTGGAGACTTCACGGTCGGCTACGGTCGATTTGCCGGAATCTATGAGCGACAGTTTCTCCTGGGCCAATTGTAACACGAGACTTGCCTGATCAAACTGTGCCTGCTTGGAATCAAAGTCCTGTGGCGAAACCAGATTCTTCTCGCGCAGTGACTTCACCCGATCGAATTCGCGGGACGCGTTATCGAAGGCGACCTGCTTGATTTCTACATCGCGTTTAGCCTCCGCAAATTCAATTGGTGTCGGATCCGGACCGATATCGAACAGCGGGTCCCCCACTTTTACCTTTTCACCTATATCTACGTAAATCTTCTTGACAATCCCCCCGATTTTCGACTTGACACTGATCTCCAGCTTAGGGTCGATTTTGCCAACCGCCAGAGCCTTGTCAACAATCTCGCCGCGCTCTACCGGAACAGTCTTGAACGCGTCATCCTTCTTGGCGGAACCGTCTATCGCAAAGAACAGCACCCCTCCAAGTATAACGAGGGTAAAGACCGTGAGGAATATTTTCTTGACCATCGGGCGCTCTCTCCTATCGGCAGTAGTTAGATTCAAAGTGAACAGTTTAACTTTACGGCGTGATATGGCTAATTGTTTCGCACGCCCGGGAATTTCGTAGCGTTCGACAATGTTTTAGAATAGCCGGACGTGCTCACCAAGGCCGGTGTCAGCATCCATTACTCATGCACGGTACTGTCAATTGGGGAAACGGAGTGGATCAATCGGACGGAAGTTGTTGACTGGTAGCTGATTGACGGGCGTGGGCGGTCATCAGCGGGTTACTTCAAGATCAGCCGAAGAGGTCTGATCGAAGATGAATGTGACAGGTCTGCATTGTCAAAGACGGCAATATTCAAGTAGACGGGTCGGTCAATAGGGATGTCCGCCGGTGACCCGGTGAGGCGAGCCCTGGCCATTTCAACTGTCCAGATGCCGTTTCTCCATGCACCGCGCGCCCGGACATTTCCCCGGTCCCCCATAAACGGCGAGACCAGCAGCCCGGGAATGGTCACTCCAATACGGAATGTATCTGCCTCGGCGAAATATGGGGTCATCGCGTTGGTCCGCAAATCGATCCAGGGATAAAGCTGAGGGGGTTGTGGAAGAAAATATGGTTGGCCCCAGTCTTTATTAAGATTCGAGAAATAGCCCCCGGCGGGACTATTATCGAAATTTCGCCCATCCTTTGCACCGGCATTCCAGCCACCCCACCAACCGTCGTCTGCCTGCCCCGTTGGATCGGTGGCCTGCGCCCTCCAGTGCCAAAGGTCTACCGTGTCGCCAGCGGTAAAATGAGCGCCCGGGTCGTCCATTGTTCCCGCATGACAGGTTGCGTTGCATCCGGTTCGACTCCGTGATATCGAAACCGCCAGTTGATCTTCATAATATTTCGCCTCGCCCAGAACTGAAATGGTATCGCTCGTCAGGACCGACCATCCCGACGACTTCTTCAGTAACCTGCGATTGAGCGATCTGGTGGAATCGGACCACTGGAACAGGAAATAAATAAACTGCTTGTCATAGAAACTCTTTATCCTGATGCCGCTCACTCCGCCGGCGAAATTCGCTCCTCCCGCGCAGGGGATCAGGACGGCAGGAATTCTCTGCCACTCCTGCTGAGTGGCGATACCGTCGATAGTAGCAGCCTGAGCGCCCGCAACTGACTCCAAGTTTCGCGTAACGCCGCGGCTCAGGGTGAGCGCGACCGCCGCAGTGACAACAAGCGCGGTCATTCCAGCGGCCCAGATCGGGAATCGTCCTTGAAGTCGTTTGCTTCGTGTGAAAGCTCTGATAACCCGGAACGGCACAATGACACAGGCCAAGCCGATCAATCCGTATCCGCCGAACCGGTGTAATTCGACGAGAATTGAGTGGGTTGATGCTCCATGGTACCATCCGGCGTACATACTTATTCCGGACAGAACGACCAGGCTCCCGACCATCAACAGAGCTGTCTGCGCACCGATTTGTATCGGCGGAAACCGATGACCGTGGGACGTGAGGTTACTCGGTCGTGCGGCAACTGTTGTGAAAACCAAATACCAGATGGCGCAGAGCGCCAGCAGGCACCCTAACAGTAAATGAGTGATCAATACCGATCCCGATGAACCGATGGCGTCCAACAGTGAAGTCAGACGCCCGGGGCTATCAACAGCATTATACCGCCACAGACACGCACCAGTGGTTCCCATCGTTAGGAGCGCCGCAAGAATAGCAACCAGAGCAACCGACTCTGTGACCGCGCCGACTCCTCTTTTGATATCCATATAGGTAATTAAACTGGCGGCAGGAATTATCCAACAGATAATCTGACTCCAGGTTGAGCATAAAAAAGCCCGTTACTCATGGAACAACGGGCCTGAAACGATTGTGGCGGGAATTAACTGCAGCCGCTCGTTGAGCCGCAGGTGTCGCACTTGAGGCAGGTGCCGTTGCGAATCATAGTAAATTGACCGCACTCGGAGCACATGTCTCCTTCATACCCTTTCAGTCTTGCCGCTCGGATTTCCTGGAAGAGTTTTTTTCCTCGGTCACCGCCAATCTTCTTGCTTGCCGGGGTGCTATACTCAAGCACCGCCTCGGCGACCTGAGTTTGCTCAATTTGAGGCGTAAGCTCCAGCGATTGACCATTGCTTCCTCCTGTTCGTCCTTGATATGGGTTCAGCTTTCCATTGCCGCTTTCATCGTGATGAAAATCAACTGTCAGGTGCGATGAATGTATGTCATCCGCCATCCTGCTGGCTGCCGTTACCTGCCCCGTGACTTTCAGGTCAGCAGGTTCTTCCGCCTCGAACTCAATCGACTCGTCGGCCGGTTTGCCCACGGTGTCGCCCAGCAAGTCGTCCTCTGAAACATGAGCGAGGTCATTTCGCTCGAGATAGGTGATGGCCAGTTCACGGAAAATATAGTCGATAATCGAGGTCGCCCGTTTGATGGACCGATTTCCTTGTACCATTCCGTTCGGTTCGAAGCGGCTGAACAGGAACGCCTCGACGAACTCTTCGAGCGGTACGCCGTGCTGCAGACCGAGCGAGACGGCAATGGCGAAACTGTTCATTAACGAACGGAACGCCGCTCCCTCGCGATGCATATCGAGGAAAATCTCTCCCAGAGTGCCGTCGGAGTATTCGCCGGTCCGCAAGTAGATCTTGTGTCCGCCGACCACGGCCTTTTGTGTGTATCCGCCGCGACGATTCGGCATCTTGCGACGTTTGGCAAGGTAGCGGTAAACAATCCGCTGAGCCATCTTCTCGGAGGCCGATTCGACCGTCATATCCTGTCCGTCGTCGTCATCGTCGAGCAGCGCTGAACTCAAGGGCTGGCTGAGCTTGGAACCATCGCGGTAAATCGCGATCGCTTTGTTCATCGTCTCCCACGCCATCCGATATGCCTTTTTGACATCGTCGACCGATGCCTCCGCGGGCATATTGATTGTCTTGGAGATGGCGCCTGATATAAAGGGCTGTGCCGCCGCCATCATCCTGATGTGCGACTCGAACTTGATAAACCGCGTTCCCTTGCGCCCGCACCGATTGGCACAGTCAAAAATGGGCAAGTGCTTGTCCTGAATGTGCGGCGCCCCTTCAAGCGTCATCGTACCACAGCAGTACGCGTTTGCTACTTCAATCTGTTCGCGCGTGAAACCGAGTTCACGAAGCAGGTTGAAGTCCCAGGAGTCATATATGTCTTCGGAGAAGCCCAGGGTGTCGTGGATGAACTCCGCCCCGAGCGTGTACTTGTTAAAGGCAAAACAGATATCAAACACATTAGCCAAACTCTGCTCGATCTTGCGGAGTTCCTCCTCGCCGAACCCTTTTGCCCTGAGAGACTCATGATTGATATAGGGAGCCTCTTTCAGGGTCTTGTGACCGGTCGCATAGAGAATGATGTCGGTGACCTCGTCATGAGAGTACCCCAACTTCTCCAGCGCTATTGGAACGGAGTTGTTGATAATCTTAAAATACCCGCCGCCTGCCAGCTTCTTGAATTTCACCAGGGCGAAATCAGGTTCGATGCCGGTGGTATCACAGTCCATAACCAGGCCGATTGTCCCGGTTGGAGCTATTACCGTACTCTGGGCATTGCGATACCCATACACCTCGCCGAGCTCGAGCGCTCTGTCCCAGACATCGCGAGTCGATTTGGTGAGCTCTTCGGGAATGTAGTTCGGATTTATACCCACCGGCTTAATGGTCAGGTCCTCGTATTCCGAACGATCCGCGTTATACGCGGCGCGGCGGTGATTTCGAATCACTCGCAGCATATGCTCGCGATTGCGGTAGTAGGCGGAGAACGGGCCGTGTTCTTTGGCCATTTCCGCCGAAGTTACATAAGCCTGTCCCGTCAGCATGGAACTTACCGCTCCGCACCAGGCGTAGGCTTCGGCCGAGTCGTACGGAATCCCCATGCGCATTAATAAAGTGCCGAGATTGGCATAACCGAGGCCGAGCGTGCGGTAGTCAAAACTCTTCTGGGCTATCGGACGCGACGGATACGAAGCCATCAGCACCGAAATTTCAAGCACCACCGTCCAGACGCGAATCGCATGTAGATAGCCATCGATATCGAACCGGCCGTCATCACCGAGGAATTTGACCAGGTTGATTGAGGCCAGATTACAGGCGGTGTCGTCGAGGAACATATACTCCGAACAGGGATTCGAGGCGTTGATGCGCCCATCTTCCGGGCAGGTATGCCATTCATTGACTGTCGTGTCAAACTGCACACCCGGATCGGCACAGGACCATGCCGAATATGTCACCTTGTCCCAGAGTTCGGCGGCCGAGACTTTGCCCGCTACTTTGCCGTCGGTGCGACGGATCAAGGTCCAGTCCTCACCCTTCTGCAGACGGTCAAAGAACTGGTTTGGAATTCTCACTGAGTTGTTGGAGTTCTGGCCTGAAACTGTCAGGTATGCTTCGCTGTCCCAGTTGGTGTCCAGTTGGACGAAATCTATTTCCCCAACGCCCTGCCGGGTGAGGTCCAGCACTTTCTTGATGTAACCCTGCGGGACAGAAAGCTGTTTGGCCCGGCGCAACGCCGCCTTGAGCTTGCCGTTTCTTTCCGGGTCGGTCTCATATACCGAATTCCCGTTTTCACCTGAAATCCTGGCCGCATCGAACACTTCAGCCAGTTGTTGCTTGATGACCTTCGATCCGGTTACTAGGGCGGCGACCTTCTGCTCTTCCACGACTTTCCAATTAATGAACTCCATGATATCAGGATGGTCCAAATCGAGACAGACCATCTTCGCCGCCCGTCTGGTGGTACCGCCGGATTTTATGGCGCCGGCAGCGCGATCTCCTATGCGCAGGAAAGACATCAACCCTGATGAATTGCCGCCGCCCGAGAGGGGCTCTTTGGACCCTCTCAAATTCGAGAAATTTGTTCCGGTGCCCGAACCGTACTTGAACAACCGCGCCTCACGCACCCACAGATCCATGATCCCACCGTCGTTAACCAGGTCATCGGTCACCGATTGAATGAAGCAGGCGTGGGGTTGGGGGTGTTCATAAGCGTTCTTGGCCTGACTGAGCATGTGCGACTTGGGGTCGACATAATAATGACCGTTCGAGACGCCGCTGATGCCGTAGGCGTGGTGAAGTCCGGTGTTGAACCACTGCGGGGAGTTGGGTGCCGCTATCTGCACCGCCAGCATGTAGCACAGCTCGTCGTAAAACGCCTGCGCGTCTGCTTCCGTTTCGAAATAACCGTGCTCTTCTCCCCAATGCCGCCAGCATCCTGCCAGTCGATTGAACACCTGTCGGGCATCCGTCTCACCGCCGGTTAACTGGTCGCCGTTGTCATCAAGCATCGGCCGACCCTTATCGTCGGTGAGAGGAACACCCGCCTTGCGGAAATACTTTTGGGCGAGAATATCAACGGCTACCTGCGACCACTGTTCGGGAACATCAATATTGTCGAGCTTGAATACGGTTGAACCGTCCGGGTTCTTGATCTCCGAGCTTCGCTTGACAAAACTGAGCCGGCTGTACGGCGACTCACCTTCGCGGGTAAAAAAGCGTTGAATTTTCAATGCAAACCTCCTATATCCAGATCACGCAACCGCCCCAATCCATTGGAGACATGAGGTCCCTTGGCGGTTAAAATTCTTGCTTTCGATTATCAATTGAGGGTGCTTTTTAATGAATGCGCAACGTATACCCTCTGCCTTGGGATACAATATATAGTACCCTGAGACAGGCAGGCCACAAAAAATTGTATAGTAACTAAGAAAGTTCATACGTTGTTGTATTACAAACAGGTAGAATCTGGATTTTCCGGTCCGAAATGTTTCCCAAAACCACTGAGCATCAATCTCTGAATTTTTGAGTTTCGTAAGGTCATGCTGAACATCATCTTATATCCACATCAAAAATTAGTAATCTTAGCGCCACGTTTATCAATTTCCAGGTGGTACCTAATTCACTAATTTATAGGAGGTTATACGAGTTCTCACAGCATTTCCACGACTTTTCCACAGGCGATGTGAAAAACTAAATCGTCACGATTGAATCGTCACGGAAGCACTTTTCGCGAAAGTAGCGCGTGAAGGTAATAATCAGAAAATATCTGTGTCGGGCGCCAAGTGCACCTGAGCATGCTACCCGGCCACGCCATCATCCATGGGGTGCCACATCCACACGTTCGGCTCGATGTAAGTGCACCGGTCGTTTTCGCAATCCACTTCTACCGGGGCTAGCGCTCCCGGTATCACATATCGGCCGCTCTCCGGCAGCCGCATGCCGGACCACTGCTGCCACTGCTCAACCGTCCCATAGATCTGCATCGAGCGATTACATGCCCTGACGACTTTCGCGCCCAATCTGGCGTGAACCCGCATCCACGGATCGAACGGCAGGCGCTCCGCGTTAGTCCAGGTTATATAACTTTGCATCTCGATCAGCGGATAGGCCGCCTTGAGATTTGGGCGAACCGGTGCTATCAGAGACTGCAATCCGTTTGAGCCGCCGATCCGTTTCATATTTTCGACTACGATGCTGCTGAGTTTCTTCCCTCGCAGGCTGGGATGTACCACGATAGCAAGCGCGCAGTGGATATTAGGGCGGATCCGTTCTTTAAGGCCCTCGAACCCGGCTGTCATCGCCCAATCCCAGCCTTCATCCGGCAGATCATCGGAAGATCCCTGGAATCGTAGCGGCAGGCTCCAACCAGCCGCAACTAACATCAGGTCCTGATTGAACACGCCAAACTGGTAATCGGGAAAATCTGCGTACAGGCGCGGCCAGTACTTGGCTCCCCCGGATGCGTGGAGCATGAACTCAGGCCAGGATAATAGAGAAATTTGCTCCATTTGCTCGATCAGCGACTGATCCTGCCGGACGGTTTTGACGGAAAATCTTTCGGCACTCACACTCCACGCTTCCTCATAATCTGTCGTTTGGTGGCCCGGAAAGGTCAAAAAAGTTGATGGAGCATACTACTTCGTTCCCGGCTGGTCAACCAGTTTCAGCGCACCTATCATTACGCATTGTCTTACAATGACTTAAGGCCACACAAGGGCGGTCGGTCGAAGGCAAAAAAACGGCATCAACCCCAGATTTCCTCTTGACAAGATTTTGATTCGGTGTTATTATGTTATCGCAATCGGAAAGTGTTACTCTTTCTGTGGATTACCTAATATCGTCCGCCCAGGCAGGCATTTTACCTGCTTGGGTTTTTTTTGCCCTCTTCGCCCGCTTCGCCATGCCACATCAATCCCGGGGGATCTCCTCTTCATCATTATGATCTTGTTGGTCAATGATAGTGTAAGACGTTCATAGCTTGGTAATGATGCTTCGCCTTGACACATTTAGAATCGACAGTACTTAGCCTCCGCTCACCGGAATTCCCGATTGACAGGGCCGGCCTTCGGTCATACTTTGAGAAGCGATGAATACCCCCAACAAGCTGACCCTGCTTCGGATTCTAATTGCCCCGTTGTTCATGTATTTCTTCATGCTCGAAAACTTTTATCTGCGGCTTATAGCACTGGGGCTGTTTATCATCGCCGCGCTGACTGATTTGGCCGACGGCTACTATGCCCGGAAGTTCGGCATTATCACCGGGTTCGGCAAGTTCATGGACCCCTTGGCGGACAAGATACTCGTGTCTTCCGCCTTGATTGCGTTTATTGCTCTTGGGTTGGTTTCTCCTCTGCCGGTAATGCTCATAATAGGCAGAGAGTTTTCAATCACCGGTCTTCGACTGCTGGCGGCCTATCGCGGAGTAGTGATTTCACCCAGCTGGTGGGCGAAAGTAAAGACCTTCATGCAGTTGACAGTTGTGGGCATGATCCTTGCCTATATGACGCTGCTGTATTCATTACGCTTCTATCACAGCCCGGCATTGGCGGTTGTGGAATTTGATTACCATTTCTACTTCAACATCGGCATCTGGCTGACGGCGATCGTAACGGTCTGGACCGGTATCGACTACGTCGTGAAATACTTCTACATGATTAAAACTGTCCTTAAATAACGGGGTCTCATGCGTACTTTTCTGGCAAAGCTTATAGCGACCGGCCTGTTCTCTGGCTATATCAAGCCATTCCCGGGCACCTGGGGCACGCTCCCGGCCTGGCTGATCGCATTCTTCCTGATTGGAAATAATCTCACCCTGCTGGCTGTTGTGACCGCCGTTACTTCTGTTGTCTCAATATGGTCTGCGGGCGAAGCCGAGAAGCTGTTCGGGCATGATGCCAAGAAGATCGTTATCGATGAATGGGCGGGAATGTTCCTTACTTTGCTTTTCGTTCCATTCTCTTTGGGTGCTTATATAACAGGTTTTGTGGCATTTCGGGCGTTTGATGTCCTGAAAATAGCGCCGGCGGCCCAACTGGAGAATCTCCCGCGGGGGTGGGGAGTAACAATGGACGACATAATGGCCGGCATCTATGCTAACATAGTCACCCAAGTTGTGGCAAGATTTATCCTCCAGTAGGATTATACTGGACATTTAGGGATGCTTCGGGTTAGAATCCGGTATGGAAGTTGAAATAATCACAATTGGCGATGAGATTCTCACGGGTCACACGATAGACTCGAATTCGGCATTTATTGCCCAGCACCTGACAGGCATTGGTCTTTCCATCAAGTACATCAGTTCTTGCGGGGATTCAGTGGAGCAAATGGAAGAGGCCTTCCGGCTGGCCCTCAAACGGGCACAGGTCGTGATAACAACCGGGGGGCTCGGGCCGACCGATGACGACAACACAAAAAAAGCGATTGTAAAAGTATTCAAACGGAATCTGATCTTTCACGAAGAGATTCTCGAAGACATCAAGGCGAGGTACGCCAAGCGCGGTATTGATATGCCTGGTATCAATCAAAATCAGGCGCTCCTTCCTCAGGGTGCTATGCATTTTCCGAACCGAAGCGGTTCCGCTGTCGGCATCTGCATTACCGAAAACGGAAGGACGTTTATTTCACTGCCGGGGGTTCCGCATGAAATGAAACAGATTATGGCCGACGAAGTCGTGCCACACCTCCGCGGACTGCCTATCGGTGAAACGATCAAGATCATCAAATTGCGCACAACCGGTATCATTGAATCGCGAATCGCCGAGATGTTGATGTCCACTCTTAAGTTGGAATCGGGAGTCAAGCTCGCTTACCTCCCCAGTGTCAGCGGAGTCGATCTTCGAATTATGTCGTATGCGCCGACCGAGGAAGAAGCGCTCGAGAAGGCGCGTGCCGGACAACGTATGGTGGAGGCGGAAGTAGGCAAGTATATTTACGGCCGCGAGGATGATACGCTGGAGGGAGTAGTCGGCCAACTGCTCAAAGACAATGACAAGACCGTTTCGGTGGCTGAGTCATGCACCGGCGGCGGGATAGGTGCCCTGCTCACTTCCGTCCCAGGCTCATCCGACTATTTTGAAGGTGGAGTGATCAGTTATTCCAACGACAGCAAAATTCGTGAACTGGGGATAGACCCGAAGATGCTTGAGGAGCATGGCGCCGTCTCCGAGGAGTGCGCGGCGGCGATGGCCTCCGGTTGCCGCCTGAGGTTCGGCACTGACTACGCGCTCTCCATCACAGGTGTGGCCGGTCCGACAGGAGGCACCGATGACAAGCCGGTCGGATTGACTTTCATTGGACTGGCATCGGCGCATGCTACTTATGCCCGCAAGTTTCATTTTGGCAATAATCGAGAAACGAACCGGCTCCGCGCCGCATATTCGGCTCTTGAGCTTCTGCGGCGGGATATTTTGGATATTACATGATGCTACGGCTGTTTATTGCCCTGCCTCTTGAGGCCGAAGTGGAGCGCGCACTGGGGCGCGTCGTAGAAGACCTTCGTCACCAAGGCGGCCGCATATCCTGGGTCGCACCCGAGAATATCCACTTGACGATCAAGTTCCTCGGGGAAACCGAAGAATCGATGCTTCCTGACATCAAAAACCAGCTGGATAGTTTTGTCAAGAGCTATCGGCCTGTCCACAGCTCCGTTGCTCATCTTGGCGCTTTCCCCAATCTACAGCGTCCGCGAGTAATATGGGCCGGGATCGAGCAGGAGCACGAGACACTCGTACAGATGGCCGATGAGATGGATCTTCGCATGAACAAACTTGGCTGGGAGCCCGAGGGTAAGAAATTTCGGGCCCACTTCACGCTGGGCCGGGTCCGTGCCCCCAAAGGACTCGACGCGCTGACCGATTACATCCGACAATATCAATTTACCGCGGTGCCCTTCACGTTCGACCGGGTTGTCCTCTTCAAGTCAACCCTTACACCTCAGGGCGCCATTTACAACCGGCTCCATGAAGCAATGCTCGGGCAGGAAACTTTTGGCCGCGAATTTTAGCAGACTAGCCACTTAACACTAAGGTTATTGATGCACGCCGGGCTTTCGCTATCTGAACCGTAATTCAAGCTCTATCTCGTCACGGATCGGTATACCGTAGTTTCCTTCGAGGGGAATCGATGGTTTCAATCTGCGTGACTCTGCAATAGCACCGCGGTGAACTGCGGCTATGACAAACCCTCTCCGCTGGTAGAACCGGAGAGCATCCAGATTGTCGTTGGTAGTGATGAGCCAGACACGGCGAGAGCCTCTCGCCCTGACATCCTTGATTAGCTCTTCCATCAATACCGAACCGATTCCATGTCGCGGTGTCAAGGCATCCAGCGTGACGATCTCACACTGATCCCCTGTCATTTCGAATGTTATCAGGCCGAGCCGGTCACCATTGCCATTGAACGCGATATACGCCTCCAAGTCGACCGGATACACTTTGCGGCCGCGTGTCACCACAAAATCCGCTCCCCAGCCCCGGACAACCTCGAGTATCCAGGGTCGGTCGTCAGGTGAGGCCTTCTTTACAATCCACTTCATGAATTAGATCAATCTCATTTACTGCTAATCCGCGCCTTAAGAAAAACACCGCCGGCTGGAAACCGACGGTGCTTATACTTGAGATATCCGTAGATATTGACCTCTCGGTTCAGTTTCCTGTGAACTTCGGCGGGCGCTTCTCAAGAAACGCCTCCATCCCTTCGTTTTTGTCGCCGGTGCCGCAAAGCTGGGCAAAATTAGCCTTCTCGAGATCACAGCCATAGCTGATTGTGCCTTCGATCCCGCGGTTGATCGTCTCTTTGGCCAGGGTAATTGCAATAGGCGCCTTGGAGCAAATCATATTGGCCATCTCCATTGCCTTATCCATGAGCTGGTCGGGCGGATAGACCTCATCGACGAGTCCGATTCGATACGCTTCTTTGGCATCGACAATCTGTCCGGTAAGGATGAGTTGCATCGCCTTACCGCGTCCAACCAATCGAGGCAGGCGCTGGGTGCCGCCATAGCCCGGGATGATGCCAAGATTGACTTCCGGCTGGCCGAGCTTGGCTTTCTCCGAGGCCAATCTAATATCACAGGACATGGCCAATTCGCATCCGCCACCGAGCGCAAATCCGTTTATCGCGGCTATGACCGGTTTTGGGAAGTTCTGGATAGTCTTCATCAGGTAGAGTCCGTGCGCGGACAGTTCATTGCCGCTTCGCACATCGAGATCCGCGAGTTCGCTGATATCGGCGCCGGCGACGAACGCCTTCTCACCTGCGCCGCTGATGACGACACACTTGACCGTGTCATCGGTCCAGTAATAGCTGAACAACTGCTGGAGCTCTGCTATTGTCTCTTTGTTGAGCGCGTTCAAGGCGCGTTCACGATTGATCCTGATAACCAGGACCTGCTCCTTTTGCTCGACAAGCAGGTTTTTGTATTCACTCATACGTGGTATCCTTTGTCATTTCTTAGAGTAATCGTAAAAACCGCGCCCCGCCTTCTTGCCGAGATAACCGGCATTGACCATCCGACGGAGCAATGGCGGCGCGGAGTAGTGGGCATCTTTGAACTCCTCGAACATGATGTCCGCGATATACAATATCGTATCAAGTCCGATAAAGTCGGTCAAGGTGAGCGGGCCCATCGGGTGACCGCATCCGAGCATCATCCCGTTATCTATGTCCTCCCGGCTGGCCAAGCCCCTCTCGTACTGCTTGATGGCATCGAGAAGATACGGAACCAGCAGAACGTTAACGATAAATCCGGGCGAGTCCTTGGCCGTTACCGCAGCTTTGCCTACTGATTGGGCGAAGGCAAAGCCGGTCTTATACGTCTCATCCGAAGTGTCGAGTGTCCTTACAACCTCGCATAGCTTCATAACCGGAACCGGGTTGAAGAAGTGAAGTCCCAGAAAGCGATCGCGGCGGGAAGTTCCGGCGGCCATATCGCCGATTGGCAGCGACGAGGTATTGGAGGCAAAGATTGTTTCTTGCTTGCAGAGTTTGTCAAGATTCGAGAAGACCTCTTTTTTGACACCCATGTTTTCTATGACCGCTTCGCAAATGATGTCGCAGTCGGCCAGATCACCATATCCGGAAGCCTTTTTGATATTGCCAAGAACTTTGTCTTTAAACGCCTGATCGGCCTTACCCTTTTCGATAGCTTTGTCCAGCGACTTAGTAATATACCCGAGCCCTTTCTGAAAAACCGCATCGGAAACTTCGACCGCCACAACCTGATATCCGGCTGCCGCCGACACCTGTCCGATACCTGATCCCATCTGCCCAAATCCTACGATACCTACTTTTTTTATCATCTGTCTCTCCATCTATACGATTGGTATTAGGCGTGTGCTATTTGATATATCTGACCATCCGCAGCCCTTCGGTATAATTGGTCGTCCCGGCCAACTCGAAACCTGCCTTGAGAAAGCATCCGACCGCGATTGGATTGTCGTTATATATATTCATAACTACTTTCGCGACATCACTCCTGGCCGCCGCTCGCTCGTACAAAAGCTGAAGCATCTTTGTGCCGTATCCCTCGGAGCGCTTGTAAGGGTCGACTATCAGGTGGGCCACCTGGAGCGCCAGCTCCTGAGGACGGCGCCAGAACTCGGCGTAAGCTACCGGTTTACGGTCCGCGAAAAGCAGAAACGACAGCACCCCTTCGCGCTGCCATGACTCGACAACATCCTCGGGTGGCGGAAAGTCTTTGCCCTGACAGACCATACGATACGTTTCCTCGGAATCAATCCATGACCGGACTACTTCACCGTACTCGCGCGTGTACGCAATGATGTCGGCCTTAATGTTGGTCGGCTGGTTCACTCGATATCCCTTTCGACTTAGAGCCGCAATATATGTAAAATCCGGCGACCGGGCAACCGCCATACCGGGCGAAAAAAGCTATTTCCTGAACTGTTTGCCGGTGGGCACATTAGTTTGACAACATTGTTCCCATTGCGTATATAATCACAGAACCTACCAAGACGTGCAAAGGAGTCCCTGGTCGCATGATAGATTTCTCATTTACGGAAAACCATTTGGCGGTTCGAGATATGGCGCGGGATATTGCCCAAAAAGTCGTCCTGCCGAGTATTGCGGAATACGACCGATCTCAAAAATTGAACCCGGAGATTCTGCCGTCGATGGCGAAGGCAAATCTTCTTGGATTTTGCATTCCGGAGCAGTACGGCGGACTCGGCATGGATTATATCTCACTTGGATTGGCTTCCGAAGAACTGGAGTACGCCGATACCTCGGCACGCGTGATCCTATCCGTCCACATCGGCCTCTTCTCTCTGCCGATCCTGACTTTTGCCAACGAGGAGCAGAAGCAAAAGTATTTGATCCCGGCGGCTAAAGGCGAAAAAATCGCCACTTTCGGCCTCACAGAACCGGCGGCCGGGTCCGATGCGGTCGGCATTCAGAGCACTGCGGTAAAACAGGGGGATTCCTATCTGCTTAACGGCGAGAAAATGTGGATATCACTGGCTGATATTGCGGATTACTTCCTCGTGTTTGCCTGGACTAACCTGGAGAAGAAAAGGCAACGCGATCACAGCGGTCTCTCGGCATTCATTGTCGAACGCAAGTGGGCGGGCGTTACTACCGGTACTATTCACGGCAAACTTGGTGTCAGAGCCGGTAACACGGGGTATATCGCCTTTCAGGATGTCATGATTCCGAAAGAAAATCTTGTGGACAAGGAAGGTTCCGGGTTCAAAATAGCCATGTTCTGTCTGGACCAGGGGCGGTATACTGTAGCGGCCGGGTCGTGTGGACTCATTCGCGCCTGCCGCGATGCATCGGTGAGATATGCTAAACAGCGTCAGACGTTCGGCGTCAATATTGAAGAGCATCAATTGGTTAAGCAGATGATAGCGAATATGGAAGCGGCCTACGAGTACTCCTCGTATCTGTGGATTAAGGCCGGCTGGCTGAAGAATCAGGGCAAGCGATCTACCAAAGCAACCTCTTTGGCCAAATGGATTGCCTGTCGTGAAGCTGAAGCGGCAGCCGCCAATGCTGTTCAGGTGCATGGAGCGTATGGTTTTTCCGATGAGTATCCGGTAGAGCGGTTCTACCGCAACTCCAAAGGCGCATCCATCTACGAAGGCACCCGTGAGATTCATACGCTCATGCAGGCGGATTACGCTCTCGGTTTCCGCGAGGATAAACAACTGCCGAGAGATTTGCCGAAGGTCGATCAGTAAGATTGCGCTATAGTCGTTCGGAAGTGGACACTTGCGACGGAACACGGCCTGGCCGTGAAACGTATTTATAGCAGAGCTATGTATTCACGTGTACTGGCTTGACACACGGAATAGAGCTCTTGGAGACAAGTCATGACGCGCCGAAAGAAAGAACAATCCGCCAAGAAGACCTCACAGAAGGAAACCTGGCCGTTATATAGTCTTCAACAATTGACGCCTTCGCGCTTCACTGAGGTGGTCGGCAAGATTCTAAGAGGAACGTACACTCTGGTGCTCACGAAATTCCGCCGCGAACGTTCCGATTCTGATGAACCGACCGAGTAGTCCTTTATCCTGCTCAGCATAAAGCATAAGGCCGAATGAGTGTACTCATTCGGCCTTCTTATTCGTGGCCGGACTATGTAACCGCCGGATTACTCGACCGTCACCGACTTCGCCAGATTTCTGGGCTGGTCGACATGACATCCGCGCATGACGGCTATATGATAGGCCAACAATTGCAGGGGTATAATCGAAAGCAACGGGGTCAACAACCTGTTGGTCTTTGGAATATAGATGACGTGGTTGACCCTGTCGGCGATTTCCGTGTCGCCTTCGGTGGCGATAGCGATCACATTGCCATTACGCGCTTTGATTTCGGCGATATTAGACATCACCTTGTCATAGACCGGATCCTGAAGGGCAATGACCACCACCGGCATATTCTCATCGATCAGTGCGATCGGCCCGTGCTTCATCTCGGCCGCCGGGTATCCTTCGGCATGAATGTACGAGATTTCTTTCAGCTTGAGGGCGCCCTCGAGCGCGACCGGGAAATTGATGCCGCGTCCGAGGTACAGGAAGTTGTTCGAGCGATAGTACTTGCTTGCAATGCTTGCGATATTGTCGCTGTTTCTGAGGATCTGATCAACCTGGTCAGGGATGCGTTGCAGGTTTTCAATGACTTCCTGGCCGGCTTGTACCGACAAGTGACGCATCCGGGCCAGCAATGTGCTTATCAGGGCGATGACCATGACCTGCGAAGTGAATGCCTTGGTCGAAGCCACGCCGATTTCAGGTCCGGCGTGCAGGTACACGCCACCGTCGGTCTCGCGGGCAATGGTCGAACCGACTACGTTCACCAGACCGAGTACGGTCGCGCCCTGTTTCTTGGCTTCCCGCATCGCGGCCAGCGTATCTGCCGTCTCGCCCGATTGACTGATCGCGAACATGATCGTCTTCTCGTCCACCAGCGGCGAGCGATAACGGAATTCCGAAGCATACTCGACTTCAACCGGTACTCTGGCCTGCTCCTCAATCATGTATTCGCCGATCAGGCCGGCATGCCACGATGTTCCACAGGCGGTGATAATAATTCGTTTGATCTTGCGTAGTTCGTCGTACTGAAGGTTCAGCCCGTTCAACCGGGGAATTCCTTCCTCGACATTAAGACGTCCGCGGATGGCGTTGCGAAGGGTGGTTGGCTGCTCATGGATCTCCTTGAGCATGAAATGGTCGTAGCCGCCTTTTTCGATTTGGTCAAGGGTCCAGGTGATTTCCTCGATTTGCGGTGTGATGCTGTCATTTTGTATCGTGGTGACCTTATACCCATTGGGAGTGATCGTCGCAATTTCGCCGTCTTCGAGATACACCACCCGCTTGGTGTGATCCAGCATAGCCGAAACATCGGAGGCTACAAAGTTTTCCCCTTTACCGATGCCGAGCACCAGCGGCGAACCCATCCGAGCCGCGACGATTGTATCAGGATGCAGGGAAGACATTACGGCGATACCGTAGGTCCCCTCGACCTGCCGAAGGGCATTGCGCACCGCGTCGGTCATATCACCCTGGTAGTTGAACCGAATCAGATGCACCAGAATTTCCGTATCCGTATCGGTGCGGATGCGGAATCCTTTCTGGACGAGGAATTCTTTGAGGGTGCGGTAATTCTCGATTATGCCGTTGTGTACCAGCGCTATTTCTTCTGACTCATCGGTATGGGGATGAGCATTCAACTGGGTTGGTTCACCATGAGTGGCCCAACGGGTGTGCGCTATTCCCCGAGTACTGTTGAATGTTCCGTCCGCCAGCATTTCTTCGAGGCGGCTGATTTTACCGGCTGCTTTCGCCACCATCAGGCCGGAGTCGGTCAGCATGGCAATGCCGGCCGAGTCATAGCCCCGGTATTCCAGGCGTTTGAGTCCCTTCATCAGAATGGGCATGGCCTGCTTTGGCCCAACATATCCGACAATTCCACACATACTATTCCCTCACTCCTATTCAAAAAACTTTGTGACTTTTCTCAGCAAGGCCTTGGATAGCTCCCGGTCGCGCGTTTCGACTATCAGCCGGTAAATCGGTTCAGTATTGGAAGTACGAATTTGAAGCCAGCCGTCTTTGAAATCATAACGGAAGCCGTCACGGCTGTCGATTTTGATTTTCCCAAGAATCGCGTTGGCTTCCTGGTTAAACCGCTTAAGCTTTGTACCGAAATCGTCGGCCAGTTTACCTTTGGTCTTTATATAGTAGTATACGGGGAAAGTTGCAACAAGCTCGGCCAGGGATTTTCTTTCCCGGGTCAGGCATTCCAGGACTAAAGCAGCGGCCACCAGCGAGTCCCTGCCGGCATGAAATCCGGGGTAAATCACACCGCCGTTGCCCTCGCCGCCAATAACGGCCCGACGAGCATGCATCATCTGAACAACATTAGCCTCACCCACTTTTGAATACGTCACCTTTGACCCCATCGAGTTGGCGACATCCTCGGTAGTCTTTGACGTTGAAAGGTTTATAACCGTTGGGCCGGATTTCTTTGCCAGTATTGCTTTGACTGCAATCGTTAGTGTTAGTTCTTCGCCTACCGGTTCTCCGAATTCGTTAACCAAGGCTAACCGGTCAGCGTCCGGGTCACAGGCCATGCCGAGGTCTGCCTTGTGCTTCTTGACAGCCTGGCTGAGCTGCGTGAGGTTCTTGGGCACGGGCTCCGGTTCATGGACGAAGTCACCGTCTCCTTTACAGTTGATCCGCACCACCTGGGCCCCCAGTTTTTCCAGCAGGGTCGGCAGAGCATAAGAGCCGGCTCCATTGACCGCATCGACCACTATTTTAAATTTGCGACGGCGGATCGCGGCGGCGTTAATCGCCTTGAGTGCCAGCGTGCTTTTGACATGTTCATCAGCCCAGATATCGCTCTGGGAAATCCGGCCTACTCTATCATGCCTTTGCCAGGCAAATTTCCCGCTTTCAAAAATGCCGTCAAGTGTCTTGTACTGAGCCGGCGAAATGAACTCGCCTTTTTCGTTAAAAAACTTGAGGGCGTTCCAGGGTGAAGGGTTATGTGACGCCGTAATACAAATGCCGCCCCGGGCCTTTAGCCGGGTTATGGCAATTTCCACTGTTGGTGTGGGCACAATACCGATATCGACAACGTCAATGCCCACTGAAACCAGCCCGGCAATGGTCGCGGCTTTTATCATTTCGCCCGAAGGCCGGCTATCGCGGCCCACCACAATGGAGCCTTTATGAAGGAAAGTGCCAAAGGCGGCGCCATAGCGGACCGCAAGTATCGGATCCAGTCCGTTGCCGATTACTCCTCTGACACCGGACGTAGATTTCACCAGTTCGATTTTGCTCATTTGTTTCACTATCTCAATTGTCGTAATAATTTACTTTTTGATAATCATGTTTCGATTGAAAGCTTACGCTTCTTCGGGCTGGGCAATCCTCAGTTACGGGCCGGAGGCCTGCCAGTCTACGGAGTAAACTCGGCCAAACCGTAGTTGGTTCCCAGCCACAGATTACCGACCTGATCGGATCGAACCACCCAAATGAAATTGTCCGGAAGGCCGCTGTTGGCGGTTGTGTAGGTCGTCCAAGTTGTGCCGTCGAATCTACTCAGCCCAAATTGTGTAGCGAACCATCGTTCATCGTTCGGCGTCACCGTAACCGATATGACAACGTTGTCAACCAGACCACTGTTGGTCGACGTGTATGGTGTCAGGACGGCGCCGTCGTATTTGTATGCTCCGTTGTCGCTGCCGAACCAGAGGTTACCGGAATGGTCCGCCGCGATAGCATGGACTATATTATAGCGGCTGCCAACATCAATCGGGTCGTCAAACGATGTGCCGTTAAATCTGGCCACCCGGCCGTTGCCATAGGCGATCCACAAGAATCCGCTACCATCGAAAGCGAGCACCCCGACACCGTTTTGATCCATATTCACGCCCGATGATGTATTGTAGTTTACTATTCCGCTGTCGGTCAAGTGATAAAGGCCGGTGTTGGCCGTTCCGATCCAGAGCTCCCCTGCAGTATTTGACGCCAACGCCCGCACGGCGTTGAGATGTTCTCCGGTCGTGCTGTCGTTGTAGAGCACAAACGAGGTCCCATCGAAACTGCTGAAACCATTTTCAAAATTGGATAGCGAGATACTTCCTGCCGGGTCATGCGTGACCACGCGGATGCGGTTGCCGGGCATATTGGCATAGTTAACGGTATCATAAACTGTCCAGACACTCCCGGCCAGTCTGGCCAGACCGGCTGTCGTTCCCAGAAACCGGTCAACTCCCCGGAGGTCGAGTTCAAAGATTGTGTCCGAAGGAAGGTCGCTTGATGCCACCGTAAAGACTGTCCACGCCCCGGCCAGCAAAGTCTTTGCCGAAGCGATATTCGATAATCCCGACCAGTTTGGAACCTCGTCGGCCGTTTCGATTCCGAAATAGTAGACCGTGCTGGGCAGCAGACCGCTTACCACAAATGACTGCGGTGCGCCTCCGACTGTCGGCCGTGGTGGGTTGGCTACCGGTGTGGCCTGGTCCCAATTGGCATCCGAAATGGATGTGGACGAGTAGCGGATGTCATATTCAGCGGCTTTCGCTATCATATCATCGTCGCCGGGAGCTGTCCAATCAAGGGTAATCGTGGTCGAGGTCGGACTACCTGCCTCCAGCGTAGTTATATCAGCCGGCGGAGTGTGGTCCGATGGTTGTGTCGGCGGCGTTGTGGTGTCATCCGAGCAGGCTGAAAGCCAGAGCACTGCTATTATCAAACAATATGTCGTGGTCTGTGTGAGTCTCATCTGTAACCTCTTATACAAAATATCGTTTCTCTGAGCATGCCAGACAAGACAAATCTCTCCCTGATTCAGCCCGTAAACTCAGGTATTATTTTCGTTTTTGGTGCAGAACTTCCCGCATAGCCCGGTGGATATGACCGTTGGAGGCAAGCAGATCTGTATCGAAAATCGAGTATGATTTGCCGTTGATTTTGCTCACTTTGCCGCCCGCTTCGGTGACAATCAGCATGCCTGCCGCCGTATCCCAGGGGTGGAGGTGGTATTCCCAGAAACCGTCGAGTCTCCCGGCCGCCACCCAACACAAATCGAGCGCCGCCGATCCCAGGCGACGCACTCCTTGGGCTTTTTTGGCCATGCGCGCAAACATGCCGAGATTGTTCTGCCGGGCGGTCTTGATGCTATATGCGAAACCGGTGGCAAGGAGAGCCCGCTGCAGGTTTCTTTCACCCGTAACACTCAGCCGGTTCTTGTTCAAAAACGCTCCGCGGCCTTTGAGGCCGACAAACTTTTCGTTGAGTTCCGGGTCGTATACGACACCAACTACCGACTCACCGCAATACTGAAGGGCTATCGACACCGAATAGACAGGAAACCCATGAGCGTAATTCACCGTGCCATCGAGCGGGTCTATCACCCAGCGGAAGTCCGATCCGGTATCTACTTCATCACCCTCTTCGGCAAGAATACTATGATCCGGATATCGTTTGAGGATCTTTGACTTGATGAAGTTTTCCGATTTCACGTCGTACTGCGTCACCGGGTCTATGACACCCTTGTATCGGACCTTTTTGGCTCTATGGAATCCCCCGGACAGGATCTTTCCGGCATCGATTGCCACCTGTTCGGTGAAGCTCAAGAGGTTTTTCAAATCACGGACCGGCAGGCTCACTTCGGTATCTCCTCAACTGCAGGACCCTGTTGCCGGGCAACATCCTGTCGTTTGTACTGGAGCTGATACAACCGATAGTAGATTCCACGTTGCTTGAGCAGTTCGTCGTGCCTGCCCATTTCTCGAAGCGTACCGTGATGCAGGACGATTATCTTGTCAGCTTTCTCGATAGTCGAAAGCCGATGAGCGATGATAATCGATGTCCGGCCCTTGAGCAGCTCATCGAGTGCACGCTGAATCAAATGCTCCGTTTCAGTATCCACCGAACTTGTGGCTTCGTCGAGAATCAGGATATCGGGGTCGAAAGCCAGCGCTCGGGCAAATGACAAAAGCTGTTTCTGGCCGGTAGAAAGAGTAGCCCCACGCTCTTTCACTTCGGTATGAATGCCTTTGGGATGGTCCGTCAGGAACCGATCGAATCCAACGCGACTCAGCGCCTGATTAACCTCCTGATCGGTTATTTTGTGGTCCCTGAGGCGCACATTCTGGGCATAGTCACCGCTGAATATAAAGACGTCCTGAAGCACCAGGGCAAGATGAGAGCGCAGTTTCTCCGTTGGGTAGTCCTTCAAGTCGACACCATCAAGCCGAATTGATCCGTGCTGGTAATCGTAGAACCGGTACAGCAGCGATATAAGCGAGGTCTTCCCCGCTCCGGTCGCACCAACGATAGCTACTTTCTCTCCGGGTTCCACCGTAAAGGAAACGTCGTTCAATACCCACTCATTGTCACTGTAAGCGAACTTGACATGGTCAAACACAATCTCCCCGGCGAACTTCTCCGGCATCTTCGTTGCCACTCTATCAATGATCTGCGGTTCGGTGTCAAGCAGGTTGAAGATTCGTTCCGATGACGCCATGGAGGCCTGCAAGATGTTGTACTTTTCTGAGAGATCGCGAATCGGCTGGAAGAATCGTTCCACCAGATAGATAAACAGAACGAGTTCGCCGAAACTGAGCGTGTTGACCTCAATCATCTTACCGCCGTAATAGAACAGCAAGCCGGCCGAGAAAGCGCCGATGATTTCAACGGTCGGATAGAATACCGCGTAGTACAGTACCGAGCGAAAGTGAGCGGTGCGAAGGTCTTTGTTGATATCATCGAATTTGCCAACCGTTTCCCGTTCCCGGGTAAACAGCTGAACGATGTGCATACCGGTCAGGTGTTCCTGGACGAATGCGTTTATGCGGGCCACCTTCAACCTGACTGACCGATAGGCATCGCGCGCCCTGGCCCTGAACATGAAAGTTGCCACCAGCAGCAGTGGCACGGTTACAAATACTACCAGCGCCAGCCTCCAATTTACGTACAGCAAGGCGCCGACGAAGAAGACGAGCATGAGGATGTCCCCGATGATATTCACCACGCCCGATGAGAACAGGTCATCGAGGGTGTTCACGTCGTTAGTCACCCGTGTTACCAATCGACCGACCGGATTTTTGTCAAAATACCCAAGGTGCAGATTCTGGAGGTGGCGGAAAATCTTCATACGTATATCGTGCTGAACATGCTGTCCGACCCACCAGGTCGAGTAGATCTCGACATAGCTCACCACCAGGGTGAGCACAATAATCACTACATACGCCAGCGCTATTCCGTGAAATCCGTCGGCATTCCCCTTGAGTATGTAATTGTCAATTCCCTGCTTGGTAATAAAGGCGAGCGACGTCTGAAAAAGCGCGCTCAGCAATAAGGACAGCACAGCCAGCACAATTACCCAGCGGTACGGTCTCACGTAGGTCAAGAGGCGTTTCATCAGCCGGGCGTCATACGCTTTGCCGAGAATTTCTTCTTCGTGGTAGCTCTGGCTGCCGCTCACAATGACTCCAGTTCCATTTCAAGCAGTTGAGAGCGGTACAGGTCCGCATAACGTCCATTACGTGCCATCAATTCATCATGCGTCCCCTGCTCGCTGATGCGGCCGTCGTGCAAATAGACTATTAAATCCGCTTCTTTGACCGAAGAAACGCGGTGCGAGATGATAATTGAAGTCCGCCCCTCCAGCACCTGCTTGATGCGTTCATTTATCTGGTGTTCTGTTTCGGTATCCACCGCCGACGTTGCATCATCGAGAATCAGAATCGCCGGCCGGGTCATGATCGCGCGAGCGATCGCCGTGCGTTGCTTCTGACCACCCGACAACGTAATCCCGCGCTCGCCCACAATAGTCTCGAAGCCTTCTTTGAATTCGTTCACGTCTTTGCTCAGGTCGGCTATTGACGCCACCCTCACCACTTCATCAAGTGAAGCATCGCGATTTCCAAAGCGGATATTGCCCGCAATAGTATCCGAGAAGAGAAACGGTTCCTGAGTCGCCACACCGATCTGACTGCGGAGGGATTCCAGCGGCCAGTCATTGAGGTCGATGCCATCGATGAACACCTGTCCACGCTCTACAGGAAACATATGTGAAAGCAAGGAAACCACGGTGGTCTTGCCACTTCCCGTCATCCCAACGAGGCCGACAGTTTGACCGGCTTCGATCTTCAAATCGATGTCGTTTAACACTGCCGCTCCGTCGTAACCGAACTTTAAGTTCCTGAATTCTATCTCGCCACGCATCGGTTGTTGGTGTGTGCGCCCGACGCCATCAGAGACTACCGGATCGGTAAACAAGATACTGTTGATGCGTCCCAGCGACGCGGTTCCGCGCTGGTACAACGAGGTAACCCAGCCGATCGCGATCATCGGCCAGGTGATCATCGCCAGATAGCCGAAGAACGCGACTATGTCGCCAAGGCTCAAGGTCCCGTTGATAATCTGCAAACCGCCATAGTAAAAGACCACCAAATATGAAGCCGCGGCGACCAGACGCATCGACGGCACAAAGATTCCCTGAAGTTGTGCCAAGGACATGTTGAGCTCGACATTCTTGCTGGAGAGACCGGCAAAGTGATCGATTTCCGGCTCTTCCTGACGATACGCCTTCACTACCCGGATACCGGCGAGGTTTTCCTGGGCGGCCGCCGTGAGCTCAGAGAAGCTTTCCTGTACCCGCATGAACCGGCGGTGAATCACGTTACCAATTCGGTTCACGGCTATCGGAAGTAATATCAACGGTATTATCGCATAAAGGGTAAGTTTGGGTGATAAATAGATCATGAAACCGAATGCCACCGTCAGTTTCACTATGGTATCGGAGATATACATGACGCCAGGACCGATCATTTGACGAACGGCCTCAAGGTCATTCGTCATACGCGCCATAAGGTCACCGGTTCGACGCTGATGATAGAAGGAAGGGGTGAGCCGGAGCAGATGGGCGAAAATCTCGGCCCGGAGGTCATACTCGACATACCGGGACATCCAGATAATAGTCCGCCGCATCATAAACCTGAAGACGCCGGAAGACACGGCAAGAAGGAACGAAATGACCACATACTTCAGGATGAGCGACATTGGCTTGTGTGCCTGAAGCGCATCGAACACGAGTTTTGAAATATATGGCGTGACCAGAATAAATATATTGGAGAACAGGACAGCGATTCCGCCGATGACAAGATACCGTCGGTACCGTCGAAAATACTTGGTGAGGGTCGAAAATCGAGAGCGATCTTTAATCAGCTCATCCGGTCTATGCAATGAAAGCTCCTAATCAGGTGGTAGATGAGGCAATGTGAGGAATATAACATCCGGAGGAACTAATAGTTCATGATATTTGCAAAAAGGTGAATCGCCTCGATATCCAGTCGTGAAACCATTTCCAGCAGGGGCATACCGCAGTAAATAATCTGGCCCGTGCCGAGCCTGGAAACCGACAAGAGTGCGGCGCCGGACGGTGTCACGAACACTTTCTCGGCAGGAGCGATGGTGGCCGGCGTAAGATCTTGTTTGCGATAGAATTCCGATAGCAGGTTTTTTTCGGAGATCAGATACGGTTTGCCGAGAATATTGGCTCCGGGGATGAGCGTGGTGATTTGCTCGCTGCTGATCAGTTCAACTGAAGGAACAAAGGAAAGCGGCAGCACATCACCCGGCCAGTCGTCCGGTTGCCCGAAAATGACCAGTGATCCACCCTGCCTGAGGTAATCTTCGAGTTGGAGTCTTATCTTACCGAAAGACGGATAGTTTCGAAGCGCGCCGGAGCCGATAGCAATCACGCTGTAGGCGCCCAAATCGGCCGTCAGCAGGGATCGTTCGGTCAGCGGCTGAAATGATGCTTCACACATTCGCAGAACATCTTCTAGCAATCCGACCGTATCCGGCAGGAACCCTATCGTTCGCGTATCCGGGATCTTGCAGGCCGCTATTCTTACATGTCCCGTATCTGTCGCAACCGTCTTGTCATCGACTATCAGGTCAATCCCCAGACTTTGGACTCCGAGTTCAAAGAGGTTTGAGATAGTGAACGGTATGCGGAAAGACTGCTCGGTGAAACCTTTCTCCAACGAAATGTCTTTTCGGTAGGCGCCCGCAAACATGCCGCGTGGTGTTGTCAGGTTGATCATCGCCTGTCCGGCGTAGCTGTATGGCTTGGTAATATTTACTCTCACATACGTATTGGACACAACTCTGTCGACATCAAGTTCCGGAAACGGCTTGACGAAATAGAAATCCGGATCGAAACTAACACTAAGTTTTGGTGCTTCCCAGAGCGGCAGAGTGCTGGTAAATGACATCGGGACCAGACCGCCGTATGCTACTTCGACCGAGAAACTCAGAGAGTCCGGCGTATGTCCCTCAAGCCGCGATCGATCTACGTCGACAAGGAACTCTCGTATGTAGGACTGATGCGGTTCGACCGTGATGGGCACGGAATCCAGAAAAACAGCGGTCGTGTCCCAGAATGGAATGAATTTCACACTATTGATCTGAACATCCTTGGGACCATCGACTGAAATCGATGCCTGAAATTTGAGCTTCGGTCCGTAAGGTGAATCTCGTACGATGATTTTGCCATCCCAGCCGATCCCGACCGCCTGAAGTGCGGCTCGCTCGGCCCGCCGCTGGAGATCATCAAGGTACGCCTGAAACTCGGACATACCTTTCAGCGCGCGGTCATGCGAATTCACGTAGGTGAGTTCGCGGTAACCGTCGACAATAAAGCTGGCCCGGTTGCGATTGACTGAAATACGCGACGCGTTAAAATAGCTTGCAAATTTCTTGGCCTGGGCCAGCATTGTCTGCCTCATGGGACCGTCGGCAAAAAGCGAATCTATCAGGGTCATCAAGCGAAATTCGGGGATCCCGGACAAGAACGCGCCGCCCGTATTTCCCGTGTAATTCTTCAGCATTTCGTAGTGGGTGAGTCTCGCCGGTTCGATTTCATCAATCGAGAGGTGTGGCAACAGCACCGGAATCTCCAGCGTCATTCGGTCGCGATATCGATTGAACAGCTCCCGGCCGTTTAATACAACCGTCCCGGGAGAGAATTTGTCGCCTCCAGTAATGGACAGCCGGCTGTAGATCTTGCGAATGTTGAAGATGGCGCTGGTTGACGGCACCTGGGCACTAATCAGGTCTTCTACCGTCGCGTAGAACCCCTTACGCTGGTCCTCAAAAAAGACAATGTCGGGGTTCCGATCACGGAAGATTTGCTTAAACATGCGGGATATGGCTGTGGTGTCGTCCGGTGGGAGATAGAATGTATGCAGGTAAATCTCTTTATCCGCTACGGAGGCGTCCGAACTGGAGAAATTGGGATGCTCATTGAATGTGAGTAAATCGATCCGGCAGCCGTAAGTATCGTTGAGAAAATAGAGAGTGGGCCAGTCAATGGCCTTAGGGTCATCGAACAAATAGAGGACACGCACATCGCAAAGAGAGTAGCGGGCCGGGTCGGTTGCTGCCGCCCTGCCCCGGAAACCACCGATGACGAGAAAAATCGATAGAAAAATCAGTGTGGAAAGCCGATTCGGGGGTCGCGTATTCATATCTGAAATATATCGGAGTTTTTTTGCGGAAGTCAAATTTTAACAGGGACGGCTGAAAGCGTTATTCGAGCACATCCTCATCTTCGACGCGCCAGGCCGGGTCAACAATGCACAGGAAACTGAGTTCGGTCTCCCCGATGTTCTCGATCCACTGAACCGAGCCGGGTGGGATCTCAATAGCATCACCCGATTCCACCAGCGCGCTCTCGAGATCGATGTGCATGGTACCCGAACCGGAAACAATATAGTAAACTTCGTCTGAACTAAGGCGATGCTTTTTGGATGAATGCCCGCGCGGGACGGTGGCCAGGGCCAGGGAATATCTGCCGGAAAATGAGTAGTCGCGGTCGGGATGGAGCAATTCGCGCAGTCTGGTTCCATCGCCTGCCACTATCTCCTTCATCTGTGAAAGTCTGCGAATAAGCATAGGCTTCGACTGTTGGCCGGAGATAAAAGAGCCGCCCGCGGGCGGCTCCATGAGTTCAGATAATCTGGTTTTCTCTCAGCTTCGTGAAGAGCTTTTCAGCTATCTCATCGGGTGTCTCACCCTCGATCATCTCGCCCTTGGGGCGTGGCGGGGGGGGCGAAACCTTTATCGTTTTGGTCCCCGATTGTATTCCGATACCAGAGCCGTCCAACCCGAGATCGGCGCTCGTCCAGGTAATGATTTCTTTCTTCTTGGCGGCCATCTTTCCTTTGAGCGAGGGCAGCCGCGGTTCGTTAATCTCCTTGACCACGGAAACAACCGCCGGCAAGGTCAGTTCAACAACATCGTAGCCGTCCTCGGTCGTCCGAAAAACGGTCGCCTTGTTGCCGTCGACGGATTCAAATTTCTTAACGAACATCGCCTGCGGCACACCAAGATTGGCCGCTACCGCGGAGGGGACCTGGGCCGAATCCGAATCTATCGCCTGTTTTCCGGCCAGAATCAGGTCAAACGAACCAAGTTTTTTGAGTCCGGCCGCCAGGATTCGTCCGTAAGCCTGCTGGTCGGAGCCGCTGAATTTCTCGTCGCTGAGCAGATAGGCGTCATCGACTCCGAGGGCGAGACAATTCCTCAGAGCAGATTCGGTTCGTTCCGTTCCGACCGACATCACGACGCATTTCCCGCCAAATTTTTCTTTAAGGCGCAGACCTTCTTCGACCGCATATTCATCGAATGGGTTAACCGTTCCGGGCCCTTGAGGAAGAACCACCTGGTTGGCGGCCTCGTCTACTTTTATCAGGGCAATCTCTGGTACTTGTTTAATCAGCACGACTATATTCATGGATTCTCCTCTTACGCGCGTCACAGATTCAATATCAGGTGAATATCATAAAAGCGCATCCGAATGTCAAGCGTACGGCGGGGTTGGGCGAGGGCATAAAAAAAACCCGCCATGGAGCGGGTTTTATAACAAACAGCGGGCGCTGTTATTTCTTCTTGCCCTTTTTGGCGGCTTTCTTCTTGGCAGCCTTCTTAGTCGTCTTTTTCGCTTTCTTGGCGACTTTCTTCTTGGGGGCGGCCTTTCTGCGAGCGGCCTTCTTCGCTACTTTCTTCTTTGGAGCTGCTTTTCTCTTAGCTCCGGCCGGCTTTCTCAGCTTGAGTGCGCGAGCTTTCGCCTTGACCGAAGAGAGGCTTCTCTTCAGAGACTTGGCGATCTGCGTCGCGGACATGGTGCGATACATGGTGCGAAGCTGGGCGATTTCTTCTTTCGTCCAGGCTTTGGCGCCTTTGCGAACGGCCGGTTTCTTGGCTTTGGCCTTCGCAGTTTTCTTCTTGGTTGCTTTGCGCATTGCACATCTCCTTACTTAAGGTTACTGGTTCCAGAAAGAACTATACATCTTATTAGTTTTCATTCCGGTCTGGTCCATGACACCTTTTTTATTATGTACGTTGGAGGTAATAACGATTCTTGAGAATAATGTCAATAAAAAAAGTTGTTGGATTGCAGAAAAAGATTTTTAGGGCATGAAGTGTGTTAGGGGATCGAGCGCGTTCGAAGATGAATCCGAGTGCTAATGCATCATCTGCCGGTATGAGTCCAGTGCCATCGCGGCTGCACGCTGCTCCGCCTCCTTCTTGGTGGAGCCGGTTCCGGTGCCGATCTTGCGGTCAGCGACATAGACAACAATCGTGAACTCTTTCTCGTGATCGGGACCACTCTCCGACACGACATCGTATCGCGGCATACCCTCGCCACGCGCCTGGATGAGCTCCAGCAGCTCGCCTTTGAAATTCTTCTGTGAGTCATCCGAGATAATTGTCGCTTTACGCAGGTAGATGAGGCGGAGGATGATGTCGCGGGCGGCCTCCAGACCGCCGTCGATGTACACGGCGCCGATGATCGATTCGAAAGCGTCCGAGATGATAGACGGTCGTACGCGCCCGCCCAGCTTATCTTCCTCAACCGACAGCTTGATATACTGATTGACTCCAACTTCCTTGCCAATATTGGACAGGGTGGTCTCGTTCACCAGCATCGCTTTGAGTTTAGTCAGCTCGCCTTCGCGAAGGTCCGGGTGATCGTGATAAAGCCGATCGGCGATGACCAATCCCAAAACCGAATCGCCCAGATATTCCAGGCGTTCATTCGAGACCCTGTTGACGTCGCGCGCGTTTGAGAATGACCGATGAGTCAGCGCCAGCGCCAACAGCGATTCATTGCGAAAATGGTAGCCGATGATGAGTTGAACCTGGGACAGCCCGTCCTGAGCGGTGTCGGGCGTCGTGAACGGTCCGATGAGTCTTTTCCACCAGTTCATTTAGCCCGCGTTATTGTCGAATCTCCCAATAATGAGCGTGACATTATGTCCGCCGAAGCCGAACGAGTTCGACATGGCGTATTTGATTTGGTGGGCTCGTTTCACATGGGGGACATAATCGAGATCGCACTGGGGATCGGGGTTGTCCAGATTGATGGTTGGATGAACGACACTTTGTTCGATGGATTTCACGCAAGTGAGCAGTTCCACCGCGCCTGCGGCGCCCAACAGATGGCCAATCAGCGATTTGGTCGAATTGATCGGGATCTTGTAGGCGTGCTCCCCGCAGATTTCCTTGATCGCCTTGGTCTCGGCTATATCACCAAGCTCGGTAGAAGTCCCGTGTGTGTTGATATAGTCAATATCGTGACAACTGATACCTGCGCTCTTGAGGGCGAGCTCGATCGCCTTGCGGGCGCCATATCCTTCCGGATGCGGGGCGGTCATGTGGTACGCGTCGGCGGTCATGCCGGCGCCTTTCACTTCGGCGTAAATGCGGGCGCCGCGTGCTTGAGCGTGCTCAAGCGACTCCAGAATCAGAATTGCTGAGCCCTCGCCCATGACGAAACCATCGCGCCCGGCATCGAACGGGCGTGAGGCGCGTTCCGGCTCGTCATTTCGGGTTGACAGCGCCTTGGCCTGGCAGAAGCCTGCCAGGGACGATGGCGTGATGGTTGCTTCGGCACCGCCGGTAATCATGACATCGGCCTCATCGCGTTCGATAATGCGATATGCGTCGGCAATGGCGTGGGCCGACGAAGCACAGGCCGATACGGTGGCGTAATTCGGTCCGCGGAATCCGTACCGAATTGACACCAGGCCGGCGCACATATCGATAATCATCATCGGGATGAAAAACGGCGACACTTTGCCGGGGCCGGAGGCCTCCAGCAGGCTGTGCTGCTTCTCAAATGTCGAAATGCCGCCGATTCCCGAACCTATCACCACACCGCATCGATCGAGATCGAGCGAGTCGAGCTTGAGTTTTGAATCGAGGATCGCCTGTTCGCTGGCCACCATCGCATATTGCTCTGACGGATCCATGCGCCGGGCATCTTTTTTGTCAATATAGCTGGTCGGGTCGAAATCTTTGACTTCGGCCGCGATCTTAGCGGGATATTGCGACACATCGAATCGAGTAATCGTGCCCACACCGGACTTTCCGTCCAACAGTGCATTCCAGTACTGCTCGACCGAATTGCCCACTGGAGAGACTACTCCCAGACCTGTAATGACGACTCTTTTTTTCATTGTATGCTCAATATCCCTGCTTCACGAGATGCTTATTTGTCGGAGTGATCCTGAATGTAATTGATCGCATCGCCAACGGAGACGATCTTCTCAGCGTCTTCGTCCGGGATTTCGATCGAAAATTCTTCTTCCAGAGCCATAACGAGTTCGACTGTATCCAGCGAATCGGCGCCGAGGTCTTCGACGAATTTCGCCCGTTCGGTCACCTGGCTGGCTTCGACGCCGAGCTGCTCGACGATGATTTCTTTGACTCTCTCTTCTACTGACATGTAACGACTCCTTTTGAGTTTATTGGTATTATGCTATTGTCAATCCGCCGTCAACCGACAGCACCTGGCCCGTAATGTAAGACGCCTCGTCGGAAGCTAGGAAACTTACCGCCGAAGCGACATCCTCTGGCGTACCGGGTCGCTTTATAAGCACCCGTCCGAGGAACCCCTCGCGGGCCTCCTCCGACAGCGCCGCCGTCATCTCGGTGGCGATATACCCGGGAGCCACCGCGTTCACGGTAATTCCGCGAGGTGCGAGCTCTTTGGCGGCCGACTTGGTCAGTCCGATCAGCCCTGCTTTGGAGGCTGAATAATTGACCTGACCGGCATTGCCGGTGATGCCAACAATCGAGCTTATGTTCACGATTCGTCCCGAACGCTGTTTCATCATTATTCGGGCGACCGATTTTGTCACAAGAAAAGCGCCTTTAAGATTGATGTCAAGTACCATGTCCCAATCTTTTTCGTCCATGCGGATCATCAACGTGTCGCGAGTGATACCCGCGTTATTGACCACCACGTCGACCCGACCGAACCGCTCCAGCGTCTTTTCGAACAGGGAATCGATATCCGCCTGCTTGGTGACATCGGCTTTAAACCCGGCCGATTTGTCGCCCATTTCGCGGGCGACCGTTTCGACCGCTTGCTGGTCAAGGTCACTGATCACCACATTGGCGCCCAGGGCCGCGAATTTCTCGGCAATCACTTTGCCGATGCCGCGAGCCGATCCCGTCACTACCACTGTCTTACCGGTAAAATCCATGACAAATCCTAAACTGTTACTTGCTTAAAGGCTTCAATATCGGCCAGCGTATCGAGATTGAGACTCGTCTCCGGCTGCAGATCGCGCTTGGCCAGACCGGTTAGCACTTTACCCGGCCCTATCTCTATAACGGTCCTGACATCGTTGTCAAGGAGAAACCTCATAGTCTGAGCCCACCTCACCGGTGCGGTGACCTGCTGAACCAGCAGTTTCTTGATCTCATTCCCGTCCGTGACCGGCTTGGCGGTGACATTGGCGACTATTGGCACTGCTGGGTCGGCAATCTTCACCCCACGGAGATATTCTTCCAGACCCACCCTTGCCGGTTCCATGAGGGTCGAATGAAATGCTCCGCCGACCTCAAGCAGAATTGCCCGTTTGGCCTTTGCTTCCTGCGCCAGTGCGACCGCCTTCTTCACGCCTTCGAGTGAACCCGAGATGGCTATTTGAATACCTGAGTTGAAATTGGCCGGGATTACCACGCCGGCGACGCTGGCTTGTTTGCAGATATTTTCAACGGTGGCGGCATCAAGCCCCATGATCGCGGCCATCGTACCGGGGTTCTTCCGGCACGCCTCTTCCATAAGGGCGGCCCGCTTGACGACCGCTCTGATGGCGTCATCGAACGACATAGCGCCGGTAACCGCAAGCGCGGCGTATTCGCCCAGCGAGTGACCGCAGGCGTACTCGAACGAAGGGAGCCGGTCTTCCAGCGCCACCAGCACTGAGAGCGAATGCAGCAGGATTGCCGGTTGCGTAAAGCGGGTGCGTTTCAGTTCTTCGGCCGGACCTTCGAATGAAAGCCGCGCAATATCGGCCCCGATTTCGTCGGAGGCCAAGTGATAGTACGCCCGTACTTTTGCCGATGACTCATAAATCTCTTTTCCCATTCCCACATACTGGGAGGCCTGACCGGGGAATACCAGTACAGTCTTACTCATGCTTACCACCTCAGAAGATTGGCGCCCCAGATCAGGCCGCCGCCAAAGGCTACTGTCAACACATAATCTCCGTGTTTGAGCCGACCGGTCCGGTTGGCTTCATCGAGCGCCAGTGGTACCGACGCCGCTGATGTGTTGCCGTAATTCTCAATATTGACAAATACCCGGTCCATGCCGAGCTTCAGGCGCTTGGCGATGGCTTCTATAATTCGGATATTCGCCTGGTGCGGCACAATAAGTGATATATCCGACGGCTCCAAGCCGGCGTCGGCTATGACATGCTGCGCCGCATTGCACATCTCCTTCACCGCGACTTTGAATACGTCAGCGCCGTTCATATAGATTTTGTCCCGGCCGTCATACGCGAAATCGGGGGAATACGGCTCTACTGTGCCGCCGACCTCGGCCCACAGGAGTTTGCGATAGGATCCATCCGAACGGAGGTACGTTGTAATCAATCCGTATCCTTCGCGGTCGGGGGCAAGTACCGCCGCACCCGCGGCGTCGCCAAACAACACACACGTATTCCTATCCTTGTAATCTGTAAAGGCGGACAGTTTTTCGACGCCTATTACCAGAGCTCGTTTATACTGCCCATTCTCAATAAGCGGGGCAGCCAGTGAAAGACCGGTAATGAACCCGGTACAGGCCGCGCTCACGTCCAGCGCTACCGCATTGGGCAATCCCATCTTCTCCTGAATGATACAGGCGGTGGACGGCAGTTTATAATCCGGCGTAACAGTTCCGACAATCAATATGCCGATTTCATCGTTGCCGCACCCAGCCATCTCCAGGGCCCGTTTGGCGGCTTCAACGGCCATGTCGGAACAGGCCATGCCATTGGCGATGCGGCGTTCTTTAATTCCGGTACGGGTGACGATCCATTCGTCCGATGTCTCGACTATCTTCTCGAAATCAGCGTTGGTCATCCGCTGAGGCGGTGTGTAGGACCCCGTTCCGATTATCCTGGCTCTTACTTTTTGCTCCATTGATCTGTCCAAAATGATTTGTTATGAGCTCATCGTGGATGCGTTCCTTGATCTTCTTGGTCGCCATCTCGTAGGCGACCGCGATCGCGTTCGAAATCGCCCGGGCGTTGGACGCTCCATGACAGATGATCACAATTCCATTTACACCCAACAGGGGGGCACCTCCGGACTCGGCATAATCGAACGTATTACGCATCCTCTTGAGAAAAGGCAGCAGCAACATGGCGCCAACACGTGAAAACACATTCGTCTGAATCTGGCGCTGCATCGATTTCACCAGCATCGGCTTAATCGACTCGGCGAACTTTAACAGGATATTGCCGGTGAATCCGTCCGTTACCGCGACATCGATCGTCCCGGAAAGGATATCCCGGCCTTCGATATTGCCCACGAAATTTATTTTTGAATGCTTGAGCAACTCGAGAGCGTTAAATATCAGTTCGTTCCCTTTGCTGCGTTCTTCGCCAATCGAAAGTAACCCGACGCGAGGATATTCCTTGCGGGAGACGACCGAGGCGTAGACCGATCCCATGACCGCGAATTGAGACAAATGATGCGGCTTGCAGTCGGCATTGGCGCCAACATCCAGAACCACCGTAGGCCGACCGGTCGAGGTCGGAAAGAACGCCGTGATCGCAGGCCGACTGACCCCTTCGATTCGTCCCAGGGTGAGCAGCGATGTAGCCATAACCGCGCCGGTGTTGCCGGGCGATACAAATGCGTCCGCCTGCCCTTCCTTCACCAATCTAACGCCGACCGCCACCGAGCTTTCGCGCATACGTATACCATCGGTCGCCGCCGCGTGCATCGGTACGGTATCGGGGGCATGTACAACGCTGATATTCCGGGGAACGTCCTGCAGCTGTGCCAGAACCGCTTCAACGGTATCCTTGCGACCGACAAGTGTGACATGGAGTTGGGGACCGACCCGTCTGGCGGCATCCAGACCGCCAAGGATGATCTCCTGTTCGCCGCTGTCAGCACCCATCACGTCGAGGACTACAGTATGTTTCGCGCCCGTCGTCATGTGAGCGATATGCTTTTATCCAATCCTAGTAGTGTCTGTCGGACTCTATGCTTCTTTTACGCTCAAAACCTGACGGCCATTGTAAAAACCGCAGTGAGGGCAGATATGATGGGATAACCGCGTCTGGTGGCAGTGAGGGCAATCCACAACATTCGGGGCTTCAAGCTTCCATCCGGTGCGGCGCTTGCGCCCGCGGGTGCGGGAATGTCTTCTCTTGGGAAGTGGCATCGACTGTTTCCTTTTTGGCTAACCGCGGCCGGACAAGCGTTTGAGGCTTTCCCAGCGCGCGTCAACATGTTCAACTTTACATCCGCAGGTCCGCTCGTTCAGATTCGTCCCGCAATGCGGGCACAGACCCTTGCATGTCTCCGAGCACAGCGGCTTCATTGACAGGGCAAGAATGATCGTCTGACGGACTATATCGCTGATGTCGGCGCGAAGATCACTTCCCCGCAGGAGGACGTAATCCTCGTCATCTATCGCATCTTTCTTGCTTTCATAGGCTTCCTGAGTACATACGATGAAACCCGCCGTATTACTCAGTCGGGCGTCAAAATCCACCAGGCATCGCGCACAAGTCACAATCGCTTGAGCTGACACAACACCCTGGCAGTAAAATTCCTCGCCCGCTTTTTGAATGTCCAGCCGGCACTCAATCTCTTTGGCACCGACCAAACTTTCGTATTCAAGCCGAAGACCCTCCGATGTCGACTTCAACACCGTATGCGCGGGGAAGGTTTCGAATTCCCTTAGGTCAAGTATCATAACCTGATAGTCTAAAGCAATACCGCCCAAAAGTCAAGCACAAAAGAGACGCCAAAGCCTATGACGGATAAACAGTTACAAGATATGGTGTGACCCTGACGAGATTCCCGCGTGGGGTTGCTCCGAACCGGCTTTTTGCTCCACCGACAGCTTATTTTCGCGGCCTGAACGTAACCGGAGGACCTTGCTAATGGGTCTCCTTGTAAACTCGGATGCGATTTTCCGCCCGCTCCATAGCGGCCTGCTCCAGGTGCAGATCAAGCGTCGCGGACTCTTTGCCGTTCATCATCTCTTTCATCCGCTGGCGGGCTTTTTCGTAAGCCGCACGTGCGCGGTCAAGATCGATCTCGTGAGCGAATTCGGCCGCGTCGACCAACAGCCTGGCCTGGTTGTTGGAAACCTCAAAAAAACCACCGGTTGTAGCTATCACAAAGGTCTTATTTTCCGCATCGCGGTACTCGACCTTACCCGGCTTTACCGTTGTAATCAGCGGGGCGTGGTTGGTCAAAACGCCCAGATACCCCTCGGTGCCGGGCACGATCAGCGATTGCACTTCCGCGTCGAAAAATACCCGTTCAGGTGTCACAATCCAGAGATGAAACATAGGCACCAGCGCTATTTCTTCGACTTTTCAAAGTTTTCGACAACCTCGTCGATTCCACCGACCATAAAGAAGAACTGCTCGGGAATATGATCGAGCTTACCGCCGATCAATTCTTCGAATCCGGTGATGGTATCCTCGATCTTCACATACTTGCCCGCTTTGCCGGTGAACTGCTCGGCCACGAACATAGGCTGGGACAGGAAGCGCTGGATCTTACGAGCCCGCAGTACGGTGATCTTATCATCTTCCGACAACTCATCCATACCCAAAATAGCGATGATATCTTGCAGATCTTTGTAGCGCTGTAGGATCTTCTGCACGGACCGAGCCACCTTATAATGTCTCTCGCCGACAATATTGGGGTCCAGGATTCGCGACGTGGAATCCAGCGGGTCGACCGCGGGGTACAGACCAAGCGAGGCAATCTGTCGCGAAAGCACCGTGGTAGCATCGAGGTGCGAGAAGGTGGTGGCCGGCGCCGGATCGGTCAGGTCGTCGGCCGGTACATAAATAGCCTGTACCGAAGTGATCGAACCGGCTTTCGTCGATGTGATGCGTTCCTGAAGAGCGCCCATTTCCGTGCCGAGCGTCGGCTGGTAACCTACCGCCGAGGGCATACGGCCAAGCAGCGCGGACACTTCGGAACCCGCCTGCACGAAACGGAAGATGTTATCGATGAACAGCAAAACGTCCTGATGTTCCTCATCGCGGAAGTATTCCGCCATGGTCAATCCGGAAAGCGCCACCCGCAGACGCGCACCCGGCGGCTCATTCATCTGCCCGAACACCATGGCCGTCTTTTCTATAACGCCGGACTCGGTCATTTCCAGATAGAGGTCGTTTCCCTCGCGGGTACGTTCGCCGACGCCGCAGAAAACGGAATATCCGCCATGTTCGGTGGCGATATTGTGAATCAATTCCTGGATGATAACGGTCTTGCCTACACCGGCGCCGCCGAACAACCCGACTTTACCGCCCTTCGAGTACGGTTCAAGCAGGTCGATAACCTTGATGCCGGTTTCGAACATTTCGGTCTCGGTTGATTGTTCGTCGAATGTCGGGGCCGCGTGGTGAATCGGCAGTCTTTTTACGTTGGTCGGGATCGGTCCTTTCTTGTCGATTGCCTCGCCAAGAAGGTTGAAGATTCGTCCGAGCGAGTACTTGCCGACGGGCACGGTGATGGTGGTTCCGGTATCGACCGCCTTCATGCCGCGGACAAGTCCATCGGTCGAAGCCAGGGCCACGCACCGGACGACATTGTCACCAATGTGCATGGACACTTCGACGGTCAGATCGATACCGCGCTTCTCGTCGACTATTTTGATCGCGTTAAGGATATGCGGCAGAGAATCGGATTTGAACTCGCAGTCCACAGTCGGGCCGATTACCTGTACCACTTTTCCAATATTTTCAGCCATGTAGCTTACTCCAATATATGTACATTATTCTTCTTCGTATCCGGTCATCCCCTGAGCGCTTCAGCACCCGAAACGATCTCGAGCAGCTCTTTGGTGATCTGCCCCTGGCGGGCTTTGTTGTAATCGAGCGTCAGCCGGTCAACCATTTCCTCGGCATTGGTCGTGGCGTTGCCCATTGCGATCATACGGCTGCCATGCTCGGATGCGAATGACTCCGCCAGCGCGTTGATCATCTTGGAAACGGCATAATTGGGCAGCAGCGCGTTATAAATCGCTTCCGGCGACGGCTCGAAAATGTAATCGGTGTTGGTGCCGTGATTCTCCTCGGTTTTCGGCCGCGGAATCGGCAAATATCTTTCATTTACGATCTGATATTTCACGGTCGAAAGGAATCGTGTATACAGTAAATAGATCTCATCGGTTTCACCCCGAAGGAATCGATCCGTCAAAAAGTGGACGATATCGCGGGCCTTGTCGTAATCAATGACTCCGCTCCAGTCACCATAGAATCGCGCTATCGGCCAGTTGCGCCGTTTAAAGAAGTCATTACCCTTTTTGCCGATGGTAACGATTTCCCAACCGGCGTCTTTTTTGTCATCGAGCTGCTGTATCGCCTTACGATTGATATTGGCGTTGAACGAGCCACACAGGCCGCGATCCGAGGTAACCACTATCAGCGTTCTCTTACGGACCTCGCGTTCCTGGAAGTACGGATGGCTCAAGTCGCCCGATGACGCTGCCGCCAGGTGGCTGAGCATCTTGTCCAGTATCTCGCCGTACGGACGGGCCTGCTCCACCTTCTGCTGGGCACGCCGAAGTTTGGCCGCCGAAACCATCTCCATGGCCTTGGTAATGCGCTTGGTATTAACTACCGAGCGTATCCTGTTCTTGACTGTTCTGAGTGTCGCCATAGATCCTGTCTACTTGGTCGGAGCAGCCGAGAACTGCTTCTTGAATTCATCGGTCGCGGCCTTCAATTTCGCCTCGGCTTCATCCGAAATCTTTTTGTCCTTTTCGAGCGAATGTTCGATATCCGGATAGTTCTTATCACAAAAGGCCAGGAATTCCGCTTCGAACTGAGCAATGGAATCGGTGACGATGTCGTCGAGATACCCGCGTGTCGCCACCCAGATAATCATGACCTGGCGGCTGACTTTCATCGGGACATATTGTCCCTGCTTGAGCAACTCAACCATCTTTGCGCCGCGGTTCAACTGCTTGCGGGTTCCTTCATCGAGGTCCGATCCGAACTGTGTGAAGGCGGCCAGTTCGCGATACTGAGCCAGGTCCAGCTTGAGGGAGCCTGCTACCTGTTTCATCATTTTGGTCTGAGCGTTACCGCCCACGCGTGAGACTGAAATACCGACGTTAATGGCCGGACGTACGCCGGCGAAAAACAGTTCGCCTTCGAGAAAGATTTGACCGTCGGTTATCGAAATGACGTTGGTTGGTATGTACGCGGAGACGTCGCCGGCTTGCGTTTCAATAATCGGAAGGGCTGTCAGTGAACCGCCGCCCAACGGGTCGGCCAGTTTGGCGGCCCGCTCCAACAGACGGGAGTGAGTATAGAAGATGTCTCCCGGATAAGCTTCGCGGCCCGGCGGACGGCGAAGCAACAGCGACAGTTGACGATAGGCCGTGGCCTGTTTGGAAAGGTCATCATAAATGCATAACACGTGCTTGCCGTTGTACATGAATTCTTCGCCCATCGCGCATCCGGCATAAGGAGCGATATACTGCAGCGGAGCCGGGTCGGTGGCGGAAGCAGTCACCACGATGGTGTAGTCCATTGCACCATGCTTGCGGAGAATTTCCACTACCTGCGCAACAGTCGAAGCTTTCTGCCCGATCGCGACATAGATACAAATGACGTCCGTGCTCTTCTGGTTGATGATCGTGTCGATGGCCAGGGCTGTTTTTCCGGTCTGGCGGTCACCGATGATAAGTTCGCGCTGACCGCGACCTATCGGAATCATCGAATCAATAGCCTTCAGACCCGTCTGCAGCGGCTCCTTCACCGGTTGCCGTTCAATCACGCTGGGGGCATGACCTTCAAGCACCCGCGTCTTATTCGTGACAATCGGCCCTTTGCCGTCGAGTGGCTGACCGAGCGGATTCACCACCCTCCCTATGAGGGCATCGCCCACCGGCACCGAGGCCACGCGTCCGGTTCGGCGGACCGTATCGCCTTCACTGATTTTCGTATCCGATCCAAAGATTGCCGCGCCGACATTATCTTCTTCGAGGTTCAACACCATGCCGAAAATATCACCGGGGAACTCGATCAGCTCCCCCATCTGGACGTCTTCGAGACCCCAGATGCGCGCGATACCGTCACCAATCTGGAGGATGGTACCGACCGATTCCATCTCCAGTTTGGTTTCGTATTTTTCTATTTCTTGTCTCAGAATCGATGATACTTCTTCAGGATTGAGACCCATTATCTTACTCCTACAAGCAACGCTTGATTTTCAAACTCGCTATTTCTGTCATCCGGATGCGCCGTCAAGCCACCCGCACTTTAGTCAACTGGTTTTCGACAAGAACCAGACCACGCCTCACGGACCCATCGATGATTTCATTATGCAGAATCAGGATCATGCCGCCGAGAATCAAGGGGTCAATTTTCTCCTCGAGAATAATTTTCAGCCCGGTCTTCACGGCCATTTTCTTGACCAGTTCGGCGCGCTCTTTTTCATTCAGCGGCACGGCCGTAATAACGGTTATGCGGCCGAGTCCCATTTCAGCCTCGAACATGCGCGTGAACTCGTCGATCACCTCGGGCAGGAAGTTCACCCGGCCCTTGCGGACCAGCACCAGCAGAAACTCGACAAACAGGCGATTCATGCGGGGGCCGAACACGTCGCGTATCACCGAATGTTTGTTTTCATCAAGCACCTGAGGGGCGCTCAAAAAACTGAGCAGGGTGTTGTCCTTGGAGATCAGTTCTCCGAGACTTCCCAACTGATCCGCCGCGGCATCCAGGATGCCTTTCTCTCTGGCGGCGATAAACAGCGCTCCGGCGTATTTCTTTGCGACTTGCTGGGCTAACATCGGCTATCAGACCTTCTCGAGGTTGTCAATGTACTCGCTGATGAGTTTGCGATGCTTGTCATCATCGAGTTTCTCTTTAATGATCCGCTCCGCCGCGGCCACGGTCAGTGAAATCATATCGTTCTTCAACTGCACCCGGGCCTTGGCGATATCCTGCTGAATCTCACCTTTGGCGCGCTCGGTAATCTGCCTGGCTTCGGTATGTGCCGCGGTCTTGATTTCCTCTGCTACCGCTTTGCCTTCATGGACAGCTTCCACCAGTTTCGCCCGGCGCTCGTTGTCGATCTCCTTGAGCTTCGACTCGTATTGCGCTGCCAGCTGCTGGACATCGGCCCGATCGTCGTCGATCTTCTTGAATTCACCTATGATTTTTTGACGGCGCTCATCCATCATATTCAAAAGCGGCCGCCAGGCGAACTTCTTGAGGATCCAGAGCGTAATCAGAAAGCCGACTGCATGCGTCAGAAGTAATTGCCATTGGATATTCATTATTGGATATGCCTTATCTTTGGTATTCGAGCTAACCGGCCACTCGGCCGTGAAATGCTGCTTATCCTATTTTCCCCTGAAGGATGAAGAATACCACCAGCGCGTAAATGGTCAACGCTTCGATAAGAGCCGCACCGATAATCATGGCGGTCTGAATCTTACCAGCCGCTTCGGGTTGACGGCCAATAGCGTCCATCGCCGAACCGACAGCACGTCCCAGTCCGAGGCCGGAACCTACAGCAGCAAGACCAACGCCCATCGGCAGTGCCCATGCCAACATTGACTGATAATCCATTGTTCTAACTCCTCACCGAAAATAGTTATTGTTGTGTGTCTGTTTCTTACTTTACGTCGTCTTTATCTGTCAGTGATGTTCCTCGTGCGGCAACATCATCAGAATATACACGGTCGATAGCAATGTGAACACCAGCGCCTGGATCGTCGAAAGCAGAATCCCCAGGAGAATGAACGGGATATTCAGCGGTATGCCGATCGGCGAATGGAGAAATCCCAGTGCCGTAACGCCTAATCCGACAAATGCCGCCACCAGAATATCCTCACCGGTAATGTTCCCGAACAGACGGAGCGCCAGACTGAAAGGTTTGGCCAACTCCCCTATGATATGCATGGGAAGCATCAGCACTACCAGACTCCAGCCGATAGCGTCACGGGGCTGCCCGGCCAGATGATCCAGATAGCCGACAATACCCAACCGCTTCACGCCGGTATACTGAGCGTAGAGAAACACCAGTATGGCCAGCGAAGCGGTGATGTTGATATTGGTGGATGGCGCCATACCGAGCGGCACCAGTCCCATCAAATTCATGGCCAGAATATAGAAAAACAACGTCCCCAGAAACGGCAGGTAGGACCTCGCATCCTTGCCCAAAACGGTCTGGAGGAAGTTGTACATCCCCTCGACCAAAATCTCCATGAAATTCTGGAATGGGCCGGGAATCATTTGCCGTTTGCGGTAAACCGCGACCGATGCGATACAGAATACGATCGCGATAAAGAACGCGAAAATGACCGCTTTCCACTCATTCGCCGCCGGGCTGTGAACAAAAAGCCCGATAAAGTCCGGCAGGTGGGTACCTCCTCCATGTCCGCCACCATGCCCCTCAGCCTGTTCCGCAGTCTCGCTGGCAAAGGATGAGATAGCAAATGTCGTGGAGAGCAAAAATCCGGATATCCAACCGAGAGTCTTCTTCAAATCTAAACGACCTTCTGCACAGGTTCTTGGGTGCTGCCTTCATCCAGATGCAGGAACCACCGGCCAAACACTTTCAGCACCATGACGCCCAGCACGGCTGTGAATCCCGCTAAGAGGTAAACCGGTTGGAAATGGCTGTTGCTGAGAAGAAAGTAGCCTGAGACATAAAGCAGGGGGAATTTCACCAACGCGGTCAGGGCCGTTCGGGGGATGTCGACACTACCCGAACGAATGACCGCAGTGACCAAATGCCTGAGAAACAGCAAATTCAGCATCCCCCAGACGCCGCCGAAAAACAGTGATAAAGTAGGGTATACTCCGAAATAATAGAGTCCGAACGGCAAGAGGATAAGCAGGACGATGCCAGCCGTCTTGAGCGTCCGGGTTATAAAGTCGAGGTCGAAGCTACTTCTCATCTCTGTCTTCTCTGTCAATCGCTTCCGATTTCTTCACCAGCTTGAAGATTTCCACTCCAGCCGCACCGAAACCGAGAAACACACCCACAATTAATAGGTATGGATCTGTGTGGAGTTTCTGGTCGGCCCACTTGCCAATAAAAAAACCAACCAGCGGTCCCGCTAATAACAACGCCGGCACCGCGGCGAGTAGGCTTACTTGCCTTAAGTCCCTGTTGGACTTGTTGTTGGGCCCAGGGTTAAATGCGTTCAACAGACCCCGTCCTCAAATTTAGAACGGAATATAGTTACGAGGCTCCCAATGTCAACCGTTTTTTCTCCATTTTTCGGGAGTTTGCAGTAAATGAAGCCTCGACTAACGTATAATTAAGGATGTAAAGTAAATGAGAACCCAATAAGGAGTACTGGTTCAACGTTTGCCCTCTTCATCCGTCAATGAGATAGACACCAAAAAGAAAGAGTAACGCATCACAGATCAAGCAACGTCACTGTTCCTGCAGTTAAAATCTCATAGCCACCCGTGGTAATATCTGTTGTAATCAGAACCGATTTGCTTATCTTGTGCCGTTTGCGAGGTAAAGGAATTATAGCTCCGATATGAGAATCTTCCGGCTTTTGCAGCTTCTGGTCTGTCTCACCTTTGTCACTCCGGAAGTTACATATTCACAGAGTTACGATCCGCAGGATCCCGAGAGACCTCCGGACGGGAAGTATATTGCCCCGAAGGCTGCTGAATCAGCTCCGGAAATAAAGTACCGTCTGCACAAGAATGGCAAGTTCTGGGACGTGATTAATAATAATGGGATTCTTGGTAACATGTTCGGGGCTCAGGACCCTGACCTCAAAAGGACTGCCGCCAGCTACTACTTCCCCCGCTATAGCCGTATCAGACACGGTTACTACACCGGTGTTTGGGTTGGCGGTGTGCTGGGAAACGACACCCTTGTCTCGGCTGATCTCGATGTAAACTGGGAAGGCTGGTGGAACGGCTTCCCAAGCGAATTCTGGCCGGATTACGGCATCGCCGGGGATTTCAAAGACATCACACCCAATATTTCCGGCAATAGCGATTATCTCGCCAAATCCCAGGTGACCTTCAGCACCGCATACACCGACACGTTCCAATACCAGTCGTTTGTCCCATATAACACTTATGACCGGCGGTACCATATGCCGCTCAATATCCGGGTCGACCAGACGAGCTACTCATGGTCCTACGATTACGCCGAGGACTTTATCATCGTCGACTACAAACTGACCAATCTGGGCGAGCAGACTATTCAGAGTGCCTTTCTCGGGTTGTATCACATCGGTGGCATTAACCATATAGCCGAATTACCCTATCCGAGACTCGAGGATCAGGAGGGGTTTATCGACTCAGTCGGCTACGATTTTGAGGAGCTGGGCAAGGAAGCGCTCAACACGGCCTGGGTGGTAGACATCGACGGTCATCCGGAGGGGCGAAACTGGGGCTTGCTTTCAACTGTCAATTGCTTTGGGATTGCCCCGCTTCACGTGCCTTCCGGCGCTGAACTGCGCAGTTTTAACTGGTGGGTGAGCGATGCCGCCATCAACTGGGGACCAAGAAAGGCCGGTACTCGCACAGACCCGTACCGCTCATTCACCGGTGGCGGTATGGGACTCCCGCTGAGTGACAAAGACAAATATTACATGATGTCGCATCCTGAGATCGATTACAGCGGCTACACTACCGCCGTAGACCACACCAGAGACGGCTGGCTTGGCCCGCCGGAGTTCGCCACGCAACTCGCTGAAGGACATTTTGTCCATTTCCTGCTTTCAGTCGGTCCGTTCGATATCCCGCCGCACAGTGCCAAAAACGTAACAGTTGTCTATTCTATTGGCGAGAAAGCTCACACGAACGCCGCTGCGTACGATGATTTCTTCAATCCATACGACCCGTATCCATTCCTGAATTATCTCAATTTCGACGACCTGATTGACAATGTTCGCTGGGCCAAGCGCATCTATGACAATCCCGGGGTCGACACCGACGGCGACGGTGATTCGGGCAAATTTTTCTGGTACATGGACCCAGCCACGATGGACTCACTTCAGGTGTACTATGAAGGCGACGGTGTGCCGGACTTCCGCGGCGCGACGCCTCCACCACCGCCACCGATTCGAGTTCACGGCGAAATGGGCAAAATTGTGGTCCAGTGGAACGGCCGGGATGTTGAGAACTACTTTGATTCGTTCAGCCTGATCAAGGATTTCGAAGGATACCGGGTCCATCTCGGACGATCGGAGGAACCGGGAGATATCTCAATGATCGCGTCTTACGATCGAGAGGACTATAACCGCTATATCTGGAATCCAAAACATATGGAGTACGACCTGCGCGAGACTCCATTCACGATCGACTCGCTGAGAGCGCTGTACGGTTCCGATTTCCAGCCGCTCGATTACACCCGTGCTGAGCCGCTCGAAATTGACAGCAACTATTACTATTTTACAATGGTCGATTACAATGAGTCCGACCTGCTGGATCCGAACAAAATTCACAAGATGTACCCCGATGCGACACTGGACACCAATGATGTCGATGATCAGGGGCGGATGAGGTACTACGAATACGAGTACATAATAGAAGGCTTACTGCCGTCCGTGCCGTATTTCGTAGCGGTTACGGCATTCGATTTCGGTCACCCGGCTAAATCGCTCAGTCCGTTGGAGTCCTCGCCCGCCGAAAACCTCTATGAAGTCTTCGCTCTGCCCAATGGCGATAACCAGGTGCTCAAGGACGGCAAGTTGGATGTATATTGCTACCCCAACCCGTATCGAGCCGATGCTCACTACGATGCCCAGGGTTATGAAAATCGTTTCACGGATCTGTGGATTGAACGCGGGCGCGCGATCTATTTTGCCAACCTCCCCGATAAGTGTACCCTATCCATCTTTTCGCTGGACGGCGATCTGGTTAAAAGGATCGATCATAATGAGCCTGCCGGAAGCGGTACGGCGTCGGTGGACAGCTGGGACCTCATCTCCCGCAACATGCAATCTGTTGTCAGCGGGCTGTATTACTGGGTGGTGGAATCAGATTACGGCAATCAGGTTGGCAAACTCGTGATTATCAAGTAACGGCCCCGCCTGTCACAAGACATAGAGCATCAAGTATATCACGACTCCGCTCACAGATACAAACATCCAGACCGGCCAGACTTTTCGGGCTAATTGTTTGTGTCGGATAAAGTCATCATGGAACGCCCGCCACACCACGACAAATATAAACGGAACCATCAGGCCCGCCAATAGAACGTGCGGGACAAGAATAGCAAAATACAGAGGACGGGTCCAATTGTGATACGGGTACGGTACCGAGCCGACGGCATTGTGGTAGATTAAATAGCTCGTCAGGAAACAGGCTGAGGACACAAGGGCCGCCAGCATGAATTTCTTGTGAACGCCCCGATTCCCCCGCCTGATGTTGACATAGCCAAACAGGAGAAGCACCGCGCTGAGCAGGTTCAACGCGGCATTGAGCATCGGAAGATCTTGTACCGTCATTTGAGCTGTTTCACCAGCTGGGCGATATTCGATTTGAGGATATTGATACTGGCCTGATCCGTTCCATCGTAATAGCCGCGGATGCTGCCTTCCCCGTCGACGAGAATGAATCTGGTGCTGTGACCTGCCGGCAGTTCATCGGCAGCCAGCATGAAACCCTGCTCGCTCAACGACTTTATCCTGTCCATGGAACCGGTCAGAAAAGTCCATCGGCCGTCCGTCACACCGTGCTGCCGAGCATAAGCCTGGAGCACGCCGATCGAATCATAGTCCGGATCTACGGAAATGGAAACAAACCTGACTTCATCGGTGCTCTGATAAAGGTTGTAAAGTTCGGTCATATAGCCGCTCATGATCGGGCATGGCCCCTGACATCGGGTGAATATGAAGTCCATGACATTTATCTTTCCGTGCAAATCCTGCCGCGTGAAGGTTCGTCCGTCCTGCGCGGTCAGTTCAAACTCAGGGACTGCTCCCAACACCGGTAACGCCGCCCGTGATTGCTCGGCCCTGAGAATAACCAGATACGCTCCAGCGGCCATTCCGAGAACGACAATCGCGATGACGAAGACGCGCATGAAGATAGTTCGCTGCCGACTCATGATTCAACCTCCCTTCTCCTGGTGGTCGTGTACAGCAGCAACGTTAGTCCAATGTACAGGCTCGCGAGCCAAAGATGGAATACCTGACGCAAGGCCGACATGCCCATCAGGATGAAAAGCATGCCTAACACGAGTTGGAGCGTCACAATGACCACCATCCCAACCGTCGCCTGTCGCATTAGCGGGCTCAGCTGGTCCTTGTACCTGAAAGCGACCTGCCACACATACCATGACAGCGCCAGTAAGATAATACCAAGAGTCATATGCACATGGTTGATCGCGCCAACTTTTGCCAGCCAGGCTGCCCCGGATTCCAGGGGAAATTGTTCCTGGATTACCTCGATGGCCGACCGAATCTGCGTGCCGAGGATGATTTGCACCAACGCAATCAACCAGAGCGACCCAAACCAGAGAGACAGGCTTCTGGGAAACGCGAAGCGTGTCGCGGGAGCGCTCAGTTCCAACAAGTACGCCTCATACGTCGCGTAGATCATTAAGCTGACAATTACGAGGGCGAGGAACATGTGCACGGTGACGATAATCGGTTCCAGTTGCGATGCTACCACTACGCTCCCCTGCCATCCCTGAAACGCCGTCAGCAATGCAGCCACCAGTACCGGAATGAGTATGCGAAGATACTTCGTGTATTTGGCAAGCACCCAGACAGCGGCAATGACCATCAGGATGCCGAGCAAAACGCCACCGAGGCGATTGATGTATTCGATCCAGGCAAGGGTGTAGTTGAATTTGGATGGGTCAATGCCGGGTGGAAGCTGTGTCGCGTTGGTCGGCGGTATCCATCGGCCGAAGCACTTCGGCCAGTCCGGACAGCCCAGTCCTGCTCCGGACACTCGGACCAGACCACCCATGAATATCAACAGATATGTCCAGAGAGTGGTCAACAAGGCGAACCGTCTAAAATTCTTCATCTTCTCTCCGTTCTGCGCCAAGCGGTATCGGGCAAACGTGTCCATTGTCTACCTCTGACTCCAGTATGAAAAACCGCAGACGACCGGATGGCAAGTTTTTACTTGGCGGGATTATGGGCAGTTTGAGCGGTGTCCGGACGAATCTCAATCGAGTCGGCGGCCTTGCTTTCCGTCGTATCGGCGGTCGGTTTGTCATATATCACCGCCTCCGGCTTAAAGGGATGGGCCACTTCGGGGTCGATGTCTCCCCGACGAAGCGTGTCGAACATAGTGAGGATGATAAACACTGCCAGAAAGAGGATCGCGGAAACAAACAGCGTCATATACAGTTTGTTGTCGTACTTCAAGTGCATAAAGAACAATGCCACCAGTGTAGCCTTGGTCGCCGCGATTATCATCGCGATCAACAAATTGTAAGGTCCGAAATGGTAGAAAGACACTATCACGGTGATGGCCGTAAGCACCAGTAACAGACCGCCGATCTTCAGATAGAGGGAGATCGGAAGAATATGATTGCTGTGAGCTGCTTGCTGATTCATTTCACTACCCTACCAGATAAAAGAGTGGGAACAGGAATATCCAAATAAGGTCGACCAGGTGCCAGTAGAGGCCGGTCATTTCGACCGGCGTATAATACTGGTCGGAGAATTTCCCCTGTTTCGTTTTGATGATTAACCAGGTAATAACCGACATACCGCCGATTACGTGAATTCCATGAAGACCCGTCATCAGAAAATACATGGAAAAGAAAACGTGCGGGTTGGTCCCCTCAATACCGGTGAAGGTGTAGAACTTACCCGGCAACTGACCTTCGTGGAACTTGTGCGCATATTCGAAATATTTAATAACCAGAAAGGCTCCGGCCAGAATGAGTGTCGTTATCAGGTAAGTCAGCGTCTGGTTTTTTTTGCCCATCTGGATTGCCCGGATCGCCAGGGCCATCGTTACTGAACTAATAATGAGCACGCAGGTATTAGTGGTCCCGAGATAGACATTCAAAAAGACGTGAGCGTTATGGAATATGTCGGGGTTCCATGAACGGTAAATTGCATAAGCACAGAAAAGTCCACCGAACAGCAGAATCTCAGTGACCAGAAATATCCACATGCCCAGCTTGGCGGACTCCCGTTGTTGCTCGGCATCGGTGAAGTGATGTTGTAGAAAGGCCGGATGATCGGTGCTCTGGCTCATTGCTTATGACTCCACAAATGTCCGTTTCGGGACGATTTTATCAAAGTCGTACGGACCATGATCGACCGTCGGTACCTCCGCGAAATTCTCCGTCGGTGGAGGGGACGGCAGCATCCATTCAAATGTCAAAGCGCCCCAGGGGTTATCGCCGGCCGGTTTCCCTTTGAAGATGGCGTGAATCAGGTAGATCGCCATAATGATAAACCCGAGTCCGAGTATCCAGGATCCAAACGATGAGAAGGCATGATACGGCTGGTATTGCGGCAGGTAAGTGTAATAGCGGCGCGGCATACCCTGAGAACCGAGAATAAACTGGGTGAAGAACGTAATATTGAACCCGATGAATATCAGCGCCGCCGAGACCTTGCCCCAGAATTCGTTATACATCCGCCCCCACATTTTTGGCCACCAGTAATGCAGTCCGCCGAGGAAGGCCATGACGGTCCCCCCCATCATCACATAGTGAAAGTGGGCCACAATGAAATAGGTGTCATGCAGGTGTACGTCGACGGGCAAGGTTCCCAGGAATATCCCGGTGAATCCGCCGATGGTAAACAGAAACAGAAACGACAGGGCATACAACATTGGTGTTTTCAAGCTAATCGATCCCTTGTACATCGTGGCAACCCAGTTAAATACTTTGATACCCGATGGGATGCCGACAAAGAAAGTGAGGAACGAAAAAATCATCGATGATAGTTGCGATTGCCCGCTGACGAACATGTGGTGACCCCAGACAAGAAAACTCAGGAACGCAATTCCCAACGAAGAAAACGCAATTGCTTTGTATCCGAATATCTTCTTCTGGCTGAAGACCGCGATCAACTCGCTGATAATTCCCATGCCGGGCAGGATCATGATATAGACCGCCGGATGTGAATAGAACCAGAAAAAGTGCTGATAGAGCACCGGGTCTCCACCCATGGCCGGGTCAAATATGCCGATACCCGCGAGGCGCTCGATTATCAACAGGGCCAGAGTGATACCGAGTACCGGCGTTGCCAGGACCTGAATTATCGCCGTGGCGTACAGCGCCCAGACCATCAATGGCATCTTAAACCAGGTCATCCCCGGCGCTCGTAATTTGTGGATCGTGACTATAAAATTCAGGCCGGTAAAGATCGACGAAAACCCGAGCACAAAGACACCGAATGTCATTGGAATGACGGATGTATTGGTGGTTGTACTGTACGGCGTGTAGAATGTCCATCCCGTATCGGCGGCTCCGTGGACGATCGAGTACAGGGCAATCAGTGTCCCCGCGATATAGACATACCAGCTGGCCAGATTCAATCGGGGGAAGGCGACATCTTTGGCGCCGATCATGAGCGGCAGCACGAAATTACCCATGATAGCCGGGATCGACGGGATAATGAACATGAAGATCATGATCGCTCCATGGAGCGTAAATACCTTATTGTACGTCTCGGCGGTCATGATCACTTTGTGCGGTGAGAGCAGTTCTATACGAATGAGCATCGCAAATATTCCGCCCACCAAAAACATCGTCATGATCGCGAATAAATATAGGATCGCAATCCTTTTGTGATCACGCGTCAACAGCCATGACTTTATTCCGCGGGGTGTATTCAGATAGCTCTTTTCCGGCAAAGTATTCATTTTGAACTCTTTTCTTCTTCCAGAGATTGCAGGAAAGCAACAATCGCGTCAACATCTTTAGGCTTCAGAATTCCCTGGAAAGTCGGCATAACCGGCGCGAATCCGGCTACTATTTTAGCCTGCGGCTGGAGTACGGATTCCCGAACATAATTGTCGTCGACCGTTATCGTGGAACCATCCTGCATGGTAACCTGATGTCCCCAAATACCCTTAAACGTGGGGCCGACCGACGTCGAACCATCGATCGAGTGGCAGGCTTTGCATCCTTTTGAATTGTACAGTTTGGCGCCATAGTCGGCCAGGCTCGCGCCCTCAGCCGGGCCCGAACCGGACTCGATCCACTCGTTGAAATCGGTCTCCGAAAGAACTTTCACTTTGCCTATCATCTCAGAGTGCCCTTTGCCGCAGAATTCGGCGCAGAACAGATTGTACTCGCCAACATTAGTGGCCTGAAACCAGAGAACGCTGTATCGATTAGGAAGCACGTCAAGTTTCATACGGAAATTCGGCACGTAGAAACTGTGGATGACATCGTGTGATGACATCAGCAGCTTCACGGGCTTGCCAACCGGCACAACCAACTCGTTGACGCTGTTGGCGCCATTGTCGTAATCGAACGACCAGAACCACTTCTGACCGGTAACGCGCACCTGCATGGCATCCTTGGGAACCACATTCATCTGTATATACGTCTTGAATCCCCAGACGAAGAGGAACATTACCAGTATTGTTGGAATTGCGGTCCACAGAATTTCCAGCGTCAGATTCTGGTCGACCCCTGAGGTCGTGGTGGGGGCCTCGCTCTTGCGCCGATAGCGGACAACAAAGTAAGTTGTCAGGCCGATGACCAGCACGAAGAGGACAATGGACACATACAGTACAAAATAAAAGAGCGAGTCGACATTGCCGGCCATCGTCGATTCGCCGGCCGGCATCCAGATTGTCCCGGTAGTATCCATGAAGCGCTATTTCCTCAGTTCAATCGGCTGTGGTGTACAGATACGCGTCGGTGACTCGCCCGGCGCTCCCTGATCCAGAAGAGTCCGAGAAACCCGGCCAGCAGGACAAAAGTCACCACCCCGCCCACTTTCATTACATTTCCGGCCAGCAACACGTACCCCTTGGCATCCGGATCATAGTGATAACAAAACAGGATAACTTTATCGATCGTGTTGCCGATCTTCCCTTCCGAGGCTTCCAACAATCCCAGCTTCAAATCCTGCTGACTGAAAGTGATGCCGTATAGATATCGCGAGATCTTCCCGTCCGGACCGAGCAGGAAGATAACTGCGGGGTGGGCATATTGCCCGTTGTCAGGAAGGTACTTGTATTCGAAACCAACAGCCTCCGCCAGCGCCTTCGACTGACTCTCCGGTCCGACCAGGAAGTGCCAGCCATTTTCGGCTCCGGGCATGTTAAGCGACTTGACATAATTCTGCTTCTTCGCCGCCGCCAGGAACACGCTGTCTTTCGGATTTATGCTTACTGTCACTATTTCATAGTCCTTGCCGGGAATCCACTCCAGATTCTTGATTCCTTCCGTCACTCCGTTCATAACCAGATTGCACAACATCGGGCATTCGTAATAAGCCAGCACGAGCAGGACCGGCTTTCCGTGATGAAAATAGTCGTCCAGCTTTACCGACCGTCCCTGGTCGTCGGTAAATTGTAGATCCATCGGGACATAATCACCGAGATGCTCAACAACCTGCACGCCGCTTAGTTCCCGCAAGCTGTCTTGTACCGCCTGCGCGGAGAGACTTAATCGACCCATTAAGATCACTGTAAGAGTTATGACGACGATTCGCCTGAGATATGTCGGATTCCAGCGATTCATGACTTTTTTAATTCACTATTTCTCTTGTGACGCTCGATAAGATTCTTCAGCCACCAGTTCCATCGCCCTTTCAATCGGGACTTGATACACTCCCTTCGCGGAGTCGATGACCTTATATGAATTGAGCGTCTCGTCCTCACGGGCGCGGAGGTCGCGTAACGCCACTGACTGCGGCGCCAGCTGCTTGTCGTAAATCGTTTCGTCAGTGACAAGCCCGAAATACTGGTCAAGGACCAGCAGTGAAACAGCAAGAAAGACGACGATAATGATCGTCACCCACACGATCATCTTGACGTTGACGTCGCTATGCTCGTAATCTTCTTTTTGGTGCGCGTGCGAGGACTGCTGTGTCATTTTCGTGTCCGCTAATTGTTTGTAAACAGAATCGACGTCTGTAAACCCGGGTCGTTGACCGGCACTACCGGATGTGTCGTAAAGTGCCGCCAGAAAAACCACAGGAACAGCCCACCGATTCCAATAAAAGTTGTAACATCGATCCAGGATAAATTGATCCCGGTTTGATAATGCGTGGGCATCACCAGCCAGTACAGGTCAACCCAGTGCATGAGCAGAATCCACAAGGACATAAGGGGCAGGAAGATAAGACTTCGCTTGGCTGCTCTGGTCAGCAGGCCCACAAACGGAATAACGAAATGTCCGAATACTATGACGAGACTGATATAGGTCCAGGAATTGTCCCATCGGTACAAGTACCAATAATTCTCCTCGGGAAGGTTGCCGTACCAGATAAGGAAATACTGGGAAAACGCCATATAGGTCCAGAAGATAATGAAGGCGAAGACGAACTTGCCCAAGTCATGGTAATGTTCCACCGAGATGGTATTGCCAAGGACGTTTCCACGGCGGAGAAATACGCCCGCCAGGATGATAAACGTGAGGCTGGCCAGAAATGAACCTGAGAAGATATAGACGCCGAAAATGGTGCTGAACCAGTGGGCATCGAGTGACATCAGCCAGTCAAACGAGGCGTACGTGATACTCAAGGCGAAGAGAATCATTCCCGGGGCGCTGATTTTGACGAACCGCTGGCGAAGCTGCTCATTGTGGCCGAGGGCATCCTGCTGGAGCGAAGTCTTGATGAGCAATCGCGAGACGACTATCCAAATGGTGAAGTAGACCGCGGCGCGAATGAGGAAGAAGGTCACGTTCAGGTAACCGGCCTTCCCTTTGAGTACCGGATCCGCAGCTACCTGCTCCGGATGACTCCAGTGAAACAACTCATGCAGGCCAAATATCAGCGGAATGAAGAGAATAAGCATCAAGGGAAGTGTTGCCGCCGCGCCTTCGGTCAGTCGCCGGATGACGATATTCCATTTTGCTCCGGTCAGGTGGTTCATCATCAGAAAGAATAGGCCACCCAGAGCTATCGAGACCCAGAATACGAAGGCGACCAGATAGGCGAGGTAGAAATGAGCGGCATCATGCATAAGTCCGAAAGCGCTTAAGGCCAGCCCGGACAGGCCAACCACCAAAGCGATCTTTCCAAAATTTCCGCCGTCGGTAATCCGATATGTCTTGACGTCAAAATTCATAATCAGGCTCTATTTCAACTTTTCGCGAAACGCTTGAGGAATGTCACTGATTGTAGCATTTTCACTTCTTTGCAACGACCTTATATAGGCGATGATTGCCCACCTGTCATGAACGGGTACCTGGAATCTGTACGAGGGCATATTGCGCAGACCGTTGGTTATAGTCTCAAAGAACTGCCCGCCCGGCATTTCAAGGAAACGCTGATCATGAAAATTCGGCGGCGGAACCATCCCGCGTGAAACCACAATACCGCGGCCGTCGCCAACCCGGCTGTGACAGGGCGAGCAGTAGATATTGAACCGTTCCTGACCCCGTTTGAGCAGCTCCATATTGACGAATACCGTATCCGGGAAGGTTTTCACATAATTGCCGTTGGCATCCTTGCCGGTATAGTATGCGATATCTTCGTGATATTCACCCCGCGCTACCGTTCCCGGGACCGGTTCACGCATAGTGGCACCATCCTCAAAGAAGGCGCTGCGACTCTGGGGTGAGTATTTCGGCTGATTCGCCATCCCGCGATCAATCCGGATCGGTCGATTGTCCGAAGGCTCTCCCTGGTAACACCCAGTAAGAGCGAAGGCCATGACGGCGAGTCCGGGCAGGACATATTTGAGTAGCCGAGAAACGCTCATTCTTGGACTATCTCCACATTCTTGCCACCGATCGTTTCCAGAAACGTGCGCACTGCCTGCGGATCGTATTTAGGATCCTCGCTCTCTATCGCGACAAAGAATTTATCATCGGAGAACTTACAGAACCGCTCCGAGCCGAAAAGCGGGTGATATGGCTGAGGAAGCTTATTGAGTCCGAGCATGCCGAGAAACGCGCCGAATGCTGAAGAAAGCACGGTGATCGCAAAGAGGACGGGAATGTACGCCTGCCAGCTGAAGTATGGCTTGCCGGCAATCACTATCGGATAATCGACCGCACTGGCGTACCATGTAAGCCAGAGCATGAACAGCAGACCGCACGTTCCGCAAAAGCCGACAATATATCCCAGCGGGGAGCGGTTTAGACCCATCGCCTCGTCCATCCCGTGAATGGGGAACGGCGAATGGCAGTCCCATTTCTGATAACCGGCATCCCGCATCTTCTCAGCCGCATGTACCAATTCCGCCGTTGAACCGAATTCGGCAATCATGATTTCAGGAGTCCGTTTCACACTGACCTCCATGATCAATGCCCTCCCTCGGTTTTCACGACCGCCGGGTCAGCGTGATGATGCGGATCGGCCTGTGGCAGGACATTCTTCACTTCCGACATAGCTACCATCGGTACGAACCGAAGGAACAACAGGAACATGGTGAAAAACAAACCGAACGACCCGACAAAGATGCCAACATCATACTTGGTCGGACTGTAATAATCCCAGCTCGACGGCAGGAAGTCACGGGAAAGCGACGTAACCACAATCACGAACCGCTCGAACCACATCCCGATATTGATCAGAATTGAAGCCATGAACATGACGGGGATCGACGTTCTCAGTTTCTTGAACCAGAACATCTGGGGCACCACCACATTGCAGGTGATCATAATCCAGTATGCCCAGGCATACGGTCCGAAAGCGCGATTCAGGAAGGTGAATTTCTCATATTCGTTTCCGCCGTACCAGGCTACGAAGAACTCCGTGGAATAGGCATAGCCGACCATCATGCCGGTCACCAGCATAATCTTGTTCATCCGCTCCAGCGTGTTCAACGTGATGATATCCTCGAGATGGAAAGCGGTCCGGGCAATAATGCTCAATGTCATTACCATGGCGAACCCTGAGAAGATTGCGCCGGCGACGAAGTACGGCGGGAAGATAGTCGTGTGCCAGCCGGGAAGGATCGAGGTGGCAAAGTCCGTACTCACAATGCTATGCACCGAGAGGACCAGCGGCGTGGAAATACCGGCCAATACCAGATAGGCAAGTTCGTAATGTTTCCAGTGACGGTTGCCGCCGCGCCATCCAAGCGAGAAAATACCCAGAAGTATCTTTCGCAAACGCGTCTTGGCACGATCACGGAGTGTAGCCAGATCAGGCACCAACCCAACGTACCAGAACAGTAGTGAACACAGGAAGTAGGTGCTTACAGCAAAGGTATCCCAGAGCAGGGGACTGCGGAAATTCGGCCAAAGCCCCATCTGATTCGGGACCGGGAATACCCAGTACAGTACCCAGACACGTCCGACGTGAATGGTGGGAAACATGAGCGCGCAGATGACGGCGAACAATGTCATGGCTTCGGCAAATCTGTTGATCGATGTTCTCCAGCGCTGTCGAAGCAGGAACAGAATCGCCGAAATGAGTGTCCCGGCATGTCCGATACCCACCCACCAGACAAAGTTCACAATCGCCCAACCCCAGGCTATCGGTATATTCAGTCCCCAGATGCCGATTCCTTCCCAGACAAGATAGGCCAGGATACCGAACAACATAAGCGTCAGCGCAACGGAAATTGAGAAAAGAATATACCAGCCTCTGCCGATCGGTGTTTCCACAATACGGCTGATGACATCAGTCACGGAGTGATATGTTGGATGTCCGGGATACAGTATTTCGGGGGCGGCCTTTACCGGAATATTATCTGCTGATGTACTCACTCTAAATCATTCCCTGTATGCTACGCAATTTTCGTTGTCAGCTCACCTTCGGCATGGCCGGATTAGGATTTCTGACTTTGGCCAGATAAGAGGTCCTCGGCCGCGTATTCAGCTCTTCGAGCATATTATAATTCAGATTCCGTTTCTTGATCTGCGTGACAGTGCTATCCGGGTCATTGATATTGCCGAAATAGATAGCCCCGGTCGGACAAGCCTGTTGACAGGCGGTAATAACCTCGCCATCGCGCACCGTCCGATCCTCGAGCTTGGCGCTCGACTTGGCCCGGTTGATACGCTGGACACAATAACTGCACTTTTCCATAACACCGCGGGACCGAACGGTCACGTTCGGATTCATCGCCATCTTCACAATCTCCGGTGTTTCTTTGGTGTAGTTAAAGAAATTGAACCGGCGAACTTTATACGGACAGTTGTTGGAGCAGTATCGGGTACCGATGCATCGGTTATACACCATGACGTTCAGACCTTCATCATCGTGGACCGTCGCCGCCACCGGGCACACCTGCTCACAGGGCGCCATTTCACACTGCATGCACGTCACCGGTTGATGCACCATGCCCGGCTGGACATCGGCCAACATTTCGTTGCTGTCGCTGTGACCTGATTCGGTGGTGTAATACCGGTCGACCCGGATCCAGTGCATCTCGCGTCCCCTGTGCACCTGTTCTTTACCGACAATCGGAATATTGTTTTCGCTCTGACAGGCTATAGTACAGGCGTTACACCCGGTACACGCGGTCAGATCGATCGCCATCCCCCACTGGTATCCTTCATCGTATTTATGGTCCTTCCACATCGACACCAGAGGCTTGTGCTCGACCATCTCCTGTGCGAAGCGGGGATCCCTGCGATATTCATCCAGCGTGGCCTCACGGAACAACGGACGACCTTCAAGCGTGCCATGGTCCTGAGTGTTGGCAAGCATATAAGTTCGTCCCGTCCCTGATACCTTCAGACCACCGTCAAAATGCATCGCCTCTGACGTTCGAATCGCGTAGGCGTTGGCGCCGACATCGTCAGCAATCCGGCCGATCTTCTGCCGGCCGAACCCAAGCTCAACCATCACCGTGTCATCAGCGGTTCCGAAGACGATCCAGACCGGCAGCTCCATCTGGCGGCCCCGGTACTCCAGGCGGACAAGATCATTATTCTTGAAGCCAAGCTTCTGGGCGGTCTGAAAGTTCATCTGGGCTACGTTGTCCCATGATATTTTGGTCACCGAGTCAGGCAACTCCTGCAGCCATCCATTATTGGCGAATCTCCCGTCGTGAATGGATGAAGACAGGTGGAACACAACTTCAAGCCCATCTGACGACTTCGTTTCTATCTGCCCAAGCAGTTTCGCGGTTTCCGACGCAATTAATTTCGGGGCAGCGGGTTTGAGCGCACTGCCATCAAGCAAGCCGTCGTTAAGCACCTTTGTCCAATGACGGTCAAAAGCCACATCAAGCATCGGTCGCCAGGTCCCACGGACCAAATCATAACCTGATGCATTTTCACCTGTCGCCACTACATTCAGAAGCTCAAGTCCTCCGATGCCCTTCAGCAACGGTGCGATCATCGGCTGTACTACACTAACGGTGCCATCGACCGCACGAGCGTCCGACCAGCTTTCCATATAATGAGCCTGCGGGATATGCCATTTGGCCAGCCGTGACGTTTCATCGTGATACGGGCTCAGATGAATGACATCGGCCACCTTCTTTAAGGAGCCGGCGAACTCAAAATCGACCGGGGCATTGTACACCGGATTCCCGCCCAAAATAATGAGCGTTGAAACTTTGCCGTCCTTCATTTGTCGATTCAAAGCGGAAAACGCGGCCGGATTCGAATAGTCTGTGTCGATCAACTCGTGATAACTAACCGTACGGTCTACATTTCCCAGGGCATAATTGAGCAGGTAAGCCAGCGCGTGGACTGCGGCGGGCTGGCGACGTCCCACCATTACTAATGATTCTCCTTTGGCCGACAGGAGATCCGCGGCGAGCGGTTTGAGCCAGATCGAGGCTTCGTTGAGAAGAGCGCCCGAATTCGTCAGCGACGAAATATCAATATTCAAACCACGCGACTTCAGTTCCCGGGCCAGTGCCGCAGCGAAAGCGCCAATCTGACTGCTTCTCAAACGCAACCGGTGATCGGCGATGGCGCCGGTTGTCGTAAATCCGGTCTCGACCACGTAAAGCCGGTTCATCTCGTCCTTTTCGGACGTGATGCGTCGCCCATCGGCAAAGCCGCGAGCATTCGCCACGTTTTCGCTCTCACCAATGTTGAAGTCCGCATCCAACGAAAGAATTACTTTGGATTTGACTAAATCAAACAGCGGGCGATACGGCCTGCCCGCCGTGAGATTGAAGGCCTCGAAAATGTTGCTGTCGTCGACCGGTTCGTAGGTCACCCAGGTAGACTTGGGAAACGCCTGCTCGAATTTTTTGCGAAGACGCGCTGTGGTGGGCGAAGCATAGGCTTCGGACAGCACTGCCAGCCCCTCCCCCTGACTCTGCTTAAGAGCGGTGTATTTATCGCGCCAGTATGCTACAAAATCATCCCAGGTCGCCTGGGCACCGTCGCGCCGGATATGGGCCGACCTATCGGGATCATACAGACCAAGAATTGACCCCTGAATCCAGACATTGGTGCCACCTTTCGATGAAGGATGCGCCGGATTGCCTTCAATCTTGGTCGGCCGACCCTCGTGCGTCTCGACAATGAGTCCGTAGTTGGATGTCCCCAACGGCATCGTGGTCGCGTAAAAAAGCGGCACCCCGGGAATTACTTCTTCGGGCGGCTTCACGTACGGCACAATGTTCTGTTCGGGCCGGCGGCAGCTGGCCAGACCGGCAAGCGCCAGGGACGCACCCATCAGGGTGAGGAAATTCCGACGGCTCCAGTCGTTGTTCATCTCCGACGCGCCCTGCGGGAATTCTCGGTGCAAAAATTCGCGGAACTCCGGCGTGTCTTCCAACTGATCCTGCGAACGCCAGTAGTCTTTTGAGATCGGCTTTTTATCTTTCAGATCACTCATCGATGACACCCTGAACATGCCTGCGGCGGCACAATTTTCTTTTCTTCGATCAACTTCTTCGCTACCTCGTCAAATCCCTTCGGCCGCACCCAATTCATATTGGTTACCTGGTCGACCGGACGGATATTCTTCTCCGGAGCCCTGTGACAGGACAGACACCAGTGCATATTGAGAGGCTCCTTCTGCTCAACCACATCCATATTGGCGATATTGCCGTGACAGCTGATACATCCTACTCCGCGATTAATATGTACTGAATGGTTGAAATAGGCGAAATCGGGAAGCTGGTGGATGCGCACCCATTTAATCGGCTCGCCTGTCGCCCAGCTTTCGCGCACCGGCAACAGCTTTTCACTCTCGGGAAGCACAATGGTATGACAGTTCATGCACACCTGCGTGGGCGGTACGTTCGCAACCGGTGACCGTTCAATATCATAATGACAATACCGGCAGTCTATTCCCAGATCCCCGGCGTGCAGTTTGTGACTGTATGGCACCGGCTGAGTCGGCCGATACCCTACATCCGTATATCGAGGCGATCCGTAATAACGGAATATAAAGACGACAAAAACAAGAATTACGACAGACCCCACAGCCAGTGCGAGAGGAACCTTGTTACTCCATTTGGGAAATATCTGGGCCAAAACTTACATCCAAGTTACAAATTTCACAAGCGGTCACTCCAAAACAAGGCTCGCTTCAAGTTGCATCACAACAATCCTCTATTGGACTTTGGTTCGCCAAACATAAAAGCATCCGCCAGAGTTGTCAATAGAAAAAAGATTGTTAAGAACCATTTTGTCCACGAATGTCAATTGATGTCTTATGGTCGATGGTGCAGTCCCGTACTCGCGGTTCCGCGAGCGTATCTCTGTCTCGTCATTAATTTATGCAATGCGATTTGCGAGGCAACTACAAATATAGACAATTTCACATTCTGCTGAGACCCATCAACACTACCTGTCACGTGAGTTCGCGCTAACATCGCGCCGTTAATGCCGACAAATTCAGTCGTCTTTATCGGATTACCAGCGCGGCCCGCCGACGAAACTATCGAGTATCATAGCGGTGAATAATCCGAAGAGATATACTATTGAGTAACCGAAGAGACGTCGAAGCAGTCTGTCACTGTGATCGCGGTAGGCCGCGAGCGCCTTTCGGATAAAAAAGTATCCGAGTCCGACCGCAACCAAAAGGTAGAACCATCCACCCCCGAAAGCCAGCAGTGACAGGCTCACGATACATAGCGACACTGTGTACCAGAGAATTTGTCTGAGCGTGGCTTGGTCTCCCCGCACAACCGGGAGCATAGGCAGACGGGCTTTCTTGTAATCGTCTTTGCAGAACATGGCCAGCGCCCAGAAATGGGGCGGCGTCCACAAAAAGATTATCAGAAACATAATCCACGGGACAATATCCATATGCCCGGTGGCTGCAGTCCACGCCCCCACCGGAGCCATCGCCCCGGCAATACCGCCAATCACAATATTCTGGTCAGTGTTGGGCTTCAGCCAGAGGGTGTAAAAAAGCGAATAGAAAAGTATCGTCCCCAATGACAGCAGCGCGGTCAGCCAATTGAAAAAAAATCCGAATATCAGGACGCCGACTGTGCCGATACTGACCGAGAAAATGAGAGCCGGCACCGGCGCCAGTGTCCCCAACGGAAGGGGTCGACGCTTGTAGGTCCGGGACATCCGAGCATCGATCTCCCGCTCGAAGTACTGATTGAGCGCATTGGCGCTTCCACCCGTCAGGTACAGGGCGAACAAGACCAGCAAAAACCGCCCGGGATACGCCAGCATACTGCCTTCTATAATGAGCGATGTCGCACCGGTAAAAACCACCAACAGCATAATTGTCGGCTTGGTAAGTTGAATGAATCCGGACAGCGTGGTCTTGAATCTTGTAAACATATAGCAGATTATCTATTTCAATGTTATCGGTCAAACAGCGGTCCAAAAGTTTTGTTCCGGCCCTTTTCTGCGTCCGCCTCAGAATCCGGGGTCGGATGGATAAATAGATAATACTTATCCAAATTAGCCGGCACAATATACGCATTAATTCCGTTTTGACTACCGTTTTCTGCATTATTCCCGTTCATTGGACAATTCTTGTGCGCCGGTGTGGTCACTTCACTCGGTACGCGAGGATGCTCTTGTATTAAGCGGTTGAAGTTTAACAGCTTGATAATATGGCACGGATGTTGTTATATGCAGCTGCAAAACGACGCATCGAGGATTAATGAATGAGACTTGTCACTGCTTTCCTGCTCACGCTGGTATTTCCCGCTCTGCCCAATGCGACCGCTATTAACGGAAGAATTGTCGATGCATCGTCCGGCGAAGTAATCCCCTTTGCCACGGTGCGGGTTCTGGGGACCGGCCAGTCGACATCGGCCAATGAAACCGGGCAGTACCAGCTCAAGCTCCAGCCCGGACACTACGAAATCAAATTCAGCCATATCGCGCATTACTCCGAAATTGACACTCTGGATATCGGCGACACGACGATAACGCTCGACATCAGACTTCAACCGGCGCTGGTCGATGTCGGCCAGATAAAAGTATACGACCGCAACTACGACGAAGCTCAGCGCATTATTGCCGATGCTATCGCGCACAAAGAAGCGATACTCGCCAAAATAAAGCGGTACAGTTTCGATGCCTACACCAAGCTGGTAGTGCGGGACACGGCTAAACCGGACTCAACTGATATCATCCTGATTACCGAGACTCAGCTGACCGGCTACTGGCAGTATCCGGATAAGTACAAAGAGATAATCACGGCGCGTAAGCAGTCGGCCAATCTCGAGGCTGAAAACAATCTGGTTGCGGTCGGCGATATTCTCAATTTCAACAAGAACCGGATTGACATGGGAAGGTACGCGGTAGTTTCACCTACCGCCACCGACGCCCTGGATTACTATAACTACTACATCCATGACACAACGTATATCGATGGCAGTCGAGTATTCGTGCTCGAGATTGAGCCGAAGAACGACTGGACACCCCTGTTTGAGGGAACCATCAGCATTGTGGATTCGACTTATGACGTAGTGGGTGTCGATGTCGGTTTTAACAAAGGATTCGAGAGCTCAATCCTCAAACAGCCACGATACAGACAGGCGTACGCTGAATTCGAGCAGGAATACTGGATGCCTACGCTAATCCAGTTCAATGGCATAGTCGATCTGCCGGTCCCGGGAATTCCTACCTTCAAATTCGATTACTCCGCCTCGATGCACGAGTTCGTGCTCAACACAAAGTTCCCTGATGATACGTTCGATGAATACGCGCTTGAAGTAGATGAGGATGCCGATAAGACAGATACAGCCGCATGGAATGCCAATCAGCTGGTGCCGCTGACGCTCGATGAATTGCGGGGATACACTCGAATCGACTCTGTGGAACACGCTCCGAAGCCGGTTTATAAGCAGGCGCTCGGACTGACCCTTAAAGCGACATTGGCCGCGGCCTTTTACAAAGATTTCTTTCATTTCAACCGGGTAGAGGGCCCGTATCTTGGATTGAGCTACACTTTCGATACTCCCGTTGATCGCCTCGAGGCCCGGCTCAAGAGCGGCTACGCATTCGACGCCGAACTCTGGCAAAACCGGATCGGTTTGAATTACCTCCTGTCAACAAAACGACGGACTTCCATTGATGTCAACTATCACGACGAGATTAATACGCGCCCGACAATGATATCCGAGACGAACGGCAACGCCACTGCCCGTGCACTGCTTTTCAAGTCCGATCCTTATGATTATTTCCGCGAACGAGGATTCGAGGCGGCGTTCAATACGAAGCTGCTCAATTTCACTACGCTGAGACTGTCCTACGGCCATTTTGACCAGTTGAGTGAAATCAACCATAGCGATTATAGTATGTTCGGTGACAATGACACCAACCGTACCAATCCCTCAATTATCGATGGCCAAATGCGGCGAGTCGGTGCCAGCCTCAGCTATGATTCCCGCAAGCTGTATCTGAATAAAGGCCGAACAGACAAGGCGGGCGAAGTCGTCTTCACTACTATTGAAGCCGGACTGGATCACTCCGCTCCGGGATTCCTTGACAGCGACTATGACTTCACTCGCTACCACGTCCAATTGTTTCGCCGTCAACGCACTTTAGGCTGGGGGCTGACCAGTCTGTACGCATATGGAGGAACTTCGAAAGGCACGCTGCCGCCGCAGGAGCTCTACACGGTTGATTTCGGTTCGCAACTGGTGAACGGATTGACCGCTATGCATACGCTTGGTGACAGCAACTATGTCGGCGATCGCGCGCTTCTGCTGTACGGGGTGCATGACTTCGGAACGCTCCTGTTCAGAGCCAGCAGACTTCCCCTTATCAAAAAACTCCCTTTTTCGCTTAACGTTCACGGCGGCGTGTTCTGGAGCGAATTCCGCAATCGCGATGTTGCCCGTACCCAACGGAATTTTAATGTTTCCCCCAATGCCTACTCCGAACTCGGTTTCGGCCTCGGGCATCTGTTGCCGTTGGGAATTGTCCTGGATATGACCTGGCAGCTTTCGGACCACCAAACCACCAAATTCATGCTCGACTTTTCAGGGTCATTCTTCTGAGCCGGATGTAGCGGGCCCGCCGCTGATTCATATTGCGAAACAGGCCAGTTTTCGTACCTTTAGCACATGCCAAGCCATGACTTGCCGATGGATGCGCCGCGGTCGGGTGTTTCCCTGCCGGCTCCGGTTCGATGGGCCCTGCTGATTTTGGCGCTCGCAATTGCCGCCCGCGCCGGAGTGCTGCTGTTCATTGACAAACCGCTGTATGGCATGGTCGCGCTGGCGGCCGGTACCGGCGCCCTGCTCATTTTCTTCCCCCGCGTAGCATTCTATGTCTTCCTGGCCTCTATCACGTTCTTCATTCCGACCCGATTGGGTGACCTGTTTGCCCTTCACCCGTTTGACTTGCTGATGGGAGTAGTCTTTCTCGGAATGGTGCTGGATTTCCTGCTTCGCGGCCGCACCGACATCTGCACAGCTTTCTTTGACACGCCCTTCATAGTTTTCATAATCGCGACAATCGTGTCGGCCCTCTTTGCTTATAATATCGCGTACTCGATTGTCCCGATGATGCGGGTGATAGTCATCTACCTCGCCTTTCGCGCCGTCTTCAAGTTCTCGCAGGAACTTGGCGTGAGAAAGATTCTGCTGTTCTACATCTATATAGTCGCCGCCCACTCGCTGTACAACACGATCCTGTTTATTCTCTCGGGCGGACATGCCCGCGTATTCGGGTTCTCATCGCTGGGATTCGAACCTATGGCCATGACGGCGCTTCCCATGGCGCTTGTCTTTCTCATCTGGTCAGAACGAACCCGCGATCAGATTAAATTCGGTACGATTGCGCTTATCATTGGAACCGGCATCCTGTCCACGCAATCCCGCGCGCCATTATTGGCTGTGATTCTGACATTGCCCGTGCTTGTCTATTTTGCTTCACGCAAGGCGCGCCGTGAACAGACTGAACAGCCGCTACGAACCTTGAAGCGTATTTTCATCCCCATCGGAATTCTTGCCCTGCTCGTCATGATAGCGGCCGGGACGTATCTGGCCGGAGCGGTAGGTCGGTACGAACACTTTCTCGAAACGTTCTCAAATCCGCAGGGAACGATTGCCTTGCGCTTTGTCCTGTGGAAAACCGCTATCCGCACATTTCTGGACCATCCGATTACCGGAATCGGAATCGGCAACTTCCGTATCGTCTACCTCATCTACCCTGAACTCAAAGTTGTGCCGTTGTATGTGTATGTTCAGGGGATGTCCGCACACAATGTGATTCTGCACTACCTGGCTGAGACGGGGCTCGTGGGTTCTATTGCCCTGCTCGTGCTCGCCTACAAAGGGTTCATGACCTCCTTCCGCGCATACAAGGAGAAGTTGAACTCTGAGGATACACAGGTAAGCGTGGCGCTGTTTATCGCGATGTTTGTTTTCTGCACCACAATCTTCTATATGCGGGCCTGGACCTGGGGACAGGATGGATATATTATGGCGATGATATTCGGTTTGACCGCCGGATGGGTCTATGAGCGTCGCAAGCGGACGCAACGGACCCCGACGGCGTAATCAGACCCGACAAGCAGGGCACGAATTTCACGTCAGAACAATCGGGCGCTGAGTTCCATGCTGATGATCTTCCCGATCTCTTTCTTGGTGCTGGAGAGACGCGCCGATGCTAACACCCGGTGATACTGCCCGGCATACCCCTCGGGACGATGATGCAGTTCTTGTTTGAGCATCATCCTTTCACGAAGCAGTCCGATCAGGTCGCCATGTGTTTGGCCGATAATGACCAGGGTGGCATATATCCGCTGAAGTTCCGCTTCGCACTTGGTGACATCGTGCCCCGACAATCGCATCCCTTCGCACTCCTTCTCCAACTTCGCAAGTTTCTGCTGCAGTCTACGTTCCATCGTCAGCAGTCGAAGTATCTGATGGACTAATAACATATATGAGTGTTTGGTTCTCATGACGAGCTCCAAGGATTGATTGAGTTGAGATGGCAATTCGAGGTTGGTGGCTTCTTCCACTCGAAATATAATCATACAGCCGCATTCTGTCAAATCGAATTCATACCTCAAGAATCCTCTTTACATCGATCCGTCCGTAGCTGATAATTCGGTTACGATGAACCGCAAGAAACCCAGCGAGATAACTCTGCCCCCTGAAACTATCCGGGCCTTCCGTCGGAAGATGCTTGATTTCTATCGAGCGCACGGCCGCACACTTCCGTTTCGCCAGACGGCGGATCCGTATCTCATCACCGTTTCGGAGCTTATGCTTCAACAGACGCAAGTAGAACGGGTGCTGCCAAAGTATGAAGCCTGGGTGAAGCGGTGGCCGAACTGGCCGTCGTTGGCGAAGGCGGATCGCCGCGAACTGCTGACCATGTGGAGCGGACTCGGCTACAATCGCCGCGCTATTTATCTGGGCGAGATGGCGCGGGTAATAATGGAGAAGTACTTCGGCGTCATGCCAACCGATCCGGACGAATTGTGCAAACTTCCCGGTATCGGTCCATACACCTCACGCGCCATCCTCATCTTCGCCTTCGACAAACCTCTCATCACTATCGATACGAACATCCGTCGCGTGCTGATTCATGAACTAAAGTTGCCGCCGGAGATCAATCGCCTACATTTGGAGCAGGTGGCCAAACTGGTTTTGCCAAAAGGCAAGTCACGCGTCTGGCACTATGCGCTGATGGATTATAGCCGAATTGCACTCCCCCGACGAATCGCCCGTATCCCATCGCTCAGCCGGCAATCAACATTTCAAGGCTCGCTTCGACAGATCCGTGGGGAGATAGTTCGACGACTTACTTCGCGCCCATCCATCCGCCTCAGCACTGTCGCCAAGGCTCTGGACCGCACTCTCGATGACGTCCGCCTCGCCGCCACAGCCCTCGAGAAAGACGGTCTGGTGACGGTTATGAAAGATACAGTGAAGCTGCGTTAGTTGCTACGACCGATAATTGTCATCGCGATACTCTTCGTAGGCCAGCTCTTTGTAGGTCAGGATTCGTCTTCGAGCCTGACCTTGTCCGTAGCCCGCCCCGGTCATAGCTCTTTGATGGCAAAGTCCGACAACTTGTCAACCGCAGGTCGATACCGTCTTGGGTGTCGACACGTGAAGAAGATAACCAACCAAAGGCGTGAATCACCAGTTCCGTAGCCCACGTCAGCGAGGTGCGGCGGAGCCGCGCCGATCGCCACGTGGGTTGCTGTCGATGAATCGGAGTCCTTCTTCAAACGCTGTCGAGCTCACATTTGTGTCGACGAACCCCGGAGGTACCAAAACCGCACCGAGCTGCGGACAAGTTCAGGTTTGAAGACAGACCTGACGTACAAGCAGAAGATGAATTCAGGAATTTTGCGCCCCCCAATAAAAAATGCGCCATCAGGGATTCGAACCCCGGACCCACTGATTAAGAGTCAGTTGCTCTACCAACTGAGCTAATGGCGCATCAAAATAGACTATGTTATTTCCCGCCCGGACCAAACTTGTCCCGGCAGGGTAACCAGTATATACGCAAGCGGCAAAAATGGCAAGTGATTTTCCTCCCCGACCCGCCTCCCGTCTACCCCGATAAAAGACAACAACATCTCAGAACTTGACCAGCACCGATTCCGAACAGAATCCCGGGCCGAGCGCTGAAATCAGGCCGTACTTCCCGCCGCCATGGGCGTGATTCTGCCGAGCGAGGGCCCGTTCCAGCACGAACAGCACGGTGACCGATGACATATTGCCGAAATCGCGAAGGACTTCCCGGCTGAGGGCCAGTTCGCCATCGGTCAGCGCGAGCGCCTGCTCATACGCCTCGACCACCTTCATCCCCCCGGGGTGGAAAATGAACGAATCGATATCCGAAAGGTCGAGTTGGTGCGCCTGAAGAAACTCGTCGATATCCGCCCGGCTGTTGGCTTCCACAATATCCGGTATCCGCTGAGCGAACACCACCTGGAGTCCCCGGCTGACCACATTCCAGCCCATGACATCGAGCGAGTCCGGGTAGAACCGGCTGGCGGTGTCGACAATCTGCACGCCGGGACTATCCACCTCGTCTCCGGCCAGAAGCACCACCGCCGCCCCTTCGCCGAACAAGGCCGAGGCCACCAGGTTGCTCTTGGACATGTCATCGGGCATGAAGGTCAGGCCACACATTTCGGCGCAGGTCACCAGGACGCGTTCGGTCGGGTGCCCCAGCAGATAATGATAGGCATGGGAAATCCCGGCCGCACCACCGGCGCACCCAAGTCCCCAGATGGGGATGCGATGAATATCGCGCCTCAGCCCGAGCTTGTTGATGAGGCGGGCATCGATCGAGGGCGTGGCCAGCCCCGTAGTATTAATGTAGAAGATGCTGTCGATCTGCTCGGGCGAAATTCCGGTCTCAGCCATGAGTTTCCGCGATGCCTGCTCGGTCAAGTCGGTGGCGGACTCGATGTAGATCCTGTTCTTCTCTTCGAGCGTGTGATTCTCAGCGAACCACTCCATGGGACATGAGAAATATCGCGTGGAAATTCCGGCGTTATCGAATACCGAGAGCAGACGTTCCGTGTCAAGTCGGCTTTGACGAAAAACTTGCCGGGCAAATGTCTTGACCTGATCCTGGGAGAGTCGATACGGAGGGACGGCAGTGGCGGCCGCGCAGATTCTTGGCATAGTTCACCTTCGGTAATAGCGTGCAGTGACAGGCTTTACTGATAAAACGAGGATTCTGTCGGCTGGTTCCGTACAGGCCGGGGCAAGAGAAACCGCCCCGCACGGGCGGCGGGGCGGTCTCAGGGTATTAGACAGAGAGAGGTAACGCAAGAATTCTTATATCATATCTCAGACGCCGAAAGCCCGTTTCATCTGTTCGACGCTTACCGACGGTCCGGGGGCGGCACAATGCTTATTGAAGGCCTTGACCAGTTTGGCCGCGACCTCGTCCTCAGTGCAACCTTCAATATCCTGTCTGGGAAGGAAAAAGACCATTTTGCCGTTCTTGAACAGGCCGACCGAGGGCGATGACGGCGGCACGCCGACCAGATACTCTCTGGCCCGGCTGGTGGCATCGATATCCACTCCCGCGAACACCGTTCCCATACGGTCCGGGATTACCGGATTCTGAAGAGCCAGCGCGATTCCCGGTCGCGCAGTTCCGGCGGCACAGCCGCACACGGAATTCACGACCACAAGCGCTGTCCCGTCCTTTTGGGACAGGAATATATCAACGTCATCAGCAGTTTCTAAGGGCCGAACACCAATGCCGTCGAGCTCACGCCACATCGGCTCCACTTGCCGTCTATCGTACAATGAACGCATGGGATCATCTCCATCATCAGCTATATCAGTTGAAATCCTACTGGTTACATACGCCTAACACCGCCACAGCCGCAAAAGTTTTTTTATTTTCGCCGGAAAAAACTTCCGGGTTCCGCCCCGACCCCGGCGCGGACGGACGAAAAATGGGTATTGTGGTGTCGGAGTGTCCGTTTTAGCTCAAAAATCGACTTTTTGAGTCGATTAGGGGGAACCTGCGGACCGCCTCCCTGTTCTGGTAAACATATTTGGCTAACACAAGCAACTTGCCGGAAGGAGAATCGTCATGGCACATACATTACCGGAACTTCCCTATGGATTCGATGCCCTGGAGCCGTATATCGATGCTCAGACAATGCAGATACATCATGACAAGCATCACCAGGCCTATATCAATAAGTTGAACGAAGCCATCAAGGGTAACGCGGAACTGGAGAAGAAATCGATTCAGGATCTCATGGCCGGACTGAACAATGTGCCCGAGAACATTCGCACCGTGGTACGCAATCATGGCGGCGGTCATATCAACCATTCATTTTTCTGGCCTATCCTGAAGAAAGACGTGAAATTCGAAGGTGATATCGCCGAGGCGATCAAAAAGGAACTCGGCGGGTTCGACCAGTTCAAGGCGAAATTTTCAGCCGCGGCCGCGGGGCAGTTTGGAAGCGGTTGGGCGTGGCTGGTGATTCATCAAGGTAAGCTTGAGATTGTGGCCACCCCGAATCAGGATTCGCCGGTCTCGGCCGGCAAGACGCCGATTGTCGGAATCGATGTCTGGGAGCATGCGTATTACTTGAAATATCAGAATCGCCGGCCTGATTATATTGAAGCCTTCTTCAATGTCATCAACTGGAAGAGGGTAAACGAGCTGTATCTGGCCGCAAAAAAATAACTCAGCCTCATCCTACTTATTCATGTTCAAAAGCCACGTCGACATCGGCGTGGTTTTTGTTTGTGGATCAATACTCGCCTTTGTTCGGCACGATACAAATAAACTCGAACTCATCATCGCCGGCGTTGCGGAACTGATGCTCCGTGTTGGGCGGGACATAAGCAAAATCGTGCTCCCGGACAGTGTGCAGATTGTCTCCGAGGCGAAGTTCGCCGGTGCCTTTAATAATGTAGTTCACGTGTTCCCAATCATGACTGTGGCGCGGACTGTATCCGCCGGGTCCGAGCCTGAAGACGCGGAGGGTGTGGTTCGGCCATCCGTCGAGTCCGCCGATCACGATAGCTTTCGAGACATGCTCACCGCCTTTGACCTGGAGCGGTTTCATGTCCATTTCCTGGTATGGTTTTACGGGCATCTGTCCTCCTTGGTTAGGTTCATCGGTCCCGCCCGATGGCTGGGGCATCCGAGGCTGAAGATTATATGCAATATACGTAGGGCGTGAATTTAAGGCAAAAAAAAGACCCGTCAGGAGTAATCCGCAACGGGTCAAAACGAAAAATCGTCAAACTCTGTTTGACGACTTGAATGTACTAGCGGGAATGACGACGCGAACGAGCCTTGCGGGCATGTTTGTGGTGGGACTGAGCCTTCCACGAACGCTGCTTGGAGGTGTGGCGTCTGGTTGTCGCCTTGCGGCTGGTATGCGTGGTGTGATGACCGAAGCTCTTGCCCGGCTTGAACGCGTTGGCGGAACCTTTGTGGCCCTTCCACACGGACGGGTTCGATTTCTTCAGACTCAGATCAACCGCTTTGTAGCGAATTGAGTAAACCGTACGACCAAGCTGACGAGCAACCCAAGCCGTCTCGTAGCCGCGATAGTACTTGCGCATGAACGCGATTTCTTCTCTTGACCACTGACGATTGGCTTTGCTGCGGCTCGTGTGTCTGTGAGCGTGCGTGCTGCGTCTGGTTTTGGTTCTACGGGTAGCCATACTACTCTCCTTGTTTAACAAGTTAACGATTGCGACCACTGACATGGCTTGAGTCTGTGCCGCTCTTCAAATTCATAGTTTATTCATCGACCCCCGTATAAAATACTTTACCTCAAGCGGTTAAGATTTTCGCCCAAATCCGGGTTTCAGAGTGTCCCAAATTGCGCTCGACACATGCCTGTAACTGCCCATCGGACATGGAAAAGCTCAGCTTGAGGCGTCCTTCCGAAAATGGGCAAACGTAGACCTCGGCCGGATATTTCATTCCTCTTGTATCACGCAAACCACAGCATATCAATAGATTACGCTGTCATCACCACGGCCCGCAAGCGCCCCCCGATGATAGTACTTCGCCGGCAAATCCGGTAAACTTCGGACAACCTGCCGGACTGCATTCGGTCGTGCTTTGGTCCAATACGGGCCGGAATCAGAGGCGAAAAAATCGGATGTCCTGAGCAATTTTTGCTCAGGCAAGCGGCCCTGCGCAATCGCATTCGAGCGGTTACGGCCGGCTTAGCAGTTGCTACAACTGTATGATTTCGTTAGATTGCGCTGCATAAACGCACGGGAAATTTATGAAGCGCGAACACATTATCTTATCACTCTTCTTTCTGATCTCTGCCATCGTCCTCTATTTGTTTTACCGGATCATCATTCCGTTCCTCGCGCCGATCGCATGGGCGGGCGTGTTTGCGATTATTTTTTTCCCGGTCTATGAGAAGATCCTCGGGAAAATCAAATCGAAAGGGCTCTCTTCGCTGATCGTCTGCCTGCTGATCATCACCCTGATACTCGGCCCGATCACTTACCTGTTCGTGGCGCTCGTCGGCGAGGCCACCGGAGCTGTCACTCGCATCAATGAATTGATTGCGAGCGGTGATATGAAGAAGCTGATGTCTTTCGATCTTCCGTGGATGAAAGACCTCACGGAAAAGATTTCTGTTTACTATGACCTGTCTAAAATCAACCTCGATCAGATAGTAAAGCAGGCGATCGAAAGCATCAGCGGAGTAATTCTCAACCAGACCAGCTGGCTGATAACGAACATAACCCGGCTGGTGTTCTCGTTCGTGCTCATGATTTTCACGTTGTACTACTTCTTTAAGGACGGTGACTATGTCGTTCAGAAAGCGAAGCGGTTGATGCCCCTGAGTCGGACTCAGATCGACGTCAGCTTCAGACAGTTTCAAGACGTAGTCCTGGCGGCGATGTACGGCGGCGTGGCGGTGGCTCTTATTCAGGGAGTGGCGGGCGGTATTCTATTTGCCGCCGTGGGAATTTCTTCCGCGGTCTTCTGGGGAGCGGTCATGGCCTTCCTGTCCATCATTCCAATCCTCGGTGCGTTCCTTGTGTACATTCCGGCCGGCCTCATTCTGATTATCAGCGGGGCCTACGTGAAAGGTATTGTGGTAATAGCTGTTGGAACCCTGGTTATAAGTCAGCTTGACAATCTCCTTAGGCCATACCTGATATCGGGACGGACCTCAATGCACCCGTTGATGTTATTCTTCACCATACTCGGGGGGGTCTATCTGCTCGGATTACTTGGCGTTGTGGTCGGCCCGCTGATAGGCGCAGTCTTTGTCACTCTGCTAGATATATTCGAAACGAGATTGCACGCCAAGTCCGACTCCGTCTCCGATTCCGCGCCCGGAATTGGATCAGAATGACATTCCAGCAGACAGCACGAAAGTGATATCGAAGACAGACCTGCCGGCAGGTTTTCCCTTTACACTAACATCAGCGAGGCATTACATTCGATTTCTAAGTACTACTATAAAGGAGCGTAGCATGAAGATGAACCCCGGATACCTGATTTTGCTCGTCATCGTCGCCTGGCCATTAAGTCCCCTTGGTGCCTTCGGTGCTGACAGCCCGATCTACTCACCCAACGTGACTCTCGACACCGTGCCATTCTATCCGGGCGGTACCTATGACGCGTCAACGCCGAAACCGAATGATTTCGCCTCCGCCCCAATCGGACAGTGGCCGATTCGCTACGCCGAGCTGGTGGCCTACCTGCAGGCAGTCGCCAAATCATCGGATCGGGTACGCCTGGAGACTTGCGGACGGACTTTCGAAGGACGCGACCTTTACAATGTGTTTATCAGTTCGGCTGAGAACATTAAGAACCTCGAAGACATTCGTCAGCGCATGGACAAAGTTGCCTCTGCCGATGGATTAAAAACCGATGCGGACCTTGAGACGATGGTCACCGATCTCCCCTCGGTCGCGTGGCTCGGTTACAGTATTCACGGTGATGAAATCTCGGGTACGGATGCGGCGACCCAGCTTATCTATCAACTCACTGCGGGCACGGATGCGACCACACTTAATCTGCTGAAAAATGTAATCATCATAATCGTCCCGTCCGAGAATCCGGACGGTCGTGAGCGATATCTCTCCATGCTACAGACATATCGTGGCAATGTTCCCAACTATGACCGGAGCTCGTTGCAGCATCGCGGAGTCTGGCCCTGGGGACGGGGTAATCACTATCTTTTTGACCTGAACCGTGACCTGATTGTAGCTACGCAACCTGAAACCGGCGGCAAACTGGCAACCATACTTAAGTGGCACCCGCAATTGGTGGTCGATGCTCATGAGATGGGCGCCGACGGCACCTTTCTGTTCTCTCCGCCGAGGGAACCCATTAACTACAACACCCCGTCCAACATCCTGAAGTGGTGGCCGCGTTTCGCTGAAAAGCAGGGTCAGGCGCTCGACAGTAACGGCTGGCCGTACTACACCGGTGAATGGAACGATCAGTGGTTTCCGGGCTATACCTCCGCATGGCCGTCGTTTTTCGGCGCTATTGGCATCTTGTATGAACAGGCCGGAGTTGACGGCAGCATGGTCAGACAGGATGACAACTACGTATTGTCGTATCATGAGGCGATCAACCACCATTTCACTTCATCGCTGAGCAACTTGAACATGCTCGCGGGTAATCGCGTCGAAATTCTTCGCGACTACGCCCGAGCCCGCCGTGAGATAGTCAGTCAAGGCAAAAAGAGCGGGCTTGCATTTGTGATAGTCCCCGGCAAGGACCTTGTAAAACTAAATCGCTGTCTTGATGGTCTGCTTCAGCAGGGAATCCGAGTTGAGAGGGCATCACAAGCATTTACGTTAGCAACGGCAATGAATGTCCTTCACGAGCAAACAAATTCAGTAACCTGCCCTGCCGGATCCTATATCATCCGTACCTCACAAGAGCAGGGAGCGCTGGCCAAGGCGGTGATGGAATTCGATCCCCATTTGAAGCCGGATTTCCTGGCCGACGAGCGGAGGGAACTTGAAAAGAACGGCGATACGAAGATGTACGAGGTCTCCGCATGGTCAGTGCTTTTGGGATTCAACGTCGACGCTTACCAGACCACGGCGGCAATCTCAGTACCCACCGAGCCGATGACCGTCACGACCGCACCCGCCGGGAGCTTGATATCGGGTGATGCCGGATATGGATTCGTGATCAACATGGAAGGCGAGAACACGTACAAGGCGCTCAATAGACTGTTTGAGAATAATCTGGTGGTCTATGCGTCGGAAAAACCGTTCACTCTTGATAACCGGACATTCGACGCCGGATCGCTCCTTCTTCGCAAACGGGGGAATCCTTCCGATCTTGCCACTATCCTGGGGAAGATCGCCGGCGATGTCGGAATTAATATTTATGGCACCAACACCGGGATGCCATCTAAAGGATCGTATTTTGGCGCCCCGACATTTCGGTTGCTCCAGCGTCCGACAGTTGCCATTCTGGCCGGCGATCCGGTTGATTTCACAGATTTCGGCTCAATCTGGTTTGCCATCGACCGGCAACTCGAAATTCCACAATCTCTGATCAGCGTCAGCAGCATTTCGTATGCTTCGTTGTCGCAATACAATGTCATCATTCTTCCTGATGCCTGGGGTGGCTCTTTAGGTCGTATGCTGGGCAAAGGCGGGACGGAGCGACTGAAGCGCTGGGTGTCGGATGGTGGTACTCTCATTTGCATCGGCAGCTCGGCCGCCTGGGCGGCCGATACATCGACCGGCCTGAGTCAGGTGCGTCTGAGACATCAGGTCCTTGACCAGCTATCCGATTACCAGACGGAACTTGAACGCCAGGTGAAAGCCGAGGCACCGGTGGTAGACACGATGGCGCTCTGGCATCCGGAGAAGGTCGCGCCGCCGGAGTCCAAAGCCGAGCAGAAACCGGCGAGCAAGGAAGAAATACAAAAGCAGGATGAATGGTTACAGAGATTCTTCCCCCGGGGCGTGATCATGAGAGCAGATTTGGCCACCGATGATTGGATGGCCTTCGGACTGCACAGGGATGTCCCCGTCATGGTTTATACGCAGGACGCCTTTATGACCGGTCCCTCGGTTAACACGACTGCCCGATTCTCAGTCGATCCGAACGAACTCCGCCTGTCAGGCCTGCTCTGGCCTGAGGCGCGGACCCGCTGGGCGGGCACAGCTTACGCCACCCACGAACGCAGCGGAAATGGCCAGCTCATTCTGTTTGGTGGAAATCCAAATATGCGAGCCTACTTCTATGGCACGCGCCAGCTGCTGTTAAACGCCGTGCTGTATGGTCCCGGGATGGGAAGTTCATTCGACGAGCCGTATAAACAGTAAGACTAACCAGGAACACAGTTATGAAGAGGCAGGCTTTGACCTGCCTCTTTCTTTTTGCGGTAGATAAGCCATCCTCATTGTCTATTTGGCGGAAAATGTGTATACTATGCAAAGACTGTTTGATACCAACAACGCTCGCCGCCGACAAGTGCGGCGCTGTTGAATTCAGCTCTGCGAGCAAAACTGAAGGTCTTACGAATGCAAGGTAAACGTGTATTGGTCACCGGTGGAGCCGGATATCTCGGCTACCACCTGGCTCTCAATCTACCCCGTCGCGGCATCTCCTTTTTGGCTCTGAACGACATTGCTCCGTTTATTGAAGCGGATTACTCCAAGGACATGCTGTTAGTCAATCAGGATGTTCGCGACCCGGAAGGAATGTATCGCCTGATTCATGACAACAGGATTGATATCATTATTCATTGCGCAGCCGCATTACCGCTTTGGCCGAAAGAAGAAATCTACTCTACCAACATTCAGGGTGTCCGAAACACGCTTGAACAAGCTCAAAAGTGCAATGTCGAGCGGGTAATCTTCATAAGTTCGACTGCGGTATACGGCGTCCCTGAAAAGCACCCGTTGGTCGAAGAGGATCCGGTCGAAGGGGTGGGGGCCTACGGCGAAAGCAAGATAGCCGGCGAGGCTATCTGCCGGGAGTTCCGTGAAAAGGGGATGTGTATAGCGATCATTCGTCCCAAAACTTTTATCGGCACCGCCCGGCTTGGCGTCTTCCAAATACTCTACGACTGGGTTGACTGCGGCAAACGTATTCCGATAATCGGCAAGGGGAATAATCTTTACCAGCTCCTTGAGGTCACCGACCTGATAGAGGCGATTGACCTGGCTGGTTCGGCTCCGCGTGAAGTAGTCAATGATACCTTCAACGTGGGTGCACAGGTGTTCGACAAGGTGAAGCTCGATGTCGGCGCGTTATGTGACTTCGCCGGCAACGGTGCACGCGTGATGCCCACACCGGCTGCACTGGTCAAACCGGCACTGGCGATATTTGAATTCATGAAGATATCCCCATTATATAAGTGGGTCTACGGCACAGCTGACAAAGACTCGTATGTATCTACCGAGAAAATCGAGAAAAAGCTCGGTTGGAAATCGAAGTTCTCGAATCAGGATGCGCTGATAACTTCACACAAATGGTATCTTGAGCATAAAGAAGAGCTGAGCCATCTGAAATCAGGTGTCACGCACCGAGTCGGCTGGGACCAGGGGATCCTTAAATTGTTCAAAAAGTGGCTCTAAATGGGAATGGGGACCCGGAAGATCCCCACTTTCCCTACCGCCAAACCGCGGCCGGTGAACCGACAGGGCCGCCAATCTATTTCTGGGCCAGCTGATCATCGAGCGTCTGCGCCTTGCTGATCAGGCTGATCAGTTCGATCACATCGCCGTCTTCCGACTCCATCAGCAGCGGCTTGGCCGAGGACAGGAGACCGTCGAGCGTGGAGCCTTTCGCCCAGTACGATTTGCGGAGAATCTCAGCAAACTCCGCGGAACAGGCAGCGAGCCTGAAATCGAATGAGGCGTTCTCGAACGAACGACCGAATATACGCGGCTCGATCGCCCGGCTGATTTCATCGACCTCAGTTCCCTCCGCATCCTTGTAGCGGATAAACACGGTGCCTATCTGTCCTTCGGGATGACCATTCTCGAACTTGATTTCGTACAATGCCGTAACCTGATGGCCGGCGCCAATCTCACCGCCGTCCTCTTTGTCATCGCGGAACTTGTTGTCAGCCACATCGCGGTTCTCGTAGCCCAGCAGTCGGTACGACCGGACGACATCGGGATTGAAATCGACCTGGATTTTTACATCGCGGGCGATTACCTGCAGGTTGCCGGTCAGATTGTCCACAAAAACGCGATGGGCCTCGGCGATATTATCGACATACGCATAGTGGCCGTTCCCTTTGTCCCCGAGCTTCTCCATTAGAATATCATTATAGTTGTTCATCCCGAATCCCACGGTCGACAGGGTGATTCCTTTATCCGCGTAGCTCTTAATTTGCTTGAGGATATCATCCGGGCCGGTCGTCCCCACGTTCGCGACCCCGTCCGAGCACAGAATGATCCGATTGATCTTCCCGCGCTCGAAATGCTGTTCGGCCATCCGATAACCCAGACGAATCCCTTCTTCGGCGTTGGTGGCGCCGTCGGTATTCAGGAACTCGATGACCTTCAGTATCTTCTCTCTACGGGCAATGGAGGTCGGCTCCAGGAGCACTTTGCCGCAGCTTCCGTACACGACAATCCCCACCTGATCTTCGGGCGTGAGTTCGTCCACGAGCATCCGCAACGCTCTTTTTACCAGGCCGAGACGGTTTTCAATACCCATCGATCCGGAGATATCGATGACAAATACCAGGTTGGCCGGCTTACGTTCCCTGGAGTCGATTTCCATTCCTTTAATGCCAATCTTCAGCATCTGGCTGTTCGTACCGAACTTCGACGGTGCGCCTTCGAGATAAACCTTAAAGGTTGCATTATGTGGAGCCGCGTAGGCGTACTTGAAGTGGTTGACAAACTCTTCCGTTCTGACAGCATCGTCCGACGGCATCGCCCCACGGTAGAGGTATGAACGAGCCATGATGAATGCGGCGTCGTCCACATCGACTGCGAAAGTCGACAGATGATCATCCTCGGTATCTACAAACGGATTGACTCCATAGTTCTTGAAGAACATGGCATCAAACGGCTCGCCATTGACGATGGCGGTACCGCCATGCGACGGCGGCAAGTAACGCATTTCAAGGGATCTACCGCCCCTGATGGCGACATCGCCGGCTTTATTCCTCACCACACCAGTCACCTGCGCCAGAAGTTCATTGACAGGACTCGGTGCGGATATCTTCAGCTCAACTGAATCAAATTCGGCCGGCTGTTTTTGCTCAAATAAAGCTGAGACAAATGTCACGCTGTCCGGATTTACCGACACATCGGAAAGAGTTATCAATTGGTCGGCCGACCAGGACACCGTCAGCGTGTAAGTCCCGGGGGGAACATCACGAATTATGAAGCATCCCCTTTCATCAGTGACGGCGCTGAGGCCGGCACCGACCACCGTGACCGAGGCATTAGCCACCGACTGGCCGGTTTCCCGATCTGTAACGGTCCCGATAATTTTACCGGTCGGCACGGCATAGATAATAGCGGTGACCGAAAGCAGCAGAGCGGCGAGGATAAGATGGGGCACAATGGATCTGGCACGCATAATCCACCTCCATATAATAAGTTGTTGTAAGCTGTCTGAGGGGATTACAATTCAAAGACGGAATACTTCCCGGGATTGTGAAATCGAATCGAAGAAAATTAGCGTAGCCGAGATTACGCAAAAATAAAGGCGGGATAATGATACCCCGCCGTTGGTACCAGTTATCGAGTACGTCTATTTCTTTGCCAGCAACTGAGTCCGCTCCTGGTGGATCTTGTTGTAGCTGTCAGCCGAAATTACATAGTACCAGTCGGCGAATCGATCGCTTAAGTCTTTGGCCAGCTTGGTGCCGGTATCGACTCTTTGCCGCCACTGTTGATGTTTCGCGAACAGCTCTTTGTTCTTTCTGTCCTGCACGGTCATAGCGCTGTCCGCTTTTGTCTGGAAATCCATATTGCCGGGTTTGGGCGGTTCTTTCAGATAGGACGGGTCGAAATCTGCCGTAATGAAAAGATACCGGTTCTCCGAAGCTTTACCTTTATCAGCCGAAGATGAGTCCGGTGTCCCGGCTGTAATTGCCACGCCGGAACCATAAACCACTTCGCCAAATCGGAGCGTATACAGAATGCCGTCGGAGCTTCCTACCTGGAGCTCGCCTTCATTGGACATCAACTGACCTTGCCGCGTGAAATAGAACCCTTTCGACTGGAGCGACATAACATCGTTCTGGGTAATCTGTTTCTGGTCGGCCGTCTGTTTGAGACTTGCCGACAGCCCCTCGGGTTTCGGTCGCACTCCGACAATTTGCACCGCCGCAATTGCGGCCAGTAAAGAATCGACTCTTGTTGAGTCAAGTTTCTGAGCGCCGGTCAGTTTATTGGCGGTCCACTTGCTGTCCGCTTTAGTCAGAACCAGATTGTCCCGATTCTGAACGGTAAAAGTCCGCTCATCAATGGAGTAGTCCTTGAGATCGACCATCTGGATTTTGTCCTTTGTCAGATGCAAAAGGTCGCGGTCAATCCAGTCATCGAAATTGGTCGAAATATCGATGTCCATCTTCACGGCATAGACTCGGTTCTGGTCGGGCAGGCGCACATAGCGAAATCCCTGCTTGCCGGCAACTGGCTTACCAATGATGATGTCCGCCAGTACCTTGTCGTTTTCACCTTTTATCGTCACGCGCTCTCCCCGGCCGGAAAGCGAGCCGGTCTGGTCCATTGGATCGAGAACCCCCAGCCCGTCATGGTCGGAGACATTGTCCGTCCTGAACTCATCCTTCTTGATGTCAATAACACCGGCCGCTGTTTTGGCCAATCGGTCTTTACCGTCGGCGGGATAATCATAATGTGACGGAATTGTCCATTTGCCATTCTTGAACGTTACCTTGAACGGGTGGGCCTCGCCCGTGCTTTCGTCGAAATCAACAACCTCGAGCGTTGTTGCCTCGTTCGGATCGGTGAATTCCGGGAAAAATGGCTGTCCCTGATCGGCGAACGCCTCCGGGGTGATACGTCGCGGCGATAAAACAAAAGCCGATACCACCAGCACGATCGCAACGAGTCCGAATAACACTGTCTTTTTTACTTCGTTCATCGCTTAGCTCCTTAGTCTCCGGACGGCCATCGCCCCCTCTTTTTCGCGTTTGCGCCGTCGAACAAAGATAAACACACCAAGCACAAACACCGGAATTGGCGGCAGCAGAACGGCCATCGTCTTGATCCTTGTCTGAATCGACTGGATCGACTGGTTCATGGTTTCCTGACTGGCCGCAACTTTTGCCTCTTTCTTCGCCTCAATATTTGTCTTGAGTACCTCGAATCGGCGGTTCTCAACTTCCTGAAGGTTCTGCGCCATGATCTGCTTGGTCTGGGCATCAAGGTCGGTTCGATTACTCACCTGGGCCACCTTCTCGTTCAGTGACTTCTGAGCATCCTGCAGCGCCTGCTGTGCCTGCGTCTCCGCGTCCTTTTCATCATCGATTCGCTTTTGCACAAACTGTTTAGTTTGTGCCTCGACAGTTTCAAGGGTGCGGTGACGAATCCGTTTCTTGCGGAGGGCAATGAATGAAGTATCTCCGGCTAACTCGTCGATAGCGTTCAGGAAAAACGTCACATTATCAAAATTCAGATCACCGATCCCCTGTTTGCGAATCTGGAAAAACTGCTCGGATATAAAGTCAGCATCGGCAACTACGATCGCGTTCACTTTGCTGGCCGGGTCTCCAGCCTTTAAGGAGTCCGACGATGATTCGGTTCCGGTCACTCGGGCGGCGAGAATATATGATTCCCCGGATGGATACCGGCGCGGATTGGGATTAAGGGAGAATCCCATGCCGAGAAAACCGCGACGGACCAAATCGCTCCAGTTCAACACCCCGGACAGTTTTCCCGTCCGTATGAGCGGCTCGAAAGTAAACTTGCTGTTCAGGCCCTTGAAGAGATAGCCGGTGTACATGGTCACGAGCTCCTGAAGTCCTGATGTCGCCGGATCGTTCGGATTGAAGGCATCTGAGGAACCGTTCCCTTGTCCCACGAAAATAACCTCGGGCTGAAGCTGGATAAGGTCCGGATGCGGGTTGTACGTGTCCCAGACCAGTTGCGACGGATTCCAGCTGACGCCGATCGCGCTCATCAACCCGTCGATGTTTCCTTTCTCAGGTGGTTGTTCCTGCTGATTGCGCATGAAGGGGTTTTGATTTGATCCGGCCGGGAGAACTGGAGACAAGCCGACATTGAATACCGGTATCGGATCGACCAGCAGAAGCGTCGGATTACCGGCAAGGATATATGTCTGAAGGTTATTCATTTGCTTTTGAGTAAGTGTCGACGGCATCACTACCAGCATCGCATCGAGCTTCTCCGTAATCGGATCATCGGCGCTTACCTGCACAACATCGTATTGCTTCTTCAATTCCGAGACGACTGACCACGATGGCCGGCTGGACATCGTCTGATAATCAAAGTCGCCGAACAGCTTCGCCTCAGTCGACAACACCCCGACTCGCTTGCGGGCAGATCTTGCGGCCACCCGGATACTCCGGGTAAGCTCGTACTCGACCGGTAAACCGCGGTCAAAGAAGGGGATGACTTCCTCGTTAAGCCCGCTGGTAAAGGCGACCCCCATGAAAACATCATAACTCCTGGCTTGGGCGCTTTCATTGCTCACCAGCGTCCTCGGCACAATGCCAAATTTCTCGCGCGCATCACGCGCCTCATTTGTGTACGGTTCGGTATTGTGAATCAGGACCTGGACTTTACTACCGGCTCGATTTGAAACTTCTCCCAGCATGCTCAGCAAATTGGCCCGCGTCTCAACATAATCACGGGGCACTTCCGGACTTATGAACGCCTCGATGAGCACAGGGTGATTGGCAGGGAGATTGTCGATCATCTGCTTGGTCTCCGGCGAGAGAGAATGCAGCCGCTCGGCAGTGGCGTCGATGTGGAACGTGTGGTAGCCGATTATTGCGTTCAGACTGATGACGGCCACGATGAGGGCTACGGCCCGCACCAACTGATGTGTCCAATATTTGTACCCGCCGGCCTCAATCGGCCAGTGACGTTTTCCAATTACCACGACATTCAGGTAGAGCATGGTCGCCGCAATGGAAACGAAAAACACCAGCGACGAGAAGCTGATGACACCGTGAGCAAATTGCAGGAAGTTGACCGTTACGCCAAGCGGCGCCAGAAGCGTCTGCAGCCATTCCGATAGAACTAAACGGGCCGAATCGACGAAGACAAAGAATGAGCAGAAGACAGCTCCCAGCACGAACGCCACCGTCACATTTGAAGTCAGCAGCGACGCAAACATACCGACCGCCAGTAATGCCCCTCCAAGCAGCCAGTATCCAAGGTAGTTTGAGAGCATCAACCCGATATCCGGACTGCCGAGCCAGAACAACACGAGCACATGACTCATGGAGAGTATTAATGACGCGCTGTAGATTCCCAACACTGAAAAGTACTTTCCCAAAACTACTTCGAGGTCGGTTGCCGGCAACGTCAAGAGCAGCTCATCGGTCCCCTGTTTTTTTTCATCGGCCCAGATACTCATAGTGAGAGCCGGGATGAAAAATAGCAGCAGGTACGGGAAATAATCATTGAGTTTATCGAGGTTGGCGAGGTTGTCCGCGAAAAATCGCTCCTGCCAGAAGGCGGCCGCGGCACTCAGAAAGATAAATAGCGTGATAAACACATAGCCTGTGGGAGAGCTGAAATAGGACCGGAGATTCCGTTTAGCGATTACAAAAATCAACTTTCGGTTTACGTTCATCGCTGCCCCCCCGCTTCGGTAGAGATCCCCGGCTGTCCATCGGATCCCCGACTTGTCAGTTCATAAAAAGCCGACTCCAGCGAGCCTTTCCGTTTTAGGTCGTCGGGAGTACCGTCATAAACAAGGCGGCCGTCGTTTACGAGAATCACGCGATGTGCGATAGCCTCGACTTCCTGGAGAATGTGAGTCGAGATCAGAATGGTTTTGGATTCGCCCAACCGGCTGATGTTGATTCGAAAATCCCTGATCTGATTCGGGTCAAGTCCGGCGGTCGGCTCATCCATGATCAACACTTCGGGGTCGTGCAACAGCGCCTGGGCCAAACCGACTCTTTGGCGGTAACCTCTGGAGAGCTTGCCGATCGGCTTCTCCAGGACATCACCAAGGGCACACAGCTGCGAGACATACCCAATCCGCCCTTTCAGATCATGCTCCAGAAGACCCCGGGCCTCGCCGAAAAAGCGCAGAAGCTCCAACGGGGTCATATCTTCATAGAGCGGACCATTTTCAGGGAGATAGCCAAGCTTCCTGACAGCCTGCAGCCGCTCGCTTCGGATATCCAAGCCGCCTATGGCGGCACTCCCTTTGCTGGCCGCGAGATATCCGCTCAGAATCTTCATCGTCGTGGATTTACCGGCTCCATTGGGCCCGAGAAAGGCCACGATCTGCCCTCCGGGGATCGTAAACGAAATGTCTGTGATGGCCACAAAGGCACCGTAGTACTTGCTCAATCCCCGAGCTTCGATCATGGTCTTTGATGAACTGGTATTCATAAAGACTTCCTCGTTGTTTATTGAAAAATTCCTATAATTAGGATTTTACACATTTATGAAAATGGGGTTTACTTTTTTTTTGCCATCTCGAACCGACCGGATTCCCCGACCCAGGCCCATATTGCCTTATTCAAGTGGCTCGAGCGGGCTAAATTACACAGTTTTGGGCTACGGGAGCCGGCTGATGGCACGACGATGGCAACCATAACCCGAAACAGTAAGAGCTGGGTTTTCCCCGGACCCGCCTTATCGTGTGACGCAAAACAGTTTCTTGGCTTGCTGGTGGAAAGGCCGTGGCAGACTTGCCGGGAGTTGAGAGGAGCGGGGTGCTATGCTGGTGTCGTGGAGCAATGGATAGATAATTCCTTTATTTTATTGACAGTCAGCGGATTAAGTGTTATCTTTGAAAAGATAGATGGCCACAGGTGTGTGGAACTCCCCGTTACACGCATCACACACCGCATCTGAATACTTTAGAGCATTGGTTGCATCGGTGAATTGTATACACCCAATTCGCATCACTGATCTCTCTCAGTACCCATACCATTGTCCCCGAGGAGATAGATAGCTATAAAATAATCATTTTTGCGATCTAGTTTAAATGTAGACGGAGGTAATCGTGGGAAAGTTTGCTAAAGGGTTATGCCTGGGGCTACTGATATGCCTCATGGCCGCCGGTTCAATTATGGCCGGCCAATCAATCACTGTGGGTACCTCTCCGGGCGGGGTCACCCTTCTCGATCAGAACAATAGCTCAATCACTCTCCGGCTGGACGTCGGCACGGTCGACCTTGCGAGTGTCACTACTCGAGAAGGTCAGTTCACACTGATGACGGCCGACGGCTTCACGTTGTCGCATCGCATCGGTGAACCATCGCTGCCCATGGTCAACAAGCTGATATCTATTCCGTTCGGATGCGAACTGCAGACGAAAGTTGTCAGCTCCAAATCGGTTGAAATCTCTCTGGAGAGTCTTGGGTTGACCGACCCCCTTATGCCGGCCCAGGCGCCACTCTCCAAGTCAACCGACCCATCTACCGTTCCATTTGAGTATAACCAGGGCGTCTATGCCCAGGACGGTTTCTATACTCTGCCGCTGGCGGAGTCTGGTATCCAGGGGGTGATGCGCGGGATTCGTCTGGGTATGGTCTCAATCGCCCCGGTGGAGTATAACCCGACCAAGAATATTGTTCGCGTGTACACTGAGATTGTGGTCACTGTCACTTTCGAACATCCTGATTGGGTCGAAACTCAAATGAACTGGCGGAAAGGGTATTCGCCCTACTTCGAGCCGGTCAACAATCAAGTCATTAACTACCCGGGACAGTTTTCCTCTCTCAAGGACAATCTGGTCAAGTACCCGGTGAAATACCTGATCATTTCCAATCGCATGTTTGAAGCCCAGCTTCAGCCGTTCATCGAATGGAAGACCAAAAAAGGATTCACGGTAATTACAGCCTATACGGACGTAATCGGGACCTCGAATACCGCGATCAAGGCCTATATCCAATCGCAATATAATGCCGGAACGCCGGAAGATCCGGCGCCGTCGTTCGTTCTGCTGGTTGGCGATGCTCAGCAGATTCCGCCGTTTGCCGGTAGCGCCGGTTCGCATATCACCGATCTTCGTCTGTGCGAATTCACCGGCGACAACTTCCCGGAAATTTACTATGGGCGTTTCTCGGCCCAGACTACTTCGGATCTTCAGCCGCAGATTGACAAGACGCTGGAATACGAACAATTCCTGATGCCTGATCCGTCGTACCTGACCAACAACACTCTCATTGCCGGCGTGGATGCCGGTTATGCCCCGACGTACGGTAATGGTCAGATTAACTATGGAACGACTCAATACTTCAATGCCGCGCACAACATCAATCCGTCTGTCTGGCTGTATCCCGCATCGGCCGGCGCCGGCGCGGCATCAGCTATTATCCAGACGGTGAACACCGGTATCGGATTCATGAACTATACGGCGCACGGCAGTCACGAAGGCCACGCCGATCCCTCATTTGAGCGAAGCGATCTGCCGGGTCTCACCGCTAACCACAAGTATCTGCTTGCTATTGGAAACTGCTGCCTCACCAACACCTTCGGGACTGATTATTCTACTCCCTGCTTCGGTGAAGCTTTCATGCAGCTCACCGACAAAGGCGGTATCGGATATATCGGCGGCACCAACTCGACTTACTGGGATGAAGATTACTGGTGGGGAGTCGGGTACGGCCCGATAGTAGCAGCCGGACCGACCTATGAGCAGACCGGCCAGGGCGCCTACGACGGTGTCTTCCACGACCACGGCGAACCGGTGAGTCAGCAATATGTGGTAAATGATGCGCTGATCTTCGCCGGTAACATGGCTGTCACGGAGTCCGGTTCCAGCCGTACTCAATACTACTGGGAAATCTATACATTGATGGGTGATCCGTCCGTAATGACGTACCTGGGAACCCCTCAGCAGAACAACGTTATGCACGACGCGGCCATTCTCATGACCGCACCGTCGATTACCGTCTCCGCGGATCCCGGTTCGTACGTTGGCATCAGCATCGAGGGAGAACTCAAGGGCGCTGGATATGTCGACGAGACAGGTCAAGCGACAATCACTCTGTCAGCAATTGCCGCCCCCGGAACCGCGGACATTGTGGTAACTTGTCAGAACCGCATTCCGTATATCTCGACAATCCAGGTCATCACGCCATCGGGTCCGTACGTTATTTACAACGCCACAACGTTGAATGACACGCAAGCGAACGGAAACGGTATCGTCGAGAACGGTGAGACTATCCAGATGGGCCTGACTCTCGTTAATGTCGGACCTGATGTGGCGTACGACGTCGTCGCTACCGTCAGCACGAGTGATCCGTATGTGACGGTCACGGATGGCACCGAGCCTTACGGGACTATCGTCAATGATTGGGGCACCGGATATGTAGAGAACGGTTTTGCTTTCCAGGTGGCTTCCGATGTCCCCGACAAACACAAGATCGTATTCGATCTCAGCGTGACCGGTACGGCTCGCGACACCTGGACAGGATCGTTCCAGGTAGCCGTGAAGGCGCCGGTTCTTGAGTTTGTCTCCGCGAGCATCAATGATGCCATTGGCGGCGACAATAACGGAGTGCTCGACCCCGGTGAAACGGCGGAGGTAACTGTAACCCTCAGAAACACCGGTACCGGTCAGGCATTCAGCACCACCGCCACACTAAACTTGAGCGACCAATATGTGTCGGTCCTCGATGCTTTCGGCACGTTCGGCACAATCGATTCGGTCGGTGGCACCGCTAACAACTCCGCTGACAGTTATGAACTCACGGCCGACGCCGGATGTCCAATCGGCTACGGGGTGCCGGTATCGATGCAAGTCGACGCCGGTGGCGGCTACACTATCAGCCTTCCGTTTAACATCACAGTTGGAGACCGCGTTGCCTTCTATGTCGATGACTTCGCTTATGACCAGGGATGGACTGGACTCGGCGGAACGGCGGAATGGCAGATGGGACCAGTGGCCGGCGCCGGTGGCGATCCGTCGGAGGATCACTCGGCAACCTCAGATAATCAAATTCTCGGCAACGACCTGACAACAGTCGGCACATATAGCAACAGCATCAGCGGGACCCAATGGGTCACCTCGCCGATGATCGACTGTGGTTCCATGTCCGGTGTCATTCTTTCGTTCTATCGTCAGCTCGGCATCGAATCAGCTTCATACGATCATGCTTACTTTGAGGCCTACGATGGCACTGCCTGGGTCCGCCTGTATGAGAACCCGGGAACTACCGTACAGGAAACCTCATGGGGTCTTCAGGAATATGATCTCTCCACTATCGCCGACAGCAATCCAAACTTCCAGATCCGGTTCGGCCTCGGCTCGACCGACGGTTCCCAGGTGTACGCCGGATGGAATATCGATGATATCGAGATCAAGGGGTACGGACGGATCGGCTATCCGCAACTGGTTATCGATGAATCCACACTTACCGACAGTCTGCAGATCGGCGAACAGGTGGTCAAACCGGTTGCGATCAAGAACGACGGCGCCGGCACTTTGCGCATATGGTTCACCTGCACAGACAGCTGGGTGAGCTTCAATCCTGCGCAGCAGATCCTCGCCCCGGGTGACAGCATCGATTTCAATGTCACGCTTCAGACCGCGACTCTTGGCGTCGGCGATCACCTCTGCGAGATCAACTGGACCTCGAACGACGCCAACGCCCAGAACGGGTCAATAGCCATTTTCATGCACATCTATGTGCCCGATATTTCATTAGCCGAGACGACTCTGGAACAGACACTACCGACTAATACTCAGCAGACGTACCCGCTGACTATCACCAACAACGGCCCCGGCAGGCTCCTCTACCAGGTTGGCTGCCAGATGAATCAGAAGGCGGCAATCTCCGGTCAGGCGGTTTCGACTCAGACGCTCACACCGCTGGGCTACCAACCGGCCGATGGTGATAAGTCCGATGCCACGGAACCCTTCTTCACGGAGCAGAAGGCCAACTTCGGCGGTCCGGATATATTCGGACATTCGTGGGTCGATTCCGATGAACAGGGTGGCCCGGCCTTCGGATGGGTCGACATCTCAGCGGTCGGTACCGCAGTGACGCTGGGCGATGACAATTTCGTCGGGCCAATTCCTATCGGATTCGGATTCCCATATTATGACAGCGTCTATACACAGCTGTACATTGGCTCCAACGGAATCGTGACGTTCGACGCGGGATTGGGAAGCCGCGCTAATGCCGCCATGCCGGTTGCAACCTTCAAGAGTCTTCTGGCTATGTGGTGGGATGACCTTGACCCGCGCAAAGGCGGCAACGTCTACTACTATTATGACATGGCAGGCGGGCGCTTTATCGTCAGCTTCGTTGATATTAAGTTTTACTACTCTACTACCGGAACAGGCTCCACCAATTTCCAGGCGATTCTCAATTCCGATGGAACCATACTGTTACAGTATGGCGTCATGAATTCGGGAGTGGTGACTCTGCAAAGTTCAACTATCGGCATACAAAATGCCGTTGAGAACGATGCTCTGCAGATTCTCTATAATGCTCCGTACATGCACGACAATCTCGCAATCGCTATCACTGCTCAGCACTGGCTTTCGGCGCTTCCTGCCGGAGGCGTGATTGAGCCGTTCAGCAATGCCACCGTTACGGTGAAATTCGATGCTACCGATATGCCCGACGGCAACTATACCGGAGCGGTGTCGGTTTCGTCGAACGATCCCGATTCGCCAGTCTGGTCTATTCCGACCACGATGCAGGTGATGTCGTATGTCTGCGGTGACGTTGACGGCAATCTGTTGGGCCCTGATATTGGCGACCTGGTATTTCTGGTAGAGTACTCATTCAACGACGGTACCGAGCCGCCCATCTTCCAGGCGGCCGATATGGATTCGAGCGGCTCACTGGATATAGGCGACCTTGTTGTTCTCGTAGAATTCTCGTTCAACAACGGCCCCGCACCTAACTGCCCGTAGAACCTGGACTGAATCAGAACTGAGTAAGCAAAAAAGCGGCTGCTGCGCATAGGCGCGGCAGCCGCTTTTATTTTGCCCGAAAAAGAAGGTCAATACTTGACTGAGCAGCCGTACGGTTGCGAAGTCTTCACCGGTACCGGTTCGCCTTTCATGGCGGCGTCCAGGGCCAGGCGCACATAGTTCTTTGACTTCATAACCGTCGAGGCATCGGTTGTTGGCGTGTCATCGATCGCCCCGGCATAAATAAGCGTGCCACTGGGATCGATGATGTACATGTTCGGCGTCGTCTTGGCTTCGTACCTTCGTCCCACATCACCCGTGGAATCGACCAGATACGCTGTCGCGTTGGAACGATGTTCCTTAATCTGTCTGCGTAGTTCATCTCCTTCGAAATGTCCCTGTTTGTCGGGAGCTGAAGAACATATCGTAAGCCAGATCACGCCCTGATCGGTGTATGTCTTTTGGAGATTCTGCATGTTTCCGGATTCATACTGGGCTTTAACAAACGGGCAACCGAAATTGATCCATTCCAGTACCACATACTTGCCGTGGTAATCCGCCAACGCGTGCGGCTGTCCGCTGGCGTCTGGCAGCGTAAATTGCGGTGCCGGCTGGTCGATATCCGCATGCATCGCAGCCACCTCCGCTCTTACTTCGGAGACCTGAGTGGCAATGCTGTCACCCGTCGTCAGGTCTTTGCTTTTCGCCGCCTCCTGTTTTGCCGAACAACCGGCCACTAAACTCAAACCGATCACAATAAATATCGTCCTGGGTAAAGTTATCATGCTCTGGTCCTTCCTTTTCAATTTTACATGTGTAAATTTGCGGCGGGCATGCACCCGGTACAAAACTACTGGCCGATACGCGTCAGCGCGTCAATAACAATGCCCGGCGTGATTATCTCTGGAAGTATAATCGGATCTTCAGTCTTATCAGGTCCATACAGCACATACAAGGGAACACTATTACGACCGTACCCTGCCAGCGCCTCGGTGATTTCTTCGTTGCGGGCGGTCCAGTCGGCCTTAAGCGGCACAATTTTCAAGTCGGCGAATTTTCGCTGAACCTCGGCAGAACTGAATGCGACCCGTTCATTGACCTGACAACTCAGGCACCACGCGGCGGTGAAGTCTATGAACACTACACTGTCTGAATTCTTCAACTGCTCCCACCTCTGCTGTGAGTATGGTTGCCATGCGATAGCGTCCTCGCCGGAGAGTGATGATGTCGTCGTCGAAGAAGGATCCGCCAGGGAAGTAGTGCCGACACCCAGTATTCCCATGGTGACACCGCCGATGATGAATACTGCGGCCAGAACATACGCAAGATACCTTTTCCCGGAGGAAGCAGAAAACACACCCCACCGTCCGAGAATCCACGCACCCACGCCAAGCAACAGAAGAACGGCCAAAAGAAGCACTACCGCGAGAGCACCAGCTTGTACCGACAGCACCCAGCTCAGCCATATGACTGTAGCCAGCAGCAGGAATCCCATGAATTGCTTAAGCGTCTCCATCCATCGGCCCGGTTTCGGTAGAAATCTGAGCAGCGCCGGCGAAGCTGAAAGAACGACATATGGCGCAGCCATTCCAAGAGCGAGAAAAGTAAATATCAGCCACACGATCCAGATCGGCTGGGTCAGCGAGTACCCGAGCGCAGAACCCATGAAAGGAGCCGTGCACGGTGTAGCCACAACCGTAGCCGTAATCCCGTTGAGAAACGAACCACCCCATCCACTCTTCGAAGCGGTCTTGCCACCAACGGCGGTAAGCGACGTCCCGATTTCGAACACGCCAAGCATATTCAGGCCAAACAGGAACATGAAACCCGAGAGAATAATCAGGAATTCGGGCGATTGAAGCTGAAATCCCCATCCCAGTTCTTCACCACCGGCCCTCAATGCCAACAATACACCCACCAACACCCAGAAGGAAACCAGCACTCCGGCCGTGAATACGAGCCCGTGACTGAGCGCCTTCTTCTTGCTCTCATCGGCCTGCTTGACAAACCCGAGAATCTTCAGCGAGAGCACAGGAAGTACGCAGGGCATGAGGTTGAGAATCATTCCGCCGAGAAACGCAAATAGCAGAGCCTGCCAGATACTCAACGCTCCGGTACCCGTGGAAGCTGCGGCAGTACCACTTCCGGCCGTGACCGGCTCATCGAACTCCATCGCTTTCTCAGAATTGTCCCCTCGCCAGCCGGAGTCTGTGACCAGCACGCCGGCCAGTTGAACGGGCGGTGACTCGCTCAGGTGAGACCGTTCGATTCTCAGCTCATAACCATCCTCAGTCTCGGTCAACTTCTGTGGACGGGCGTACTCAATTACTTTTTGCTGGTACGGAAAGAATGTGACGTCTTTCAAGAAACCGGTGTACCATGATGGCTTCGCCAAATTGATGAAGAGATATTTGTCGTTCGAAGAAACTCGGATCTTCCAATCCGATGACTTGATGGGCAGAAGGTCACGGGTTGTGCTGAATTGTTTGCTCCAATGATCATTATATGCCGGAGTGACTGTATCGACCTTGAGGGTCAAACTCACTTCGGCTCCCCCGGGGACACACTCCCCTTTGCAGACTAGCCATGACGCATATCCATTGAGAGTCACGGATGAACCCGGTTTGAGGTCCGGCGGCGGAGTGATTTCGATCGGAAACAAAACTTCGTCGGAGTAACCGTAATTGGTCAAGGGAGCAAAGTCAAATCGCCCGGGATACGGCCACTGAATATCGCCGGCCGTGAATCCGTTCGGAAGATGCCATTCAATCTTGGTCGGAAGACCGGCGTCCCCCGGGTTCCGCCAATACACATGCCATTCTTTGTCCAGCGTGAGGTGCAGTCCAACCCAGAACGGATGTCCCGGTTGTATGGAAGTGACTTCCGAAACCAGGGCCGCTTCGACATGACTTTCCTGGGGAGTCGCCAGTCCGGCCTCGCCGAAAAGTTGGGCGTGAGCCGCGAAAGTACAGGACAAAACTACACCAGCGATTGTCAGGGAGAAAAGTAAGATACTGAGGTGATTTCGTCGATTCCGGATTTGTCTTGTCATGAGCGGTCTCCCCGCTCGCCCTGGAATATCTCGGTTGTACGCATGTTGGTCGCTCCTTAAAGTCATCACAGATTAAACATGACCATCAGAAGGGAGTTCCACCCATTCTGGCCGATAGACAACCAGTCAGCGCGAACAAGCCTCGACCCGGCTCGTCCGCTACCGACCAGACCGCATCGGATGAAGTAACCGACTAAGCCTTTGTTTGTCAATAAATTAAATATAGTCGACAGAATCAGCACTGTCCCCCAGTGGGATAACCCCATTAAAGTTCGCTACCCCTGGAGCCGGCTACGGAACTGTCTTCGTCTTTACTCGCACATTGCGGCCGTCAGCGTCCTCGAACTGCCTTTTCATAAGAGGTAAAGCCGGGAACGCCGCGTTTCACAGCGTCATCAGGTTTGTGAAACGCCGGGTTATCGTGGATGATGCGGAGTAGGTTTTCCCGCTCCTTTGGTTGGGCAAGATGGGCAATACCAACAGCCCGCTCACCCAGACTCAAATTGCGCGGGTCCAGAGCGCCATTTTCAGTGACCAGAATGACCTGATCCGATGGTGTCGCGGTCGTGGTGATGCCGGCCGGGCATCGATCCACAATCTTGGATATTCCGTCGCGTGTGGTGGATTTCATCGCTATGATAGCAATTCCGCCTTCGGAAAATTGCGCGGCACGAATGAAGTCGGACTGTCCCCCTACTCCGCTATAGATCTTGCGGGCATCGAGCGAGTCCGCCCAAATGTTTCCGTGCAGGTCAACGCCGATAGCGCTGTTGATCGTGACAACCCGGGGAAGTTCCGCGATCTTGAAGACCGAGTTGGTGTAGTTGCTCGGCCTGCTCTGGACAGAACTGTTGTAGTGCAGCCAGTCATAGTCCGCTTGATTGGTGGCAAGGAATATAGAAGAAACTGAGAAGTTGATACTTTTCTTCCAACGGTTTGAGATCACACCCTGCTTAACCAGCTTGACCATGGCGCTGGCGAACAATTCGGTGTGAATGCCAAGGTCCCTGTACCCCTTCTGAATAATAGCGTCTGAAACGGCCTCGGGAACTTCGCCGATTCCGTATTGAAGAGTCGAACCGGCAGTCTTTCCGGAACCATCACAGATATACAGCGACGCGATTATTTCACCGATCTTCCGCGCCGTTTCATCCGGTGTCTGTATCGGGCTGACTGGCAATGGATAGTCAGCGTCGATCAGATAGTCGATACAGCTTTCGGGGATCGTGGTCCCGAGCACGAACGGCATCTTATTATTGCGCTCGGCGATCACAATTCCTCCCCGTTCCTTGGCGGTCTGCACCGAAGCCAGGACAGCTTCGACCGTAGTCCCGAGACTATAGTTTCCTCCCATATCCGGTCCGGCCACGGATATCAACACAACATCCGGCATTATCCAGTTCTTGATATACTTCGGTACCTCTGAAAGATGCATCGGGTGGTATTTGGCCCACCCATTGTTCACCGCCTCCAACGTAAGATGACTATTGAAAATAATTCGATGTGTAATCTCGTGGCAGCGCTCACGCGTATAGAGGCCTTCGAGCCCCTCACCCAGTGGCAGAATACAATACATATCGATACTCCTGATCGACACGTCATCCGCCAGCTGTTTGAGGAGGATTTTCGGAGTCGCGGCATTGCCGGACATATATATAACGGAGCCGGGTTTAATAATCCGGGAATTGACCGCTTCTTCGACATGCTTGATTATCCGCATATTATACTTTCTGCAATCTTTAAGTTATGCACGATGCATTCATCCACAGTACCATCTAGTCTAATAATATTTCGAATGACAACCAAGCGAAAAGGGAATGCAGAGAATGAGGACTGCAATAGTCCCATGCACTTAGCCGGGCCGATAGGCTGGTGGATGTTTCCTGGTATGCGGAATTCGTGCAATCCGACCGAAAGACTACTTGATCCGGCAGGTGGATAGTCCGCGCTTTTCCAGATACTGCTGGTGATATTCTTCGGCGCGCCAGAAACGGCCGGCCGGGATTATTTCGGTTACGATCGGACGCTTAAGTGTGCCCGACATCTCGAGCGCTTGTTTGGATGCCATCGCTTCATCGCGCTGCTGCTCACTATAGTAGAAAATAACCGAGCGATACTGGCTGCCGTAGTCCGGTCCCTGACGATTCAACGTGGTCGGATCGTGGTTCTCCCAGAACACCTTCAACAGTTCCTGATAACTGACTTTTGACGGGTCAAAAGTGACTTCCACGGCCTCGGCATGACCGGTCGTGTCCGAACAAACGTCGCCGTAGCTCGGACTTTCCGTATGGCCTCCGGCATATCCGACCTGAGTGGAGATTACCCCCTTGATCTGTCTGAAAGTTGCTTCCACTCCCCAGAAACATCCTGCTGCGAATGTTGCTCTTTCCATTTTCCCCGTCTCCAATTCATCGCTCAAATCTGTGTTATCGCCCGTCGGGCCGCCGGTGCCGCCAATTGGACTTACATCTGCAACAACTGACAGTTCCGTTAGTTCAGCAGGGGATTTCGCCCGTCCGGAAATGTAAACTGCTGCCGCTACGAGCATGACGGAAAAGATCAGGTTGATCGTCCTTGCAGACATTATCGCTCCAGGTAATAGTCTTTCAATGTTATACGCGCCGGGGAGCCAACTAAAGCGGGCAGTGAAGAAAAAACCGCACCATGAGATCGGGATACGAATCAGCAGGGCGCTCGTGCCACCAAATGAAGGGCCATGGGCCGGTTGCTCGCCGACTCATGGCCGTATATCGATACTTTCAGATGTTCGCCCTTCATAATAGGAAGGGATATTAGTGTTAGAAAGACCAGTTTACAATCGGGAAGACGGGGAACTGCCCGCCTTGCTTGATGATGTTTACCAGGCCGATTTGTAGACCTTTCATTTTCCGGGCATAGTTCACCAGACCGAGTTGAAAGCCGTTGCAGTAGTTCGCGTAATTCACCACACCCCACTGGAATCCTTCGAAATCCGCTTTCGTCACGTTCACCCAGTTGTTCTGAAAGCCGACAAACCCGCCATCGGCCAGCCCGACAAACCCGAACTGTGCGCCTTTGGACTTCCCGGTGGTCGTGTGATTTATGAAACCCCAATCAAGGCCGGTTACCGACGCGTTCTTGGAGTAAATCAGATTTAGTCGAACTCCGGAAATGTGGTCTTTAGCCGGGAACAGTTGGATCGGTGTGAAGATTGCCAGCTGGACGGGATGCTTTTTAGCGGGTGCCTGGTCCTGCGCGGCGGCGGCGCTGGCGATAAGAAGGACGATTGCCAGCGCGTTTCGTAATGCTTTTGCCATCTTCTTCTCCTGTAAATGAACGATCTTTGGTTTCAATCGATTCCAATACTATCTAAAGGCAGTTCAATGTGGCAAGAAAAATTTCCTTCAGTGTCTGCAGCTTGCTTTGCACTTGTGGAGTTTTCATATGATTCAAGGACCTCACCCGCTACCGGCATCGCGTGTAAGATAGATTCAGACAGACGCTGCTGTCAAGTCACGTCTGTTTACGGCTGAGCCGCGACAGAGCGGCATTTCCAGTACGACCAACTATAACCGCCTGATTATTTGGCACGCTTGTCGGCCTGAAATATCCCGAACGTATTGGTCTCCGGGTCCAGAAAATACCCCTGCCAGCATCTTCCGGGAACCGCGAATTTAGGAAGCGCCACCTGACCGCCGTTCTTTATCACCAGGTCTGCAACCTTGTCGAAGTCTTTGACTTCTATCGAGCAGACGTAGGCGTTAGTACCGCATTCCTTGGGCGGGATTTTAGCCGGACGCTTGAGCAGTCCCCCCTGCATGCCCGGCGTCCCGATACGCCAGTAGTCCAGTGGCAGACCGGGCAGTTTCTCGAATTTCCAGCCAAACACCGATCGGTAAAAGTCGATCGCCTTTTGCGGATCCGATGCCTGAATTTCAAAATAAGATATTGCGTTCATTATCCGTCCGCTTTCCCTTTCTTGATTTTGACTGTTATCTAAGTTATCTATCTGAATATAATCGCAGTCACCGCGTGCGGCAAGTACTGCATAATTGAAACTGAACGTGCTAACCTGACTCACATAACTTGCTTCCAATAAACGTTAGTACGTATCGTATACTGTGAATCGATATCTCGATCTCCGCTTTCTTAAGGAGGAAAAATATGACTGAGAGTCCGTATTCCGGCAAAGATACCGCGGCCTACATAGCGGCTGTCGATGCGCTCGTCGCGGATTATGATCCGCTTGAGGTGCTGAAACAAACGAACCAGAAGCTCGCCAATTTCTTCGCGGATAAACCTGAAAAAGTCCTGACCGTGGCGGAGAGCAACGGCAAGTGGTCTATGCGCAATGTGGTCGACCATCTTTTCGATGTCGAATTGATTTATGGCTATCGTGTTCGGATGATACTCGCGTCGGATACCCCTCGATTTCTGGACATGGATCAGGACAAGTGGATAGAACAGAGCTGGTATCGTGGTGTCTCACTGTCGATTATGCTTGAAGCTATCGGCCAGTTTCGAAGGGTCAATGTTGCCATGCTCTCAGGGTTAACTCCCCAGCAAAAAGAGCGGCACGGCATCCATAGTAAACGGGGCGCGGAATCAGTGGCGGATCTGATGCGCCGGTGGGCCGGTCACGATCTGCTTCACCTTCTGCAGCTCGAGCGAATTTGGAAGACCATCGGACACCACTAGCTGATGTGACTGCCTGTGGCGTGCTGCAACGTTCTTGACAAGTTGCTCAAACCTTGTTTAGTTTAATTGGTACTTCCTCTACACCGAATTTCACCGGACCACTTCCGCTTAATTATGATGGTTGGTCGAATTTTCCGATCGGAGGAACGACATGACACAAACCGCTGGTCTCGTTCTCTACGTCAGAATAGCAATATTGCTGTCTCTGCTGATCCAGTTCGTACCACCACTGGCCTTTCCGGCTCCGGATACTCCGGCTGACTCACTGTCGGATACATTGAAAGTCGTGACGGACACCCTCACATACGCGGATTCTCTTGCGATCGGCCTGAAATCACCAGAACGCGCATTCCGGCACTCGGCGCTTGGGACTTTCGTCCCTCTGCCAACGCTCATCCTGACGGTGCCCGGACTGATTGTGGGACCCTCGCTCGGTTACTTTCATGCCGGGATGCCCGGCCGGGCCTGGTCCGGCATCGGCTTAAGGGTCCTGGGCATTGGAGGTATGGTCAGTTCGTTTGCGATCTGTGGCTGGGACTGCGGACCGGGAGAAAGCGCATACGATATCGCCTGGGCGGTTTTCATCGGGTCCGGCGGGCTGGTAGTAGGCTCTGTGATTTATGACTTGGCTGTCATCAAGCGCGATGTACGAAGGCACAATGCCGGCTTACTGGCGTCACGATCACTGAGTGTCCGCCCGGTCTATCTTCAAAACCTGCGGACTTTTGGAGCCGGACTGCAGTTGCGCTTTTGATTGTGATCGCGGGGTAAGGGGCACCTTGCGATTCGACCGGAACCTTAATCTACCCGGTAATTGTATCCGACCCGCCAGTAAAAATGACCGATCTCACCGAATCGGTTAGTCAACACTTCTCGCTGGGCATCACCCATTGACTCAAAGTGTCGCGTGACCCAGTCTTTGCTCAGATCCTGCTCTGAAAAGGCGAGCAGCAAAACATTGCGCCCCACGGCCGTTTCCGGCGGCGCCCACAAATCCCACATCAGACTGTAACCACCCACGAGCTTTTGTCCCGCGAACTTCGGAAGATTGTCTGCGCTGTCGTTCGCCCGACGGACATAGAAGCTCGCCTCACTCGCCAGCCAGTACTTATCCAGTCCCACAATCAGCGGCGTCGTTTGAGTTTCAGACGCCATGCGGGACTCAATTGTCTGGAGTCGTTTGCCCATTGCTTCCCAGGCAATCGGAAGTTTCATGCCGTTGCTTTTCGGTGCACCGGGCATCCCGGCAACCAGATATCCGAATCCGAGCACATAAAAGGTCAACAATACAATGACCGTCACGAGCCAACGCCTCGCCATTGATCTCACTTTGATCACAGAATCCAGAACACTCACACCCGATATCCTGGCCGCAACCAACGGAAGTATCGCCAGCCACACGGGACCGGTCCAGTTTAGCTTTGGATTTCCCTGAATGCTGAAGACGACGAATACTGACAATGGGACCACGGTGAAAACTGTGAGAAAGAGATACTTGCGGAAACGCAGCAGATCCGCTTCATGAACCTTCTTCCGGGCTTTCCACAGATTCGCCAAAACCATTACCGCTTCGTAGAGACCGAGCGGAGTGATCAATATCAATGCGCTGCCGATAAGCACGTGGAGATGGAAACTCATGCCCCCCGACCATCTTCGCGAACCCTGAAACGCGAACGACATCCATTCATGCCGGGCATTCCAGAAAATCACAGGACTGAATATGGCGGCGCCGATAATCAGGGCAAGGTATGGTTGCGGACGGGCAAACCAATGGCGCGACTGCTTATCCAGAAGTAAATAGATCACGGTCGCCGGCACAATCAGGCCCATTGTATATTTCGAAAGCAGGCCGAGGCCGAGAAAGACGCCTGCAAGATACCAGGCATTCTTCGAATTTCCGATTATCGCCCGTTCGAGAAAATACAGCGCTCCCGCCCAACAGACATACAGCGGTGCATCCGGAGTCATAATGAAACCAATCGACATATAAATGGGCAGCGATACCAGCAGGACGAGGACTACCTTGCCGACAGACTTCCCGACCGTGTCTTCAGTGAAACGGAACATGAAGCAGGCAAAGACCAGCCAGCCCAGAAACGCCGGCATCCGGACTGCAAACTCGCTTCGGCCAAGTATTGTCTGGAAGATATAAATCAGCCACGCTACCATCGGCGGATGGTCCAGATAGCCGATACTCAGGTGCTGGGCATAGCTCCAGTAATATGCTTCCTCGGGAAGCAAATCCAGCAGACCCAAAAAGACGAGCCGGACCAGAACACCCAGGCCGATCAGCAACCAGACCTTATCTATAGCGGAATAAACTGGCAGACCGGGTTTAACACCGGGGCTATTTTCGTGTACTGACATCTACTTTTAACCATTCGGCACGGTACCGTGGACAAAATTTAACCTACTTCAGTTAGCTTGGCTGCACCAGAATACCGCAAAAACAGGCCGGCGCGGTAGGTTTTTTTGGAATCTTTGGTCTTTTTTCCCGAAAATTCCGGCCTGGCCGGGCCGGGTCGGCCGTCTCGCCCCCGGCGCCTGTAAACGACCGGCCGCCTTTTTCCGGGAGGGCGAAAACCGGCGCTCAAAGAACCCGCCTTCCGGCGCCGAAAAATGGGTTGCATCGGCCTATAAAGGCCAATATATTAATTCTGCTTACTACCACAACCGGATAGACGAAAAACAACGATCACAACAAACCCTGGGAGAAATGTATGCACTCAAAAAAGCTCACTGTTCTCATCATGGCGCTGTTGCTCCTTGCAGTCGCAGGCGCGGCAGTGGCGCAAACCCCGAAAACCATCTCGTATCAGGGACGGCTGACCGACGCCGCCGGTGATCCGGTGGTCGACGGTGTGTACGCGGTCACGTTCCGCATCTATGACGCCGCCGTCGGCGGCACTTTGCTGTGGTCGGAAGCAGGTCTGCCGGTAACGACTCAGAAGGGACTGTTCACCGCCACCCTGGGTTCGCCGACTCCGTTTCCGTCAGCATTCGTTGGGCTTGATCAGTTCGGACCGGACTATATTTTCGGCCACACACCTGCACTCTGGCTGGAAACGGAAGTGGGTGGGACGCCCCTCACGCCCCGGACCCAGCTACAAAGCGTCCCGTACGCCATGACCGCCAACGGAGTTTTCGGAACAAGTTCGACTTATCCGGGGGTGGGTCTGGTGGCGAATGCGGAGTTTGCCGAACTCCTGACGCAGGGATATTCGGCCGAGGAGAAAGTGCGCCTGTGGGGACCAAACTGGGGCGAAATTTGGCTGTCGGACGCGGGAGTAGCTGTCGGACTTACGTCTGAAGTGACCGCGTTCTTGAGTGCGGGTTATAACAGTGGTGGAACCCTTCAACTCGGTAACGACGTGGGTTCGACTCAAATTGTTCTCAATGGCGGATCGACCGGCGATGCATCGGCCATCCTTCCGAGCGATGCAATCAATTCTTCAGAAATCTTAAACGAACCCGGGATTGCAATCGCAAAATTGAACAGCTCGATCAGTCTCGTCAAGTCCGACATAGCGCAGGATTTCGTCGGTGTCTCGATCACAATTCCTGCGTCCGGCTATATTGTACTCGATGGCTACGCCTACATGACGCACAATGACACCGGCAGTGTGTTTGGGTGGACCCAGATTACCGAGACATCGAATGGCGTCCATGACTACGGGGTGGCGGTGTGGACTAACTCCTGGCATTACGCCAACTCGGTATCGGCCTATACCTACCTGACCACTCCGGTCAAAGCAACCTTCTTCAAAACCGCAGGCACCTATACCTTCTACCTTCAGGGAAACGCCTACTCCTTCAATTCGCCGAGCGCTTCGGTGACGGTGTTTGCCCCCACATGGCTTCAGGCAACCTATTATCCGACCTCCTATGGTTCGGTGGCCTCAGCGGCATCCGCGGCACCTTCGGATAATCCCGATGTCCAGGCTGTTTCACTTACCGACCCGCTGACGAAACAGGCCAGCACATCTTACAACGTAGATCTTCGCTATTACGAGTTGCAGGCGCAGAAGGCCGAGGCCGAGGCATTGAAAGCTCAGCTTGCTCTCGCGCAGGCACGCATCAAAGCCGGTCAATCAACCGATGGCACGACCGGCCAGATCATCGACAAGAAATAACTACATCGCAACGGATTTCAGGACAGGGGCCTTCGCGCCCCTGCCTGTCTTATGCGAAGGCGGGGGTCCATCTTGAATCGTGGGTCCCCACCTCCGTGGGAATGACAGATGATGGCTCCGGTATTGACATAGCCTCTTCGCAGGCAGGATTCGTCTTCGAGCCTGCCCTTGTCCGCAGCCCGGTGCGGGTTGTTGAGGAAGGTCGACTAAGGCACGCCGTACCTTGGCAAAGCCATGCTCTTGTCACCCTCGCGAAGGCGGGGGTCCATCTTGAATCGTGGATTCCCGCATCCGCGGGAATGACAGACGATAGCTCCGGTGCTAACAGGGCCTCTTCGTAGGGCAGGATTCGTCTTCGAGCCTGCCCTTGTCCGTAGCCCGATTCGTGCTGTCGACGAAAGTCGACTAAGGCACGCCGTACCTTGGCAAAGCCATGCTCTTGTCACCCTCGCGAAGGCGGGGGTCCATCTTGAATCGTGGATTCCCGCCTCCGCGGGAATGACAGACGGAGACTCCGGTATTGACAGCCTCTTCGTAGGGCAGGATTCGTCTTCGAGCCTGCCCTTGTCCGTAGCCCGATACGCGTTGTCGACGAAGGAATGCCTGCCGGCATGCTGGATGGCCGCCTCTAAGAAGATGCGTCCCTACACAAGATCTGATGGCCGCCTCTTCGTAGGGCAGGAATCGTCTTCGAGCCTGCCCATGTCCGTAGCCCGATACGGGTTGTCGACGAAGGCATGCCTGCCGGCATGCTGGATGGCCGCCTCTAAGAAGATGCGTCCCTACACAAGACCGAATGGCCGTCACAAGATGCCGCACGGGGCGACAACCGCCTATCTCTTCACCGGCTTGAACAGACCGACTATCAGCCCATCCGGGTCCTTGAAAAACGCCGTCTGGCCCACTCCCGGAACATCCTGCGGCGGCATAACCTTCTGACCGCCGGCCTTCTCGATCTTGATCAGGTAAGCCGGGAGGTCATCGACCTGAACATAGAATGTCAAAAACGGCACCCCTTTCGGAGCTTTGAATATGCCGCCATTGATTCCCTCGCCTCCGGTGTCGACCACACCGTAATTGAACGGATTGTTGGCGTCGATCTTCCAGCCGAAGATATCGCCGTAGAACTTATGCGCCTTGGAATCATCGCTGGAGGCAATTTCCCAATGTACGATTGGATTCGGCATGAAACTTTCCTTTCTGAACGCGTACAGATGTAGCAGTCGCTTTCCGCACGGCCCGATGCCGTTTGGTCCGGTTAATCCAAGAATAACCGATGCCCCGATTGCGGTCAATCACATTGTGGAATAATTCAGTCGATGATCTGTCCAATATGCCGGGTGCCCAACTCTCTGGGTGGGATTCATATCTTGCCTTACTCCCGCACGCTGGTATCCATCTTCATTATTGGTAGGGCAGGTCCTTCTGAGGCTCTTAGCTCCGTAGGTCAGGAGCCCTGCGCTCCTGACATGAAATAATCTCGCTTCCTATTCGCCAAATTCTCCCTCAAACGCAATTGGTATTTCCCCCCATTTGTCCGAATACTCTCGACCTTCGAAACGGTGAATCGAAGAATTCTCCCATCCATATGGAGACGATACATACCCGTGCTTCACCGGATTGTAATGGATATAGCTCCGTAGGTCAGGAGCCCTGCGCTCCTGACATGAAATAATCTCGCTTCCTATTCGCCAAATTCTCCCTCAAACGCAATTGGTATTTCCCCCCATTTGTCCGAATACTCTCGACCTTCGAAACGGTGAATCGAAGAATTCTCCCATCCATATGGAGACGATACATACCCGTGCTTCACCGGATTGTAATGGATATAGTCTACATGACTCCTCCAATCCGCCTCATCACGAATTATATGATCCCAAAATCGATGCTGCCAGACCCGGCCACTTCTCAAATCGAGGCGTTTGTGATAAAGCGCCCGGAAACTCATCTTAGTTCGTTGAAGAATGTTCGAGATGTCGAACGCTCCGACATCGATCACCAGGTGGAAGTGCTCAGGCAGGACGACCCAGGCCTGGAGGTCGAATGGAGTATGGCTTCTCACCGTACTAATTGCACTCCAAAACAGGTCTATATTTTTGAGCAACACCGGTTGCCGTTCGTGCGTTACATTGGTAATAAAGTACACGGTGCGGGGGTCGTCTATTCGTCTCAGCTTTGACATCATTCACATTGGAAGAGTTTCAAAACATTGTCGATTGACTCAAATGTCAGGAGCGCAGGGCTCCTGACCTACGGAACTGTTTATTCTTTGCGTTCAAACAATTTCCTCTTCAATTCTGACACATTAGGTATTTCACTGTCCGAAAGAGCATCGATTGCACTCAACACATCCTTTCTACCAGTATCGTTTCCTGCTAACCAGACAGCCGCTGCCGACCGAATAGATTCGTTCGAATCACGGAGCAATTCTAGGAAAGTGCTTGTCAATTTCTCACTCGCTTTCATGCCAATTAGAATAAGTATGATCTTTGAACGAGCACTCTCACTCAGCCGCGTGTCAAGAGCGTCCGAACATAAACCATCCACAATTGTGCCACTTGCATTTTGCAATGTCTCAGCAATTGTCATCGGATACTTACCGCCACTTGAGTCTGTATATGTCCAAGCATACTGCAAATCTCCCTCTCTGGTGAGAGAAAAACGGAAAATGGAGGGCTGACTCTCGATAAGCACTTTCCTTAGTGCCGCTGCATCATCTGAGTTGATTTCTGAATACATTGAAACAGTACGAAGTGCCTCGACTACCATACTGGATCGTGCGTCTTTGATCAACTTCCGTAGTGTGGTCACAGCTTCTTCTTGGACTTCAGGTACAAGCTGCTTTGCCGCCTTGACGAATGCGATCCTATCATCCAAATCAGAGCTAAATGCCAACGGGAGAATTTTGTTGAGATCGGGCCGACTGATCGTAAGCTTGCTTCCTATTACTTCAGCTATCTGTACTTTGGCTGCCTTGGGCGTACTGCGAGAGCTTAGGAGGTCGATCAGACTATTATGTGGTAGCCATTCTGCCTTCGCTTCTTTGATGAGAAGTTCTGCGCTAGCATTTCTGATCACGTATTCAGAATGAGTCAGATTTGGGATAACACTTTCAATTGCCTTTCTTGAGACATTACTGCGTATTAAGAGAGACTTGAGGAAGGTTGCCTGCGCCCCCGCTTCCAGGAATTTGATATGGGACAACATTACTTCATCTGAAAGGTTCTCATTCTGCAAAGGCTGTCTTTCACTTGTCCCTAGGTTCGTTTCAAATCTTGATATGATTTCTTGAGGCACATTGTTGCCAAATTCCTCTGCTCGAATTACAGTAAAGCAAGCAGACAAGAATGCTTTTGCATGAGATTCGCTGGCAGCTGTCTGCTCTATGCTCTTGAAGAATTCCAACCACTGTTGAACGTCAGATCCGTATAGGTCCACAAGATAAAATGCTGCTAGGTATTCAGCGACGAAATCATCAGTAAATACTACTCTGTCCCTCTCCAGTCTATTGAGTCCGACCGGCCCCCGAGCCTTAAGTAAGCTGTTAAGAACGGTCACTTCTATTCCGTTCGACGCAAACTCATCTCTTATTGTCGAAATATTGATTGCCTTGAGTTGAAATCCATTTCTAATGCACAACCAAGCTACAAGCTTAATTGCCCTACTGAGTTCTGCAATCATAACCGATTCAGTCTCAATATTGCGATAGACTTGATTTGTATAAGTTAGTACAATTCTCGGAATCGAAGTCAAAAGCTGTGAGACCAGTGGCAGTTTATCAAGGTTTGAGAGCATTGCTGCAAACAACGTCACGACTCCCGGCGTCATCGGTCGCTCGCCAGTGATCCCCACAAATTTCCCACAAATATCGAACAAGTCGGATGTCGAAAACTTGTTGCGCTGACCATGGGCAACAAGATACTCCTCAATGAAACCAAACAGTCTTTGGGCTGGTATTTTCTGAGGATCTATGATACCTGTAGTCATTCCATCCATCTCGAAAAGTTGTCTTCCGCTGTATACAACTCGTCTTAAGGCAATTGAGGAATTGTTGGGCAGGAGCGCCATGCGAGCGACTTTCGGAAGTTCCGAAATACCGTCCAACAGGATCAGAACAAGTCCGTGTTCTGAGAGTTTTCGGGTCATTAGAAGTGAAATCTTTGACACTCGCCCTGTTAGGTTTTCGAGCTCCCGCTTGACAAGTGCTGCGAGTTCTACCTTGCCGCTGTCAGGAAGGTGCTTAGCTTCTATTAGGACTGGTATAAGACAGTGATCACTAACAGTTCTTTTGTTACTTGTAAGCGCCATACTAGTCCGCGCAATATGGCACAATAGGCTCGTCTTCCCTATTCCGCCTTCTCCGCGAACAAACAGCACAGTCGGATCCGGATCAAACAGTGATCGCAAACGGTTGACGGTAAGCTCAGATTCCGATATACCATTGATCAAAATCGGCACCTGGATGTACTGCAGTCGCTCGGATGCGGTTCCCTTATCTTCGAACGTCTTTTTCACTCGGTCAATGAGTAGTTCGTTGGTGAATTCGGCCCTGAGAACGCGTTTGCTGAACAGATAACGTTGCCCTAGAAAGAGGAAGATTGTTCCGACTAAACGTACCTTTTGGAACCTCGATTCTTCAGTGTCCATCCAAGCGAATAACCTAAACAGCCAGCTGGGTCGGATCCAGAGAAGCAATAAGCAAATTGGTCCAAAGAACGAGAAATAGACCAAAACAATTAGAAGTGCTATGGCCAGCTTGGTGTGACTGCTGATGAAGTTCAGTAGTGGAACATAGGGTGGTTGATCGTTTACTCTTAGTGTCTCGAGGGCATCTACGGTCAAGTGCAATCGCTTAATCGCTTTGCGGTTTTCAGCCATTGAATTAGTATAAGGAAATATCTCTGCGTATATATCCATTTCTGCGCTCAGCGTATCGCTGTACGCGTGCAGAAGCGCAACATCGCTATAGTCTCGAGCTTGCTGTTGGGCCTCGGCAATATTCAATATGGACTTCAGCACAGTTTCGCGAATATTGGATATGCTGATCCTCCGAATTCGCCATATTACAGGAAGGCAATCGCCGGCCTTCAGTCCGATGCCTCCCAACGAGGATACGATCGCGTCGCACAATCCCCAATCCGCGTTGTCGCGCCAGAATCCATACTCCCGTCCCTTGACATACTCTAACGTGCTCGCCTGCCTCTCCAGCAGGTCGCAGAGCGTAGCGACACCTTCTGCATCAACTTTCTCCCCCATCTTGCCGAGCGCTTTGATAGCTGCGATCGCGGAGGACGTATCTATCTCCCAATCACGTATTATGCTGACGAGCAAAGGGGTCGCGATCTGATAATGCTTAGCTAATGCATTACTAGCCTGCTCTTGCAGCTCGCGATCTTGCCCCTTAAGTATATTGGTCATGCCAATGGCAATCTTGCCGTCCATATCCTTCTGGATTCCCAAAAGCTGGATGAATGTAGCTCTGGTTCGGCTGTTCCTTGTCGTGTCAAAGGCGATGTCTGCATATAGAGCCCTACCCAAATCACTGTCACTTTCGATTCGAGACAGTATGGCGCCCACATACTGCAGGAGGTGCTCGTCTTCGAGATGTTCTTGACAAGTGTTAACTAGATATGGTACCGCAGAATCCCCTATGGCTACTATGGCAGATTCCACCTCCCAACGCATCCTCCTATCACTTGTCCTACCGAAGAGTTGCCAAAGGTCATTCACAAGAGGACCACCACAGGCTCCAAGTGATGCTGCTGCCATAATTAATTTTTGATCTGGAATTGTGCGTTCTGAACGGTGGAAGAGCGAGTGCAGAGTCGCTCGCATTTCACATGCATCCGGGCCAAGCTTGCAAACAACTGTAAGTGCCGGTGTCCAAAGAGTCCGGTTAAAATCTGTCTCCAAGATCCGTTGCAGCGAGGGAATAATGGGTGTAATATCCTCTCCGATTCGAGAAAGTGTGTATAATGCTCTGCTCCGTGCGACGTAATTGACGGAATCGTCATCTACTATACGTTTCAAGGTCCATAAGCTATTTTTGCCTTCGATGACGAGGCTATCCTCTACAGAATAGTAGACGCTGCTGTCTTTAGATTGAAGACGTGTTATTATCTCTTGTATGTTGGTGTCCGCAGTATTGGCAAACGACACTTCGGGAATAAACTGCTGTGCTATACAACACAATAGTGATGTAAACCAAAATGCGTGGATCATAAAATGGTCAAATCTGAGGCAACAACCAATGAAAGTTCTTATCAACGTCTTTCCTATTCTCGGGACATTCTGACTTGTAATTGGCATCAATCCGGACCGCCTGCGCAGCTCTCAGCGGGCCGATGCCCCGCAACTCTGCTGTGAGCCCGTAACGTGCTTCCAATTCGCCCTACCAATGGCAGCCTCGAAGACGATTCCGCCCTACAAAAGAAATCTATGTCTATTCAGAAATTCTCATCTGCTCACCTGCGTACCCCAAATATGCGGAGAGGTAGGGATTCGAACCCTAGATACCCGAAGGTATAACGGTTTTCGAGACCGCCGCTTTCGACCACTCAGCCACCTCTCCGAAATCGAAATATGTCCCGGTAGAAGTCCGGAAAGCACAATGTAATAATTGCCCGCCGAATGTAAAGAAATTTCCCCGCCAGAGCGATTAATGGCCGCCCTTAAGAATAACGGCAGCCATAAGCTCGATGGCAGCCCATAAGAATGTGCCGCCCTACGAAGAGGTTTGTCCCGGCCGTTCAAGGAGTTCCGCCTGCCGGGCGATCAACCGCTCGATAAAGCCGAACCTCGGCCGCACCACCTGGAACGCCACGAACGAGAAAAAGACAATCACCACCGTTTCCAGAAACCGGCCGGTCAGAAAATAGTAGCCGATCCCCCAGACCGCCACCAGGGCGATCAGCAGGAAAACCGGCCGTGATTTGACCAGCAGGCTGTGCGCGAGGTCATCCTGGAAGGTCTCGGCGGATTTGACCAGCAGTTCGCCGAACATCTTCTGCCGCCACCAGAAGGCCAGGACCGCCTGCACGATACCGATTGCCACCACCAGATAAAACAGCGTGCTGGCCAGCTCGCCCACCTGGTTGACTCTCCCGCCCCCTTTGACTTCCACGAAATAGCAGATCAATATCAGCGCCATCGGGATGAGGATATTGACCACCAGCCCGAAATACAGCGGCTTGATCATGACAAAATGCAGGTCAACGGCGTCTTTGTTTACTTGGCCACTCATGATTGCCCTACTTTCTCCAGATACTTTTCGAACTTTGTCTCGGTCGGCCAGGCCTGTACCGTCCAGAACACCCCGATCGGGTAGAAATACCAGAACCAGTCATCCTGGCTGGTGACAAAATAGACGACCAGCGCGAAAATGAAAACCGCCTCGATGATGGCGAATCGGGTGACCTGCTGAGTGGTGTACAGCTGGGCAGGCGTCATTTTGGACGCGCTGCGCGTCTTCCGGAAATTGGCCAGTTGTACCCGCTCGATTATCGGATACGATGCCGGCATCACTACCGCCACAATCAGCAGGATGTAAAGAAGCATCTTGGAACTTCCCGAATCGATTGCCTCCATCGGCCTGACGAAAAACGTGATCGCGGCGTACACCAGCGGCGCCACTACCAGCATCATTATCGCGATAATTCTTACCGTGTTGAACTGCCGGCGGGTCGCTTCATCCCACTTGATCAATTTATCCGCTCCTTGCTTTTTCTCACTTCGCGGAAAAAGTCCTTCATCAGCCCGGCGATCGTATCCGCCATCACGCCGCTGACGATTTCTATATGATGATTGAGCTTTTTTTCGTTGGGAAGATTGAAAATCGAGCCGCACGCGCCGAACTTGGGGTCATGCGCGCCGAACACAATGGTCTTGATGCGCGAAAGAATCGCCGCGCCGGTGCACATGGCGCACGGTTCGAGCGTCGAGAATAAGTAACAGTTGTCCAGCCGCCAGTCGCCGATCCGGTTGTACGCCGCCGACAGCGCGAGTATCTCGGCATGCGCGGTGGCGTCGTGAAGTGATTCGGTCTGGTTGAATCCGCGTCCGATTACCTTTTCCTCGAACACGACCACAGCCCCGACCGGGACCTCGCCTTTCTCAAACGCCTGCTCCGCCTCGCGGTAGGCTATCTCCATGAAATGAATGTACTTCTCTGGTGTCATGACCCGAATATAGGCAGTCTGTTAAATACGGCACAAGCGTTTTTCAGGGGAGCCGACCGAGCGGTCAGCGCGTTGGTGAGTGGGTGAGTATTTTGGCCTGGTCTGGAGTAGGGCGGGACATGTTGTAGTACGCCGTCTGGTAAATCGAGAGCGCGTCATGTTCCAAGTGCCTGCTGAGGTCGGTGTTCGCGTGCGACCGATCGGCGGTGTTGTCCCGGCCGAGGTAAAGACCTTCCGGCCCGCCGATTCGGCTGATGTGATAGTAACTGTCGCGAATGAATCCAATCTTGTCCCATTCGGACAGCAGGACAAAATCCGGATGTCCCGGTGTGCTGTCGAGCAAGTCATGACCGAACGTGTAGTCATCGTAATCCAGTCCGACCAAACCCATCACCGTGGCGGGAATATCTATCTGACTGCCGAGTCGGTCGTCGCGCACGCCATGACTCCATCGCCAGTCAGTGTTATAAACCAGCAGGGGGATATCAAACTGCGAGAGATCAAGATCGAGTTTCGCATGACGGGGCATGCCGTTATCGCCGGTGACGAGCACGAGCGTATTGGCGAAGTCCGGGTCCGTGGCGATTTCGTTCAGGAACTTGCCGAGCGCCCAGTCCGCATACTTGAAAGCATCGAGTTGCTTATGAATCGGGTCCTTCTCAAGGATATGCTCAATCGGGGACTCCGGGATAATCCAGGGTCCGTGATTGGAACCGCTCATAACCGTCGCCATATATCGTTGCCCCTTCAGACTCTTGAGTTCATCCCGCACTTTCTCGAACAGTACGTGGTCCGCCACACCCATGGCGCTGAGGACATCCTGGCGTTCGAACGCCTCCTGCCCGACTATCCGGTCGAACCCATTCGCCTTGAGGAAGCCGTACATATTATCGAAATGCGGATCATGCGGGACAAAAAACAGGTTTTGGTACCCGTTATCTTTCAGGTAGTGCGGCAGGCCCCGGAAGAAATCATGCCCGGCGACCTCGTTGACCACGAGTTTGCCGAAAAGATGCGGATATCCATAGAGCGTTGAGAAGATTCCGGCATAAGTGTGCATACCGTTGGAATAGAAATTCGTAAACAGGATCCCCCGCTCACAGGCGGAGTCAAAACAGGGCGCCAGATCATAGATAAATCCGTTGCGGAGTCCCTTGATGTGCGATGAGCCGAACGATTCCATGATGAAGATAATGACGTTGGGCGGCGATTCATTCTGATGCGCGAAACGGACTGGACGCATGATACGCGAAGTATCGTTCACATCGGGAGGTGTGAACCCGAGCAACCCGCGCGTGGTCGCCTCGGCATCGGGCAGGGCGATGCGATGCATCAGGCGCTCTACTTCTTTTCGTTTCCCCGGTTCGAACAGGGCATCCTTGAAGAATGTGAAATTAGGATTAAGGGCAAGCTGATTGGCGAAATCGTTATCTGAAAAGTAGGCGTTGCCCCACCTGAGCGGCGACTTCTGTTCCAGCCGCCCGCGCATCCCCAGCAAAAGTATCGCGGCCAGCAGAGGAAGATACGAAAGATTGACCCACCTCGGTGCCGGCGCCAACTCCACCAGAAGTCTGCGCTGGAATGTGCGTGCGCTCCAGATGAACAGCGTTAATAAGCCGCCGAATAACAAAATGTATCGCACGACCGGATATGTTTCCCACAACGACGAAAAGACGAAACCGGGCGTGTCATTCCACAGCAGGGCCGTCCCATTCATCCGCACATTGAAGAATTTGAAGAATTCAATATCGGCCGTTTGGACAAAGAAGGCTATGCCTGCTAAAATCGCCATGAGCGTCAGATTAAAATATCGGGCAAAGCGGCTGCGTGATGGATCCAGCCAGGGTATGGCGGCGAGTATAAAAGGCATCGTCGTCAGGTAGCAGGCGATCGCGAAGTCGAAGCGAAGTCCCACCAGAAACGATTCCGCCAGCGTGCCGACCGGGATCCCTTCCGCCCGTTGACGGAGCAAAACCAGTAGCACCGCCCGCCATACTTCAAACGAGAGCGTTAGCGCTATAAGCAGTGCGAGAAAATACAACGCGACCCGCGAAATGTATTTCGATTTGATCATTTCCGCTCTGTTGAAAGTTACCTGCTGAGGTATGATAGTCGATTGATTGGTCCGCTGTCAAGAGATGGTCGCAGGCCGGCAGCGTTCCGGTTTCACGCTGTGGAATCGATGATGATGAAATTACTTGAGCAGGCGTCGGGTTATTTCGTCGGCCAGAAAGAACCCGGATTCCGTCAGCCGGACGCCGGAATTGTCCTCGACAACGTGTCCCGACTCACGCAGATATGCGTACTGCTCGGCATTGAGCTGTTCTTCCACTCGTCTGCCGAATCGGCGCGCAAAGGCGGCATGACTGATCCCCTGGCTGGTTCTCAGCCCGAGCATGATCGCCTCAACCATCCGTTCCTCGAGGCCGGATTGGTCATACTCTCTGGGCAGGACGCCCTTTCTAAGCGACTCAAGATATTCATGCACATTCTCGCAATTAAGAAACCGCCGGCCGGCAAGAAATGAGTGGGCCGACGGCCCCAAACCGAGATATTCGGTGCCGTCCCAATATGCCTGATTGTGTCGGCACTCGAATCCCGTTTGGGCAAACGAGGACACTTCGTAGCGCACATACCCGGCCTCAGCGAGTTGGTCATACCCGCCACGGTACATCGCCAACATCAATTCCTGGTCCGGACTCCGAAGTTCACCGCTTTCCACCTTATGCGCCAGCGGTGTGCCTTCTTCGACAGTCAACTGATAGAATGAAATATGGGGCGGCGCGAGATCGATCACCTGGTCAAGGTCGGCCGCGAGCATGCGCGTGGTCTGGCCGGGCAGACCGAATATAATGTCGACACCGAAATTCGTGAAACCGAGGACATTCGCGAAATAGACGGCCCGCTGACTGTGGTGCGGGATGTGCCTTCTGTTGAGGAGTCTCAGAAGTTTTGTTTGAAACGACTGAATGCCGAATATCGGGCGGGTGACACCCAGCTCCTGCAGACGCTTCAGCATATCCAATCGGACTGATTCCGGGTTATTTTCGACCGAGAACTCGATACCATCGGGAAGCCTGAACAAACAACGCACCTGATCGAGCCAGCTCGCGAACGCGTCGAGATTCATCAGCGAAGGAGTCCCGCCTCCGACAAAAATCGTTCCGATCTCCCGATCGGGGGATTCAAACTGCTCCGCGGCGAGTTCGGTCTCGATACGCAGAGCCTCAAAGAACTTCTTCTCGATAGAACGATCGTACAGCTCTTTATAGAAGTCGCAATACGAACACTTGTTCGAGCAAAAAGGAAAATGTACGTAGAGGGAAAATGGCATTATTAGAGGGAGCTACCGAGGCGTTCCCAGCGGACATGGGACGGGAAGTTGAACACCGCGTACCCGATCCACTCGAAGCCATCGATAATGTATGGGAATCCCCATCCGGGGGCTTTCTCATCAGGTGTCCACGACCAATAGACGAACACTGCTTTGCCGATGATATTCTCGCGCGGCACCGTACCCCAGAACCGGCTGTCCCGGCTGTCGTCGCGATTGTCACCCATGACGAAGTATTCTTCCGGCGGTACCTTGAACGGGCCGAAATTGTCACGGAATGACAGGTCACCGGGAATTATCCGCTTGTCAATATACTTGACGTAAGCCGGAATCTGAGCGACCTGGTCATCGACATACACCGTCTTGTCAGCAATCTGCACCGTCTGGCTCGGCAATGCTACAATGCGCTTGATGAATTCCTTCTCCGGATTGTTGGGATATCTAAATACGATAATATCTCCAACCTTCGGATCGGTGCCGTAGTCAAAGGCCAGCTTGTTGACAAAAATGTAATCGCCTTCAAGGAGCGCGTCTTCCATCGATGATGAGCTGACGCGATAGGCCGAAACGACAAAGAGGCGAAGAAGAACTGCGGCGACCAGCGCTATCACAGCCGTCTCGACATATTCACGCCAGAGCGGCTTGTGGTCACGCTGCTCAAGGACCTTCCTGGCTTCCTTGTTACGCTCGGACCTGGTTATCTCCTGGATGAGAAAATCTTGCTCCATACTTTAATGGTTATCGGTTTATCCTACCCGGACTTTAGCACCCGGGAGGGTTGAATTATTATAATCGGCCATCTATAAGCGACTTACCACTCATCCGCCGCCCGAGGTCATACCCGGTGACCGATGCCCTGAGAGCCTTTGCCAGCCCGCCATAATATACGGCAAAGGCTCACCTGATGATACCGGAATTGACCCGTTAATATGCATTAGTGCTCCGCCCCTGAGCGTCTGCCAACCTATGGCCATAGGGGAAATCGAGAGCGAGGAGGTGGAACATCGTTTTACTTGACAAAAATAGAGTCACCTTATATACTATTGACGAAGGTGAACTTCAGACCTTCGAGATAAAAACTAACCTCACACTATTTGCTGACTTCCTTTTCCTTCCCGCTTGGTACGTATAATTCTTGCACGTAGACATATTTCTATAGATTTGACTGAAAACCCCAATCCGCCTGAAGGTGAACCAGTTAATATGGAGGGTCGCGTATGCACCAATAGGTCCGCGAAACGACACTCATTTCAAGTGTCACGCGGGCACCAACGAGAAGATTCTCTGAGACTGCGGCAGCATTAGCCATAGTCCTCGGGATTTTATTGCTCACCTGCAAGCGGGTCATGGAATGACCCCAATGGTCACACCTTCAAACTACCGCGGAGCTCCGGGTGCCAAGGCTAACAGCCCGGAGAAACTGGTGAGCCGAAATCTTATCACTGGACTATCCCGATGCTGCGACTAGTTTTCCGTAATACGAAGGCCCGGCGGTCTAACTACCCGCCGGGTTTTATCTTAGTCTACAAACTGTAGGCACCATCCCATACAAACCGTTCCCCGCCCCGGCAATTCTGGCTTACTTGTTCCCTTGCATCCCCCATTTTGTGCGAGTAACATATTATTTCTCAATAGCTTAACTTTCGATCTCGACACCTACCACCCTCGCGGCACTTCGCTTGCACTTACCCGTACGGAACAGAACAGAATCAGCTTAGACACAGGACGGTACGTTATGAAAGTGAAATTTGTGCTGACAATGGATGACTTGGTTGTACAAGATAAGAAGATTGACCAGGTGATTCTCGACTGGGAAAGCGACATGGATCAGGGCGAGATCCTCGAGTTGTCACACCAGTGGATTACCTCCAAGAATTTCCTTACGCGTCGGATGGAAGGATTGACCCGGGTCGGTGAATCATCGCTGACAATAGAACCGCTAGAGGAAAACGAAGATGTCGAGTGGTAGCCTGCTCTCACAAATACAGGCGATTGCGCAGAAGGTTTTCGCTGAAGCTTCGGGACTCTCTGTCGTGCTGGAATCGATACGGCAGTTGATACTTGAACATTTCGGTCAGAATGGCTTATACGCCGCCTATATTGCGGCCGCGGCTCTTATCATATTCGTGGCAACGAGACTGGCCAAACTCGCCTTCTCGACTCTGAAGTACCTTGTCATACCGTCGGTAGCGCTCGCCTTCGGAGCATCGCTTCTGGTACCTTATTCCTTCTCTACTCTGCTTCCGGTAACAGTGACGCTTTGTTCTCTGGTTCTTTTGTTCAAGGGTTGATTCAATAGTAGATTGACAATGTCCAATAGTAATAGCCGGTTTGGCAAATCGCCAGAGCCGGCTTTTTCATTGCAAGTACGTGTCTCATCACAAGTTACACGGCTTTCCCCAACATGGCAAACAGGTTGCAGTCTTCCGGTTGAAACTATCACAGTGACCCATCCTTGCGGTAAACAGAACTATCGAAGGATACAGCCAAGGGGAATTCAGCATGCAAGAGACACGATCCTGTATAAACTGCGGCCATGAGCTCATTAGCAAAGAAGGGCTCTGGTTATGTATTCACTGCAATACAAGGAACCTTGAAGACTCGCAGATATTCATCGAAGAGCAAGCGGACGACGGCTTCATTTTTATCGAGTGTCCCGGCGCCACGCTTTACGAAGACGGTACCGACAACATAATCGCGGGCGCAAAATTCCACGATGACGACGATCCAACCAAAGGGTATCGGATAATAGACCATCCAATTTACGCTCCCACGCATACGCGCAAACGACGGATAAAAAAAGATGCCCTCGGGAAAATCCGGCGCTGTCAGGGATGCCAGGATTATACCGTTCGCATGCGCCGCCGCGAGGGCCCTGATTTCTATATCCCGTCCCACAAGCATCCCAATCGCAAAAAACTAAAGACAGTACAGCATCTATCGTACGAACCCAAATAATTCGCTGGCATACAGCGATATGGACAGGGCCGGCGGAAATCCGCCGGCCTTTTGGTTTCCCGCTTTTCATCCCACAACAATCCGGGCAACCTTTCGATAATCTTATCGTATCCATACCAAAGGCAAAACACTTGATATGGAGAGACAGATGAGGAAAGGTGCGCTTGCGCTTGCTATCTTTGCGGTCCTGACTGCAACCGCGGCTTATGCGGACGGACTCTTCAACCTCTTCAGCCACTCCGAAAAAGGCTCCGGGGTGATGAAGACAGTTGAATTGAATCTCCCCGCTTTTACGGAGATTGAATCTTCCGGCTCGTTCGATATTAATGTCAAAATAGGCGGCGAGCAGAAGGTGACTTTGACGTTCGACGATAATCTTATCGATAATATCGAGGCCGAAGTAAGCGGCAAGGTGCTCGAGTTAGGCAGCAAAGAGTCATATTCATCGAGAAAACCATGCACGCTCGATATCACGGTTCCATCGCTCCAGGGTGTAAGGCTGTCCGGTTCCGGTGATGTCGAAGTTGTCGATCTCAATGCCGATCACTTTGAGTACGCAGTCTCCGGCTCAGGGAGTCTTCACGCCGAGGGGAAGGTACGTGATTTCGATGTTCACGTATCGGGGTCCGGAGATGTCGACGCCAGTGACCTGGTCGCCGAGAATGCCTATATCCGGGTGAGCGGGTCGGGCGAAGTGCGCGTCAGAGCTACAAACAGCTTCGACGGTAACATCAGCGGCAGTGGAAATATTTACTATTACGGCGAGCCGGCTCATTCTTCGACCTCTATATCAGGATCGGGGAGCATTAGCAAAAGAGACTGACAGAAAAGTTTCACAACAACGTTATCGGCTGAATAGCCACAACAGCGCTCTCACAAACGACAGGCCTTGCCGGCCTGTCGTTTCCTTTTTCGGTCTATTTTGAGACGTTGAAAAACCCCCGATAGGAGCCGATTCCAGGCGCCCTCAATTTGCGCCTAAATCTTTTCAAATCAATAAGATAGATTGGGTTTTTTACTTGCTACTCGTATAAAAAAAGTGTATAATGAATAGTTAGGAATTTGAAGTAAATGTACGAAAAATCAGACTCCCCACGGGCTTCGCGGTACGGCAACCGTAAGAGCACGAAAACAATGTCATCGGTCCTGTCAGGCGTTCTTCATTCACTTGGCTTAGCCGAGCAATTCAACGGCTGGCTGGTAGTTGACCGCTGGCCGGAAATCGTCGGACCGGCGATCGCGCATGTCTCCCGGGCGATCAAGTACGAGGATAGTGTACTGTATGTGGCGGTTGACGATTCCGCGTGGAGACAGGAATTGGCCATGAAGCAGGAGTCATTGCTGGAAAAAATCAAGAGCTTTCCGTACGGTCACACAGTCAAACAAATCAGGCTGGTACGGGGCGAGAAAGGGAAATAGAATAGATGGCTATGGATGCAAAGCAGCTGTCGGATAAAAAGGATGCCGCCGTGGCCGGTCACAAATACGATGCCACTACGATCAAGGTGCTTCAGGGTCTTGAGGCGGTTCGACGCCGTCCCGCAATGTATATCGGCGATATCGGGCAACGTGGCCTGCACCACATGGTCTACGAAGTGGTCGACAATTCGGTCGACGAAGCCATGGCCGGATACTGCACGAATATTCAGGTAGAGATCAATAAGGACGGTTCCGTAACCGTGACCGACAACGGTCGTGGTATCCCGGTCGAAGAACACCCGGAACAAAAGGTATCGGCGTTGCAGGTAGTAATGACGACCCTTCACGCCGGAGGTAAGTTCGATCATGAAAGTTACAAGGTCTCAGGCGGACTCCACGGTGTCGGCGTTTCGGTAGTCAATGCCCTGTCCGAATGGTGCTGGGTTGAGGTTTCGCGCGACGGCGAAGTGTATTTCCAGGAATATCACCGCGGGGTCGCCAAGGATAAAGTAAAGATCACCGGCAAGAAAAAGAAGGATGGCACCAGGACCTGCTTCTACCCCGATACTGAGATTTTTGCGAAAATTGAATTCAAGTTCGACATTATCGCATCGCGCCTTCGGGAACTCGCATTTCTGAATCAGGGACTGGAAATCGACCTGACCGATCATCGCACGGACGACAAAACGGTGACTTTTTGTTACAAAGGCGGCCTGTCATCGTTCGTCGAGTACCTGAATGAAAACAAGACTCCGTTGTTCAAAAAACCGATTCATTTCCAGAAAGAACGCGACAATGTCGAAGTCGAAGTAGCGATTCAGTACAACGATGGTTATTCGGAGTCGGTGTACAGTTATGTCAATAATATCAATACGATCGAAGGCGGCACCCATCTGACCGGCTTTCGCACGGCGCTCACAAGAAGCATCAACGCATACGCGACCAAGTACAATTTGGTCAAGAAGAATGGCATCACGCTGGTCGGCGACGACTCCAAGGAGGGACTGACCGCGGTAATAGCGGCGAAAGTTCGTGACCCACAATTTGAAGGTCAGACCAAAACCAAGCTCGGCAACTCCGATGTGAAAGGGATTGTAGAAGCGGTCACTAACGAGTACCTTGGCGCTTACTTCGAGGAGACTCCGGCCGTCGCTAAGAAGATTGTCGAGAAACTTACCCAGGCCGCGGCGGCCCGCGAAGCAGCCCGAAAAGCCAAGGAGCTTACGCGACGCAAAACGGCGCTTGACAGCGCCGCTCTTCCCGGCAAATTGGCCGATTGCTCACAGACTGACCCGGAATCATGCGAAATTTACATAGTCGAGGGCGACTCGGCGGGCGGTTCCGCCAAACAGGGCCGCGATCGTCGGTACCAGGCAATCCTTCCGCTCCGCGGCAAAATCCTGAACGTGGAAAAGGCGCGCATCGATAAAATCCTCAGCAATAACGAGGTCCGCGCACTCATCACCGCCCTCGGGTGCGGTGTCGGCGATGATTTCGATGCTTCGCGAGTCCGCTATCACAAGATCATTATCATGACCGATGCGGATATCGATGGGGCGCATATTCGAACTCTTATCCTCACGTTCTTCTTCCGATATATGCGCGAACTTATCGATACCGGATACATCTATATCGCCCAACCGCCTCTCTACCGTGTCAAGCACGGCAAGAACGAGCAGTACGCGTATTCGGATGACGAGCGTGACAAACTGGTTAAGACGATGCCTCCAACGGGTCTGTCCATCCAGCGGTACAAGGGACTCGGGGAAATGAACCCGGAACAGCTGTGGAAGACCACCATGGACCCGGAGACCCGCACCCTGCTTCAGGTGTCAATCGATGAGGCGGCCGAAGCCGACCATCTGTTCAGTATTTTGATGGGGACCGAGACGGAACCCCGTTCCAAATTCATACAGGAGAATGCCAAGTACGTTCGTAACCTTGACATTTGAGCTTGTTTCGTCAGTTTCTTACCTGGCAGGGTCACTTGACCCTGCCTTTTTTATGGCGTGTTGCACTTCCGATCGGAGAAAAGTCGGTTGCCGGAAACAATTGACACCCGACTTCTGTTTCTTACATATACAATCCTACTTTGGAGAAGCAGTGTATGATAAAAGGCTATCGTGTAGTAGTTCTGACTACAATTGCATTGGCTTTGTTCTCAGGTATTACCAGTGATCGTGTGTACGCGTTCGGGTCGGACAAAAAGACCGCACAAGACTCCCTTGACGAAGCTACTCAGCACTATAATCAAGGGGTGGACCATATGGACCGGGCCCGGCAGATCCTGCAAAACGGCGACTCGGCTTTCGCCTATAATTACCGGGCGACCTCAGATGCCAAGGCGAAGAAGGAATACGAGAAGGCAGTCAAGGAATTCAAGAAGGCAGTGGATATGCAGCCGACTATGAAGGAAGCTTACAATAATCTTGGCTTCTGCTATCGTAAGCTCGGCCAATTGGACGAATCGCTCGCCGCGTATACTAACGCGCTCAACCTGGATCCGAAATTCGAACGCGCGCGTGAATACCTCGGCGAAACATATTTGGCGATGGACCAGATGGACAAAGCCAACGAACAACTCAGCGTTTTGAAACAGTTGCAGTCTCCCTTCGCCGATACGCTTCAGTTGTCTATTGAAAACTACAGGCTAAATGCAATCGGCAGAAAGATTGATCACCCCAAATAAGTCTCTTCCCTCCTACGTTACGCATAGTAAAGGCGGTGCCGAACGGCACCGCCTTGTTATTTGAAGGATCTACACGGGCCCGAATATTTGTTTATACCGGCCCGTCAGGGTTTTCTGATTTGTCAGCTGGCTGAGGTTCGGTCGGCGGATTCAACACTTCGTCGGGAATTTTCACCCGGGGACGGAAAATCCCCAGATATCGTTGATACCAATTCCAGGTCTTCTTCTGCTCTTTGTAGTACTTCTTGATTCGTTTTTCGCGGGCGGCCGCCACGGCATCGTATTTCTCAATCTTGAGCAATAAAATCTCAATGCTCACGCGTTTCTCGAGAGCCGAACGAAAGTTATCGTAATCCTTGAAATTGAATAGACTCTGCACAATCGGCTCGAAGAAAACCATGAGCTGAGAGCCGATATAGTTTAACGGCTTTACCGACTCCAGCGCCAGAATGGCCGGCACAGTCATTCCGCGATCGACTACTTTGTGCGCGACCTTTTCGAGAACCGCCTCCTCCTCTGGTGGAAGGGGATTATCGTTTTGTGAAAGCAGGTTCTCATCGCGTCCAAACAGACTCATGCTCCAGCCTCCGATGATGGCGGGTGCGCCGCCAAATGTGCGCCAATCTGCTGCTCCACTACGCGAAGCACTTCCTCGCGATTGCCTCCAAACATGAGGTATACACCGCGAAAGTTCTCCAGTCGCGACGGCTCCGGAAAGGGAGACAATAGCACGCCGTTTTTGTCCGGATAGTAGCTTCGATATTGCTCCCAGCTTTTACGAATCGTCTGTGTCGTGGTCTTGATCGAAACAGAGCTGTCAGTCAGCGTAAAGGTGGTCGGGAGATAGAATTTTGACAAGGACAGAAATAACACCAGCATCGCCAGTCCGCCGAACATTCGCGATTCCGTCTCGTAGAAGACGAATACACCGATAGCGAGGATGAGCAGGGCCACGATGGTCGCCGCGACCGGACGGAGCTTGAACGGTAACGTCGTCCATTGCAGAAGGACATGTTCTCCCGCGACTTGCCCGGGTATTCTGTTGTCTGTCTCTTCAGCGGAAGCCATAGCTGATCTACTTGTCATCAATATGGCGGTACCGTTCGCTCTTAACGGTTTCCATCATCTCCAGAAGCTCCTTGGGTTCGAATAACTTCTTCTTGATAAGGAGCCTGACAAGAGATTCCTGTGCCAGATTGTTGGAAAGAGCCAGTTCTTCATAAGTGATATCCCGCTCTTCGCCGCCAACAATCATCTTGAGCGCTACTTTCTTTTCTTCCATGGTCAACCTCGGTAAAATTGATTGAGTCCGCAAGGTTCACCTGATCGCATATCAGGCGCCACTAACCGCCGAGCGAAAGCGCTATTTGCCACCAGGCAGATTCACCGGCGCAACGCTCAGAGGAACGGGTTTTGACGACTCAATTCGATAAAGCGGCATTTCAATGTTCTCACGGTTCTCGCCGAAAGTAATGACACCGGACGCCCCCACATAGTCGGTCACTTTTCTGAGCTGCGCAACGATACTTTCACGGGACGTGGCGGTAGTCGAAGCTTGGGCGATAAGCCGCAGGGCGTCAAATCCGAGCGCCGCCAGCCTTTGCGGCCGTTCTCCATATCGGCTGTCGAAAGCCGCCGCGAATTTGAGATATTCCTCTGAATTCTCGCCGGCGATAAACGGAGAGGCAAAAACAGCGCGTTTGGTGACCTCGTCACCAAGCCTATAAATCATATCGTCCGCCCAACCATCGGATCCCAGATACTGCCCACTCAAATTGTAGAAGTTAATTTGAGGAAGCAGCTGGCGCAACTGGCGGGCATCACCGGGAAGAAAGACACAATCTATCGTTGCCGGGATAACATCCACATCAAGCGTGTCGCCGTCGGCATTAATGTAGAACGACGAATCCCTGGCTGCCCCGAGAACGGCGGCTTTGACGTCGCGGATGTATGCGCCAAAGTCCTTGTCTCGGACACTGTAATACTCGACCACGACAAACTTACCGCCAAGCGCTTTGAATCGTTCGGTGAACGCACGAGTCATGCGGAGGTCGTCATTGGATGTCGATGAAATCACTGCTGCCGTATCCGCGTGAAGTTTGTTAATCGCATATTCCGCCAGCGTGACGGCCTCCAAATCGATATTCGGAGACATCTGAAAAGACGTTGCCGATAGACTTGTCAATCCCGCTTGCGTTGCCGCCGGTGCCAGCATTGGAAGGGTCTGACAGGTCAAGGCGGCCGATGCCACCGCCGACTCCTCGCTGGTCAATGGTCCAATAGCGGCGTCGGTGTGAGGAGAATTTGCCAGTTCTCCGATTATCCTCGCTGCCTCGATCGGATCACCCTGGGTGTCGTAGGTGTCAAGCTGAAGCGTCTTTCCTGATTCTTCCCTGAATAATTGGGCGCCGATAACGGCTCCATTGTAAATCTCCTGTCCAAATGACTGGAGATCGCCTGAGAGTGGCAGCACGATCGCGATATCGAGCGCTCCGTTGTCCGCGTTATTCGCACCAGCCGATGTCGAAGTGACATCGAGTTTCTGACCGCACAGCGCTATGAGATCCGAAGCCCGTCTCGTTTCCCCGCGCGACACATAAATGTCCGCGAGCACTTTAGCGAGAGCGCACTTCTTGGGACCGGGAAGCTGTGTCAGATCGGCTTCACCGAGACTCAGCGACGACGCGTTTCGATATGAGGTCGTCAAAGACGACACCAGCAGTTTATCCAGGTCATCACTCTCCGACAGGCGGTAGGCTCGAAGATACTCTCTTGCTCCGCCGCTCACGTCGTTGCTGAGATACAGGCTGTTACCCAGAAAGAAGTGAGCGTAGGGAATCAACGGCGATGAGGCGAAGTGCGTGATGAAGTACGAGAAAGCAGCCGACGCTTCGCCGTAGCTCGCCAGATAGTACCTCGCCTTGGCGCGATTGAACACAAACAAATCGAGATTCTTCGAATCAGGAAACCGTGACTCGAGGTCGGCAAAGACCTTGGCTGCCTCTGACCAGTTTCCTTCCCGAAGATACCGCTGTCCCCTGGTGTACCCGGATACTGCCTCCGGGGAGTCATCAATAGTATCCGCCTCTGCCTGTAACGCTGTCGCCAGCAGAATAAGCAGCCAGGCGGTTGAAATCACTTTTCTCACCAGATGCATTTACAGGGAATATTTCCCAAAATCCTCAGGGTTAATTCTCTTGAGCCTCTCCCTTAGCGATTCCGGGTCAGTGGGCATCGCCTGCGGAAGATCCGGATTGTTGTCCGTCTCCTTGAGATTGAAGAGGTCCTCGTTGACAAAAATACGGGCTTTGGCTTTCAATGCCAAAGCAATGGAATCCGACGGGCGCGCATCGATTTCGTACTGCTGGCCATTGAGGCTCAGGATAATGCGCGCGTAAAACGTCTGTTCGCGGAGCTCGGTAATCTCTACCTTTTCCACCGTAGCGCGCAAGGCCTCTATGACTTCTTTCAAAAGATCATAAGTCATCGGCCGTTTGGGCTTCACGCCTGAAAGCTCCATCGCTATACCCCAGGCTTCGGCATGACCAATCCAAATGGGGAGGACCTTATTGAGACCGGTCGGAGTTAGAATGACCACCGGTGAATTGGTGGTCATATCCAGGGCCAGGCCGTCAATATGTACTTCCAGCATCTTCATGCGACTACGACTTCTTGATCACCCAGAGTTTAAGATTCGCGGCAACCTCTTTGGCGACCTTGACCGGTACCGTATAGACACCGAGCACCTTGATCGGATTCTCAAGCTCGATTGCCCGCTTGTCAACTATCACGCCTTCCTTCTCAAGCATCTCGGCGATATCAGCCGACGTCACCGAGCCGAACAGCTTGTCGTCTTCGCCTACCAGTACTTCCATCGACAGGGATAGCTTCTCGATACGATCCCTGACAACTTCGGCTTCGCGGTGACGCTTGCGGTCACGAATATCTTTCTGCTTGGTTACTTCGCCTATCGATTTGAGATTGGCTTTGGTTGCCGGGATGGCGAGATTGCGCGGGAACAGGTAGTTCCGGCCGAAACCGTCTTTGACATCGACAGTCTGTCCGGCCTTGCCGACATCCGGCACATCTTCACGCATTATGACCTTCATGTTTGTTCCTTTCTACTTATACTAATCTAACTCATTCTTTCGCGATACTCAACTGATGAATTTTCCGCCAGTCGGCGAAACTGTCAATGAATCCAAGCAGGGCGGCGGCGAAAAAGCCGATCAGCTGCGTGAACACCAACATTATGTAAAACAGCGCTTTCATCAGTTTTGAAAAATGAAATTTCGTAAGGTAAGACTCAATAAGCGACAGCCCCGTTACGCAGTAAAATACGCACAGAAATGCGATCAGGTTATCCGCTACGATGTGAACCGATGTCGGCCCCAACAATCGTGTCAGGATAACAATCATCAGAACCGGCGTTACCCAGAATGGCATCTTCCAGCGAACGAACGGCGAAAGCGTGCCCTCAGGATAGTGGGCCCGGTCCAGGCGATACGCGAAGAGAAAATAACCGATGCTGAACTGCGCAATGGCCGCCAGCACCGTCAGTGCCGGTACCAGGCGCACCAGCAGGTTCATCATCTTCTGTGTGTCTTCAAGCCCGCCCTTGATGGCATCCTCGCCGTACCCGGACGCCAACAGGCTTTGTCTTCCATCTTCCAGCAACGAGGCTGTCACCGACCGCACCTTATCCATGAGAAACGACCAGAACGGCGCGAGCTGGACAACCGCGAACACACCGACCGCAAAAATAGCGATCAGATATATCCGTCCGGCTGGCCGGCCCGACGCGGTCAATCGCCCGGTAAGCACACCGCCGAACAGGATCATTCCCCATCCGGTAAGCAGCAACCAGAGTTCCGATGTCCCGCCCAGAAGGTAACCGGTCGCCACCGCCAGCACTCCGCTCGTCCAGAGCAGGGTGCTTTGATTGGCCAGCGCAAGACGCGCTACCCCGTAGTACAGGTATATTGCCAGGAAGTAAGACATAATACTTGCCAGGACAAGTAGAGCGTTACTTTCTTGCGGGGCGACCCGGCCGTAAGATACCGCCGAGAACAAAAACATCGCCGCCACAATGAGGTACCGCTCGGTGCTGCCCTTGTCGCGTCGCTCCAGACGGGATGCCGTCCCGCCGGGCATGTTCTTATCTATATGATTCACTCTCAAAGGCCACGATCGCCAGAATCCGGCCGCGTTTGATCGCCGTCGTCAGCATTCTCTGGTGCCGGGCGCAGTTTCCTGTAATGCGACGCGGAATAATCTTTCCGCGCTCGTTGGTAAATCTCCTGAGGATCCGTTCATCTTTGTAATTGACGTGATTCACTTTATTCTCACAGAAGCGACAGATCTTCTTTCCTTTGACTACCGCCATTTCAATTTCCTTCTTTCATCGATTTGATTATCCACTTCACCTGGAACATTACTCGCTGTCTGAGTCAGCGGCACCCGCCGCTTCACCCGCGTCGCCCCTGTCCGAATCGCCTTCAGGCTCTTCATTGGACGCGTATCTTCCACGATGTCCATCCCGGCGGTCATCCCGGCGGTCATCCCGACGATCATATCTGCGATCCGAAGACCCCGCGTCGTCACGCCCGCCTCTGGTATCGCGCGGAATGAGGACAGTTGCCAGCTCTTCGAGATACTTCTGCGGGTCACCGTCAAATCTGATGGTGAGATTGCGGATGTACTGCTCGTTGAGCATGAAGTGACGATCGAGCTGGGGCAGCACTGTCGTTGGACCTTCAAAAATGAAGCTCGCATAATACCCCTGGGTGAGACCATTGATAGGATAGGCCAAACGGCGCGTCCCCATATGGTCCTCGTGAATAATCTTGCCGCTGTTGTTGGAAATCACGGCTGCTACATCTTTGACGTGGCGGTCAATGGTAGCGTCGTCAGTCTGTGGATTAACGATGAAGGTGGTTTCGTAAAACCGCATTCAGTATCTCCCTATGGACGTTGGTTAAAGGTTCAAACGGCTTAGACGGGATATCTGGCTCCGCCTAAGCAGGGTTTCCATTGTATATTGACATCGCCTCTTCCAGCGGATGTTCCAGGCAGAACATGACCGCCGCGGAGGCCTTTGTAATCATAGCTTCAGTCCGTTCGGACTCCTCTTTAGTGAATTCACTCAGCACAAAATCAACGACATCGACGTTCTCCGGCAACGGGCCTATACCAAGACGCAATCGAGGGAAATCCTCGGTCTGGAGGCGGTCAATAATTGACGCCAACCCATTGTGGCCTCCGTCGGATCCACCCTTGCGGATGCGAAGGCTACCCAGGGGGAGGTTGAAATCATCAACCACCACAAGCATCTGGGATGGACTGAGTGAAGTCTGTTGTAAAAGAACCTCGGCCGCGATTCCGGAGAGGTTCATATACGTTCTTGGCATCGCGTACACGATCTGCTCCGGTCCGATACCGTCGACCGCCCAATCAAACAACTCCGTTGGAGGCAACAGCTTTATACCGCGACCCTTGAGAATTGCGTCGATCACACGAAACCCGGCATTATGCCGGGTACCGCTGTATCTTCGGCCGATATTACCAAGCCCGAGAATCAGGGATATCATTAGTCTGAAATCGGCTATTGGGCACCCGCTATTATAACAAAACCGGTCAGGAAGTCAAGGGTTATTAATTGCCGTTACATCAAGTAAATAGTTATGTTCCAATAGCTTAATTGAGCGGAATCGCGTATGAACGATCTAACGACGGTTCTCGGGCGTCACGAATCGGTAGCCGACTCCTCGAATCGTCTCGATATAGCGGGGATTTTTCGGATCATCCTCAAATATCTTCCGAAGTTTAAGTATAAAATTGTCAATTGTCCGGTTGGTCGGGTAGATATGATATCCCCACACTGCGTCCAGAAGCTGGTCCCGGCTGACGACCTCGCCTATCCGTTCCACCAGGTATTTAATCACCATACACTCTTTTCGAGTCAACTCAAATTGTCCGCCCGGGCCTTTGGCCTCGAACGTCTTGAAATTCACATACCGGCCATCGAATTCAAACTTATCATCGACTTCTTCACCCGAGGCCAGCCAGGCTTGCCGGCGGAATATCCCCTGAATTCGCGCCATCAGCTCACCGACATCGAAAGGCTTGGTGATGTAATCATCTCCGCCCGCCAGCAGTCCTTCAACCTTCTGTTCCGTTTCGTCACGCGCCGTGATGAACAGGATCGGAACAGTCGAACCCATGGCTCTAATCTTCTTGGTCAAGCTGAGTCCGTCGGTTCCCGGAAGCATGATATCCATCAGAATGAGATCGAAATTCCCTCTTTCGAATGCGTCAAGCACCAGATTGCCATTGTCGATATGGACAACCTGAAACCCCTCGGCGTCGAGATTAAGAATCAGGCCATCGGCGACATGCGCATCATCTTCAACCAGCAGAATTGTCTTCATACTCTGCGTTCGCCTCCAGCGTTATGTTAAAAGTGACTCCCTTGCCGGCACCATCAGAGTTCGCTGTTATCCTTCCATCATGGGCTTTGATGATTTCACGACACAGGTACAGGCCGAGTCCGGTTCCCGGTTGACTTCGGTTAATTTCCTGGCCAACCCGATAGAACCGATTAAAGATAAGGGTTGTGTCCTCGCGTGCAAGACCGACACCGTTATCCGATATATTCAAGTAAACTCGCTTTCCGACGCGGAACAACTCCACCCCGATAAGAATCCGATCCTTATCATTATATTTAATGCAATTCTCCAGAATTGCGTCAAGCGCCCGGCTCAGCGCTGATTCATCGCCGTAAATCACCAACTCTGATTGAAATCGTTTCCGCGTAATCGTGATCGGAGTCCTGGAGGGATACCTCTGCAGTTTGGTTAGAATACCGTCCACGAGCTTGCTGAGATTGAAATTCTCGCGGTTGAGCTGATAACCGCTTCGTTCGAAGCGTCCCGCCTCCAGCACATTCTCGACCAGTTTCTCCAGGCGGTTTGCATCTTCCTTCAGGCGGGGAAGAATGGCCACCTTCTTTTCATCGGATATCTTTGTCGACTGGAGCGTGTCGATATAAATCTTTATGGACGCCAACGGGGTCTTCAACTCGTGGGTCACTGCCATCAGGAAATTCTGTTGATGGAACTTGAGTTGTTCGGTTTTCACCAATGTACGATAAATCAGCCACGCTCCCACACCGACCAGCAGGAGAAAGAATACGCCCTCGCTTCCAAGCATGATCTGGCGCGAGATCTCCTGTCGATGTACTTCGGCAACATATTCTTTGCTCGCGCCCAGCTCAGCCGCCATGTCGACTTTTTCATTCACCAGACGGGCCATGAAGGCAATCCACCAAACTGCCTGGGCAAAGAGCACAATAGTTATGCTGATAAAAAGTACAAATGCTGCCCGTGGTGATAAAGTCATTTTTGACATTGGCGGCCTTTCAGCCTGTTTCATCCATGACGGCCGGCTCTCGCCGATCCTTTGCCTTCCCAGAAAGGTAAGCGCCGCCGTCTGATCGTTATCAGCTTTCCGACCTCAAATGTAAATCACCATACAACTGTTGTCACGAAAAAAAGCTTACCGGAAGGATACGGCCGCAGGAGGCTCGCCGTGTCTCATGAAATGCTTATTTGAGATTTCCGTCGAGGATAATTACCATAAGTAGAATTCATTAGGTCATTCCAGAGGAGTAATCCCTTCGCGAATCGCGTACTTGGTCAGCTCGGCGATACTGTGAATATTCAGCTTATCCATCAGCTGTTTTCGATGAGTCTCAATTGTTTTGACACTCACATTGAGTTGGTTGGCGATCTCCTTGGTCGCCTTTCCTTCGGCGATCAGCTGCAGGACCTCCCGTTCGCGGTTGGTCAGAATGGCGAAAACCGACGATTCCGAGCTCTTGACCAGATTGATGTAATCTTCTACCACAATACTCGTGATTTCGCGGCTCAGATAGAATTGATTCTGCTGCGTGGCCTTAATGGCGGTCAGGAGCTCCTCAAAAGCCGAGTCTTTGAGCAGGTATCCACACGCGCCGGCCTTCAGCGCCTCGATCACAAATCGTCGATCCGAGTGCATGGAGAGCATCAACACTTTCGTACCTGGACGCTCGGAGAGTATCCGCCGGGTTGCTTCGATACCGTTGAGGTCCGGCATGGAAATATCCATGAGGATGAAATCCGGAGCGAGATCTCTGGCCAGCTGGATACTACTCGTTCCATCCTTTGCCTCGCCAACTACTTTCATGTCCGCTTGTTTGTTGATAAGAGTACCTAAACCGTCGCGAAACAGTTTGTGGTCATCGACCAGCAATACTTTTGTCTTCATTTGGATCCCTCCGCCGTATGGGGCACGGTCATAGTAAATTGCGCCCCGCTTTCATCGGACGACCTGACTTCGAGCTGGCCCCCCAGATAATTCAACCGCTCCCTGATGCTGAACAGACCGAACCCTGCTTTATTGCCATTTCCGGGCTCCAGTCTGGCGAGATCGAACCCCCGGCCATTGTCCGTCACTCTTATCTGGGTGACCTTATCGTCCGCCTTCAGCTCCACCCGTATTCGTGTGGCATGGGAGTGTTTGGCGGCATTATTGAGCAGCTCCTGCAGAGACTTGAACAGCGCAACCTGTATTTCTTCTTTGAGCGCCGCCTGTTCGGCATGCACTATGACTTCAGTTTCGATGTCGAACTTCTTCTGAAACTGTTCGCCCAGCCATTCTACCGCGGACGGAAGCCCGAGTTCGTAGAGCACCGGCGGGCTGATTTCAAACGTCAGCGTCCGCGTGTACTGGATAGTCTGGTTTAACAGGCTGAGGATTTCATCGATACTCCGTTCGAATCCACAGAAGATCGTGTCGCTCCGAAAACGCGTCAACTTCATCTTCATGAAGGCCAGCGCTTGACCGATATGATCATGAAGATCCGAGGCGATAACACGGCGCTCGCGCGCTTCCGCCAATGAAAGCTCCGAAGCCAACTGGCGAAGCTGTTTCTGGTAGAGATCAATACGCTGCCTGGCCACCTGGTAGTCCGCGAGCTGGTGCTGTAAAGCTTCGTTCATTTTCTTTAGTTCAGCTGTACGGGCAATAACCTGTTGTTCCAGATGGTTGTGTGCCTGTTGCAGCGACTCATCGTCAACTCTCCGTTGAAAATATGCCCGTAACATCTCGGCCAACGAATCTATCAACTCGCGCTCCTCGGCCAGAAAGGGGCCCTCAAATGAAAACGGACGCAGCTCCGAATAGACTATTTCGATATCGCCACTATCACCCTCACGAGTGACAAATGTTGACTTCTGCCTCCACTCGGTAACGGCAAATCCGGACGAACTGACTTCAAGATTCCCGAATCTTATACGAGCGGTGGTAATTTCGGGATATTGCCAGGCATTCGGCAATAAGTCGACCACCATCCGCACCGTGTTCGCAACTGGTCGATTATGGTCTTGCAGGATGCGGGCTGTCCGATGGAGCGCGGTTAATTCTTTGACCCGCTCGCGAAGATTTTGCAGGATAAGGTCTTGATCGTCGGCCAGCTTCTTCACAGCTTCCTCCGCGATTTGCGGCTGAATTCAATCTTGATTGATTGACTGCAATATATATTAAAGCGGCCGGAACGGGTAGGATAATCTTGGCCCTTTATGTAGGTCCGAATCGTCTTAGAACCGGACGTAACAGACATGCCGACAGGCATGTCAATTGCCGAAAAGGGTCTTGGCGAATTGCTCGCCGAATGGTACTTCGGAGTAGGAGATACCAGCAAGATACAGAGACTTATCGCTCTCTTTGCTACTTTGGCCTTTCGCACTATCGTGTACCTTTTTCACACGAACAGTATCCCTGGCCTGGCTGCTCCAGGGTGGAGGTACGGTATATTCTGCCTTTACTCCCCGCTGAGCAAGTGCGATCAGGACTCTGAGACTGAGCTTTATCCGGGCTCTGCCTTTCTCGTCCGATGACAGCGCATGCCCAATGACAGATTCGGCCTTCGCTCGCTTCTCTGGCGAACTCACAACGACATAGACCTCGTATTCCGCATTCAGGTCACCTTCTTTGAGAGTATCAGGATTAATCTCGGGGGTGGTCTTCATTTTTCGGAAATCTGCTATCCCCCTTTGGCGTGGATCACCGGCGAAGTACTCAACACTATCTTCCAGTGTCACAAAGTACCAGCATACTTGAAACGTCTTCTCATTGTAAGCTAAGTTGACGCAGATTTTGCTTGTATCGTTGGCCGGTAGTATCAGGTTTAGCTCCCGGTACGCTGAATCGCTTTGACTTTGAAATTGAACGGTCCAAGACGAAGCGCCGTTATGGACGATCCCATCTTGAGGTTCAACTGTAGCCACCACCGTCGATATCAAACCTTCCTTCGGATGGAAAGTGAATCCGAGCACGATATTCATGCCGTTGCACCTATCTGCTACCGGCACAAACTTCCATCCAAACGGCAATGGCGGCATCGGCTTCGTAGATTTGACCTGGGCTGAGATCGCGATCACAGACACTAGGACTAATAGAATCATTCTTTTCAAGGTAAGCCTCCCGTAAATCAAAATGTTTTGTAACTCCGATCATTCCTGACGCGGTGATTTAGTTCAGTAAATCCACCTCCTTCCCGAACCACAATAGGGCTCGCAAGAGTGATATATCATTGTCCATGACGCATTATCTTGAACTACTGGTCCCTGGCCTAATCTTCTCTAGCTGGACCACCTATACGCTATTGAATACAGTTGAACGAGACAATTCTTCCAGGAACTCGAATGGTGGAGAGTTATCTGAAAACAGCGAGACTCGATGCAGAATCGCCCCTGACAGCAAAACGGGACTTCAGTTCTCCCGGTACCAGACCGAGCTGTACTCCGTCTGGCGCGTGCGTTAGCAAGTGAACATGTTCCGGCATGATCACGTAGCCCAACTCTCTGATCCGATGCTGCTTGCGCAGTTGCTCCACCGTGGCTACAAATGCGTGATTCACCGCACTCGATATTAGAGAGCGATGTCTCCGATTTCAGCTGAAAATCACGAATCTCGCGGTATTCAGATGATCGAGATGGTGCTAACCAGGCACATTGCAAGATTCCCTATGCGTGCTTCCCTCTGAAAACTGAATATTGACACCGGCGCAAGCGGATGGGCCACCACTCCGGAAGTTAGCGAGACTGAATGTCGATGTGCGTATTGATTTGATAGGCCACAGCTTTGGTGCTCATATGATAGCATATGCGCTCGCGCAGGCTTCAAGATAGAATGCGATCAATGTAGATACCGTGATTCTGACTGCAGGAGTACTCAATCCGACGTTCGATTTTAAAGTACTCCGTCGCTAGCGAACACCGGAATCCGACCTGCTATAACTGTCGTAACCTCTTCTTCGGTCGGTCATTTTACCAAGCGCAATCGTCGTGTTTCAGCGCAGCTAATATCCAGTTTTCGTTGCGGATCATCAAAGAATTGGTGCGCCAGCCGCAAGGCACACATCCAATAGTCATGATCCTCCGAATTGGGCAGCTCTGTGGGGAACTGGCCGTGGTAGCCATTCCTGAAGACGACGTTCAGTGCATTGGCATAGAGCATCTCGATCTTATAGCCGGCAAGGCCTGACGAGGATGCATCCAGCTCGCCCGTAAAGGCGAGCTGCGGCCCGTCATAGTATACGCGAGTGTTTTCAATTGGATCAGCCTCGCCGGAAGGCCACAAGCCGCAGTCTGAAGGACCTTCAAATCCCGCGAGAAGAGAACGAACGATCTCGGAGCTTGCCACCGCCTTCTGATATTCATCCATGGACTCGAAGGGTTTCTTCTCGTTGCAGTAAACGGAGAGGTTTTGTCCGATGCTCTGTCGGGCGTAAATCGGCTCGGGCGGCCGAACGTTATCGAGCCCTTCCTCCTTTCTCATCCTTTGTATGGTTTCGTTCATGAGTGGGCCATCGCCGCGGGCCGCCGCATCCAAGATAATCAGAAGGTTCTGTAGGCGATGTTCAAACGTCGAATAACCCCTGGGGTAGAACCAGTCGCGAAAGAACTGAACCACCGCGTGGTCGTCAAACAGCTTATCGCCGACCAACAATGGCTGCTGCCTCAGGCGGGGAAGCGCAGCTATGAATCGGCTCCGAAGTTCTGGAAACTTGGACGAGCACGCCGAATCTGTCGCACACTTCGAGAATATCTTGTTCAGCGCGACGTCTGTTCCGAGAGCATCGTCGACGAGTTCCTGACCTCCGGGCAATCCAGGGGCGTCATGAACGATCGACCGGACACTCGAGGGATAGTAGCGCGCCATTGTCATTGCCAGTCTGCTGCCATAAGAAATCCCCCAGAGATTCCACTGTTTCACGCCCAGTGCTTTTCTCAGCGCTTCCATGTCGCTGGCACTCCGTGCACTGTTGTACTGGGAAAGGTCTATCCCTTGCTTTATCAGATCATCTCTGCACTTTTTTAGATCAAAAGGACTGTCATGATCGTCGGGGCAATAAAGCTGCGGAATCGATCTGCCAGTTCCTCGTTGATCAAAAAACACCCAATCTCTATCAACGACGACATCATAGATGAGGGGATTTGTAACAAGAGTCTCTGCGAAGAACAGGCTTGTTTGTCCAGGTCCTCCGTTTAGGAAAAGGACTGGATTTGCTGGATCTATATTTTTTGGAGCCTTAACCACCATTAACGCGATCTCTATCGATCGACCTTTTGGATCATCGTAGTTTTCAGGCACTCTCAGTCGACCGCAAGTGACTGCAAGCAGTGCCTTACTCGAATCGAATGGGCAGGCGATCTTCACCCATGAACCTTCAGCTTGAGGGGAGGGCGTTGGAGTCTGCGCGTAGACCAGAGAAGATATGAGACAGGCAACCACAGCAGAAAGAAATGTACTTCTCATGAATTGATCCTCTTAAGAAAACAGGCTGTGTGGCGAATAACACTAACGAAGTGCGCCATAGTTAAAGAATATGATACTTAAGATGACAAAAGTGGTACCAGGAAGCAACTAGATTATCGTCAAGAAACAGTCGCGTCAATTTACCCCATCCCTTGATCGCGGGGATTGCCGTCCGATACGACATGCTGATGGTATCGCATTACAATCTCGCGATGGATGAGGAAGGTTAACCGCTTTACGAAGAGCGGGTGCCCCACAGTAAGTAGGTAGCTCGAATGGACCCTGTCCGGAGAGTGCGCCGCAGATGTTGAAGACCGACTTGTACGACGTGTATGTGAGTACAAAATGTTCGCCGTCTCGCCGCCGGGTGCGATAGGTACTGGAAACGAACAGTATAACTGTTATACGGAGCCTAAGAGGAAGGTCGGATCGACTGGTTTGTTCCGTTATGAAGCAATGTTTTTCAAGTCAAGTCGGTTAAGTCGCAGTGAATTAGAGACCACGAAAACTGAGGAAAAGGCCATCGCCGCGGCCGCAACCATCGGCGACAGTGTCCAGCCGAACAACGGATAGAAAAGTCCGGCCGCAATCGGAATTGCCAGAACATTGTAAATGAACGCCCAGAAGAGATTCTGTCTGATGACTCTCATGGTCTGGCGAGATACATAGAGCATTTTCAATAGAGCGCGCATATCCGGACGGACCAAGACGACATCGGCCGCTTCCATCGCGATATCAGTACCGCTGCCAAGGGCCACGCCGACATCAGCGGCCGCCAGAGCCGGAGCATCGTTTATGCCGTCGCCCACCATGGCCACCCGGCCGCCCGATTTGCGCAATGACTCAATGACCGTCTTCTTCTGTGAAGGTTGTATCTCGGCCTCGAATATTTCAATCCCGACCGCTTTGGCCACCCCGCCGACTGTACGGAGATTGTCACCGGATAGCATGGTGATGTTCTTTATCCTGTGTCTTAGAGTCGCAACTACCTCGGCCGCTTCACTTCTGATAACATCGGCCAGCGCGATAACCCCGACCACTGTGCCGTCCAGGGCGCAAAACACAACGGTGCGGCCCTTCTCCATTTCCTGATCGGCGGCCCCGGATGATTCGGCAAATTCAATTCTCTCCTTCTTCATCAGAACACTATTACCGATCAACAGGGCACGGTTTTCATGCACCGCTTTTAATCCAATACCCGGTAACGCCGTGACGGCGCTGATTTCGGTTCTTTCAATCTGATGCTCGTTCATGTAGCGCACGATTGCCCTGGCGAGCGGATGTTCAGATTGGATTTCGGCGCTGCCAATCAGACATATAAGATTGCGCTCTGTCATACCGGCAAACGGCAGGACACTCACCACTTCCATGGTACCGTGAGTTAAAGTTCCCGTCTTGTCGAACACCATTGTATCTATCTCTGTCAACCGCTGCAGTACATCGCCGCCGCGAATGATGATTCCTTCTCGGGCGGCGCGGCCGGTACCAACCAGAATCGCGGTGGGCGTCGCCAGACCGAGCGCGCACGGACACGCAATGATTAACACTGAAATCACGCTCCTGATCATCATAGGACTGTCCGGCGCCACCAGATACCAGACCACCAGGGTTACCAATGCCACTCCCATGACCGTCGGGACAAATACCGATGCTACAACATCGGCGAGTTTCTGCACCGGCGCTTTCTTCCCTTGCGCATCAGATACCAGGCGAATTATTGACGCCAGAAAACTTGTCTCACCGGCGGCCGTCACGTGCATGCGAAAGGGGATATTGCCGTTGAGCGAACCACCCAGAACCCGGTTACCAGGGACTTTTTCGACCGGAACCGACTCGCCTGTGAGCATTGACTCATCGAGAACCGGGGTGCCTTCAACAATCTCACCATCGGCTGCCAGTCGCTCACCCGGCCGGATCATGAGGTCCATTCCTGGGGCTACCATTGTGCTGTCGATCTCCACCTCTACGCCGTTGATAACGGCAAGCGCTTTCGTAGGCTTCAAGGCAAGCAGTGCTTTGATAGCTTCGCCCGCCTTCCCTTTTGAGCGTGCCTCGAGAAACCTCCCCAGCAAGATCAGCGTGACAATCATTGCGGCAGAGTCAAAATAGAGCAGTTCCTGCCGGCCGAGGTAGATTTCCCAGAGCGCGTAAACACTCCAGCCGAAAGCCGCGAGTGTACCCATCGCAATGAGCGTGTTCATGTTCGCGCGCAAGTGGCCCATTTGTATTCCGGCATCCCTTAAGATCGCGCGGCCGGCCCAGAAAATGACAGCCGCCGCGATCACTCCCTGAATCACACCGTCGGCCAATCTACCCACCAGGAACCGATGACCAACCATCGGAAACATAGCGAGGGCCATGAGCGGAACAGTTATAATCAATGATATCATGAATCGCCGCCAAGCTGAGTGGTATTCGCGAGCGTTGGATGTCAGTATGTCCGGAGTGCCGATCGATGCGCTGTATCCAAGACTTGTGATTTTCCTGATAATCTCAGGTCCGCTTGATCTGGACTCTTCGAACGAAACCACCGCCGAATTCATGACCAGATTGACCCGGCAATCGGCGACTCCGGGCATGGCGCTGACCGACTTCTCGATATTGTTCACACAGCTCGCGCAATGCATACCTGCAATTTTGAGCGTTAATTCTGTAGTCTTGGACATGATAAGTAGTATATGGTTGGGGCCTGATACTGGAAATAGAAAAAACTACTTGATGCCGAACATGAGAAGCAAATGCGGGCACTTGCGAACGAGTTCGCGACGGATCTTGTTTCTGGCTCGATGGAGGTACCACCTCACCGTAGCTTCAGGCATATCCATGATATGAGCCACATCGTCGATTTTGCACCCCTCTACATCCCGAAGAATAAACGCCGAACGTTGCTTGTCATTCAGTGATTCCGCGGCTTGTGAGATATAGCCGTTTATCTGTTGACGGCGAAAGGCAAATTCGGGCCCGGCATCGAGATTCTCCACTGTTTCGTGAAAATTCTCCAACGCTTCATGACGATGCCGCTTGTGCTTGCGGATGTAATCGATGGCCGCGTTTATCGTGATTCGATACAACCAAGTATAGAATTTCTTTCGTTCATCATACCGCCAAATGTTCTTGGACATCTTGACAAAGACAATCTGTGTGATATCCGCAGCCTCATCGTAGTCATTGACCATTTTGTAGGCGAGCGATGCCACCTGATTCTGATATCTGTCGACCAGCTCGGAAAACGCATGTCGGTTACCATGCTTGATTTCTCGCACCAGTTGCTTGACCTGTAACTCGTCTATTTCTTCAGGCGTAAGGCCATCATTCACTTCGATAGCCTTCGGTCCGGTCGTATTGGAAACAGCTTTTGTCTTCATTTTCCTTACTCTGATAACAAATCCGTCAATTCCCGTGTTCCACCGGTAAATGCTCCGGCCGGGTACCAACAAAATAATCAGACTAAATAGATTAACCAAGTCCTTTTATCGTCCGAAAATACGATCCACCGGACTTAGGGGCTTAAGTACTCACTACGACCAGGCTAAGGTGGCAAAAAAAAGCCGCCCGGAGGCGGTTTCAGGAAAACCTCGGGATTTATTATAAGTCGCTTTGACCGTTGAGGATATATTTTATCGGGTTTAGGAACTGGCCGTTGCGAATGACCTCATAGTGTAAGTGGGGGCCAGTAGAATAGCCGGTGGAACCCATCAAACCGATAACATCGCCCCGCTTGACCTTCTGTCCCCGTTTCACCTGGATCTTTGAAAGGTGCCCATATCTGGTCTGGAAACCATAGCCATGGTTTATAATGATGCAGTTGCCCATACCGGAACTTGACATTTGCGTCTCCTGTACGACACCATCGGCCGGCGCGATAATCGGCGTTCCGGTCCTGTTCGCTACGTCAATTCCCCTGTGCATCTGCTTGTACCCGGTAAACGGGTCGAACTTCATGCCAAATCCACGAGAGCTCCAGCCCTGAGTCGGCCAGATCGACGGTGTATGTTCGAGGCGGTCCTTTACGTTCCTGAGCGCGTCTTCGACTTCACCGTATTTCTCGAGCTCATATCGTGATAGTCTGAGCAAGCGGTCGACTTCCAACTCGGTGGTTGTCGCTACCTTCTCGGTCTCGGACTGACGAAACATCGTCTGTGGGATAGGGCCGCCAACGCCGAGCTGACGTTCTTCCGCATTGATTTCCGGCAAATCGAATATATTGCGAATCATGATCTCTTTTTCGACCAGATCGCTATACCGGTCCTGAACCTCGGCCAAATTCCACCTGATTTGCTCGAACTTATCCTTTAGCTGGGCGTTTTCAGCCCGCAGACGCTCCAATTCCGATACATTTACTCTGTCTGAGAAAAACTGGGCGGAGAGGAAGAAATTTGCAAAGAGAAGCACAGCGGCTATTGATACTGTGGCGTAGATAAGCGCCACCGGAATACTCAGCTGCTTTGAAATTCCCTCAGATCCGGGAATAAACAAAAATGTCAGTTTCTTCTTTAACAAAACTCCTGTAATGTCTTAAAGTACGGTTGAGTCCAATAAGTTCCGAAATAAACTGCTGGGCTTCCATTGCTTTGCAGTAAGCCCTGAAGTTATCTTCAGGCTGGAAACCTGTCAAGCTTAAACTTGGTTATTATTTTATCAACACATATTCACGTTTTAAGATCTTATTGACGATCCTGACCAACTTCTCTGATTCCATATTCTGAAGGCTGTACAAGTGCCAATATGTTTTGTGCGGCAGTCCGCCTGGCATCGTCCGTTTCCTCTTTGCTGTTGCCATCGCAATCTCCTCTGAAGCGTTACTCTGCGCCCGAAGAGTATGGCCAGCCTGCCATATATTTCTTATCGGGCATCGATAGTGATACTCTTAACTCATTTCACTCTTTTCTTGCATGAACTAATGCAGATAGTGTGCCAGAGCAGCCCCAGGGAGTTTACACCCGAAAGGTATCGTAAGTAATTACGACATAATGTATTACGACAACTGATCTTCCGGGACCGATAATTACCACAATTTTCAGCCTGTATAAACTATGGGAGCTGTTCAACACAAGTGCAGTTTCTCCCACAGGCATCAGTCTGACTAGCCGCTCCCCGATATCGATCAGATACTCATGTCAGAGGGTAGTTACCTCCTCCTATCGATACTGGCATAGTATTCAGCAGTTTACCCTACTGGAACGTACTTACTTTACAACAGTGACGGGATGGGAAAATGCCCCGTTGACGAATGCCCCGCATTGACTTAGATTGGGCGAAAAGCCCATATATGAAGGGAACGCTGATGTCTGTGCTGAACAATAAGACTGTTTTCATTACCGGTGCCTCCTCCGGTATCGGGGCGGCCTGCGCGAACAAGTTCTCGGACCTGGGTGCAAATCTGATTCTGGTGGCTCGGCGGTCTGAGCGATTGAAAGAGCTTGCGGCGAATCTCAAAACCGAGTGTTACTTGCTCGAGCTCGATGTTAGAAATCGGGGGCAGGTTGAAAAGGCAGTACAGAGTTTGCCGGCTGGCTGGCAAGATATCGATCTGCTTATCAATAATGCCGGTTTAAGCCGCGGCCTTGACAATTTGCACGAAGGGAACCCGGACGGTTGGGACGAAATGATCGACACCAACATCAAAGGGCTCCTGTATGTCAGCCGCCAGGTCATTCCCCTGATGGTCAGACGCGGCCGGGGACATATCATTAATATTGGGTCCATAGCGGGACATGAAGTTTACCCCAAAGGTAACGTTTACTGCGCCACTAAGTATGCGGTCGACGCAATTACTAAAGGAATGCGTCTTGATCTGAACAATGTCCCGATAAGGGTCTCAACGATCGATCCGGGGTTGGTCGAAACTGAGTTCTCCAAGGTACGTTTTTACGGAGATAGCGGGCGAGCCGGGACAGTATATCAGGGGTACCAGCCGCTCAGACCCGAGGATATAGCAGAAACAGCCGCCTGGATTGCGGAACGCCCCGAGCATGTTCAGATTGCGGAAGTGATTATTTTCCCCACCGCGCAGGCATCGGCCACAACCGTCAACAAGAAGTCAACTTAGCGGAGTCGTCCGGAGCCCATCCGAAGAGTTCGGGCTAACAGGAGATCGGGAGATCAGATATGAGTACATCAGGTTATCTGGAGAATGTCACGGCGGAGTTTCGGCGCTTGAAAACTCTCGCCGATGATGCTATTCGACAGGTCGACACTGGTGGGTTCTTTACGGCGCTTGATCCGGATTCCAATAGCCTTGCCGTCATCGTCAAACATATAGCCGGTAATCTCCGTTCCCGGTGGACCGATTTTTTGAGAGCCGATGGTGAAAAGTCTGACCGCAATCGCGATGATGAGTTCGTTTTGACCGGCGAGGAAACGCGTGATACTGTATTGAATCGATGGGAAACCAGCTGGCAGCTTGTCTTTGCTACTCTGGAAAGTCTCAGGCCGGAGGATCTCGACCGAACCATAACGATTCGCTCCGAACCTTACCGCGTACTGGCCGCCATCAATCGGCAACTTACTCACAATGCCTACCATGTCGGGCAGATTGTCTTTCTGGCCAAGCATCTACTTGGTGACAAATGGCGAAATCTCTCGGTCCCGAAGGGCAAATCCGAGGACTTCAACGCCGAGATGAAAAGAAGGTACCAGTAGACGAAAGTTGAATCACCAGTGTTCCCGGAATCTTTTCGGGCTGTTCAAGCGGTTCTTACCGCGGCAACTTTTAGTGAGCTCCTTTTAGCGGGTTTGAACGCCGCTGCCGACAAAGTCCGCAATCAGACAAACACTCCCTCTCCTGCTCATATATATAATGTGGCGACGCCCCCATCTACTCGGAGTGTCGGATCTGGAAGGACCTGCAACTGCGCGAAACAACATAAAAGTACCGAAAAACATAAAACACTAGTTGACAGTACCGTTGTGTTCGAGTTGCTTGGCAGCAAAAGAAAAAGGAGACGATCGATGGAGTATTACGAAGGATTGATCAAAAATACGGAGTTTTTTACGACATCAGAGTTGGCCGAAAAGCTGAAAATGAACGTTCAGGTGGTCACCCGTAAAGTCCAGTCCGGGGAGATTTATGCTTACAAAATAGGCAAGGATTGGCGAATACCCGAACAGTCGGTCTTTGACTGGCTTCAGGATCATTCCAACCAAGCCCGGAGAACGCCTCGCCAGAAAATCGTGAAGAACTTTGTCAAAGAGGAGCATATCGACAAACTCCCGGCCCAAAGGAGCAAGAGAAAGTACCTGCTCGAATATATCCTCGCTCAGTTCGAACCGAACAAGGTCTACCGGGAGGAAGAAGTAAATCGCATCATCAGTCGTTACCATGATGACTTCGCCACCGTGCGACGGGAGTTTATCGCCGAGAAAATGATGGACCGGTCCGAAGGTAATTACCGCCGCCGGACGGAATACCGCCTGTCAGACTAACGACGCGAGATAGCCTCACTGAACAACAAAGGCTCCTCGGCAATTTGCCGGGGAGCCTCTTCATTTCCGGAAGCAGTTTGAGCTCTTATTGGTCGGGGGACATATATCCCGACGGCGGCTGGATATTCAGAATCTGTTGGAGTATTGGATCTCCAAGATTCTGTCCGTATTCGGCAAACATGAGCGCCGCCTTGCGGATATCCTGGTACTGCTTTTGGTCGCTGAGTACCGACAGCAGTTTCCTGAACGCGTAATTACTGTTCGGATTAGCGGCGAAAGCCAGCCACAGATTGTTAATCCCCTCGTCTATTAACGCTTTATTCTTGGTTCGCCGGCCAAGCTCAGCCTCGGCCAAACCCAAGTCCTGCTTGTAGAAGAGGTTTTCATCGTTGGTTTTAATGAAGGCGGTCAGCGTATCCGTGAGCATCTGGAACAGGCTGTCGCCGGCTGCCGTATCCGCATGCTTGTCGAATACATCAGCTCGTAGCTCGTACATCTGCCAGTATTCCGGGTACACCTTCATGATCTTGTCGGCCAGCGCAATCGCCCGGGCCGAGTCATTCCGCTGGATAAGCTGGTCATAAACCCTCACGGCATTTACACCCACGCCTATAAACACGCCGGTGGCGTTTTCATCCCGGTACACCTTTGAATTCTCATATCCACCATACCGGTAGTCATCCATGTAAAGTTTATATCCGGTGTCCACATCGACCAGGTTCTGTGGGGGTTCCTTGTCCAAACGATAGAGCAGACCCACCGACGTAGCCCTGTTTCTGAGATTCAGCGGCGAATCCCCGTATGGGGGCGAACTGAAGTAGATTGGTCGTTCCCATTTGTTTTCCAGCACGATGTCGTCGACCATCATATCCTGAACCCTGACAACACTATTGCCGTAGGGGCTTGGTGTCAGATAGGTTCTTCTCTTCCGTGGGCGATCGTAGAATTGCTGAAGCGGACGACTTGCCCAAATGCCGGGGCTCGCTTCGTATGGATACCAAAGAATTTGTTCGTCGGTGAGCGAAATGGGCACGCCATACGTATTCTTCATCTGCGCCACATACCAGTCAGTATTGAGCAATGACAGGTTGATGACGGTTACATCTTTGCGGTAATTGTAAACTTCCTGAATGCACCAGAGCGGGAACGTGTCGTTATCGCCTGAGGTGAACAGCAGAGCGTTCGGGGCACAGGTGTCCAGGATATTGGCGGCATAATTGTATGGGATGCGATTTTGTGAACGATCATTGATATGGTAGCTGTGTGTGACGGATACCAGCGGCAGGAGGACCAAAAGGGAGGTCGCAATCGCAATCACCTTCTGACGTTCCGGTTGATTGCCGCCGAACCGATCCTTGAAGTATTTCATAACCGCGGAAACACCCATCCCCATGGCGATACCGAAGAAAACAAAAGCCGGGGTGAAGAAGTAATCACGGTCGCGTACTTCCAAATAAGCATCGCCCGTTCGAGGGTCATATTTGGTTCCGTCGGCAAAATTCATATACAAGATCAATCCCGCCGAGCACAACAGAAACAAGACCAGGAACGGCATACCAATCTCCGCGCGTTTTTTGATCGATGTCGCCATACCCAGAGCGCCCAGCGCAAAGAAAGGCAGGAACACCCAGCCGCCGTTTGAGTACTGCTCTTCAAAGTATGACCAGTAACCCATATGGGGATGCCACATGAACTGGTTTTCCCAGGTACCACGGCGATGGAACATGCGATCCACCATCGACTCCTGGCCGTATTGCTTGCGATCGAGGAAGCTTACGAAAGTGGCAAAGTCACGTGAGGGATTGTTTTCATCGATGCGGGGATTCAAAGCCGATCGGATGGGGATAAACAGATGAACGGAAATGCCTACGAACGCGATGAGAATGATGGCGATGCCGGTTTTCCACTGGAATCTCCACTTATACTTCTGAGAGAGGATACCCAGCGCTACCAGAAATGCCAGGGCCATCGGCGTAACGTAGATATATTTTTCGAAGGCTATCATGACCGAGCTCACCGAGCCGACAGCGATGAGTACCGCCCAATTGATCTTCTGATACAGCATGATGACCAGCACGGCGGCCAACACGGCCGAGATCAGGAAGAACATATTGCTCCCACCCCGTCCGTCGGAGAACAGCGGGACAAGAAGCAGCTCAATAATAATGAATCCGCTGACCATAAGCCAGTCGCGGGTCGTAGCCTCTTTTTTCAAAATGAAAAACAGGGTCATGGCCGGCACGACCAGAAAAACGGTCATGTGGATGCCCACTCCCAAAAGGGCAATGTAAAAGAACAGGATCATAATCTTGTTGGCGGTCACCGTCCCCCGCTTCTCGAAGTAGATAACGGTCAACCAAACCAACATAACAGACATGGCCAGCGCCATGCCATACACCTCGGCTTCCACCGAGTTTCCCCAGTTGGTCTGGGAGAAGGCGACAAAAAAGGCGCCGGCAATACCGCCTATATACGCGATATATCTGTTGGTGCCTTTGTTTTCACCGGCCGGGAAGAAATAGCCCACCAACCGAACCGTCAGCAGATAGCTGAACATGGCCGTCGTGGCCGAAGTTATTACGGAGATAAAGTTTACGCGATACGTGATGTCTGTTGCCAGAGGGATAACCGAAAATAATCGACCAATCAGGACAAAGAGAGGGGTACCAGGCGGGTGGGGGATGCCCAAGATTTGGGCACAGGCCACAAATTCGCCGCAATCCCAAAACGATATCGACCGTTGAACGGTCATGGCATAGGCTATAAACGCACCTAAGTAGACGAATCCAGCTATGATTGCGTTGGTCTTATCAAACGAACCGATCTTATTATTAGTCATCTAGGGGGCTATCTCCTTGGCTAAAGACAGATATCAATTATACCGAATAACGGCATATAGTATCACTTTTTTTCAGAAACCGAAAGAGAAAAAACGACACAAGGTTCATAATCGGCAACGGCTTAATCGGTCGACCGAATGCCGGGCTTAGCCCGCAGAAAGGTGTCTGTCATGTTTATATGGTGCGCGATCTTATTTGTACTCGGGATCCTGGCCTTTGTCGACTCCCTGCTTAACATGGGTGAGATATTCCGCCAGGTAAATTCCGTTCTGTTCATGCTGTTGTCTTTAGCCCTGCTGTTCAGGACTACTTCCAAGATAAAACAGCATAAGCAGGAACATTATGAAGAGAGAATTTTTCACCTTGAACAGCAGGTGAAGATACTCGAAGCCGGCCGGGAGAAACTCAAGGAGTATTAGGCCGAGCCGGGCGGCGCTTCCAGCTTCCGCATGGTCTTGCGTACCTCGGAAGTAAACGGATACTCCGGGTATTTTTCGAGCAACTGTCGGTAGATGTCTCGGGCGCGGTCCAGATTGCCTTTCTCGGCCACGAGCATATCAGCTTTCATTTTCAGGCCATAAGGCAAGTAGTATGAATCAGGAAACCGTTCATTCAGGCTGTCAATGGTCGCAATAGCCTTTGAGGAATCTGCCTGTGAGGCATAAATCCGGGCCAGCTCATATAGGGCAACATCGGCCAGGCTCGGGTTCTCTCCCGATGTAATCATCGTGAGTTTGGCTATCGTTGAGTCAAGCATCCGCCGCTGCTCGAACATCAGGGCGTTCGAATAGTCATAAAGAGCCTCGGTATTATCGCCCGCTTCGTCAATAGTCGTCAGCAGCTGCAGAGCGTCGTTAACATAAAAACCACGCGGATAGTCGACCATGAGTTTCTTAAAGATCGCCTGAGCCGTATCCGTTTTCTTCTCAAAGAACGCTATCAGGCCGAGATTGTAACTTACCTCTTCTTTGATATCGTCATTCAGCCGCAAGTTGAGCAAAGCGCTGAATTTGTCACGGGCGGTATTGAGGTCGCCCATTCTGAGATAACAATACCCGCTTCCGATTATCGAGTTCAACTGGGCGAGCGTGTTGGGATACTGATTATTAATCGAATCAAAATAAATCAGGGCGGTGTCGTACCGATCCAGATTATCGAGATATATCGACCCTATCCCATATAATGCCTCAGACTGGTCGCGCTTCTGAGGCGATGTGGCGTACACCGTGTCATAGACTTTGATTGCTTCGGCAAAACTCCCCATATGCCGCAACATCTCGGCGTCGGTAAAGTAGGCCTCGTACACCAACGGGTTGGTCCGATAGTTGCGGATCACGTACTGACTCATTCTCGCCGCCTCGGCATAGAGCTTGAGTTCGGCGCACGTCCGCATATATCTCAAGGGGGCACTACCTTTGAACCCGTCTATAGAATCCAGTCCGACCGTGAACTTATATGCCCGGTCGTATTCGCCCGCGGTCAGATAATGTGTCGAGAGAATTTTAAGAGCGCTCAAGTTCGAATACAGGTCTTTTTCGTTGAGAAGCACATTCTCCGTAGCTGGTGTCGATTCCTCGAAATTAAGCAGATCCAATAAGCGCTGCTCGGCAGTGCTGCCTAAGTACGTTGTATCCCTAAGTTGCGGATAGTATTCTTCTGCGGCTTCGGCGTACTTCTTCTGTTTCTCGAGGATCGCTCCGCGCAGAAGCGCGAAAATAGTGAGGTTGCCGGTCTCCTGGCGAAGACGGTCAATCGCCTGCAGCGCCTGCGCGTCCATGTCGTTGGCGATCATACTCTGGATGATCCCCTGGGCCCGGATGAGATCGCCGTGGTCAATCGTCGCCAGCACGGAATCATATATCTTCGCCGCCTCATCGGTCTTTCCTTCTTTCGCCAGGAGCTCAGCATACGTCACCTGGAAATTCGTATTAGTGGGAAACAATTCGAGTTGTCGTTTGATCATGTCTTCGGCTTTGGCGTAGTACTGAAGCGACTCGTAGCACTGCATCAACATATTAATAACCAGCGAATTATTCGGCTGGGTGGCGTAAATTGTCTCGAGCAGAGCTGAGGCTCCTTCGAAGTTCCCCTGCGTCATCAACCCCCGGCAGAAATTGATCTGCTGGCGATACTGGTCGTTGACATCGGATGGGGACAATTGCCTGTTTTCCAGGGTGTCCCGGGGAATGCGGATATCGGCTTGCTTGCACAATGACGCAGTCGAAACGACTGTGAAGCAACCGATGAAAACAAGCCAGGCGACAGACTTCATAAGTTATTCCGATGGTGTCGCGTTATCCTGCGACGCTGGGGCTTGTGAGTCTCCGCCAGCCTGCAGGAGCGCTTTGAAGTACGCTTTGATTTGTTCTTCGTACTGCGGCGGATAACTGTCGCCAAGATACTGGCGCAACCGATCCTCGAGACTCATTTTGTCATTGAGAATATCGGAACTCAGTTCGGGCGGCACTACATACGCCTGGTTGGTGGCGGTGGTAGCCTGGCGCTGCTCCGAAAAATCCTTGCGATACAGAGACCGGGTCGCTTCCAGCATTCGTGAATAGACTTTTATCTGCTGTTCGGTCACCTGCGGCCCGACTTCGCCGGAGGCCATCGCGTCTTCAATTTGCTTCATCTCTTTGGCGATGTCATCGAGGCGACCCAGGACCTGTCGTGACCCGCCGAATTCCTGATTGAGCTGTTCGAGTGATTTGCGTATGGCTCCCTGTTCGGCGGCGAGGCGCTGCAGATTTTCCCGTTCGGAATCTCCCTGACCCATCTTGGCATTGTCACCCGGCTTGTTACACTGGCTTTGTGTACGCTGGTTTAAATTGTTCTGCCGGTCGCACAACGACTGGAGGTTCGAAGTGTTCTTATCACAGCTGCCTCCCTTGTCGCACTGTTTCTGCTGATCAAGCGACTCCATGAGACGGATCGAGGCTTTGTTTAGATTGACCATGGCGTCGCGCTGGTTCCGAAGGGCCGCTGACGCTTGCTTGGCATCGAACGCCTTCATGGCCATATCCATTTGGTCGGTGGCCGAGGTTACGATCTGGCTCAATTCCGAGGCTAAAAATGGTGACATCTTGCCCAACTCGCTTATTCGGGACTTGAGTCCCTCGCAGGCTGTAGTCAGGTCGAGCTGATTCTTGGCGAAATCATGCAACATCATCGATTGCGCATTGACGGCCGCGGCCTCTTTGTACATATCCTCTTGGTTCCGCGAGAGATAATTCGAGTCATCGAGCGCCATCCGCATCTGTTTCTTTACGGCGTCGTCCTGGTCCTGCTTCATCGCCATCAATTGCTGCTGCATCGTATCAAGCATGGCCATAATTTTCGAATGCGCGCTCTTGCCTTGCTTGGATGCCTGCGCTTTCTGCTTCTGGGACATGGATTGAGACATCTGCTGCATGTCCTGGTTGGCATCGGTCTGCTCCAGGGCGTCTTTGAACTTGTTGAATTCAGGCGCCTGATCCATCTGGGCCTCCTGAGCTGTATTTTCAAGGTCCCTCACCTGGTCCTTGAGTTGCTCAAGTTTAGCCTGGAGCTTGCTTTCCTCATCGGACATTTTGGGAAGGTCGGAGGAAGAGCTGCTGTCGGTAGTGGCGTTCATTTTCTCCTGCTGCTTGGCCAGCTGCTCGATCTGGCGGACCATCGCCTCCATCTGCTGCTGCAGCTGCATTTTTTTCAGCAGAGCCAGGGTGCGGTCCAGACGCTGCATCAGTTCCTTCTGGGACATCTGGAAATCTTTGATAGCGTCCTGCAGGTCTTTGGGATCCATATTCTTCATCGCTTCAGCCAATTTTTGTTGGGCTTCTTTCATCTCCGGCGTGGCGACTTCCTCAAACAGCTTCTGGATCTCAGCAAGCTTCTGGAGTATATCCTGACTCATCAGCGCCTGGTCGTTCATTTTGTCGACCGACTTGTTCATCTCCTGCGAGGTCTTCTCGATCTGGTCCATCAGCTGAGCATTCTGGTCAACTATCGACTGGAGCTCCTTCTGCTGTTCCCAGTTCTGTTGCTCCTGAGGACTCTTCCCCTGGGCCTCAAGCTTTCGACTTACATTTTGCAGACGTTCTGAGAGCTCTTTGCTGGCGCGAAGCAGGTCCTCGGTCTTGACGATGCGCTGCACACCTTCAGTCTGGGTTTGCGCTACGATCTCATCCAGAGAAGGAATGCGGGCGATGTATTGCCGGGACTTGGTAATCTTCGGCCCGGAGATGCGGTCATTGTCGGCGATCTCGAAATGATAGCTCGCGTAATCACCGGGGTACATGTTCAATTTGTCCATGTCCCAGTTGAACTCCACTTCGCCTTCAGTCTTGATCTTGTCCGGGTAATGAAGCACAGCCACGTTTTCGTCAGAGGTTCTTCCCTGCGAAACGACGCGGTACTTCATAACCAGCGAAGAAAACCCGTAGTCGTCGAATATATGCACCTTCAACGGCAGGCTCATTTCATCGGAGAGATTCACGTCAAAACCGGGACGGACGACATCGATAGTCGGATACTCATCCGGCACCGCGGTTACGTAGTATTCGATCGGATCCGGGTTGGTTTCGCCCATCTGGTCGGCGAGTCGGACATGGTAGGATCGTGATTTATCCACTACCATCGCTATCTCAGCTTCCTTGTTCAGCACTTTCATCGGTACACGGCTGGAGTCGTCAAAAACCAGCTCGGCCGATTCGATTGGGAGATTGGTGGAGATTTTCATGTTCACACGGCTGCCTACCACGGCTGAGAACGATCCATTGTTTTCATCCACGACTATCGGGGCAAGTCCGGTGTAATCGGGATAGAAAATTGAGAGCTTGATCGCCTGAACGCGCGGGCGGTCAACCACGTCGACCTGCTGTATCTCTGTTTTCTCACGACCGGCTTCCACATAATAGTCGAATGACTTGTTGACCTGTCTGAGCGTAATCGCAAAGGCGACCGAATCGCCGCCGGCAAGCTCCATCACGCGTTGCTTCTTCAAATCGACCTCGGTCTGTTGCCAACTGCCACCGGCCATGCGATGATATATCGTTGCCTTTTCCGGCAGGTGATCGCCGAAAACCGATGCCCCGATCGGAATGTCGCGATACTTGATCCATTGGACAGAACCGGGAGTAGCCACAACTTTGTACCCGAGGGGTGGCGCGATAATGGAAGTCGGGTTCGAAAACACTTCGTAGGAATACGTGAACAGACCGGGGACGAGTAACAGCAACGCCACGGCCACGGCCACACATCCACCCAACAGCTTTCCTGTTCTAAGTACCGGATAGAATCTGACTGATTCGTTGAAATTAATGGCGGACGCCTCGCTTAAAGCCTGCTTTTCCGTGAGGCCGATAAGTTCCGATGAATATCCCGGGCTGTCGGCCATGCGGTCGAACTGTATCGCCGCGATCAACCGACCCTTGAGTCTCGGATTCCGGGTTTCCAAATCGACCGCTACATTGTCAATGGTCCCGGTGAAGAACTTAGCGATCGCGTACCGGGCAAAGAAGTAAGCGGTTACCATGGCGGTGATAGCAAGCAGACCTACTTTAACCAAAACCGGGAGAATGACAATATTGGCCAGCAATGAAAGCAGTATCCAGGCAGCCAGCACAACGGCCAGCGTGAGCAGTAAACCGGCTGACGATAAAACCAACCTTTGTTTTAGCAGGGTATTGCGAAGAATCTGAACCAGGGTACGGCTGTTAGTTATCTCTCTCATGGTGGTTACCTCGTTACGGCTCGTCTTGGTTAACCGACTACAACCCGGATATATCTGAAAAAGAAAGTCTCCAACAAGTAATACGTTTTAATATAATAAGGCGTAGGTCAAAAGGTTCAGGCCCATCCTGAGGGCATCCTGCCGTTTCTGCTCCGGATCATGGTGAACCTGCGGGTCCTCCCATCCATCTCCAATATCGGACTCAATCAGGAAATAGACCACCGCCCGGCCATTGACAATTATCGAATACGCACGGGGAGGCAGATTGTCATGTTCATGAATCTTGGGGGGGCCGTTGGGGAAATCGTAAAAACAGTGGTAAATCGGATGGTCATAGGGAAGTTCCACTATCTGCCGATCGGGAAAGAGCTTCGCCAGCTCCTTGGGAAACGTCTCCTTCATACCATAAGAATCATTGACGAACAAAAATCCTCCGTTGGCGAGATACTGACGGAGCCTTTCCTGCTCCTCGGAGTTGAAACTGATAATGCCGTGACCGGTCGCAAACAGGAACGGGTATTTGAACAAGTCAGGATCCATGATTTTCACTTCGTGCTCCATAGTGTCCACCGGGAATGGAGAATTCTGGGAGATGAAGCGGAGGAAATTTGGAATCGCCGAGCTTCCCCAATACCAATCACCGCCGCCGGAATAATGCAGGCGGGCGACTTTAATGATCGACGGATTTCCGGTGACCGGGACAGTGACCTGTAACTGGTTGTTTTCCATAAGCTTGAGCATCTGTTCCCGTCCCTGGGCATGCACCGAAAGACAACTCAGCACGGCCAGCAGGAAAGCTGGCAGGATATATTTCAACACAACTCTGGGCATATACATAATATACAGTTAGAGTTGGTTTTTCGTTGAATATTTTCTCCCGAAGACCCGCAAAAAATGCCTGAACGGCAGGCGTCTTCGGGTAGAGATGGCGATCAAAACATGCGCACGGCCATACCGCCGCGGAAGGTGATGCCGGGCATTGGGTAGCCTGCTACTATCTGGTAATTTTCATCGAACAGATTACTTATTCTCAGAGAGAAATCAACATCGGGCGTTATATGATAGGTATTTTCGATATTCACCACGGAATAGTCTTCAAGAACTACCGGCACGCCCGATGAATCAGAGCGCGTGTTTAAAGCCGAAATCATCTCGAAGCCGACCCTGAGTCTTTTGCCATCGCAGGCTCCGTCCAGAACGAACTTGTCGGTCGGTACCGATTCATTGTAACTGTTCTGATTGAGATGGGTATAGGAAGGACTCAAACTCCAGGGTCCTTGTGAAAACCGCAGAGTAGCTTCAATACCTGAATGTTTATAGGTTCCGCTGTTTTGAAAGGTCACAAACGGAGGCGGTGTCGGATTTGGAATTGTCAGAATAAGATTTTTGCCGTCGCGCCAGAAGACGGCCGTCTCGATCGAAAGATTTGCGCTCAGCTTCTTGAAGTAACCAGCTTCGTAAAATGTCCCCTCTTCCGGTTTGAGTGAATCGGGATTCGAAATGGCGAACAACTGTGATTCGTTGATGGTTGGATTTCGGTAGGCTGTACCGACCGAGAATTTGAAGGAGCCTATTGACGAAGGTGTGATCACCAGCCCTGCCTGATATACAAAGTGCGAACCATACCGATCATGATGGACATATCGTCCCCCCAGAATCAGACTGCTGATCGCCCCGTAGTGGAACTCAGTTTGCGTGTGCGCGGCGAATTCCTTCTCGTTGAAATTTCCTGTCCGCGTGAAGCTGGTGCCATCGTCGGCGCTTCCACCAAGCTGGTTGAACGAAAGTCCACCAGACAGCGAAAGATGTACGGTCCCAACATGATTCAGCCGCCCGAACAGGTCGACCCCATTGTTCCGGTCTACCGAATGGAAGCCGTCGGAAAACGAATGGTCCCCATAGCTGTTGTACAACCTTGCCGATAAAGCATAGGTTTTCGTCCGGCGATCGACCCCGGCCGTCACGCCGGTGCGAAGAATCTTACCGGTCGTTGCCAGCGGGTCATAGACCGGACCGGCATCGCCGAAGTCAAACGACGTATACTTGCCGCACAAGAAGAGCTCGAGCCCGTTCCACTGTTCGAGCTGCGCCCGGAATCCGCCGGAGCGATTGAAATACGCTTCGTCATCGCGATGATTATCGGACTCGAGATATTCGTACCAACCGGCAAGTATTGCTTTGCCAAATCGCTGGGAGTTCTGCACCAGGCCATTCAGCGTCTTGTAGGATCCCCCGCTCACTTCGACATTAGTATACCGGGCGACATCGGGGCGGTAAAAAGATTGCAGATCCAGCACACCCGCGATCGCGTTTGAACCGTAGAGTGTCGAAGCTCCCCCCTTGACCAATTCGGCCGAAGACAATCCCGCCCGCTGATACGTATCGGGGAGCGGATGACCGAACAGTCCCGCAATATCCGGGCGACCGTCGATCAAAACCAGCGCGCCGCGGTTCGGTGAGAACCCGAGTCCACGGATCAGGATCCGCCCCTGACCGTGCGTCCCCAACCCGAAACCAACTCCGTTCACCGATGTAATGTTGACCGAGGAACTATTGCTGTTGAAGTAAGAAAGGATATTCTCCTGCGGTGCCTCCTGAATCTGCCGTGGAGAAACCGAGACGACAGAATTAACGGCTTTGGAGAGGCGGACAGGTTCGCGCTGACCCACGACCACGATCGGATCGACTTCGACCGGATTGTCTTTGCTGTTGTAGCTGCTGTCGGCAGGTGCGGCTAATGTGAGCATCGAGAGTAACACGGTAAGCATAGGTATGTATTGCTCCTTGTCCCCACACTGGTGCAGGGTTCACGGTATCGGTAGGACAAAAATAGAATCCGCCGCAGCCATGTCAAGTGAATATATTGTGGACTTATTTTGGCCATGACATGGCCCAGGCCCCGGTTGAGACATTTATGGCATGTCATTCACCGAAATCGTTGCCACATGATTCACATAGAAAAACCCGCCGGAGGAGACCGGCGGGTTCTCGAAGTCGCGAGTGATTCAGTCAGACTATTTAAAGCGTTTCGGCGAACGGGCTTCCCATTCCACAACAATCGGGCTTGCCACGAATACCGAGCTGTAAGTTCCTATTACAACGCCCATGATCAGGGCCAACGAGAAGTTGCGAAGGACTTCTCCGCCGAACACGAACAGAACGCCCACCACGATCAATACGGTCATCGACGTATTAATCGTACGTGCGAGTACTTCGTTGATTGAAACGTTGACGGCGCTGGCAAATTCGCCCTTGGACCGGTACTTCTTGAGGTTCTCGCGAATACGGTCATAGACTACGACCGTATCGGTCAGGGAATAACCGGCAAGCGTCAGCAATGCAGTCACGATCAGGGAGTCGAATTCCAGATTGAACAGGAAGAAGATGCCCATCACGGCCAGTACATCGTGAAAGGTCGCGACCGTGGCGGCGATACCACTGCGAAAATCGAACCTTATCCAAATGTACCCGATGATACCAAACAGCGAGAGAAGCACTGCCCAGCGTGCGTCGCGACGAAGCGTCTGTCCGACAGCCGGACCGATCACGTGTTCAGATACGATAGTAAAGTTATTATCCGCGAATTTCGTGGTGACATCGGCCTTGAGCGCCGCAAGTTTTTCTTTACTTTCCTGTTCCGTCTGTGGTTGTTTAACCTTGATGATAAACGCATTCGGTTTCTCAAAATCGGTTAGGTTGGTAATCTGGATATCCGGGAACTGGCCGACCGTTGCACTCCGAAGTTCATCGATCTGGATCGGCTTTTCGAAGTAACCCTGGATCATAATACCACCGGCAAAGTCGATACCCAGATTCGCCTTCCCCATCGAGATCATGACGAAAGAGAACAGCCCCAAAGCGACCAGGCACGCCGAGAAGACAAAGGCGATCTTACGAAGGCCTATAAAGTCTATGTGTGTTTCACCTATTATTCTAAACATCTTACTCTCACCTTTCGATTATATGCTCAGCTTCTGATAACCTTTGCGGAGATCAAATATCTGCTTTGTGATGATATAGGCTGTGTACAAGGATATGGTAACACCCCAGAAGAGCGTCACGGCGAAACCTTTGATAGGTCCCGAACCAAGCAGGAACAGCGCACCAGCCGTAATCAGCGTGGTGACGTGAGAGTCAAAGATAGCTACGAACGCGCGATTGTAACCGGCGTCGATCGACGCCCGAACCGTTTTACCGGTCCTCAATTCTTCACGGATACGCTCGAAAATCAGAATATTCGAGTCGACCGAAATACCCATGGTGAGAATAATACCGGCGATACCCGGCATGGTCAGAGTCGCACCGAGCGCGGCCATAATGGCCAGCAGGAAAAACAGGTTGAACAGCAAACCGACATCGGCGATAACCCCGGAAACACGGTAATATATGCCGACAAACAACAGCACCATGATCAGGCCGAGGAGTGATGAATAGAACCCTTTCTTGATGGAGTCCGCGCCCAGGCTGGCACCAACCACGTTCTTTTCGATGATCTCGACCGGGGCGGGAAGTGCGCCCGCCTTCAGGACGATCTCCATATTGCGAGCGTCATCAATCTTGGCGCTGCTACCCATCGTAATGGTACCGCGATTGCGGATCTTAGAGTTGATGAACGGAGCCGACTCGACTTTGTCATCGAGGACAATCGCCAACGGCTTGTTGATGTTTGCGCCCGTCAGCTGGGCGAATCTCGCGGCGCCATCGCCGGAGAGGCTGAAATTGACTTCGTAACCGCCCATTTGACTGGTTGCCAAACTGATTCCTTCAAGGAACCGGCCCAAAAACTGCACTTTGCGTTTCAGCAAATACAGCATGTACACTTGACGCTGGTTGCGCAGTTCCGAACGAGTCGACCAGGCGAATTCGTCATCGATTGGAATAATCGCGGCTATTTCGGGCAGCTTCAGCCATCGGTCGATTCGCTCGCGGTCATCCTTGGAAATGGAATAAGCCGGCCAGTTAGTGCCAGTAGTGCTGTTATACAGCGCCGGCTCCAGTCGAGAGGTGAGCGGATGCTCATCCGTGGAGACATCGGACTCATCGAAGCCGAACGCCCCGGCGGTATCCTTGGAGCTGTCACCCATCAGCTCGGCGAGGATGTCATTGGAGCTGTCTTTCGGATTGGTTGACTTTGCCGGCGGCGTCTTTGCCGACTTCGTTGTATCTTTGGATGAAGACATCACGCCTTCTTTGGCCTGCTCGTAGGCATATATGACCGAATCCATTTTCGTTAGCAACAGATTCGCGTTTTCGTACGAATCCATCATTTTGAATTGCAGCAGAGCAGTCTGTCCGATAAGCTCTTCAGCTCGAGCAGCATCGGTATAGCCCGGAAGGTCGACCACAATTCGGTCGGTTCCCTGTTTGACAATCATCGGCTCGGCAACACCGAGACCGTCGATACGACTCCGGACCACCTGAATAGCACGGTCAACGGCATCCTTGCGGGCGTCCTCGTCCAGTTCCTCCATCTTGACGCGGAGAACTACGTGAATGCCTCCCTGCAAATCAAGGCCGAGACGAATCGCCTTTTGCTGCAGTTTGAGCAGAGCGCCCGGATCGTTGTTTTGCATCGCCTGTTTCTCCGGAGCATCCATCGTCCAGAGTTTGAAGGTGTTCCAGAAGGCGACAACCGCCAGGATCACCAGGGCAATGGTGAGGAAAATACGCCAATTGTGCTTGGACATATAGAATCCTTCCAAAAGTTTGAAAGTTACGTTAAAATAATTTTGATTTTTCGGAAATAACAGAAAAGGGGAAGCAAGAAGCTTAACTGGTGCCCGAGGGCTTCGCGCCAACCAACGTGAGTTGGAGCGCCAATCGTGAGGATATATTCGAAGTACTGGTCTTTATTGACTGATTGGGAACGGGCTTTTCAATGTTACAAAGAATGTGCGCGGGTTGCTCGGTATCAGGATCGAGCCGATTGTCTGAATTGTCGGTCTTTACCACTACCGGTGCGGACATGAAGGCCGGTTGCTCGCAGTTCGGCTGGCTGTGCCTGGCCATCTTGCCAGGTGCTTCGTCCGGCGATGGCGGCCCGGGAACGAGTTGGGCAAGGTCAGCAATTCTCTTTTCTTCGGTTTGATGATTTCCGTAACCGGTAAAGAGTCGCTTCGCTGATTCGGCGCCGCTGAGCGTCAGGGAAATGACCGCCAGTGCAATTACGGCGATTTTAGACAGGGTCAAAAAATGTCTAAGTAGCTTTTTCATAAATAGTTGCCTGAATATACCGGTTATCTGCACTTAGTCAATTCAATTCTTTCCGTGGTTGACAAACGGGTTTGGTACGCATAATATAACCTGTTGTCAGGTATCAAAATATGAGCTCATACGGGGAGTCCGAACGAGCGTCACAGGAGCTAAATATGTCAACCTCACCAGAATACAAATCCATAGCGGCTGCATTGCTTTTCACATTCGTGTTGCTGCTGCTTCCGTCTGCGCCTCAGGCCGCGGACAGTCTCTACACTCTTCCCAACGGCATGAAGGTAATTCTCAAGGAGAACCATGGCTCTCCTATGATAGCCTCCGTGGTCTTTGTCAAATCAGGAAGCAAATATGAGTCCCAATATGAAAACGGAATTACTCATTTCCTTGAGCATCTGCTTTTCGACGGCACCACGCATCTTGACCGGACTCAGCTCGACGAATCAATCCGGAATCTTGGCGGATATATCAACGCCTTCACGCGAAAAGAACTGACCGCGTATCTCGTGTTGATGCCCAGGCAATATATCGATTATGGACTGGCAGTTCAGACTGATATGCTGTTCAATTCCACGATTCCCGAATCCGAACTTCCCAAAGAGCGCAAGGTGGTAATCGAGGAAATCAACCGTGACGCGGACGCCCCCAACGCCGCAGCCGACGCGTTTTTTACCAGCAAAGCCTACGCCGGCACCGACTACGGTCGACCGGTACTCGGTTACCGGGCGTTTATCGACAACATCCCCCGCGAAGCTATCGTTGATTACTGGAAGCGTTACTACGAACCGCGGAATATGACCGCGCTCATCATAGGCGATTTCGACACTCCGGAGATGAAAGCCATTATTCGGGCGACTCTCGGATCAATTACCCCTCCAGCTGACAGTGGGCAGTCCGGTGCATCCGTACCAGGCGGATCGACAGTACAGGGAGATGTACTGACGGGTCAACACGTCTATGACACTGTAGCAAATGTTAAATCGACATACATTGATTTCTCATTCACGGCTCCCAAATTCTCTGACAGTGACTACCTGGCAATCGACCTGCTCAGCCAATACCTGAACATGAGCGGCGTATCACCGTTGACTACGGCCCTGACCGGAGGCACGGATCCTTTGGCTTCGGAAGCTTCCGTATCGCTGGCGGCATATGAGGAATTTTCACGTCTCGAGGTAAATGTGGTCACCGACAAGGCGGACAAGGCCAAGGAAATCGTTTCTACGATTATCAGCCAGATAGAAAATATCGACAGCCACATGGCCGACCGGGAAAGTATCGAGGGCATCAAAACATCCGTCAAGGCGCAAGACGTCTACAACGCGGAAAAACTGCATTACTACGGGTTCATGATCGCTCCTATGATGATGACTGCCGGTTGGGAATTCATCCAATCCTATCCTGCTCGACTCGCTCAGGTCACCTGGTCGGATTGTCAGACGGCCGCCCGCCATTGGCTCAAGCAGCCCGACTATGTAGCGGTGGTAGTCCGGCCTGTAACGGACTCGACCCAAGTCCCATATATCCCACCCCAACCGACCGATGAACAGATCAAAACTCACTTTGACTCGGTCACCTTCAGACAGTACGACTTGTCCAGTGGCTACCCGCTGGCCTTTCCCAGCACTGATTCGGTCAAATTTGTCCTGGCCGACAACGCTACTTATGATCGCGAGGTCCTTCCAAACGGTCTGACTGTCATAATCAAACACAATCCTGACTCACGCGTGTTTGCGATGAATGTGCTGGGCAAAGATCGCTCCGCAAACGAACCGGCAGGCCAGACCGGTATCACCGACTTCGTCAACCGGTGTATCGAACGTGGAACTGTGACCAGAGATGCCAATCAACTTTCACGCGAGCTGTCCCAGATAGGCGCTAACGTCACGTTATACGATAACCCCTGGATACCGTATGATGATCGGTATACGACCGGCCAGTATTCCTTTATGAAATTCGAAACGATTGACGACTTCGCTGAGCGAGGCTTTTACCTTTTCAGCGAGATGGTGCTTCAACCGGCCTTTGATTCGGCTGAGGTCGAGAACGTTCGGTCCGGCATGCTTGGCACACTCGGCCGTGATGCCACCACACCGTCAAAGGTTGCACGTGACCTGTTTTTCAAAACGCTGTTCGATACGACAGCCTATGCCAGACCGATCATGGGCACACCCCAGACGATTGGCGCAATTACCGTTGCGGATCTCAAGAATTACCATGCAATGTTCTACGCTCCGCAGAATATGATCCTGACTATAGCGAGCCACCGGCCGATCGATGAAGTCAAGCGATGGGTCCGGAACCAGTTTGCCCGGCTATGTTATCCGGCGGACACCTATCACCAAGCAGTGCGGCCGGAGCCGATTCTCCAGACAAAGACCGCCCACGCAGACCTGAATAAAGAGCAGATAAACATATATATCGGCTCACTGCTTCCCGGCGCCAATGACGGCGATGCGGCGGCGCTTGAAATCGCGGCCTCGATTCTCTCACAGCGCCTGTACCAGAATCTTCGTGAAAGAGACGGCCTGGCCTATTCGGTAGGCACCGGCGCGACATTCGACAAGAATTTCGGCTGGTATTATTCCACCATCGGGACCGCGTCAGGAAACTTCGAGAAAGCCAAAAGTGGGATAATTTTGCAGATTGAGAAATTGCAGCTCGATGGCCCCTCGGCTGAGGAGATCAACAGCGCGCGTAACCAGATTTGGGGACGCCTCATGAGCGCCAAGCTCTCGAGCATAAACCAGGCGTACTATCTCGGTGTCGATGAGTATCTCGGGCGTCAGCTGGGTTACGACAAAGAGTATTTGCAGGCGCTTCAGGCGGCAAACTCACAGGATATTCGACGAGTGACATCCAAATACTTCCGGACCGATGCTTATGTCATGGCGTCGGCAGGCAAAATGTAACGGACTGGATCTTCGGCAATTTCACCTCCAGGCCACATTACTTTTTGAACATTTTGAGATTCAAACCGATTCTGGCCGCCGGAAGCAATGATTTTCGATGCAGGATGTGAAAGAGGATCGCGAGCAAGACATACACGAGAGCTACTTCCAACCGTATCTGCTCCACAATCAGTTGAGCCAAAAATAATCCGAGTAGCAGCATCCCTTCGATCTTATTGAACCTGAGATTGACGAGCACGGCTACGCCGAAGAGAGATTGAGCCGCGGTGAGTATCAATTCATGGTCCTGTCTGCTATCCAGTACAAACGGGTGAATGGCCCCCCCGGAGATTGCATATACGAGCGGGATAGTTCCTATCAACAGAGTCCATTGATTGACTTTCGAAGAGATCAGCGCTTTGAGCGCCGAGCCGGCGGCTCCACGGGTTGCCCACGTTGCGGCGATGATAAATTCGGGCGATTCGGATGCTATCGGCGCGAGCCACTGCACGAGCAGGAATTCGTTGATCCCAAGACTCTTTCCCATTCCCACTAATGATTCGGCAAATGGTTCCGCCACGAAGAAAATTACGATACCGGCATAGGCAAACAGAAAGATGGTCATCAGCCGCCGGGGGCGTGTCCGAAGATTTGCCACAATCTTGACCGGCCCTACCATTTCGGGCTCTCCTGATTCCATTTGGGCGGCACGACGCGTGTACATCCCGAACATGATAACAAGGATAACGGTATCAATCAGGTTGAGGCTTCCCTTGAGCGGAATTGTGAATGAGTACAGCGTGGCCATCGCCAGATAGAAGATTTCCACCCGCTGAGTCGAGTCGAGGATGATCTCCTTTTTCTTTTTTACAATAACATACAGAAAGAGAATCAGCGGCCAGCCCAGACCGACCAGCAGTCGGTTGGCGCCGGTCATGTTGGCGACCGCATAGTGCATTTGTGTCGGGTCGTGGGCTGATTTCCAGGTGAAGACGAAGTCGACGGCGTATTCGGGAAGAACGGCCAGAAGCGCCAGTATTACCACCGCCAGCGATTCAGAAATGTCTATCTGCGCTGCCTCAGCCGCCCACGACAGGATGAAGGCTCCGCCAAATATGGCGAGCCCGAACAACACTGTTCCCGTCACCGGCGACACATGCAAATGCAACAGTCCGACTGCCAACCCGGGTAGCGACATAAGAAACGTAAAAGCAAAAATAAGATAGATGGCGGGTGTAATGCGGTACTTGTGCTGATGTTCTGTCATTCGTAATCCGTCAACCTCTGATAATCATGTTCACGATGTCTTTTCTGAGCAACACACCGACCAGTCGGTTTTCACCGGAGATGACAAAGACTCTCCGCACATCCTTGAATATCATCATGGCCGCGACCTCGACAATCCTGGTCTCGGGCGTGGTGACCTCGTAATCGGTCCGAAAGAGTTGCGACACTTTGATTTTATCTTCCTGCTTCAACAGCTCCTCGAACGGCTCGACATCCATGGAATAGTTCAGGTTCGATATGAGCGATTTGTAGTCGGGCAGGGCGGCCTTGATAAGGTCCCGATCTCCTATGACACCGACGAGCTGTCCGTTTTCATCCACGACCGCGAGGGCCGAGAGACGATTGCGGAACATCAGGTTCGCCACCTCCTTGAGCGTGTCATCGGGAGTGACCGTTGCCACATTGTGACGCATGACATCTTTGACCATCAATTCCTTGTCGACCGTGATATTCGTCTCGGCAATCAGTTTTATCAGTTCGCTCGCGTGAGTGACGGCAAGTACCCGCTGGAGCGTACCGAGTGTGCGTCCGAATGCGGCCAACCCGGAGAGCGTTTGCAGGTAGAGCTTGGCGATTGTCGCCGGGGTGAGAAGTAAGCAGACGACATGCACCGGCGTATTGTCCGGCGTCCTTTCATCGAGCCCTTTACGGGAGACGCCTATGAGTATGTACAATTCCGACACGGCATCGGTCCTTGCATGTGGGAAGGCAAAGCCATGGCCGTACGAGGTATTCTCTACCTCTTCGCGTTCCTCGATAGACCGCATGACATCGACGTAGTTCATCTTTACGCCCTCTGCCCTGATCATTTCCAGCAGCTCCAGAACAGCTTGCGCTTTAGTCGTGGCTCTGAGGTCGATTGCAATGCGACGTTCCATCAGCAGATTAGCCAGCTTCATATCTAACCTCATTGTCATTACTGTTTTCAGAACTAACTTTACGTTTTAAGAGTTCCGGGGAAGTCGCTCCACCGGAAACGAGAAATTTCGCTCCTTCTTCGAGCGTCATATCTATTCGGATAACTTCCTCGAAGGGAACAATAACTACCATACCGGAGATCGGAGTGGGCGTCGAGGGCACAAAGACCACCGTGTGTTTTTTCAGTTCGCCCTCTAATTCGAGCATCACTTCCTTGGCCACAAATCCCAACGAATAGCTACCCCGCCTCGGGTACTCGACAAATACTACTTCTTTGAATGAAGCCGTGGAAGGCATGGCAATCGCTTCCAGCAGCTGTTTGGCCGCCGAATAGATCGGCCTTATGATCGGCATACGGCCGAGCACTCGCTCGCCGAGGCCGTAAAGTTGGGCACCGAGGAAATTTCTTGTGAGAACTCCGGCCAGAAGGATCAGCAGAAGGGTGGTTAAGACACCGAGGCCGTACACGTAGTAGCCGAACGCCTTTTCAATGATCGGGCGAAGTATGTTGTCCACGGCGTCGAAAAGGAACTTGAGGACCAGATAGGTGAGAATAAGCGGGACGATCACCAGGACGCCGGAAACAAAATAGCGCTTGAGTATATTAAGTAGCTGTCTCATGGGCAAACCACCGATACCGAAGGTAATTCTAGCAAGAGTATATTGGGCGGGATTTGCGAAGTCAAACTATTTCGGTTGCCCTTAATGCGGCATAAAGCCGAACACAGCCGAGATTTTGCCGGCAAACTGGAGGATCGGCTCAGGGAAAATACCGACAATGAAGATACCAGCCAGGCCGATTATCACCACTGTGGTGGCAGCCACCGGATAAGCGATACGATACGGCGAGTCATCTTTAGAGAAGTACATCTCTTTAATGACGTTGGCATAGTAGAAAAGCGCAAAGACAGAGGTCAGAAGGCCGATTCCGATCAGCCAATATAGAAAATCATATCTTCCTTGTCCGGTTGTAGCCAGATCAATCGCCGCGGCGAAGACTTTGTACTTGGCCATAAAACCGGCCAACGGCGGGATACCGGCTAACGACAACAAAAAGAGCGCGAGCGACGCCGCGAAGAACGGCGAGTTTTTGGCCAGACCGCGGTAGCTGGCGATCTGACAGGACCCGGTCTGGTCTTCGAACATCACCACCATCGCGAAGGCACCCATGTTGGCGAACAAATAGGCGAAGATATAGTAGCCGACCGCAGACAGGCCAAATTCGTTCATCGACACCATGCCGATCATGATATATCCGGCCTGGGCAATAGACGAATAGGCGAGCATTCTCTTCATATTGGATTGGCGAATCGCCACCACGTTACCGATAATCAGCGCCAGGATAGCGGCTATGGCCACCATTCTACCCCAATCGTTCGGCGCCATCTCCGGTCCCCAGAAAGCAAACAGGCCATTTACGAAGATCTTGGCAAAGGCGACCAACCCGGCTGCTTTCGAACCTACTGAAAGGAATGCCGCTACCGGTGTCGGCGCACCCTCATAGACATCGGGCGCCCACTGGTGGAACGGCGGAAGAGCAAGCTTGAAACCGATTCCAGCGAGAATAAGCAGGGTCGCCACGATAAGAAGCACCCCGATATTCTTGAACGTGAGGTGCGTGATAGCCATGTTGATCTTCATCTGTACGATATCTGTCGTTCCCGACAGTCCATAGAGGAAAGAAAGACCATAGAGTAGCAACGCCGAAGAAAACGCCCCGATCACGAAATACTTCATTCCGGCTTCAACCGACAGCCGATTGTCCTTGAAGAACGCCGCCAGCACAAAGAGCGGGATGGTGGTCAGTTCAAGACCGATATACAGCGACAGAAGTTCGTTCGATGACGCGAGGAACATCATCCCTACCGTCGAAAAGAGAATCAGCCCGAAGAACTCTCCGCGATGATTCGTGATTTTCTGTTTGACTATCCCGAACGAGCTGCCAATGGCCATGAATGCCGCACCCAGGAAGACAATCTTGAAAAACAGGGAGAACGGATCATTGAAGAACATATTGCCGAATCCGCGCCCGTAACCGGTGAAAGCGAGAATCACTCCCGTCAGGGCGAGTCCGAGCAGAGCCAGGTAGCCGGCGCCGGTTTCAGTCTTCCGACTGGTGATCAGGTCGAATGTTATCACCACAAGAGCCCAGAGAAACAAGAAGATCTCCGGGAGCATCATGGAAAAGTTTATCTGGGGCAGTTGTGCGTCCATCATTCTACCTTGACATCAGCGTAATCAAATGTTGAATCGTCGCGTTCATCAGGTCGGTCAACGGCTTCGGGTAGACCCCGACTGCCAGTGTCAGAATCGCCAGCGGCGTTACCGAGATGATTTCGCGCAGGTTGATTTCAGTCAGGTCGCTCCAGCGGGCGAGATTAAACTCCCCGAGGAAGACACGCTGAACCATGCGAAGCATGTAGGTCGCACCAAGGACGACACCCAGAACCGATATCCCTACCAGCACTTTGTTGAGTACGCCGAACGAACCGACAAAAATCATGAATTCGGCCACGAATCCGGACATGCCCGGCAAGCCGAGCGCGGCCATCGAGAACATCACCATGATGCCGCTGTAAACCGGAAGTTTGGAACCAAGACCGCCGAAGGCCGCGATTTCTCTGGTGTGAGCGCGGTCGTAGAGTACGCCGACCAGAAGGAACAGCGCTCCCGTAATCAGTCCGTGCGATACCATCTGGAACATACAGCCGCTGATGGCCGCCGCGGAGGTATATGCGCCGAGCGCCAGCATACAATATCCCATGTGCGAAACCGATGAATACGCGACCAGCTTCTTGAGGTCTTTCTGCGCCATCGATACGAGGGCACCGTAGATGATGCCGATCACACCGAGTACGGCGATCCAGAACGAGAGACTGCGAAGCGCCGATGGAAACATCGGCCAGCTGATCCGAAGCATCGCATAAGTCCCCATCTTCAGCAGAACTCCGGCAAGAATAACCGAAACTGCGGTCGGGGCTTCCACGTGTGCATCCGGCAACCACGTGTGGAACGGCCAGACTGGAACTTTGATAGCGAAGGCAATGAAGAAGAAGATAAAGCAGACCATCTGGAGCCCGTGCGAAAGGGTCGGGCCATGGTCAAGCAGCGTGATCATGTTCAGCGAGTGCGGCTCCGAAGTGAAATAGAGAATCAGGATGGCGAATAACATGAAAATAGAACCGAACAGCGTGTAGAGAAAGAACTTGATCGCCGCGTACTCTTTTCTCGGGCCGCCCCAGACGCCAATGAGGAAGTACATCGGGACGAGCATGATCTCCCAGAAGACGTAAAACAGGAAGAAATCAAGCGCCACGAATACACCCATCATCCCGGCTTCCAATAGGAGGAAGAAAGCGAAGTATTCTTTGATCCTCTCCTTGATACTCAGCGAAGCAATCAGTGACAGAGTGGACAGCAGGCCGGTCAGGAACAACATCGGCACCGAGATTCCGTCAACACCCAGATAATACTGAATGCTCAACGACGGAATCCAGCTATACGGGCCTTCGACATAGGCCATTGCTGACGTTCCAGAAAAGTTGAAGAAATAGTCCCAGGTCATCCAGAACGTCATAGCCATAGGAATAATGCTGATGCCAATCGCCGCCCATTGAATAAGCTTCGTCTTATCCTTGGGCAGAAGCATCACAATCAGCATACCGGCTAACGGAATGAATATCAATGAACTCAGCATTATAATCTATCCTCCAATATCGTAACTATTCTTCGCCTTCAGAATCCCGTTCCGCCTTCGATTTTGCCAGCACCATCTTGGAAACCAGCGCCAGGAACACGAGTCCAAGTATGAAAACAAGAGTGAGTGCGGGCCAACTGATATCGATCAGCGAGGACTCGAACTTGAACATGCCGAAAATTACCACCAGCGCCATGATAAACAGGATGTAGAACTGCATCGCACCGGTCTGCAGGTACTTCAGGATCGATGCTCCCTGTTGGACGAGCCAGCCGGATCCGTTCACCGCGCCATCGACAATCCAAATATCGACCCAAAGCTTGATCTGGGACCACACGATTGTCGCCTTGCCCACCAGATTCACGAATCCATCGATTACGTTGGCGTCAAAACTCCACATGAACCGTCCGAACGCCATTACAGGATTGATGAGAATCACTTGATACAGTTCATCGAAATAGTATTTGTTATAAGTCAGCTTATACAGCGGCTTGAGCGCGGCCGCTACTCTATCGGCTGAAATCGACTTCTTGTAGTACATCAGGTAGGCCAGGCCGACACCGGACAGGGCCACAACTGTAGACAGCAGCGCCAGTCCCCAACTGAAATGAGGATGGTATGCCTGTTCATGGTAGACAAACGCGGCAAACCCGTGTTCAAGGGCAGGGATACCGAACCATCCTGCAAACACTGACAGGAAGGCCAGCAGGATCAACGGGTATGTCATTACCTTTGGCGATTCATGCGCATGGTCATAGCGGTGTTGATCGCGAGGCCGGCCGGTGAAGGTCAAAAAGCAGAGCCGCCACATATAGAAGGCCGTCATAAAAGCAATAGCCAGCGTCATGACCATAAAGATCGGGTGATGTACCGTGCTGGCGACGATTTCATCTTTCGACCAGAACCCGGATAACGGGAATATCCCGGCGATAGACCCCGAGGCCACCATAAAAGTGATCGCCGTGATCTTCATCTTCTTCCAGAGACCGCCCATCTCTTGAATATCGTTGGTATGCACCGCGTGGATCACCGACCCGGCGCCGAGGAACAGCAGGCCTTTGAAAAACGCGTGGGTCATCAGGTGGAACGTGCCGGCGTAGAATCCCGGAGAGTGCACTTCGTGGGCCGTGTCATATCCATAGAGGCCGAGCGCCATGATCATATATCCAAGCTGACTTACAGTCGAATATGCCAGCACGCGTTTAATATCATTTTGAACCAGCCCTATGGTTGCCGCCATGAACGATGTCACGACACCGATTATCGCCACGACCATGGAGGCTTCCGCGGAACCTACGAACAAACTCATTGACCGCGCGACCAGATAGACACCCGCGGCAACCATGGTGGCGGCATGAATCAGCGCGGACACCGGGGTTGGACCTTCCATCGCATCCGGCAGCCAGACATGCAGGGGAAATTGTGCAGACTTTCCCACCGCCCCGCAGAATATGAAGATCGCCGCCGCCGTCAGTACCCCAGCCGGGATTGTACCGGTTCCGACTATCTCAAAAACACCATGGTAATTGAAAGTCCCGAAATAGAAAGCTATGATAAACAGGCCAACCAGGAAGCCGAGGTCGCCCATCCGGGTTGTGATAAATGCCTTCTTACAGGCATCGGCCGCGGACTTCTTTTCGAACCAGAAGCCGATTAGCAGGTAGCTGGTCAATCCGACCAGTTCCCAGAAAATAAATATCATGAAGAAGTTGTTGGCCAGCACCAGCCCAAGCATACTGAAAAGGAATAGCGATAAATAAGCGAAGAACCGGCTGAAGCGCGGGTCGTCTTTCATGTATCCCAGCGAATATATCTCAACACAGGAGCCCACCGTCGTCACTACGACCAGCATAACCGCGGTCAGCGAGTCGATGAGAATCCCGATCTCGAGGACGAATCTTGGCAAGTCGACGAATTTGTAAAATGCTTCGTAAGGAACAGCGCCACGGGAGATCGTCTCTATAAGCACGATTATCGACATCAGCCATGAAGTCAGAATCATCGCGATCGAGAACCCGGCCGACAGTTTCTCCTTCCAACGAAGCAAGAACACGATCATCACAAAGGAGATCAGGGGAAGCAGGGCTATCAGATAAGCATGTTGCGTCATTTAATCAACCTACCACTTCATGACATTAACGTTATCGACATTGATTCCCTGCCAATTGCGATAAAGCAGCAGGACTATGGCCAGTCCGACCACCGCTTCGGCGGCCGCCACTACTACGACGAAGATGGCAAAGATCTGACCGGCAAGACCGTCGGTGATGACATATCTGTTAAAAGTCACAAAGTTGATATTTGCGGCATTGAACATCAGCTCCAGCGACATCAGGATCCCGACCGCGTTGCGACGGGTGAGGACTCCGAACAACCCGATTGAGAACAGCAAAGCGGCCAGCGACAGGTAATAGAACACTAGGAGCGCTCCTTTCTGGCCAGCACTATCGCCCCGATCATCGCTGCCAGCATAAGCACGGAGACTACTTCAAACGGCAGCATATACTCCGTCATTAGCGCCTTGCCTACCGCCATAATATTATTATCAGGCAGGTTGTCGGCCGCATAACGCCAGACACGCGTATTGTAAAGAAGCATGCAAACGCTGATAAAGAAAATAAGAGAGACAAAAAATGACACCAGCACGTTTTCGTTGACCTGGCGAATTCGCTTAGAGGCCAGATTGCTGGTAAGCATAATCGCGAATATCATCAGGACGGCAACCGCACCGACATAAATCAAGACCTGCGCGGCGGCCAGAAATTCCGCATGAAGCAGAATATAAATACCGGCAACGGAAAACAGGCAGAACACCAGAAACAGCGCGCAGTGGAAAATATTTTTGAGACTGACCACCATGAAAGCGGACACAATCATCATGATTGCCAATACCCAGAACGCGATTCCCACTTCCGGTCCGATCATCACTTTTCCTCTTTCATTTGGGAATCCTCCGCCGGGCCTTGATTAGGCATCGGAGCCTCGGTGTTTGTCTCTGCTTTTGGCTGGGCCGGCGCCGGTTTCACGGGTGCGTCGGTCTTGGCCGGCTTTTTCTTCCGGGTATCGACATAAGGAACATCGCGACCGACTTCTTGAAGTTTCTTCATGTCCCAGATGAGATCTTCGCGAGTCAACGTCGAAAATTCATATTTGCCCGCCATCTTGATAGCCGAGAAATTGCACGCCTCTTCACACAGGCCGCAGAAACAGCAGATGGTATTATCCACCACGAATGACTTGAGCTGACGCTTCTTGTTTTCATCGCGGGGGGCATCGATCCGTATCGCCGCGGTGGGACATGCCCGCATGCAGAGCATACATGCGGTACAATTGAGCTCACCTGTTTCTTTATCCGACAGCAGCACCACGATCCCGCGCGACCGTTCCGGCATTTCCATCTTCTGTACCGGGTACTGAAGCGTGACCGCGTGGCGCCCAAGGTGCTTGCCGGTTATTCCCATCCCGACGATAAGCTCGTACAGTCCTTTGAAAATATCTTTTATCACTATCTATTGGCTCTCATCACCAATACCATCCGGCGTACTTCATCCAGCCGGCCAGTATTAAGTTGGCAAAGGTAATCGGTACCAGGTACTTCCACGAGAACTCCATCAGCTGATCGACTCTCAGCCTGGGGAATGTCCAGCGGAACAGCATAAGCAGGGCTACGACCATGAGCGTCTTGCCCATGAACCAGACCCATGACGGAAGCAGTACTCCGCTCCACCCTCCCAGGAAGAGGGTCGTGGCAATAGCGGAGACAGTAAACATATTTACAAATTCGGCCAGGAAGAACATGGCGAACTTCATGCCTGAGTATTCGATATTGAAACCGGCGACCAGTTCCTGCTCAGCTTCCGGAATGTCAAACGGCGTGCGGTTGGCCTCAGCCGTGGCGGCGATTATATAGGTAATAAAGGCAATGGGGCCGAAAGGCAGTCGGAAAATGTTCCAGTTGTAGAACCAGCCGGACTGTGATTCCACAATGTCGACCATGGACAGGGAACCCGCGAATAAAACAACGGTGAGAATCGATACTACCATCGGGACTTCGTAACTGACAACTTGCGCGGCTGAGCGCATCCCACCCAATAGAGCGTACTTGTTGTTGGAGCCCCAGCCGGCCATCAGCAGCGAAATTATTGTGAAGGTGGTAATCGCTAATACGTAGAGAATCCCGACATTCAGGTCGGCGACGATTATCCCATTACCGAAAGGAATCACTATGTAGGCGGCGAAAGCAGCCACGAACGCAATAATCGGCGCCCAGAAAAATACGGCCCGGTCACGGGTGACGACAAGAATATCTTCCTTTTGCAGGAGTTTCACAGCGTCCATTATTGTCTGGTACCAACCATGCCATCCGGTCATCATCGGGCCGAAGCGCTGCTGAATATGCCCGGCGAACTTCCGTTCCCACCACACCAAAAACAGCGCCAGAACGGCCAGCACACCGAACATGACCACGGCCAGAATGCCATAGGTGATGACTACAGACCAGATTCCGGCGATACCGACCAACTCAACCAGATGCTGGATCCACAGGAAAGCAGGTGATAGTTCAACCGGTTGCGTTACCGCAAACATCATCGGTCGACCTCCGGCATGATGATGTCAAACGAAGCAAAAATCGCCACGAGGTCGGCGATGAGGCAGGCGGTGGCAATTTCCGGAATCAACTGGAGATGGTTATAGGAGCCGCCGCGGGTTTTGACCCGAAGCGGTTTCTCCGTGCCATCGGAGACAAGATAAACACCCATCTCACCGCGGGAGTTTTCTATGCGTGTATACAGCTCGCCCACTGGCGGTTTGAATTTCAACGACACTTTCGCCTTGTATTCGCCTTCGGGCAGGCCGTCCAACGCCTGACTGATAATTCTTATCGACTGACGGATCTCTTCAATTCTTAATACAAACCGGTCGAACACGTCGCCGTTCTGGCGCGTTGGAATGTCGAACTCGAACCGGTCGTAAATGCTGTATGGGTCATCGCGCCGCAGATCATACTTCACGCCGGATGCCCGAAGAATCGGCCCCGACGCCGCAAACGCAATCGCCTTCTCAGCCGACAACCTGCCAACACCGATCGTTCGAGCCTTCCAAATCGGATTTTCGTTCAGCAGAGCTTCGTATTCGTCAACCTTCTCATTAATAACCTTAATGGCTTCGCGGCATTTCGGCACGAAGGCCGGCAGAATATCTTTCGAGACGCCACCGATGCGAATATAGTTATAGGTAAGACGTTGACCGCAGGTCATCTCGAACAGATCCATGATCATTTCCCGTTCGCGCAGACCGTACAGGAACGGCGTCAGCGCCCCGATATCCATTGCGGTCGTGCCGAAAAATATCAAGTGTGAGGCTATCCGGTTGAGTTCGAGCATGATAACCCGAAGGTACTCTGCCCGCTCGGGGACCTGTATCTGCGCAAGGCGTTCAGCGGACAAAGCGAATACGTAATTGCAGGACATCGCCGTGACATATTCAAACCGATCGAGAATCGGAATACACTGGGCATAGGTGCGGTTTTCGCAGATCTTTTCGATAGATCGGTGCAGGTAGCCTATATGGGGCTCAATCTTGATGACCTTCTCGCCATCCATGGTCAGCAAAAGCCGGCAGACGCCATGGGTCGACGGATGATGCGGCCCCATGTTGACCTGGAACTCTTCGGTCTTCAATCCGGCCGTGCTCATACGTCAAACTCCGGGAAGCGTACAAAGTCCGGAGCGTCCCAGTCCTTGCGCATCGGGGGACCCTGGTTCCAGTCATCGGGCAGCAGGAATTGGGTCAGATTGCCATGGTTCTTTACATTGATGCCGTAGAGCTCCCATGCTTCGCGCTCGTACCAGTTGGCCGCCGGCCAGATTGTCTGGACTGAGTCGACATCTACGTCATCGTAACCAAAGACGGTCTTGAAATCGAGCCGGAGCTTATTGGTAGTCGACGCTATCGAGTAAACCATTTCCAGATGCTCGCGCGTATCCGTCACGCCGATATTACACAGGTAGTCGAACAAGAGCTGATTGTCGTCACGGAGCTTTCGCGCTATCTCGAGCAGGTCGACCTTTTTAATCTGGTACAAAAGCTCGAAACGACCGCTTTCCAAAGCCGTGAGCTTACCCGAGTAGTTGCTTTCGATGTATGACTTAAGCTCGTCTTTGGTCATCTCACTTTTCCTGCCAGTCACTCAACTTCTGCTTTTTGATTTTCTTCTGGAGCGTCAGACACCCTTCCAACAATGATTCCGGACGGGGGGGACAACCGGGGATGTAGACATCGACCGGTATGATATGGTCAACACCTTTTTCCACGGCGTAGGAGTCATAGTAAAACGGGCCACCATTGATCGTGCAGCCACCCATCGCTATCACATACCGGGGCTCAGCCATCTGGTCATACAGAGTGCGAAGTCTGGGGGCCATCTTCTTCGTTATGGTACCGGCCACAATTATAAGGTCGGCCTGACGCGGTGAAGCGCGGAAAATCATACCAAGCCGGTCAAAGTCATAGCGCGAGGCGCCCGTGCACATCAACTCGATAGCGCAGCACGCGGTGCCAAATAGTAGATACCAGAGCGACTTAGCCTGCGCGTGATGCAACACTCCCTCAAGGGAGGTCACTACCAGCGAACCGCCCGGTATCATCTCCGCATAATACGGAAGCTTCTTGATCAGACCCACTTGAGGACCCCCTTCTTCCACGCGTAGAAAATCCCAAAAAACAGGATCAGGATGAAAACGATCATCTCAAATAGCGCGAAGAGGCCAAGCTGACTGAATGCCACAGCCCAGGGGAAGAGAAAAATGACCTCGACGTCGAAAATCACGAAAATCAAAGCAAAGATATAGAATCGGTTATTGAATCGAATCCACGAATTGCCAATCGGCTTTTCTGCGCACTCATAATTGACGGTCTTTTCCGGATAGGGATGCGATGGTCGGAACAACCGGGATATGAAAAAGGTAACCAGGACAATTCCTGTCCCGGCTGCCAGAAAGATCAGAACTGAAAGGTACTGTTGCATTTACCGTATCTCTTGTCGTACTTCGGACACCTATGTGACTGAATTCACAATATTTTACCGCCCAAGAAATCCCAAAATCCGGGTTTGTCAAGCGATTTTTTGTTTATTTCTCCACAGAAGTCCTTAAATCACAACATACACAACCAAATCAACATCGATTGTTTGCTCTGTCTTAGACTCCCACTGTTAACCCTACTCTCCAGTAAAGTATTACGATTCTTATCCCTTATACATAATTGCGGATAATTTTTATCCTACATAAATGACGACTATTTTAGTTGGCTGTCCACCCGCCGAATCTTTAGATACAGGCCAATGGCCAATACTGTGATAAACAGGGTTGCCAACACCAGACCTTTTCTCCGGAAGTAGTATTCATTTATCAGTGATGCCGAGGCGACTCTGACGGAATCCGCTTCCTTCATTCCCTGCTGGGTTTTAGGCAATACCGAGTCAAGGCTGTAAGTATGTACCATAGTTCGGGCCTGAATCAGTGCCTGGTTGACATTTTTGAAAAGGAATTCTTCGTCGGTCGTCATCATTCCCTTAGCGGTCGCTTCTTCCAGCAGAGTTCCTGCTGTATCCTGGACCGCGACCAAACCGGCCAGCACATCCGAGATACCCTGGGCCGTCGTCCAGCCTTTGGTGCCGTCGTCCGCCGAGTGGCAGTTTGCGCACACGGATGTTTCTGTGGTACCGACCATGCTGTCGTTCGGCTTGAGAATCCGGTGGTTCGAATGGCAAGTTTCGCACATCGGGAAGTCGTTGGCTTCGAAGGCATCCTTGTGCGGCGACGCATTAAACAACTCAGCTTCGATTGCGTGGCAGTTACCACAAACGGCCGACAACGAAGCTACCCCCGGCGGAGCGGCGCCATGATTGCCATGGCAGTCGTTGCACGCAGGCGCTCCCAGGTCGTTGTTTTCAAGCAGTGCGATACCGTGGACCGATTCCCTGAATCCGGCTTCCTGATTTGTAGGAATACCGTATGACGCCATGTAAGCGGAGTCCGAGTGGCAGTGCCCGCAGGTTGCGGGAATGTTCTGCGGATAGGTACTCGAGTGCGGCGTCTTGGGATCTCCGATCTGGTGCACCGAGTGGCAGGAGACGCAGTCCGCCACCTTCATGTCCTTCTTTTCAAAGAGCAGTTTGCCGTGCACCGATGTTTTGTACTTGTCAAGTTGATCGGTCGGCAGGGTCGGATTGTGATCGTGCATGTAGGCGGCATTACTATGACATCTTGCGCAAAATTCCGGGATTTGAAAATGAGTCGGTGCGCCGCGGTACGACTTGTCCTTGCGCACCTCATCCATGTCATCAAGCGATGCATCGCCGCCGTGGCAATCCACGCAGCTTAGGCCGCGCTGGATATGTACATCGCGGGAAATCTCATGCGAGGGACCGTTTTCGTCTTCGAAATCATAGTGACACTTCATGCAGTTGTCTTGGTCGGTGGGGGCCGCGATGACCAGGCCGGCAGTCACTAAGAACAGTAGAATGTATATACCTGTACGCATCACCACCTCCTATACCATGTATCCGATGATTGTCATTGCGACGATAAAAGCCAGCACGAACCATCCAAACGCCATGAAGAATCCGGGGCGTTGGCCCACCGGTGACTTCTTGTCAAGAAACGGCACGAGTGCCCAGATGACTCCGCCGACAGTGAAGGCGGCGATCCCGAACAATTCGCCTTCAATAAACCACAGGTGCGATGGGAGCAACTTGAGCGACTGGAATGCGAACATGAAATACCACTCCGGGCGGATGACGTCGGGCGGAGGCGCAAATGGATCTGCCTTCGCATCGAGCGGCCAGTGAACAACCCCGATTCCATCCGGAAACAGTACTGCCAGCACAGCCAGGACATTCAACACAATGAGCCAGACCAGCAGGTCACGCATGAGGAAGCTGGGGAAAAATCGCATGTACTTCTTCTCGCCCGCTGGTTTACTCTGCCAACCGAGCGGTTCACTCATTCCTTGCCGCTGGATGAAAATCAAATGTCCCGCCAGCAGGACCGTGAACAGCCCCGGCAGGATAGCTACATGAAGGCCAAAAAACCGGCCGATAGTAGCGCCCGTGACCTCGTCGCCACCGCGCATGATTATCATGAGTTTCTGACCAATCACCGGAATCGTGCCGGCCATCCCTGTACCGACACGCGTGGCAAAAAACGACAATACGTTCCAGGGAAGCAGATATCCGGAGAATCCGAACATCAGCGCCAGCCCAAGCAGGCCTATACCGGAAAGCCAGGTCAACTCGCGCGGTGTACGATAAGCTTGTGTGAAGTAGACGGTGAACATGTGGACGAATACTGAGAGAATCATGAGGTTGGCTGACCAGGAGTGCAGCGACCGAATGAGCCAGCCGAAAGAGACGTTCGATACGATGAACCTCACCGACTCATATGCCGACTCGGCTCCCGGCCGGTAGTACATAAGCAACAGGATGCCGGTCACCACCTGGACGATAAACAGAAACAGGGAAATGCCGCCGAAATAGTAGAAGATGGAGTGGCCATGAAGCGGAACTTCCTTATGCCCCATATACTCCACTAGGGCGTCGATCTTGAACCGATCATTGATCCATCGATAGACCTTGTTACCCGACGCCGGAGCGCTCGGTGCAGGTGTATGTGTCATCAGCTCGCCTCCTGGCTTACATATATCGCGCCGCTGATCTCCTTCACCGCATACTGCTGCAGCGGTTTGGGCGGCGGTCCGGAGATATTCTGTCCGGTGTAACTGTACTTACCGTTATGACACGCGCACCAGATCAAACCGAGGTCCGGGCGGTTCTGAACGGTACAGTCAAGGTGGGTGCATGAAGCTGAGAGGGCGCCCAGATCGCCTTTGTCATTGAGGAAGATAATTCCAAGGTCGCGGCCATACTTGAAGTACTTCGCCTTCTTCGGCTCGGCCGCTATTTCTTCCCGTGTGAAGGGAAGTTTAAGTTGCGACAGCTTCGCTTCGCTTGTGGCCGGAGGGACGAGATAGTCCCAGATAGGATATAAGATTGCACCGAGCGTCGCAACCAGTCCGCCAGCTAGCAGGATTTCGAGGAAACCCCGGCGGCTAGTCTTAGACTCTGCCATTTTTACCTCCACCGAAAATAAAGAAAACAATATTTATCGTCTATGGTAACACGGCATCAATCAGTAGTCAACTCTAAAGCTCTGTGGCTCATGCGCAGATGACCCATTGCGATGATTGGCCCGGTGCCTACAGGATGGCGATTGCTTCGATCTCTATCTTGACATCCTTCGGCAATCTGCTCACCTCCACGGTGGCCCGGGCAGGCGGGTTGACATCGAAATAAGTGCCGTACATCTCGTTGACCGGCCCAAAATCGGCCAGATCGGACAGATAAATCGTCGTTTTGACAACATTGGCGTATTCTCCACCCGCCTCTTTGAGTACGTGTCCCATGTTGTCCATGACCTGCTTACATTGTTCCCCGGCCGTCTTGCCGACAATCTCCATCGTTTTCGGATTCAACGGGATGATACCGGATATAAACAACATCGTGCCGCCACTGACCTTTACCGCCTGGGAGTAGGGTCCTATCGCGCTCGGCGCTTTATCGGTCTTGATAATCTCTTTCATTTGACCTCCAGAATTTCTGTCAATATACGAATCCTACGAGTGACAGCAAGGTTTATGTAGGGACGCATCTTCTTAGAGGCGGCCATCCGGCATGCCAGCAGGCATGCCCTCGTCAACAACACGCAACGGGCTACGGACAAGGGCAGCCCCGAAGACGATGCTTCCCTACACGGAGGCGGACCGACAAAGATAAGAGGAAAATTCGATAGGGCGGCAGGAGATACCGACTCAGACGTCGACCAGGCCGCGCGGACCCATCAGTTCGACAAACGCCTTCATCGCTTCATCGTCGTACGCACCCTTGAGCGAGAACATGATTCTCAACGCCGGGAACGTATCCATCGCCCGTTGATACACGCGTTCGGTGGTCATGGCATCGAACGAATCCGCAATCGCTACGATCTTCGAATAGATGTGCATTTCACGAAGCGAGAGTGAGTTGGGATAGCCGCTTCGGTCGCCGCGCTCGTGGTGCTGAAGGATCGGGTAATAGGTGGCGGCCGGGACGATATCGGTTTCCGTCAGAATGTCTACGCCCCACTTGGGATGCTTCTTCATGATTTCAAATTCAATTGAGTTGAGCGATGACCGCTTGTTGAGAATCCGGTCCGATATTTTGGATTTGCCTATATCGTGCAGGAGCGCTCCGACCCCCAACTCGTACAGGAACTCCTGGTCATGGAACCCCATCTGTTGAGCGAGGGCGATAGAGAAGGTGCAGACGTTCACCGAGTGGGTGTAGGTATAGTAATCAAAGGAAGTGATCTTCAACAAATTCAGGAAAGCTTCACGTCCACCCAGGACATAGTTGACTGTGTTGGCAACCAGTTCTTTGGAACGCTGGATGTTTTCGCCATAAGTCGGATTGGACAGTACTTCTTTGACCAGACCGGTCGAGGTGGAATAGAGAATGGTGGCTTTCTTTTCTTCCTGGATCTGAGGGTCTACCAGAATCTTGGGAAGGTTTTGTTCGATATATCGCTGGTATTTTTGCTTGGACTCGTTGGTGATAAAGAGCCGGTCGACTTTGTTTTCCAGCAATTTTTGGCGGGTGCGTTCGGTAAACGGCAGATCGGCCGAACGGTAAAGGACCAGATTCCTGTTTACGTTGAGATACAGATCGAAATCAAGAACAGAATCGACCCGGATGGAATCCAGGTGGATAGCTATGAACTTCTGTTCGGTCCTGTTTTTGATTGCGCTGGAAGTCATAATCGGGCCGTTGCCTGCCTGTCGTCTACTCTTCACGCCGGTAAATAGTTATGAGACATATATCGGCAGATATGCTTGATTCGTTATAAAAAAAACCCCCTGAAAACTCAGGGGGTCCTGTAGGAGGGATGAAGAAGTCAGGCCTTGTTCAGGCGTTGAGATTTTTAATAGAATGAAGAACCGAATTCAGCGAACTGGTGATATTGGTCAGAATCAGGGAATAGCGTTTCAAAAGTTCCGAATACTGCCAGCGCATCTGAAAAGCCTTTTCCGGAAAATCGAACAGGCTCAGCAGTACCACTTTGTAAATCTCATCGATATAGTTAATCACATAATACGGGTAATCGGGCACATTTTCATCCTGGACTTCCCCTTTGCTCAGCCTATCTCTATATACTTCAACCTTTTCCAGCATGACGGTACCGAAACACCAGGGGGTCATGATGATGCCCAGATTGGCGCCATCGGTATAGAACCGGCGTATATTCTTAAGCAACAGATCGAGAATAACAGCCTTGGCCCGATAAAACGCCACCGTCTCCGAGTGCGAAATCCTCGTTTCGATCAATCTCCGGCGAACCGTGTCTTTTTCAGTTAAGGCCGCGGCATAGGTAAGCTCCAAAAACCGGTAGAAGTCCTCGAAATACACTTTCGAATTCTCCGACAGTGACATGACAAAGTAGCCTTTGTCGTCCCTGCGGATTCTCGGATCGGTGGTCGTCTCGAGTCGTTCCGGTGAAAAGCCTCTTTGAAATCTTCCTTCGAGCATATTCTCTCTCCTACTTTCAAAGCTGTCTGCAAAGGCATACTGCATCGGATGTGCCGAGTGTGATATTTTCAGTTTCAGGAGATGGAAATTGATGTTATCCTATTGTCAAACAATAGCTTGTAAATCGCGAGATGGACTACTTGGGTGACCGCACGACGCCTGTTGGAGTCTGCATAATTCAGCACATTCGGAACGTATACTTGACAATGTGTAACGATATGCAGTTCAGAGGACTCGGCGGATGTCTGCCGACTGCTGCCGGTATCCCCGAATCTCCAGTAGGTCATTTTTTTGAAACTCAAATGAAAAATTCGGCCGCGAACTCCGACATTAATTAATGTCAGAATGTAAGCATTAGTGCTGTTCAGTATTTCGGAGGATTTTCATGCAAGACCGTTGGACACGTGAACCCCAGCAGAATGACAAAGATGGCCAGCACAACAATACTAAGAAGCGGCCCGCCAACTGGGATGATCGTTACAGCCGGAAAAAAGACCGACTTCGCCGGCGCGGACGCCGGGAGATGATCGAAGATCTGCGGCTTTCGGAACTCGAAGAGACCAATGATTGACCGACTGATACTAACCCCCACATTAATATCGGATACGAGCGCCGCCTAAAACGCGGCATATCCCGCAAATCAGAAAAGAGGCGGGCTCAAACCCGCCTCCATCATTCATGCGTCCAGTCAGAGGCTGTTTCCGAAGTCGACCGACAAATCATGGTTTCCAATTAGCGATAAAGATGTTCGTCTCGTGCGGACGACTGTTGTTGCGATTCGACGCAAACACCAGCTTCTTGCCGTCGTGGCTGAACATCGGAAAACCGTCGAAAGTCGGATTATACGTAATCCGTTCGACTTTCTTCGTGGCAATCTCAACCATATAGAGATCGAAATTCATTCCCTTCGGATCATCGACATTCGAGGCATAGATCACGGACTTACCGTCGGGATGGAAATACGGACCAAAATTCGCGGCTCCGTTGCTGGTCAGCTGAATCGGCTGACGGTCTTTCAGATTCATGATATAGATTTCCAGCCGGCTTGGTCTCACCAGTCCCTGCTTGAGCAGGGCGCGATATTCATCGAGGTCCTTGCCGGTCGGCCGTGACGCCCGCCAGCAGATCCATTGACCATCGAGCGAGAAGAACCCGCCACCATCGTATCCGGGAGTGTTGGTCAGTTGCTCAACATGTTTTCCGTCCGGATCCATCATGTACAGTTCGAGATCTCCGGTTCGCACCGAAGTAAAGAGGATCTTGTCTCCCTGCGGGGAATAGACACATTCGGCGTCATATCCGGGCGTATCGGTCAGCCGCACGATATTGGAGCCATCGGGATCAGCCTTGAAAATGTCATACCCGGTGTGAAGCGCCCAGACGTACCCCTGCGACATATCCGGCTTGGGCGGACAGCTGTCCCCGGCCAGATAAGTTGAGGCATAAATAATGTTCTTGCCATCGGGTGAGATGAATGAGCACGTGGTCACCCCCTTGCCGTTGGACATCATCTTCACATGGGTGCCATCGACATTCATCCTGAATATCTGATCACACGGCAGGGAATCCCGGTCCGACTGGAAAATCAGCTCCGATGCATCGTATGAGAAATAGGCCTCGGCGTTCTGTCCGCCGAAAGTGAGTTGCTGCAAATTGGCAAGGTGAGTCTCACCATCGAATATAGTCGGGCCCGATACTGGTTTGTCAGCCAGTTCCTCGGCCTTCTCCTTGTTCTCCAAGTTCTTCTGATACGTCTGCTTGTCGACCTTTTCACCGCATCCGGCGGCAAGACAGTACAGGGCGATGGCGCTGAGCAATTGTCTCACGCGGTCCTCCTTATCCGGGAAATGAACTCTCTTGTTTTTGGCAATAAACCAACTATACTGGTTGCTGTAAATCAAAAAAATTGCCAGAGGAATCATCCTATGAAGCGATACGCCCTTATGATCCTTCTCGTTATTTGTTGTGGGCACGACACTATGGCCCAGACGCCCCAGAGCGACATCCTTGGCCGCATTCTCGGCGAGGTCGGGTTTACCCGGGCCGACCTCGGCTATCAGCCCAGGGGGTACTGGAACCGGTTTCCCCTGGATATCCCTTACAAGCTGACATCGTTCGATTATCTCTTTGCCGAACCGCTCAAATTATACGATTACACCAAAGTAATGGGCAACACCGTTGAACTGTATCTCGACCCGGCCTATGCCGACAGCGCTTCCGACGCACTCTACAAACTCGTGTACAATCTCGGAGTCGATCGAAAACTCGGGGGGTTCAGATCATATTCGGCCAACCTGATTCCCGCGCCCCCGGGAAATGAGCCATTGGTCGATGCCGTGGATAGGCTCTATGCGCTGGCCGGGCAATCCACGGAGTTTTACACCTTCGGCGCCAAGGCCGAATGGCCGAATTATCGAAACGAAATTCTCGAGAAATCCAAAGTCCTGCCTGACAGCGTGCAGGTGATTCTGGCACAGTTAATAGTCAACCTCGCCGATGCGATCAAATGGCGCGACCTGGCGTTTCGCAGGTGCGACCGCGCCGCTATGGAGAGAGCGTTTACTATCCGTGACCTCGCTGATACCCAGGGCGATGGCATGGTATATCACCCGGAGCTCGATGATATCGCCGGCACCCTCGACTGGCCATCGCTTCACTACGCGGCGTTAAAAGTGGCCGCGGCATCGGAGCTGGCGGAATCTTCGCTAAAACGGTTCGCCAAGCAGGTTCCCGATGATTTTCAATTGGAAATCGAAACGCCGTTCGGACGAATCGCGATTCTCTCGCCTGTCTACAAAATCGACAAGCTCCCGACGACATTCATGAGCTCGCTACGAGCTCCGGTAAATGGCTGGTATGAAATCGATGCTACCAACAGTCTGTTAATCGTCGATTTCGGACGCAACACCATCTACCAGGGGACTCCCGGCGCGAACACCTCGCTGCTGAATCCGGTCTCGGTCGTCATTGACCTCGGTGGTGATGACTACTATGGATATGAGAAGTCCTCGTATCCGCCTGCGGCCGGCGTCGGCCTGCTCGGGGTGGGACTGGTGATAGACAGCAAGGGCGATGACCAGTACAACGGTTCTACGTTCGCCCAGGGCGCAGGGATGCTCGGTGTCGGCGTGCTTCTCGATCGCGAAGGAGATGACAAATACACAGCGGAAGTCTCCGCACAGGGAGCCGGATATTTCGGCATTGGATTGTGCTTCGATGCAAAAGGGAACGACACTTACTATCTGTATGGTGATGGCCAGGGGATGGGGGGAATCGGCGGCGGTGTCGGTGTGTGTGCGTCGTTCGATGGTAATGATAAATACACGGCCGAGCCCTACACGAGTGTGTACAATCGGGGTGACTATCACAGTCAGAATAAGATCAACGGTAACAATGCTCAGGGGGCAGGATTCGGAAGGCGCGGCGACGGCTCCGATGGTCATGCGTGGGCAGGCGGATTAGGCGCAATCATCGATATACGCGGCAACGACGAATACTACTCCGGGAACTGGACGCTCGGGGTTGGTTACTGGTTCGCTACGGGAGTTGTTGACGATCGTTCCGGCGATGATCTCTACAAATCCTGTTACTTCACCCAGGGATCCGGCGCCCACTACTGCAACGGCATCTTGCTTGATGAGGGTGGCAATGACCGCCATGAGCTATTCGAAACAGCCGGCGCCGCGCTGGGCTTCGGCTGGGACTACACAAATGCTCTGCTTGTAAATATTGGCGGCGATGATGTGTATCGGGCGAAGATGATTTCGATGGGACTGGCGCAGATCCGTTCTGATGCTTTTCTTATCGATATTGGCGGTAATGACAAATACTATCTGGGCAAGGATACGCCCGGCTTGGGCGAAGCAACCTATCGTGACGACTATCGCTTTCCGTCGAAGCTGACGCCTTACTATTACTATTCCAAATCGTTTGGCGGGTTTATCGATATCGGCGGTGATGATGCTTATTTTGAGTTTTCGGATAAAGCTGAGAATCCCAGCCCGTTTGCCACAAACAACACCAAGTGGCTTCAGCCGGCAAAGACTGATTCGACCTATGGCGCGAATAATTTCGGCGTAGGGGTTGATGCAGACTCCGGTTCAATACCGGAGCTGGATGCGTGGAAGTAGTAATATGAGGGATGACATATTATCCTATCGGGATATGTGCGATCTGGAGAAAGTGCAGACGCTTCAACGTGGGATGAACTTCCGACTCAACCCCGGTTACAGTGTGATTTTGATGTCACAACGGTCAAACGCACCATACCAAGACCAAATATTGGAGGATGGCCTTACTATCGTATATGAAGGGCACGATGTCCCTCGCACACCTGAAGCTCCGTTTCCCAAGACCGTAGATCAACCATTGCATACGAAGTCCGGTCAGCCGACTCAAAACGGAAAGTTTGTGGCCGCTGTAGAAAATCACAAAGCGGGTGCCAGTGCCGAACTAGTCCGAGTGTATGAAAAACTAGTACCGGGCATATGGTCCTTCAAAGGAGTTTTTGACTTGACGGATTACGAGCATGTGGAATCAAATGGTAGGACGGTACTCAGATTTCGACTTACCTTGTCTGAGGGCATTACTGATTCAATTTCTCAAGAAGCCTTTCGAGAGCGCACCCGGCTGATTCCTACCGAAGTAAAGAAGGAAGTCTGGATTCGAGATGGTGGGCGTTGTGTGATTTGTGGAGCGAGTGACGAGCTGCATTTCGATCATGACATTCCATATTCCAAAGGGGGTTCAAGCATTACCGCACGAAATGTCAAAATACTCTGTGCCCGTCATAACCTGTCCAAAAGCGACAAGATTGAGTGAACCTTTGTACCACACCCCTCTGTTATAAATCTTAAGTTGCCAAACGATTGGTGTAGTTTATTCGTGGTATGGAAATCGAGCTTAACTGGAATGAGGATTGCATGTCATCGAAAGTAATTGTTATCACGGGTGCCAGCGGCGGAATCGGTGCGGAACTCGCCCGTCAGCTCGGCAAACAAGGACATAAACTAGTACTCGCCGCCAGACGCGAGAACGAACTTGAGAAAGTGGCCGCTGAAACTGGAACCGAAACGGCAGTAGTGGTCACCGATGTCCGTAAGCGTCAGGACGTAAATCAACTGAAGACGGAGGCGCTCAAGGCGTTCGGCACGATCGACGTATGGGTCAACAATGCCGGTCGCGGAATTTTCCGCCCGGTTATGGAACTCACCGATGACGATGTTGACGAGATCATCCGGATCAATGTCAAATCCGCGCTGTACGGTATGCAAACGATAGTACCATATTTCAAAGAAAAGAAATCGGGCCACCTTATAAATGTATCTTCGTTTTTGAGCAAAGTCCCCATGTCGCCGGCCCGCTCAATTTACAGCGCGGCCAAAGCGGCTCTTAACAGCCTGACCGCGAACGTTCGCATGGACCTTGCCGCCGAGTATCCAAACATTTTTGTTTCCACGGTTCTGCCCGGGGCGGTGTCGACCGATTTTGCAATTAACGTACTTGGAAACGCACCATCCGCTCCGCCGAATTTCGCCGCCATGAACGCCCAGAATGCAAGCGACGTCGCGGCGGTCATGGTCAGGCTTATTGAGTCGCCTCAAGCGGAAGTCTACACCAATCCGGCCCAGAAAGAATTCGCCATCAACTACATCAAGGATATAGCCACGGTCGAGCAAATGGCCCGTCGCCGGTAAGCTCTCTGATTCATTCGTTTTTGTAGCCCACGTCAACCAGATGTAAACGTAGCCGTGACAAGTGACATGTCGATTTTCTTTTTGGGCCAGTAATCGTCTGCGCTTTCAGTTCCTGAAAATCATGCTGGAAAAATGGGCTGTTATGTGTATATTACGGCATCTTTGGATCGGCTTGTTGCACGCGTTATTGCCGGTCCGTGGCGTAAGGTAAAAACAACAGAGGAGTAACCCGGATGACTGCGGTGAAGAGCAGATATTTCCGATACGGCACATTTCTGATAATACTGGGGCTGGTCGCCTATCTCGCGCTGGGATATGGTACTCGACCATTCGAGGCGTTTTGTCCCTTCGGTGGAGCGGAGAGTTTGTGGGGACTTTTCACGGCCGGTGAGTTTTCCTGCGCACTCGGCCCGATTAACCTGTCGCTGATGCTTGCCCTATTCGGGCTGGTCATCCTGTCCAAGAAATCATTCTGCGGCTGGGGATGCCCGATCGGTTTTCTGGGCGAGCTGTTCGGAAGATTCGGCGGCGCAGTCTGGAAAAAACGCCCGCGGGTTAAGACACCAGTCAACAACTGGCTCAAGCTGCTTCGCTATGTCGTGCTGATCGTGGCGCTTTATTTTACCTACCGGACCGGCGAACTGGTGCTCCGCGGCTATGACCCGTTTTATCTTATCTTCTCCGGCCTCGGCCATGGCAGCGTCGGTGTTATCTCGATTATAGTTCTGGTGCTGCTGACAGTTGGCGCGGTGTTTGTCCCGATGATGTTCTGTCGGTACCTCTGCCCGCTTGGAGCGGTGTTTGATCCATTCAGCCGAATCGGCTTAATACGAATAACCCGCGACGAGACAACATGCACCTCCTGCGGCAAATGCGGTCAGGCTTGTATGTGGGATATCCCGGTGCAGGAGCTCAAAATAGTCCGACAACGCGATTGCACAAACTGTCTGGAATGTGTCGACGCTTGTCCGGAGACCGATACGCTTCAGGTCAGGGCAGGATTGTAGGAGTAACTATGCGAGTACCAAAACTGATTATTCCGGTTCTCATGATACTGGCGCTGTTCGGCGGGTATTTCCTCAGAACCGCCTTCACCCAGCCGACAACCAACGTGATGTACGACTCCAAAACCGGGTCGCAGGCCATATTTGTTGTCGATGGTCTCAAGTGTAAGGGAACGGCCGGGTTCTTTACCTCCCTGTATGAGAACACTCCCGGCATCATTGGGATCGAGACCTTTGCCACCGAACATAAGGCAGTGGTGACTTATGATCCGGATGTCATTACGCGCGATGGTATCAAACGGGTGATGGAGCAGGAAATTCTGTTTGACGACGGCACTCGCGAGCAGGTGTTCAAGTGTCTTTCGATGGAGTAGGTCCGGAACTGGTAAACCTGCTGTAGTCTGCCCGTAACTTCAATGCGGGCAGAGAGATTCTGCGTCCTGTCTTTGGATTTGCGCTGTACGTCGCAAATCCCTATCTTATCACAGCCGTTCACATCCCAACTTGTAACCAAATAGAGGCAGAAAACTGCTGTACGATTGTATATGAAGATAGCTCTTGCGCAGATAAATCCGATTGTCGGCGATTTCGACGGCAATATGAAACAGATACTTTCGTTCATCGAAAAAGCTCGTCAGAAGCAGGCCGACCTCTGCGTCTTCCCCGAAATGTGCCTGGTCGGCTACCCCGCTCACGACTTGCTGGAACGTCCGTCGTTTATCGACCGGAATCTTCGCGCTTTGGACGAACTGGCCGCACAGGTGCATGGGATTGGTGTTATTGTCGGCTATGTCGACCGCAACCAGCGGATAGTCGGCAAGGACCTTCGCAACTGCGCCGCCTTCATCTACGACGGCAAAGTCGTTTCCACGCACACCAAGATGCTCCTGCCGACCTATGACGTGTTCGACGAACGCCGTTTCTTCGAGCCGGCCAACGAAGTCCACACCGTGCCGTTTCGGGGACGTCAACTGGGGATCACTATCTGCGAGGATATCTGGAATGACCCGGAGTTCTGGCCGAAACGACTCTACGACCGCGATCCAGTAGCCGAACTGGTAAATGCCGGCGCTGACATACTGATCAACATATCAGCTTCCCCGTTTACGCTGAGTAAACGCGTGCTTCGTCCCCGGATGCTTCAAGCCGCCGCCAAGCATTACGGCAAACCGCTCGTGTTCGTGAATCAGGTGGGAGGCAACGATGACCTGGTGTTCGATGGTCACAGCCTGGCGTTCGGACCCGACGGCTACTTGTGGGCGCGCGCTGTCGATTTCAAAGAGTGTTTCGTCATGGTCGATATCGGGAATGCGTCCGGCGAGGTGCTGGCATGTTCCGAAACTGACGACGAGGCAGCCTTGAAGGCGTTGACACTCGGCACCAGGGATTACGCCCTTAAATGCGGGTTCAAATCAGCCGTACTCGGACTATCCGGAGGAATTGATTCGGCCCTGGTGGCGGTGTTAGGGGCGCGGGCGCTGGGATCACAGAACGTGCTCGGGGTCTCGATGCCGTCGCCGTACTCTTCGCCCGGATCGATCACCGATGCCGAGGCGCTGGTAAGGAATCTTGGCATTCAGTACGAGCAGGTGCGAATCGATGGCTTGTTCAAGGAGTTCAATGAACGACTCGCTCCGGTCTTTGCCGGCCGCCAGGCCGACATCACCGAAGAGAACATCCAGGCGCGCATCCGCGGTGTCATCCTGATGGCGCTGTCCAATAAATTCGGGCATCTGCTGTTGTCAACCGGGAATAAATCGGAGATCGCTCCCGGGTACTGTACACTCTACGGCGATATGGCCGGTGGTTTAGCGGTCATCAGTGATGTCCCCAAGACGACGGTTTATCGGCTGGTTGCTGAGATCAACAAGAATGGCGAGATCATTCCGTCTTCGACAATTACCAAGCCGCCGAGCGCCGAACTGAAACCGGACCAGAAGGACGAAGACAGTCTGCCTCCGTACCCGGTATTGGACGACATTGTCGAGCAGTTTGTCGAACGCGGGATGGGAATTGATGAAATCGTTGCCAAGGGCTATGAGCGTAGCGTCGTCAACGACGTTGTCCGGATGATCATCCGGAACGAATATAAGCGCCGCCAGATGCCTCTCGGGCTTAAGATCACGGTCAAAGCCTTCGGCCCCGGCCGCCGCATCCCTATCGCGCAAAAGTGGCGGGGGTGAGCCATTCACGTAGCTGTCACTTTCTAGAAATAGATCAACGAAATCAGATAGAATACCACTGAGACGGCAAAGAAAGCGCGGGCGGTCAATTCGAAACGATATCCCATCGAATCATACTGCTCGGCTAACTTTCGGGGTGAAATCGTCCAGTACTCCTTACTATTCCATGGAAGACCTCTGGTCGCTTCGGTTCGATGCTTCTCTGCGTTCTTCCTCAATAGATAACCAGTCAAAGTGCAGACGAATGCTATCGAGAGTATTAGTAATTCCATTACACACCTTCGGCACTTAAATGACCCGGAGCAAAGCCGCACCGGTACATTCATCCGGCCGGACAGAAATCGTCTCTCAAGGCACGAATGCATAGTCTGATGCGAGTTGTCCACTAGAATCTTTTGAAAGATAACTAACTTCCAATCTTCGACCTGAGTATAGCATTTCCCGCTTGCGCCTTCCCTACCGAAACTGCAGTTTGCATGTGTCCTGTTACTATCAGCAGCGACCCGCGTTCATCGAATCAGACCAGTATGAGAGGCTGTGCCCCCCAGTGTCTGTTCCATAACATCGGCATGGGGGAACATCTCTTAATGTCAAACAGAGGAGGTTGTACGGTGAGATTCTCAATTATCTGCGCGGTGGCATTGATGCTCGCGTCCGGTGCCATGTCTGCCGACAGACCTGCGCAACAGGGCAGCTACATACTGTCCGGTCAGGCATCGGTCACCTACCAGGGCGGTGACCTGTACGAGTATCATGGCGATGGCATCACGACAGTGCTCATCACACCGGAGTTTTCTTATTTTATCGCCGATGGTATCGCTATCGGTTATCTGTTCGACCTGATTGTTCACTCGCAAGGCGGGGCGCACGAGAGCAGATTCGGATTTGGTCCGGTTGTCTCATTTTATCTCTATACGGCCAGGAACCGCGCCGAGGCAAAGGGGGCGATTCTTCCGGTCTTCAGAGTGATGGCCGAGCGGACATCATATAGCGACGGGAACTCCGAAACCATGTGGACGGTGGGCGGATTTATCGGAGTCGATGTCATGATTTCCAACTCGATTGCCATCCAGCCCGGCGTTCAACTTCGGAACGACTTTTACAAACCCGAGTACGAAAGTACTGTCCACGGATTCAGTGTGATGGGTGGTGTTGGGATCGAGGCTTTTGTATTTTGAGAGTCAGCGTCTGAAATTGAGAACCAATTCCGGGGAGTCTATCATTCGTCCCCTGCCCGCAGCCTGTACCCAACTGATGGCTCGGTAAGGATGAGCTCGGGTCTGGACGGATCCCTCTCCAGTTTCTTGCGCAGCTGGCTGATGTGAACCCGTAGGTATTGCGTTTGGTCCACCGCGTGCGGTCCCCAGACCTCTTTGAGCAGGTGTCTCTGCGTGACGACTCTTCCGGCATGCTTCACCAAAAGACGCAGGATATCATATTCCGTCGCGGTAAGTTTCACGGGTTTTCCGGCCATCCGCACGTCGCGGGCGGCAAGGTCCACTTCTACCGACGCAGCTCGATAGACTACGGGCTCATCCGCGGATTTCGCATGGCGGAGCGCCACACGAATGCGCGCAAGAAGCTCAGGAACGCTGAACGGTTTGGACAGGTAATCGTCCGCACCGGCATCGAGAAATGACACTTTGTCAAGCTCCGAGTCCTTGACCGTCAGGACTATCACCGGGACGGCGGACCATTCTCGGAGGCGCTTCAGCACGTTCAAACCGTCGATGTCCGGCAGGCCTATGTCAAGAATGATCGCGTCCGGGCGATTCGTTGACGCCTGTACCAGTCCGCTTTGACCGTTTGCAGCCTCAAGCAGCACATATCCTTCGGCTTCAAGGCTGATCCTGAGCAGGCGGCGAATGGCCGCTTCGTCATCGATGATAAGGATTCGGACGTTATTCATCAGTCATCTTTTCCTTCGGAGAGTTCCGGTTGATTTTCGACAGGCAGCGCGATCCTGAATTGCAGGCCGCCGTCCGGAATATTGCTTACCTCGATCGTGCCTCCGTGCATTTCAACCACGGACTTTGCAATCGCCAACCCGATTCCGGTCCCGCCCGGTGGCGATCCGGGTGCGCGGTAAAACTTGTCGAATATCCGCGGTAACATCTCCTCCGGAATTCCGGGGCCCCTATCCGACACCGTGATGACAACGACTTGCTTTTTCAGTTCTGCATCAACAGTGATCGACGTTCCCTGAGGTGAATAAGTTGCGGCGTTTACCAGCAAATTCGAGAACACCTGCTCAAATAACGCAAAATCAATGTGGATCAGGGGAAGTTCATCGGCGCACCGTATCACTACTTCATGGGCGGCGAGTGTTTCCGGGTTGCTGTTAACGACGTAGGTGAGGAGATCGTTCACGTCGTGCCAGTCCTTTTTCAAAGCGATGCTTCCGGAACTCAAGCGTGACATATCCATCAGATTGGATACTACCCGATTGAGCCGCGCCGCGCTGATTTCAAGTTCCCTGGAAAGCTGATGCCGGTTCTCGCTGCTGGACGCTATCGTGTCGTTCTGAAGCGCTGAGGCTGCTCCGACAATTGTCGTCAGGGGCGTGCGGATTTCGTGCGAAACGGTATTCAAAATCGTTTGATAGAGCTTCTCTGACTCCTCAAGTCGTTCGGCCTGACGCGATCTTTCTCGCAAGAGCTGCCGCTCGATCGTAATTGCCATCTGCTGAGTAACCGTCAACAGAAGATTCTCCTCCTCCTGCATCAAGGTCGAATCTCCAGCGCCATGAAACGCAAACACCCCGACTGTCTCCGATGTCCCGCGCAACGGGAAGTACCGTCCGGACGCAGATGGCAGCGTATTAGTTGACCGCCCGGCGGGCTGGCCGCGCTCGAGTACCCATTCAGCAACCGCCCACTCCTTGTCATCAAGAGACCAATCGGCGGGTGGATATGTTCTTCGTTGAAGTCTCTTATCAGGCGATATCACAGCCACCGAGCACTCACCATGGAGTATCCCGCGCAACTTCTCTGCCACCTCGGCGATATAGACGCTTCGGTCCCGACCGGATGCCATCGTGCGAACAATGTCATATAAGACCCGGGTGCGTTCCTCCCGGAGCCGCAACATCCGCTCGCGTTTGCGGATTCGATTTGTCAACGTGCCTGTGGTGACCGCCACCAGAAGATAAGCCACGCACATGGCGGCGTCCTCCGGAGCGGATATATGAAACGTGCCGTACGGTGGAATAAAGAAATAGTCCCATATAAGGGCGCTTAGCACGGCACCGACCAGGACCGGGCCAATCGAGACGAAAAGCCCCATGCCCAGCACCGTTAACAGGAATATGAAACCAACCGCCCGATAGCCGATGGAAGTCGCAAGAAGGTTATTGAAGATGGCCATGAGCACAATAACGCCTATTACAACCCCGTAAGTATACAAACCGGATTCTATAGGGGACTTCGAGCGCCATTTAGGAGTCGGCCCTTCTTTCACGTCCGGGCGCAGTACGTGCACGTCGAAACTTCCGCTCTCCCTGACCAAGTGGTCGAGCACCGAGCCTCCCGAAAGAAGGTCGCGGAATATACGACGGGTCGGTCGCCCGATTATCAACTGAGTGACATTCCGCTGAAGGGCCACCCGCTTGAGCGCCTCGGCGACATCAACATCGGATGTTGACACGACCTCACCTCCCAACTCCCGAACCAGCGACAGATTCCTGGTCAGGGTGGCCTTGTCCTGGTCGGTAAGCATCACTCCGGTGTCGACATGCACTCCGATCCACGGGACATCCATACCGAAAGCCAGACGACGGGTGGAGCGAATCAGACCCTCTGAATAAGGACTATGGCTGACTGCTACCATAAGGCGCTCTGTCGTTTTCCATACTACCGTGCGCTCCCTTGCGGTTATCATGCTTTGCAATTCGTTGTCCACGGTTTCAGCGGTTAACCTGAGGGCGATTTCGCGAAGAGCCGTCAGGCGGTCCTCCTTGAAGAAGTTCCCGGCCGCCGTCACCGCCATTTCACCCAGATAGACTTTGCCTTCGCTCAGCCGCTTCAGCAATTCGGCCGGAGTGATGTCGATCAGAATAATCTGCCAGGCACGTTCGAGCAGCGAGTCAGGAACCGTCTCACGGACTCTTATGCCGGTGATCGCCTCGACGGGCTCCTTTCGGCTCTCAATGTGCTGGACATTGACCGTGGTGTACACATCGATTCCGGAATCAAGCAGTTCCACTACATCGTGCCATCGCTTCGGATGTCGGGAGCCCGGTATATTGGTGTGCGCCAGTTCATCGACCAACACCAACTGCGGATGCCTTGCCAGGATGGCGTCAATATCCATTTCTTCGAATGACGTGCCCTGATAGACAATCTTCTTTCGCGGGACACTGGTGAGACCGACGAGCATTGCCTCGGTTTCAGCGCGTTTGTGCGTGTCGACCGTACCTATGACGACGTCCACACCTTCCTTGAGGCGGTCTTGAGCCGCCTTCAGCATCGCATAGGTTTTTCCCACACCGGCGGCCATGCCGAAGAAGACACGCAGCCTGCCGTACCTTGCCTGGGCATCATTTCGCTTGATCGTCTCAAGCAGTTGATCCGGGTCGGGACGAAGCTCTTCAGTCATAAGCTGTTTTTCCGCGCCAGTGAATCAAGAAGCAAGTTAAGTTTCAATACGTTTACCCTCGGGTCTCCAATAAACCCCCAGGACGGACCTGTCAGGCATATGTCTATCAAGTTATTTAGCAGATTCTTCGCATCCGGGTCAAGTCCTCGCGCGGCGATAATTCGGTCAACTTGATAACGCGCTGCTTCGGGACTGACATCAGGATCAAGTCCGCTGGCCGATGCGTATAGCAAGTCGGCTGGGATTTCCAAGCCATGTTCATGTGCGGCCGCAAGTTGCGTGCGACGCCTTGCGATGTCTGCCTTCAGGATCGCGCTTGTCGGCCCAAGGTTACTCCCGCCGGATGGAAATGGATTGTAGTCGATAGCCGAAGGACGAGACCAGAAATATCGGTTACTGACGAACTTCTGAGCTATCATCTCCGATCCGATCGCCTTGCCCTGGGAATATAAGAGGCTCCCCCGCGCTTGGTGAGAGAAAAACAGATTGGCCACTGCCGTAATGAGCAGCGGGTACGCCACTCCTGTTAGCAGTGTCATGACAAGCAGGAGTTTTGCGGCTGTAAGTATCGTTTTCATTGGCATGCTCGATTCATCATGCGAGTTTCAAAAATACCACTACCAGATCAATGAGTTTAATACCGATAAACGGCGCGACAATGCCGCCTAAACCATAGATCAGAAGGTTCCGTTTAAGCAGTTTCGTCGCCGGCTCGGCTCGATATGCTACCCCCCGCAGGGCCAGGGGGATCAGTGCGACTATGATGAGAGCATTGAAAATCACCGCGCTGAGAATTGCGGACTGGGGTGAGTGCAGGCCCATGACGTTGAAGGACGCCAACGGACCGACACCGCTGCCGGAGAGAGCATAGAGAGATCCAAAAATCGCCGGGAGAATCGCAAAGTACTTTGCTATATCGTTAGCAATACTAAAAGTAGTAAGGGCCCCGCGGGTCATGAGCAGTTGTTTGCCGGTTTCGACTATTTGTATCAGTTTGGTCGGGTTGCTGTCGAGATCGACCATATTTCCGGCTTCCCGGGCGGCCTGGGTCCCTGTGTTCATTGCGACACCAACATCGGCCTGCGCAAGCGCCGGAGCATCGTTGGTGCCGTCGCCTGTCATCGCCACCAGATGCCCACCCTCCTGTTCGATTCTAATCCGCTCCAGCTTTGTCTCCGGCGTCGCCTGCGCGATAAAATCGTCCACGCCGGCCTCGGCGGCGATCGCCGCGGCCGTGAGTGAATTGTCACCTGTGATCATTACCGTACGTATGCCCATCTTGCGAAGCTCAGCGAATCTTTCTTTGATACCGCCTTTGACAACGTCTTTAAGATGGATGATTCCAAGGACCCCGGAGTCATCGGCCACTGCCAAAGGAGTGCCGCCGGACCCTGCTATTTCGTCGACAATGACGGAGACTTCGTCGGGGAAATTTCCCCCGGCGTGAGTCACGAATGCCCGGATTGAATCAATTGCTCCCTTCCTGATACGATGGGTGACGGCACCGGAGCTATCGAGGATATCCACTCCGCTGATGCGGGTCTGGGCCGAAAACGGAATGAATCTTGCCTGGCTCGGGGTAAGCGTCGTGGCGCGCAAGTTATACTTCTCCTTGGCCAGCACCACTATCGACCGTCCTTCGGGTGTTTCGTCAGCCAGCGATGCAAGCTGCGCTGCTTCGGCCAGATTTTGCGCCAGGTGCATCGGTACCGGCACAAAGACCGTCGCCATTCGATTGCCCAGCGTAATTGTTCCTGTCTTGTCCAACAGGAGTACGTCGATGTCGCCCGCGGCTTCAACTGCCCGGCCGCTTTTGGCGATCACATTGCGGCGAACCAGTCGGTCGATGCCAGCGATGCCGATGGCGCTCAGCAGTCCGCCAATCGTAGTCGGGATAAGACAGACCAGGAGGGCGGTGAGCACCGTCACCGTCACAACTCCGTCGAGATGCTGTCCCGAAACGCGGGTGCTATAATCGGTAAAGAACTTGAGGGTGGCGACAACCAACAGGAATACTATTGTCAGGCCGGACAGCACTATGCTCAGCGCGATTTCGTTTGGAGTCTTTTGGCGCCGTGCACCTTCGATCAGGTTAATCATCCGATCGATGAAGGCGTTTCCCGGTTCAGAAGTCACCCGCACAACGATGCGGTCGCTGATTACCCGCGTTCCACCCGTCACGGCGCTTCTGTCCCCGCCACTTTCCCGGATCACCGGCGCGGATTCACCGGTGATTGCGGATTCGTCCACACTGGCGATTCCCTCGATGACCTCACCATCCGCCGCGATTATATCACCTGCTTCGCATACAATCACGTCCCCTTTTCTCAGGTCGGTTGCGGATACCTTAGCCTCGCTTCCGTTGGTGAGGCAACGCGCGAGCAGTTGAGTCCGTCCTTTTTTCAGGCTTTCGGCCTGAGCTTTGCCCCTCCCTTCGGCAACCGCCTCCGCAAAGTTCGCGAACAGCACGGTAAACCATAACCAGAGGCATATCTGAAGTTCAAAGCCGGAGTATCTGCCGGAGACCAAGCCTGCTCCGAAGCCGACCGTGGTGACAATCGCCCCGATATAGGTCACGAACATGACAGGGTTACGCATTTCCGCGAGAGGCCCGAGTTTGCGTACCGAGTCCTTTAGCGCTTGAAGGATAAGCGGCATATCGACCAGACTGACTTCTTTTTTCGGCATGTGTTCTCCTAAAAGACGATTCCCCCGCGCATGAGAAACTGCTCAATGACCGGTCCGAGACTCAATACGGGAAGAAATGTAAGTGCACTGACGATGATGATGACACCCATGAGAATTACGGCGAACGTCAGATTCGCGGTCCCGAAAGTGCCCGAGGAAAAGGCCGTCGTCTTCTTGTTGGCCAGGCTACCAGCTATAACGAGACACGGAATGATCACTCCGAAACGCCCGACGAGCATGACGATTCCCAGTATCAGATTGTAAAGCAGTGTGCCGGCATTCAGTCCGGCAAAGGCACTCCCGTTATTGCCGGCTGTTGAAGCAAACGCGTACAGAATTTCGCTTAACCCATGGGGTCCCTTATTCAAGACCGAACTCAGAGCGCTCGGCCATACGCTGAACACTCCGGCGCCGATAAGAATCACCGCGTTCGGAAGAAGAATTGCCAGAATCGCCATTTGTATCTCACGCGCCTCGATCTTTTTTCCCATGTATTCGGGACTTCGGCCAACCATCAACCCGGCCAGAAATACAGACAACAGAACAAACAAGAGCATGCCATACATCCCGGCCCCTACGCCCCCGAATATTATTTCACCGAGCAGGATATTGAATATTGCCACACCCCCGCTTAAAGGCATCATGCTCGAATGCATCGCGTTCACCGAGCCGTTGGATGCCGCCGTCGTGGCAACAGACCACAAAACACTATTCACAATGCCGAATCGAACCTCCTTTCCTTCCAGGTTTACCTGGCTGGCGAGGGCCGGATTGGCTGAGTATTCGTTGAGCAGGGAGACCGTAAGCCCCCCCAGAAACAAAATCAACATTACCACAAAGATCACCGCAGCATGCCGTCGTGCCCCCGTCATGTGTCCAAACATGAACACGATACCCGCCGGGATGACAAGGATCGCAAGCATCTCAAGAAAATTCGAAATCGGAGTTGGGTTTTCGAATGGATGGGCGCTGTTGGCGCTAAAAAAGCCGCCGCCGTTGGTCCCCAGCTGTTTGATGGCAACCTGCGAGGCGACCGGGCCCATAGGGATCGATTGAGACGTTCCCTCCATCGTGCTTACATTCGCGGCCGCGGACAGACTCTGGATTACCCCTTCGCTCGATAATGCAATCGCGAGGATAATCGACAGTGGCAACAAGACATAGACCACTGACCGAGTGAGATCGGCCCAAAAATTGCCGATCGTCTTTGATGACTTCCGAACCAGACCCCGTATAAATGCAAGCAATACAGTTATGCCGGTCGCAGCGCTTACAAAATTCTGCACCGTCAGTCCAACCATCTGAGTCAAATAGCTCAGGGAGCTTTCGCCCGCATACGATTGCCAATTTGTATTGGTCGCGAAACTCACCGCTGTGTTGAACGCCTGTCCCCAACCTACATCGCCAAGCCCCTGAGGATTCAAGGGTAGGTGACTCTGGAGAATCTGCAACAGAAAAACCGCCATGAAACCCGACAGGTTGAACCACAAAAGCGATTTGGTGTACGTCTTCCAGTCCATTTCTTCGTCCGGCTTTATTCCGCACGCCCGGTATACCAATCTCTCAATCCATGCGAACAGAGACCGAATTGGCATGTGCCTGTTTTCGAACACGGCGGCCATGTACCTTCCCAGAAGGGGTGAAAGCACCAGGAGAGCCAGGAGGAATACCACCACCTGCATTATGTCTTGAATACGCATGAGCTCGACCTACTTAAATCGCCCGGGATTAAACATGGCGTATCCCAGGTAGATGAGGAGTATGATTGCCACGACTCCGGCTACGACAAATTCCATGACTGATCGTCCTTTCCTCTTTTCCTGTACGGAAATACTCCGATCGCGCTGAAGCGCGCTTTGGTCCTCGACACCGATTGATGTGCAAATGAACATCCAAATGCGAAATTCGACGAATAAAGATCGGTGGCAATTGTGTAAAGATTTTATAAGGATACCCAGCCGCACCGATAAGAATAAGCGGTTCAGAAGAGTGCGACGCAGGTGTCAATCAGGATGAAATATCGATCTCCACGGCAATACGCCAGGTGCCCCGTCGTGCCATGGTTATTTGTTCGGTATAGGGAGATTTCGTCGAAGGATCGCGGCTGAAGTTAAACCGCGGGTACTGCCTTTGAAGGGCAAACTTTGTCCAATTCTTCTCTGACCGCTTTCGCTATGATTCTTCGATTTAGCGGTTTCTTGATAAACGCGCCCGCGCCTAATGTCTGCGCCTCCCGCACTTTCTCCGTTTCCGAAAATCCGGAAACGATAATGGCGCGCTGTTCCGGATTGAGCGCAACCGCTTTGCGGTAGGTCTCGACACCATTTAGTCCGTTGGGCATAATCATGTCGAGAATCATCAAGTCATGCGGATGCTTGCGGAGTTCTTCTATGGCTTTATCGCCGCTTTCACAGGTGACGACCCTGTACCCAAGACTGGACAAAAGCCGGGTGAGAACGTCACGTTGGACATCATCATCGTCGACAACCAGAAGTGACTCCTGGCCTCGAGGCAGGGTGGCGTCTTCAGGTTCCGGACCGGCGGCATGAGTAACCGGAAAATAGAGATAGAACGATGTCCCCTTACCCACTTCGGTACAGAGGTCAAGATAACCGCCATGGTCCTTTATGACCGCGTCGACCACATTCAACCCAAGACCGGAGCCTCTTTTCTTGTCGGCGGTCTTCGTTGTGAAGAATGGATCGAAGATCTTCTCGATAATCTCCGGCGGAATCCCCGTGCCTGTGTCACTTATTGTCACCTTGACGAATTCGCCCTTAGGAACCCGGTTGTATTTGACCGAGGTTTCATCGACATAGACATTCTCGGTCTTCACCGTTATAGTACCACCCGAGCTTATGGCATCGCGGGCGTTCACCAGCAGGTTGAGCATCACCCGGTGAAGTTGAGCGCCGCCCCCATGAATGTTCAACAGGTCCGGCATCAGTTCAACCGCGCATGACAAATTGCCAACCAGCGGGCCAAGGTCTGTCAACGCCTGCTTGATAATTGCGTTCAGGTTCACGACGCCCTGACTGTAGTGCCCTCGCCGGCTGAGCGTCAAAAGCTGCTGATTGATATCCGCGATTCGGCTTCCCGCTTTCTCCATGATGTCGACGAATTCCAGCGCAGGGCTCTCCGGCGGCAGGGTCTCGCGAATCAGGTCGGGATAGGCTGTAATAGGCGCCAACAGGTTGTTCAAGTCGTGGGCCACCTGTCCGGCGATTCGCCCGGCCGTATCAAGCCGCTGGGCTCTGGATTCCAATTCCTGAAGGCGCTTGGTTTCGGTGATGTCCCGCGCCACGTGCACCGACCCCAGAAAACGCCCTTCACCGTCGCGTATCGGCGAAACATTCACGGCGAAACAGCCACCCAGAGGAGAATCACTGATCTCACCGCTATGATTACTCAGATCGTCGAGCATAAGTTCACGCGGACAGCGGTTCGGACGGGTCTGGCCGTTGTGCATCAACTCAAAGCAGCGCATGCCGACAATTTCCTCCGCCTTCATGGCCAGTCGTTCGCACATCGCCTTGTTGGCTCGCACTATCTGGCCGGCGCTGTCCTGAACAAAGACAATATCCGTTACCGCATCGAAAGTGCGCTCCCATTCCTGATTGGCCTGGCGGAGATTTTCCTCTGCTCGTTTTTTCTCGGTTATATCGCGAAGCGTCCCGCGATACGAAGTGATAGCTCCGGATGGGTCTTGAGTTGCATACAGTGAACACTGCGCAATGAAGGTATCGCCGCTCTTTTTCTTGATTTCAATTTCATACTCTGCGCTTCCATCTATTCGGACCATCTCCATGATTCGCTGGCGTTGCTCCGGATGCGTATAGACGTCGCGCTGCAACACGAGTTCTTGCATCTCTTCCTTATTTTCATAGCCGAATAGAGTAATGCCCTTCTTATTGATATCGAGAATTCGGCCATCGGGCGAGGTCACGAAAACGCAGTCCAGTGACTCCTCGAAAAGTGAGCGGTAATTTCCTTCGCTCGCCTTAAGCGCTTCCTCTATCCGCTTTCGTTCCGAAATATCACGAGCTATGGTTGAGGCTCCAATAACCGTTCCATCGGCGTCCACCAGGGGCGATACCGTCAGCGAAACCTGGATGAGGCGTCCGTCCTTGCGGCGCCGGAAGGTCTCAAAGTGTTTAACATGTTGTCCGGACTTCAGCCCCTGCAGTATCGCGGCAAGTTCATCTTCGCAGGTCGGTGGAACCAGCAGCGTGATCGTTTTACCGACCATTTCCGCCGCAGTGTAGCCGTAGATTCTTTCTGCGCCGCCGTTCCAGCTGGTTATGGTTCCTTCGAGGTTCTTTCCGATGATGGCATCGTCGGAGGATCTGACGATGGAGGCGAGCAGGGCGGATTCCTCCTCAGCTCGCTTGCGTTCGGTTATGTCGCGAAATACACAATGGGTCTGCTTGAAATTATGATGCTCGTCGTAGGCGACTCTTCCTTCAAACGAGACGTCGATAACTCCTCCATCCCGTCTGACCATCTTGAATTCAACACCGGAGATCTGTCCGGTTGCCTTGAATTTCGGGAATCTCGCCTTGAACAGCTCGCGCTGGTGGTCTACGAGGAAATCCCCGAACCACGTGCCTGTAACTTCATCCTTTCGGTAACCCAGGGCATCCAGCCACGCCTGATTCGCGGACAGCAAACAGCCGTTGGTATCAAGGGATTGATAGGGGATCGGCGCTTCTTCATATAACAATCTGAAGCGCTCTTCCTCCTCCCGGAGCTGTTCTTCCGTCCGTCTGCGATCGGTGATGTCTCGCACCAGGCCGAGGTTGTAGCTTTCACCCTCGTACTGAAAATAGTTTGCACTTATTTCGACCGGGATGATGCGACCATCTTTTGTCTTATGGCGACCTTCCAAAGTAATCGATCGAGCGACTCGAAGTCTGTTCCAGTGATCGCGCCAGCGTTCACGCGTCATGTCCGGATCGACTTCACCCACTCGCATGCTCAACAGTTCTTCGCTACTGTAGCCCAGTGACCGACAGCATTCGGCGTTGACATCAACGAAGAATCCGTTTGCATCGACAAGGAAAGCGGATTCGCGAACATGGTTCATCGCAAAATGCGTAAGCGTGAGCCGACGGTGCGCTGATTTGCGCTCGGTGATGTCGCGAATGAGGGAAATAACAAAGCGCACGCCGTTCATGCACAGCAGGCGGGAGCTGACTTCCACCGGTACGCTCTTTCTGTCCGCGGTAATCAGCGCTGTTTCGAACACGGCGCGGCTTTCAGTGAGGAGCCGGGAGGTGATTTCGTCCATGAGGTCCTGGTCGCGCGGAGCAGTGACCTGCGCGGGCTCGAGACGCAGGAGTTGTTCTTTCGTGTACCCCAGCATACAACATGCCAGCTCATTGACTTCGACAAAAGCGCCTTGAGATCCATCCTTGTTCATCTTATTGACCAGCACGGCATCGTTCGCGCAATCGATGAGGGCGCGGTACTTGTTTTCGCTGGCCTGTAACTCCGCAGTTCGGCGCATTACGGTATCCTCAAGATTTTGATGGGCGGCGCGAAGATTTTCTTCCGCTTTCTTTAGGTCCCTGAAGACCAGGTCAAAGGGCTCACGGAGACCGGTCACGAGAACTGCTCGATAGATGAGATAAAATGAGGTGAGCTTGAGAAAGTGCCCGATTAGGTTCGCCAAGCCATATACGCTGAAATAGGCGGTGAATGAAATCTCGGCCAGGGCGGTGAAGGCAATGGAAGTCAGCACCAGGAGATAGATCCTGCTATTAAAGAACTGTCGTTTCCGATAGAAAAGAAATAACGAGAGCACAAGAATTGCCGTAATTACATATTCGCTGAAGATCTTAAATTCGGTCAGGCCCTTGCCTTCGATATAACAGGTCGGGAAACGGTTCGAATAGATGAGAGCAAGCAAAAACGATACAGCGACAAAACAGCCCGTAAAGACGGCGGCATTCTTGATCTTGCGCTCAACAAAAAATGGAGCCGCGCAGACGATGGCGGCCTGCAGGTAACGAGCCGCCACCCAGAGCTCGGTCGGCAGATTAGAGCCATATCCCGGGAACACTCCCATCCCCGAGTAGGCAAGGGTGTGAAGCAAATCGACTACGGAGGTGAATGCATAGCCGATGCCGATCACTTTGAAACTCTCGTTTGCCATAAATCGCCGAGAGTTCCAGGTTAGAATAAAAAGAGTAAAACCGATCGCTATCGTGGTAATCTCGATGAGACTGTGAAAAAGCAGATAGCTGTACAGGCTGCACAGATACAGGCCGAGAGCAACGGCGGCAAGGGCGCTGAAGTACAGTAGTTTGTTTGTGCTGTTAGTGTACGCCATGCTTATGACATGAAGTCGCACGAGAAGCTCCGCAATTGACATTCATAACTGTCGGCGCAGCCGACTGCTTAACCGCCCTGGCGAGATTGCTTGCCACGGACCGAGTTTAGGATAGATTGAATTATCGGCAAGGATCGCGAAATGATTACGCGTCACTAATTTAGGACAAAAAATGTCCGGTCTGAATGCCTGCTGAATGGAAGACCGAGGGTGCGGGCTCACTGAATCCGGCAATGCGTGCCGCACCAGATGTGAAGCACGCTCAGGTTTTGCCAGCCGCTTGAATGCCCGCTTAACCGGCTCGCCCCCTTACGCAGGGACCGTAAGTCGTTCTGCCTGAATAGATACGCCAGACAGCATGACTCATTCAAAGCTAACAATTGACTAATCCAACGCTAACATCGAATCGGCACTTTCGCGGTTACAAAATACGACTTTAATATCCGCCGAGGTTCGCGACAAGCCAGCCGGCTTGCGGGGATGCGAAGCGGGTGAGGATGTATCCAATTTAAGGAGGATCTATGCGAAGACTTTTGACACTCGCCGTCTTGATGGTTTCTTTGGCCAGTCTCTCAACGGCGGCAGATTTAATTAACGGAGCCGGGGCGACTTTTCCGTACCCCATCTACTCCAAGTGGTTCAGTGAGTACAACAAAATAAAACCCGATATCCAGATCAACTACCAGTCGATTGGTTCCGGTGGCGGGATTCGTCAGATTACCGAAGGGACCGTGGATTTCGGCGCCAGCGATGGCCCGATGAACGATGCCCAGTTGAAGGAATACAGGGACAAAAGAGGAAGTGATCTTCTTCATTTCCCGACCGTGCTCGGTGCTGTTGTTCCAACCTACAGTATCCCCGGCGTGACCGCGGAATTGAACTTCACTCCTGAAGCTCTGGTCGGCATCTTCCTTGGAACCATCACTAAATGGAATGATCCGGTAATAGCAAAAGCTAATCCTGGGGTGAACCTTCCCGCTGAAGATATCATTGTTGTTCACCGATCGGACGGCAGCGGCACGACCTATGTCTGGGCCGACTATCTGGCCAAAGTCAGCCCGGCCTGGAAAGATAAAGTTGGAGTAGGCACTTCGGTTAACTGGCCGGTCGGCCTTGGCGGAAAAGGTAACGAGGGCGTTTCCGGCCTGGTGAAGCAGACTCCGTATGCGATCGGATATGTTGAACTTATCTATGCCGTCCACAACGATCTGCCGTATGGCCGCGTGAAAAACGCGGACGGAGAATTCATCAAGGCAAGTCTGGCCAGCGTGACCGATGCGGCCGCGGGTGCGGCGGCGAACATGCCCGATGATTTCAGGGTTTCAATCACCAACGCTCCGGGTAAATCGACCTATCCGATATGTAGCTTCACCTGGCTTTTGATTCCCGATAAGATCGAGGATGCTACCAAACGTAAAGCGATTACGGAATTCCTTCGTTGGATGCTCACAGACGGTCAGAATATGACGGAACAACTGGCATATGCGAAACTCCCAGCCCCGGTTGTCACAAAAGAGCTGGCTGCGATCGCGAAAATCAAGTAATTTGGCGATATGGAAAAGACCACCAGTACCCCTGAATCCTTCGGACCCGGCGAACGCAAGCTTTCGCTGATCCGAAGGGTCTGGAGTGGTGATCGGCTTGGCAAAGTGCTCACGCTTGCCGCGGCCGCTACGATCGTCCTGATCACGGCGGGTATCTTTTATGAACTGTATGTTCAGTCAGCGCTCGCCCGGAATAAGTTCGGCTGGGGTTTCCTGTTCGGTCAAGTCTGGGATCCCATCGCGGGACAATTCGGCGCCCTGCCGTTTGTCTATGGTACGGTAGTCACCTCGCTGGTCGCCCTTGTGATCGCCATCCCCTTAGGATTGGGCTCGGCGATCTTTCTGGCCGAGCTCGCGCCGCCCAGAATCTCCGATATGCTGGCGTTTCTGATCGAGTTGTTGGCCGCGGTGCCAAGCGTCATCTATGGCCTCCTTGGTATCTTCGTGATGGTGCCGTTACTCCGCACGTATGTCGTGCCGGCTCTGAGATCGGTGTTCGGTTTCCTGCCAATTTTCGACGGCGCATTCTATGGTGTAAGCTATTTCACCGCGGCCGTTGTGCTCTCCATCATGATCGTTCCGTTCATCGTCTCCGTTTCACGCGAGGTCCTGCTGGCTGTTCCGCGCGACCAGCGCGATGCGTCGCTCGCTCTTGGCGGTACCCACTGGCAGACTACCTGGCGCGTTGTCGTTCCGTATGCGTCGACCGGCATAGTCGGTTCCGTGTTCCTTGCGTTGGCACGGGCGCTCGGCGAGACTATGGCGGTTACCATGGTGATTGGAAATACGCCCAAGATAGCGGCTTCGCTGCTTGCCCCGGGCTACTCGATTGCCGCCGTCATCGCCAATGAATTCACCGAAGCTACCGGGGATCTGTACTTGAGTTCGCTGATCGAACTCGGCCTGGTTCTTTTCGCGGTGACTTTCGTTATCAATGGTCTGGCACGCCTGCTGATTGTCGCCACCACCCGAAAGAGCGTGCACGCATGATATCCATTACCGCAAGAAAACGAGGCGCCAACGTGCTGATGTTTGGTCTGACCGGCTTGAGCACCATGCTCACGATGGGCGTACTCCTGTTCATTTTAGGATATCTCTTTTACAACGGTGCCAGTGCCCTGTCATGGTCATTTTTTACCAAGATTCCGGTGCCGGTCGGCGAGACCGGGGGCGGTATGGCCAATGCGATTGTCGGGAGTCTCAAAATTCTTGCCCTGGCTGCCGCGATGGGAATTCCCCTTGGATTTCTGGGTGGTGTCTATCTGAGCGAGTACGCCGGGCCCTCAAGTGGCTTCATCCTTAGATATATGACCGATCTGCTCAACGGCGTACCATCGATCGTCATCGGTATTGTCGTCTATACGCTCATCGTCCATCCCATGAAACACTTCTCGGCTCTTGCCGGCAGCGTCGCTTTGGGCATCATGATGATTCCGATTGCGGTTCGAAGTACCGATGAATTCCTGCGGGCCGTCCCGCAATCACAGCGTGATGCCGCTGTCGCTCTTGGCGCAACCAAATGGCAGTCAATCGTTACTGTGGTCATTCCGTACGCGTTTCGCGGCATTGTCACAGGTACTATGCTGAATCTTGCCCGAGTCGCGGGCGAGACTGCCCCCCTGTTGTTCACGGCGTTGAACAATCAATTCTGGAGTACGAGTTGGAGCCAGCCGACCGCTACCCTTCCGGTCATGATTTTCGCCTACGCCATCTCTCCTTACGATGACTGGCATCGGCAGGCGTGGGCGGCGGGGTTCGTATTGCTGGCGATGGTGCTACTTATCAATATTGTTGCGCGTCTTGTCCTCACCGGTGGCAAGGGTCCGCGACGTGCGGGCTGAGCCACTCCTCCCGCCGCTGTCAGTTATCCCGGACATCCCGTTCCACGCCTGAGACCTGTCTTTCAACAGATTGGACCCGCGACCGGATTATTCGGGAGATTTCACTTCAATCTGGACAGGTCTCTGATCCCCTGATTCTGACCGTCCAACCCTTTATCTGCGATTGCGCTGGTTGCCGGCGCTAAAGGTCCGACCCCCCCGTGACGATAGAGTAACCTATGGAGGGAAAAAGCGAATTAGCTCAGAAACAGCGGGGCTATGCCGGCTACATTCCGATACACACTCGCACCCTGGCCGTAGACAGCATCCTTGATTTCGACCTGTATATTTATGACGGTCGGGAACTGGTCCTTTATCGGTCGAAGAACCTGCCCCTGACTTCAGAGTCATGTCGTGAATTGCTGAAACGAAATCTGAGCCGCCTGTACATTGCGGCTGAGCAACGCTCAGAGTATCAGCAGTACATACGCACGCACATTGGTAGCGTGCTGGCAGACAACTCGATTGATGAGTTTACCAAGTCCAGTGTCGTTTATGATTGTGCCAAGGAGCTGGTGCGCGACGTTTTCGCCGACCCGACCAAGTGCGAACACATCAAGGACAGTCAGGCCTTCGTGCAATCAACCGTGTTATATGTGCTGGAGGGGAAAAATGCGTTTCTCAATATGCTCAGAGTGATGTCGTTCGACTATAGCGTTTTTACCCACTCCGTTAATGTCTGTACATTCTCGCTCGCTCTGGCTCATGAATCGGGAATCGACAAAACCCAGGAGTTGACTGAACTGGCCACCGGCGCGCTGCTTCATGATATCGGTAAAGCCAGGATACCGGAGACAATTCTTCACAAACCCGGCCCCCTGGACCAGACTGAATGGCAGACCATGCGGCAACACCCGCAGTGGGGTGTCGAGCTCATGTCCGAAACTGACCTGATTGCCCAGGACTCCTATATTCCAATCGCGCAACATCACGAACGCCTCCACGGAAAGGGATACCCCCACGGCTACAAGGAAGCAGAGATTCATCTCTATGGAAGGATTGTTGCTATCGCGGATGCGTTCGATGCCATGACAACTAATCGCGTCTACCGTGCTGCCGAGAACACGTTTTCCACTCTCAAGACTATGCAGGCAAAGGATCAGGGTTTCGACGAATCTCTGCTGACAAAATTCATCAAACTGCTTGGTCCCGCACGCCCGGATTTGACTTAGTCATACTCTCCGGACCTCCAAACACATCATCTTCGCCCATAACCGGCGATAACTCGTTTCATCATTTCGGGGCCGGCCCGGAAGCCAATGGCTCAAAGGTTGCCGTCTCCGCCGAGTATGCGAACAGTCCGCCCGCTCCGATATCGAAATACCAACCGTGAAGTACCAGTTCATTATTGTCCACTCGTTCGCGAATCCATGGGAACGAAAGCAGATTATCCAGAGACACGAGAATGGCGGCTTCTTCACAGGCTTTCGCCTGTAATTCCGGAGATTTCTGCGGGAGTTCTCGCAACACCCTCTCACGCGCCCGAGTGGCAATACTTACCCAGGGACCAATGAACTCGTAGTTGTTCTGGGTGATTCCTTCCCCGTCCATGAGAGCCCGAATACCGCCGCAACTCGAGTGACCCATCACGATAATGTGCTCCACATGCAGGCTCTTGACCGCGAATTCGATCGCAGACCGTATACCCGGTTCTTTCACCCCGCGGGCATACGGCGGAACGAGATTCGCCACATTGCGCACGACAAAGAGATCGCCGGGATCGGAATCGGTAAGGATCGCGGGATCGACACGGGAGTCACAACAGGAAATCACCAGAGCACGAGGCTGCTGACCATGGCGAAGCCGGGAAAAGAGGCTGCGTTCTTCGTGAAAGTATTTGGCCTGAAAGCGTTCAAATCCGGCAATAAACTTGGCAATATCCTTCATCGATGTGTCATCCTTTCAAAAGTAGATATTGAACTGAAAGAACTAATCAAAAGCCTCTCCGCTTTCTTATTATACGCATCCGTACTGCTGTGCAACGGCAGGATCATTTAGACCTGATCGTGATGCGCACAATTTCACCCGGATACCATAAGCGCATGCGCGGCCCCCAACTACCGGTTCCGCGCGATACGATCACCGGCATCCCATTGATAGTATATTCCCCTGCCAGCAACGGGTTCGCCAGCCCGGAGATGTACGTGAATGGCCAGAGTTGTCCGCCGTGGGTATGGCCACTGAGCATCAATCCCACTCCCTCGGCCGCCGCCTTCTCCGCGTTCACGGGTCGGTGAGACAGGAATATCGTGGCACATGAATCCGGTCGTCCCACTAGCGCGCGCTCAATCCTGCTTGACGTATCGCGAGTTCCGCTCCGGTAGCCGCCGTCGTCGATGCCGGCCAGCACCAATCCGGGCTCCACCTCGCTCCACTGATTTCTCAACATGCGCACGCCGGACGCCTCCAGAAACTGGATGGTGCTGTCGAGATCGCCATGGGATTCATGGTTTCCGGTCACCCCCCATACCCCGAGGCGTGCGTTTATATCATGGAATAGATGCATCAAGCTTTTCTTGCGCTCGCCCGGGCTGTCCCCCTCAAACAAGTCCCCCAGCAGAACGACAATATCAGGATGCAGCGCGTTCACCTGAGCGACCCGCTCCGCCAGCCACTGTTCGTCGAGGAATGTCCCCAGATGTAAGTCCGAGAGCGCTACAAGTACGGTCCCATCGTACTTTGGCGGCAGGTTTGACAGTTGGATTTCGTAATCGCGTATGACCGGCGCCCGATATCCCTGATATAGCGCAATGAGCGCAAGGCACCCTCCGGCCACAAACGCCATACCTCGCAGTAGCCCTACATATTTCTTGAACAGCAGGCCAAATAGGGTGACGATGTCACATATCAGCAGGCAGGTGAATATCAGGAAGGTCGTCCCGAGCCAGTTCATCGTGAATCGATTCAACGGCTCAGACAAAAACCCAAGACCGATGCGCCCTATATTATCCGGCAGAAAGTATGTCGCCCATATAACGGCGACTGCGATTATCAGTGCCCACCGGCGAAAGCGGTGACCTCTGAATAACGGAAGACCGAAAAGGCGCCATAAGATGTACCCATGGAAGAACGTCCATGAGGTCAAAAGTATTGTATGAAACAAAGTCTGGTCTCCACTCACTTGATGCTCAGCTCACAGGTCGGAATATAACGCCTGAGCGCGGCATTTCAACGGGCAATTTGGCCGCCCCGAACCGGCCGGGCCTCACCTCCATCGGACATCAGGCGCATGACCAAGAATTGCTTCGTTCGGCCGGTCGCGTTTAACTGATTTTTCGCGTATTGGCCGGGAAGAAATGTCTGGCTTGAGGGTATGAGATTCAGGTAAAATGAATACATAAGTAAGGACAAACACAGATGATCAACCGAGTCCAGGCGATATTGCTCTTGGCCGTCATATCAGGTTGCGGTTGGACGTCGTCAGTTTCGAACAATCGGTTAAATCAGGGAGTGCAGGGAACCGTCAGGTGCCTGACTGACTATGACCACAGCGACATGGAGTATTCCCTGAATCCACCGGTGCTCGCTCCGCAGGCTCTGGCCGATGCTACGGTCTACCTGTTGTCATACAGAGGTCAGCCGATTCAACAGCTTACCAGCAGAGACATTTTGGATTCAACGACAACCGATTCGCTCGGTCAATATGAACTATTCGCGAATTCAGGTACGTATTATCTGGCCGTGGGCAAGTCGGCCTTCCCTGCGGTCGTCCTGCAATATGATACAGCGGACACAAAAGGCTTAGACTTCGCTATATTCGATTTCTCACTTATAGTCATACCGAAAGGACAAGTAGTTATTAAGGATTTCGAGGTGTATGAACTTGTGCCTCAATAACTAAGACGCGCCTCTTCCTGATTCCCGTCCCGCATAATTCTCAAGTTCTCACCGGACACCACCGATAACATAGACCAGATGGTGTCGGATGATAATTTCGCGGACTCACCTGTTCGGGGGGACCGTCACAAACGCAACCGATTCAGCCCCGTTTGGAATCCTTGAGTGAAGAGAGGTGCCAACGTGTTTAGAATATTCAGGTTTCATGCAACTGAACTACTGTCAGCCGTTGTCCTCGCTGCCCTGCTGATCGCCTGCAGTGTTGACAGCCGGCCCCAGCCTTCAACCGAAAAAGCGGAGGCGGTGAATCAGGCTCTCAAATCTGCTTTGCAGCTTTCCTCCCCCTCAGCCGAACATGTAGCACTTTTATTACGGCACGGTGAATATGACAAGTTGGATGGCCTCTACGAGAAGGCGTTCAGCGATTATAAGCAGGATGTACTCTATGAGAGTCCGCTCCAAAAAAACTATGAGTTGTTCTCGCCCAGTGGCAGTTTTGCACCGGAGGATCTCGATGACTGGGTCAATGCTTCGGGGTCGGCCATAGCCTACACGGCGAGAGGGATCTATCGTCTGGAGCAGGCATCGGCCGCGAGGGGAACCGACTACCTAAGCAGAACGCCGAAAGGGAATCTGGACCTGATGCAGAGCTATTGTGACCAGGCGGCAGCGGACCTTCAAACCGCGCTTGAAAAGAATCCCGAACTCTCGCCGGCCTGGACAGCGCTGATCAGGATCAGCATGATGGCCAGCATGCCCTTCGGACCCGACGAGATTTTTGAAAAGGCAATCAATCAGGACCGCCGATCATTTTACATCCGCCAGCAGTATATGGTCTCCCTGCAACCGCGATGGGGCGGTTCATCGGAAGCTATGCTTGGCTTCGGCCAGTTCTGCGCCCAGGATGTCCAGTTGAATCCGCGCCTATGGGTCCTCCAGGGGGATCTGTATTCGGATGGCGCAGGGATGCTTTCCCTTCAGGGTGACCATGAGCAGGCGGTCGACATGTACACCAGGGCGCTTCTCTTCGGCGACAAGCTAAGCACGCTTCAGTACCGAGCCTACTCGCTGCAAAAGTGCGGAAGAAACGAAGAAGCGGCGGTAGATTTGCGCAAGATTCTCTCGTATGACCCGATGCATCGTGCGGCAATCGCCATGCTGGCCAGACTGAAACAAAGTGCGCCAACAAAAGGGTGACGATTTGACAACATCCAGGATGCTACGGCTATGAAATTCTCTTCGCTCGCAATGCACTTTGTATCGCATGCCTTCGCGATCGGTGTCTACTTCACGATCTTCGTGACGATTCCGGCCATAATCGTCCTTATGGTTTCCTTCATGCTGGTGATCGCCGGGCTGATTACCGGGGAGGCAGGAAGTCCCGTATTCCTTCCTTTTATGTTCGCCCTGACCCTGACATATTCGCTCATTGCCCTCGCCTTCGGTCTGCTCTTTTTCGCCCTCACCGCGGGCATTCAGTCTTTGCGTGGATATCTGACAATTTCGCCGTGGGCACCCGTGGCACTGGCTTTTCCAGTGATCTTTACGCTGGTCGAGGCATTCGGAGTGGGAAACGTTTATCTGAGTGCCGTAATCTCGATAGCGTTTAGTGTCTACTGGCTTGCCTACTGGGGATCGGATGCGGCTCTGACGTGGGTGAAAAACATCTGGAGAAATCGAGCCATTCGCACGCGCCCGATCAGTGAATCAACTGCTCGTTGCCAGGAACATCACAACCGATAGCGCCGGGCAGCCCTCTAGCTTCTGTACACATCGGTGCTCAAATACTTCAGCCCGGAATCGACCATCAATGTCGTCACGGTGGCCTCCGGACGCAGTCGCTCCGCCACGCGGATTGCGGCGACCACATTCGCACCCGACGATGTCCCAGCGAATAGCCCTTCCTCGCGGGCCAGCCGGCGCGCCATCGCCTTCGCGTCTTCAGTCTTGACCGCGATAATCTCATCCACCAGACTTGCATCCCATAGGGGCGGCGTGTAGCCGATACCTACGCCCTCTATTTTGTGCGGCCCCGGCTGACCGCCCGATAACACCGCGGATTCGGCTGGCTCCACGACAACTGATAGTATCTTCGGATTGTGGCGCTTCAAAACCGTGGCAACTCCCCGCGATGATGCCGCAGTGCCGGCGCACTGAACAAAGGCGCCGACTTTTCCGTTCGTCTGACTCCAGATTTCTTCGGCCAACGGATAGTACCCGGCTATACTGTCAATATTCTGAAGCTGATTTGTCCAGTAGGTGTGCGGTCGTTGACTGATTTCCCGGGCGGCTTCAATCATATCCAGGATCAGCTTCTTGGTGGTCAGACCGCCCTCGCTCGGTACCAGGGTCAGCTCCGCGCCGAGTGCGGACATATGTTTCAGTTTCTCCTGACTAAAGGCATTGGAGGTCACAATGTGGAGCTTATACCCTTTCGCGACACAGATCAGAGCGAGCGATATGCCGGTGCTTCCGCCGGTGTACTCTACAATAGTATCTCCGGGTTTCAGCCGACCGTCTTCTTCCGCTCTTGAAATCATCGCCTGAGCGGTCCGGTCTTTCATGCTCCCGGTCGGATTTTCCCACTCGAGCTTCACGAATATTCTCGCACATCCGGGCGGAACGACTTTTCGAAGCTGCACCATCGACGTGTTGCCAATGGCCTGTAAGATGTTGGCGCCGTTACTCATGCTATTCATTCCCTGTGTTAGGTGGTCATTGTCATTGCCAAGAAATCTGTGTAATCCGCTCCAACTAATATTAACAGTCACGCTGAAAATTGCCAGTGCAATTTGAAGCTTACCGGCTTGACAGTAAACGCGGGCGGAGCTATGCTAAGACAGAGTCTATGATATCTATAGGCAGTTCACTACCGGGAGGATGATATGAGTGAGCGCGCGCTGTATATCTCGAAGTCGACGGCCAGGAGTCTCTGGCAGGAATATCGAATCTACAAAGACCATCTCGAATTCGGCACCCATGTCGGCACCGTCACGATTCCTTTTGACAATATCGTGAGTGTCGAGGTACGGGAGTCCGATGTAAAAGGACTCTTCAAAGGGGATCTTCAACTCAAGGGATTCAAGCCTGCGATCAAGTTAGACTGGGCGAACTTCACCGAACATGTCGTGCTGGACCGCAAAGAGGGATTCTGTAAGCGATTCCTCTTCACACCCGAGAACCCTCAGGAATTTAAGACCGTTTTGGACGGTCAGCTCCTGGTGTATCGAAAGTGAGCGAGCGGCGATTTACATCGCCGCCTTCTTCATGCTGATCTGATGCCTGCGGTCTTAGCAGATCCGCTTTACTGCCCAAACGTCACGGCCTGTCCACTCGTGGTGACTGGACCGTAGGCAGTTGGCAAATACATGGCGGTAATCGACGACTGCATCATTGTAGTTTTCGCTCCGGATCCGTTGCCAGGATGAGCCTGCGCCTCCAGTACATACGTGTAGGTGCCCGCTGTGACCGGGTAAACCCGTTCCGTCACCATTGTGAAGAAGTGTTCGCGGTTCGGTGAATCGTAATCGCCGGCCCCGGCGACCGCATATTCGGTTCCGATCTGCCTGGTCGGAGGACTCTGTTCAACTTGCAGGTATGCCTGATTGCGTCCCGATGATCCGGTCGAACGCAGGGTGCTGAGTCCCCGAACTATAACGAAACCATCGGCCGGAACAGTTATTGTCGTGCTGGTCAGTGCTTGTGCGGTGACACTTTTCTGCACGAGATCGGTACTCGACAGCCATCGAGTGGAGGACAGACCCGGTTCATCCTGAATTTCCGGAGCGGAAATAGCGTCACCGGGGAGATTGACCGATGAGTCCCCGGCCGGACCTGCGACGTCCAGCTGCCCCACCGGTTGATTAGTGCCGATCCCCACCCCACCGGCGGCTCTTACGATAAACTGGTCATTCGCCGTCGAAGTGAAGTCCTCTTCGGTATCATCAGCCCACACGAATGAACCGTCATGAAGCGCTTTGGCGCGATATCCGGCCGCATAACTGCGTTGTGCGTCCGCATTGTTGCTTTGCCCGCCCGGCACCGTACCCCAGTCGCCCGATGCGCTGTTATTCTGGCCGCCGCTGACGGTTGCGTAATTACCGTTTGTGGTGTTTTGGGCGCCACCGCCTATCGATGACCCGGCGCCGAAAGTGGTGTTCTCGTGGCCGCCTGCGATAGTCGAACTTGTACCATTAGTGACGTTTTGCGAACCGCCTCCTATTGCCGATGAGTCGCCGTTGGCTGTATTTTCAAAACCAAGCACAGTCGTTTGAACACCCGGACTGCTGTTCTGACCCATTGTAATCTGGCCAATACCGACAATATCCCCGTTTGGCGCAACGGTCAGGGTAGTATCCTGCTCCGTGGCGCCGAACATGATAATCCCGCCCGGGTTCATTTCCACCTTCTTGGAAGCAGTGTCCAGAGAGTTCGATTTTGAATCGACCGGTTCGTACATGGAAATCGATGCTGTGCCCGCAGTGTCGAACCCCAGTACAATGCGGCCCAGTCTCGTGGATGCCGCATCGGGCGGCGCACCGTTCGACGTCAGGATTGTTCCGTTGGAGAGAATGGTGACTGTCCCGATAATGGTGCCACCAGTAGTTCCATCAATGGTGGCGGTCCTGAACGCATACCCGGCAGACGTAAGCTGGGTGCGCAGTCCCATAGGCTCACCATTGACAGAAATTTCAAGATACCGATCGGGGCCGGCGAAGACTGAGTCAGTCAGCGGGGATAGCGAGCCCAAAACGGCGGAGAAAAGACCATCGGCGACAGCTACCGATGGATGGTTCTCGTTCCAGATCAGATTACCTGCCGAAGCGGCATCGTAGATTGAAAAGGTCAGGTCGTAATTGCCGTTCGCTACCGCACTGCCGCCAACCGCGGTCAAGCGGCCCTGATATGAAACCAGCTGCGGCACCGATGGCAGAGCGGACGACCCGAGCACGACAACCAGAGCCAGCGCTGACGAGATGATTTTTAACGAGTGCATATTCTTCTCCCTAAGAGATTGAGGGTTATATTCGATTCGATAATGTACAGATTCAGCGTGTGGTGACGCCCAACGCGCACTTAGTAGAGGTAAAAATGTTTCGCACAATCAATATTGCGCTCGACCAATAGGACCGGGTCCATATTGCGATTATGCACCTGATTCTCGTTGTATACGGACCGGCTGTTTTGCCGATTCGACACTCCAGATGCACCAGCCTGCCTCACGCAGTCTAATATAAGATAGACTCAGTTAATCCGCAATACGTATTTGAGCCACGCGTTTCTCCCGGAGGCTCGTTATTGCCGATTAATCGCATGCTTTCTTAATCCTGACTAACTTACTCTCGTATCTTGTGTCCTGCTATACGAAACAATCGGCCCCAAAAAAGGAGCCAGGTCTGCTATTGGTCGCACAGTTTCCGTATCATCCCTGACAGGAGATAAACGACCGCTGCGGGTCAGGTTCCACACATCAGGTGGCTTTTGGATTGTTTGGGGAGGGTGTGTCGAATCGTGCCAGAACTTCCTGGAGCCATTTCTTCTCGGGCGCTAATTGCTTCTCATCGGCCACTTTGAGCGCATTTTCGAGTAATCGTTTGCCTTCGAGCCGATCATCATCGGTTCGTCCCTGCGTAATCAGCGTGTCGCCCAGAATCGTCGTCACCTGCAGCGTCAGTTGCGCGTCACCCCGTCCGGTCATTTCACTTTCAAGCTTTTGAAGCTGCTTGACTCCTGCGAAATAAAGACTCTCACGCGAGGTTAAAGCCGCGAGATAGGCCGAAGCCAATGCGATGATCGTTTCCTCGCCGATTTCCCGCGCAATCGCCAGGGCCTCGCCGGCTCTTTGTTTGCAGGCCGGGAAATCTCCGCGATAATAATGCAGCGCCGCCAAGGCCAGTAGCGAAACAGCTTTGTTGCGAGTCAGTCCCGCCACCTGAGCGATCTCAACCGCGCGATCATAGAAATTCGCCGCCAGATCAAGATCACGCCGGAAAAACGCCACCGCTCCCAGTCGCAGCAAAGCATCACACTCCGATAAAGGATGATGGATCTCGCCAGCGAGCTCCAGCGCCTTTTCTGCGGCCGCCTGTGCCTTGTCGGGCTCGCCCAGCGAAAGCCTTATCTGGCTGATGTTAACCAGCGTCAGCGCGAGCGTGCTTCGTTCCCCAAGACGCTCAAAAGTCTTGGCGCACTTATTAAGCAGGTCCAGACCCTCGCTGTAATTTCCCCGCATGAGTTGGATCAGCCCCATATTGAGATTCTGACGGGCCGCTCCGGCGTTATCCCCGAGTCTTCCGAAGATATCCAAAGCCTGCTGGTACTGAGCGTATGCCTCGTCGAGCTGGCCGTGAAAATAATGTACGTTTCCCATGTTGGAGTAACAGGCGGCCTGAAGCAGAAGATCATCGACTGTGCGGGCCGTCTCCAGCGCTTCTTCATACAATGCGTAGGCGCGATCGAATTCTCCTTTGCGGGCATAAGCTACGCCCATATTCTTAAGCGCCTCGGCCAGCTTCTGCTGGTCATCGAGCTTACGGCTGACCTCGAGGACCCGCTCGAAAAGGATGAGCGCTTCATCGAACCTGGCCTGCGATTGAAGGATTGAGATAAGCAGGCCGAGTGTTTCAACTTCACCCGCGAGGTCACGCAACGCACGGGTCAGTTCCAACGCCTGTTGGGCCGCGACCCGGGCCTCGCTCCAGTCTGATTGACGCATATGCACCCGCGCCAGCAGTCTCAACATAGACGCCTGGTCCGCCCGGTGCTGCTGTTCAGTGGCTTCGCGCAGTCCCTCCTGCAGCGATTCGCGCGCCTCCTTGTAATACCCCTGGTGAATCAGCACCTCGGCGATCCCCGCCCGGGCTGCCATGAGCGACGGCTCCTCCTTGAGAGCCTGCCGGTAAAGCCCCAGCGCGATATCGACATCGCCGGTATCCTTCTTGTGGTCGAAGATGTATTTCCCTTTGAGATAGTTCTCATAGGCCTTGGGATCGTTCGCCGCCGGGGCACCCACCTGCGCGGCAATAACCACGGACTGCCCGATATTAAGAGCCTGGATAACACCTGCGGCCAGCGCCTGTTTGATTTTGGCCAGATCTGCTGAGGGCTGATCCCAGCGTTCGGCCCAAAGATTCTGACCGCTCGTGACATCGACCAACTGCGCCGACAGGCGAATGCTCTCCCCGGCTTTGTGAAGCGAGCCGTCGAGAATCAAATTCACTTTCAACTTCTCGGCAATTTCCTCGAGCTCGGCATCGGAGTCCTTGTACTTCAGGATACTCCGCATCGGAACGACTCGCACCGAGCCGACACGCGTCAGGTCGACAATGAGGTCCTCGGTAATACCATAGCTGAGAAATTCATCTTCGGCCGGTCCGAGGTTTCGTAAATGAAGCACCGCCAGCGAGCGAATCAACGGCTCCACCCGTGCGGCGGTGACGGCGAATGAGGTATTCGGTCTATCCCCACGCAGGAGGCGGCGGAGGTCCTCGGCCATTTCTTTTCCGGAGGCATAGCGCTCGGACGGCTTTTTAGCCATCGCCCGTTCGATAATAGTTGACAACTCCGGTGGGACGGACGGCAACAGACTATTGATAGGCGCCGGTTTTTCGTGCACGATAGCATGTAATGTTGCCGGCATATTGGTCTTCTTGAATGGCAGCACGCCGGTCAAAAGTTCGTACATGAGGACGCCGACCGCGAAAACATCCCCGCGCTTGTCGGTCTCGAGCCCCTGTGCCTGTTCGGGAGACATGTAATTTACCGTTCCCATCGCCGTGCCGACCTGCGTGAGCTTTTCATCGCCTTCGACACGGGCCAGACCGAAATCGAGAATGCGTATCCGGCCGTCACCGTCCACCAGAATATTGGCCGGTTTGATATCGCGGTGAACCAAACCCGCGCCATGGGCGGCGCCAAGTCCCTCGCATATCTGCGCCACGAACTCGATACATCGATCCAGCTCCGGGCGACCGTCGCCAATGAAATCGCTGAGGCTCTTTCCTCGAACATACTCCATCGCGATATATACATTCCCCTGATGCTCACTGACTTCGTAGATGGTGACAATATTGGGATGGTTCAGGGCGGCGGCGGCCTGGGCCTCGCGGTAGAATCGGGTGCGGTACTCGTCGTTCTTGCTCAGTTCCGATGACAGGAATTTCAACGCCACCTGCCGCTTAAGACTGACGTCATCGGCCAGATAGACAGAGCCCATGCCGCCCGCGCCGAGCTCGCCCACAATAGTATATCGCCCGACCTTCATTCCCGGGGCCGGGACGAATATGGCTCTGGTGTGGTCTTCTTCCTGAAATGCCATTATCTACGGAAATCCGTTTTTTGCGAACTGCGGTTTCAAACGAGCACCTGTGCAACCGGCTCAATATACTCGGCTTGGGCATCAAACGCAAATTGCGTGAACACCGTTTATCCGGCATTCCAAGCGCAAAGATAAGTGATAGAGGGGCAAGGGGATTGAACACGAAGTCGCGCATACTAATCTCAGCATTCAGACCAGGAAATACGGAATTGAGGCGACACCGCTGTCTGAGGATTGCCGTTCAGATTGAGGGCGACACCTTGCCGACACATTCCCGCCTCAGAAATAAGCAGACAGCCCGAATCGCACGCCTGAATTGCTGACGCCTACAGACCCCTGCTCGTTCTCATAGAATCGATCTGGTGCGCTGTTGTAATCCGTAATGGAAGTCTGCTTTGAGTATTTGTACACGATCGAAGAGCTGTACTCTGCCAGGAGGCTTATGCTCGGGATCGCGAACCATTCGACACCCAGAACCCCGGACAGCCCCGCCGACCAGGATTGTGTCTTCTCAAGTCTGGACTCGTTGGCATAGTTAGGGTAGACGTTCTTGTTATAAGTATAATCTGCGCGAGGACCTAATCCCCAGAAGAAGTTGACGGCCTTTTGAGTGCTTGTGTACTTCACTCTCAGTAAATTGAAGCCAAATTGTAGTACCCGGCGATTCTCGCCGCTCGAGCCGTATGAAGTGTCGCCGTAGGTTGAAGTGAAATCCTGCTCGCCGTACTCAAAACTCGTCGATATCCCCAGGCGATAGGCGATCGCATCCGAAGTATGTTTCTTGATGGTAAAGGTGCTTCCCTGAAATGACGTCAGGGAGAAATTACGGTCAACAGTAAACTGAAGCGCCCACGCGCCCTTCTTAAGAGAATTGTCCGCGGATTTGACGATGAGCGGACTGACCAATACCAGAATCAGCGCGAATAGAACCTTGTTCCGCATTTGCTGCCTCCCACGAAAGTAACCTGTTTGGTTGATTTTCTGCGTGTTATACAATAAGTATTATGCGATCAGGAAATAGTCAAGGGGATTTTGAATTCTCGTCAATAGAGGACGGAGACCAAACTCCGGATAATTGTGTTCAGGAGCCACGTGTTAGTGCGCTTTATATTAAGCAGGCGGACCGTCGCCCTGAGAGGTCCGGTTTTGGATTTGAGTTGTTCGGAGTAATCAGAGCGGGAGAGCAATCAAAGGGAAGTATCCCGCCGCAAGGAGCCCGGCCACACAGTCGAGAGATTGGACTTGCCTAAAACAGAAAGCCAGTAGAGATTGATATGGTGGTGCAGATAAATATGGGCAACGCAGATGCAAAGAAATCACAGCGAGATATGAACCCTGAAACAATCCAGGCGGTTATACGGAACAACTGTGACTTGACCCGCCCTCATCCCATCACAAATGTTTTCTATTGCAGTAATCTCTCATGCAAAACGCGAATTGAGCACGAACTAACGGTTCGTGGCTTCACTGTACATAGGATGGAGATTAACATATCGATCCGTGATAAAGATGAGTTTATAGTCGAGGCTACCATCGTACATTCCATAGACAGTGACTGGATTGATCATCTAACTGATGCCTGTGTTGACCTGGCATCAAAGTGTTGCGCTGAATATGACGGATGGTATACTGAAATAGATTGATTTCCTGGCGGGAGTTATAAGTAGTCAGGTGACCCGATTCTTGGTAGCGGGGAGGGGATTTGAACCCCTGACCTTCGGGTTATGAGCCCGTTCTGATTCCTTGATACGGGACAACAGGGAACAGCAAAGAACATGAACGGCAGCAAGTTACCGGGATTCGTCTTGTCTCGTGTTGTCCTGTTCTTTGTGCTGTTTTGGCTAGCCTTGTTAGAAAGTTGTTAGAAAGAAGTGTATATCAAAATGGCGGCAGCTTAGTTCCTCTAACTTTCTGAGTCGACCTCACCCTGATGTGCTTCCGCATCGTAAGCTAATCTAGACATTGCTTAGGCGTCCGACGAAATCCAACAACTTTTCTCGGGCTGGCAGAGAAGGCAGCTGGCTGATTTTGCGTTTAGTGATTTGAATTTGTCTCATCATTTCCTGCTTGGCAAATTCAATTGAGCCCGAACTTTCCAGTAATTCAACCGTACTGATAACACTTACCTGGTCTGCCCCTTGGCGCCACATTTGGGGAGCTCGTTGCGACCTTGACCGTTGTCGCAACAGATGAATGTACGGCAGCGTCTTTTTTCCTCTCTTAATATCGTCTCCGAAGCTAGAGTCTTTTCCCGACAGCTTTACAAGGTTGGACAGGTCGTTTCTGATTTGATAAGCGTATCCCAGATTGTTGATCATCGAAGAAACCTGCTTGTGAAGATCCGGGCCCGCTCCACCTATTATAAGACCAAGTTTCATAGAAGCCTCAAACAACGATACGGTCTTGAACTTGGCCATCTCAAAATACTCGTTAACTGAAATTGACTTTCTTTTCTCGTAGATTAAGTCAAGCATCTGACCGCGCTGAACTGCACAATTCGCTTTAGACAGGGCTATAACCATTTCGATGCGAGTGTTCTGAGGCAAGTCCGGTATCCCCTTATCCTGAATTGCCTCATACGCTTTCGTAAGCAAGACATTTCCGGCGATGACGGCCGCCTCCATTCCATACTTTGTGTACATGGAGAGCCGCCCCCGCCTCCTCTCGGAGTGATCAATGATATCATCGTGCACAAGTGTCGAGTTATGGAGGAGCTCGATAGCTGCTGCCGCGTTGATCGCCTTTCTCCAGCTGCATCGGGTCAATTCACATGCCAAAAACACAAGAGTAGGGCGAACCAGTGGTGCATTTGGCTTAAGTGCGTAACTTAATTGCCTGCGAATAAGAAGGTTTTCATCCCTCAAATAGCGTATACAGCATTTCAGAGTTTCCGCATATACCTGTTGCTCATTCGGCGTCGTCATAGTCTTCCCTTTCTTCGTTAAAGTCCTACAGCACCGATTGAGTCTTTTCCTTCTGGAAAAACTTAACTCCCTTTGCGATAAACTTGACAAGCGCCGGGTTATGAGAAACGCTGCTAACTGCATGCAGGTTATCAGCGCTTCTCACACTTAGGAAACAAAAACCATGTTGTGTGGCGTCTGTATCATTGACTTTGTGTCCATCCTTCTTGATGAGCACCCCAACTTTCAGAGTATGGAAAAAACCAAATTCTTGGTCATCGTAGGAATTAATAAACAGCTTGCCTGGCTTACTATGGCTAAAATGACTTTTCAACTCTACCACTGCGTCGTAGGACTGAAGACTGGATTGATTCGGATTGTTGATGAAAATGTCAACATGGACTTTTGGAATAAATAAATGAATATCACCGCCTTTGTCGGCGAAGAGCTCCAGGGCCTTCAAATATTCTGTGCCGACTCGTAGCGTAGATCCACCGTACTTAATCAATAGCAGTTCGTATTCCTTTGCCTCGGACGTCACCTGATTGACTGCGGCGATAATCTTGTTAAGAAGATTGTTGTGTTCTTGGCCCTCATCTAACACAGTGTAGAAACTCAATTCTTCCCTATAGGCATTCTCATTTTGTGACCGCCAAAATCCCACGTCGGCCATCTGCCGCATCTCAGGGGAGTTCTTAATCGCTTGTTCAATTATCCTAGCAACCTCGCTTGACAGCCACCTCCTGATTAAATCGCCTAATAGATGGAGCAGCTTGGGCGTAAACTTCAAAAGCAAGTACGTGACCGCCATTGCAACAACGGCCCAACCGCCCGCTTGCCAGTAGTCGGACAGAATCTTCGTCTCAATCCCTTCCAAATGAATGAAAAATGCGGCAGGGCCGACAGCTACTACTATTGTGATCAGTCGTCCGGTAGTAAAAAGCTGCTTCTTTTGTGAATCAGTTGCCATCGTAATCCCCTATGTCTTAAGTTCTTCCCAAATCAATTAAACTGGGCCAATATTGCAAGGACTAATTCTATTGAATGCTCTCGGCCGGGCAATACTGTTGCCATGCCAGCATGGGGAATACCTCTACCCAAGAGTGTAGGTCACTGCGAGAGGCGCAACTATTCAATTGCACCCGACCCTTCACCTCTTGCTCTATATCTCCATACGACAGAACCAGCCTGGCTTGTCCGCACTGGATGTAAGGGTGTCATAGAGTCTCAAGTACCCGTCCAAGGTAGTACGTACCGTCTCCGCCTTCACGGGCAGCGCAGCTTAGGCTGATGGATGGGAAAATCGATTCGTGGCCTCTATTTGCCCACTGCCCGCTGAATATGTATGTCAGTCAATGCGTTAATGATGTCAGTTACCTTCACTTGCATCTGATCCATCAAGTAATATTTCACGTCTTCGTTGAAATCGCCGTCGATACTTACGATGTGTTTACTTTTCGAGCGACTTGCTACGCCTACAAAAGTGAGATCCTTGGAGTGAAATTTCAGTCTGTTAAGGTTACTCTTATGTCGAGATGAAACACGGCCATCCTTGAAGAGAGATTTACTCACAAGCTTTTCGAGTGACTTTGCGATAAATTCGTGGCTCCCACACCGGTTGGTTGAACTAAGACACCTCTGATACTCACCGAGAATCCTACCTCCTTGGTCCAGAACAACTCTGTCATTTCCGATGCATATGTTCATGAGCAAAGTCATTGCGTGCAAGTCAGTGTTCGCTGCACTGTAAAGTACGCAAGTGTCGATAGTCCATTCTCTCACAGCTATCAGTCTTTCCTATGCCGAGCCATGAGCGCTTTGGCATGCTCAAATGCCTCCCGCAGACCCTCCTCGAAAAAGCCCTCAGGGATCTCCGAAAACTGGCCGTCCGCTGTAAGCAAAAGGGGTCTTATTCTGGTTCCATCGATTCCCGGTTCAAAGTAGTAAACCGCAACATTGTCAGCGTCAAAAGTGCCGTCCGCAATCCTGCGCCTGACTCTTGCCAAAAGATATTCGCTGTGCGTTTCTATAATGAACCTTCGAGTACTCTTCCCAATTGCGTCAATAAACATGTCTCCAATCTCTGCTTGCGCCTTAGGATGAAGGTGAATTTCGGGTTGTTCAACGAGAACTAACGAGTCTGGACTAGCGTAGTATGATTCTACGATGATTGGAAGAACTTGCGACGCACCGAAGCCGATATCGGATAGATTTATTTCTAGCCCAGTGTGGCAATCTTTGACCATAACACGGTAGAAGTTGCCTTTACTGAGACGGTCCAACCGCACAAATGCGCCGATCTTCATCTTTTCGAACCAAAAGGACATCTTTGATTCAATTCTTTTCACACGGTTAGAATCACTTCGATGTGAAAGCCACAAGACATCAACTGCTCTTTCGCCACTCGTACCAACATCAGACGGCGTTTGTCCACCCATAATATAATGTCGCCGAGGGGACTCTCTTAGTGGTCCGAGATAGGCGATCTGTTTAAATTCGCTTTCAATTGCCATCGTAGGACTCCAGAGCAATTCAGATAGCTTCGTGAAATCCGAGTCGTCTCTAAGTTTCTTGAATGCCGCCATAGTCGGGAAAGCACCATAGAACTTACGGGGATAAACTCCTCTCAGATTTCTAGTTACTTCGTCATCCAGAGAGTGTAGCTCGATTGCGTAACGCTTCTGAGCCCCCTGCCTATAAAGCCGCTGGAAGCCAAGCGTGGAGATTTGAATTCGTTCCTCTTTCAATTCTACCTGAGTGGTTTTTCTATTATAAGTGAACTCCAAACTCAATTTGTATCGGGTATTGTCCGCACTTGACGACAGAAATCGCTCACGGTTGTGGAATTCTATCTCGAGATTTAACGGCAATTTATGGTTTCCCCCGTGGACGAAATCGAGGTAGCTTCCCATTTCCACGAGCAATCCGTTTGTTGCCAAGGGACTTTCGCTATCAGTGCTCTCTACTGTCTGCTTCAGCATAAGAAGCATCTGCAATAGCGAACTCTTCCCAGAAGAATTGGGGCCAAGGAAAATTGTAAGCGGTTTGATCTCGATATCGCCAGAATCCTTGAAGCACTTGAAATTCTTCACTCGAATCTTGGTAATCATTGGCTACCTCAATTGCACAATTCAAATAATCCATACTAGACTTCGAAATCGAGGCGTAGTTTCTAAAGAAATCGAAGAATACTTTACCTATGTATTGGATGTTGACTGTCTGCCGCTGTTGGTCAGGAAATTGTACCTCTCTTCAACCACGCTGCCCGAAATGAACAGAATAAACGAGAATCCGATTGCCACTCCCGCTAACCACTTAGATCCGATTGCTGCAGCTATTGGTATTAGTACTGCTACCACACCGTAGCATGGGATTGCCCAGTAAAAGGCAAACAATTCGAAAAATCTGCCCGGTCTTTTGCCCTCCGTTGACACCATCTCTTTTAGGTGCGCAACATCTCCGAACTTAAGTACGTCTATTTCCAGTTTGAGCTTCTTGCACTCCAATCGGTATTTCTGGATGATTAACGGAAGCGTGAAACAAACTGCGATTGCGCCAGGCACGGCCACAAACCACTTCAGGAACTCAATTGTAGATTCGGACATGAATTCATCGCCCTCCCAAGATAATATTCTTGGTAGCGGGGAGGGGATTTGAACCCCTGACCTTCGGGTTATGAGCCCGACGAGCTACCAGACTGCTCCACCCCGCGATGTAGAATGTCCAATATACGGGCCAACCGACCTTTGTCAAGCGTTATCCCCAAAATACTTAACGCACGAAACAGCAACCGTTTATCAATCGCAGGCGGGAACAATCCGGGGTGGATATCGCGATTCGTGAACTCGTAAGGGGCTGCGGACAAGGTCAGCCTCGAAGACGATGCTGACCTACAAAGAGTGTCCTACACAAGAACCATCTTGTGTAGGGACGCATCTTCTTAGAGGCGGCCATTCCGCATGCCGATAGGCATGCCTTCGTCCACAAGGCGAACGGGGCTGCGGACAAGGTCAGCCTCGAAGACGATGCTGACCTACAAAGATGCCGGACGGAAGAGGGTCAACTCTTAACGTCACCTGAAGCCTTCAACGCTTTCTCGATCGCCCTCTGCTCGCCTCTCAATAGTGACATCTTCAGCAGGGGTGGTGTCACCAACGTTGTGACGATCACCATGATCACGACCGCCGAGTAGGTGGCCGGCGAGATCATCTTCTCACCGTCGAGCACGAGCCTGGCGCCGATCCCGGCGAATATCAACCCGACTTCGCCGCGCGGAATCATCCCCAGGCCGATCGCCCACCGGTTGGTTGTCTTATCGAATATCGCTCCGGCGCAGGCCTGTTTGCCGATAATCGCGGCGAGTGTGAGCACGGCGGCGAACCCGAGAATTTGAAGATGCCCGAACGTGGTCAGATCAACCAGCATCCCCATCCGCACGAAAAATATCGGCACCAGAAATATGGCGATCGGTTCGATCAGGTCCTGAATGCTCTGCTCTCCGCGCTCGCGGAACTCGACGAAATGAATGTCCTCCAGAATCAACCCGGCCGCGAACGCGCCCACAATCGGGGCCAGCCCGATCTTGCCGGCCAGATATGCCAACAGGAAACATACCAGCAGCGAGAACGACAACAGCACCCCTTTGACTTTGAGACGAATGGCGAATTTGAAATACCGTGGCAGAATGATTTTGCCCAGCACAATGGCTCCGACAATGAACAGCACCGCCTTGGCGATAATCCAGAGAACCCCGGCCGAACTAAGACCCTCGGATCCCGGTTGTCCCGCGGCAGTGATGATGCCGGCGACTACGGCCAGAATGACCAGCCCGAAGATGTCATCGATAACCGCCGCCCCTAAGATTATCTTGGCCTCTCGTGTCTGTACCTTGCCGATATCTTTAAGCACCCTCGCCGTGATGCCTACTGAGGTCGCCGTCAGGGTCGCGCCGATGAACACATGGACATAGATCGATTCCTCGGGCATGAACAGGTAACTGACAAACCAGCCGAGGAAAAACGGCGCGATCACGCCGAAAGTAGCGACCATGAACGAGGTTATCCCTACCTTCATCATCTCATTGACGGTCGATTCCAGCCCGACCTCGAACAAGAGAATAATCACCCCGAGCTCGGCCAGAATCTCAAGCGTGATATTGCTTTTGAATGCCTCGAACCCGTTGAACCCCAACAGGTGAAGGTTCCCGATAATCATTCCCATGATCAGCTCGCCCAGCACCGCCGGCTGTTTGATTCTCTCGAGCAGGTCGCCGCCGAGTTTAGCGGCCAGTAAAATGATGATCAGGTCGAGCAAAATGCTCAGGACCGGCCCGCCATGGCTGTCCGAGCTTTCCGCGGCGTTTTCCGTTCCGGTCGAACCGAAAACCAGCGAATAGAAAAAGTAGACACCTATAATTGTGAGAAGAAACCAGAACCGCTTCTCATTTAACAGGCGCACGTATCCTCCAGTGGCATAATATGTTTTCGCAATAACTGGCCCAAATTTAGCGAATTGGCCCGAGCCTTACAAGCGTTTTGTTCCGATGCCGCACCGGTGCCGTCTCCGAGGCGTACCGAATTGTGACAAAATTAAACAATAGGGACGCAAGCTCTTGGGAGTTACTCAGGTTTGCCACGGAAATGACGAAATAAATACCTATGAACCTACACAGCGAGGCGTAACCGCAGGTAATCGGCAGGACGAATTATGTTTATTTTTATCGGCGCGATAGTTGTTCTCGGCGGGGTATTGACCGGATTTATCTTTGAAGGCGGACAAATTCTCGCGCTGAATCAGCCTATGGAGTTGTTGATAATCGGCGGCGCGGCTCTCGGCTCCCTGCTTATATCAACCCCTCTGCCGGTCATCAAAGGGATTTTCGGACAGCTCAAGGGGGTGCTCGCCGGCGGATACAAAAAGCAGGATTACCTGGAGATTCTGGTCATGATGTTCGAGATTTTCAATGTCGCCCGCAAAGACGGATTGATCGGCCTCGAAAACCATGTGGAACATCCCGAAGAAAGCGAAATATTCAAGAGATATCCCAAATTCCTCAAGAACGAACACGCCGTGCACTTCTTTGTAGACACGATGCGGGTCATCATCTCCGGCGCGGTTCAGCCGCACGATCTCGAAGATCTCATGGACAATGATATCGAGGCGGTGCACGAAGAAGAGCTGAAACCGTCGCAAGCCCTTGGCACAACCGCCGATTCACTGCCCGGTCTGGGTATTGTCGCGGCGGTGCTTGGTGTGGTAATCACGATGGCGGCTATCGACGGTCCGCCCGAAGAAATCGGTGAAAAAATTGCAGCCGCCCTGGTCGGTACGTTTCTCGGCATCCTCGGCTGTTACGGTTTCATCGGACCGCTGTCGACCAGCTTGAAACATCGGGTCTCCGACAACAAGCAGTATATCGGGTGCATGAAGCACGCTCTGCTGTCTTTCAACAAGGGTGTGGCGGGGGTTATCGCGGTGGAATTCGCCCGACGGACATTGTCTGCCGAAGTACGGCCCGGGTTTACCGAGCTCGAACAGGCATGCAATGAGGCCAAAAAAAGGTAGGTCAGGGTGGCTGAAAACGCCGAACAGCCTATCATAATCCGCAGAAAAAAGGGCGGCCACGGTGAACACCATGGCGGCGCCTGGAAGGTCGCGTTTGCGGACTTTATGACCGCCATGATGGCGTTCTTTCTGGTTATGTGGATGGTGGGGCAAAAGGACGAAGTCAAGCAGGCGGTGGCGGGCTATTTCCGCGATCCGGGCAAGTATCTGAGTGAAGGGAAAGCCGGGGTGCTCCAGGGCTCCAATGCCGTTATACCGACCGAGGGACCGACTGAGGGTGTCCTTCAGAAGGAAACCAAGGGGTCCGGGCCATCCGAGCAGGAAAAGGAGCAACTGACTCTTACGGCACGCAATATTCTCAAGGAGTTGGAAAAGCAGGAGGCATTTCAAAGGCTCAAAAAGAATATTAAGATTCAGCTGACGTCGGAAGGGCTCCGCATCATTCTCAATGAGTCGGAGAATTCGCCGGCCTTCTTTGAACCCGGTTCGGCCAAACTGCTGCAGAAAAGCGCGATCATCCTGATTACTATCGCCAAACAACTCGGTACGTTACGCAATCATTTGGTGATAGAAGGTCACACCGATGCCTCGGCGTCGGAAAATCGCGACTATTCAAACTGGGAGCTCTCGGCCGATCGCGCCAATTCCGCCCGTCAGCTCATGGAGGTTTCCGGGCTGTACACGGGCCAGGTGCGCGAGGTGCGTGGTTTTGCTGACAAGTTCCCGATGATTGTCAACAACCCGTCAGACGCGCGCAACCGGCGAATTTCAATTGTCGTGCTGTATGAGTCCAAGGAATCCCAATATGACCAGCTCGAGCTGGGCGGGGACCTGATGCAGGAGATATCCGACTGATTTCAGTGTTGAAATGATAAAAAAAACCGGCCATCGGCCGGTTTCCAACTTTTCTTTACTTTGGAATCACTTCTCGCGAAGTTCCAGCATCTCCTTGCGGATTTCCTGTGCGATATTCTTGATATCCTGCATGGCCTTGCGAACGCGGCTGGTCGCGGCCTTGTTTCCGGCTTCGGCTTTCTCGACATCACCGCGGGCGGCCTCAACGGCATCAACAAGTTTCTGAAAGCTTGACATAACAGACTCCTATCTTGTGTTGCTGGTTTCCTTGTTTCCTAACAATGGTAAAACTCTACGAATCGCCACATTGTTTCGCAAATAAAACATCAAAAAACCTGATTTTGGTATCGCTTTTTCATATATTTGTCGGTACATACAACTGAGAATACCCCGGTCAACATGGCGCCGGGGCTTTTGTGTTGACTCTAACATGGTTAACTGAAGCTGCCTCATGAAAGTACAATCAGCACGACCGGCATCCAGACTACAGCAGATAATCGAACGATTCGCAAACTACCGGCCGACCATGGACCTGATCAATTCGTTGAATCAGCCCGGCGGTTCCTCGGTCACGATCGCCGGACTCAGCGGCTCATCGACCTCTTTCCTGATTAATTCACTCAGCAGACAACTGGCAAACCCCGTATTGGTAATCACGCAAAACGCGAACAGCGCAAATGATCTCTACGATGATTTGTCGTTTCTCATGGGGGGCGAGCAGGTGGGACACTTCCCGGCTCGTCAGATTCTGCCTTATGACTTCAAAGCCCCTGTGGGCGAGATCATGGGCCAGCGCATCGCTACCTTATCCGGGCTGCTCGATAATAAGGTATCGGTAATAGTGTGTCCTATTCGGGCTTTTCTTGAGCCGACCATGCTTCCCGCCCAGTTGGAGAAATCACGCATCCGGCTTCAGCGTAAAGAAGAGGCCGACTTGGAAGAGCTGGTCAGACGGTTGTCGAATCTTGGGTTCGTGCGTGTGCCCAATGTCGAAGAAGTCGGTGACTTTGCCGTGCGGGGTGGCCTGATCGATTTCTTTTCGCCGGGAGCGGACACTCCGGTTCGTATCGAATTCTTCGGCGACGAGATCGATACTATCCGGCAGTTCGATGTCGCTAATCAACGGACGATCGGGAAACTCGATCAGGTTACGCTGCTGCCGAAACGCGAGATTCCGATAACGCAACAGACGCTGGAGTCATACCTCGAGAAGCTCCCCTCAGAAGACGCCGAGTACGTTCGCACCCGGTATCTGAATGATCCTGAATTGCCCGGCTTGGAATGGCTGGCGGTGGCGTTTGACCTCGAACAGGGCGGCCTTCTGGATTACTTCCCTTCGGATGGGATCGTGTTCCTCGAATCCGAAGGCGCCTTGATAACCGAAGCCGAGGGGATTCTCGACGAGGCGAGAAATCTCCGCGAACGACTCAAGGGCAGACTCTCGCATCTTCCTGAGGCGGAAAAATACTATCAACCGGTGCCTCAGACATTCGAGCGGCTCAAGCAATATCGAAAAATCGACCGCGTTCCATTCCGTGGCGGGCGGGCCCATGTTATTGACTTTGCCTGCCAGCAGCATCCCGCGTTTGGCTCGCGACTTGACCTGCTCGGTAGTGCCCTGCGCGAATACGATACGCTGAACGTGGTTTACACGATTGCCACCGATACTTCCGGTCAGGCCGAACGACTGGCCGAGCTCCTCGCCGAAAAGGCCGACTTTGACCGCCCTCCACATATAGAAACCGCCGATCTCAAGGGCGGCTTTGTCTGCCTGCCGGCCGGACTGGCCGTGCTCACCGACCACGAGATTTTCAGCCGGTATCACCGACGCGTGCGCAAGAAGAAGTTTCGCGAGGGTGTGGCGATCTCTGATTATTCGAATCTCAACCGCGGTGATTATGTGGTTCATACGGACTATGGTATCGCGCGCTATCTCGGTCTGGAAACTCTGGTCGTCGATAAAAGAAATCGCGACTGCTTGCTGCTTCAATATGCCGAAGACGATCGACTGTATGTTCCGATCGAGGAATTCAACCGCGTATCCAAGTATTCCGGCAAGGAATCCCAACCAGTACTCACCCGCCTGGGCGGCCCCAACTGGGACAAGCTCAAAGAGAAAACCAAGAAGGCCATCGCCGATATGGCGGCTGACCTGCTCAAGCTGTACGCGGAACGTCGAGGCAAAACCGGCTATTCATTCGGCGATGACACCGTCTGGCTGAAGCAACTGGAAGCTTCGTTCGTTTACGAAGAGACTCCTGATCAGATGAAGGCGATCAACGACGTTAAGCGGGACATGACCGAGGAAAGACCGATGGATCGCTTGATCTGCGGCGACGTCGGCTATGGAAAAACTGAAGTAGCTATCCGCGCCGCCTTCAAGGCGGTCGAGAAAGGAAAACAGGTAGCGGTACTGGTGCCGACAACGATTCTTGCGCAGCAACATTTTCAGACATTCTCGGAACGTCTTAAAGACTTTCCCGTACGGGTGGAGACGCTCTCGCGCTTCAGGACCAAAAAGGAGCAGGAGGCAATTGTCGAGGATCTGGCTCAGGGGAAAGCGGATATCGTCATCGGAACGCATCGCCTGCTCTCAAAAGATATCTTCCTGAAAGACCTTGGCCTGCTGATAATCGATGAAGAGCATCGATTCGGAGTACGGCACAAAGAGAAGCTCCGGCAACTCAAGACGGAAGTCGATACGCTCTCGATGACGGCGACGCCGATTCCGCGGACGCTTCAGATGTCGCTCATGGGGGTTCGCGATATGAGCCTTATAACGACCTCGCCCAAGGACCGTCTACCGATCATCAGCGAGATTGTCGAATTCGACCCGGCCATCATCGCCACGGCGATTCTCCGCGAGATCGACCGCGGTGGCCAGGTATTTTTCGTGCACAACAGAGTGCAAACGATTGAAGCAATGTATCGGTTTCTCAAAAAGATCGTTCCGCAGGCGGAGATTGCCATCGCCCATGGTCAGATGCACGAGAAATCGCTGGAGGGCATCATGCTTGCCTTCATGACCAAGCGCTACAATGTCCTGCTGTGTACTTCGATCATCGAATCCGGACTGGATATACCGTCGGCCAATACTATCATAATCAATCGCGCCGACCGGTTCGGTCTGGCTCAACTTTACCAGATTCGCGGACGGGTCGGGCGAAGCGCCCGCCGCGCCTATGCTTATTTGTTAACTCCGCCCATGAAACTGCTGAAGGCGGATGCTATCAAACGCCTGAGGGCGATCGAAACCCACTCCGACCTCGGATCCGGCTTTGCGCTTGCGATGCGCGATCTCGAGATTCGCGGCGCCGGAACGGTGCTTGGCGCGAGGCAGTCCGGTTTCATCGAAGAGATCGGATTCGATCTGTACACGAAACTTCTCGAAGACGAGATAGCCCGACTCAAAGGCGCGGTGGTGCAGCGACCGCCCGATACCAAGGTCGAAACCGATATCGAGATGTTCCTTGACAATAAGTATGTGAACGACCGGAAGCAAAAAGTTGACATCTATCGGCGGTTGGCGGATTGTGGTAACCTTGATGAGGTTGAAAAGATTCGGGATGAAGTTTCCGATCGCTTTGGTCGGTTACCTCAATCAGCGGTCAATCTGTTCGACGGCACCGCGGTGAAAATAGCGGCTTCAATACTTGAAATCGAAAAAGTCAAGGTCCGTCACGGTATGGTCAATCTCTTCTTCAAAGATGGGCGCACGCTCAAGCGATCCGAGGTCGAGGCGTTGCGGCAGGCCACCGATTGTCCACTGGAATTCTCGCTGACCGGCAACGCGCAGATTATTGTCGATCTCTCTTCTGTCCGCGCGGAAGAACGGCTGAGTTATCTCAGGGGTGTCCTGGGGAAATTGTAATCTCCGATTACCGACTACTCAATCTTAAACGAAGCGCACCATTCGGCCTGAGACAGACGCGCGACCAAATCCCCTATACCTTCCGACGTCCCCTCGATTAAGTAGGTCACAGAAACACTCTGGGCTGTTTTATCCAACTCGATATCAAGCAACCGTGGTGATTTCTTGCCGAACAGCTGGCTGCAGATATCCGGCTCCGACATCTGCCTCTTGGTGCGGATAACCACCTTCTTGTGGTAATTACCTATACCCCGTTTTTCCAGTATGCGGTCGTAGGCAGTCACAAACCAGATTACCAAGTACGTAATACCCCCAATTTCATAATAGCCCAGGCCAAGTGCCATGCCGAAAACCGCGAATATCCAGATGAGGGCGGCCGATGTAAATCCGGTTACCTTATCGCCGCTTTTCACCAGCGCACCGGCCCCCAGAAAGCCTATGCCGGTTATAATCGCGCCGAGTAATGGCAGGGGATTAGTCTCGTTCAGGTGAAAGGCGATGATTGCCAAAACCGCGGCTCCGGTGGAAACATAGGTGAATGTCCCGAACCCTATCGGCTTATGCCCCATTTGGCGTTCCAATCCATAGAGAAAGGAAAGCAGGACCGTGGCGCCCAATCGAAGCAAAATTGTCGACAATTCCATATGCCGAATATAGGTAAACAAACTCTTCGAGCCAGCCCAATTGCTCAAATCCGACCGGAAACCAGACGACGCAGAGCAGGAATATCAAATTAGGCAGTAACAGGTTAAGGGATTTTGCCGACTGACCGATATTAGAACATATCCGGATGTACTTAAACAGGCCCATGAGGCATTTAAACCGGAGGCAGGCTCACCGGGGGAGCTCGCGGCAAAAATCATTTAGGAACGAGGAATCGCCTCTTGTTCTGAAATGAGATTGATGAATTAGACGAAGCTATAAGCATTCGGTACATGCATTATGCTAATCAAAGAGATAAACATTTACAGGACATCATTCAGGATAGCGGCTATCTACGCGCTTGCCGGATGTTTGTGGATTCTTTTCTCCGATCGAATCCTCGCTTCCATGGTGGCGGACCCCCAGTCGCTCACCCATATGCAGACGTATAAAGGCTGGCTTTATGTAGTGATGACCGGGGCGCTCGTGTTTCTGCTGATCAATAAGAACCTTCGCGAAATCAAGATTTCCCGAGAGGCACTGCAAGAGCGTGAAACCCGTTATCGGACACTCTTCGAGGACTCGCCGATTTCGCTCTGGGAGTGTGATTTCAGAGATCTGAAGCGGGAACTCGACAAGCTTACGGCGGGCGATATTGGCGATCTGGCGACGTTTCTCGAGAAGCACCCAAGGGAAGTTTCACGGCTTATGGGTCGGGCGTCGGTGGGCGAAGTGAACGCTGCCGCGGTCGTTTTGTTCGAGGCACGTGACAAAGAGGAGCTGCTGACAAATTTCTCTCGTCTGTATACGACGGATTCATTCGTACCGATGGGTTTATCGCTGGCGGCCCTGGCAAACGGCCAGAGAGTGGTGGACTGTGAACTCCCTTGGCAGACGCTGGCCGGCAGAAAGATCTATACGGTGACCAGCCTGACGGTTGCCCCCGGTTGCGAACAAACGTGGTCACGAATCCTTGTCTCCCTGATTGATGAGTCCTACCGGAAGCAGGCACAGCTTGACCGCGAGAAACTTGAATCCCAGCTTAAGCAGGCCCAGCGGATGGAATCGATGGGAGTGCTGGCCGGCGGCATTGCCCACGATTTCAACAATATCCTTACTCCCCTGTGCGGCTATGCCTCACTCGCCCTTGAGGAACTGCCGTCGGACTCTCCGGCGCGTGATGACTTACAGCAGGTGGTGCTTGCCGCTGAGCGGGCGCGCGAGCTGGTCAACCAGATAGTGACGTTCAGTCGCAATGACGAGCAGGAACGCCAGCCGGTGCACATGTCCAGAACCGTGACTGAAGCGCTTAAGCTATTGCGTTCTACACTACCGTCATCGATAGAAATCCGTCAACATATTCAGGATGACGCCGGAACTGTGCAGGCCGACCCATCGCAGATACATCGCGTCTTGATGAATCTGTTCACGAACGCGTACCAGGCGATGCAGGATACCGGTGGAGTGCTGGAAGTTACGCTGAAGTGCGTCGACATAGCTCCGGGCAAAGCAGCTCAGCGTCCGGGACTCGAGGCCGGCCGCTACATAGAACTGATTGTGAGCGATACCGGTCAGGGCATGGACGCTTCTCTTCAGGAGCGGATCTTTGAACCGTTTTTCACCACAAAAGGAGTCGGTAAAGGGACCGGCCTCGGTTTGTCGGTGGTCCATGGAATCGTGAAAGGGTATGGCGGCGACATCACTGTCACGAGCGCCATCAACGAGGGAGCCAGCTTCTGTATTCGTTTGCCGCAGTCCGCTCAGGCAGTCCCGGCCGATTCCGAGAAGCCGGTCGCCATCCCGCGTGGCACAGAAAGAATAATGGTCGTCGACGACGAGCCTCAAATCACGGCTGTCGTCAGCAGGATCCTCACGCGCCTGGGCTACAGCGTCCGCACATTTACCAGCAGCCTTGAAGCCCTCGATCTTCTTCGTAGCGGCGTGGAAACCTGCGACGTATTGATAACGGACTGCACCATGCCGCATCTCTCCGGGAAAGAGCTCGCGTTGGAAGCGGCCGCGGTTGCTCCGAATCTCCCCATCATACTCATCAGCGGGATTCATGTCGACACCTCCTACGAGCGGTCACGCGGTGTCAAAATCGTCGACATCCTGATGAAACCGCTCGACAAACGCGCCCTGGCAGTGGCAGTCCGGCAGGCTGCCGACGCCGGATCGGTAAAGTCGCCCGATGGCACTTTCACTCACTGAACACACTTCTCCGGCACTCTGACAAATCTATCAATCCCAAGCCCGTCAATCGCTTAAATCAGTCCAGTCTATCCGTCGCCGACCTGTGAGGCTCGTCCATGAATTGAGCTGGAACCTTTAGTAGATAATATGGGTTCAAGCAGTCGTAGTTAAGATATCATCAACACCGGGTACAACAGGAGGAATATTGCCCATGAAACGTGCAGGTGTATTGCTGGCTTTGCTGGCACTGATGACGATGTCGGCGAGTGTATTCGCTGATGGGTCCAAAATGACTCAAATGGACAAGGGTGAGAAGGCCGAGGCGGCGATGACCGTCAAAGGCGAAGTTGTTGACATGGGATGTTATCTCGGCCACGGCGCCCGCGGTGCTGATCACAAAAGCTGCGCCGAGAAGTGCATTGCCGGTGGCATGCCGATGGGCCTGCTCACCAGCGACGGCACGCTCTACTTGTTGACTATGAGTCATGAAGACGCCGACCCATTCAACAAGGCCAAAGGTCTCGCGGCCGAGACGGTGTCAATCACCGGTCCAGTCAGTGAAAGAAACGGTGTGAAGTCGATCGAGGTTGATCAAATTTCCCAGGAAATGGCCGTTCAGCCCGGCAAGACCAACTAGAAATCTTTGACTCCGAGTCCCAAGAAAATGAAAGCTCAAATCAGGCCGCTCCAGATTCTGGTCGGCCTGATTTTATTTGCCGGCCTTTCGCTGGCGGGTTGGTGGTGGCTTACCCTGCCGCACCTTCCCCCGGCCGAACAGGGGCGGCGATTGGCTGAGACGGTTGGCTGTTTCGCATGCCACGGTCCCAACGGCACCAACGGGGCACCCAATCCGGGCCGGCTCGATAAAACTGTCCCCACATTTACCGGTGACCTCATGATGTTCGCCTCAAGCAAAGACGAGATCCGCGAATGGATTACCGATGGGGCCCCGGCTAAACGAGCGGCCAGCAAGAGTTTTCAGGAGCAGCGGGAGAAGGGGGTACTCAAGATGCCCGCCTTCAAAGACCGTCTCAGCGCAACGCAGATCGACCATCTTGTCGCTTTCGTCACGGCTGTCAACGGCATGGACCGACCCGAGGATTCTTTGCCCTTGGCCGGTTACAATCGTGCCGGGGAGCTTGGCTGCTTCAGTTGCCATGGTCCGGGGGGACGGTTCGCCCGTCCGAACCAGGGGTCATTTAAAGGATATGTCGCCAGCTGGATGACGTCTGACTTCACCGACCTCGTGCACAACCGGACAGAGTTCGAACAGTGGGTGAACGAGGGAATTTCCGAACGCATGAATCGTAACTTCGCTGCAAGCTTCTTTCTGAACCGGGCCAGCCTGAAGATGCCTCCGTACCGATCCCAGTTGCAACCGGGGGATCTGGACGCCCTCTGGGCCTATATCCAGTGGTTACGGACCCAAGGCGCCTGATACCGGCACCCTGTTTCAATTCGGAACACTCCCCTTCCATTTTCTCCATATCGAGCTGTCATTGACCGCATAATCTCAAGCCGTTCTCCGTGATAGCCGATGATCTTACTCATGAGACCGATCGACCTGAATCAGTCGAACCCGGCCCTTGATCTATTCCTGGTGCAGCTTGCAGGCAAGTACTCCAAGTACCTGCCGGAGCAGGTTGTGTTCAGGGAGGGGGACAGCGGGAGCACGATGCTGCTTATTCTGAGCGGATCCGTCCGCATTCTCAAAAAGAATCCGTCGGATGGTAAGACGATGGTGATCGCGACTCGCGGTTCCGGAGAGTTCCTCGGTGAGATGGCGTTGGTGGAGGCGACTCCTCGTTTCGCCACAGTGGTAGCGGAAACCGAGTGCGAAGTGCTCGAATTCAGCAAGGACAATTTCGAGAAGATAATCCAGAAACGCCCCTCTCTGGCCACCCGGGTGCTTCGAAGCCTCAGTAAGAAACTCCGCGAATCTGACTCCTTCCGGATGCTGGAACTCGAGGAGAGCAATCGACTCCTTGCCGGATTGAACGACGAATTGAAAGGTCTGAATGCATTTCTCGATCAGGTTATAGACCAGTCTCCCTCGGCGTTGTTTCTTACGTCTTATGACGGCACGATTCTGCGGATGAATAACGCGGCCGCCCGCATGTTCGGTATCACGCAGGCGTCAAGTCACCTCACTATCGACATGCTCTTCAGCGGGTTTCATCCTCGAGAATATCACGGCGCGAGAAAAGAGACCTGGGCCGGCGAGGTCAAAGGCAAGCGCCTGGATAACGAATTCCCTGTTTATTTATCGGCGACCTGTCTCCACGCGGAGGACGACAAACTTGTCTACCTGCTGGTCTGTCAGGATATTGGGGAACTCCGCGCGCTACATCGGACCACCGCCGATCTCGAGCGGTTTATATCGGTCCATCATGCGGTCATGGAGATCGCCGACATGGTCAGCCGTCTGCTTTCATCCATTCAGGAAGGAATCGAGTTGCTGTTGGTTCGCATGCCCGAAGCTCAGGTGAAGCAGTCCGAAAGCGTGATTCAGGGCATTAATACAAAATCAATCGAGATCCTGCGGGCGGTTGACAATTACACGCTGCGTGCCGCCGCGGCATCGGACTTCGCTTTCGTCGATCTCGCCCACGTGCTCAAAACGGTTGTTGAATCGTTCCGGGGTATGGAGGCTTATTCCGCGATTGTGTTCGAATTTCAATCCGCCCCTGACTTTCCGAAGAAGCTGTTAACCAAAACCGATTTGATCCAATCACTCACTATGAGTCTGGTGCGAAATTCCGCCAACGATATGCTCGCCAATCGCATTCTCAAAGAGCGAAAGATATTAGTCAGCCTCGACCGGTCCCCCGATGAGAGCAACTTATTGCTGACGATTTCAGATACCGGTGCGGGCGAAGGTGATGACCGGTTGCCACCCACCGTCAACAAACGTTCCGTCCTCAGACCCAGTCGGTCGTCGATTGCTATTCAGACGATCAAAGAACTCGTCGCTAACCACAGCGGTGACCTATGGATCGAGGCTCTTCCGGGTAGAGGCAAGAGTTATCATCTGTCCTTCCCGCTAAGATCCGGACAACGTCATGCCTGATTTATTGTTTTTCCTGTTAGTCGGTCACTATGTCGGTGACTTCGCGCTGCAGACAGACCGAATCGCGGACCAGAAACAACGATCCGCCGGGGCGCTCACTATTCACGTCATCATTTACACGCTCACCGTGGCGGCATTCCTGGCTCTGGGACTTTTCCTCCAGGGAAGAAGCGACTTCTTCCAGTTGATTACTGCCTATGTGTTCATCCTGATTTTCGCCGGGCACTGGCTGCAGGACCTCTTGAAGTCAAGACACTTCAATGGCAACAAGCAGGCGTACTACATCGATCAATCAATTCATATAATCATTCTGTTCGCCATCAGAGTGTTTGTATACAATGCTTAATACAGTGCAAAAACGAGCAGATCTGACGCCGTATGTCCCCCGCCTGTTGACGGACTGGTATACCTCCGCCTCAGGCACCGCTGTGCACTCGCTTACACGACACCAAGGCACAATCATGTTCATAGACCTGTCAGGCTTTACCGCGCTGACACGCGAATTCGGAACGGCCGGTTTCGAGGGTAGTGAAAATCTTACGAATCTCATCAACCGGTACTTTTCATTGGCGGCTACTGCTATTCACTCCGATGACGGCGATATTTTGAAATTTGTCGGCGATGCAATCTGGGCCTATTTCCCCAATTCAACGGATGTGCAAGGATTGTTTCGCAGGATATCTGCAGGACTGCAGGCGATGAATTCAACCTTGACCATTCATGGGTCGGCCGAATACGGCTCCTTCTATCTTATGTCTGCAGGAGATGCTGCGTCTCGAACGGAAGCTGAAGCGACCGGTGAATTGATAGCCAGAGTCATGAAATTGGCCGACAATGCCTCAGGCGGCCAACTTGTCGTCGGGGATAATCTAAAACAGCGGCCGCTACTGCCTGCCACTGGTCCAGACTTCTCTTCTCAAGTTAACGAGGCGAGTGTTCGCCTGAGAAGCTATATCGCTCCGGAGATCCTGGCACGGTTTGATTCAGGCGAACTACCGCGCAGTTTCGAATACGAACATCGGGACGTCGCCGTCCTGTTCACGGACTTCATCGCCAGTGGTGACTTAGATAACGTCGAAGGCATTGAAAATCTGAGACAGCACCTGAGCGAAGTATTTCGGATCGTGACCTGTCATGGCGGCAATATCGCCCGGCTGGATCCGACAGGATCGGGGCACAAACTGCTCGTGCTGTTCGGCGCCCCTGTGCAACACCAGGATGATTCCCTCCACGCCCTCCAGTGCGCACGCGACATTCTCGCATTGACCGGCAAGACTTGCGTTTCTCGGGTCGGATTATCATCGGGACCGCTATTCTGCGGCGACGTTGGTGTGGAGTGGCGTCGCGAATACACGGTGATGGGCGAACCGGTCAACCTGGCCGCTCGACTCATGAGTTCAGCCGCTGTCGGACACATTCTCCTTGATTCTGCCACCCGAAATCGATTACCGTCGCAGGTTGCCACGACTCCGCGTCTGGTCACCATCAAAGGATACTCGCAACCGGTCTCGATCTTTGAATTCGACGGGATATCCGACATTCGTACTGAGCGTGATCAAGGCGTTAATCTTGTAGGTCGTCAAAACGAGCTGATCGAGTTAAGAACCATTTGCGAAACTGTCGATCGGGGGTCTGGGCAATTCGTAGTGCTAACGGGGCCAGTCGGCATCGGTAAGTCTGCGGTAATTGCTCAGCTTTTGGATCAGCGCCCGGAAAACTCACACGCAATCGAATGCAGGCCGTCGCTGCTTTATGGACCAGGATGGGTGGCCCGCACGCTTCTGGAGAAGCTGTTGAACCGCAGTCATCGCGATTCGTGCTCCTTGGACGATTTTATCGTCGCGCATGTCGACTCATCGTGGTTGCCACTCCTCTCGCCACTGCTGAAAATCAGGATTGCTGAAAACGAGTGGACATCCGGATTGAAACCTGAATTGCGATACACCAAGTCCACGGACCTATTTGCCGGACTGATGGGCCAGGTCTGCATCAAACCACAGGTGGTGATGATTGACGACATCGACCGGGCCGACGAATACTCGCGCGATCTTATTCTCGGTCTTGCCGGAGTGATGCGATCCATCCCGATCGTGTTGATTCTCTCCGCTCGAAACTCACCGAGTCTACCTGAAACCGGCGCGGCCGACCGTATTCACCTGCTTCAGCTGGACCGGCCATCAGAAGCTGCCTGGTGGCAGTTCTTCGGCGAACAGTTCCATGACGGCAAATTGGAGCGGGAGTTGTTTGAATCGCTGCTGGCGCGTTCTGGCGGAAATCCCCTGTTTATTAAGCAGTATATTGAACAGGCCACCAGCCGAGGCACACTCGTTGCCTCGACGACCTCCGGCAAACTTGAGCTATTGCCCGGTTATCCGGTCGCCGAGGTTCCGAACAGCATCCGGGAAGCTCTGCTGCAAAGGTTCGACATCCTGCCGGAGACGCACCGACAGACACTCAAGTGCGCCTCGGTGATGCCCGGAGTATTCACTCTTGATGAGCTGGATATTGTTTGTGAAGGCGCAGACAAGAAAGATCTGGCGAGGCAACTTGGCGAGCTTACGAAATCGGGAATCCTACGCCGCGGTGACGAAGAGAATACCTATGACTTTACCCATACCTCGTTGCGTGAAATTATCTATTCATGCCTGCCAGTCGTTCAACGAGTTGAATTCCATGGGCTCATCTTCATGGCCAGGCGGCAAACACCCGATGCCACACCGGCAATACTGGCCCATCATGCTTATCAGGCAAACCTGTGGGCCGATGCCTTTGCATTCTCCTTGAGGGCGGCAAGATCCGCGATGACGACCTTCTCGCTGACAGAGGCGGGAGTTTATTTCAATCAATGCGAGTCGTCACTTTCCCGGACCTCTATCGATAACATTGACCACGCGGCCCTGTTTGACTTCTACAGCAGTTTTATGAAGTACGCCGAGATCACTGGCAACATACATGCGGCGTACCGCTCAAATCGTTGCTGGCGGCGCGCCGCGCGAATTCTCACCGATGAGAGACAATGGTTCATGGCCATAGCTGAAACCTCACACCTGATGTGGGTACAAAGCAAGTATCGTCATTGCGAACGTTTTCTTTGCTCCTCTCTGGCCGGGGCATCTATCGGCCGATTTCCGGAAATCCATGCGCGCATGCTGTCCATTCGTGCGGAGGTCCATCGACGCCGCGGAGAGTTCGAGCAGGCGATAAGTCTGGCCGATCAAGCAGTGAAACTCATTTATGATCGTGATGACCGGATACTTCGTGCCAGCGTCTACAACAAACTTGGATTGGCGCTCTGGGGCGCCGGGATGCTTGTCGAAGCCGCCGGTGCTTACGAGCAAAGCCTTTCCCTGGGTCAGGAAGGCAAATCCGCCCGGGCGCAGGCGACCAATAATCTTGCCATTATTCGCTGGGAACAGGGAGATTTCCTTAACGCTGAACACCTCATGACCGAGGCCCTGGATATTTTCAAGCACATAGGCGACCGACGCAACGAATCATACGTCGCCGGTAATCTCGCGAGTCTGTTTCAAATTTTCGGCAATTACGCAAAAGCCCGGGAGTTGCTAGTGGAGGCTGACACCGTATTCATACGGGCGGGCGATGAGCACGCGCATCACTACGCAATGGGGAATATCGCCGATATCGACTTGATCACCGGAGATCTCCAGGCGGCGCGCCAAAAGTATGAAAAAGTCGCGGCGTTTGCAGCCACCGTTGACGATAAAGAGCTGGCCGCCGAATGCGAGGTACGTTTAGGCGAACATGCTTTCTACTCCGGTCAGGCTGAGGAAGCCCAGCAACGCTATCGCAGAGCTATCGTGTCGGCAGAGTCAATCGGCTCCAAAGAATTCCTGGTGAGAGGATCAATCGGTCTGGCGCGTCTACTGGTCGGAAACAGGAACTCCATTGAACTGAGTCGGGTTGTCGAAAGAGTGCGCGCAATTGCCTCCGAAACGAGTGCCGTGCTGCCACTCCACGAAGTCAATTTCCTCGAGGGTGAGAAGTTCCGTCTGGACGGCGATATTGCTGAGGCCGTTGACAGATATCAGCAGGTTCTCGAATACGCGCGCACGCAAAGGCTTTTCGAGCTCACGCTCAAATGCGCCGTCCGGCTCTTTGAACTTTCGTCTAAATCGGAACTTCGCGCCAAAAAATTGCTCGCCCAACTAGCCTCCGACTATGAATCGGACAACGGCGAAGGCAGTTGGGGCCGTTTGATTGATTCCCCCTACTTTACTTTCTTCGCCCGAACCTTGCTGAAGACTACCTCACGGCAGGTATTGGCGGAATCCTTGCAGTTATGGGAATGAAGCCATAATTTTGTCATCGACTAACCCCCGGTGGGCAATTCCTGCACACCGTACTGCGCATGAGCCAACCGCACAAAACCCTCAGTACAACAACAGGTTCGCTGAATTAACTGAGACGATAGGTTCCGACCTGTTTCAATTGGAATCACATTTGCTTTCCATTGGTCTTCAGAAGGACCATAGTACCCGTTAAGCAGCCTGGTACCGGAGCCCGTGCGCTCTACAGGCTGGGAGAGGAGACCAATGGCAGGCAAAATGACCGAATCCAAGCGTCCGATCGGAACCGGGCGAGCAGTGTGGCTGACTGCGCTGCTGGTGCTTTTCGGGCTACTGGGTATGACCGGTTGCAGTGACAATCCGGTGGCGCCGGACACCTCGGCGAACATCACTCAGGCCGTCAGCGCTCCGAACGCATCGGCCAAACCCTTTGTGTCTAATCACCGGGCTGGTTATGGCTCTGGCTGGGTAAGCCCCGACGAAGGCGGCGTGATCGATCTGAATTGGGGAAGTCCCAAGAACGAGCTGATCGTGCCCGCCGGTGCGGTAGACCATGATGTGTTCATCGAGGTTCGCACTACCTTTACGCGGGCGAACCGCAAACTCGGCGAGAACTTCTTTGAATTCGAATTCAGCCCTGACGGCCAGCAGTTCACTACTCCCGCGACTCTGGTCATACAGGCTCGCGCCCTCAGCCGGATGTTGCCGGACGGCGGCCTGATCAAGTTATACTGGTATAATCCGGCCACCGGGGAGTGGGAAATTGAACAGTCTGCACGTGTCGAGGACGGACGGGTGGCCTTCTCGATCAGTCACTTCTCAAAATTCGGCGTCTCGGACTAAGGGACCCCAACACCCCACGTCAAAGGCCGCGTTTCCGTACGCGGCCTTTTAATTTGCATACTCTCCCGCTTCTACCTGGCGGAATCGCCGTGCGCTTTGAATTCGCCCGTTACCTGCACCGCGACTCGGAAACCATCGACGCTGTCACCGACAGCACGGGTCAGTTCGGGTGTGCTTTTTGAGGCAAAAATCTTGATGCACGGTTTTCCGTCGAATTCGCCGATGCCGACACCAACCACGCCCGGAAGGTTCATCCACTCGGCCGTATGCACTTGCATCACCTGCTCAATAGACTTGTTCGACATCGGGTCGCCTTTCTCTCGCTCCGGGCTGTCGTGCCGACAACCGCTGAATATCAGCGAGAGCGAGAGTGCCAGCAAGATTAGTGATGAATTCATTGAGCACATCGTTCCGTAAAAAAACCACATGCGTCGATTTATCTTAACTCAAAATACCGGACTGTCAAAACAAAAAAAGAGCGGGCCGACTGAGCACCGCTCTTTTCTTCTCAAAGACTCGGACTATTTGCCGCAGATAGTCACACCGAACCGGCTGAGGACGGGTCCGATCGGGGAGACAATCGCGGTTCCATCATTCGTACCCGCGAACAATAAGGCGACCGGATTGGCAGCCGTGTTGTTGGTGACTACCAACGAACCGGAATCCCCTGATTTGTCGAACCGGCTTGAGGTCACAATCTGGCCGGTAAACGTGGCCGTGCCGTTGGTGTAACCGACATTAATTGTGGCGTTTATCGCCGTAACTGTGCCGGTGGTCAAGCTGGTCGTACGACCAACTTTCTTGATGGCCATGCCGACCGTGGCGGTTACCGGCGTCGTTCCCGGCAGACCGTAGTATGAGGAAAGGGTAGCACAGGTGAAATCCGCGGTGGTGAGCTCAGCAATGGCGGCATCATACGTATTCGACTGTCCACCAAACTTGATCGGTTCGAAGTCAGACAACACGGCAACCTTATCAGTGGATAATCTATTGGCACAAATCGGCTTATTATCATAGCGGCCCGGCTGTACGATCGGTTCGCCCAGAGCCGCGGCGTTTTGCCGTGCCAACACATGGTTATTGCTCAGAATGTAGGACTTGCCGGACTTGACCACAACGCATCCGATCGTCCCGGAAGCGCACTCGTTATTGTTGCCTACCGAAACGCCTATTGGTACCGGCCGATATCTTTTGGTCAGCGCGTGCGCGGTGAATTCACCGGTTACCTGTACTTCAACAGGGATACCGTCGAGACTGGCTGGGATTCTTGTTACCCCTGCCCGCGCCGTGAATACCTTCACTACCGGCTGGCCGTCGATGCCCAATCCAGTGGCAGTACCCACGACACCGTCGAGTTGCATAAGTTCCGGCGTATGTCTGTTTTGAATGCTCATCACCCGCGCCACTTCGGATGCCTGAACATTAGGACCCAGAGCGTTTTCAAGTGTCGCAAGCGATGCGGGCGAAGTTATGTTCTGTGAATCATCTGAACATCCGATCCACAGCACCGATGATACAAGCAACAACGCTACAACCAAGATCGTAGCAGCCGAAAAGAGGTGTCTTTTGCTCATGGACGAGCGTCCTCCAATTGAATGACCCAAATGTGTGCGGTTGCACCTACGGTCTCACTTCAGTCCATTACCGTCGATTTAAGTCGGAAATGGCCTGTCGATGGACCATTGGCGGTTTACAGAATCTGGCGAATAGCCGTCTCCTTGCCTCTGCCTCCGATCAAAAGCGAAGGGAAATAGAGTTGCGAGATCTGGTCTTTTGTGGCGTGTGAACTATTTGCGTGCAGACTGATAAAAAAACAATACCGATATTATGGACTATACGCAACAGTTTTTTGGGGACATAAAAGACTTTTTTTGTCGGGACTCTCTCGAACACTTCCAACTCGTTGGTATTGCCGACAATAGAACAGTCCTCCTACTAAAAAAAAGAGCGGCCCCTAAGGCGCCGCTCTTGTCTCATGATCTACTGTGACTATTGACCGCAGATGGTCACGCCGAATCGGCTGAGCACCGGAGCGATTGGTGAGACAATCGCGGTGCCATCTGTTGTCCCCGCGAACAGCAGGGCCACCGGATTGGCGGATGCATCGTTGGTGACAACCAGGGAGCCGGAATCACCTGATTTGTCGAAGCTGGCGGATGTTACAATCTGGCCGGTAAACGTAGCCGTACCATTTGTGTATCCCACATTGATTGTGGCGTTTATCGCCGTCACCGTGCCAGTGGTCAGACTGGTGGTTCGGCCGACTTTTTTGATAGCCATACCGACCGTTGCCGTCACCGGCGACGTACCGGGCAGACCATAAAATTCCGCGAGAGTTGCACAGGTAAAATCGGTCGTAATATACTCTGCAATCGCCGCATCATAAGTGTTCGCCTCACCGCCGAATTTAATCGGTTCAAAATCGGAGAGCACGGCCACTTGATCAGTCGCGACCTTGTTCGCGCATCTCGGTTTGTTGTCGTAACGACCCGGTTGTACGATCGGCTCGCCCAGGGCGGCGTTATTCTCGCGCGCCAGGACATGGTTGTTGCTGAGAATATATGACTTACCGGCTTTCATCACCACGCACCCAATCGTGCCCGCGGCACATTCGTTATTGTTGCCCACCGATACGCCGATCGGCACCGGACGATATCTTTTGGTGAGGGCATGTGCTGTGAATTCGCCCGTCACCTGTACTTCGACCGGGATACCGTCGAGGCTGGCCGGAATTCTCATCACACCGGAGCGTGCTGTAAATACCTTGATTACTGGCTGGCCGTTGAGGCCGAGGCCCGTGGCCGTGCCAACCACGCCGTCCAACTGCATAAGTTCCGGCGTGTGCTTATTCTGAATGGACATTACGCGCGCTACTTCGGAAGCCTGTACGTTCGGACCTAGAGCATTTTCCAACGACGCAGCAGAAGCTGGGGCGGTTATATTTTGTGATTCTTCAGAACATCCTATCCACAACATCGCCGACACAAGCATCAAGGCCACGACCAGGAGTGTAGCCACCGAAAAGATGTGCCTTCTACTCATAAGCGAGAGTCCTCCAAATGCAAGTCATAAGTGTGTTCGTTTGCCTACAGCCACGCCCGGATCCTTTACTTCGACACTGGAGCGGAAAAGGACCTTCAGACAGACTGTTGGCGATATACTCACATGGCAACATCACACCCCTGCCTTCATTGCCTGCATGATGGCTCCGGGCAGGAGGGTCGCGCAATCCGATCGTCTGCTGCGTGTGAACTAAATGGCCGTGTGTATTAGTTAGATGATTTTATTGTGGATAAAATACAACATTTTGCGCGGCAAGAGCGGATTTTGGATGCGATGCATTGTCGATCGACCTAAAGGTCGGCCGACGGAGTCGCTCCGGTGTGTCGGGCGGCGGGAATCCACTGCCCTTCGCCATTATCCAGACTCCGGAAGTTGGGACGGACACCCTCGACCGACTTCAAGGCAGCTTCCAACTCGATAACCGGCCTGAACTGACCATCGGCTCCCAACTGGAATGTCCCGAAATGAATGGCTACTGAGTTCTCCGCCCGCAACAGCTGATGAACCTGCACTGCCTCTTTGGGCGAAATATGCACTCCGCGCATGAACCATCGCGGCAGATAGGCTCCGATTGGCAGCAACGCCAGGCGAATCGGCCCGAACCGTTCGCCGATCTCTTGGAAATGCGGACCGAACCCGCTGTCGGCGGCGAAGTACACATTTCCTGACGGACTTGAAATCAAAAAGCTCATCCAGAGCGTCATCTGGCGGTCTTTCGTTCCCCGTCCGGAAAAATGCTGGGCCGGCTGGCCGTGAAGCACCAGCCCGCCATCAAGATCCAATTGGTCCTCCCAATCCATTTCTTGGGCAGTAATACCCGGCACCTCGGTCTCGATAAATTTCTTATTGCCAAGACTCGTAATGAGGCGTGTTTTCGGATTCCGCTCCACAATAGCCTGGATACTGGGAATATCCATATGATCATAATGATTATGACTGACCAGCAGGTAATCTATCGGAGGGAGCGCCTCGATGCTGAGTCCGGGGGCCCGCTTTCTTTTCGGTCCGAACCACCGCAGCGGACTGCACCGGGCTGAAAAGATCGGATCGGTGATGAAATTGTATCCATCGATTTGCAGGAGGACTGTCGAGTGATTAATAAATGTGACGTGGAGTTCGCCCGGACCTACCCGCATGGGTGGCTGCGGATATGTCTTGTTCGGAGTCCAGGCGGGCCACTTGTCCCGTGGAGTGAAAAATAGAAATTTGAGCAGGCTCGTGAAGCCGTGCTCTTCTACCGGCGCTCGATTAATGAACCGACTGCCGTTAAAGTGATCCGACACCTGACCAGTGTACCCCGGGGCTTCAAACATAACTCTCCGTCCGATTGAATTGTTCAGATATAACCGCTCGTTGAAAACAAAGTTCCACTTTTCAAGAGTTGGTCGCATGGGCCAAAGAAGAAAAATGAACCTTGCTTGCCAGGAATCGGCGGCCTATCTTCATCGGTGGTAAGTATACTCTGAGTAAGCCAATACCGGCAATGAAAGAAACGCCGGCATGGCGACGGCGACACGGTATTTCAGTGAGGCTGCCCGCAGTGACACCAGGTTCGAAGCAAGGCCCCCTGATTTCATAATGCACGAAAAACACGCCAGCATGGTATAAGTGATAATAAATGACTCGGAGCAATACAGATAATCTTTAGATTTTTGCATGAGGTGAAAAATGAAATTCGCGTTGGCTCTGTTGGCTTCCGGGCGGGAGTACATTCTGCTTTTGCCCCTGTTGCTATTGGTTGCCGCTTCAGTCCGCGGAGACGATCTGCCGGCCTATCCCGATACTCCTCAACGCCCCGTAATTGACACCTATCACGGTATTCAGATTACGGACGAATACCGCTGGCTGGAGGATCTGAGCGGTCCGGATGTACGGATGTGGAATGACAAGGAGAATTCGTTTGCCCGAGCCTTCCTCGAAAGCATTCCTGACCGGGCCGCGATCAGAAGGCAGCTCGAAGAACTCTATAACAATGTGTCGTCACGATACTATGGCTTAAAATATCAAGGCGGCTATATTTTTGCCTACAAATCTCAGCCGCCCCTCCAGCAACCGCTGCTGGTTCTGCTGGGGTCGGTCGACGAACCCGGGAACGAGCGAATTCTTCTCGATATCAATAAGCTCGACTCCACCGGCACGACCGCGATCGATTTCTTTGTGCCGTCGCACGATGGCAAGTTAATTGCCGTCTCCGAATCAAAAGGCGGCTCTGAGGATGGTACGGTCTATGTCTATGATATTGCCACGGGCAGGCAGCTTGATGACGAAATACCGCATGTCAATGGTCCAACCGCGGGCGGAAGCGTGGCCTGGGCACGTGATGGCTCCGGATTCTATTACACTCGCTATCCGAGTATCGATGAACGCCCGGCCGAGGACCTGCGCTTCTTTCAGCAGGTTTACTATCACAAGCTGGGAACGCCCATTGCGCAGGATACCTATGCTATCGGAGCGGACTTTCCGAAAATTGCGGAAATCGCCCTCGCTACCTCAGATGACGGGAAATACTTTCTCGCCAAGGTGGCAAATGGCGACGGCGGCGAGTTTGCCCATTTCCTGCTCGGCCCCTCGGGCGTCTGGAAGCAGCTGACGAATTTTGAGGACGGCATCACCGACGCGCAATTCGGCGATGATAATGCTCTGTATTTCCTGTCAATTCATGACGCACCTTTCGGCAAAATTCTTCGCATGCCGCTTGATAATCCGGATATGACGAACGCTGCGGTGGTTGTGCCTCAGGGTGACGGAGTGGTTGAGAAATTCGTGACCACACCGGATTACATACTGGTCGCCGACCTCATGGGAGGGATTTCTGAGATTCACGTTTACGACCGAAAGAAGGACAGCACCTGGAAAGTACCGATACTTCCCACCTCGTCGGTCGGCGAAATGCTCTCGATCGGCGGTGATACGGTGCTCTACAGTAACTCGAGCTACACAGAACCGGCGGCCTGGTACAGATACGAAGTCACTACCGACCACAACAGTCGGACCCCTCTGTATGTGACATCGAATGCTGATTTCAGCAACGTTGAGGTGATCCGGGAATTCGCGACATCAAAAGACGGCACCAAAATTCCCATGTCCATCATTCGGCCGGTCGGGGTCCCGCTCGACGGCAACAATCCGACCATTCTCTATGGCTACGGCGGTTACGGAATTAACATGACACCCTCTTTTGATCCGGTACTGAGTCTTTGGTTGAATCAGGGGGGGATTTATGTGGTCGCGAACCTTCGCGGAGGCGGGGAGTACGGCGAGGAGTGGCACAAGGCCGGCGCGCTGACCAACAAACAGAACGTATTCGATGATTTCGCGGCCTGTGCGAAATATCTCATAGACAAAAAGTACACTAGTTCGAAACGCCTTGCCATTAAAGGCGGAAGTAACGGTGGGTTACTCATGGGAGCGGTGCTTACCCAACATCCGGAACTCTTCAAAGCGGTGATTTCATCGGTAGGAATTTATGACATGCTCCGCGTGGAACTTGATCCGAACGGCGCCTTCAATGTGACTGAATTTGGATCTGTGAAGGATCTCGAACAATACAAAGCGCTGGCCGGATACTCCCCCTATCATCATGTGGTTAACGGGACATCATACCCCGCCGTGCTGTTCCAGACCGGCGAAAACGATGGACGCGTCAACCCGGCAAACTCGCGGAAAATGACCGCCGCTCTTCAGGCCGCGACCATTTCCGGCTTGCCGGTTCTGTTAAGGTCGGACGCCACAGCAGGTCATGGTGTTGGATCATCGCTAAAGCAAAGGATCGAACGCGATACTGATTCCTATTCATTTGTTTTTTATGAACTTGGAGTAAAGTACATCCGCGACAAGAAGTAGGTATCACCGATTAAAACTGAAAAGGGCTTCATCGAGGTAAACCCTTCGATGACGCTCTTTTGTCGTGACCGGGACATGGACTTACACTCCCCTGTTTTTCCCTTGTCAGCCCCGATCACACAACCTATTATGACCTGTAGTCATCTCGACAAAGCGAACCAACTCACCACGTACAGGCAAAACGGCAGGAACAATTAAATTCAATTTCCGGAGGAGTTATGCGACTCAAACTGTTCATAGTTGTCACTGCGATAGCGGCGGCCATGCACGCAAGCGCTGATGCCGACGTCGTGCTTCAGAAGAAGACCACGATCGACAATCTTTTTGGCCTCGGCGGTTCTACGACTACCGAGACCGAGTTTATTAAGCCGGACCGGTTCTACTCAGAGAGTCAGACCAAATTTGACAGTAAGTTGATGCGTCTTGCTTCGGGTGGCAAGGAGGCAAAAGCTGGTTCTATCGTCAGGCTTGACAAAGGCATCATGCAGTCTTTGGATTTCAATACCAAGACCTACACAGAGATGGACCTGAACTTCTTGAAAACCATGTCTGACAGCATTTCAGAAACCATGTCTCAAACGCAGCCGCCGCCTGGCGAGGAGGTGTCTCAGCAACAGATGCCGGACGAGCAGGAATACGAGTGGACGTTTGATGTCAAAACCGATGAAAAGAATGTAGACGTAAACGGGTTCAGCTGTAAGCATGTCACGGCAAAGGGACTCGGCGTAAACAAGCAGGACTCTACGAAGAAATTGATCATGACCACCGAGGAATGGCTGACCGAAGACGCCGCAGGCCTCGATCAGGTCAGGGCGTATGAGGAGAACTACGCGAAAATGCTCGGCATGGATGCCAAAGAATCACAGCAGGCGTTGGGGAATGCCTTCCAGGGATACGGTAAGCAAATGGCCGAGCTCGCCGAGAAGTTGAAGGATGTCAAGGGCTACCCCATCAAGACTGTCTTTACAATGGAAACTACGGCTCCCAGGGATGATCAGACCGTTGACGAAAACGAGACCACTGAGCAGAGCGATGACCAAAACGAAGCCGCGCAGCAAGCGCTGAAAAAACTGGGCGGAATGTTCGGAAAGAAGAAAGATAAGGACAAAAAAGCCGAAGAACCCAAGAATGAAGGGTTCACAAAGATGTTCTCGGCGACCACCGAGATTCTCAGTGTGAAAACTTCCGATGTGGCCGACAGTCAATTCGAGATACCGTCAGGATTCGCGAAAAAGACTGAATAATCAGGTGGAGCACCTGACAGGTCATTCCCTATTCGACACAAATTCAAAACCGGCGGGAGATGGAGTCTCCCGCCGGTTCTTAGTTTCTTCATCAGCGTTGTCTTACATCGTTTGTCGGGGAGGCGCATTCTTAACATAGGTGTCAAGCCACTCAGTCATCTCCCAGAGTACATGCATGACTGATTCGTGCGCACGATAGCCATGACTCTCATTCGGGAGCATAACAAGGCGGGCCGTGGCGCCCTGTCCCTTCAGCGCGGCATAGAATCGTTCACTTTGGAGCGGGAATGTCCCCGAATTGTTATCCGCTTCGCCGTGAATGAGCAGGATCGGCTCATTGATACTATCCGCATGCATAAATGGCGACATGGTGTAATATATTTCAGGCGCCTGCCAATATGTCCGTTCCTCGGACTGGAAACCGAATGGGGTCAGAGTCCGGTTATACGCTCCGCTTCGGGCGATCCCGGCCCGGAACAGATCCGAGTGCGCCAGCAGATTCGCGGTCATGAAGGCGCCATAAGAGTGCCCACCGACGGCAATACGGCCGCGATCGGCCACTCCCCGACTGACTACCTCATCGACCGCCGCCTTCGCACTCGCGACCAGCTGACTGACATAGGTGTCATTCGGTTCCTGGTCTCCCTCACCTATGATCGGCATACTCGGATCATCGAGTACCGCATAACCGTGAGTGAGCCAGAGAATTGGCGATGCCCAGCTGACACGAATAAACCGGTACGGCGAATCTGTCACCTGGCCGGCCGCGTTGGCGCTCTTGTACTCCTGCGGATATGCCCACATAAGCATCGGCAAGGGCCCATCCCTCTCCTTATCATATCCTGCGGGCAAGTATAACGTTGCGGTCAAAGGAACTCCATCAGCCCGTTGATATCTGATCAACTCCTTGTGCACATCGGCAAGCTGAGGAGTCGGATGCGGGAACGAAGTAACCTGTCTGAGCGTGGATGCGGCCAGGTCACGAATAAAATAATTGGGCGGTTCGGTCACCGATTCGCGGCGGGTGAGCAGCTGTTTGCCAGTCGGATCAAGGAGCGTCACCGGCCGTTCGTAATACGGCGCCGCCGACCGGAATAGTCTGTCTGCTTTAAGAGTCTTCATATCGAATTCATCAAGAAATGGACGGTCTCCCTCGGGGGATGCTCCGTCGCCGATGAAGAAGATTCTATTCCCCGATGCATCAGTCATCAATACACGAGTTCCCCGCGAGGTTGCTACTGTGATCGGCGAGCCGGGGTCATTGTAACGATCTTCGGATGACCGTTCATTCAGCAGCTTGGCTGCCTTACCGGGTGATCCGGGTTGTACGGCCCACATCCTCGTCTTGCGATTACTCCACCACGACTCGATCACAATTGCCAGATTCCTCGTCCCCCAGTCTATATTATCCAAACGCATTGAGAGGCTGATCAACGGGATCGGTTTACCGGTGAATGGGGCATCAAGCATATATACCCGGTCACGGATGTCCGCCTTGACCGAGGCATCGCCGCCATCCTGAGCCTCGACCCAATACAACATTGCGTCTTCGTCATCACGCCAGGCGATCGATCGTGGTCCCGTCGGCACCGACCCAAATGCTATCGGCACCTGATCGGCCAGTGGAAGATCCGCCACCTGCGCGACTACCTTGCCGTCGACATCCCATACCTCCACCCGCTGAGGAAACCGATACATCGGTTCCGTGTACGAATAGGGGCGGTGTATCGTCTCTACCAGAAGGTAGCGACCGTCGGGCGACGGACTTGCGCCGATATACAGATCGGCCTTTCCGATAGCGCGGCTGCGGCCGTCGACAGTCAGGAGCACCAGTTCACGGCGAAGATAGTACTCGAATAACGATTCATCATACGTGTTGTTGAGCAGATCCTGATATGTCCGGGCCGGTGCGGTTCGTCCGAGATTCTGTTGAATCACCGGACCATCAGGAACAAGCGACTTTGACGGCAGATTCCCGCGACTCTCAGCAACAATAAATACTGCAAGCGTGCGGCTATCCGGCATCCATGAAAAGGGCGAACCGTAGACGTCGTTAACAGCGGCTTTGGTAAGTTGCGAGGCAGCTTTGGTATTGGTGTCAATCATCCAGAGCGTAATCTGTTCATTGTCGGAAATCGTAAAAACGACAAACCGACCGTCCGGCGACCAATTTGTATTACTGATGCGCGGTTTGTCCGGAAGCCCCGTGATCGAGTACTCCATACCATCGGCGACATTCTTGAGCACCATGCCATTGTAGAAATAGCTCCGACTCGGTCCCGAGTTGGCCGGATTTATACGGATCCCTGCGATCCTTAGCTCCGGCTGCGATACCTCTTCAATCGAAGGAAGACCCGGCTGTTTCAGCAGTAGCATCCAGGTGCGATCCGGGCTGATCGATACCGTTGGCGTCGGTTCTGCGTCGACCAGAGCCGCGATACTCTCCGGTGGCATCTTGTAACCGGTTTCAATCGCTCCCTGACCAAGAGCATTGGACTGGAAATGGATTTGAAGAATTACGGATAGCGCCATCCACATGGCAAAGCGCAATCTACGATGGTGTCTTCTCTTTGGTGACACAAGACCTCCTAAACTGAAATTCCCTGCCGGCCGGAGTACCTCTGAGCCCGCTTGTTTGTGATTTGTAATACCTTGTGAGAAAAGTAAGGGAATACCGGCAATCATACAAGCGATTTTCAGGCGAAGACACCGCGTCGAGCATACCATTGTCAATTATCCGTCGATGACATTCTCGTGCATTGCCTGAGTGATTATTTTTTATCAGGCCGCTGTTATGTCAATACCGACTTTTGACTCAATAATAAGATTGGGAGCCCTATGCAAAAGTGGACTTGGCGGTGGAACAATTGCGGCCGAACCGGTGTTCAACAGAAGATAACGGGAGGGCGGTCCAGGCGAATATGGGTCCGGGCCGGTGCGTTAGCGGGGAGCTTCTCATAGCTCCGTTACTGGCGGATAATAGATGAAACGAGCACTCCTTATCGTCGCATTGTTGCTCCTGTTGCCACTGGATCTCTCTTTTGCGCACTCCAAAATAGCAAGACAGCGGAAAGTCACATATCTACGTCATTCGTCCTTCAGAGTGGTAAGTCAACTCAGAAAGTCGAATCATCTTCACCCTCAATCGGCGTTCGCTCAACAGCCGGCATCCCGGAAAGTCAAACCAGCAAAGAGTAAGTCTTTATGACCTGACTGCTGACTAAGATTCCTCGATCTGTTTGATCCGGCGCGCGTGCCTGCCTCCCTCGAATTTGGCTGCCAGCCAGGTGTCGACCACCAACAGGGCTGTCTCGAGTGGGATAGTTCGCTCACCGATTGAAATAACGTTGGCGTTGTTGTGCTCTTTGGCCAGCCTGGCCGTCTGCTCACTCCAGCAGAGAGCGCACCGTATCCCCGGAACTTTGTTTGCTACCATTTGCTCACCGTTGCCACTTCCGCCCAGCACAATTCCCGCATCGACCTTACCCAAAGCCACTGCTTCTGCCACCGGTCTGATATATTTCGGATAATCCACGGATTCTTCCGAATCGGTGCCGAAGTCGATCACCTCGAATCCCTTCGCTTTCAGATGCGTGATTATCTCCTGCTTGTAACGATAACCGGCATGGTCAGAACCGATGGCAATCTTGCTGATATCTGAACTCATTTGCACTCCACATTAAGCGTCACTTGTTTTGCTGTATAGTGCAGTCTTTTGGTAATGATGTCAAAGAAAAAGGGGCGAAAGAAAAAAGGCGGCCGGTATAACCGACCGCCCATTTGTCTGTTGTCTGTCTTCCCTTTTCCGCTACTTCGAAGAAAGCTCAGCTTCCAGTTCGATCGCGCGCGGAAAGAGGATATTGTTTTCTTTGTGGACGTGCCGGTGCATATTCTGTTCCAGCTTCTCCAGTTCCGCCACCATTGAACGATACGTATTACACCCCCACTCGGGGACCGTGTAACTATCGGTCAGGGCACGGAATTGCTCGAGCGCGTTGCCCGCACTTTCATGTTCCGCTTCCATCACGCCTATTGGATTGGCGATAGACCCGAACGGCAAGGTGAGCTTCGTCCGCGCCTTTTCCAACTGGCATATTGCCGGAAAAAGCATCCGCTCTTCTTTCATCATGTGCGACATAATCTCGGCTGTGAAATCCTGCATCAGCCGGGGAAGTTGAGTGAGCTTGGGATTATGCTCGCCATGTTTGCCCGCCACCTTATCAATCATCGCGCTCAGCGGCGGAAGCGCTTGGCGAAGATAATCATGGTGCGTCTTGATGATATGATCCACGAGTTCGGCAAGTGACATCTGAGCCGGGTCCGGTTTATCACCGTGCTCCGACGCGGCATCTGAAGCCTCCAGTGTGGCGATAAGAGTCGTCACATCGAGCTGTTTCTCCCCGCAGGCGTCGGCAAGACTCTTCTTGCCGCCGCAACAATAGTCTATCCCGAGCCGCTCGAACACAGTCCCGAACTCAGGACGTGTGGCGACCAGATCACCGACAGTGGTATCAGGTTGTATATGTGTCATTGTCATTTTGTCCTTTACTGTTACTATTTGCGCAAAGCTATTGTTTTCCGGCCAATTTCGTCGGCCTCTGCTCGGTCATCGAAGTGTCCACCTCGGAAGTCACCGACCAGCCGAACTTGAGCCCAAGTACAAACCATCCCAGCGCAAGCACCCCGACTGCGAATATCGTATCGCCGATTACCCTGAGCCAGCGGAGGTTTTCCATTACGCCGGTCTGCATGAACTCAGCCGAACGAGCGTACCACATGCCATAGGTGACGCTCGCCCAGGTTTGCATCAAGCCTACCGGAAGGATTGAGAACAGGACCATGGCTGCAAGGCCGATATTGATCGCCCAGAAGCCCAATTTGAGATACTTCGTCTTCCATACCATGCGGGTTGCCATTCCCTTCAGACAGAAGAGGGTCAATCCGATTCCAAGCATTCCATACACACCGAACAGGGCCGTATGACCGTGTACCGGCGTAGTATTCAACCCTTGCATGTAGTAGAGTGCGATCGGCGGATTGATCAGGAATCCGAATAAGCCCGCGCCCACCAGATTCCAGAATGCGACCGCGATGAAGCAGTAGATCGGCCATCGGTATGCCTTGATCCAGTTGCGCGCCCGGCTCAAAGCAAGATTCTCATATGCTTCGGATCCGATCAACACGAGCGGGACCACTTCAAGAGCGCTGAATGTTGCGCCCAATGCAAGAATGGCGGTCGGCGTTCCGGTGAAATACAAGTGATGGAATGTGCCGATTATGCCACCGGCCAGGAATATGATCGTGGCGAACAGGACGCTCGCGGTCGCTGTGGCCACCTTCAGCAGACCCATCCGCGTAAAGAGGAAGGCAATCACAACGGTCGCGAACACCTCGAAGAACCCTTCCACCCAGAGATGTACCACCCACCAGCGCCAGTATTCGGTGATGGCGAGGTTGGTTTGCCGTCCCCACATGAGACCGGCGCCGTAGAACAATGCTATCGCCGCGCTTGAAATGAAGAACAGGATGAGCAAGTGACGATGCACTCCCGGCTTCTTCAGGGCCGGCCAGATTCCTCGGCCCATCAGGAACAGCCAGACAAACAGGCCTACGAACAAGAACAGCTGCCAGAACCGGCCGAGGTCGACATATTCAAGCCCCTGGTGTCCAAACCAGAAATTGGCTTCGAGCCCCATCCGCTGGCGGGTTCCGTACCAGGTACCGAACATCGACCCGGCGACAATAATGAGCAGGCAGACAAACAGGAAGTTTACGCCGAACCGCTGGAATTTTGGCTCATGCCCTGACACAGCCGGCGCGATGAACAAACCGGTCGCCAGCCAGGCTGTGGCGATCCAGAAAATGCCAAGTTGAGTGTGCCAGGTTCGCGTCACCGCGTACGGCAGCCATTTAGCCAGTGGAATACCATAAAAGCCGCTGCCCTCGACACCATAATGTGCCGTCACCGCACCCATTCCCACCTGCACGAGCAGCAGCGCGACAACAACCCAGAAGTATTTGAGGGTGGCCCTCATCGAAGGTGTTGGCGTCAGCGCAAGCAGAGGATCCTGCTCGGGAAGCTCAGCCTCCGGTTGTTCATTCCGTTTGATCGCCGCATAGTACCACGCCAGGGCGCCAATACCGGCAAGCAGAAGCACAAAACTTATAACTGACCAGACCACGATAGAACCGGTCGGCTTGTTGCCGATAAGATCCTCCGGGGGCCAGTTGTTGGTATAAGTGACAGTCTGCCCCGGCCGGTCAGTCGAAGTCGCCCAGGTTGCCCAGAAGAAGAAATCGTTCATCTTGCGTTGACGCTCCGGGTCCCGCACAACATCGGCGGGAATCGCATAGGCGGAGCGAAGACTGTCCAGCGATGGATCATTGCCGAAGAGCGACGTGTAATGCTTGCTGACCTCTTCAAATGCCATCGCCCTGACCGGCGAAAGGGTCAGCATGCCGGTGGTCGGGTTATATGTGTTCTCACGCACCTCCCGCTCCAGCCGTGATCGCAACGACGCGAACACATCGGGATCTAGCTGTTTGTATGAAGCTGTGTTGTACTCGGTCTGCGCCCAGTAGTTGAGGATCCACTCTGATTCGCGATGTAACCAGTCGGCGGTCCAATCGGGAGCCACATAAGACCCATGCCCCCAGATTGTCCCCATCTCCTGGCCGCCCGTCGATTGCCAGACATTCTGACCATCGCGGATATCTTGACTGGTAAAGAGGACCCGGCCATCCGAAGAAACCACTTTCTCGGGAATCGGCGGAGCCTGCCGATAGATTTCGTGACCGAAATACCCAAGCACTGCGAACGAGGCCACGATAACCACTCCCAGTGCGATCCAGAGCCGCACATACTTCATATCTCCATCTCCTTTCTGTATCTTCTTCCCCCGACTCTCCTTATCTACGTCGGGGAACGTCGACTATATGGCTCAAATTATATTAACTCTTGACAATACAATATATCGGCAGTATATTAGATGTCAAGATATAAATATCCAATTATCTTAATATGGAGGTGGAAATTTTGATATCCCGGACCGCTGAATATGCTCTGAGAGCGATCATCTGCCTTGCCGGAAATTCGGCTAAGTCATTGACTAGTCAAGAGATTGCAGATACCACGCATGTGCCGGCCGGCTATATGTCCAAGGTCCTCCAAGCGTTAGGCCGGGCTGGTCTGGTCATCTCACAACGCGGTCTAAACGGCGGCTTTGCCCTGACCCGACCGTCGACCGATATAACCGTCCTCGATGTCGTCAGTGCGGTCGACCCAATCAAGCGAATCCGTACCTGTCCCCTGGGTCTCAAGCAACACGGTACTAATCTTTGCCCCCTCCACAAACGGCTCGATGAAGCTGCGGCGCAGATTGAACAGTCGTTCAAAGACACGGTAGTCTCCGACCTGCTAGTTTCGGACAATGGCGTGACTCCCTTGTGTGATCATTGAGTTCCTTCGCGCCTGATATGCCGCAGCCAAGCCCACAACCTTATCCTTATTTCCGTCGTGACTTCTCCGGTCGAATTCCGTAGTATAATAACCGGGCCGGGACCGCGCTCATCCGCACCATGAGCCAACTGCCCGGCCGGAAATTGTGTTGAATTGTTAACAATCGCGTCTAGGAGTTGCCATGCGTACATTGAGCCTGTTACTTGGAGTGGTCATTCTCATGAGTTCGTCTGCGTATCCACAGAAAGAATCCGCTGACACCGACCTCACCGGTTTGGTCTCGGCCGAAAGAAGTTTCGCAAAGATGTCCCAGACTCGCGGAATGCGGGAGGCGTTTCTGACCTTTTTGTCCGATAACGCCATGGTCTTTCGCCCGCGACCGATCAACGGCAAACAGCATTACCGTCAGCGCCCGGACAATCCGGGCATTCTCGCCTGGCAACCCGCGGTCGGCGATATTTCACAAAGCGGTGACTTTGGCTATACCACCGGTCCCTGGCAATTTTCTGCAAAGCCGGGCGCGGAACCATCCGCCTTCGGCGACTATGTCTCCGTCTGGCAGCGTAAACTCGGCAGTGCCTGGGAGGTGGTAATTGATATCGGCGTGTCACACAGCCAACCTGAAAAACCGGACACCGCTTTTGTGCCTTACGCCGGCGGAGCCGGCATTTTCGAATCAGGCTCACCGGTCGATACGGAGAAAGTTCGGATCGAGTTGACAGCTCTGGACGAGAGTCTTTCGGATATCGCCGCCCACGACGGTATCAGCGATGCTGTGCGGGCGTATGCCGATGATAACATCCGCATGTACCGTGAGCGGAGTCTGCCGATTGTCGGAGTCGCGGCGGTCGATTCGGCCTTCACGGCTCGGAACGGCATCTATCGATGGATCCCGTCGTCTGCTGTCGCGGCGTCATCGGGCGACCTCGGATACGCCTATGGAAATCTGGAGATACGTCTATCTGCCGATGACGAAGCCCCCGGTCAGATCAGTTCATACCTGCACATCTGGAAACGTGGCGCCGACGGCAAGTGGCGGCTGGTGCTTGACATTACGAACGAACTTCCCGACGAAGAAGCCGGCCAGGGATGATGCGCACACCGTATTGACCGGAGCATGCCTGTCGGCATGCCGGGTGGCCGCCTCTAAGAAGATGCGTCCCTACACAAGACCGAAGTTATCCCGACACATTAACGTGTCTTTTGTGTGGAAAGCGTTTAAAGAATTATCTTATGGTAGGACCCGGCGTTGATGCTGACAGCCCTGATATCGTTACCTTTTTGCTGAACTGCGCAAGAAAGCATCCTTGGTTCTATTCAAAGAAGAATGGGCTTTATGCCATAGATGAAAGCACTAATCACGACATTCTAGAGAAGTTCAGATTGATGTGCCATTAAGTGATTCCAGCTCGTGGTCCCCAGTCGACATCTTCACGCCAATGACCCTACAGGATGCCAGCGCCCAAGTGGGCATACGCCTTTGAACTTCTCCGGCCTCCCGTTGTTATTCAGACAAACCAAGGAGGTCCCATGAAGTTCTTGTTGTCGCTTTTTGTACCGTTTATGCTGGTAGCCGGCGTGCGCGCCGAAATCAAAACCGAAACCGTGGAATACAATGACGGAAACACCGTTCTCGAAGGTTACCTCGCCTATGACCCGGCCGTCAAAGGCAAACGCCCCGGCGTGCTTGTTGTCCACGAGTGGACCGGCCTCAATGATTATGCCAAAATGCGGGCCGATACGCTGGCCAAACTCGGCTATATAGCGTTCGCGGTGGATATGTACGGCAAAGGAATCCGGCCGAAAAACGCCCAGGAAGCCGGTGAACAGGCGGGCATCTACCGCAAGGACCGAGCGCTGATGCGCCGTCGAGTGACGGCCGGTCTCAACAGACTTCTCCAGTCGGATATGGTCGACCCGACCCGGGTCGCCGCGATTGGCTATTGTTTCGGCGGCGGGGTCGTGCTTGAACTTGCCCGCTCCGGCGCGGACATCAAAGGCTTGGTTAGTTTCCACGGCAATCTTGACACCCCCAATCCTCAGGATGCCAGAAACATCAAGGCAAAAATCCTGGTCCAGCACGGCGCGGATGACCCTAATGTCACCAGTGATAAGGTGTTGGCATTCGAAAAAGAGATGGACGATGCCGGCGTGGATTGGTACCTTACAGCCTATGGTCACGCGGTGCACGGATTCACCAATCCGGGAAATGGTGATGACCCGTCCAGGGGCGTCGCTTACAATGCCGAAGCGGACCACCGGTCCTGGCAGGCAATGCAGGATTTCTTTAACGAGATTTTCAAATAGCAGGACACTCACGTAACCAGCCAAAAGAGGATGTGGGCGAATTTGGAAAGTCACGAACTATCGATACCGGAATTCTTTGACCCGGACAAAATACCGCAGGTCTGCCCGGTTGATTATCACTCGGTCGCCGGGCAGGCACGCCAATGGGCCGCAAAAAATCAGGTCCATCCGGCGGTGCACGACCGCCCGCGTATCGCATTGGTGCTGGTTGATTGTCAAAACAGCTTTTGCACGCCCGGATACTCTTTGTTCGTCGGCGGGCGATCGGGCGATGCCGCCATACACGACAGCAGACGAATTTGCGAGTTCATCTATCGCAATCTGATTCATATTTCCAAAGTCTTCGTCTCACTGGATACGCACACGACAATGCAGATATTCCACCCGGCGTTTCTTCTCGATATCGACGGCCGCCCGCCCGGTCCTTTCACGCCCATCACATCCGACGAAGTCGCCGGGGGCAAATGGCGTATCAACCCGGTCGCCGCGCAGGAGCTGGGTCTTTCGTCCGGCGATGCCAATTTGCACCGATATCTGCTTCACTACACGCGCACGCTTGAGCGCGACGGCAAGTATCAGTTGATGGTCTGGCCCTACCATGTCATGCTGGGCGGAATTGACCACGCCCTGGTGTCATCGATTCACGAAGCGGTCTTCTTTCACAATATCGCACGACAAAGCCAGGCGGTATTTTTGACCAAAGGGGATCGACCGCTGACCGAAAACTACTCTATTCTTTCACCGGAGGTAACCCGTGACGACCATGGCCGGATTATTGCCGAACCGAACATCCGATTTCTGGATCAGCTGCTCGAATACGATTATATCGTAATCGCCGGGCAGGCTAAATCCCACTGTGTGGCCTGGACAGCCCGCGACCTTCTGACACATATTGGACATCGCGATGAATCCCTGGCGAGCCGGGTCTATCTTCTCGAAGACTGTACTTCGCCGGTGGTAATAAAAGACGGCTATGATTTCACCGATGACGCAGACGAGGCATTTAAGGAGTTTGCCGAATCAGGCATGAATCTCGTATGTTCGATAGACCCGATAATAACCTGGCCCGGGATAAAACTGTGAGCCCAAAACCAAGAAACGAATTCAAACGCGCCCTGCTGACCGACTTCTATGAGTTGACGATGGCGTACGCCTACTTTACCAGCGGTAAACACGAGGACCAGGCGGTCTTTGACCTGTTCTTTCGCAAGAACCCGTTCGGCGGAGAGTTCACGATCTTCGCCGGATTATCCGAGGTCCTCCGGTTCGTCCGTGATTTCAAATATTCCGATGAAGATATCGAATATATCTGCTCAGTGATGCCGAACTGCAACGAGTCATTCCGTGGCTGGCTCCACAATCTGGACTGTTCTCAGGTTCGCATTTACGCGATTGCCGAAGGCAGCGTTGTATTCCCGCGCGTTCCGTTGCTCCGAGTCGAAGGTCCTCTCGGAATCACCCAGCTTCTGGAGAGCGCTTTGTTGAATCTGGTCAGTTATCCGAGTCTGGTCGCCACCAACGCCGCCCGGATGAAAATGGCCGCCGGTGAAGGCAAGACGATGGTTGAGTTTGGTCTTCGCCGGGCCCAGGGACCCGACGGCGCCGTGTCAGCATCGCGCTACAGCTATCTTGGCGGATTTGACGGCACCTCCAACGTGCTGGCCGGGCTTTTGCACTCGATTCCTATCAGCGGCACTCAGGCCCACGCGTTTGTCTCTTCGTTTTTTGATTTGAACGATATCGACGGCACAACCTTAAAGGATAAAACCGGGCACGAACAGGAATTCGTTGAGACGGTACTTGCATTTCGCAAGGAGCTGGGCTACCAGGACAGCAACGAAGGCGAGTTGGCCTCTTTCATTGCCTATGCGAGAGCTTTCCCGGACAATTTTCTCGCGCTGGTCGACACTTATGACACGCTCAAGTCGGGTGTTCGCAATTTCATCTGTGTTGCGCTTGCATTGCACAAGCTCGGCTACAAGGCGATCGGCATTCGACTCGATTCCGGCGATCTGGCTCACCTGTCAAAAGCGGTGCGACGCGTTTTCAAAGAAATCTCCGAACGATTCAGTGTGCCGTTCGATGACCTGAAGATAGTCGCAAGCAATGAAATCAATGAAGCCACCCTTTATTCCTTGAATCAACAGGGCCATGAAATAGACATATTCGGAGTTGGCACCCATCTGGTAACGTGCCAGTCGCAGCCATCGCTTGGATGCGTCTACAAATTGGTCGAAATCGATAACAAACCGCGTATTAAGTTGTCGCAGGATCCCGCCAAAATGACGATACCGGGCCGCAAGGCGGCGTACCGCCTGTTTGGCCGAGAGGGGTATCCGCTGGTAGATATCATGCTTGGTGTCGATGAACCGCCCCCGGTTCCCGGAGAACGAATACTCTGTTGCCATCCGCACGAGGAAGCCAAAAGAACCTATGTAACGCCGAGTGAAGTGGCCCCGCTCCACAGTCTGGCGTGGAACGGACACCCGATTTCGGATTCCCCTGCGCTCGAGGAAATCCGAACGCACGTAGACAGCCAGCTGCACTCGCTCAGACCTGACCATTTGCGAATGCTCAATCCAACCCCCTATAAAGTTTCATTGAGCCGTGACCTCTATGAATTCATGCGTCAGCTCTGGCTGAAAGAGTCGCCCCTCGAAGAGATCTTCTGACCGGAAATTATTTCTTTTTGCCGCTCCTGCCTGGCCGAATCATGTTCTCCGGCGCCAGCAATCGACCAAGTTCTTCGCGCGTCAGCAGGTTTTTTTCCAACACGAGTTCATAGACTCCTCGTCCCGTCTTCAGCGCTTCTTTGGCCAATGACGAAGACATCTCGTAACCAAGCACCGGGTTGAGGGCCGTAACGAGTCCGATACTATTTTCGACCAATCGACGGCATTGTTCTTCATTGGCCGTGATCCCGTCGATACACCGATACTTCAGTGTCAACATTCCGTTTTTGAGCATTTCAATCGATTCAAAAAGGCTCTGCGCGATGACCGGTTCCATGACATTCAATTCAAGCTGACCGGCCTCGGCCGCCAATGTAACGGTCAGGTCATTGCCGATAACTTTGAATGCGATCTGGTTGACCACTTCCGGAATCACCGGATTGACCTTTCCGGGCATGATCGACGACCCGGGTTGCATCGGCGGCAGATTTATTTCGTTGATTCCCGCCCGGGGGCCCGACGACAGCAGTCTGAGGTCATTGCATATTTTTGACAGTTTGACCGCCAAGCGTTTGGTTGCCGACGAATACATTACAAAGGCGCCCGTATCCTGAGTAGCCTCGACCAGATTGTACGCAAGCTTTATATCCAGTCCGGTAATCTCACGGAGATGCTTGATTACGGTGCGAGAAAATTCCGGATCGGCGTTGATGCCGGTGCCGATCGCCGTTCCACCCATATTGACTTCGAGAAATAGGTTCACATTTTGAATCAGCCGGTCAATTTCTTCTTCGAGCGTGACCGCATAAGCTTCGAACTCCTGTCCGAGGGTCATCGGAACTGCATCCTGAAGCTGAGTTCGACCGATCTTGAGGATCTCTCGGAACTCCTGCGCCTTGCGGTGGAACGAGGCGGCCAACAAACGGAGAACGTCGATGAGCGATTCATTTGCTTTGATCAGCGCAATTTTCAGTGAAGTAGGGTACGCGTCATTCGTCGATTGCGACAGGTTGACATGATTGTTCGGATGGCAGTGCGTATAGTCCCCGCGTTGGTATTCCAGAATCTCCAGAGCGCGATTGGCTATGACCTCGTTGGCGTTCATGTTAGTCGAGGTCCCCGCCCCGCCCTGAATCATGTCGACCACGAACTGGGTGTGAAGTTTCCCGGCCATAATATCTTCGCAAGCCTGGCTGATAGCGTTTGCGATTGGGGCTGGAAGCATGTCGAGCTCAAGATTCGCCCGAGCGGCCGCAAGCTTGACCATCGCCAGCGAGTTAATGAACACGGGGTACTGCGTGAGCGACACACCGCTGATATTGAAGTTTTCCAACGCTCTCAATGTCTGAACCCCGTAGTAAGCATCAGAGGGGACATCACGCTCGCCCAGCAAGTCATGTTCCGTCCGCATTTTGCCTGAGACATACTGCTCGGCGACATTGACGACGCCGGTCGACGCCTGGCGCATCCGCCGCGAGATAACGCGCGCCACCCTGGACAAAAATTTCATGCCGATAGTCGGCTGAGTCTGGCACAGGGTCATGAACCGCGCGCGACTGATGGCAAAAAGGGTGGTATCGGCAACTGCCCGCGCGGAGGTTGCATGGGGATAGTCATCCATCAGCGCGCCTTCGCCCAGGAAGTCCGCCTGCCGGAATAACAGCAGGCGTTTCGTGTCGCCAAATGACGTCCGTTTATAAAGTTCGATTTCCCCTTTGTAGACGATATAAAGGTTGTGGCGGGGCTCGTTTTCCTCGAATAGCACAGTTTCCGGCTCGAGATCGACTGACTCGATGACCGCGACGAAGGCCTCGCGCTCCTTGCTGTCGAAATCGCGGAAAAGCTCAATATGGCTGAGAAATTCGTTTATCGTCTGTGGATTCAATTTCCATTCTCCGTGAGATTCAATTGTTATCCGAACTGCAAAGTTAATCGTGCCGCTGGGCGGACAAAAGTCATCTTTCGCGCTCAAGAGCAGGACAGATACAATGACTGATCAGGAAGGCTCAATGAGGGTCGCCATACCGGGAGTGACGGCACGATAGAGCGTGAGCGCCTCAGTCGGGTCAATTTTAAGGACAATAGATACTTCGCCGAACGGCTGGGCGATCGCCTGTCGCAATTCAATGATGGCGTTTTGAAAGAGCGAAACTGTCTTACCGGTAGCATCGGTCTGAATTTCAAGTATCAGCCCATCGCCCCACAACAGCTGGAAACGGTGGGGAACATCACGCTGGAGCTGAGACGGATCGACCCTGACGACTTCACCGACAATCGCCAACACGGAATCCGGGGTCTTCTCCGAAGCCGAGAAGAGGTGCTTGCCTACCAATCGTCGGACCAGCCGCTCTTTCTTTCCCTGGAATCTCTCCATGAACTCCAGAACCTTCGACGAATCCTCGGACGCAAAATTCATCGGATAGCTCCACAGCACCGCGTCCTTCAAACGTAATTGAAGCCGGTGCTCTTTCATGTCGAGCACCAAATACGGTTCACCCATTTTGGCCAGCTTGATTTCCATTTGGAGCATACGGTACTCGGCTTCAGCCTGCGGACGGTTAAACTTCTTTCCGTCGACATTCGTCACCTGGGTCTTGTCGGCCGGCTTTTCATCACAGCCGGCGAGCGCCACAACGGCCACGGACAGTACGGCAAGCACCGCCCGCGCGGTAAAACCCCGGCGCCACAAGCGCGGCCTAAAATATGTAGATGGGTGTGCCAATTTTCACTCTGTCGTAAATATTCTTGAGATCGTCGGCTCCTACCCTGACGCAGCCGTGCGTAACCGAAATCCCGAGCAGCCGTTCATATATCGTCCCGTGAATGAAGTAACCGTCGCCGAATCCGATAGCGTAAGCACCCATCATTTCGGGATCGTATCGTTCGTTCTCATTCTTTGGCACCGCTTCGCCTTCTTCCAGATACGCCCAGTCGGGTTTGCGCCACCATGGTTCCTTAAGTTTGCTCGTGACTTTAAAGGAGCCTCGCGGGGTATCGAAGATCCATCGTTGTCCAGTGACGGAATCGACCAACTCGCTCCCGGAACCGGTTGAACAATCCCCCTGTACGAGAACCGAATCATCCGTTCGCAGATAAACCTTATTTGCGTGCGTATTCACTACCACATACGTACCCGAAGGTCGATACTTATTCAGTTCGGCCCGCGCCTTCTTCAGTTCTTTCTGGGCTGCTTTTACATCGGCCGGAAGAGCCGCGAATAATGAGTCCGAAGAAATCAACGGATCCTCGACTGAAGATCGCTTACTATGTAACATGATTATGGCGCCACCGACAACCAGGACGGGCACCAGCACAAATAAAACTATTTTCCTCATGGCCACAGATCTGACTTTCTAACGATAGTGACCGGTGTGCCGGCCGACGCGTATTTCATCAGCTGATCCATCTCCTGATTCGTCAGCGCCACGCACCCATCGGTCCAATCTTTGTTCTGCCCACCCTGTCCATGAATCTCAATGAGTCCTCCGATATGAGCGTTGGCGGAGATGACGCCACGCCGTTTATTCTCGGCAAACCGGTTCTTGTCGGTCTGGTTCGGATAATCAACGAGCAAGGCTTTGTAGAACTTGGAACTATTGTGTTTAGCTACCGTCACGCGATACTTGCCTTCCGGTGTGGCACCGTCGCCCGAGAAAAACTTTTGCCGCGCCGAGTTATAACCCAACTCGCAATTATACTTGTGGAGGATTACCCCGGCCTTCACCAGGTACAACTTGTGTTTCGATTTATCCACGATGATGGCGGTTGTTCCCTGCCTGCGTGACTCGGTAATAGTCTGGTTGACCCAGTTGCGCCAGACTTTGATTTTTTGCGATGCATCGTTGTCATACTCGGCCAGAACTTCGGAAAGACGCTCGAGCGCCTTATGACCGTCATTAAGCGCGTCGATAGCCTCTGCATATTCCTGTTGTTCAATGAGCTTTTTGCTCATCTTAAGGGCGAGGTCGGCCGAAGACCAGTATCTTTCGGCATTATAAATCTTGAGCGACCCATCGAGCGCCTCGCGCCATGACGCCAGTTCCTTCTGGAAATTCTGTCGTTTAGTCTCGGCGGCGGAACGCAGCGTGCTTACGCGGGAGGTTACGTTTCGATAGAGCTCGTTGGCGGCATTGGCAACTTGCGTCAGAATCGAATCCGCCGCCCGGTAGTTGCGCAACGGCGCCAGCCGTCCATTCTGACGGGCCATCTCCTGTCTTCCCTGGTCAAGCAGTTGCTCGACTTTTCGATACTGCGTCTTCTCGTATTTTAGCGCACCGGCTTTCGATGCTTTCTGCAGGGCGACGCGGGCGCGGTCGAGCGATGCCAGCGGTTGTTTCTGGCAACCCGACACTACTACCGACAGTAGCACCAGCAAACACAGAGCTGTCCACAGGGATGTGCGGTCACGGGCAAGATTTCTTAAACGAGAGTTCATCATAACTTAAAGAGGGTCGCCCTTTATCAGACGACCCTAATTCTTATACCATGACTGGAGAGTCCGGAATAGAAATTACTGACCAGCCTTGCGTGCTGCCGCAGTCTGAATCTCATTTGTGATCGACTCGGCTTTCGCCTTTACAGCTTCAAGCTTCGTCTTGGCAACCAGATACTTGCCGGAATCGAAATCAGCCTTGGCCTGGTCAAATGCCGTGGTGACACTGGCTAAGTCGTTCTTAATCATTTCGATATCAGCTTTGCTGCCTTTGCCGCGCGGGGCCTTGGCCAGCGCCGCAGTAGCCGCATCGATAGCCGCCTGGGTCTCAGTGATCATTCCGGTCACTTCCTGACGAACGCGCTCTTTCTCGGTATCGGCATCGGCTTTCGCCTTGTCGGCCAGAGTCTGAGCAGCGGCAAACATCTCCTTGGACTTGCCATAGCTTCTGAACAACGCAAATTTCGAATCTTGTTCGGTCTTGGCTGCATTGGCAGCTGCCAGGGTATCCTGGGCCATCTTATAGGCATCCGGGGCATATTGCTCGGCCTCAGAGGTCTGAGCTGCCTGCATCGCCGTCGTTGCGTTATTCATTTCCATCTCGGGAGCCTTGCTGCACCCCACTACCAGCAACACCGCGAGTGCCGCGAACACTAATGACACGCGCTTAAACATAATACTTGGTCCTTTCAGCCGGTTTCTCATTAAAGTTTTTCTAAAAAAAAAGACATGCACAGGTCCGGCTTACATGTACAGGTCCATCTCAGGACGTTGTAAATTTTCGGTGAGATTCAAACAAAGCTGAATCAACTCGTATGGTTCTTCTTGTTCCACAACTCCTTCTTACTGGTTCCGTATTACTATTCAACCCTGTCGAAAAAAATAGACTGACGAAGGCAGAAATAATGCGGTGCTCCTCTACGTTGTCAAGGGATATTTTGGTGCCGTCTCACGGTTAACTTTCCTTGCGACTTTAACATCGGCGTTTCATGGGTTGTTCCGGTTTTCTTGATCTTCGGCCGGTGACCACCATTTAACAAAACCAACATTATCATGCATCCGTCAACTAAAAATTTCTCTAACTTAAGTCATAACATGTTATTAAACAGTATATTATGTACCGGTTCGGCCAAATCACGCAGCCACCGCGGAGGGAAATCTCCGTGTTCTGAGAGTTCGAACAATGATTCGGAATGAGGGTAATAATGAGTGGTGGCGCTGCTGTCAGAAGCGGTAAGTGGGGTAACGCGTGGCAATCAGAAGAATCAGCGGGGCGAACTGTCCGGTCCGCTAATAAAGAGGGCACACTTGTACAAGTCCTTGCCATACCGCTTCATACGATTGAATTCGGCGATGGGGATTTTGACATTTTGCGCCAGTTTTCGGTCGTGTTCGTAAAATCCCTCGTACGAATCATGAAAGTAGACGTACTCGCTGTCGAACCCGGTCAGGACAACCCAGTGCGGCGCACGGTCGCCGTGAAGCCTGTAAGTGCTGATTAGTACGATGGGAACCCGACCCTTGTGCATCTCGCGTTCGATATCCTTGAATGTCACTTCCTGAAATTTAACCCTGACTCCGGCTCCAATTGCTCTTTCCTTGAGATCATCGTGAATGATGCGAATCACCTGGCGCTTGTCGCTCTTGCGGACCGATGAAAAGAAGGGTGACTGTTCGCGCGACAGCATTACTTTGACCGGGAAGCCTCGCAGCTGGGCTGCCAGCGAAAGCCCGAACGGACCGCATCCGCCCATACCGGAAGTCATGAAAACCAGTGTCGATTCACGCCAGAGGGTGACTTCAAGCAGCCTGTTAAGAGTTGTCTCCGGACAAAAATGCTTGAAGGCCATCATCAGGCAGGCTGAGCCGCAGGTGAACTCAAGCGTCTGGCTGTAGTAGGGAATCTTCAGGTGAAGTTGACCGGATTCCAGCCCCAGCAGGGATTTGACCATGCGAAGACCCGACATACCATCCGAATAATACCCCGGGAGCGAATCGACGACTTTGTATTGATGTTTTTCGTAAAAACCGATGGCCTGTTTGTTGTCACTTCTGACTTCGAGCGATACTTCGTCGCACTTGCGTTTCGAGGCTTCGCGTTCGCATGCCCGCAACATGATCGTGCCGAGGCGCTTGCCTTGAAGATTCGGGTCAATAATGATGCTGTACAGACGGCCGACCGGAACGTTTTTGCGCCAGAGCATGATGGCGGTCCCGCCCACCTTACGGCGATAAACCAGCACCAGGACGGTGGCATTGGCCTTTGTCAGGAGGTATTGAAACTGCTGTCGCGAGAACCTGTCGGAAGCAAATCCACGTTCTTCAAGGTCTACCAGCGCATCGAGATCTTTAAGGGTCCCCACTCGAACCTTGGGATCACCTCTCATTGGCTATCCCCATTCACTCATGAGGTAGCGAATGATGCGTTCGTAGAGTTGAGGAGCGTTCTGGTCTTCGGCGCCGCTGTCGATCGATGGATTATCGTTCACCTCGATAACCGCATAACTGTCACCGACCTGCTTCAGGTCGACACCGTAAAGTCCGCAACCGATCGCCGCACCGGCGGCCAAGGCGATTTCGAGAAGCTTGGGATCTGCCTTATCAACATCGACACCCCTTACCGGACCATAAATAGGCTTGCCATTCTCCACATAGGTGAGGATTTTCCAGTGCTTTTTCGGAATGGTGTATTGACATACGTACAGCACCTGGCCGCCGAGCATACCCACCCGCCAATCGAATTCCGAACGGATGAACTTCTGGACGACTATCCGGTCGGCTCGACGGAGAAACCGGTTACCGATCTTCACGAATTCTTCCGGCGTATGCGCTTTTTCCACATACATAGAAAAACTGCTGTTGGGCGCTTTGAGCACGAGCGGCTCGCCGAATGAGTCGAAAAGCTCCATCCCTTTTCGGATCGTCAGGTCGCTTTCCTTGAGAAAGACCGTCTCCGGCATCGGCACTCCGCGAGTCTGCAGTTGACGGTACATATTGACCTTGTCACAGCAGATGTAAATCGACTTGGAATCGTCAAGCACCCGGATCTTGTTCAACTCCGCCGTTCTCGAGGCAATGTATGATGTGTTCAGCGGGTCAGTCAGCGCTCGGATAAAGACCGCGTCATACTGAGGAATCTTGTAAATGTCGGGGCGGAACAAGTAGTCAATGTGATGTCCCAGTTTGCGGGCCACCTGTCCGAACTTCATCAAAGCACCCATTTCTTCGGAATGGGTTATCGTGTAGCGCTCAACGTATACGCCTATTCTTCCCATCGTACCCTCTTTTTCAGGTATTCACGCTCATGCTGGTTAAGCGACCTGTACGGCAGCGGGCCGATATCAGACAGCAGCATCGTACCGTCCTGATGAATAATCACGCGGACCTTGGCCAACGGTATGCCGAATTTCGTCCACACCTGCTCGGAAACGGCGCGGAACCGTTCGTACTGGCACCAGCCGTAGACCGACCGGAAGTACTTGACCTGAGAGCCCGCGGGAAGTTCCTGGCAGCAAATGGCGTATGTATAGTTGCGCGTCATAGATTTGGCCACCCGCGACTGCAGCGATTGCTTGAGCACGATGCGGCTTCTCAGCATGAACGGATTGGCCGTATCAACTATGACCGGCGCTTCAAAATAACCGTTCGTGATGTAGTATTCCGAGATCGGAACTCCGAGTACTCTGGCCTTGGCCAGCATGATCGGGGTGATGTAGGCGTCAAGCATCTCCTGACAGGTAGGATGAACGATATGTCCGTTGTTTTCCGCATCCTGCGAGAGATAGTACGGGAGTTCGAGATAACCGTAGTCACCGGCCAGATTCACATAGAAAGCGTCGCGCGAATCTATAGCCAGAAACTCCCTGTCTACGGCTGCTTCTTGCACTGGACTTCTATCAGTCGGCAAAGCACACCCTTCTTTTGTTTCTGACAATGTAGAGGCAGAAATAATTTGCAAGCCCGGTGCCCGTTAGGCACGGGCATAAGTGCGGTTCGTCGTCAGGTGTCATAAACCTGAGTTGTATCCTGAACATGTCGGGTTTGAGTTCATACTATATCTTAACAATTAGAACCGTCATTCGTTCAAATTGCTCCGATATACTATATACTTTGAAAACTGTTTGCAAGGCGAATTTTCTCGGCCAGCCGAAATTCACGAGATTGTTTCGCCTTCGGCGTGCTCACGCGGTCCGCAACCCAGTCGCCACTCGCGCCCGCTACGAGCCAGGAGCTCATCGGCGACAGGAGGACCCCAGCTTTGACGGGCGTACCGAGCCAGCGGTGGAGCATCCGGCCCGCTCCAACCCTCAATTATAGGGTCGACCAGCCGCCAGGATGATTCGATTTCGTCATCGCGGGCGAACAGCGATGCATCGCCTTTGATAGCATCCAGTAACAGCCGTTCGTAAGCGTCCGGCAACCGCTTGTCCTTGAACGACGACCGGTAATGGAATTCCATGTCAACTGACCTGGTTTCTTCCGCGGTGTCCGGCACCTTGGTCTCAAATTTCAGGTGAATCCCTTCATCCGGCTGAATGCACATACTCAGTATGTTGGGGGTCAGCTGCTTTTCGGTCTCCAGTCCGAACATGACGACCGGCGGTCGCTGGAAGATCACAGAAATGTGGCTGGTTTTGGCCGCCAGCGCTTTTCCGCTCCGAAGATAGAACGGCACCCCCTTCCAACGCCAATTGTTGACATAGGCCTTCAGTGCGGCAAAGGTCGGCGTCTGCGAACCGGGCGCCACCTGCTCATGATCAAGATAGCCGTCGTATTGTCCCCGCACCGTGTCCTCAATCCTGACCGGCTGCACCGCTGAGAGTACTTTCACCTTTTCATTTCGAAGCGTGTCAGCCTGAAACGACGCGGGCGGTTCCATCGCAATAAGAGTAAACAACTGCATGAGGTGGTTTTGGAACATATCCCTGAGCACGCCGGATTTATCATAGTAACCGGCCCGATGACCGACATCGACATCCTCGGCAACGGTTATCTGGACGCTGTCGACATACCGGCGATTCCAGATCGGTTCAAAAATCGTGTTGGCGAATCGAAAAAAGAGGATATTCTGGGCCGTCTCCTTGCCGAGATAATGATCGATGCGGTAGATTTGATCTTCTTGAAATACCTTGTGAACTTCCTGATTCAGCTCGCCCGCCGAGCGCAAATCCATACCGAACGGCTTCTCCACTATAATGTTGCGGCAGCCGTCCGCGGCTCGAGACATTCCACAGGAACCGAGCAGATCGACAACCGTGGTGTATTGCTCGGGGGCAATCGCCAGATAATACAGGCGGTCGGCCGGACGTTGTTCCAGCTTTTTCAACAGATTCTGCAATTTCACAAAGTCCTCGCGGTTGTTCAAATCACCACAGCAGTACTGAATTCTTGGCGCGAACTTTGCCCACGAGGCATCATCATAGGTGTCGTCCGAAAACTCCCTGAGCCCCTGACGAAGGGTTTCGCGGAAGCTGTCGTCGGTGTACTCGCGTCGGGCGAACCCTACTATATGGATATTGGCCGGAAGCCGCTGCTTGAGAAACAAGTTGTACAGGGCCGGAACGAGCTTACGATGAGTCAAGTCGCCGGACGCGCCAAAGATTACCATGTTAAAGTCGATATTCTGGACAGTGAAATTACTCATCGCTTTCCTTTCGATGGGATGATGACTGGGCAGAGCACGCTGTCCCGAACGTCATTTCCGGTTCGTCGGTTCCTGCGTTTGACGAAGCGAGAGGGAGATTCGTTTGCGCGGCTGGTCAATGCTCAGCACCGTTACCCGCACTTTTTGGTGAACCTTCACGACTTCCGACGGGTCCTTCACGTACCGGTCCGCCAGCTCGCTGATGTGCACCAAACCATCCTGATGCACCCCGATATCGACAAATGCGCCGAAAGCCGTGACATTGGTGACGATCCCGGGAAGTTTCATCCCTGCCTTCAGATCGTCCATCGTCTTCACCGCATCATCAAACCGGAAAGTCTCGTAGGTTGCTCGAGGATCCCGCCCCGGTTTGACCAGCTCATCCATGATATCTTTGAGCGTCGGAATTCCGACCCTGTCCGAGACATATTTTTTCAATTCGATTTTTTGGCGCAACGCCTCATCCCGGATCAAGTCCGCAACAGTGCAGCCGAGGTCGGTGGCCATGGCGTGTACAACCGAATAGCTCTCCGGGTGAACCGCACTCCGATCCAACGGGTTGGGGGCATCGGCTATCCTTAAGAATCCAGCCGCCTGCTCGAACGCCTTCGGCCCTAACCGGGGAACTTTCAGAAACGAATCGCGCGAGGAAAACGGACCATGCTCGTTCCGGAACTCAATGATATTCTGAGCCAGCACCGGGCCCAGCCCGGATACATAGGTCAGCAATTGCTTGCTGGCCGTGTTAATTTCGACTCCCACACCATTGACACACCGAACGACGATATCATCAAGGCCTTGTCGCAGGGCGCCCTGATCGACATCGTGCTGATACTGCCCCACGCCGATCGACTTGGGGTCTATCTTTACCAGCTCCGCCAACGGATCCATGAGCCGGCGGCCAATGGAAACAGCGCCACGAACGGTGACATCGTAATCGGGAAACTCTTCCCGGGCCACTTCCGATGCCGAGTAGACCGACGCCCCCGATTCGTTGACCATTTCAAGTGCGATATCGCCCGGCAGGTCAAGTTCGTTGATAAACGCCACGGTTTCCCGACCGGCCGTACCATTGCCAATCGCAATCACTTCCGGTTTGAATTTCTGACAGAGCAGTTTGATGTCATTGCCGGCGGCCGACCGCTGTGCCTGGGAGCCGTGCGGATATATGGTGCCGTTTTGCAGCAGTTTTCCCTGGGCATCCAGGCAGACCACTTTGCAACCGGTTCGAAATCCCGGGTCTATGGCCAGAACCGCTTTTCGCCCCAGAGCGGGGGCCATAAGCAGCTGGAGCAGATTGTCCGAAAACACACGGATGGCCTCGAAGTCGGCCAGCTTTTTCGATTCCACACGCGCTTCGGTTTCCATTGCCGGTCCGAGCAACCGCTTGTAGGCATCGTGGACAGCGTCAAGCACCTGCTCTGAAGCAGCATTTTCTGATACGACGAAGATATCTTCAAGCACCTCCAAAGCCTCGTCCTCAGGAGGCAAGACCGACAGGCTGAGCATACCTTCGGCTTCCCCGCGGCGCATAGCCAGAATCCGGTGCGATGGCGCATTGATCAGCGGCTCTTCCCAGTCAAAATAATCAGAATACTTGGTCCCCTCGGTTTCGTTCCCGACAACAACCCGGGACTTGATTAGCGCTCTTGACATAAAGAGCTCGCGCATCCGGGCACGGGCATCGGCATCTTCATTGACCCATTCGGCGATAATATCTCTGGCGCCGGCCAACGCCTCTTCAGCCGAGTTGACTTCTTTTTCAGGGTCAATAAACTTAGCAGCCTCGGCCGCAGGGTCGATGTTTTCCTGATCAAAAATGAGTTCAGCGAGCGGTTCAAGCCCTCTTTCTTTCGCTATTGTAGCGCGCGTCCGTCGCTTAGGTCGGAACGGAAGATAGATATCCTCCAGCTCCGCCATAGTACCGGCGGCGGCGATCCTCGCGCTCAGCTCATCGGTCAGCAGGTTCCGCTCTTCCAGTGACTTAACAATCGCTTCACGGCGCTTGTCAAGCTCCCGGAGCTGCCCGATCCGGTCGCGGATTGACGTAATCGCGACTTCATCGAGGCTCCCGGTGGCCTCCTTGCGATACCGGGCGATGAATGGAACAGTAGCCTGGTCATCAAGCAGGGCAACTGTCGCCGAAACCTGGCGACCGGAAATGTTCAGTTCACCGGCGATAATTGAAAAGTGTATATCGTTCACGCTATCCTCATATCAATTCGATTCCGCTATCAAGATAATGCACAAAACCGAAGTTATCAAATTGAAAACGGGTCCACGATAATTGAGCGACATCCCGAACCACGGTTAGTCACGCGAGCTAAACCACCCGAACCCAAAAGACTTCATAGTCTCAAGAAACGACTCATTTCGACCGGGCATTTCATCGGCCCGGTAGTGCAGTCCAAAGTAATTCTGTACCGGGCTGATATATCCCTGCGATTTAATCCGCTCGATGCAGGCATTAGCAAATTCATCGCTGTGGGCTTTTTTACAGACTTCAGCGATGGTAACCAGACGCTCGGGCGTGATTTCGCGTCTGCTTTCCGGGTACTTGGCGTCGAAGACTTTTAGCAGGTCCTCATCGGAAGGATCCTGGTAGACTTCCTTATGCACGATGACGTCGACTCCCAACTTCCTTCTGGGTTGGGGCCGCACTTTCGGATATCCCAGACTGAGCAAAACCACCGGAAAGACGTGGTCGGGGAGTTGACATATTTTCCGAAGCTGTGGAAAACATTCCAGCACCGTCCCCACATAAACCGACCCCAGACCAAGGGCATCGGCCGCCGTGCAGATATTCTGTGCCGCTATGATGACATCCTGGATAGATATCCAGAAGTGTCGAAATGAATCGGTCGCCGTAAAAGGAGCGATTTCAAGCTCAGCCCAACGGCGTATCCGATGCCAGTCGATACAGAACAAGAGGTTGACCGGGGCGGTTGCAATGAACGTTTGATCCTCGTTAAGAGCCGCCAGTGATTTCTTAGTCGACCCATTTTCGATTCGAATAATCGAATACGGCTGCAGATTGCCGCCGGTGGCCGCATGGATGCCTGCCTCCAGTATCAGCCGCATTGTCTGCTCCGGTATCTTCCGATCCGCAAAACTGCGACAACTGGCGCGCTCTATCAGCAGCCTGAGCGTTTCGTTCGGGAATGTTCCCTTTGAGCTGTCTATATCGCCGTGATGGTCGGGCGGGTCCGTATTGGTCATACTACCTCAATCTTAATTATATCCGGATGTTACAGTACGGAGATGAATATCTTCATCCTTGAATTCGAATTTGCTCATGAGGAAGACAAAAACCAGAGCCAGCCGGCCGCAATTGCGAGGGTGGACAGCGTCACGGGCACGCCGATACGGGCATGGTCTCTCCAGCTTATATGTACATCAAGCTGCGCGGCTTCCTCGACTACGATAATATTGGCAATGGAGCCAATGATAAACAGGTTACCGGCAAGGGTCGACGACAGTGCGAGTATCGGCCCGGCCAGTCCATGAGTGGCCGATGACAGCAGGAGCATAACGGTTGGGACGTTGGACACGAGGTTGGAAAATACCACGGAGAGGCTGAACAGCCAGACCGGCTGCTCGATATTGATACCTCCATTCAACAACCAGGCCTTCATGTCTCCCAGATATCCCGCCCGGTTCAGCACGAAGTTGACTACGAACAAAGAAATAAAAAGCACCAACAACTGCCAGTCAACCGCGCCCAGCATTTCGCGTGAGCGCATCTTTCGGGAACAAAGCAGCAAACCGACCACGGCCAGTGCCATCAGTTCGCGCGGCCACGGAGCGACCAGGAAGAGTATTACCAGCGCCACCAGCAGGACAGCTCCTTTAGACGTCTGCCAGACATCGAGCTTCGGAACCGTCATCTGGGGAATTTTCATTTTCAACTCCCATCGGCCCTTGGTCATACCAGCAATCACCAGCCAGACAACCACCAGTCCGATAAGGGACGGTACCCCGGCCTGCCAGAGATAATGGGAGAAAGAAAGCTTGAGTACCTGTCCGACGAGGATATTCTGCGGGTTACCGATCAAAGTCGCGGCTGACCCGACATTGGCGGCACAAGCCAGGGCAATCAGGAACGGTTTCGGGTTAAGCTGTCGCTGGGCGCAACCCGCGATAAGAATCGGTGCCACGGCCAGGCAGACGATATCGTTGGCGAGCAAAGCCGAGAGCACACCGACGACTAATACCAGCAATCCGAGCAGAAGCTTTGGCGACATCGGCGCCACCGCCATTCTCCGGACAACAACAGCGTAAAACCCGCTCAGGCGGAACTGCGCCGAGAGAACCATGAGACTAAACAGCAACGCTATAGTTGGCAGGTCTACCGCCGAGGACATCTGCTGCACCGGCATATCCCCTGAGGCAATCAGGATAATCGCCCCAAGCAGAGCGATACCGGTTCGGTCAAGGCCAAGGCCGGGAATGCGGCCCAGAATCATGCCCGAATAAACAAAAATGAAGACCAGCAGCACCAACAAAGACATTTGATCGCCAAACTACCTGATTCTCACTACTAATCAATATTGTCAGACTAATGAAATCGACCGGGGTATGAGTGTCAAGTTTGAGCGTTTGGAGTCGGCCAACCCAAATTCCGATTATTCAGGAACAATCACTCCTGAGTCAAGTTACATCGACTGTAAGAACAACAACTGTGAAACTCCGGGTATGAAATTGGACAATTCGAATCAGCGAATCTGCGTTGTCGGCGCGGGTCTGGTGGGCACGCTCCTTTCGCTCTATCTGGCCGGAAGGGGCTATGCCGTAGACCTCTACGAGAAGCGGCCCGACATGCGTCACGCTCAAATCTCGGCCGGCCGGTCAATCGTCATGTCCATTTCGGCGCGGGGAATCAAAGGGCTCGAAGGTGTCGGACTGGCCAGGGAGATAATGAGCCGCACCTTGCCCAAATATAGTAGAATGGTTCATTTGCGTGACGGTTCGATCAAGACCCAGCAATATGGCAGAACTGAACATTCCATCAATACCATTGATCGTCGCGAACTGAATTGCTTTTTGATGGACAGGGCTGAAGCCACCGGAAGGATCGATATCTATTTCAACAAGGAATCCGGATATATCGACCTTGACACCGGTGATATAGAGTTTCTCGATACCGATACCGGCAACCGGACGGTGAGGCGATATCCGCAGATTATTGGCGCCGACGGCATCTTTTCAGGAGTCCGCGCCAGTCTTGAGGATCGCAGGCAGACGGTAAGTGAGTTGAAAACGCACCCCTATGGCTATCGCGAGCTCCTCATACCGCCACTGCCTAACGGCGATTGGGCGCTTGAACATAATTATGTTCATATCTGGCCGAGACCAAATATGATGATGCTGGCATTGCCCAGAGTCGATGGCGCTTTTACCTGTACGCTCTTTTTGCCGTTGAAGGGTAAGTATTCGTTTGCATCGCTTTCAAATGAAAGAGACTTTGTCGCGTTCTTCAAGGAGTTCTTCCCCAGAGCTTTTGCACACATGCCTACGCTGGTCGAAGATTATTCCAGCAGCGAGACATCGAACATATTCTCCGTCGGCTGTTCGCCCTGGCACTACAAAGACAAAGTGCTGCTGGTTGGTGATTCTTGTCACTCCATCGTACCATTCTTTGCCATGGGCATGAACATAGGCTTCGAGGACTGCACGGTATTCGACCGGCTCATGCAAAAGCACGGCGATAATTTCGAACAGGTGTTCGCGGAATTCAGCCGCGTCCGCAAACCTGACACCGACGCCATGTCCGAAATGTCCCTGGAGAATTTCGCTGAACTGGGCAAAAGCCCCGACCCGAACTACGAACGGAAATGGACGCTTGAGCGAAGGATATGGGATTTACTGCCGGATCGATGGATGCCCCAGTATGCCATGATCGCCTTCAGCCACATTCCCTTGTCGGAAGTGATCCGGCGCACCCGGGAGCAGAAGAAAATCCTCGACCGGCTGGTAACCGACCATACGCCTGCCGAACTCGAGCGCGATGACAATCTCAAAGGTATCGTTTCAGGACTTCTGGCTTAACATCCGCGCAAATCATATCGAAGAGGAGTGTCGATGGACGATTTCATACCCCGAGGACCTTCCTTAACAGTTGATTGTGTAATATTCACAGGTGATTCCGCTGTACTAATCAGGCGGGCCAACGTACCATTTAAGGGAGAATATGCCCTTCCGGGCGGTTTTGTAGAAATCGGGGAGACAGTCGAGCAGGCTTGTGTCCGGGAAACCAAGGAAGAGACGGGACTTGATGTGGTCAACCTGCGGTTTATCGGCATATATTCCGATCCCGGACGGGACCCTCGGCGTCACACCGTGACGGTGGCGTTTCTGGCCGACGCCGAAATATCAAAAATGCGAGCCGGCTCCGACGCCGCGATGGTCGAGCTGGTCCAGGACTGGCGCAACCAGCAGATCGCATTTGACCATCGGAAAATACTGAACGATGCCTGGGAGCTCCGGCATCGAAAGTGATACGGCCCTAAAATCAGCCCATTGACAGAACAACTGGCACCGGCCATCTTCCCTATTCTCCGGTCGCTTCCGCTTCTGTCGGCACAGGCTATTTGTCGATGAAACCAGCATATTCAGGAGGTCTTGGTCAATGAGCTCACATCCACTCTACCGCGATCTTATCAACAAAATACGTGTCCTCCCCGGTCAGATTGAATCCTCGGTCAAAGGGCTGTCCGACAGCCAACTTGACACACCTTATCGCGAGGGCGGGTGGACAGTGCGCCAGGTGGTGCATCATCTGGCCGACTCCCATATGAATGCCTACATCCGGATGCGCCTGATCGTAACTGAGGACCATCCCACGCTGAAACCGTATGACCAGGATGAATGGGCGCGCCAGCACGACGCCGCGCACGACCCACTTGCCGCTTCGATGAATATACTCAAGGGTCTGCACCCCCGGTGGACAAATTTCCTCGAGAGTCTGCCGGATACCGCGTGGAAGCGCACGGCGCACCATCCGGAGATCGGTGAGGTGTCACTGGAAGATTTGCTGAAGATTTACGCTGATCATGGCGAAAATCACGTCGGGCAAATTGACAAGCTTCGGGCGGCCCAAAAGTGGTAAAATCATTCCCGTGGCTTATTTTCATTCACCGGAAATAACTTGTCCGGCTTGAAGTTTGCGTCCCCGATCAAGTCCAGCCGAGATTGTGCCGAATAATGGCATAGAGCATTAACTTAATCCACTATTGCGAGAGCGAGACCATCTCCTCCGAGAGGATTCGGCTATGTTTTCTGCCAGAATGTTTGGATTTATCGGTGCGTCAGCCGGAGGTTGGATAGGCTGGTGGCTGGGAATGCATATCGGATTCATAAGCGCCTTTATTATCAGCACCATCGGCACCGGTGCCGGACTCTACTACGGCAGACTATTCGGCCAGCGGTACACAGGTTAAGCGACAACGGCCTACAAATTTGAGTTGCTCCCTTCCATTCCCTTCAATATCTTCATCACATCACTGGGGGATTCATGATTCGTCATCTTGGGGTGTGCACGGAATCTTTCCTGAAGTAAATGCCCGGATCCGGATGTCGGCCTGCAATATCAATCGGCAACGTCTGACACAGGCGCCCTGTCCAGATTGCACCGCTTGAGGTTGCCGACGATTCAGACAATCCGGGGTGTACCCGCTGGTCATCTTGTCAAAGGAGTCAAGCCATGACTGAGTATTTCATCGCATGGTGGAATCTGGAAAATCTATTCGATACCCAGAATTCTGCAGATCGGCCGGACTGGCTACAAAAGGAGTTAGCGTCCGAATTGAAGGGGTGGACTAAATCCATTCTGGAAAAGAAGACCCGTCAACTGACCTCTATCATAACACAGATGAATAGCGGTCGCGGCCCTGATTTACTGGGCGTCTGCGAGGTCGAGAACAAGCCGGTTATGGAAATGCTGGTCTCCAGTGTCAAACTCCCCGGGCGAAATTACAAAGTGAAGCATCATGATACAAGTGACCAGCGCGGTATAGATGTAGGATTTATCTACGACGCGAAGCTCTTCACGGCCCACGAGGATTTTTTCCACGTGATCCTGAAACGAACTGCGACCAGGGACCTGTACCAGGTGAATTTCAAGACCAAGGCGGGTACACTGCTCATAGCCATCGGAAATCATTGGCCTTCGCGATCGGCTGGCACGCTGGAATCGGAACCGTATCGGATTCTCGCTGGAGAAACACTTGCCTATTGGAATGAGCGAATAATGGATATCCAGCACAAGGATGCAGCCGTATTGGTGATGGGTGATTTCAACGACAACCCCTATAATAGATCGATCATGGATTATGCTCTGGGTACCAATGTCGCCGACAAACTGAAACGGGCAAAGAATCCGGTGCTTTACAATCTCATGTGGCCGCTGCTGGCCAAGGGAGTCGGCACTCACTATTATGGTGGGGAAATCAATATTCTGGACCAGTTCATGGTTTCAGACGGCATCCTGTCGGCGAAAAGTGGATTCGCGCTCGCGGAGAACCCGGATGGCTCGTATTCAACCAGCATCGAAGCATTTCCCGAGATGAGAACCAGCAAGACCAATGCCGCCCCGAAACGGTTCGGACGACCGTCGATCAAAGGATTCAAAGGTGATGGATTCAGCGACCACTATCCGATATCGGTGATCCTGACCGAGAAATAGGAAAGCTGAGGATTGCTATAGAGGTTGGTTCGCTTCACGATTGCCGGGGAAACGTGACCGCCGGTATCAGTCATTCCAGCAACCGCGCTATCTGTCTCACACCGTCACGAGAGGCGCTGACCTACCCCTCACCTTACTTGTTGACACGTTCCCGGCAGTGTGCCATATTCTTCGGACATGCGCAAAAAACTGCCAGGAGCACACCGATGAAGTGGGAAAAAGACGACTACTGGGTGACCGACGAAGACTACATGGTCGACCTGGACTTTGTTACAGCCTCGCTTCAGACCACCTATTGGGCCGAAAATCGTCCACGGGAAATTGTCGAGGCATCCATCCGCAATTCGGTTTTTCTCTCCATGTTTGACAAGAGCAAGCAGATAGGTTTCGCCCGGGTCGTCTCCGACAAAGCCACCTTCGCCTGGCTCGCCGACGTCTTCATCGACCCGGCCTACCGCGGTAAAGGTCTGGGCGAATGGATCGTCAGTTGCGCGCTTGAACATCCGTCCACTCACGTCGGCCTGAACCTGCTGGCGACCCGCGATGCTCATGATCTGTATCGTAAATTCGGCTATGAAGATTTCGGATGTATGGCGCTCCGAGACCATGGGGCACCGGAGCCCGAAGAATAGCGGTTAGTTTCTAACTTGCTTCGACAATCCCAGTATCAATCCCAGCACAATCGACCATAGTGCCGCCAGTCCGATCTGGTACTCGGTCGCCAGCGAAAAAGTAAGCGTGTGCGCCGGAATCCAGAACCACAGCAACGTCCACCAGGCGGTGTGCAGACCTGCGAAGTTTCTCTGCCAGAGAATGAGATTGTCTTCAAGCCGGTGGAAGAACATCATCTGGGGGCCGAACAAAAGATTTGTCAGCACCGAGACTGCAAAGGCCCAGCCGATTCCCGATGACATAAACGCCGGAAGCATCCGATGGTCCAGCAACGCCCGTGTGAATCCCTTCATTCCCGCGAACCCGTACTTGATGATGATTCCAAGCAGCGCCCAGGCAAGAACCTTAAGTAATGTCTGTACAACTGTGCCGGGCAGGGCGAACTTCTTCCTTTTCAGACTGACCGAAACAATTTCGCCCAGCGTGCCAAGAACACCAAACTGAACCGCCGCGGAAAAGAGCGGGTTGTTCATCACCCAGCTGACATACGCTTCCATCTTGACTCCGGATGTTTTCAATTGCCTGCCGGACCTGTCCGTCCGGTGATTCGGCTATGGTAGCTCAGGACAATCTGATTGGCAAGAAAAATGGATAGGCTGATAGTTTATTTCCAGTGGAAGTCGCGGCGTGACTGGTGCACGAATTCGCCGATCATCCGGACACCCCGGGGGAAAATCTGCCGCCCCACCGACAGCCGTTTAAGTAACGAGTACCCCATGAACTGCACCATGATCGGAATCGCCTTTTCTTTCGGCTCATGAAAACTGAGAAACAAAAGTCCGGCCAATAACCTCAGCAGAGCAGATACGCCGAATAGCAGATGATAATTCAGGATCGTTTGCTTGCCCAACTGCCAGTGGAAGAAACCGAACGACTCAGCGAGATAGCCACCCACAATAGAAGCGGCGAAGAACCCGATTCCGGTGATCACCGCGAACATCGCCAGATACGAGGTCCGTTTGTTTTTTGGGCTGTTGGAAATAGGAATATTGAAAGCCGCCAGGTTGAAGCCCGTCCAGAGAGCCCCTGAGTAGATTGCCTCAAAGCCGAGAATCCAAAGAAAATCCGGGCGGGGAAGCCACCAGATAAGCGGAATCATGGCAATTCCAATAGCACAGATGACAATAACCGGCCGGGAACCAAACCGGTCGATTACAACTCCCCAGGGTCTGTTCAGCAGTATGGCGATTATGGCTGGAACGCTGGAGTACAGCGATATCAGGGTGAACGACATCTTTAGATTGGTGATCATATGGGCGGCAAAGAAGATTGCGGCGATGCCGACAGCCACATTCCAAACAAAGAAAACTTTCAGCAGGCGGCGGAAATTGACATCTTTGAGCGGTTCGAACACGTTTTCCCAACGGATTACATCTTCGTCGCCTTCTTCGTTTGGCCGGTCCGGCACTCTCCGTAACAGAAGTACCGCGGCCAGAGCAAACAGACAGGCAAACGCCAGAATGACTGCGAACCCGGTAGCCTCCTGCCCGGCCGCGCGAAATTTGTCCAGAATGATACCTCCCGCCACAGTGGCTGAAATTGTCGAGAACGCTATTCCGGCACTCCGGTAGCCAAAATACCGGGCGCGAATCCGATCGGGGACAATATCGGCCATCCAGGACAACCAGACCGGCGCGGCAGTCATAATAGCCACATTTGAGAAGATCAGGATGGCAAAGAATGCCTCCAGCCGCCAGTCGCTGGTCAGATAAAGCACCGGAAGGGCCAGCCACCAGATCTGTCGGCCGAACACCGCGCTCCAGATTGAATACGTCTTGCGGCTTCCCGCCTGGCCCGCCAGGTAGGCCGAAAACAGCTGCGCAAGCTGGGCCATGAACGGAATCGCCCCGAGCAGCCCGATTTCGAAATCGTTGGCACCCAGAAACAGCGCGATGCCGGTGAGGAACGCGCCGCCGGTAATCACGATAAACACATTGGCAAACGCACCCTCGACCGAAATGGTGGGTAGCCACGTTCGGGCGGATTCATATGCCTGGCGATCAGTTTCGTACTCTGTTGAATTCATCCGGTTCATACTTGTCAATTCGCGCTTGTCGTCACCTGAACATATAATTGTGCTGACTTCCGCAACGAGGGAAGAAAATTGTTCTGTCCCTGAGTGTCAAGACTTCAAACAATTCAGGCATCCTTCTGGTAATCTATCGGCTATCCGTCCCGCCGCCTGATGCCGGCAACAAAAAGCTGGGAAAGTCGGTTATGATTATATAGATTTTACGATCCATTGTCACCCGGATGTCACTTGCGCTGTGTCGACATCGATTGTTTGAAAAGGAGATTCAGATGGAAGCCTTCAAATACCATGTTTACGTTTGTGACCAGAAGAAACCCGAGGGTTTGCCCTGTTGTTCCGCCCGAGGTTCGGTCCGAATAATCGAACAGCTCCGTGCGGAAGTTGCGGCTCAGGGGCTGGTGGGCGAGGTCCAGATCACAACGAGCGGCTCAATCGGCCTGTGCGAGCGGGGACCCAACATGGTAGTTTATCCCGAAGGAATCTGGTATTCCGGCATCACCCCGGAAGATGTCGCTGAAATTGTCTCGGAACACTTCAAGAACGGCCGCCCCGTCCGCCGATTGGTCAACACCGACCAGAAAGCGCTCCGGGCCGAAATCGAGATGAATAAAGCTAAGATGTTGGCCGGTATGAAGGCCCGCGATGAATCCGGCGTCATTCCGGATGATTTGATGGAACTTATCGGCGGCTTCCGCGCCAGCCGAGTTCTCTTGACCGCTGTCGAACTCGACCTTTTTTCGGCAGTCAAGGATGGCGCCACTGCTTCCGAAGTAGCTTCGCGGCTCGGCACCGACATTCGCGCCACTGAAATGTTGCTTAACGCGGTTGCCTCACTGGGTATGCTGGAAAAGAAGGGGACGCAGTTCTACAACTCCCCGACGGCTGACCGGTACCTGACCGAGGGCGGACGATACGATTCCCGACTGGGACTGATGCATACGGTTAATCTCTGGAACAGGTGGTCGACTCTTACCGACTGCGTCCGAAAAGGAATGTCGGTTTCCTACACCGAAATGTCCACCCGACCAGACGAATGGACCAAAGCGTTTATCGCAGCCATGCATACCAACGCGCGAGCCCGCGCTAAACAAGTGGCCGGAACCGTCAAGACAACAGGAATGAAAAAGATGCTCGACGTAGGTGGCGGCTCGGGAGCCTACTCAATAGCCTTCGCACAGGCCAATCCGGATCTTCAGGGGTTCATCTTCGACCTGCCCGGTGTGGTGCCGATCGCGCAGGAACACATAAAGGAAGCCGGACTTCAAAACCGGATTCAGTTCGTTCAGGGAGATATGCGAACTGATGATCTCGGCAAAGATTATGACATGATTTTTGTTTCGGCGATCTGCCATATGTTCAGTGAACAGGAGAACCTGAACCTCTTCGGAAAGATCCATCGGGCGCTTGCCGCTCACGGGCAGATAGTTATCCAGGATTTCATTCTTAACGACGATAAGACAGGACCGGTATCCGCGGCGCTTTTTTCAATCAATATGCTCGTGGGCACCGAGCACGGAGCGTCATACAGCGAGACCGAGTATGCGAATTGGCTAAAAAAAACCGGCTTTGCTCAGGTCCGTCGGATTCCCCTTCCGGGACCGACAGACCTGATTATAGCCGTCAAGGAGTGAGACTGCACGCTCACTGGATCTAGTGCCAGTGAATCGTCATCTCTTTAAGCAGTTCGTCCGCGTGATACACTTTGTCCAGAATGAACAGGACATAGGTAATGTCCACACCAATACACCGGGTCAACGGCGGCTGGAAAAGATAATCGGATGAGATGCTCTCCCAGCTGCCATCGAAGGCCAGTCCTACCAGATCACCTTTACCGTTGATTATTGGGCTGCCGCTGTTGCCGTTGGTGATGTCCAGCGTCGACAGGAAATCAACCGGGACATCATGAATCGAATCATCGAAATACCGGCCAAAATCACCGGCGCGGTAGACGTCGACTAACGGCTGGGGAACATCGAACGGCTCAACTCCGGTGTTTTTCTGGAATACGCCGGTCAAAGTCGTCAGCCATTCGTAGTAAACCGCATCGCGCGGGAAGTATCCTTTGACCGAGCCGAATGTCAGCCTGGTTGTTCCGGTGGCGTCGGGATACATCCGGCCGTCCTTCCATACCCGATAAGCTTCGACAAGCTCCGGCTGAACCCGCGTGAAGACGCCGTCGAATGATTCTTCTTTCGCGCGTAATTCTTCCCGGTCATCCTCGATAATCCTCGCCAGCGTGATGAACGGATCGTTGAGCGCCACGAGCTGCTTGAGATCCATGCGATACATGGCCAGTCGCTCTTTTTCATCGCCTACTTTTGTCTGTGCGTACAGCTTTTTCAGGTAGTCATCGATAGCGTTATGCTGGGTCTCGTTCGGCCGATCAGCCAGCATTTTCTGTACTGCCTTGATTTGCTGGTCAGCCGGCAGAGTCAGTGACTCACGGAACAGATAGGCGAGCAGCTCGAAATCCACGGTCGGGACCATGTTCACTTGCATATCTTTGAGGTTCGCTTTGAACCGAACGGTGTCACGATCCTGGTAGCCCCGCCGGCGGTCAATATCCTTCTTCTGCCTCTCCAGCGCGAATTTATATACGGTGTAGGCCGCATCCAGGTAATCGGACTGCCACATCATCCATCCGATCAGGGTCGCCTTGTCCTGCCACTGCTTCCTCGATTGATAGAGGCTGTCGAGTGTCGGCAGAACGTGTCCGAACTTCTTTGTCAGCTCCGGGGTGGATGCTATAAACTCGATAAGCCGTTTCTCTTCGACCTGTTTCTGTTTCAGGATATCGGCGCGTCTAAATCCTTCGAGCATCCCTTCGTTTTTCTTGAAATAATTCGCAATACCAGAAATACGGGAATCTACGCGTATGGCAATCGCGGAATCGGTCGCCGCGATACTGTCAATAATCGCTATCATTTCTCTACGCCGGCGGATGTCTTCGGGGTACCGTTCCAGCACTGACGTCTGGATAGCAGCTGAGCTGGCGAATCGATCGGTGGAACCGGGCGTTCCGATTGCGAACACAAACTCAGAATCGTGCGCTCCGCTCGGCTCAATGTGAAAGAATTGTCTCGGATGGTAGGGGACATTGGTCTCGGCATAGTCGGCCGCGGATCCGTCCGGCGCGACATAGGCGCGCAGAAAAGTGAAATCAGCATCGTGGCGCGGCCACATCCAGTTATCCGTTTCCCCACCGTATGCTCCGATCATGTCCGGGGGTGCGAAGACCAATCGAATGTCGCGAATCCGGAAGAATGTATAAAGACTGTATTCGGCGCCATCGTACAACGAAGCCACCTTGCACCAGACATCTTTACCCTTCTCCCGCTCCTTGATCAGCTCTTTGGTCGCCTTTTCAATTGCCTGGTATCGCAGGCGGGGCTCCTGATTCGACTTCACCCGCTTGGTGATAATCGGCGTGACATCTTCGATAGATTTCAGTACGTAAATCGTATATCCGAGGGCCGGAAGTTCTTCGGCTCTGCCCTTGGCGTGGAATCCATCGCGAATATAGTTGTGCTCGGTCGTGCTCTGCTGCTGAATCGCCGAGAAAGCCACATGATGGTTCGTTATAATCAAACCGTCCGGCGATACAAACGAACCGCTGGCGCCGCCCACTCCCGCTATCGCATCGGTCAGACTCGGACCATTCGGGTTGTAAATGTCGGTAGCGGTAAGTTCCATACCAGCTTGATGAAGACTATCCCATGGAAGGTTGTCGAGCCGGTCAAGCAGCCACATTCCCTCATTTGCCATTACCCCGCCGGAAAGCGCGGCTATGAGGGTTACGCGAAGACACAGAGTTGTCCACCTGTACATGCCAAATCTCCTCTAATGTAGTAGTGGGATAATCTATCTATTTTGCCTCGTTAGTACAAGCGACAATTTGTCTTCGAATCTCATGAACAGTTAGATTAAGTAGCGCCAGGTGCGACGATTGAATGTGGTCGTTTTCGGCGTGATGATAATGGAATCGATTTTCACTTAGCGAACGGAAGGAGTTTGTAAATCTCCTGCGTGCACAGCGACTCGAATTCTTTGAGCGCCTCAAGATGCTGCGGGTCTGCGGAGGCGACAAAACGCACGAAGGCTACATCGCGGGGACGGAAAGTGAGCGAACTGAGCAGTTCGTAGAACTTGAAGACGAAGTCGTTCGATGTTTCACCGAAATACGTGACATACCAGAAATCCATCACCTGCCGGCTCCTGTCCAGCGTGAGGTCAAATCGACCCGCTGGAATGAGCCGTCCATTCAGACTGATGTCATTTTCCTGTGAGCTGGAAATCACCCAGCCGGAACCCGGCAGGCAATTGCGCGGCGAATGCGGTCCACCGAAGGTAGCTTCGGAAGAAAAGAAGTCGAACAGCACCTGGACTCGAAGACCATCGGGATTCGTATAGGTTGCGGCGAAAATCTCTTTGGGGTTGAGTATCTCGAGTGTCTGCTGGTCAATCACCTGTTTCTGCCCGGTCCATCCACCGATCTGGAGCGGGAAACTGTCAAAACTCGCGTTTCCCCGCGAGGCCGGACGATAATACCGGATGACCGTCGTTAGCGCGAACGTGACAATCAGGATTCCGGCTATGATAGAAAACGACTTCTTATCCATTTGAGCAAAGCTCCCAGTATGATAACGAGAATTAACGCGGTTACAAAAACCAGCAGACCCGATATTTCATGTAAAAAACTCTCAGCCAAATCTTTGCTGACCGCATAAGCGCCCACCGATGTAACGAAAATCCGAAAGATATTCGTGACAATCGCGATTGGTATGGTTGCCGCGAATAGTACTACCGGCAGGACTTTGCCGGGCATGCGAAGATAGGCGTAGAGCGCCCCCAGGGCCATGAGCGTCACCAGACTTCTCAGCCCGGAGCAGGCTTCGGCAACTTCGAGCGCATAATCCGGCAGGAGTATGATATTTCCGTTTCGCGCTACCGGCATCCCAATCACTTTCAACAACCCGACCGTAACCTTCGTGCTAAGCAGCTGCATCGGAAGAGTGGCGGCATAGTAAATAATCGATGGGATCGGAATCATGAACAGGAGAAAGAAGAACGCGAACCAGACTTTCCTGAAATTGGCCGTCCCCAGATAGTACCAGCTGATGCCGGTCAGCATCAGAACCATCGAGACCCGTGTGGTAAAGAACTCGCTGGCCGCTACTCCAAGAATCATTCCGACCGCTCCTGCAACCAGCAGCGCCAGACCCCACCGCGATGTTGGCGCGGGAAAGATTAACTCGCGGCGTCGATGATAGAACAGGAAAATCGATATCGGGATGATAAAGAAGCCGTGGGAGTAGTTGTCGTCGCGGATCCAATCTGCCACCAGCTCCTTGAGCACCGGGATATTGACCAGCACGAACAACGCTACCAACAGGTATGGATAGCGATGTTTCCTCAGATTATTTAATACCAGTTCCTTGTCCACTCTCATCGTCACTTCCTTGTGACCCCGATTGATCTTGCGAATTTTATCATTGCTGAAGGCGTGCCAATAAATTTATCATGTTTCGGGTTCGCTCACAAGTTAACACTGGAGCCGGTATGAGCAAAAAATGGAAAATCCTGCTTATTATTTCTCTGCTTCTCAATCTGTCGGTAGTCTTCGTCGCCTATAAAGCGATCGGCTACCGCAATCGCGTCAACTACTTCCTCAAGAAGTACATTGCTACATCGGCAGAACTCTCCGGTCGCTCTATATATGAGGTCGAGGACTTCAAACTCCGCTCTACCGTCCAGGTGTCAAACCGGGTCGTATTCCTCGGCACGCAGGTGATTAGTAAGTGGGACCTGGCGAAAGATTTTCCAGACTACGAGGCAATAAACCGCGGGATTGAGGGTCAGCGGGTGGCGGGTTACCTGCTCAGGTTCAGACCTGACGTTATCGATTTGTTTCCCCTGGCAGTGATAGTCGAGATATCATCGTACAATTTTCGCCAGGGCACGACCATTCAGGAAATCGAAGATTATGCTGTCAGTATGGCGGAACTCTCTCGCTTTCATAATATTACGCCCATTCTGATGACGATCATTCCACCCACAAAAGAGTACGAAGCCGCCGAATCATACGAAGGTTACGCCGTGCTGGACAGTCTGGACCGGTACAACGAGTGGCTGGCGAACTACTGTAATACCAATGGCTTGCCGTTCGTTGACGCTTACCGCCTGCTGGCGGACGATCACGGATATCTGGCCGAGCAGTATGCGGCTAATACAGTCGAACCGAATTCATCGGGATATCAGGTGTTGGCCGAGGCGATACGAACGGAACTTGGGTCAATCGATGAAACCTCGGACCGATAATATTGTTAAAAGAGAACAAGTTCAAACTTACCCCCTTTTTGAATATGACGGTTGAATAAACGGACCAAAATAGTCCGAGAGTTGAAAAGCATCAGGAAAGGAAGATAATGAAAGCACTGACAATTTTACTGGCAATTTCCATTCTTGGGAATTTATTCGGGGCATTCGTGCTCTACAAGTTTATGCAGAAGCGAAGCCACACTGCTGAGCTCGAACAGAAGCTGGCTGTTAAAGAACGGATACTTGACCAGGCCGGTGGGAATCTGCCGGAGCGGCTCGTATTTCTTCACCATTCCTGCGGCCGAAACTGGCTCGATGACGGCTTGAAGGACTCCCTGCTGACGGCCGGGGTCAGCGTTCAGAGTATCACCTACGGTTGCCCGCTTGGCGAAGACACGGATATGAATCACTGGGTCCCCAAGTTTTCCAGCCAGATGGCTAATATTTTCAGCTTCGACAATTTAGCTCCCAACAATATCAATCCTAACGCGCAGGCCGATGTCATCATGTTCAAGTCCTGCTACCCTAACAGCAATATCGTATCCGAGGGAGCCAAGATCGGCAATCCGACTGACCCGACCAAAACACTGAGTAATTATCGCGCCACTTTTGACAGCCTCAAGACATTGTTTGCCCAGCATCCCGAGAAGAAATTCCTGTATGTCACCGCCCCGCCGCTGGTGCCCTCAGCTACCACGCCGGAGAATGCCGCCCGCGCCAGAGAATTCAACAACTGGGTGAAATCCGATTTTGTGGCTCAGTACCGTCAACAGACCGGTCTGGACAATTTTTATGTCTTCGATTTCTTTGACTATCTTGCCGACCAGAACAACGTGCTCAAATCGGAGTACCGCCGCTCGGAAGACGACTCACACCCGACACGTGGAGCCAATGTGGGTGCCTCGAAAGTATTCATGAAGTTTCTCAAAGAGAACAATCTGATAGGCACGAAAAATCAGATGGCTGAAGTCGGCGCTTAAATGCCACGGCGACATCTTGGTTTCATATGGGCCGCACCTGACATGCTGTTCTCGCTTTCGAGGGGAAGCCTTGGACGGCACTCGGATGAAATACCGTTGGTTTTGATGGGTCACGATCTCTTTCGGAAGTAACAATGGGATCACACGAGGAAACAGTCGAGTTCATACTGGACAAACTCCGCAACCAGACGCGATTCAGCGTCAGGAAGATGTTCGGCGAATATGCTTTGTACGGCGACAACAAGGTTGTTGGATTCGTTTGCGATGACCTTCTCTATGTAAAGATACTTCCGGCCAGCGGCGAACTAGAATCACTCTGCGAAAAGGGATATCCTTATCCGGGGGCGAAACTTTATTACATCGTCGAAGAAGTACAGCTTTCTACGATAGAGAATTTGTCGAACATTCTGCTGTCGATCGCTGACTCAATCCCTGAAAAGAAGAAGAAAGCTCCGCGCAAGAAGTAATTGCCCCTGCGCTTGAGGGAGCCTGGTTAGAGATTCTCGTATGCTAATATCGGAATTTCCTGCGGAAGGTAATTCACTGCGTCCAGTTGACATTCTGGGGCGGGCCAATAGTAGCCATCGACATAAAACCGAACACGCTGGTCGGATGTGACGCCGAGAAAGATAAATTTCCCGAGTATCCAATATATCTCAGTCGCACGCTCTGGGTAAACGTGCCTATCACCCATTGATTGGTGTACATGCCCGAGTAAACCGAACCCGCGGAGATATCGGTTGTGACGGAAGGGGTCGCGATGTTATCAATACGACATTCAACCAGCTGGGCGGGCGTACCGGTGTAGTCGGTGATATACAGATTGTTCACCGGGGTGGCGTTCTGATTACTGATCGTCACGGTGATCGTATCTCCGGAAGTCTGCCAGCTCAGGGCTAGCCCGGCTCCCGTCGGAAAGACCAGACCGGTTTCAGCGTAAGATAGTGAACTTGACCACGCGACGAGCATCAGTGCCAGCAATAACGGCAAAGTAGATACCCGACGGGAACTGTTCGGTGATAACTTGGGCATATTCACCTGCGGACATCCTTTCATCGCGAACGATATGGACACGCTGTCCCAGAATATTGTAGATCTCAACATTATAAGCTCCGCTCAGGCCCACATTCCATTTCAGCGCAAACTGATTGGTGCGAACTGGATTCGGAAATACACTGATCCCGAAATCATTCGGCAGAAGATCAGGGTCGTTGACATCGACCGTGATACTGTAGACAACGGTATCGGAGACGGCCGTGGTCGAGGTATCTCCTGCCACCGCTACCGCCCGGACCGAAAAAACAGCCCAGTCGCCGGTGTTGGCCAGAATCACACTGGCGTCAGTCGTATCGGTTGCTGGTGTAGAGCCGGTAATGGAGTCAATCACTCCATTTATGGTATAGCTCCAGATGTAGTGGTCAGTTGGACCACCATATGCCGGAGCGGACCAGTTCGCACGAAGATGACCATCGGTGTCGACAAATCGCGCCGCCACCAGCGACGGGATCGCTAATACAAGCGTAAGGACAGCCAATTTCTTAAATGAAGCTCTCAAACGTAATTCTCCGAATCTCTGTGTACCGTTAAACGATATAGATAAAATCGGCATGGTGCGGGCAAAAATTGACATCGATTTACATAAGCAAGGTAATCTCCCGGGGAGCTGTCCGCAAAGCAAAAAACGCGACACTATCGCTGTCCGTCTATGTTGACAATCTGTGTTAAGCAATTCACGGTAAATTTCCCTGCTTTCGTTTCGCAATACTTGTTGCCAAGTCATGAAAATCGGATATATTTTAAACCATACTGCACCTTTGACCGATAATCAGACTATGATCAGGACAAATCCGGTGCTGGCTTGAAAATCACCCGGCGAGCCGAAATGACGTCAACGCTTTATCCTTATGGTAGGTAAAAATATGAATGAAATGAATCGACGCCAGTTCATAAAGGATATCAGTAGGATTACCGGCGGCACATTGGTCGGCGGTTACCTGCTGGATTCACTCTTCTTCTCCCCCGAAAGTGTTCACGCCGCCATACTCTCAGGTGTCTTTGTTGCCAAGAACGGAAGTCCTGCCGAGAATGTCGCCAAAGTGATCGACATGCGCTACGGCGGTATCCAGAACCTCATCGGGTACAACGACGTAGTGATCATCAACCCGAACGGCCAGTGGCCCAATCAGGGAGCCACCAATTGCGCCTGTTTGATGGGGTTTATTGACCTGGTCCTGAGCCGCCCGGGTGGTTTCGACGGCGAAATCATTGTGACGGAAAATACGCAGATGGTTACCGATGGTTACTGGACGGTATCAGCCAGCGGGCTGGTCCGAAACGGACCGTACAACTTCAACGACATGATCTCCTACTACCAGAATAATGGACACAGCAATGTGACCAGTTGCCGGCTGCATCGGAATCAAGATGACAACGCCGCCTGGCCGGTCATCAGCGGTCCGCAACAGGGCCAGGGTTGGGTTCGTCCGGAGTGGACATCGCCCACTCATGGCTGCCTGTTTTATCTGCCGTATCCAATTATCCGGTCTACCTATTCCAATCGGTTAATCGATCTCAAGAACGGCGTATATAACGGCGGCTATGCCGGTCAGCCCGCGCTCAGATTCATTAAAATGCCGAACCTGAATAATCACGGCACCGGTGGCGCCCAGGACTATGCCGGTGTTACCAGTGCCACCAAGTCATTTCTCGGTATTGCCGAGCTTGAGAATCATACCAACACGTACTTTAACGATGGTGTCCACGCCAACCTGCATGCCTACGGTGCCTGGCGGTGTATCGCCGGAAACGAACCGGCCAAGGCGTTTCTCACCGGCGAAGCTGTCGGCGGCTGGATGAATGCCGTACGCAAACCCGATATGTTCCTGACCACCGCCGAGTGGGTTGGTTATGGCTCACGGTATGGCACCGATGCATATCAGGCAAGGACGGTAGGGCTGGCCGATGATCCGGTGTCGCTTGACTACTATATGAGCAAGTATGTTCTCTGGCCTCTGCTGCCCACTCAATTGTATTTCAATCCCGATTACAGTATCAGCACGAATAACACACGGCAGACTCTCAACGGGTGCCGTGGACAGGGATTCGGGACGGTGACGGAGGCGGAGATTGGCGCCTACGTCTATGATTTCAACGCCCCGACTACATTCCGTTTTGATATCGATCGGATGATTAAGAAGTTCAAGGAAGGTCAGGCGACTCAGCAGGACGTTCTGAATCTAATCGAGCAATACAACAACGGACAATAAGCGAACGCGGTGACCCTGCTTCGGCAGGTAGACGACATTTCTATCGACTGGTACTCTTTCGAGTGACCACCCGTATCCCTTTTTTCAACAATTCTCTTATCTGCTCTCTTTCATCGGGCGAGAATAATCTTATAAAATAGATCAGCACAGGATAAGTCATGGCAATCGTGACTTTGAGGGCGGCACTCAGAATTGTGCTCTGAAATTCGATATGCCCGAATAGGAAGTAATACGCCAGGGCTATAACGGCCAGGTAAATGATCCTCCGCCACTCGACACTTATCTTATGCAGCTTATTGGCATAGTAGAAACAACTTCCCGACCTGAAAATGTAGCAGATAAGTGTCGAGAGTGCCGCTCCCCAGACTCCCATCGGTTTGATAAGCAGAAAATTGAGGCCGAGGTTGAGAATGGCGTTCATGACGTTGATGTAAGCGAAGTACTTCGTTTTCTTCTCATAGAATATCGGGACATAGAAGTGGTAGTAGAAACCGAAAATAACGTGAGCCAGTGTCAATAGTGGTATGATCGCGTAAGCGCTCCAGTACGCTTTGTCGGCCATGAGATGGACAATATCGCGCGCAAGCATCGAGATTGTCATACCGACGAAAAGGAGTACGAAAGTGAAGTAGGTGAAAATTCTCGAGAATATCTCCTCGTAATTACCTTTGCCGAACATCTCAATCCGGCGTGGACCCCAGATCTGGTTGAACGGCTGCGTCACAAATGAGTTTACCAGTGTGCCGAACTTATAGCCGAGCGAATATAAACCGGTGTCATTGATCGACACATATTCCTTGATGAAGTAGCGATCGGATGCGGCCACGATATATGAGGCAATGTTCGAGGGTATCAACGGCAGACCGAAAAGAATCAGCTCTTTGGTGATTTCCCAGGATACATTGAAGCCGACTTTTCGAATTACGACCGGCGCAAACACCAGGAAAGTCAGGACAGCCGTGATAAATGTGGCAACAAATATGCCCCACACACCCATCTTGAGGACAACCAGGAAGATGATGTTCAGTGTAAGGTTGACCACCAGCTGGCCGGTCGAGATGAAAAGTACGGTCAACGACTTCTTGTTGATTCGGTAATAGGTGATGAAAATGTTGTTCAGGATGTTGACGGCAAGCGATGAGAAGGCGATCACAAAGAATCGTTTATAGGTGATTGAGTCGAGCACGAGGGTGGAAAGCGGCCCGCTTGCCAGCGTAAAAAAGCCGACAAGCAGCATCAGAAAACCTCCGAGCCCGAAGAAAGCCGAACTAACGACGCGATTCCGCTCGTGCTGGTCCTCAGTATCGAAATAGAAACGACTAAGTCCGGTGGTGATGCCGAGCGCAATAACTGTTTCAATCAGGCTCATGGTGATGTGTATCAGTTCCATCACCCCGTACTCTTCAGGATTGATATAGGAGGTGTATACCGGGATCATCACGAAACTGATGACCCGGCTGAGAATGGTGGCAATTCCATAGACACTGGAGTGCCTGAGGATAAGATTGGTTTCGTTTCGGACGGATTCAGTCAAGAGCGCGTCTGCCTTCCCAAATCAAAGTTTATCGGCATTGCTGAGCACAAGATAGAAAAAATACAATAACCCGTTATACAACACTCTGTAGAATTCCCGCTAATTTTTTATTCTGGATTCTTCGGTCGAAAACTTCCGGTACCTGAAACCCCGACACGGGCGGCCCAGTCCGGACTTGCCACGAGGAAAACTCGGCCTCGAGTATTCTAATTGTTGCTTCAACATCTTCTGATGTAATCGGAGTTCCTCGATTGTGCTCACGAATCACTTTGGCCGCCACCCCTTCGGGCACAAACGCGAGAATAGGGCGTCCGGTACAGACATACTCGAATAGTTTCGCAGGCATTACTCCGGCGCCGCCGGGGTGGAATCCCAGAATCAGCAGAAGCATGTCGGACTGCCACAGCTTCGGAAGAATCTCATGCTGTGGGACATGTCCTTTGAACTGGACAACCGATTCAAGTCTGGTCCCTTTAACCACCGAGTCATATCCGGGGGTGTTTCCGTAAAACAAGACGCACGTTTTTTCCTGGGCCCCAGGTGTGCGCTTGAGCCACTCGTCGAGCGCTCGAAAGAAAAATTTGGGATTTCGATTGCCGTACAGACTCCCCAGATGAAGCAGAGTGAACTTTTCGTTTTTCTTATCCGGGAATTTGATTCCCGCGAAATCGTCAGGATCTATGCCATTGGTAATGGTGGCCACACTCTCGGGGCGTTTGAACCGATTATTTTGCCTGACGAGCTCACTGAACTCGTCGGTGGCTGTCGCTATCGCACTGGCCCGTTTCAACACCCTCTTTTCCAGCCACCGGTCGATTTTTCGGAAGAGCCATGGCAGCTGACGAAAATGATAGCCTTCATTCTGGGTCCACAGATCGCGATAGTCGATAACCAGCGGCCGGCCCGACAGCAGGGAGAGCAAGTATCCTATCACATGGGTGGAGGCCGGCGGAGATGTGCTCAGAATGACGTCTATCTTCTCATGTCGAATCACGCTGATGCCCTTGGCCACAGCGAAAGGCACCCAGAAATTGTGGGAATCGGGCAGTGACAACATGTTTCGTATGAACATCTTGGCTCGAGACAGAGGCGATCCGGCAGACGCGTTATCACCTTTTGTCTTTCCCGCAGAAGCTCGCCGGGGACTGCCTGAGTTGGGGGCCTCTGACGGCTGCGAACGCTCGTCCCACCACATCAATGGCGAGAAGTACCGCGATCGAATTATCTTGAGGTCCTTGGGCAGCTTCTCCAGAAGAGAATAATCATAAGCATAATTGAACCCTTCCTTGACCGTCAACACAGTTGGCTGCCAGCCGAACTCAGGAAGGAATTTGCAGGCCTTGATTACTCGAAAGCCGCCCACTGCCGCCATCGGCGGAAATACATATGAAACAATGAGAACTTTCTTCACATGACTGTCCTGTACCGGTTGAAGATGAATGTCATCGCGGGTCAATATTCCCTAATCGACCGCGATTAACAAGTTTATTTCTTAGCGCATCGACTGCCAGGACAATGCCTGAACTTATGGAGAAAGGTCGTTGATTTTGGAATATACAAAATGCCTGCGTCCGGGCGGCTGCATCGAGATACGTTGTCCACGAACGCTGAATTCTCATCTGAGGAGGCAGCTACCTCATGAGGCATAGTCTTAATGGAGTAGAGGGAATTGATTGAAAGGTCAGGCAGCTGAAGGCTCCGAACCTGACTGCTGAGGAGCATAGGCGGCCTGATTGGCGAGTGCTGTCCTGCGGTTGCCGATAACCCGCGCCGGATTTCCGGCCAGAATGCTGTAAGGAGGAATTTTCTTTGCCCCGACAACCGCTCCCGCCGACACGATACAGCCATCGCCAAGCTCTACGCCCGGCATTACAAAAGCATTTGCTCCGATCCAGCATCGCTTTCCGATGATTACCCGGGCAAATTCGTAGCCCTGACCGATAATGGGCCGGTCGGGGTCCTCGAACACATGATTCTGCGACCAGATTTTGACGCAGGGACCGAGGATCGTGTCGTCACCAATGGTTACGCCTCCACCACCCTGAATGTAATCGTCATCGGCGAAACGGACGCGATTCCCGAGTGAGATCTTCTCAATGTTCCAGAAGCGAAAACCCGGGGCGATCGAGACATCCTCACCGATGAACTCAAAATGCTTCCGCAGAACGATACGTCTAAATTCATACCCTGAATCGCCCGGGAAATCCCTGAATAAATGATAAAGAAGCCGGAATCGCTGTGTCCGATTAAACACTTCTCTCACCAGAATGAGCAGAGCACGGAAAAAGGCCATACGTCCTCGCGAGATACCTTCATGGTCCCGCATCATGGTTGCTAAGTGATTTATAAAGAATGTTGTCGGCCGGTTGAAATACCCGGATTACAACAGCCTGCAAAGAAATATCGACCGTACCGTCATTCGCCTTGAGCGATGCGCTGGGCTTTCTTGTCCGTCTCAATGAGCTCTACGTTAAGTCCTTGTTTGGCATAGAGAAAGGCTATGTTTTCATTCTCAAACGCCTCTCCCGGCTGTGGCTCAGCCAGCACTCGTAGACCAAGTCCCTTTAGTCTGGTCAGCTCTTCGGACATATCTGCGCACCTAAAGCAAACGTGGTGTAGTCCTCCGCCCTTCTGCGCCAGGGCGTATATCATCGATGTATCGTCGAGCGGTTCGATCAATTTTATCGTAATCGAATCCTTCTTCGTCAGAAATACGACCTTGACCTTCTGCCGGGTATTTATCACAATCTGCGTCATCTGGCGGTACTCGAACACTTTTTCCCAGTGGGCGATACCGGCTTCAAGCGCTTTGACTACCACGCCAATGTGGTCAATTACCATGGATCTCAGGTCTCGTCAATGGAAATTCGAAGGATACTGCCTGCATAATTAAATATCGCAAATTCTGTTCAGAAAGCAATAGTTTTCATGTCTTCGTCGGACAAGATGGACTCTTTGGATACACCTGCCGGAACATAGACGCCCAGTCACCGGTTGCGGTAGTCCGATAGTACTTGACACCGGGACAATTACTGACAAAATTGCGTAACCGCATGACTACAAAAAAGAAGCACACAGCTCAATCGATTCTCGTGACCGGTGGAGCAGGGTTTATCGGTTCAACTCTGGTCGACCGCCTTCTCGCCGATGGTCACCAGGTTACCACCCTGGACAATTTCAATGATTTTTACGACCCGGCGATCAAGCGAGCCAATGTCCGAGCCCATCTGGACAATGCCAATTTCAAACTATTCGAGGGCGATATCCGTGACGCCGGTCTGGTCAACGAGTGCCTGGCTCAAGGCGAGTTCACCGAGGTCATCCATCTGGCGGCTATGGCCGGCGTGAGGCCATCGATCGCCAACCCTGTTTTGTATCAGCAGGTAAACCTTGTCGGAACTATGAACATTCTGGAGGCCTGTCGTAATAACCGGGTGGGAAAGCTTCTGTTTGCCTCTTCATCGTCCGTATATGGCAACAATCCGAAAGTGCCTTTTTCGGAAACCGACCGCGTGGACAATCCGATCTCGCCGTATGCTTCGACCAAGAAGTCCGGAGAACTGATGGTGTACACTTATCATCACTTGTACAACATCCAGTCCGCATGTCTGCGCTTCTTCACCGTCTATGGGCCGCGGCAGCGACCCGAAATGGCGATTCACCAGTTCACCCGAAAGATCTACGACGGCGAAGAGATCTACCTGTTTGGCGACGGTAGCACGAGAAGGGACTACACCTATGTCTCAGATATCGTCACCGGCATAGCCAATTGCAGGGAACGAGAATACGGATACGAGATTTTTAATCTCGGACGGTCCGATACGGTGAAGCTGTCCGAATTGATAACTAAATTGGAGCAGTATCTGGGCAGAAAAGCAAAAATCAAGCACCTCCCGCTTCAACCGGGTGATGTCGATCAGACATTTGCCGATATTTCTAAGGCGAGGCGAATGCTTGAGTTTGAGCCTGAAGTATCTATCGACCAGGGTCTGCAATCATTCGTTACATGGTTTACACATACTCGGAGGAAATAACTGCATGAATATCTGCGTTGTCGGGACTGGTTACGTGGGGTTGGTCGCCGGTACCTGCCTGTCTGATTTCGGCATGAATGTCATTTGTGTCGATAAAGACAAGTCCAAGATCGATATGCTCAATAATGGCAAGGTGCCGATCTATGAGCTGGGGCTCAGCGAAATGATCCAGCGAAATGTGAAACTCGGCCGACTACACTTTTCGACCAATCTTAATGAGGCGGTGAATCGAAGTCTGGTTGTCTTTCTGGGAGTCGGTACACCGGAGAACCCCGATGGCAGTGCCAATCTGACATATATTCGTGAAGTAGCGACTGACATCGCCAAGACCATGAATGACTATAAAGTCATCGTTATCAAGAGCACCGTCCCGGTCGGCACAGCCAGGGACCTTCGCAAGCTGATGAAGGAGCATCTTAGCAAGGATGTTGAATTTGATATCGTATCGAACCCGGAATTCCTTCGTGAAGGGGCTGCGGTCAACGACTTTCTGCGCCCGGACCGGGTAGTTATCGGCAGCGACTCGGAAAAGGCGCTCGCGATCGTGCGCGATATATATCGCCCGCTTTACTTGCTGGAGACACCGATTGTCAGCTCCAGCAATGAAACCGCGGAATTGATCAAATACGCCGCGAATACCCTGCTGGCGGTCAAGATCTCTTTTATCAATGAAGTGGCCAATATCTGTGATCGAGTGGGAGCCGACGTCTACCAGGTGGCCACGGCGGTCGGTATGGACAAACGGATAGGCTCCAAGTTTCTCCACCCGGGACCGGGTTACGGCGGTTCCTGCTTCCCCAAGGATGTCAAATCTATCATCCAGGTGGCCAAGAATGCCGGATACGAGTTCAAAATAGCCCGGGCGGTTGTCGACGTCAACAATCAGCAGCGCCAGTTTGTGGTCGACAAGAGCCGCAAGGTGCTGGGCAATTTCAAGGGCAAAACAATTACACTGCTCGGCCTCTCGTTCAAGCCGAATACGGACGATGTCCGTGAGGCTCCGGCGCTCTTCGTGGCCGAACAGTTCATGAAGGAAGGCGCGAAAGTCAATGCCTACGATCCGGCTGCGATGGACGAAGCCAGAAAAAACGTCCAGAATATCAACTACTTTAACGATGCATATTCTGCTTGTACCGATTCCGACCTGTGCATGATAATGACTGAGTGGAACGAGTTCCGCGACCTCAATTTCGAGGAAATCAAAGGCAGGATGCGGACGCTCAATATCTATGATACTCGGAATATTTATAACCCGAAGAACATTCGCAGCCTTGGCTTCACCTACACCTGCACAGGTCGAGGATAGACATCTCGGAGTTGACCGAAAAGACCAAGAAAAGACCGCCGGTCGGCCGACCTGGCCGGCGGCCCGGCCGTGGAAACCAAGATCAGATTCTGCCCTGCGGTAGATGAATCTCAGAGTAACAATCGTATGGACCTGGTACAACCGATCGCCAAACATATTATCGACCCGCTCGTTGCTTTACGGGAAGGAAGCTCCTATCGCTCAATCCTGAAGGAGCTCGAGCTGTCGCAGTACTGGACCAGCGAACAGATAAAGTCGCTCCAGCTGGAAAGACTCAGAGCTCTGTTGCTACATGCCGGCCGACACTGCCCTTATTACGCCGACCTGTTCGCCCGGAGCGGATTTAAGCCGGAACGGCTAAGTGTTCTCTCTGACCTGGCGTCGTTGCCGGTGCTGACCAAGCGTGATATTCAGGCTCACAATCAGAGCATGGTGGCCGCCAATATCCCCGACTCCAGGCTGGTCCCCAACCAGACCGGAGGATCGACAGGATCGCCGCTTCGTTTCTTTCTGGACAAGCAGCGCCTGTATTCCCGAAAAGCTTCGACCGTTCGCCATGACCGCTGGGCCGGTCTCGATGTCGGTCACAAGCTGGCTGTGCTCTGGGGAAACAGGCACGATTTCGCCGAAGACCAGGCGTTAAAAGCCCGGCTCAAGCATCGCCTGTATGACCGAAGAATTTTCCTGGACACCAGCGACATGAGTCAAAGCAAGATCGATGGTTTCATCGAGAGCCTCAAGGCCTATCGACCATCGTATTACCTCGCGTACGCCAACTCGATCTACCTGCTGGCCCGGTATATTCGGGAGAAAAACATCGCTGACTATCACAGGCCGCTCAGCATCATTACTTCAGCGGAACTTCTTACCGATGAGCAGCGCGCGCTGATTGAATCGGTGTTTGAATGCAAGATTTTCAATCGGTATGGGTGCCGGGAAACATCGGTGATAGCGTCGGAATGCTCCGAGCACGACGGTATGCACGTTTGTGCGGAGACGCTGCTGGTAGAGTTCGTCAGACAGGCCGGAGCTGATTCATCGGATAATGCCGCAAAGATCGTCATTACCGACCTGCTCAATTACGGGATGCCGCTCATTCGATACCAGATCGAAGATATGGGATCTCCGGTCATCGGGCCATGTCGGTGTGGACGGGGACTCCCGCGGATGAATATTTCCGGCGGCCGCGTGACCGATTTTCTGGTTACGCCGGACAACCGGGTAATATCGGGAGCCGCCATGACAATTTACTTCATAGCAACCGTCCCGGGCATAGCGCAGGCCCAGATAATCCAGGAACGAAAAGATTTCATGGTGTTGAAATTGGTCAAAGGTGGCCAGTTCAGTGATAAGACACTGCAGCTGCTCGACCAAAAAGTGCAGGAATTCTTTGGCAACGCGATGAAATATGAAATAGATTTTGTCGAAGACATCCCGAAAACCGCTTCGGGCAAATATCGGTTCAGCATCTGTAAACTTGACCCGATGGAATATCTCGGGTAGTTAGATATGGACAATCAGGACGTATAGAGGCTGCATGCAGATGTACTCATCGATTCTCAGAAAAGCAGTTCTTCCGGCGCTGCTTCGGCGAGAGAGACAGGACTCATCGGTACGGCACTGGATGGCCCTTAATGAGAGTCAGTTCTGGTCGCGTCAGCAGTTGTATGATTACCAGTGGCAGAAGCTGACCGCGCTTTTGGAGCACGTTTACCAAACGACCATGTACTACCGGCGCATATTCGATGAGCGCGGTTTGACTCCCCAGTCGTTTAAGAGTTTCGAGGATCTGACGAAACTTCCGATGCTCACCAGGGATATCACGTTTGATCGGCCCGAGGAATTGTTGTCCAGTAAATATCGCAGGAACGAAATCCAGAAATTTACTTCCGGCGGGACAACCGGACAACAGGCGGTCCTGTATCGCGACCAGGAGTCCTTTAACATCAAGCAGGGGGTTACCTGGCGACACGAGAGCTGGATGGGCAGGCTTCCTTGTGACAAGATGGCGTTAGTATGGCCGGCCGCCATGGATTACCATCCCCACCACACGTTTCGCAGTATGGTCAAAAATCGGTATCTGCTCCGCCAGATTATGTACCATGCGGGCACCTTTTCCGAAAGGGCGCTCATGGCGGTGTATAAGGATTTTGTGAAGTTTGATCCTGAGTATGTTAAAGCGTTTCCATCGGCACTCTACGGTTTCACCAGCTTCTGCCTCGACAAAAACCTTCCGCTTCCCCGCTTGAAAGGGATCATGTCCACCGGCGAACCGCTGTATCCGAATCAGAAGGCATTACTGGAACTTACCTACGAAAGCCCCGTCTTTGATATGTACGGCTCCCGCGAAGTCGGTAACACCGCCTGTGAATGCAATCTCCGCCAGGGACGCCATATCGCCATGGAGACATCGATTGTCGAATTTATTCGTGACGGCAAACCGGTCGAGGCGGGCGAGGAAGGTGAAATCTTCGTTACTGACCTCACCAATTTTGCCTTCCCGTTAATTCGTTACCAGATAAACGATTATGGAATACCCATGAGCGCTGAGTGCGCGTGCGGGCGAGGATTATCGCTGATGGATAGAGCTGTGGGAAGAGTGACTGATGACGTTTTTTCAGAAGACGGCACACGCACTTCCGGAAATGCCCTGGGGATGGCCCTGACCATGGGGGGGCCGCTGATCGGACAGGTGCAGGTTGTTCAGAAGACAATCAGCAATTTTGAAGTTCGTATCACCAATAAACCGGAACCCAATCAGGAAGTGTTCGATTTCATCGATCGACAATTGAAAAACCTGCTTGGAGACAAAATACACGTTGCCATAAACGTTGTGACCGAACTCCATAAAGAAAAGTCCGGGAAGGTCCGACTTGTTATTTGCGAACTCGATAGGGCAAGAAATGCAGATCAGGCAGGGGAGTCAAATTCATGAGTCTGTATGCTTCGATACTTAGAAAGACCGCGCTACCGATCCTATTAGGTCGCGAGGGTCAAAAATCGGCGCTGGCGCATTGGCGGCTTCTCAACGAAAGTCAGTACTGGCCTTACCAGCGGCTGCTGGACTATCAGTGGGAGAGACTGAGAGCTCTCTTACGATCCGCCTATGACAACACAACCTACTATCGGGAGGTGTTTGAGAAGCTGGGGCTTACCCCGGACAGCTTTAAAAACCCCGACGACATCTCCAAGTTGCCGATTCTTACGCGGGAGATCACTTTTGAGCGGGGAGCTGACTTGATGTCGCGTGCTTACGAGCCGCATGAAATCATGAAATTCGCGTCCGGTGGTACTACGGGCCAGCAGGCGTTTCTGTATCGTGATCAGGAAAGCTTCAATATAAAACTCGCCCTGGGTTGGCGGCACGAAAGTTGGATGGGACGTCGCCCCTGTGACAAAATGGCCCATATCTGGCCGGCCGTGATGGATTTCCATGCTACTGTCACCCGTAAAGCGAAATTCAAGGACCGGTATTTGCTCCGTCAAATAATGTACCAGTCCGGTTCTTTCAATCCTCAGGCAATGAGGACTATCCACGAGGATATAATCAGATTCCGTCCCGATTATCTGAAGGCTTTTCCCTCGGCACTGACCGGGCTGATTGATTTTTGCAGCGAGCACGATCTGCAACTCCCCCCCGTCAAAGGGATCATGTCGACGGGCGAAGTACTCTATGACAGACAGCGTCAGCTGTTCAAAGATGCGTTCGGCGCCTCAGTATATGATATGTACGGGTCCCGCGAAACCGGCAACACCTCGTGCGAATGCTCGGCACACAACGGCCGCCATATTGCCATGGAGACCTCTTTGGTCGAGTTCGTGGACAACAACCGGTCGGTAGACTATGGTCAAACCGGCGAAATTCTGATAACCGACCTGACGAATTTCGCTTTTCCCCTCATTCGCTACCGCATAAACGATTACGGTATCCCCCAGCAAGCCAAATGTCAGTGCGGCCGGACCCTCAGACTGATGAGTTCGGCGGTGGGGCGGGTGCAGGATGATATCTACAGTACCGACGGTTCCAGACTGTCCGGGCTTGCTTTCTCCGTTCACCTGCTCACAGCCTTCGACCGCCCGATCGGACAGCTTCAAGTGATCCAAAAGACACTCACTGACTTTCTGGTCAGAATCAAAAGCAAACCGGAACCGACGCAGCAGACGATGGACTTCATCCGCTCTCAGATGCGAAAGATCCTTGGCGATTCGATTAACATAGAGATTCAGATTGTAGACGGAATCCCGCAAGAGAAGTCCGGCAAGACGCGGTTCGTTATTTGCGAAGTGCCGGCTAAAAGATAACCGGGACTCAGAAGACAGAGGATCCTGAAATAGTGAAGTTGCTTGTGATCGACGAAGAATTCCCCTTTCCCCTGAACACTGGTAAACGGATTCGCACTTTCAATCTGACACGAGAGCTTTCCAGGAGTCACTCCGTATCATATCTGGCCTATGGCGATGAAAATAGCGCCGCATCGCGCTTTCTCAATGAACACAATATCGCGACCTATGCCGTCCCCTCACCCGATCGGCGTCAGTCCGGCGCCGCGTTCTATTGGAGACTGTTCAAGAATCTGTTTTCGAAGTACCCTTACATAGTGACCAGCCATTTCACCCCCGCCTTTCAGGAACGTTTGAAGCAATTGATTGCGGGCGGTAAGTTCGACCTGATTATTTGCGAGTGGACGCCTTACGCCCTGTTTATCAAAGATGTTAAAGACACACGCAAGATCGTAGTCGCGCACAATATCGAGTCGACGATCTGGGCACGCTACCACGAAAACGAATCCAATCCGTTGAAGAAGCTCTATATCGGAATACAGCATCGGAAAGTGATGGACTTTGAACGTGCCTGCTTTGGTTGGGCCGAGGGCGCTACCGCGGTCACACGGCAGGAAGCTCAGATGATTGAGTCATTCGGAGTCCCTTACCGTCCCGAGGTAATTGACAACGGCGTGGATACTGAATTCTTTTCGCCCCGACAGCCAGCGATAGAATCCGACACGCTTGTTTTCACGGGATCGATGGACTGGCGTCCCAATCAGGATGCGGCGGTGTACTTTGCCGCTGACATTCTGCCGTTACTGAAGAAAGAGCGACCGCAAATTCGGGCGGTCTTCGTAGGCAGGAATCCGCCACAACACATTATCGATCTCGGTAAGATCAACGGCATAGAAATTACCGGAACAGTCGATGACGTGCGTGATTATATCGCCTCGGCCGCGGTCTACATAGTCCCGCTCAGAATTGGCGGCGGTTCGCGTCTGAAAATACTCGAGGCGATGGCGATGCAGAAACCGGTTGTCTCGACCTCGGTCGGCGCCGAAGGGCTCGATGTCGCGGATGGTCAGAACATCCTGCTGGCCGATGGACCTGAGCAGTTTGCGAGAACAGTCATCGCCTGCCTGACTGACATCGAGAAGTCTGCCCGGATCGCCGAGGCCGGTCGTCAACTGGTATTGAATAAATATCGCTGGGAGCAGCTTGGCCGGCGGTTGAGTGCATATCTACAGCAGCTCGGGGGCGGAAAATGAACGTTCTTCACCTGAGGGCATCGAATTTCTACGGTGGCCCGGAGCGGCAGCTGCACTTTCATGCCCGTCTGGCCCGCCAGTCCGGCGTCAACCTCACCGTGAGCTCGTTCACCGAGTCGGGCAGCCGCCCCGAATTTCTTGAGGTAATAGCGGCGGACGGCATTCCTACCCACGCCTTTGAAGTAACGAGCGCTTATGATATCGGCGCCATTCGCAAAGTCGGGCAGTATCTCAGGGAAAACGACATTGACATTCTGTGCACCCATGACTACCGCACTCATCTTGTGGGAATGCTCTCGCACGGGAAGAAAGATCTGCGCTGGATTGCCTTTTCCCGTGGTTTCACCAAAGAGAATCTCAAAATCAGGCTGTATCACGCTTTGGACAAGATTTTCATTCGACAGGCGGACCACATTGTGGCAGTATCAGAATCGCAGAAGAAGAAACTGGTTCGACTGCTGGTGCCGTCGAAAAAAATCTCAACCGTTCACAACGCCATTGACAGCGCGAATTTTGAAGCTGTCGATCCGATTAACCTCCGGAAGAAATTCGGATTTCCTCCCGAATCAATAATCTCAATTTCGGGCGGCCGATTCAGCGAGGAGAAGGGTCAAATATACCTCGTGCGGGCCGCATTCGAGGCAATTAAGCAGAATACTTCATTGCGATTCATTCTCTTCGGAGATGGACCGGATCTCGAAAAGATACGCCGACTGCTTCGGGACCGTGGTCTTGAGGACAAAATTCTCTGTCCCGGTTTCGAGAGAAATCTGGTGGCGCATCTCAAGGGCGCGGATATCCTGATTAATCCCTCGCTGTCCGAGGGACTGCCGAATATCGTGCTCGAATCGATGGCGGTGGGAGTCCCGGTAATTGCCACCAATGTCGGCGGCCTGCCGGAGATAATCGACGATAAAGTTAATGGTTTTCTTGTGCCCTCCGAGGATGTACATTCATTAACGCAGTGTATTGTCGGTCTGGCCGGCAACCGGTCTGAGATGAACAGGATTGCCGAACAGGGCGCCCGGACAGTGCAGGAGAAATTCAGCTTCACTGGTCAGAATGCCAGGCTGTTGGACATTTATCAGAGAGTGATTTCGCCGTGAGTCAGCCGATCAAAATAGCCTATCTCATAGACACCATTGAGACCCCGTCCGCCGGCACCGAAAAACAGCTGCTGACCATGCTGCACGGATTGGACCGCAGTCGTGTTGAACCCTGCCTGATCTGCCTGCACGATTCGCCGTGGATGCGCTCGCAGAAGTTCGAGTTTCCGTCCGTCAATCTCAATATCACGTCACTGGTTGGTCCGCAATTCTGGAGAGGGATTCGTCAGTTCAAGCAGCTTCATAAAGAGAAGCACTTTGATATCGTACAGACCTTCTTTAAAGATGGCAATATATTCGGCACTGTGGCGGCACGGTACGCCAAATGCCCGGTCGTCATTTCGAGCCGCCGCAATACCGGCTACTGGCACAACTCCAGGCACATCCGGATTCTACGTTTCCTCCGGCGCTGGACTACCGTTTATCTGGCCAATTCACAGGCGGCGGCATTCAGCACCTGCGAGATTGAGCAGGTACCGCTTGAAAAAACGGCGGTGCTCTACAACGCGCTCGACCTGGATCGCTTTATGCAGCTCGATCCCGACCAGCGACACCGCCAGCGGGAGGAGTGGGGCGTTGGTGAGGGTGAAATTCTCATTGGAGCGGTGGCCAACCTCCGCCGGGTAAAGAGGCTTGACTCGTTAATTGAAGCCGCGGCGGTGCTTAATAAGGAATTCGCCAATCTCAAATTCGTCATTGTCGGAGAGGGACCACTGCACGAGGAACTCCAGCAGTATATTTACCATCAGGGGGTTTGGGAACTGTTCAAGCTGGCCGGACGTCACGATGACGTAGTCCCTTGCCTGGCCGCCTTTGACATAGGGGTCCTCTGTTCCGAGGGCGAGAGCTTCTCCAACTCGCTCATCGAGTATATGGCGGCCGGTCTGCCGGTGGTAGCCTCTGATGTCGGTGGCAATAGCGAAGCGATAGAACATGAAATCAACGGACTACTATACTCTGCCGAAGATCCCAACGGATTGGCCGATTGCCTCAAACAGATTATCCAGAATCCTTCGCTGGCCGATACACTGGGTAAACAGGCACGGGAAAAGGCTTTCTCCAGCTATGAACGGAACGTTATCTTGAGACAGCACGAAGATTTCTACGAACGATTGGTGAAGGAGTCAGGCCGTGAAGAAACTCGTTAAATGGATTTTCATCGGCATTGTCTTCGTATTCGTCCTGCCGAGCGGATTGCTTTCCCTGCTTTGCCACAAGCTCTTTCGGTCCGCTCTTTGCTTTGACCTGTTTGCGCAGGCGTTCAGCAATGTTCCCGGATTTATCGGGGTGGCCGTAAGAGCCTGCTTCTACAAGCAGACGCTGGCCTGTTCCCACATGGACCTCAATATGGGATTCGGCAGTTTCATCTCCAAAATCGGCACCCGAATCGGGCATGGGGTGTTTATAAACGGTCGAAATATCATTGGTTTGGCGGATATTGGCGATGGTGTGGTTATCGCCAACTATGTGTCCGTCCTGTCCGGCGGACGACAGCATAATTTCGATGACCCAGAGGTTGGGATTCTCGAGAAGGAAGGAACTTATAGCTGTGTCACGATTGGCCGCGATGTCTTCGTCGGGGATCACTGTGTTGTAATGGCCGATATTGGCGAGAAATCGATCATCGGCTCGGCAAGTCTGGTGGTCAAACGGATACCGCCGTACAGCGTGGCGGTCGGCAACCCGGCCCGCGTGATCAAGGACCGTCGGCAGGCTGATAGTAAACACCTGTGATGATTTGTCACCGTGCCGCTGAGCTTTTTCGGTACAAACAAGTATAATATCTGCCCGGCAGGAGTTACGAACCTTTCTCTAAAGATTCACGATGGCGACCAAAACACCAACTTTCATTACCGGCAAGCACCTGATATGGGTTGCTCTTTCCGTGTTCACCATCGCTTCAGGATTCTTCACACTCCTTAACCCTCCATACAGTCTCATACCGATCGGCCTGATTCTCGGCGTCGCCTTTGTGGCTTCGATATTGAAATTTCCGATGGTCGGTGTCTACCTGTACATGATCATCTTCTTCTTCGAACCGAACCAGCTTTTTGGGATATCATTTCCGTTCGAACGGATTGTCGCCCTTGCCCTGATCACGATATTGTTCATCCACATCGCCTTTTTCCAGAAGAGCTTCCAGTTCTTCCCCATGGACAAGGCCTACGGCGCCTTTGTGCTGGTCTGCTTTCTTTCCGTAATGTTTGCCGGGGATGTCGGACTCGCCTGGGACACCTTTTTTGAATTCCTCAAGGTCTTTTTGGTTTACCTGTTTGTTTCCAGAATAGCCAACACACCCAAACGGATGAACGCAATTATCTGGCTGTATTTGCTGTCGCTTGGGTTTATCGCCGGAAACTCAATGTACAATTACTACTCCGGCAATTTCATCGTCCGCATGGGGATACAGCGCGCGGTTGGGGTGGGCGGTACCGAAGGCACCTATTCCGATCCGAACAGCCTCGCGAACACGCTGGTCCTCGGACTCCCATTCCTGTTTTTTGTCGGGAGGTACTACTCAAACAGGCTGACCAAGACCCTGCTGTACGGGATGCTCCTGATGGCCTTCTGGACTGTCGTGCTGACCGGTTCGCGGGGGGGGATGATCGGCGTCATTTTCGTGAGTATGCTTATCGCATTCACCTCCCGGCACAAAGTAATCACCGCGATAATCGGAGTTCTCATCATCCTGACGGTGGTGGCTGTCATGCCCCAACAGTATAAAGACAGGTTCCTGACCGTATTCCACGTCGAAGACAAGGACTCATCCGGGGCGGCCGAGTCCGCCCAAGGACGTATCAACGGCCTCGTCTGGGGACTTAAGTTTTTGGCTGAGAGGCCATTAACCGGCGTTGGCATCGGCAATTTCAGGTGGGCCTATCGAATGCAGGGTGGAATTTGGCTCGATGCGCATAACCTTATCGGTAAGCTGGCCGGCGAGCTCGGCTTGCCCGGGATTATCACCTTTGTTTATTTTCTGATTGTCTATTTCAAGAGCCTTAAGTTGGTCAAACTCAAGTACGATGAAAAAGAGTGGCCGCAGGACATTTACTGGTTCCTGCTGAAGGCGCTTCGGTTGGGGACGATCGCATTACTGTTTCAGGGGTTGACCGGCCACAACTTGTATCGCTACAACTGGTACATCTATGCTTGTTTTCTCGTCATGATAGTGCAGGTTATCAATGCGCGATTGGAAAATGAACGCATCGAGTCAGAGGCGGATGTCTCGGCGATTCCGAAATTAGAGGCGCCTTCTCAAAATAGTGGCGGCTGATTAGCTTCGGAAGTGTATAACTGATAAGAAGAAAATAACCTCGCTGGTCCTTTTCAGCATATGTCCCGCCATTGGATTTCAGGCCAGCAAATACTGTTCAAAGAATGAACCGAGTTGTACTTAGTCGCACCGTTTCTCAACAGGACAGCAAAAGTTGTTTATTCTTGCGAAAACCAACCTGCGGGATTACATTCAGTTACATCCACTGTCTTCGCGGTCTTCCGGGCACGCCGTTTGATACATAAAACCTGATGTTGGACAAACAGATACTGAAATTTCGAAGATTCGAATCATGAAAAATCTGAGATTTGTTCTCTTGCTGGCTGTGGTGGTTGTGGTAGCGGCCGGTGCTACGGTGGCCTACAAGCTATACAAAATGAATGCCTTCATCTGGCTGGGAGACTATCTGACCAACAGTCCCACCAGATCGAACACCGATGATTTGACTGACATCATCTTCGTCGTGGTTGACCACTGGGAGCCGGGCGGGGATATCGATATTGTGAATAAATGGATGACCGGATATCGCGCCCTGGCGGATAAGCATATCGATGCTGATGGCGTGAAACTACAGCATTCGTGGTTTTATCCGATCGACCAGTTCCGTGGATACGAAGTCGATAGTATTGTCGAGCTGTCCCGGGAAGGATACGGTGACGTCGAGGTGCATCTGCATCATCGCGGTGATAACTCCGAATCGCTGAATAAGAAGTTTGTCGACGGCCTCGACTCGCTGCAGGCACACGGGGCATTGATTTCCGCCGACGGTCAGGACCATTGGGCGTTTGTTCACGGCAACTGGGCCCTGGATAATTCCCGCGTCTATCAGGGAAGAGATATGTGCGGTGTCGATGACGAAATCAGCATTCTACAGAGGCTCGGCTGCTATGCCGATCTTACTTTCCCGGCCATGGGACAGACCGCGCAACCGTCACTGGTGAACAAGATTTATTATTGTGTCGATGACCCGACTGAGCCAAAATCATATGATACGGGCGTCCAGGACTCCGTCGGCTTTCATCCGTCGCCCGAGCAATTCATGCTTATCGAGGGGTCATACATGATCGACTGGTCGGATTGGCGTTTCAAAACTCACCCGACTTTCGAGGACGGGAATCTGTACTGGGAAATACCTACCAGTCTGCACCGTTTTGAGGTGTGGCTGAGAGCCAATGTCCATGTCAAGGGCAGACCGAACTGGGTATTCGTTCGGCCGTTCACTCACGGCGCAACCCTGCGAAATGATGGTTATAACAATATATTAGGCAACAACATTGATAAAATGCTTTTGGAGGTGGAAAAACGGTATAATGATGGGAAAAAGTACCGATTACATTACATGACGGCCCGGGAGGCATACAACGTCATTAAGGCCGCAGAGGACGGCAAAACCGGTAATCCAAATGACTACCGGGATTATGTAATCAAGAAGTATATCTATCGGGATATGGGAACCCGTTAAGGAGGAATTATGAATGTGAAGGTCAGTTCGAAAAGACATGGAATTGTCACCGGTGTCTTGCTGGTGACACTGGCCTTTTTGACTTTAACCGGCGTGTCTGAGGCCGCCCGTCATGTGATTTCGTCGCTGCCGTATACGTTCAGCGCCACCAGCATGACCAGCGGACAAGTCGACACTCTGGTACTTGGCAGTCGCAATCTGCACTCCGCCACCGGAGGGATTATTCTTCAGGCGGTTTACGGCAATGCGCTGCACGATGTCGTCGTCAATCTGGGCAACGACACTATTTCATTCGGTGAGGGCGGGGGAAATGGCAACGTCGGCATCCGGTTGACCGGCTCCAACGCCTACATGCCTTACAACATCAAGGTCGTTGGCGGACACGTGATTCACAACACTTCCAACGCGGCCGCTGACGCCAACCGGTGTATTGATGTCATGGGACACAACATACTGTTCGAAAATGTCGACTGCGTAGTGAAGGGATATAACGGTATCACCCTCTACGGCAGCGGTCAGTACACCTGGAATGTCGAAGTTAGCGGCGGGCGGTATCATAGCGACGTTACGGCGTTTACCAGCCGGTGTAACTATGATGCGCCGGTGATTAAGCTGACCAACCTGTACACATCGACAATTACCACCAATAACGCACCATACCATTTTGACATTCATGACATCGTTATCGACGGCGGACCACATATGGGTATCGCGGCGATGGGTCGTGAAGGCGGTGCGGACTTCGCCCTGGTCCGGATTCATAACTGTCAGATACAGACCGACGCGCGTAACGACTTCTATACGTCATACAGCGGCCTCTGTAACTCGACGTCGAATCCGTACGGTATCGCGCTGCGTCACGTGGACGGCGGCACTCAGATCTACAATAACACGATCACCAGCGGCAACGTCCGTGGCGGTAACCGTGGTATCCTGATCGAGTACGGTAACGGCACGGCCGCGAAACCGGTCGAGATCTACAGCAACTATGTCGATGTACACGAAGGACCGAACGTTGAATACGGCGATGGTCTGCCGGTTCACGGCATCCGTATTCGCTACGGCAACCGGTATCTTCATGTGTACGACAATACGTTCATCTGCACCGGTGACAACCTGAGTTCGACCACAGCGTATGGTTCGCAGGTGCACACCTTCAGGTATTCCTGGAATATCACCAATTCATATAATATTTTCGAGCGCAACCATATCATCGCCAAATCCAACACGTCAGGCGTGGTAGCCGATGCGGTTACGCTTGAGGGCGACGATGTAGCGGCGCCACCGCACGACCCTACTTTGATTGTTCGGTATAACAAGATCGAATCCGACGGCGTCTTGATCAAATGGGGTGACATCAACGGCGGCGGCCCCGGCATTACGCTCAATGGTGATACGCTCGGCTTCCTTACCCCGAGTTACAGCCCGGAGACGTTCCACCTGGGACACCTTGGGAATAACTGGGATTGTAGCGAGAATACGGCGCGGGATATTGTTTATCAGAACGGAACCGCCTACAACGACATTACATTCGCCACGGGTGGTACGGCAGATATCAGCATTCAGCGGACTCTGAGAATAACCGTTCGCGGCATCAACAGTACGGTGATTCCGGGCGCCACGGTGACCATTCGCAACGCCTATAATCATCAGGTTGCCTCCGGCCTCACTAATTCAGCTGGTGTGTTCAGCGCCCCGGTGTCATACTGGTTCGAATCGAGAACCGCAACTGACTCGACGTCCTACAACAGCTTCACTATCTCCGCTGTGAAAGATGCCGATCAGATCAGCCAGACAATCGCGGTCACGCCGACCACTGCCGGAATCGCGCTGCAGCTTACCAACACGACCGGCAATACGGATACTACTCCTCCCGGCCAGATCAATGACCTTAGCTCTGTTACCGGCAGCGGCGAAGGCAGAATCAATTTGGCCTGGACCTCGTCCGGCGATGACGGCGCCGCCGGCACGGCGACATTCTATAGCATCAAGTATTCGCAATCGAGTATCACCGATGCCAACTTCGATGCCATTACCGACAGCATGACGAATCCGCCGCTCCCGGCGGTTTCGGGCACTGCTCAGTCGACCGTGCTGGCCAACCTGACGCCCGACACGAGATACTATGTAGGAATCAAGACATACGACGACGGGATGAACCCGTCGTCGTTGTCTAATATCGCGACTGCCATATCCAGTACGTCGCTGCCTTCAGGCGACACCACCGGCACCGACCCGGCGGATACGATCGTCACGGAATTCGTACCGAACGACGGCGTCACAGTAACTTCGACTCACCCGGTTCTCTCGGCTCGTAACATCACCGCCACGGGAACCAACGAGTATTACTTCGAAGTCGCGGAGAATGCGTCTTTCGATCCTCTGGTGGCAACCTCACCGGCTGTGCCACAGAGCTATCAGAACTTCACTTACTGGGAAGTAGACTCGGCGCTTACCCCCACACAGTCATACTACTGGCGCGTTAAAGTGAACAACTATCCATATTCGGACGCCGTGCAGTTTACAGTCGCGGCGACCAGCGAATATATTGCCTATCCAAATCCGGTCAGTTTCATCCAGGGCGAGACGGTTACATTCATCCTCCCTTCCGGACCGGTTGACCTGCTGATTCAGACTTCGGCGGGAGAAACAGTGCTTCATCCGACCAATCTGAGCGGACAGTATGTATGGGATGGCAAGAACGCATCCGGCAATCCCGTAGCTGTGGGTGTCTATCTTTGGTATATCGAAGGAACTTCATACAAGGGTAAAATCGTTATCGTACCGTAGTTAATTCTTAGTTTTTCCAAGGGATAAACAACGCAGGATTCGTTGGACCGTTCGCAGGGTATTAAACGGGCTCGCGTCAGACAACATCGGATGTTTCCCCAGTAAGGCCCAAATTAGTTTTCCAGGCATTCACTGATTCTGGCTATCATGAGACGCTGGACTCTCAGACAGAATCGTCGATATATAAAACAAGTTGCCGCTCCATTTCGTGGACGGTATATTCTTTCGTCGGGAGTCAACCGGCTTGAGTGCAACGTTATGAGTATCGTCAAGAAAATATTCGGCAAGACCAAACTCTATCGCTTTGTGGCCTGGCAGTGGGATAAGTTCAATCAGGAAGAGAATCTTCGTCTCCGCCTCCGTCCCGAGCAGTTCAGAGAGTACGGCAAGGATGTTCGCATCGACCCGGACGTGCGCATCAATATGCCGTCGCGGGTTGTGCTCAAAGACCGGGTGATGATTCTCCGGGGCTGCAATTTCAACACCATCGGCGGACTCTATGTCGGTGTGAACTCCGGGTTCGGGATGAACTGCACTCTCTGGACCTGGCAACACCGGTACCTCAATTCAGAGTGCATACCATACGACGCCAACGCCGACCTCAAACCGGTAATCATCCGCGATTTCGTCTGGATCGGCGCCAAGGTGATAATCTTGCCGGGGATTGAAATCGGCGAAGGTGCTATTGTCGGTATGGGCTCGGTCGTGACCAAGAGCGTCCCGCCCTATGCGATCGTGATGGGAAATCCAGCCGAAATCATTGGCTACCGGGACAAGGAACATTTTCTTAAATGTAAGGCGGAAAATAAGTTCGGAAGCCTCACTCTGGTTGGTAACTACAAGGAAAATGTCGTTAAGATTTTCAAAATCCGCTACGAGAAAGAGCTCAAAGAGCTCGGCCTCATGTGATTTTCTCTACTCATCCGTCCACTTACATCCCGTGAATCTTCTCCTGTCGACCATGCAATCCATGATTACTTGACATATCTCCGCTTCGGCCTATATTGATAGTATTAACAGTTACACTTATCTCAAGATCATGTGCGAAGGAGGTCTCGTATGTCTCACGTCCGAGTTCTGCTCCTGTTGTTTCTGCTTGTTTTCATCGCGCTTTCAACTCAGGCCCTGCCACCGGATGATCAAGCGGTCACGGCGGAGTACAAAATCATGGATAACACGACGTTTATCGATGATAATCTTATCCTCATGTTTGTCACGAATCACGGCAATTTCGGCAGAGATCTGTCCGGCCTGTTCGGCTATGACTATGGGACGTTCTATCCCTTTACCGACATAGCTTCGATTCAAAACGGCACCAATACCACTTCCCCGCTCTATGCGGCCGGCCTGTGGATAGGAGGTCTGGTCGACGGTCAGATTCGGCTGGCGATCGCTGAGTATGATGATGAATTTGTTCCAGGACCGATGTCTGATGGCACCTTTCAATCTGACCGGCCCGAATTCAAAGTATACAAGCTCTATCGAGACAGCCTTGCGGGGAATCCGAACTCGGATTACCTCAATTGGCCGGTCGATCAGGGGGCGCCGCTCGATGAGTCCGGCAATCCTCTGATGCTGGGCGACCAAATGCTTTGGTCAGTGTACAACGACGCGAATCTTTCGCATCATATGAACAACGCGGGATCAACCTCACCGCTCGGTGTCGAGATCCAGCAGACAGTCTGGGCGTCACACATCTCCAGCACGCCGCAGGACAACCTGATCTGGATTCAGTACAAACTGTATAACCGCGGTGGAAATACTATCCAGGATTTCTACATTTCCCTCTGGAGCGATCCGGATCTTGGCGGAGCGGGCGATGACCTCGTGGGGTGTGATACCCTTGCTGGAAGTTTCTTCTGCTACAACGCAACCAACAGTGATTTGCAGTACGGCAGCACACCGCCTGTGACCGGCTTCAAGATGCTGTTCGGCCCGGTCGTCCCCTCGGTCAATGACACGGGTTATTTCGATGGTCATCAGGTTCCCGGCTTCAAGAACTTGACCATGTCGTCGTTCCAGCTCTACATCAACGGAACCGATCCCGATTACTCGGTCGAAACCTACAACTATATGCGGGGTCTGACGCGCGATGGTCTCCCACTGCCCAATGGAACGAAGTACGCTGTACCCGGAGATCCTGTCGCGGGTACGGGCGAGCTGGACACCAACCCGAAAGACAAACGAATGATGGGAACATTCGGACCAATTACTTTCAATCCCGGTGACAGTCAATACGTGCTTATCAAAATGGCGGTCGGCACAGGTACGGATCGCCTCAATTCTATTGAAGTGGTGAAAGAATATCTCGAGTATGGCCAGGCTCCACTGCCTATCGTCATGAAGGCAAATATTGATCCGGAACCGGTCCGTCAGGTAATGCTGAACAGTATCGAGCCGATGGATATTTGTGTGAATCTCGGCTATGACGAGAACGGGAATTTCGGCAAAGAGTTCGATTACAGCACCCTGTGCGTGAACTCGCTTTGCAGTTTTGATTCCATTCACACTGCCACCTCAGCTCCGGGCTTTACAGGTAACGTGACTCAGCTATACATTCCGGTTACTGATTTCCTCGAGCACTACGGCCTGCTCTGGGACAGCGCCTCCTATCCGTACACCATAACCGGGCAATATACCGATGGTGAACCATTTACGTTCGAGGGCCAGGTGGCCATGATCGGCCATCGGTCAGGAGATTTCAACCTCGACTACGCTATTGATATCTCTGACCTTGTGGCGATGGTGGAATTCTTTTTCGCCGATGGTGCGGCGCCAGATTATGTGAGGGCCGCCGACATGAACGGCGATGCTCAGGTTGATATCGGCGATCTGGTCCGGCTGGTGGAGTATATGTTCTGAAGTTTTTGACCATAGTTTTTTGGAAAGAAAGGAACGGAATCTTCGTTTTTTTCTTTTCGCTCGAAAGGCAAACAAACTAAGTGTAATTGTACGCTCGGTAAGAGACCGGCGAGTCGATCATGTCCTGGCAATTCAGCAGTCGACCCTATATTGTTGGTCGGATTGCGGATTAAGGATCTAATGGGATTATTAAAGGAGGGTTGAAGTGTTTCGATTTTTGGTATGCTGTCTATTGATGGGCTGCATGTTGGCGGCTTCCGCGATACTGGCCGCACCTCCCGACGGTTATGTGTTTAGTGATGTCGGCAAGGGTGTTGACAACCTGACCATTATCGACGCAAATCGGCTGATGATGTTTGTGACCAATCATGGGACGTTCGGTCGTGACGTGGCAAATGTATTCCGTAGATATTACGGTACATGGTATCCCTTTGTCGACACTGCATCGATCAGGAACAACACTGACAGTGCGGCCTTTCACTCGCCCCTTTATGCCGCTGGGCTGTGGTTGGGGGGGAAGATTGATGGGCTACCCTGTCTGGCGCTCGCATACTATGAAGATGAATTTGTCCCTGGCCCTATGGCGGGGGGTACTTACCAGTCAGACAGACCAGCATTCAAAGTTTACAAACTGTACCGAGACAGTCTCGAAGGCAACCCTAATGCGGATTACCTGAATTGGCCTGTGGAGCAGGGGGCTCCGGTTGATCCAGAGGGACGTCCGCTTCTCCTCGGTGATCGCATGCTATGGACAGTCTACAATGACGCAGATCCCTCTCAGCACAGCCATGAAGCTGGCAGCACAAACCTTCTTGGCATAGAAGTCCAGCAGACCGTGTGGGAAGACCAGCTTACGAGCTCAGCCACGGATAACCTGATCTGGTTCCGGTTTAAACTATATAACCGCGGCGGTAATGAAGTCGATTCCTTCTATATCTCACTTTGGGCCGATGCAGACGTGGGCTTTATGATGGATGACGTGGCAGGATGCGATACCCTAGCCAATGACATCTTTTGTTACAACCGTACGAATTTCGATCTTCACTATGGTTCGTCACCGCCCGCAGTTGGATTCAAGATGATCTACGGTCCGGTGGTGAAGTCGATAGGCAGCGCTGCATACTTCGATGGCCATAGGCAGAAAGGATATCGTAATCTCAAAATGAGTTCCTTCGAGGTCCTTGACCCAAACGGTCCGTGGGATCCTTTATGGTGCTACAACGCTATGCGTGGCTTGACCCGGCTCGGCCAACCGTTGCCAAATGGCACCAGATTCGCTTTCCCGGGCGATCCCGTTGAAGGTACCGGCGACATCGACACTCTTTGGGGAGACGTGCGGATGTTAGCATCCTATGGCCCAATTACATTCAATCCTGCTGACAGCCAGTCAGTGCTCTTCGTCATGGGCGCAGGGTCAGGTTCGGATCACCTCAATTCGATTGCAGTGCTGAGATCGATACTGCCTGCAGGCAGAAACTTCCTGCCGGCGATGCAAAGGGTAGAAGTCATCCCCGAGCCAGTCTACCAGTGTATGGCAAACTCTGTTAGTCCCTTCGATATCTGTTTTACCATCGGTTTTGATGAGCTGGGAGGTTCTGGCAGGTCGATCGATCCAAATTCTCTTATCGTAAACGGAGATGGAGGCTTTGATTCTGTACAAGTTCCGAGTACAGTTCCGGGATTTGTCGGTCCGGCAACAAGATTGTATCTCCCCATCAATAATTTCCTCGACCACTACGGCCTGCTCTGGGACAGCGCGTCATATCCTTACACTATAACGGGGCAATATACCGATGGTGAACCATTTACGTTCGAGGGCCAGGTGGCCATGATCGGCCATCGGTCAGGAGATTTCAACCTCGACTACGCTATTGATATCTCTGACCTTGTGGCGATGGTGGAATTCTTTTTCGCCGATGGTGCGGCGCCAGATTATGTGAGGGCCGCCGACATGAACGGCGATGCTCAGGTTGATATCGGCGATCTGGTCCGGCTGGTGGAGTATATGTTCTGAGGCTTTAGCGTGCGCTCAAACGAAAGAAGGACGGTTCGTTCCGTCCTTTTCTTTGACGCACGTGCCTGAATGTTCAGCTCCCTTACAAAAGCCGCGCTTGGATATGCTGGTCCATTATCGCTTGACAATTCCAACGTCCACGGTATATTCAATTTTACTATAAACTCGGGCAATGGGAAGATCGTCTGCGAAGGAGGCATGAAATGATCCAATTGCGAATTCACAGGAAAGCGTTCCTCGTCTTATTTCTGGTACTGTTGCCGGTTGTATCCGCCAATGGAAAACGACCAGCGAACTCCAAACAGGCAACCGGCGAATACACGATAGATAACGTGGAATTCTTTGGTGTCAATAGGCTTGGGATGTTTGTTACGAATCATGGCAATTTCGGGCGCGACTTAAGCGGCGTGTTCGGTTACGACTACGGCACCTGGTTTCCCTTCACGGACACCACCGCAATCAGAACGAATCAGAACAATGCCGGCTTGCACACTCCTATGTACGCCGCCGGAATCTGGATTGGCGGGAAGGTAGCCGGGCAGATACGGGTAGCGACAGCCGAATACTCGGACGAGTACGTGCCCGGGCCAATGTTGAACGGTACTTTCCAGGTTGATCGACCGGAATTTAAGGTGTACCACCTTTATTCTGATAGTCTTGAGACCACTCCGAACGCGGACTATCTGAACTGGCCGGTCGATCAGGGAGCGCCACTCGACTCCCAAGGCAAACCGAAGATGACGGGAAGTCAGATGATGTGGAGCGTGTTCAATGACGCCAATCCTGCTCAGCATACGAATGTCGGTCAGACGAATCCGCTCGGAATTGAAATTCAGCACACGGTGTGGGCAGAACATGTATTAAACTCGCCCGTTGATAATCGTATTTGGCTTCAGTACAAACTTTACAACAGGGGCGGTAATACGATAGACAGTTGTTTTGTATCGCTTTGGTCGGACCCCGATCTCGGGAGTGCGGGCGATGATCTCATCGGATGCGATTCTCTCGACGGCCTGTTTTTTTGCTACAACGCAACGAACAATGATTATTTGTACGGAACCACGCCGCCCGCTGTCGGGTTCAAGATGCTTCTCGGACCAGTCGTCTCCTCCGCGGCTGATACCGCATACTTCGACGGTAGCGTCATGCCGGGATATAGGAATCTCTCGATGTCCTCGTTTCAGAACCTCAAAAATGGCACCGATCCCGACTTCGGATATCAAGTATACAACTGCATGAAGGGACTGACCGCAAATGGCGACCCACTACCGAACGGCACCAAGTTCGCGGTACCGGGTGATCCTGTAGCCGGAACGGGCGACCTGGATTACGCCCCGAGTGACCGTCGAATGATGGGGACATTCGGCCCTTTTACTTTCAACCCAGGCGACAGTCAATACGTGTTAATCGAAATGGCTGCCGCGCAGGGTACCAATCGTTTGACTTCGATAACCCAGTTGAAATCGTATCTCAATTCCGGCCAGTCGCCTCAGCCCGCTTTGCTTAAGGTTTCAGTGACACCAAATCCCGTATACCAGTTCTCTACCGCTGGGCATCCGGCTACGGACGTGGTTTGCGTAAACCTCGGCTATGATTCATCGAGTTCCTACGGACAGAATGTCAATACTTGTTGTATTTGCGTGAATTCGGTCTGCGATTTTGATTCCGTGAGAACTGTACCAGCAGCCCCAGGATTCACCGGACAAGTGATCAAGATGTACATGCCCACTGATGTGTTCCTCAGTGACTATATCGAAGTATGGGATAGCGCCTCATTTCCGGTCGCAGTTTGGGGGTTGACCGAAGATGGTCATCCGTTCGACGTCACCTGTCCCGTATCTGTCTACGGGTACTCACGCGGAGATTATGATATGAATGGTACTGTCGATCTTGATGACTTATTTTCTCTTATAGTCTATATGTTCTCGGATGGCCCGGCACCCGCTCAGATCAGGGCTGCGGACATGAGCCGTGACAACTTCATCGACATTGAAGACCTGGTCCTGCTGGTGGAATATATCTATTAGGTACTACTTCTCGAATTTCTCACGAACGATCAATACAAAGGCCGGATGCGCAAGCATCCGGCCTTTTATCAAGCTCTGTTCAGGTAAGGCTTAGAAACTTGCCCTCACTGTAAAGAACTGGTTGTCGTCGAACACATCCGTCTGGTTCCACGAATACTCGAACGTGATCGTGCTGCCTCCGAGGGGAACCATGACTCCCGCGCCCAGCGAGGCGCCGTAGAGGTAGTCAGTGTTGTCTTGGAAGGTATAGCCCGCTCTGAGCGAGTATCTGCCGTCATAGACGTATTCCGCGCCGCCCTGCCAGTAATCTTTCGTATAGTTGTTCGAACGGAAGTTACCGGAGATGGTCGCGATCTGCTTATCCTGACGGAGGAAATCCCAGCTCATACCCATGTTAATGGAGCTAGGCAGATCGAAAGTGGCGCTGATCGGACGAGCCGGGCGGCCGCCCAATCCCTCATTGAAACCACGACCGGTGAAACTCATCTCCGGTCCATAGTTCTTGATCGTCAGACCGATCGACACGCCGTTCCAGCGCGGGTCATACATGAAACCGACGTCGAAAGCGACACCGGTCGCCTTGACTTCAAATATGTCTTCGTTAACAAACATCGCGGTCGCGCCAAACGAAACGTTCGCGGTCAGGATTCGGGCGTATGACAGGTTGATGACTGTCAGGGACGGCGAGAACTCACGACCGGTTCCGTCGGGATACTGTTCAGTGGTTTCCTTGATGTTGCCAATGGAGACGACCTTGGCTCCGGCGCCGAGAGTGCCGAAACCTTCGATCTTGGTAGCGACACCGGCGAAGTTAACGTCGATGTCCGCCATGTACGGCAGGTGGCTGAACATGGCTTCGGTGCCTTCCAGGCTGGCCAGACCGGCGGGATTCCAGAACATGGATTCTACGCCGTAGGCCGACGCAACGACAGCACCACCCATCGCTGTGCCGCGCGAACCAATCGGGATTACCAGCTCCTGGGCTCCCGCAGTTCCGAGGCGTCGGTCGCTCCCCGCATAAGCCGAGGTGAGGCCTATCGCAAGGAGAACCAGTAATATAATCACAAACTTACATTTCATTGTCATCATCCTCCTTGCCTAGTAGATTTTCAGAACTTCGGATTCAACGAAGACCGCCACTTTACCTATCTTCTGGCCGAAGCCCGGTGCATCCACAACATAGATGTAGATACCGGAGGCGACCGGAAGACCACGTTCCGTCAGAAGATCCCACGAGGCAATCGCCGTCGAAGCATCGTCTTTGTGGATGGTCCTGACAAGTTCACCAGCAAGGTTATATACTGTGATCGTACACTTCTCCGGAAGGTGATGCCATTTCAGCTGGTAGCTGCCCGGCGCCGGGTCATACGGACCCGCCAGATAGAACGGGTTCGGAACGGCCGTAATCGCATCCAGATCACTCTGGGTATGCGTTTCGGTCGGGACAGGACCGGCTACAAACGTAAAGGTATCGGCCTGCAGGTTGAGTGCCGGAGGGATCAGTCCCAATATGCATTCTTCAGCAAGCTGTTTATAAGCACCTCGCGGATACAGCCACATCATCCAGGCGGCATCCCAGATACCGGTACTGTCGTCGTAACTCCAGAAATCCACTGTGCCACCGTTGCCATCGCCATAGTGCGTACCAGACGCATCATAATCACTGGTTGTGACCCAGGTGTAATTGAACTGCTGATCACCGTTGTTCGGCAACAGCGGGTCGGCAGGCGTGGTAAGATGGTGCAGATCCCATTGATGATTGCCATCGCGGTCGCGCATCACCACATTGACCTGGCGCGGGTTCCCCGGATCAGTGACATCCCATGCAGTGAATGGTACCGAGTAGAAACCTTCATACGTACCGCCGGCGAATCCGGTGTACATAAATGCCCCCTGAGTGAGTCCCGGGTCATCGACTACATACGGTTCACCGATGTCGTACACACCATTACTATTGAGATCGGTATACGACTGCATCGGTCTCCAACGGACTTCAACAGGCGGGTTTTCGCCGGGATTGAGCGAAGTCTCGCCCCAGAAGTTCGGCTCCATGAAGATTGCCCCGAACAGCAATTCACCGCCGTTGGCCGGGTCGCCACTGAACCAGCGAGTATTACCGACATAGGTTGGGTCTTCGACTTGAACCACTGCCGATATGTTCGGAGGAGTAGCTGCTGTGTAGGTATAAGCTTTACCAGCCAACGGCGGACCCTGGACCTTCACCATGATTCCGTCTACTGAAATGTAGGCGTCGTCACCCGCTTGATTGACTTGGTTGAGCAGTAACGTGTCACCCGTTGTGACATCGATAAGATGCCAGACGATTCCGAGCGATGGATCCTGGTAGAAGATCACCCGGTACGTATCCCCGGTGACGGCGAGCGGGTCGAGCACTATCGGGTACACCGCGCCGTCGGACGGGCCGGTGTGGGTCACTGCCAATGTATCACTCGAGCTCACCTGGGGATGAATACCAGCCAAAGGCGCCTGAGGAGTGGCAGACACGGTGGTCTGACTCTCCAGGAACCGGTCGCCATTCGGCACCACATCACCGGCCGGCGTGATATAGTCGAATGAGAAGGCTGTTACCCTGAAATAATAGGTCTGGACCGGGAAGAGATCTTCGCCAGTAAGCTGGTCTTTGGTTATCGAATAACTGTACTTCAGACCAGTGTTCGTAATAAGTCTCCTCACGACGGGCAGGAGGATACTTGTACCGGGCAGGGCCACCGTATCGATAAGCGCGTCGGTACGGTCGTTCACGAGGTCATACGTGTTAAGCAGAGTCCAGGGGCCGGAGGCCGAGGGTCCCTGCCACACCGAGTAACCTTCGAATGAAAAATCACCCGGATCGACTTCGGAAGTATCTGTCCATTGCAGAGTGATTTCTTTCGCGGTGCGAGCCACCGTCACCACAGGTTTTGCCGGCGGTTTGGGTGGATTGAAGCCGTTTTCATACAGCTTTTGCGCAAAGTTATCAAGGTCTTTCATGACCGTGATGGAACTGAGGCGATCGCTGCCCTGACCGACAATTAAAGCGGCCAGGATTTCGAGCGAGTCACCCGGGCGGAACGTGATCGGCCCGGTACTCATCATGAAACGGCGGTCGGCCTGAGCGATATCGAGATCCCCAACATCGGTAACCGGATCACCACTCACCTGGAACAGGAGCGTGTCACCGTTATAAACGTACGGTGTACCATCCCGGTTAAGACCGCGCATGTAGTTGTACGTTTCACCGAAGTTATCGGGGTCCGTGCCGTTGATATACTTGTTAAACGAGGTCATGTTCATGTTACGGTAACCCGGGAAGGTGTCACCCCACATGAGACCTGTGTCGGCTGGATCGCCGGTGTTGATCAGCGGTCCCTGGAAAAAGTCAAAAGCAAGGCAAGGAGGCATGGCACCATAGTTCTGATCGCTGTTGGTCGCGTTGTAGATATAGCCGATGCCCAGGGTTGTGTCGCAACCAACCAGGTCGTCGCCGGCGCCACCCAAATCCGGATCGGACCAGATTGAGAAGTACGTATTAGTCAGAGTATTGGCACCGCGATTATATACGCGCATTCTCAGGATGATGATATTGCCAAGAGAACCTTCGCGGTTAAACGCAAATGTCGATTGTCTAACTTCCAATCCTAGCGGGAGCGTCTCACCAGAGGCATTGGAGTGTTGCGCCGGATCGGCATCGTTAAACACCGCCCAGCACATCTGGTCACCAAACATCTCCGGTACCGGATAGCCGCCGGCGTCCGTTACGACATTGCCTAGCGAATCATGCACGACCGGCGCACCCTGGTCGACCGGCCAGTTCAGATAATCCGCGTTCGGATTGGCGCTAAAGCTGTCCGCATACAGTTTATAGACCTTGAAAGCCGGGCGGTCGGTCTGAAATGTGCTGTCCGCCATCGGACCCGGCACATATTCATCGCTGTACTCAGCGATCGCTATACGGGTCTCACCGGTTGCGGAATCGACCGCACCGATCCAGAGTCCGGCCGCGTAAAGTGGAGAGTGGACCGCGGCCTCGTTCTGGTTGGTCCGGATGGAAGCCGTGTCGCTAAACGGAAACCAGGTCCCGTAATCATAGCCAAAATACCCTCCGAGATCTCGGCCAAAATTACCATGGTTCGTGACGAACATCATGATTCTGTTGGCGTCGATTATCTGGGTATTGTCAATCTGCAGTGCATTGTTCGCACCCGCCTGTCCCTTCGGCGGCGCCGCCGACAGGGGAAGAGCAAGCACCAGCATGCACAGCAGCAAACAGCTCAACAGTTTTATTTTCATTGTATCCTTCCTCATCTTTTAGAACGACGCTCTTATGCCGAAGAGGATCATCCGCGGGTTGGAGTAGTTCTTCGGGTTGTTCTCACCCAATGTGTATCTGTATGCGAACTCGTCTCCGCGGGTTCTGCCCGTCTGCGGGTCGATGGTCGACTCAGAAGCGCGCACCTGACCTTCGGGGCTCTCCAGATAACCGGAGATGTCAGCCTTACCGGTACCTTCGTAAACACCGACGACATTTTCATTGTCGAACAGGTTTCTCACCCAGAAATACGGGATCAGGTTGTACTGACCGACCTTGAACGTCTTCTCAACTTTCATATCAACGGATATCGTCCACGGCAGATTGGCCGAGTTGATCGACCCGGTCGGAATCTGCTGAACGGCCGCGTTCGGGCTGACGCCGTCATAGACCTGCATCGGTGTATACGGCGTGCCGCTGGCCAGCTGAGTCACGAAGTTCAGGCCGAAGTTCTCCAGCGGATGCATGTCGCCGATGAGCGGACCCTGACCCTGTCCGGTGCGATAATCGAATATGCCGATTATACTGTGGCGCTGGTCATAGTCGAGCGGGAAGGTCTGCTTGGGCGTTCCCTGGGCGTTCTTCCACGCGATGTTGTACTGAGTCTGGGCATACGAGCCGGTACCGGTCGCATAGCTCAGCGAATACTTCAAGTTGACAGAAATGTTATGCGTGCGACGCACATTCAGGCTGAAGTCAAACCCTTTGATCGTACCATAGTCGGTGTTGGCGAAGAAGTCATAGGCCTTCGGAACCACACCGTCCTGGTGGAAGATCTGAGTCAGGTCTTCGACATCCTTATAGTAAGCAACGATATCAAAGGCCGTGTTTTCGCCCAGCTGGTGGGTCACGCCGAATTCGTACTGCGTGATCTTCTCAGGTTGAAGGTTCGGGCTCGGGAAAGGATAGAATGATCCGGCCGTGATACGGGCCTCAAGGAAGTCGTAACCGGCATACAGACGGTTCAGGTCGGGACGCTGGTAGAACTTGCCATAGTTAATGTGCATCTGGGTCTTGTCGCTGACCGGGAATGAGACACCCAGACGCGGCGAAACACGCGTGAACTTCTTGGAGTCTTCCAGGTCAGTACTATCCAGCGTGCTGCTGCCGGTGTGATCCGGGTCAAACGGACGAAGCGGGTCGCGCAGGCGAAGCGCTTTATAATCAAAATAGTCAAAACGCAGGCCGCCGTTAACGATCAAACCGCGCCAGTCAAACCGATCCTGGACATAGAGACCAAGGTTGATCGGGTGCTTGGTATTGTTCCTGAACCCCATGGTATCCGATTCATTGCCGAGCGCATCATAACCATAGCGGTTTACGCGTTCAGTGGAAAATCCCTGGGTGGCATTGAGGTTTTCGAAATACCGCAGCGTGTGCCGCTGGAAATCGAATCCCATCTTAATCGTATTGCTGGCGTTCAACTGGCTGTTGAAATCGCCTTTGAGGCCGATGTAAGATGATTTGCGTTTCAAATAACCGGGCCAGTAGGACTGATAGAACGACACGAATGTGTCTTCCGGTGAACCCGGTTCAATCAACGGGTTATAGTCACTGGCGTACGTGGAATCACCCTGACGGAACAGGTTGTAATAGTCATATTCCGGATTCGCGAGGGCGCGATCGTATGCGGCCAGATCCTTCATCAACACGCCGTCGCCGCGGAAACGCGAAGTCATAAAATACGAAGCGCTGAGGTTGTAAAATGCCTTGCTGTTAAGCGTGTGCGTTATCTTGGCATTCAAACCAAGATTCTTGTCCTCGTATCGCGGGCTGTGTTCGACCTCAGAGGGAAACTGAGGATTCAGATAATAATGGCGGTATTCCTGCCAGTTATCCAGCGAACCATTGCCGTTAAGAGTCAACTTCACATTCGGGCGAATATTGTAATCGATCTTCCCCTGGTATGACCAGCCGCTGAGCGAGTTGTTCGGCAGCTTCTTGCCGTAGGGGAAACCGAATTCATCCATGACCGTTTCGGTCTTGGAGGACGGTGTGCGATCACCGAGATAGCGGCGCTCACCTGAGAGGTAGAAATATGCTTTGGTAAGTCCGGGAATCGGACCGCCGAAATCGCCGGAATAGTAGTTCTGGTCGAAAACATTCTTGCTGCCGCTGGCCCAATTGTCGGTGACAGCTTCAGCTTCGGCGTGATACTTGTCAGTACCTGAGTTGGTAGTGACGTTCACGATGCCGGACGCCACGTGGCCGTATTCAGCCGAGAACGCGCCGGAGGTCACGGAGACTTCCTGAATCGCGTTGTTGCTGATGTTGGCGGTGGAGATACCGGTCAACGGATCCTGCTGTGAGAAACCGTCGACATAGTACGCAACTTCCGACGGACGGCCGCCGCGGAGGTTGATCTCGGGCGCATTAGCAAGGGACTCACGGGCACCACGCTGACGGACGTCAACGTTGGAGTTCATCCGCACGACCGAGTTTTGAATGCCGACTACCTGCGCGAAACCGCGGGTCGGCAACGCCTGCAGTTCCTGCTTGCTGACGATGTTGACCGAGGTAGTCTTATCGGCGATAACCAGCGGGGTCTCGGAAACCACTTTAATGGTCGTTCCGAGTTCCTGAACCTGCGAGGTCATCGTGTGACTCTCATACGTCGCCAGGTCGGCGTGGACGGCGACGTTGGAGATTTCAAGCTTAGCGTAACCGACGGCAGTCAGTACGATCGTGTACGTGCCGACCGGAACGTTGAGGATAGAATACCGACCATCGGCGTCGGTAACCGCTCCCCAGTTAGTACCCTGCACGGCGATGGTGACGCCGACCATTGGTTGGCCGTTGGCAGCATCGGTGATCGTACCGGTAATTTTTCCGGTCACGGCACCAAACACTGTCCCCGTGAGAAATAGAAGCAGGATACTAGGGATTAGTAACAGTTTCAGCTTCATGCTACAATTACTCCTTTTATTTTAACCTGAGTGTTAAAATGTGTTGGCGAGGCTAACGGAAGAAATGCATTACCCAAACCTCAATAAAACCTCCTTAACCTTTTGAAAGTTAATCCTTTCACAAGTTTAGTCATTCGTCGAAAAGTGGCGTCTGAGGTAAGATGTTGTCAACTAAAAAAATACCTGAAACTCACTTATCGAATAATTCCTTCCTGCAATTTGATTACCCTGTTACTTCCTTGACATGCGCCAGCGGCCATGCCGTATTTCACTCGATTACACATTCGCGGGATTACATCAGCCTGAAGGGTGAGAATTCTTGATGTCGATTGTGACGACTGCCCCGCGGTCCAGCCGGTAGAATTATGCGCCGTGCTCTCTGGGCGAACAAGCTTAAACGCTATCTGTCAGGTTGGGCCATGCGAGACCGTTCGTCGGGCAAGTACATGAGATTCCATCTCCGAATTGACATCGTCCTCAGACAATCATACGTTGCGATACCGGGGCCTGTCGCATCGTGAATGTCCGTCACTTAAATATAGAACATATGTCGGATGATGGAAACAGAAAACGAGTCTTCCGGCAGTTTCTGCGCTATGGGTTTCGACTTGAAGCCGGCTGATTCGGGGGAGCGAATGCCGCGTCGCGTGTCGACAAATATCCTTGACAGCAGGTGGAAAAAGCGTATAATGAAACCCGATTGGCTAGACCGACCCTATCGTCTAGTGGCCTAGGACACTGCCCTTTCACGGCGGTAACACGGGTTCGACTCCCGTTGGGGTCGCTTTTTTGTTCACCACTCACCCGCAAGTCGCGAAATGCTCCAACATGGCTGGCCGGTTTCCTGCCCGTGACATTTGTTGTACCTTGGACTTGCCCGCCTGAGGTATTCTGGTTATGTTGTTGGTCCGGCGGAAAAAGCCGGGCAACTTGAAACATACAAGCCGAATGCGTACGCACTCGTCTGGAGGTTTACATATGGGCAATTTCCGCATCCCCACACCCAAAAACGAGCCGATCCTGAATTATGCCCCCGGCTCACCCGAACGCGCCGCTCTCGAACAAGCCTTGAAGCAACTTAAGGCGGCTCCGGTCGAGGTCCCGTTAGTCATTGGCGGGCAAGAGATTAAAACCGACAAAAAGATCCCGATCAACGCTCCCCACAATCACAAGCTGAACCTCGGATTCTATTACCAGGGTGGCGCCGATGAAGTCAGAAGGGCCGTGGATGCGGCCGTCGAGGCCCAAAAAACGTGGGAGCACATGCCATGGGAACACCGTGCGGCGATCTTCCTTAAGGCGGCCGACCTGCTCACCGGACCGTACCGGCATATCATGAACGCGGCCACGATGCTCGCTCATTCCAAAACGATCTTTCAAGCTGAAATCGATGCCGTCTGTGAACTGGCGGACTTCCTTCGATTCAACGCTTACTTCCTGCAAACTATCTATGATTTCCAGCCGGGTGTATCCCCGCTGACGTGGAATCGGATGGACCATCGTCCGCTCGAGGGTTTCGTTTTTGCGGTCACGCCGTTCAATTTCGTTTCGATCAACGGCAACCTGCCGACCGCACCGGCGATGGCCGGTAACGTGGTTGTCTGGAAGCCCGCCTCGACCGCGGCGTACACATCTCACTTCTTCATGAAGATTCTGCGCGAAGCCGGGCTTCCTGCCGGCGTGATAAATTTACTGTTCGCGCGCGGCGCCGATATCGGCGGTCTGGTGCTTCGCAATCGGAACCTGGCCGGTATTCACTTCACCGGGTCAACGGCGGTCTTTCAGAATATGTGGAAGACGGTTGGAGAGAATATCGCCAATTATCGCGCGTATCCGCGCATTGTCGGCGAGACCGGCGGTAAGGACTTCATCGTGGCGCATCCGTCGGCCGATCCCGAAGCGCTCATCACAGCCATCGTTCGCGGATCCTTTGAATACCAGGGGCAAAAGTGCTCGGCCGCGTCACGGTGCTACATTCCAAAGACCATTTGGGAAAAGATCAAAGACAAATTGGCAACACAGGTCAATGGTCTCAAGATGGGTGACCCCGAACAGTTCTCGAATTTCGTCAACGCCGTTATCGATGAGAGCGCATTCAATTCAATCACCGCCTATGTCGATTACGCTAAAGAGGCCAAAGATGCTCAGATACTGGCGGGGGGTGAGTATGACAAATCAAACGGTTACTTCATCAAACCGACGGTCGTAGTCACCAGCAACCCCCAGTTCAAACTGCTCGAAGAAGAGATCTTCGGTCCGGTGGTGACTATTTATGTCTACGAAGATGATGAATATGCTAAGGCGCTCCATCTGGTCGATGCCACCTCGCCGTATGCGCTAACCGGCGCGGTCTTCTCAACTGATCGTAAAGCAGTGGAACTCGCGGAGAGAACACTTCGACATGCCGCCGGCAACTTTTACATCAATGACAAACCGACCGGCGCGGTGGTCGGCCAACAGCCGTTCGGCGGCGGTCGCTCCTCGGGCACCAACGACAAAGCGGGCGGTATCCAGAATATGATTCGCTGGGTCTCCCCGCGGTCGGTCAAAGAGAATTTCGTCCCACCGAAAGACTACCGTTATCCATTTATGGAATAACAACTTAACATATAGACTCGACGGCCGTCGGCACATTTCCGGCGGCCGTTTTCGTTTGCAGACCGGTCGCTGACTCTGTTGACGGTTAATGAACCGGCCGAATCTTCCGTTATATCCAAGTATGGACTCTTCACAGATTCTCCAGTATCGCCTTGGCGAGATAATTGGCGATGGCCCATCAGGCATCGTGTACAGGGGGGCGGACAGAATCGACGGCCGGGCGGTTGCCGTCAAGATTCTTCATCGCATGCCGCAAAATGGCGAGCCGTACGCGAATATTGATTATAGAGAGAACCTTAAGGGGCTGGAACACCCCAACCTCTGTCAGGTGCTCGAATATGTGGACACCGATAGCCGGGCTGTCGTCATCGAGGAATTCATCAACGGTACATCTCTTGACCGCATCCTGTCGGAACATCGCTCGATACATCCTTCTCTGTCTACTATTGCGATTCCCGTCACCCGGGGACTGGCCTCTCTTCATCGGGCCGGAATCATTCATGGAAATATCAAACCATCTAATATATGCGTACAGCCATCCGGCGAAATCCGGCTTCTTGATGCCGGCCTTGGCGGTCAGCTACTTTCGCTCGACGAGTCAAATGATGACACAGCTCCAGTCTGGATGCGGTATCTTGCGCCCGAGCAGATACAGGGGGAGAAAGCCACTGAGAAGACCGACCTGTATCAGCTCGGCCTGGTGCTGTATGAGTTGGCGTATCAGGTCCCGGCATTCCGCGAACACGCACCTGAGAGCCTTCGGGACAGCATCGTGCAGAAACTCCCGGCGTGCGATTCGTTCACAGACATCTCCGGTGACTGGGTGCTGACACTCGATAAGTTGCTGGCCAAAGCGCCCGGAGACCGGTTCGAGAGCGCCGAGGAACTGCTGGTGACGCTTGAGGAAATGGTTCAATTCGATGGTCGCCGCGATCTACTCGCCGCGCCGAAAAAGCGGGATGCCTCGCCGCGTCAGTACTTCATGATGTCCGTTCTGGTCGCCCTGCTTTTGATTCTCTGGTATGTTGTGACGACTTACCATTAACTGCCTGATAATCTGTCGGTTACATTCTCCCTTCACACAATGCCCGCGAAAAAAGTGTTTACCTGAGGCCAACAATTGGGTATGTTACGTGGTTGTGTTGTCAGGAACCATTTATGAGGAATTGAAGGCTTAGCCATGAAGATAGATCATAATTCGGAAATCATTTCCGTCCGGTCCAAACTGCCGGTCATCCCGTTGCGCGATGTGGTCGTCTTTCCGCACATGATATACCCGCTGCTGATCGGAAGAAATTTCACGATCAGCGCGCTTCAGGAAGCGATGACCAAGGACAAGCAGATCCTGCTGGTGGCCCAGCGCGAAGCGAGTGTCGACAAACCGGAGCCGGATGACCTGTATATCGTGGGCGTGGTCGCGCGCGTGCTTCAGGTCATGAAGATGCCGAACGGGACATTCAAGGTGCTGGTAGAGGGACTTATCCGGGCAACGGTGAAATCGATGTCCAAGACGGGCGGTTATTTCCTGGCCAATTGCCAGATCGATTCTCCGGACGAAAAGTATACCGACCGGGGCCTTGAGGCGCTTTCCCGGACCGTCATGGATCAGTTCACCGACTATGTAAAATTGAACCGCCGGGTCCCGGACGAAGTTGTAGTGTCGCTTGCATCGATCAAAGGTTATCAGCAGAAAGCAGATACAATTGCCGCACATATCCTGCAGAAGATTGAGACCAAGCAGCGGGTGCTCGAGGCACCCACGGTCAATGAGCAATTGCTTATCCTGTCCGAGATTCTCAAGGAAGAAAATGAGATTCTCAAGATCGAGCAAAAGATTGACGTCACCGTTCGCGAGTCGATGTCCAAAAGTCAGCGCGAGTTTTACCTCCAGCAGCAGCTCAAGGCAATAAAAGATGAACTGGGTCAGTTCGATGAACCATCGGCCGAAGTCGACGACCTCTACGCCAAGCTGGAGAGCTATGACTATCCGGCGGCCGTCAAGGCCAAAGCCGAAGAGGAAATCAAGAAGCTGTCCAAGATGCATCCATATTCCGCGGAATCCGGGGTGGTCCGTTCCTATCTCGAATGGCTGCTGGGGATACCATGGAACCAGCACACTAAAGAGGAATCGAATTTCAAAAAAGTGAAGGCTATTCTCGATGGTGACCACTATGGCCTGGAGAAAGCCAAGTCGCGCATTCTTGAGCATCTGGCGGTGATCCGTCTGGCGGGGAAAGTAAAAGGTCCTATTCTTTGTCTGGTCGGCCCTCCCGGTGTCGGGAAAACATCGATCGGACGCTCGATCGCCCGCGCTATGAGCCGCAAATTCGTACGCATCTCCCTTGGCGGAGTGCATGACGAAGCGGAAGTCCGCGGCCACCGTCGCACGTATATCGGCGCGATGCCCGGACGGATTATTCAGTCGATGAAGAAAGCTACATCCTCGAACCCGGTGTTCCTGCTCGATGAAATCGATAAGATCGGCAAAGATTTTCGGGGCGACCCGGCATCGGCGCTGCTTGAAGTCCTCGACCCGGAACAGAACAACACTTTCACGGACAACTATCTCGAAGTTGAATACGACCTCTCCGACACGCTGTTCATCACGACCGCAAACACTATCGCAACCGTGCCGCCTGCCCTCCGTGACCGCATGGAGATAATCCGTCTGCCAGGGTATCTTGATTTCGAAAAGATGGCGATTGCGAAAGATTTCCTACTGCCCAAACTCATCAAGGATCTCGGCTTGAAGGGTGTTGCGATTCAGTTCAAAGATGACGCTTTGCTTGAGGTGATCAGAAGCTATACCCGCGAAGCGGGCGTCCGTGAGTTGGAACGTCAGATGTCCGCCGTGCTGAGGAAACTGGCGGTTGATATGGCTTCGGGAAAACGAGTCTCAAGTCTCACCATAACCCGCGCCAAGGTCCTCAAGCTGTTGGGTGCGCCGAAATACACGGACACGAATATTAAGTCAAATCCGACTATCGGCTATGCAGTCGGCCTCGCCTGGACTGAAATGGGCGGCGAAGTGCTCCCGGTTGAAGTGGCAACGATGAAAGGCAAGGCGAAACTTACCATGACCGGCTCCCTCGGCGACGTCATGCGCGAATCCGCGACCGCGGCGCTGTCATTCATCCGCAAAAACGCCACGTTGTTCGCCCTTAACGAAAACTTCTTTGAAGAACTCGAACTGCACATCCATATCCCCGAGGGCGCCGTTCCCAAAGATGGTCCTTCGGCCGGCATCACGCTGCTGACCGCCCTGGTGTCATCGCTGACCGGCATTGCCGTGCGCACCGATATCGCCATGACGGGCGAGATCACGCTCATCGGTGACGTCCTGCCGATTGGCGGCCTCAATGAAAAGCTGCTCGCGGCGAAACGGCTGGGGATAACCGAAGTCATCGTGCCGGAGAAAAACCGTAAAGACGTCAATGAGCTTCAGTCCGCGCTCCTGGAAGGCTTGACGTTGCACTATGTCAAGCAGGTCAAGGAAGTGTTGGCCCTGGCGATGACGGAATCACCGTTCGTCAAAGCACGGAACAGCCGTCACAGTGGGTCCGCGTATTCAGTCGAGTACGGTCGGAGCGTTCGATAATTGAAAATCGTGAAGACTGGTAATAGATATTGAAATCGTTTGTGTGTCAGTTTGTGGGCTCCTTCTACAAGTATGACCAGTTACCAAAAGATCGACGCCCTCATATCGCTTTTGCCGGACGCTCGAACGTCGGCAAATCATCGCTATTGAACAAGCTGACAGGCCTTAAGAAACTGGCCAAAGTCTCCAGCACACCTGGCAAGACCCGTTCGATAAATATGTTCCTGATAGACGAAGCATTTTACTTTGTCGATCTGCCCGGCTATGGCTACGCACAGGTCTCAAAGACCGAACGCGCAAGCTGGGCGAAACTCATCGAAACGTACCTCGACAAGAGCCCGAACCTGATCGGATTGTTGCTGTTGATTGACTGCCGGCGCGACATAACCGCCGAAGATATCGACCTTATCGAATGGATGGCCGGGCGCGGCCTGCCCTGTCTTCCCGTCCTGACCAAGGCGGATAAGCTGACCAGAGATAAGTTGAATCGGGCGGTTAAAAAGATGGAGACGGATTACGGACTGCAAAGTATTCCCTTCTCCATCGTGAGCGGCGCAGGCAAAAAGGAGGTTCTCAGCGCCGTGCTGAACCTCATCTCTGAAAAGAAAGTTAACCTTTAGATTCAAGATATACTATGCGTAAGAATCGTGCTGTAATCGGTTGTCAGTGGGGTGACGAAGGAAAAGGCAAGATTGTTGATCTGCTGGCGGCGGACGCGGACATTATCGCCCGCTTTCAGGGCGGGGCCAACGCCGGCCATACAATCTGTGTCGACGACAAGAAGTATGTCCTTCACCTGATCCCGTCGGGCATAATTCACCCGGACAAGACCTGTGTCATCGGCAATGGGGTCGTCCTCGATCCATTCGCCTTCCGCGACGAGCTCGACCTGCTCAAGAAAGAAGGGATCGACTATTCCGGCCGGCTGTTCGTTTCTCCGGCGACGAATCTTGTGCTGCCGTATCATAAGTTGATCGACGCGGTCGAGGAAAAACACCGCGGAACCGAAAGTATCGGAACGACCAAGCGGGGAATCGGTCCGGCTTATATGGACAAAGTCGCGCGTCAGGGAATTCGGGTGGTGGACCTGCTCAATCCCAAGCGTCTGAAGAAACTGCTGGATTTTCAGCCAACCATAAAAGAAAAGTACTTCACCGGTTCGGCCGATGAACGGGCGGACCTTGACCGCACCTATAACGAACTACTCCAGCTGAGACCACTCTTTGAACCGCTGGTAATCGACATTTCCCTGTATCTGTATCAGGCCCACCAACAGGGTAAGACGATTTTGTTCGAGGGAGCCCAAGGCAGTATGCTCGATGTCGACCTGGGAACCTATCCCTTCGCCACCTCGTCCAATACCACTACCGGCGGCGCTTTGACCGGCCTGGGTATCGGGCCGCGCATGATCGACTCGGTGGTCGGCGTGGTTAAGGCATACTCGACCCGTGTCGGGGCCGGACCGTTTCCCACGGAACTGGTCGATGACATCGGCGAGTTGCTTCGGCGCGAAGGTGACGAGTACGGTGCAACCACCGGGCGGCCGCGGCGATGCGGCTGGCTGGATTTGGTCGCCCTGCGTCACGCCGGCCGGGTCAACGGTGTCGATGAAATCGCTATCACCAAGCTCGATGTACTCGACAGCCTGCCTGAACTTAAAATTGCGGTGGCTTATGAATTGAACGGCCGGAAACTGACCGAAGTCCCGCTGGATCTCTCCGAGCTGAGCCGTGTACAACCCGTGTATAAAACAATGCCCGGTTGGCAGGCCGATACCACCGGTATTACGCGGTTCGAGAACCTGCCGGAGAAGGCTCAAAGCTACTTAAAGTTCATGGCCGAAGACCTGCATGTAGGAATCTGCCTCGTTTCAACCGGAGCGAAAAGACAAGAAACAATCATGATACCATCGTGAGATAACAAGGAGATTGACTCATGAGAAAAACCGCCCTGCTTCTTGGCTGCTTCATCATGTTAGCCGGTGTTGCTTTTGGCGAGGACGTCAAGCAAGATCAGACCCCGGCTGCTGACAGCGCCAAGGCAAAAATGGAAAAGATGGAACCGAAAACCGACACGACCGCACAGGACAAAGCCAAAATGCCCGAAATGACTACTACGAAATCCGGACTTAAGTACGCTGACCTCGTTGTCGGTACCGGCAAAGAAGCTGCCAACGGTATGAACGTCCAATGCCACTACACCGTGTGGGCGGCCAACGAGAAAGGCGAAAGAGGCAACAAGATTCAGAGCTCGAAAGACTCTGGCAAACCGTTGACTTTCGTTGTCGGCCAGCCTAGCCTGATCAAAGGCTGGAATGAAGGCATGATCGGGATGAAAGAAGGCGGTACCCGCTTGTTGTACGTTCCTACCAACCTGGCTTGGGGTGCAACTCCACCTCCCGGCTCAGGCATTCCGGCGAACGGCGATGTCATCTTTGAAATTGAATTCCTGAAGGCAATGTAGGGCCGACCGGCTGACATACGAGAATAAAAAAGGCGCCGCGTGAAAGGCGCCTTCTTTATTTGCACTAACTGCAGAGAGAGGTATGCGTAAAGTCTTCTTGAGGTATACTCGTAATCAACATCAATCTACAAAATCGCCCTTCCCGTGTGTCACCCAATTGTCATATTATTAGAAATTAATTGCCGTTTGATGCGGCACTCACGGCCATTCGATTGAACCGTGGCTGAATTGGCCGCTGACAGTATTTGTATCCGTACCAGATGAGAATAATCCCCACGAACTCGCCGGCGTAAAGTACTTCGGTATACCCCATCCGGCTGAAGGCACCGCCTATCCCCGGAAGAAGAGCTCCGATAGCAATGTAAATATTACCGAGATATCGATTCCGCATCTCCGGACGTGAGCGGTATTTGGCCGCCGAGTACAGGGCGCCGCCTATAAGGAAGATACCAGCCAGTCCGTTGATGAATGGAGACACCATTCGGATCGATTGCCATCCCAGGACTTTACTGTTCAGGATCGATGGATCGACAAGGTCGTACCGAATGGGCGAAAGGATAACGAATATCGACGTAGTCACAACTGCGACAAGCAAGAGGGTTGCGGAGATGTTCCCCGCCTTCCGGCCCATCAGTAAATAGATCGATCCAAGCGCCAGCGGTGCACCCCCGAGCAGCGCGCCGGCAATATACCAGGTCTTGAACACTACAACATGCCATCCGAACAGGGTGGTATACGCTTCGACAACCGTTCCCGCGCCATATACAGCTACCCCTATCCCCCACCAAAGCAGGTAAGCAGCCTCGGGCTTACGTCGATACCGCGAGAGTATCACGACCGAAAAGAAGGCGGATATGACCGTCGTCAGAATCGGCAAATAATGGCTGGCCTGAGTCACTTGTGCGAGAATCATCATCATATCATCCCTGAATTGAGGTAAATATGATAAAATATACCTGTTATCTCCATATATGTCATCGAAATGTCATCCCCGGCTACCGGATGAATCCTTTTTCAGATGAAACATCGGGCACTCCGCCATCACCACATGCCGGAAGCGGAACACCTTCGGGGCAAAAAAGCGTTTGACATTCACCGGTTAGATACTATTTTAGCCAGCACATAACGCACTCAGGAGTGCTTATGGGGGTGTAGCTCAGTGGTAGAGCACCTGCCTTTTAAGCAGGGAGTCGATGGTTCGATCCCATCCACCCTCATTTTTTATTGCACCATTTTCGATACAGACCAAAGAAAAACCTCCGGGAACTCTCGAGCCCGGAGGTCTTAAATGATAGGTTGGGAACGATGTCTTGGGAGCTTGTCGCTCCAAATTCTATATCGTTATACTGCTATTTCGACGGAATGTTTCGGCAGGCGAGAAAAATAATGCGGGTCTTCGGTCAAAACCTTAATTTGTTGCGCTGAAAACCACATTTGTGTTTATTGCCTAATCTTTCAAGGCTTTGAATTTCATTATCCGGAGACTGCCATGGACTATAAAATTAGAACCAGAATTGCCCAGATACTGGTGGCCGACAAGATACCAGTCAATTCCCACATCACCGTGCTTGGCTTCGTCCGCACCGTCCGCTCAAGCAAAGAGATCGCTTTCGTGGAGCTCAACGACGGTTCCTGCATGGGCAATTTGCAAGCAGTCTTTACCCAGCCGGAGCGGTTCCCATCGCTGGATAAGATTTTGACGGGAGCGTCCGTGCGCATAACCGGAAGACTGATTGCCTCTCACGGCCAGGGACAGAAGTACGAGCTGGCCGCCGACTCGCTTGATCTGATCGGCGGAGCCGACGCCACCTACCCGCTACAGAAGAAACGGCACACTTTCGAATTCCTCCGGGAAATAGCGCACCTTCGTCCCCGGACAAACACGTTTGGGGCGGTAAACCGGATGCGGTCACGTCTGTCATACGCGATTCACAAGTATTACCAGGAGCGCGGGTTCTTCTATGTACACACGCCGATCATCTCTACCTCCGATTGTGAGGGAGCAGGCGATCTGTTCCGGGTCTCAAACTTCGATTTCAAGGAGATCCCCCTTAAAGACGGCCGGATCGATTGGGAATCGGATTTCTTCGGAGCCGAAGCATACCTGACCGTCTCGGGACAGCTTGAAGGCGAGTTGATGGCCATGGCGCTTGGAGATATCTATACTTTCGGCCCGACCTTCAGGGCGGAGAATTCCAACACCAGCCGCCACGCCTCGGAGTTCTGGATGATTGAGCCGGAAATGGCCTGGGCGGAGCTCGAAGACAACATGGACCTGGCCGAAGACTTCCTCAAGCACCTGTTCACGTTCGCGCTCGAGGAGTGCAAGGACGACATGGATTTCTTCGCGCAGTGGGTCGACAAGACGGTTCGGGACACCCTTGAGGGCGTTGTGCAATCGAAATTCGAACGACTCCCCTACACCGAGGCTATCAAGATATTAGAAGCGTCCCGCGAAAGGTTCGAGTTCCCGGTCAAGTGGGGCGTGGATTTGCAGTCGGAGCACGAACGGTACCTCACGGAGAAGGCGTTCAAGAAACCGGTTATTGTCCATGACTATCCTGAGGAGATCAAATCATTCTACATGCGGGTCAACGACGACGGCAAGACGGTCAGGGCGATGGATGTCCTGGTCCCCCGGGTCGGTGAGATTATCGGCGGCTCTCAGCGTGAGGAACGCTACGATATCCTGCTGGAGCGCATGAAGAAAAAAGGAATCAGGAACATCGAAAGCTACTTCTGGTATCTGGATATTCGGAAGTACGGCTCGGTCCCTCACGCCGGATTCGGCCTGGGGTTCGAGCGCGCCGTCATGTACATTACCGGGATGACCAATATTCGCGACGTTCTGCCGTTTCCGCGCGTGCCCGGCTGGGCGAAATTCTAAATAGCAAATAACATCGACTCTACCCGGTCGGCCCAACCCGTTTTGCCTCTCACTTGCCTCACCGAGCGCGAGAATCTTTTAACCTATCCGGACATAAAAGAGCCCCGCACCGGGGGAGGGGATCAGTACGGGGGCTCCAAGAACGTACGCAGACCCGAAGGTTGGTACGTCTTATTTGCATGAGGGATGGCTTTCTGTGGTCGCATCCCTTTTACTCATCATAACACTGCCTGCTACATATGATAGCACAAAAAAATTGCGGGAACCAGAGAAAAAAACATACAAAAACCCCGCGCTGGGGAGGGAAAGCGCAGGGTCTATAAACGTCGCTGATGTAATTCAATCAGGTCATGATGTCAGGCTATGTGCTCGCTAAGCCGGACGCTTACACTCCACAAACACTCTGTCTGTCTGCGAAGTTCCCTTGCGGAAAAATTGACCGCCGAAATCCATTTGAGTGCAACTGTATGGACAAGAAGGCCCCCTAACCGGGGGAGGGTACGGATTAGGGGGCAATTTGGCGCCGCTGATGCAGATCATGTGCTCGCTGATCCGGGCGCCAAAACTAAATCACTTTCACCTTTTAACACGCCTGTACTAAATAGGTTCCCGCAATCCATTTTAACCACCTGGTCGCGCCGGATCTGCGTCCTGGCGCAAATAAAAGCCCCGCACCGGGGGAGGGGAACGGTACGGGGTTAATCAGGCGCTACTGTAGATAGATCATGTGCTCGCTGATCCGAACGCCTGAATTTGTGCGATATAATCGGCTTTTGTCAGCAACATATTATCTATGTCCGTGACAACTTAGTATTTTTTTTCAAGAATGCAATACGAAATTACCCTATTTGCGCCAAAGAAAGATACCCCACAGTCCGGCAACGGCTTGTAATGCATAGCTCTTTTTTTTTGAATCGTTTGTATATATATTGGCATCTTATGAACGAACAAGAGTTAGTAACCAGAGCGAAAGCGGGTGACTTTGAGGCATTTACCGCCTTAGTTAATGCTAACAAAGGACGCCTGTATGCACTGGCGCTCAAAATGTCCGGCAATCGGCAGGACGCGGAGGACATAGTACAAGATACCTTCCTGAAAGCGATTGACAATATAGACAGGTTCCGCGAGGAATCCGCTTTCAGTACCTGGCTGTACTCCATCGGGTTAAATGAGGCCCGGGCCCATCTCGCCCGACAGAAGGTGGCCGACCTCAAGCCAATCGAGGAGTATCTGCCAACACAGTCAGCCGATGAGATGCATCATGCTCATCACAACAACCTTTTTGACTGGAAAGACCCGCATGTTGAGCTTGAAGAGCGGGAGTTACGCGAGATAATTGACCGGGTAATTGGCGCGTTGCCATTTAAGTACAAGGAAGCATTTCTGTTGCGGTATTATGAGAATCTCTCGATCAAGGAAATCGCCGGGATAATCCATGAATCGGTCGCGTCGACAAAATCGCGAGTCCTCAGGGCAAGGCTGGCCATCCGGGACGAATTATCAAAAGTTTTCGAGGATCGCTATGGGAAAAAGATGCCTGGACTACATTAAAGAGCTGAATGACTATATCGACGGTGAGCTTGATTCCGCTATCTGCGCGGAAATCGAGAAGCATATCGGTGAGTGCAACAACTGCCGCATAATGGTTGATACCCTCAAACAAACAGTCAGACTGTGCCGCGAAGGCAAACCTGAGAATTTACCGGCGGAGTTGGAGTCACGCCTCAACAATCTGCTGAAGGCCCGTTGGAATAAGAAGTTCAGCCAATCTTAGCCGATAGCTCTACTTCGTTTCGTCTGAAGCTCAGACCGATTCGATATCCGAGGTATTGCCTGTAATTAGAGATAAGGAGAAATCGCCATGACACTTGAAGGCTCGGTCCGTCTGTTGGCCGGCACATTGATTATCATTTCGCTTGTGCTGTATTACTTTGTGTCGCCCTACTGGTTGCTGTTAGCCGCGTTTGTCGGACTCAACCTTTTTCAGTCATCGTTTACCCGGTTCTGTCCGGCCGAGATGATTTTCAAGAAGCTGTTTTTTTCACAAAAAGCCCATTGATTCCCACGGTAAAGTCTCAATTCTGTCAATAGACGGGATACTTTCGGGGTATCCCGTTGTTACATTTATAGTAAGATCTAAGTACAATCGGCGGTAAACCAAAGGCGAACTCGTGACGATATATATATGAGAATGAATAGATATTTCAAAATCGGCCTGCTTCTGGCGGCCACGGTACTCTTTGGAACCGGGATTCTGGTTCAGTCGGGATGCAATGGGTCCTCGGATATTCTTAACCCGCCCATATACGACAGGTATCGGATTACCGGAGCGCTTATCAAGGACGCCAACCTTGATTCCATCATAGTCGATTCGACGAGAATCGCCGTCACGCTGACCCGTCAGGATATGGTTCTGGCCACGGCGCTGATACGGTTCGACGGCGATACGTTGATCTACAACGATATATCGTACCCGATTGACTCCGTCTATTCCTTCAAGGACAGCATCAAGGGGCTGGTCGCCTCCGACTTGTACAACCTCATTATAACCGACGGCAGCTTGTTCCAGGACACGGCAAAGATATATGTTCCTGATACATTCTCGATCGTGTCGGTAGTCCCGGGGACCAGAATCTCCAACGGCGGTGACCAAATCCGGTTGGATTGGACGAGCGCGGCTGGAATCCAGGGATACGCAGTCGGTGTGGTCATGCGGGGTAATGAGTATCAGGGCAAAGGTTACAGCCAGTACGTCACGACATTGACAACCGACGTCACGATACCCCCCGATGCCTTCCGTCAGACAGATCCCAACACGCCCGATACCGGCTGGTATTACCTGTACGTCTACGGATATACCGGTGCGCCCGACAGTGCCCTGTCGTCCAGGCTTCTGCCCGTTCCCTTTCCATCGCAGCTCGCCGACAATGTCATCGGCACCGATCTCGGCGGCCGGCTCGGCGCGATTGTTGTATCGAAGAAAGATTCGATGCACGTGATGCTTCAGTAGCATTGCGCGGACTCGAAATATCTCCACCCGTATTTTAACTTGCCTCCCGGAGCGGCATCGTCTACCATTGACTTCGTATGTCTGAATACGATGAACTCATACGGATGCTTGGTAATTTGCAGACTGAGCAGATCAATCCCAGAAGCGCACATATCGATCGCATGACGGCCGATGAGATTGTCGCCCTGATCAATTCGGAAGACAAGACTGTCGCGCTTGCGGTTGAGCGCTGTCTGCCGGAAATTGCCCGCACCGCTCAGCTGTTTGCGGCGACTCTCCGCGCCAACGGTCGAGTCTTTTATATTGGCGCCGGAACTTCCGGAAGGCTGGGCGTACTTGATGCCGCGGAGTGCCCACCCACCTTCGGCACGGACCCAGGACAAATCACCGGCGTGATCTCCGGCGGGTACGAGACTCTGGTTCTCTCCAAGGAGGGAGTCGAAGACCGGGAAGATGCGGCGGTGGCTGATCTTAAAACTCACCATATCACGGGCAGTGACTTCGTCATCGGATTGGCTGCTTCGCGGCGAACGCCCTATACGCTGGCCGGTCTGGCGTACGCCCGGTCGGTCGGCTGTAAGACAGCCTTTATCATTTGTAATCGTTGGCCGGAACCACCCGAAGAACGTCACCGTTTTGACGTTGTAATTGCCCTTGAGGTCGGATCGGAGGTGGTGACCGGCTCGACCCGCATGAAATCCGGCACCGCGCAGAAAATGACTTTAAACATGATATCGACAACGGCGATGATACTGCTGGGCAAGACGTATGGCAACTTGATGGTGGACCTGCAAGCAAAATCCGAAAAACTTGCCGCACGATCCAGAAAAATCCTGGTCGATCTGTTTGGACTTACGGCCGACGAAGCTGAGCGCCTTCTTGAATCCGCAGGAGGCTCAGTCAAGACCGCAATTGTAATGAAAAAATTCCAATGCCCGGCTGAGCAAGCACAGAGACTCCTTGAACGAGCCGACGGCATCATAGCAAGAATCGAAATATAACCGCCCAAATTACGGGAGTAATCACTATGACCAGCAGATTGAAATCCGCGATGATAGGTCTGGCCTTCGTCACTTTGATCATTGCGCCGTCGCCAAGAGCCCAGAGCGACAGCACATCTTTGGACCCCCAGCAGGTTCAACATATGCAGGATTCGGTGTTTGTTATTATCAACCAGCACTACCAGTCCGTTCGGCCGATATTCGAGCACAGTTGCTTCGACTGTCACAGTAAATACACGAAGTACCCGTGGTATCACAAGCTTCCGCTGATCAAGGGACTCATTGACAGCGACATCAAAGAGGCGAGCGAGCAGGTCGATTTCTCAGCGGATTTTCCATTCACCGGCGAAGACCCGTTACTCCTCATTCTGAGACACCTGAAGCAGGAGATCAAGGAAGGGGATATGCCGCCGTGGAACTATCGGCTGATGCATTGGGGGAAGCTCATTGAAGGGGCCAGACAGGATTCCGTTTTCCAGTGGATTGACAACACCGAAAGCATGTTGACCGAATTCTACCAGGCCGCGGGCATTCCTATCCCCCAACGCTCCGCAAAACAGGAAATGGAAGCGGAAGACACGGATTGAAATAGTCGATTATTCCTGATCGCCCGCGCCATGTGGGCAGTCGATGCGAAGCAGCGACTTTGGGCGGGATTTCGCTCCCGCGGCGGCTGTACCGATGCGTCCATTCCCCAAAGACTGTACCTTCTGGTACACCTGCGCGTCAGCGGGTCAAACTATTCTGACTGTAGTATTCTATTATAAACAAAGTACTTACATCCTCGACTTACGGGCGGCACGGAAGTTGTTATGAAAGATGGCGACGACCGAGATTTCGTCCTCGACATTTGTCAAAAGGAGTTACTAAGCATGATTAAGAAAATAGTTATCGGGCTCATGGTATTGGGGACCTTGGCCTTGGCCGCTGGATGCTCCAATGATTCAGCTATTCCCACGACATCCGGCACAGGTACTGACCAGTTTGGCAGCTACACTGCCACGAACGAGAGCCCGGCTTTTGGTGATCCCTACCTGACGGCCGCGACGGCCGACGAGCAGACGTATTCTGACCCGCTGGCCGCAGTTCCTGCCGTCGACTCGCTTGTTAACAATCCAGATGCCGGATTCTTTCATCTGAGAATAGTCTGGGGACAGTTAGAGTACGACTCTACAATGACCACGCCGACCGACTGGACCGGTTCATTATCGGTCAGCCGCGGGGCGGAGATCTTGCGGAGTACCATTCGGTTTGAGAGTGGACAAGATTATATTCAACCGCGTACCGACCCCAGATTGATCGAATGGGTATCGCAGACCACGGTGCACAACGACGGAATCGCAGTGGATATTATTGTTCCGCCGGCTCTGCCGACTTATGACACTACCATGACATTCGATACCACCACTTCGGGTGACACTGTCGTGACAATTGTGGTTGATACGACCTATCCGGCGCCCGCCGAAGTTTCTTTTGCGACCGGTCCGTATAGCCGCACCTTCACACTTGATGAATTGCGCGCGCTCGATACAATCGTGTATCTCGATGATTCCAATGCGGTCGCATTTAACAGTTATGCCGCGGATCGCATCCCCTGCCCACACGGATTCCTGAGCGGTGTCTGGGGAACAAATGACAGTGGACAAAACGTCTTCCGGGGAATGTGGATGTCGCGGGCCGGATTTATAACCGGTTATCTAATGGGTACTTACGAAACCAACGATAGCGGCGAGAAAGTCTTCTACGGTAAATGGATTGACAAAGACGGCCTGTTTGAAGGACTCCTCAAGGGAACCTGGGCCCCTCACCCCAATTTCCATGCCAATGAAAACGGCTTTAAACATGCCGGCGGATGGTTCAAGGGATTCATCTATAGCGCCAATGCGACTGAGATAGGTGTTCTCCGTGGTAAATACAAAGAAGCGTTCCGCTCCGAAGTCGGAGGCGGATATTTCCAGGGCCACTGGAAACTGTACTGCCCGGGCGATCTTGGCAACGGTCGAGATCCTGATGACATGGACAATGACCACGAAGGTGATGATTAAAAGTTCCTGTACAGCGCCTTGCTCTTATATAGATTCCCAGTCCGGGTTCATCCCGGGCTGGGAGTTCAAGAGCGGGAGCAGCGTACAATCTGCGATACAAAGAAAATAAAAAAAACCGCGAACCAATTAGAGATTAATTTGTTATACTAGATGTAACCCACAGCAAACCCCCCTCTGTCTCTCTCGAGACAGCCCTGCGTTGGGCAGGATTAGTAATAATCCTGCCCCATTTTTTTGCAGTTGTCCGGGGACTTTACTTTATGTGCAGTTCATCCTTGAGGGCCGCAACGGTCGAGTCGATTTTGAATACATCCGGAAGCTGCTGTTTTTGCAGGTCGGTGTATATTTTGTAAGCCTCGAGCTTTTTTTCACGGCTCGATTCCTTGGAGAGGACATTAGCGAGGTTGAGCTTGCTGGCAACCGGGTCGACCGTATCTATTGCCACCGCTTCGCGCATAAGCTGTTCGGAGCGGGCATAGTCGTACTTCGACGCGTAATAGATCCCCTCGTTGATCAGAAATTGCGGGTGGCGGCCGAATTTATCGATAGCCTTCTCCATCAGTTCAATGGCGTGGTCCACCGAGTCGATCTGGGCGGCCAGGTTGGCTGCAACCAGGTACCTGTTGGCATCGTTGGTATCAAGGGCGAGGTATTTCTTCGCGTATACAAAAGCGACCGGGCGGTTATTGACTTTGATATTCAGGTCAATCAGCTGGTCATAGTAATCCTGGATCGGGTCGCCGGTGGCGATAAGAACCGATGAAGCGCGCAGGGCATTTTGCCAGTCCTGAAGCTGCATGGCCACGCGGAAAATGGCGAGATTGACCTCGCGGTCATTGGGGTGAAGAAGATCAGTCCGCTTGAGATAAAAAAGCGCCGAATCCATCATGAAGTCCTGTTTGTAGCTCATGCCGAGGTAGTAGAGTGCATCGCGATCTGAAGATTTCTCCTCGATAGCTTTCAACAGGAAAGTTCTTGCCTGTGGGTATTGCCCGTTCACAAAGGCGGTCTTGCCGGCCCTGACCAACTCATCGAATGACTGCGGCTGCCGGGAGCAACCCGATATCACCGTAAAGAGCAGAAGCACGAAAAAAAATTGTTTCATTCCCGAACCTGATTTTAGGTTATACAGTACATATAATACAATATTGACATCCGCAATTCAAGACGGATAATGACAGAGAAAGGCTATGCGCGGAGTACTCATCTACCTCGTCCTCATCCTGATCCTTCTGGCGACCGGCGAAAGGCCGTCGGCGAAACCGGCTGAACGTCCGGAACGCCTGGCGGTCGTCGTCAATTATACACCCGAAGTTGTCTGGACGCGGGATGACGAACAGACGTCGTTCAGCCTATCGCTGGCTGCCCGCCATTTCATAGATTATTACCTGTATGCCTGTGGGGTATCGTCACAGCTGTTCATCAAGGAGGGCAGCGCCCCGCTGGATGCCTTTGCCCGCAAGTACATCGATTCCTCTTTTACGCGGATTCTGGTCGTCAATCCGACTGGAAGCGAACACTCGCGCTCGGTGATAGTGACCGACGTCAAGCGACGGCAGCGTTTCGTAACGGTGCCCGGATCTGCCGAAATCAACCTTCGCTTTCGCCTGTACGGATATGACGGCTCAACGCTGCAAATACTCCGCGACGGTAAAATAAGCGAAAAGGCGCGTCCGGCCTGGCTTCATATTGACCGGGCGGAACAACCACACCAGTTTGATTCTGCGCTGGCCGTCACACCCGAACCGCGAGAGTACATCCTGCAACGGGCTATACGAAAGATGCTTTCACAGTACCATCCTGCCCCTCAGACTGATATAGCGGGCCCCGGCGACGGCCTGCCGATCGTACTTTATGTCGATTCGTCGTTTATCGCGGCCAATCCGCGCACCTGGGAGCGAGAGAGCGCACAGATGGTTCAGGCCGCATCACACTCCTTCTCAGCGCAGTTTGGACGCCACCTGAGCATTGTCAGAACTATCACGATAAATATCGGAAATGACAGCAGCTTCAGCTTGAATGGCGTCTACGGTTATCTGCGTAAACACATACCGATAGACCGTGACACCACCGGAATTTTCCTGTTCGATCGCAACGACGAGGTCCGATTCTTCCTGGGAGACACCTATGACAAAGTCGGATTGGCCGAGCTGGGACGCAAGCGTCTGGTGGTGAATGAGCTTCCCCAACCGGATCCCGAGGACAACCTCTGGCGGGCTTACAACAACGGCCTGACGATACTCCACGAACTTGGACATTCGCTTGGAGCCATACACGTGTCTGATATTAACTCGGTCATGAGCCACCAGCTTACCTGGCTGGCTACCGATCGTTTCGATCCAATCAACAGTCGTATCGTTAAGGCTGCTCTCGATGGCGAACTGAGTTTTGACGATCCGGCCGCTTACGTGCGCTTTGTCACTGATCAGTTGAGTGAATCGAATTACGGCCTGGTTGATTACCCGCAGTTCCTCTTTCGCTTTCTTAATGAAGGTGGGGCTTTGAGCACCAAACGGATTGCCTCAGCTATTCGGCACGACTCCTTTATCACCGCGGCCCGAGCTTATGGTTCTATGATACAGGGAGTGAATTACCGCGCCGCGGAGCTGTTTCGGGAGGCCATTAAAGAGGACCCCAAACAAGGGTCGTTATACTACTATCTATCGCTGGTAACAACCGGCGAAGAGTCGGAGCAGGCGCTCGTGAAAGCGGCCGATCTGGGATATTTTTTGGCCCAGGTGAAATTGCGGCGCGAAATTTCTAGTACACCTGCTGAGCCGTAACTCATTAAAATTCTGACTCTTCCGACCAATTCATTTCCAATTTCAGCGGCTGGGAGCTCGCAGTCCGGGGAATGTCCTTCAGAACAACTCACTTAATCGTTGACACATCATGCCACGTTTGTTATGATTATATGAAGGCATAATTCTGTCATTGCTGAATCCGAAGACATCTAAATATGAATCAATACAGTGCTCTTACCCAAAGAGAGTGAGTAACTTTCGTCACGCAAGGGAGGTAGTAGTTATGCGCTCGACTCTGTTTTGCTGTGCGGTTCTGATTTTGTTGGTCATGGCGTCGCCGACCAACGCGTTGGTATGTGGAGACATCAATGGTGATTCCGATATTGATATCTCAGATTTAGTCTATCTTGCGGCCTACATTATCGGTGACGGCCCGTCGCCGACAGACCCCTGGGACGCTAATGTCGATCTGTGTAATATGGTTGATGTTGGTGATCTTACCTACTTGTGCGGGTACTTGTTTAGCGGCTACTATCCGCCCTGTTCTGGAGGAGCTGACTGTGGCTACTACGTTGGAGGCAGGGTGGAAATAGACCATGTGGATGGCCTGCTTTCTCCGGGCGTTCTCGCCACCGGTGTTCCCATCACGTTTCACCTTCGCTATATCAACAACACCGGCGTAGACGTATATGGACTCACGAACGGTTATACAGTCTCGTCGCCGGAAGGCGCGATTTGGCAGAATACCAGTGTTGATACCGTAAGTGTCCCGGAATTTAGCAGTTTCCCCATTTTCAGGGCGACCGGAGCATGGGGAAATGATGGTCAGGGCGAAGACACGCTGAAGACACTCTGCATGGACTTGGTTAACACTAGCCCGCCAGGATATGGAGGCATGCCCGCCGGATTCAGCGGTATTCCCTTCACCATAACAATCGGTCCCTTATCATCTGCGGATGCTGGAAAGAGTATAGTTATCGACTCGGCGTCATACGACCCCGCCGGACTCTGGAAGTGGTCAGCGGATGGAAAGCACTCGTACTACCCGAATTGGGGCGGACCTTATCGGTATTTCATCGGTTACCGGCCATCGGTGCCTGCCTTTATCTCAATCGGTCAGGTTCACAACAGCGTCGGGACGGGTCTTGTTGCGCCGTCCACTACGGTCACCTTCGACCTGTTCTATCAGGATTCCATGGCCTATCCTTTCCAGGTGCTCTCCAATGGTTTCAAAGTATACTCATCCGATGGCGCAACCTGGACGGAAAGTCACGGTGTAGATAACGGCATTTTCACTTCGATGTTTGACGGCGGAGTGTTCGTCAATGGGTTCAGCAACGACGGTTCCGGTAGCGACACGATCGGGTTCGGCGCCCTGACGTACAATGAAAGCGCCGGCATGCCGCCGGGATTTGTCGGCAATCCTTTTTCGATTGTAATCGGACCAATAACGTATGAGAGCCTGGGCAAAACCATTTGTGTGGATTCTTCCTGGTACCCTCCGATTAACAACTGGATCTGGGGAAGTATCGGGCAGCAGGATATATTCCCTGACTGGTACGGTCCATACTGCTACACCGTTACGGACACATCGGAATTGGTGGCGACCCTCGCTCCGTTGCCCGACACGTTGTTTTTCTCCTGCTATGAGGGCGGGAGTGATCCGTCGTACAACTATATGCGTATTGTCGAAATGCACGGCGCCTCGATACCATTCAGCGTCGCCAACACCACCCCATGGGTGCATCTGGACAAGAACTGGGGCTCCACTCCTGATTCGATCTTCATCACCCTCAATGCGTCCGGCATGCCAGTGGGTCCGCAATTTGCAGACCTGACGGTTACTGCGGACTCGGCTTTGAACTCTCCGCAAGTAGTAGTGGTCAGGCTTGATGTGCTTCCCGTCCCGAACCAGGGGATTGTGCTTGATCGGGTCGGTGGCGGGGTGGGCGCCGATCAGATTCGCATCGACACTACTATCAATTTCGACTTCAGGGTTATCAACAACTCTATGGATTCGATAAACGGCGCTGTACATGCGTTCCGTATCTATTCGCCGAACGGCGCTACCTGGACTCAGACCTCTGCGGATACGATTGGCTTGATGCGTAAGGCCCTGTTTGATTTGGCGGCAGTCATTAATCTTCGAAGCCCCAACGGCATAAACGAAGACTCGGTGATGTTCGGATTCGTCAGATTGAACGCACCCGGCTTAGTGCCAGGATTCGACGATGTTTCGCTCAGGATTAGCATAGGACCTATTAATTCCGCCAATATCGGAAAGACAATCTGTGTCGATTCGACTTTCATGCCTCCGGCTAATCAATGGATTTGGGCCAATCAAACTGGCAACTTCACCCCTGCCTGGGGTGGACCGTACTGCTTCACAATTGTAGATGCTCCTGCTTTATATGAACCGCCGCCACAACCGACATCGGGAGACTCGCTTGTGCTTCCGCTTGTTGCAGTGGCTCCGGGCACGGGTGTACAGCCGGTCATGGTGAAACTATCACAGGCGATCAAGGGGGCTACCGTTCCGCTGCGCATCCCCGCCGGCGTGACTGTCAGCGCCATTACGCGTGACAGCCTCATTACCGAGGGCTGGGACTATACTTTCACGCAGATCAAGCCGGATTCGGGTTTCATCTTCGTTGCCCTGGCCAATTCGTTTGGCGCGAGGATTCCCGCCGGAACCAGTGAAATCTTCCGGATTCACTTCTCGGCCTCGAATCCTTCGTGCGCCGAGTATCGCACGATTCGCTGGGACACCACGTTAATGGGCCAGGTGTCGCGGCAGCTGACTTTCGCTGATACGACCGCTCACCCGGTCTATCCCGGATTCAGCTATCTGCGTGACAGCCTGCTGATCATGCCGTTCCTGCCCGGCGATTGTTCGGGGGACAATCAGGACGATGTGGGCGATCTCGTTTGTCTGGTTGACTTTATGTTTAACGGTGCGGCATCGCCGATCAACATAAATGCGGTCGATAACAATGGGGATTGTATTGGACCGGATATCGCCGACCTGGTCTATCTGGTCGATTATCAGTTTGTCAACGGACCGGAACCGGTATGCGGTTGTATTGTCGGTGCGAAGCGGGCGGCCCCGGAATTCGCCGAGATTGTCGCCGGGGTGAGTTACGAGAAAGACGCCACGGTCATCACGGTGACCTCGCCGGTCGATCTCCGTGGTATCGAGTTCACGCTTGAAGGCGCGGGCAATACGGCACCGGTGAAACTGATCGGTGACGAGCTTGATGTTTTGTGCGGCAACACTGCCGGTGGACTTCATCTGGGTATCCTGGATCTTAACGGAGCCAACACGATTGCCGCCGGCGAAACCCGGCTGGTAAAACTGCCCGGGATATACCGGATTGCTTCGGCTGTCGTAGCGGTCGATGGTTCCCATTCGGTGGTGCCGTCGATCGTTGGCAAGTCTCCGGCCTTACCGGATGAGTTTGAGTTGTACCAGAACTATCCGAATCCGTTTAATCCGACGACCGAGATCGGATTCGCCCTGCCGCAGGCAACGGATGTGCGTCTGGAGATCTTCAATATCATGGGACAAAGAGTGAAACTGCTTGTCGACCAACCGCTGGAGGCAGGCATACATACGTTCCTCTGGGATGGCAAGGATGCCACCGGTAACACAGTCGCGAGCGGCGTTTACCTGTATCGGCTGGACGCCGGCACGTATTCAGCTTCGCGGAAGATGCTGTTACTGAAGTAACCGAAGCAACTTTTTCGTATCTATCCTTTTCCCGCAGCCACGCCTACCGGCGTGGCTGCTTTGTTATTCGGCACAACTGCTCAAGAATCCCCTTGTTCGCCAACGGACTTTCGCCTAGATTACCTGCTCGTTTTTGACCCACCCGCTCGCGGGCGCTGGAAACCGGAATTCCTACGGCTGAAAGAAACATGATGCACGCTCTTGCTCCGGCTGTCATTCCCTTCTTCGGAGAAACGCTTTCGCTCGCCACAGCGGTAGTCTGGGCGCTTGCGATCATCATGTTCAAGAAAAGCGGCGAGTCTGTCCATCCTATCGGATTGAATCTGGCCAAAGACGTGCTAGCTGTCATGCTCTTTCTCCCGACGATTTTTTTGTTCGGCAGTGAACTGTTCCGTAATGCTCCCGCAAAAGACTATATCCTCCTGTTTCTCAGCGGTGGACTGGGCATCGGGGTGGCCGATACCCTGCTCTTCATCTGCTTGAACCGTATAGGCGCCGGATTGACGGCAATTGTCGATTGTCTGTACAGTCCTTTTGTGATTGTTCTGTCTTTCTTTTTTCTCGGCGAGACACTGACATTCTATCAGATGATTGGGGCGGGAATGATTCTGTCGGCGGTGTTTGTGGCCACTTATCAGAGGGGAACAAAGCAGGTCGATCGGCGAAATATTGTGATCGGTGTGCTGTACGGAGCCTCGTCATTGCTCATGACAGCTATCGGCATTGTGCTGGTTAAACCGGTGCTTGACCGCTCCCCCCTGCTTTGGGTTACGGAAATGCGGCTGCTGAGCGGCGTGACCGTACTCTGTGTGATTCTGCTTTTCCACACGAGACGTAAGCCAATCCTCAAGTCGATTATTTCGGCAAAACACTGGGCAATCACCCTGGCGGGATCTTTTATGGGCGGATATCTCGCGATGATACTCTGGTTGGCCGGCATGAAATATACTCAGGCTTCAACCTCGGCGGTGTTGAACCAGACAACCAATGTATTTATCTTCATTTTTGCCGCAATCTTTCTCCGGGAACGAATTACTACGCAGCGGACGGTGGGCATTGTCATTGCCGTTCTGGGCGCGCTGCTGGTCACCTTCGGCAAAAATATCGAGTTCATGCTCGCGCCCTAGTTGACATTCCGATTCTGCCTGTTAGATTATGCAATGACTCAGATATTACAACATAACGATGCGACCAAGGCGATCGCGCTCTGCCAGTTCGCAGGAGTACGGCCGCGCCTGATGGAAGCGCTGATAACCCGGTACGGCAGTCTGGATCGAATTCTGCACGCCGATGCCGGCTCTCTAATGGCTATCGCCGGGATGACGGCTGACACAGCCAATCAGGTTGCGCGAGCCGCCGACTATTTAAAGCAGGCCGAGGCGTTTCAAGAATCACTTCGCGCCCAGGACATTTCGATTGTCTCCAGATTTGAGCCCGCTTTCCCGCAGAATCTCTTTGAATTGAATGACCCTCCCTCCCTGCTTTATTTTCGCGGCCATCTGCCTGACCCCGAGCGGAAAATTGTGGCGCTTTCCGGCGGAGTAAATGCAACCAACAACGGGATTGAACTGACTGTCTCAGTGGCGAGGAAATTTTCGGAGGCGGGTGTACAAATCGTGTCTTCGCTGGCAAAAGGAATTGATGCCGCGGCGCATCTGGGATGCCGGGCAGCCGGAGGGACATCTTTCAGTGTACTCGACAGCGGCATAGATAAGATCGAACCCCACGAACATACGGCGCTTGCGATCGATATCATTCAGCAGGGCGGCCTGCTGAGCGAGCATACCCCCGGACATATGGCCCGAGCGAACGACTATGAAGCTTCCAATCGAATCATCGCCGCGCTGGCACAGGCGGTTGTCGTAACAGAATTCTACAAAGACTCTGATTCCACGCTTGATCTCCTGCAGTGTTGCAGCCAGATCGGAAAAATCGCTTTCGTGCTGATCGACCCCAGACATGGAGCGCTTACCGATACCGGTAGTCTGAACAAGGCAATTGGCTGGGGGGCTATCCCGTTTGTCGGGCTGGGGAAAGTCGATGATATTATCGCAACTCTTGTCTAACTGTCATGAGTGACCAGTACTTTACCATTGCCCGCACTGCTTTGTGTGAAATCAAAGTCAAGGGCTCCAGGTTCATAGGCCGAACCGCGTTGGTAGGCTCGGCAGAAGAAGCTGTGGTTGAGCTTGAGGCTATTCGCAAACAGGAGTATGCTGCTACCCATAACTGCTATGCCTATCTGGTCGGCTTGCCCGAAGAAAATATAGCGTTTAAGTTCTCCGACGATGGCGAACCCGGCGGAACTGCCGGGCGACCGATTTACGATGTCATCGTCGGCAGCGGACTGACCAATGTATTGCTGGTCGTCACCCGTTATTTCGGTGGTACCAAGCTGGGAACCGGCGGCCTGGTTAAGGCATACAGCGAAGCGGCACAACTGGCCCTGAAACAGTCCGGCATGGTCGAGCGATTTCTCACCGATTCATTCAAAGTTGAGATTGATTTTCCTCTGTATGACCCGCTCATTAAACGTATCCATCAGATCGGCGCGGTGCAGGACGAAGCTGAATTCTCGGATCATGTATCGGTGACGTTGACTGTCCGCCGCAGTCTGGCCGATACGCTGGAAGTAGCCATTACCGAACTCTCAGCCGGAAGAGCCCACGTTGAGAAAATTGAGCCGACGATCGACAGTTGACTATCTCGGGATGGGGATCATTCCGTTTGACCTGCTGTTCTCGGTCCCGTTTTACCCTGATGCCGGGAAGAAAATAGATGCCTCCGAATTTTGTGCGCAGGGAGGCGGACCAATACCCAATGTTGCGGTAGGTCTTTCCCGGCTGGGATATTCAACGACGCTAATCACGGCCGTGGGCGAAGATCCGTTCGGAGACATCATAAAGAAAGAACTCCGTCACGACAACGTAGACACCAGCTTTATTATTACCAAGAAACAGCCATCGGCACTAGCTGCCGGATGGATCGAAACCGGCAGCGGACGAAGAACGATGGTGCTTTCACGGCAGATTTTCGTACAAGCATCAGACATCGATACCAGCCAGTACCCTGTGCCAAGAATCCTGCATCTGGACGGACGGGATATGCCGGCCACGCTCAAATTGGCGCGGTGGGGGCGGCGAATCGGCGCACTCGTTTCTTTTGATATCGGATCAGAGCGAAACGACGTTTCGGAGGTGCTTCCGTATGTTGACCACTTGGTGGTAGCCGATGGGTTCGCGTTTCCCTATTGTAGAACCCGCTCGGTGAAAACCGCTATTCGCAAACTGGCCACCCTGTGCCCGGGCACTGTTGTTGTCACCGAGGGGATCAAGGGGTCTACCGGGCTGGAACGGGTAACAGGAGAATTCTTTTTTCAGCCGGCATACAAAGTCAGGGATATCGACACTACCGGCGCCGGCGACTGCTATCATGCCGGTTATCTGTATGGGGTCCTTCGGGGATGCGCATTGAGCGAATGTATGAAGCTCGGTTCGGCCGCCGCCGCGCTGAAGTGTACAAAACCGGGAGCGCGCACAGGAATACCGATCCGGTCGGCGTTACATCGATTTCTGAAGAGCAACCCTCCCGTGTACAGATAGGGGTCTGGAATGTTTGCGACTTTGAACCACATCGATCAAGCAATCTTTCTCTTCATCAATGTAAAAATGGCTTCACCGGTTACCGACTATTTGATGCCGGTAATTACCTCCGATATGTTACTTCGGGTGCTCTACGGTCTGGCGATGGTGCTTCTTTTGTGGAAAGGGAGTACTCGACTCAGGTGGATGGTGCTTTTTTCCTTGGTGGTGCTCCTGTTGACCGACCAGGTATCGGCGCATTACCTCAAACACTGGATCGCGCGACCTCGGCCGTGTCACACCCTCACCAACATACATCTGCTGGTCGGATGCGGTGGTGGGTTTTCGATGCCATCATCGCATGCCGCCAATTCGTTCGGTCAAGCGGCTTTCTTTGCCTTACTGGTTTCGCGATATCGATGGCACCTGTTCACGTTCGCCTCTCTCATAGCGATCAGTCGGGTCTTTGTCGGAGTGCATTACCCATTCGATGTCATTGTCGGCTCAGCCATCGGTTGCCTTCTTGGTTGGAGCGTTGCGTACGTTTTCCGTCTATGGGAAAGCAAATTTCCTGGACGCACAAATACGGAGGAACCGGATGCCGCTGTCGATTGAGATTGTCAAAGGGGACATCACTACGACGAACACGCAGGCAATTGTAAACGCCGCCAATAATCATTTCTGGATGGGCTCAGGTGTCGCCGGCGCGATCAAAGCGGCCGGCGGCGAGATTATCGAACAGGAGGCGGTTAAGAAAGGTCCGGTCATGCCCGGCGATGCTGTCTACACAACAGCCGGCCGTCTGCCTTTCAAAGTGGTCATCCACGCCGCCGTCATGGGACAGGACCTTCGCACAACCGACAAGTACATTCGTCAGGCTACTATCAGCAGTATGAATATCGCAGAAAAACTCAGGCTGGAATCGATTGCTTTTCCGGCGTTCGGCACCGGAGTGGGCGGTTTTCCGATGAAGGCCTGTTCTTATGTCATGATTACCGCTATCCGAGGGTATGCCGCGCGCGCCAAAACGTTACAGCGCGTGCAGCTCTGTCTGTTCGATGAATACGGTTACAAGCTGTTTCGGGAGCAACTGGAAACACAGGAAAAGCGGTAAGAACTTGTCTATTCGCGAAACTTCAATTTGAAGGTGCCGTCGAGAGTCATTGACTCCTGCTTCGCGTTCGCGTACTTGCCATTAATTGTCACAAAAGCGTCCCGCATGGAGATCGAGTCGACCACAAAATCCCCCGACAGGGCATAGAAAGCCCGCTGGTCATTGGTCAACTGGTACTGTTCAATCAAAACCGCGTAACTGAGTCCCTGCAGATTATAGCGCCCCGGTTGAATCGGTTCAGGCATCTGGATGTAAACGTCGGCACGCCAGGATTCGTCAAAGCTGAACTCCCAGGCTGTACCACTTGAATCCGGCCGATTGTGCCGGGTTGAGACAGTCAGCACAGCTACGTTGTGGTCGCCCGCCTTGTATTTCGTTTGTTCCTGCGGGTCACTCAGATCGGCATCGCGGATGAGCTGGGTATGTTCGATTTTTACCCGCTTCCGAGGTCCTTCGCCAGTGAGGTACAGATCCTGTCGGAATCGCGAGGCGCAGCCCGCAATTTGCATGGTCTGGACCAATAGCACCGCAATCGTCAGCCACGTAAACGATTTTGTGAACTTCATAGCTTCAGTATACGTCCGGCCCGTTTCTAAGTCAATTATTGGATAACGCAGGACTGGAAACTGTCAAAAAATGCGAGCGGCGAATCAGAGGGGGAGTTCGACTACCCGATAGCGCTTGTACACTTGCCCGCCCAGTTGTTCGCAGCCCCGGCGCATCATGTCATTCGTCTCGAGAATCCAGGACATCTCTGCCCATTTGTACCCTTTGGCGACACCGCGGCTGTAGGTCGAGGCATACAGCAGTGAATCTATCCCGCGCTTCTGGAATTCGGGAATAATCCCCAGCGTGATAATGCGAACACTGTCAATCTTGTTACTAATCTTGGTGTGCCAGAGCAGTTTGAGCAGACCAAACGGAAATAGTTTACCATGGAGGTGGACCAACGCCTGGTTGAGATTGGGCAGCGCGAGACTGAACGCCACCGGCTTGCCATCGTACTCAGCGATAAAGACGAGATCAGGGTCAACTACCTGCTTGAGGTCTTTGGCCATGTAGAAGAATTCCTCCCGGGACATCGGAACGAACCCCCAGTTTTGCTGCCAGGCCTGGTTGTAGATGTCGTTGATGCGCTCGACTTCGTTGTCAAAGTCACGCATCTTGAGCGTCCGGAGGTTTACCCGCTGCCGCTTGCTCAGGCGGTCAACTACCGCTTGAACCCGCTCTGGGCTGATCGTTTCGTCGGTCACCTTGTACGCCAGCAGGTCCATGACCTTTTTGAGACCGAACTTCTCCGCGAGTTTCGGCTGATAGGGACGGTTGTACGGCATCATGAGCACGGGCAGGGAATCAAATCCCTCGACCAAAAATCCGCAGTCATGATTAGTCGAAAAATTCATAGGTCCGCGCATCTTATCCATCCCGGCCTTTTTGAGCGTGATCATGGCGACCTTGAGCAACAACGACGCCGCTTCAGCGTCATCTTCCGAATCAAAGAACCCGAAAAATCCGGTCTGCTCGTCGTGATACTGGTTGTGCGTGTAATTGACGCAGGTGGCGATACGCCCAACCACCTTTTCCTGACGCCGGGCAAGGAACAGTTTGACAGTCGCGGTTTTATAGAATGGGTTTTTCTTGAAGTCGAAAAACTGCTTCCGCTCCATGGTCAGCGGCGCGACATAGAACGGATCATCCCGGTAAAGCCTGTTGGGGTACTCGATAAATTCGGCGAGCTGTGAGGAATTCTCGACTTCGATAACTTCGACACTTGGCATAGGCTTCTTAGGAAATCAATCCCTTGGCACGGCCGACCTTAGCCATGACTTCGACCACTTTGTCGAGTTGGTCGTCGGTGTGCGATGCTGTATAGGAGGTCCGTATGAGCGCCTGACCGGGAGGTACGGCCGGTGAGATCACCGGGTTGGTAAACACCCCATTGTCGAACAGGTCTTTCCAGAACGCGAAAGCGTCCAGATCGCCGCCGACTACAATTGGCACAATGGGCGTCTCGGAATGCCCGGTATTGAATCCCAGCCGGTCGAATTCGGTCTTCATGCGGCGGGCGTGCCGCCACAGGTTCTCGCGGCGCTCCGGCTCCGCTTCGATAATGTCAAGCGCCGCCAGCACGGCCGCCGCGTTTGACGGCGGAATCGATGCTGAGAAGATAAGGGACCGAGCGTTGTGCTTAATGTAGTCGATCACTTTGGCGTCACCGGCCACGAACCCGCCAAGCGACGCAAATGACTTGGAGAACGTGCCCATCGTGAGGTCAACCTGGTCAACGAGGCCGAAATGCTCGGCAGTTCCGGCACCCGTGGGGCCGAGTACACCGACCGAATGAGCATCGTCGACGAACACCCGGGCCTGATACTCTTTAGCTATTTTCACCAGGCCGGGGAGCTTGATGATGTCACCTTCCATTGAAAAGATGCCATCGACTACAACCAGTATGCCGCCGCGGGAGTTGATACTCCTCACATTGGCAATGACCCGCTCGAAATCTTCCATATCGTTATGGGCGAATTTATAGACTTTGCCGTACGAAAGCCGGCAACCGTCGACGATGCTGGCGTGCACCTGGCGATCGATGATGATGGCATCGTTCTTGGCGACAAGGGCCGAAATGGCCCCGAGATTGGTCTGAAAACCGGTCGAGAAGACCTGCGCTGCGTCCTTGTGCATGAATTTGGCCAACCGCGACTCGAGTTCGAGATGCAGATCGAGGGTTCCGTTGAGAAACCGCGAGCCGGTACATCCGGATCCATATTTTCTGGCGGCATTGGCCGCAGCTTCTTTGACTTTCGGGTGATCTACCAGACCGAGGTAATTGTTGGAGCCGACCATGATACACCGCTTACCGTCGACCACGACTTCATTGCCGGGCGCCGACTGCAAGGGGTGAAAATAGGGGTATATTCCCAGGGCTTTAACATCATCGGCGGCCGTGAATTCGAAACATTTCTGGAAAAGGTCCAGGTAGGCGACATCCGTCTTATTCTCTGTCTGCAAGAAGGCTCCTTAAGGGCTGAATTTTCCCACACAGTTTTTTATGAAACCAATTTTAGCTCGGTTTGTCAAGGCCTAACGGCCCGCAAACAACAACCGAACATACCCTATTTTAGGCTCTCCCACAAGAGATTTTCATGGCCCTCCAGTCTCTTCCGGTGCCTTCGGATCAGGTCTGACGAGCGCTATCAACCATATGTCATTCAAGCGTTTTTTCGATTTCAGCGGCGGTCGCTAAATCGGTCGGCCCGCCCCGTTCGAGAAGCAGTTTGATGAGCCGTCGACGAACCTCCTTGTCGCGGTTCTGTGCGAACTTGAGTTTGACATCTATCGCATTCGGGATGATTTCAAAAACCGCCACGCCGGGAAGGCGGCGGCGATAAATCGGTTCCTCGGGGACAATCCTGGCATATCCCCCTTCCGGCTGTTCACTCTCCATGAGCGCCTGAAGCGCCCGGGCCTTCGCGTGGAGATCCGTTACGATTCGCCCCTGCCCGCGCATGAACAGCGATTTATAGAATATGGTCGCCGGGCAGGCGTTGTTCTGCTCCAACCAATAGGACGGAATGGTGGAATAGGCCATGTCCACCGCAAACGATACCCTGTTGCCGCCTTCAAACACCGCATATTTCTCCCCCTCAGGTGCACCGTGAAAGAATATGTGGCTATCGATCGCAACATAGTTCACCGGCACGATTCGGGGATAACCATCAGGCGTAATAATGCCGACCCGGCCAATTTTGTTGGCGGCAAGAATTTCCTGGATGACTGTCGAGTCACTGCTGTCGAACTCGCTTCGTCGCATTTTAAGTTTTCCGCCTTCTCCCGGGCTTGACCGCAACGAAATACATCATCTGACGTTTTCGGTCGACCGGTTCTCCTTTGAGAGACCCATAAGCTTCGATCTGGTCAAATCCCACCCTGCTGAACATGGCAAAGATTTCGTGGCAGGAGTACATGCGAATGATAACATCGCCGGAAGTTTCCACTCCGTCTTTGATGAAAGTCCACACCCCATGATTGCGTGAGGTAGTGTAATCGAATCTTCTTTTCTCAAGTACCTTCAAGTCACGATAGCTGAACCAATCTGTTTCGGTATAATGAGCTATAATCCAGTCGCGATTGACCAGGCTCAGATAGAACCTCCCGCCCGGCCTGAGGGCGTCGTAGGCTCTTTTGAGCACCAGCAAATTGTCCGCCTCCGATTCAAAATACCCGAAGGAAGTCCAGACATTGGCTGCGGCATCGAACTCGCCCTGGTACCGAATCCTCCGCATATCACTGTGGACCGTCTCGATCCGGAGTCCGCTGCGCTCCGCCTTCGCTTTCAGCTCTTCGAGGTATCCGCGGGTGATATCAACCGCGGTAACTCGGATCCCTTTTTTCGCCAGCGGAATGCTCAGACGCCCGATGCCACTCGGGCAGTCAAGCAGGCGATCTCCTGTGCGAAGTTTAAGTTTTTCGAAAATGAAGCGGGCCTCCGCGGTCGTGACTTTTTTGGGAGCTCGATCGAACAGAGGTCGAAACACCGGGAAGAAATCAGTCCACCAATCGTTTTCTTTTAGCCGCATAGACACCTCCACTTGTCAGGGGAACCGCCTTCACGATACCACACCCGACCCCGATTGGGCAAGAGCAATCGCGGGGCGCGGCTAAGCGATTCTGCCCGACCGTTCGTAAAACTGCTCACCGGCGGCGCTGAGCTTTTGCAGCCACATCTGCAAGAGAGTCTTGAGGTCTTCGGTGAGATCCGCGGCCGGGTCACTCGATGGTTCCAGTTGATCCAGAATCTCAAACTGGAAAGCCTCGGCCCCCAGCTCATTCCAGTCCTTCTGCAATCCCCTGTCAGGATGCGAGCCGTGCTGCAACTGAAACCGTTCCCGGTTGAGAACGGCGGGCAGGTTTTTGCTTGATCCGACCAGTGACTTACCGCTGACCGTATTGCGCACCCGGAATACGCCGGCCGGCGGCGGTGAATCTTTGTATTTGCGAATGGCCTCTTTTCGGTCCATGGTGGTGCTCCTTGATAGGATGATATAGGTCTTCGGTGGACGACTTGTCTCGTCCCGCATACAACAACGGCGCCCACCGGCGCCGTTGCTGACCATACTCAGATCGTCTGGAATGTTCTAGTTCTTTTTCTTGAACTCTTCCATGAAGCGGGCCAGGGTATCGGAAGCTTCTAGGGGAACCGCATTATACAGCGATACCCGAATGCCGCCGACATCACGGTGCCCCTTCAGCCCGACCATCCCTGCCGCCTTCGCCTCGGCTACGAACTTCTGCTCAAGTTCCTCCGAAGGCAGGCGGAAAGTGATATTCATCCAGCTTCGGCTGTTCGGCTTGACCGTGCCTCGGTAGAAATCAGGATGGAGGTCTATTATCTGGTAGATCCGTTCCTGTTTGGCCATATTCACTTTTTCGATGGCGGCCAGACCGCCGCTCTTTTTGATCCACTCCAGAATCAGCTTGTAAATGTACACGGCAAATACCGGGGGCGTATTGTACAGCGATTTCTTTTTGGCATGCGTACGGTAATCAAAAATGGTTGGGATCTTGTCCGAACACTTATCCAGCAGGCTCTGCTTGATAATCGCGAGGGTGACTCCGGCCGGCCCGAGGTTTTTCTGGGCGCCGGCATAGATCATGTCGAACACTTTGAACTCGCGACGGCGCGAGAGGATATCCGAGGACATATCACAGATGTACGGGACAGATCCGGCGCCGGGGAAATTCTGATACTGCGTGCCATAAATCGTGTTGTTGGAGGTCACATGAAGATAGGCGGCATCTTTTGGGAAATCAAGTTTGTCCGGGATATGATCGTACTTGGAATCTTTGGAAGACGCGGCCACGTGTACGGTACCGATCTTCTGGGCTTCCTTGATCGCCTTGGCGGACCAGGCGCCGGTGTCGACATAGGCAGCGGTTTGACCGGGATGCAGGAAATTCATCGGGATGGTGGCGAACTGGGTCGATGCTCCGCCGCCGAGAAACAGGACATGGTAGCTCTCATCGAGACCGAGCAGCTCGCGCGTCATGGCGATCGCGGTATCATTGATTTCGTCGTATTCCTTGGATCGGTGGGAGATCTCCATAACCGACATGCCGGTATTTTTGAAGTCCAGCAGTTCTTCCTGAACTTTTTTCAAGACTTCCAGCGGTAGGCAGGCCGGTCCGGGATTGAAGTTAAATACTCGTTTTGACATCTTTTTGCCTCTTGTCGAGTTTCCTATTTGGCGTGAGCGGTCTCGTGCTTTTTGTGATGGACATACTCCTCGATAAGTCTATCGACGATATGTCCGATGCGAAGCATATTCTCTTTTGTCGAGGCCCCGAAATGCGGAGTCAGCAGCGTGTTCGGCGCGTTTACCAGAGGGGAATTCTCGGGCGGGTCGGAATAAAACACGTCGGTGCCATACCCTCCGAGCTGTCCTGATTTGAGCGCCGCCACTATGTCTTCTTCGACCACACATTTGCCCCGACCGGTATTCACCATATACTGACCCCGTTTGCAGCGTTTGAGGGTCTCCGCATTGATAATGCCTCTGGTGGCGTCCAGAAGCGGCATGTGAATCGAAATGAAATCCGACTCCTCCAGAACTTCCTCCATGCTGGAGCGGATTTCGGCAAAATCCGAGAAATAGACATCGGGGTGCCAGGCCAGCACGCGCATGCGAAAGGCGCGGGCGCGAAGCGCCAGCGCGGTGCCGATTCGCCCCATGCCGAGAATTCCAAGCGTCTTACCCATGAGCTCGGTTCGCTCAAGTTCCTTCTTAAGCCACTTACCTTCGCGCATCGACCGATCGGCGGCGGTCAGGTTATTCGGCATGGCGATTATCATGGCAAAGGCCAGTTCGGCTACCGCGATAGTCGATGCCTCCGCCGTATTCTGCACCTGTATTCCCTTGGTCCGCGCGTAAGCGACATCGACATTATCCAGCCCCACTCCCCCTCGAATGATGTACTTCAGCCTGGGCGATGCGTCGATGTATTCCTTGGTGCATTTGGTTTTGCTTCGTATCAGGATAATTTCAGCTTCCGCCTGGCGCGCCTTGTCTGAGGTGACTTCACCGTACCTCGCCAGCAAGCCGGGCAGGGAAGCATCAAAAGAATCGGAAATGAGTATCAGCATAGTTTCACCCTCTCCTATTTCTCATTCAACAGGTTTATAACCACACCGTCGCGAAGTTTCGGTTCGAACCAGGTCGACTTCGGCGGCATGACTTCGCCGGCATCGGCGACATCGATCAGCTGGTCGACCGAAACCGGGTACAGGGAAAACGCGATCTTGTATTTATTGCCGTCAACTAGTTTGACCAATTCGGACACGCCGCGAATACCGCCGACAAAGTCAATACGTTTGTCGGTCCGGATATTCGTAATTCCCAGCAGCGGGCTCAGAAAATTGCGGGTGAGTATGGCCGAGTCGATCGATTCCGCCGGATGCGATTCGTCATACGTTCCTTCCCGCGAAGACAGCACATACCAGCGTCGATCGACATAGAGTCCGACCTGGTGGTTCTGGCGCGGCTCGACCGGTGACTGATGATTCGTGACCGAGTAGTTTTTTCCCGCCCGATCGAGCAGGGCCTCAACCGACAAACCGTTGGTGTCGCGGATCACGCGATTATATGGCATTATGTGAACTTCGGTATCCGGAAACAGCACATTCAAGAAGAAGTTGTAGTGCTCATTTCCGGTATGTTGGGGGTTGGCTTCGCGAAGCCGTCTGGCGACTTCAGAGGCCGCCTGCGAACGATGATGACCGTCGGCGATATAAATCGCGCTGAGCCGGCCGAACGCGCTCACAAGGGCGTCTATGGCGCTCTGATCGGCAATTACCCAGAGCTCATGACGGATATGGTCATCGGCCACGAAATCCAACGTTTTACTGCCGGCGGTGAGTTTCGCGAAAAGGTTGGTCAACTCGGCATTATGCTTAAATATCGAGAAAACCGGCCCGACCTGAGCCTCGAGAATCTGGATGTGATCGGCCCGATCTTTGACTTTGTCCGGACGGGTATGTTCATGCTTTTTGATAATACCCCGGTCATATTCGTCGACCGAAGTCAAGGCCACCAGACCTGTCTGAGCCCGGCTGTTCATAGTCAGCCGGTACAGGTAGAAGCAGGGCTGGTCATCTTGAATCAATATGTTCTCACGCATTAAGCTCTGGAGATTCTGCTTCCCTTTTTCGTACACTTGCCTGCTGTACATGTCAATCTCCGAAGGAAAATCTACTTCGGATTTGTTGACCCGAAGAAAAGACAGCGGATTTTCTTTTACCAATTCCCGGGCTTCATCACTGCTTAGCACATCATAGGGAGGGGATGCGACCTTCTGGGCAAATTCAGCCTTAGGTCTCACACCCCGGAATGGACGAACGACAGCCACAGGCACACCTCACTTTCAGAATCAAGCGAAATAATGTGAACTATTTCACAACGGGAGTATAATAACCTTGCCCTGACTTTTCAAGTGAATTGTCCGGGTTCTCTCTGCTGCGAGATCGAACCCGACGATCTTTTGCCGGGTAAGAAAGGCTTGGCCAACAAGTTCACCATTTAGCACGGAGAGACCGACGGTAAGTCTGGTCGGGGCTTACGGGCAAAGACCTCGCCCACACGGGAAGACTTGACGCATTTCCGGTCAAAGCGGAAGACGGGTGCATCCGGAATTCACGGCCTACTTGCCGTACCTTAGCCCAAGCACTTTGAAGATAAAACTCCACTGCGACACAATATCTTCGGCTCTCTTGCTCATCGGCTTCCCCTGACCGTGTCCGGCCTTAATTTCGACGTTCAGCAGAATCGGGTTGTCCGATGATGTGGCAGCTTGAAGAGCGGCGGCCATCTTACGGGCGTGGAGCGGGTCGACGCGGCTGTCGGATTCGCCGGCTGTCAGAAGAACGGCCGGATACGCGGTTCCCGGCATGACATGTTGATATGGGGAGTACTTCAGAAGATAGGCAAATTGAGCTGAGTCCTCGCTGGAGCCGTATTCCGGTACCCATAGCCGGGCGATGAGAAACTTCTGATACCGGAGCATATCCAGAAGCGGCACCGAGCAGATCGCCACCTTGCACAGGTCCGGCCGTTGAGTCAAGACCGCGCCGATCAGCAAACCACCATTGGATCCACCCGAGATGACCAGTTTTTGGGGATTCGTGTAGCCGCTGTCGATCAGGTATTCGGCGGCCGCGATGAAGTCATCGAATGAATTCTGTTTATTTCCCAACTTCCCGGCATCGTGCCATTGCTTGCCGTACTCGCCTCCTCCCCGAATGTTCGGCAGAGCATAGACTCCGCCCACATCAAGCCAGAAGGCTATGCTGGAAGAATAACCGGGGGTCTCGCTGTTGCCGAACCCTCCGTAACCGTACAGGTAAGTTGGATTTCCGCCGTCGCGCATCATCCCCTTGCGGCCGACGATAAACATGGAAACCGGGGTGCCGTCTTTGGACGGAAACCAGACCTGGGTCACCTCCACGTTCGATAAGTCGACCGGCGATTTCAACTGGTCGGTGACACTCAGCGAATCAGTCGAGAAGTCATATCGATAGACAGTCGAAGGCACAGTAAACGAATAGAACAAGAATGACATTTCCTTGCTGTTTATGTCGCCCTGCGGCGTTCCGACAGATCCGATCGAAGGCAGGGCGAGCGAACGAATGTGTCCGCCATCCAGGTCGAATAGATCGAGACTCGAGGCGGCGTTGTGCATCGACTCCACCACCAGACTGCTGTCCACCAACGTCAGCCCCTCAAGAATGTCGGGACCTTCGGGAATCACTTCCTTCCAATCAGCCAAACCGGGCCTGTCATACCCGGCCCGCATGACGCGGAAATGCGGCGACCGGTAATCAGTGAGAATATAGAAGCGGTCGTTCAGCGGATATACCATGAATTTGGCATCGACATTGTTGACAAACGGAGCGAGTGAATCAGCCGGATTTGTCCGGTCATCGAGATAGATGTACCGTATGCTTCCACCCAGCCAAACCGAAATAAATAGATACCTTCCGTCAGGGGAAAGAGCGGGATTCGGCCATGATGTTTTGTCGGAGTCCGACGAGAAAATCAGCGCATCATTGTGCCAGTCGTCGCCGATACGGTGGAAGTAGACCGACCGGAAATAATTCTCATCGCCCGGAGCAACCGTACCGGCGGCGGGAAAGCGCGTGTAGTAGAATCCGCCGGCATCCGGGGTCCAGGCCAGTCCGCAGGCACGCGTGTACGGTATCGTGTCCGGCAGCAGATGTTTGGTGTCGGTCCGCAGGATAAACAGGGTCGTCTGCTCGGAACCGGAGGAAGATTTACCATAGGCGATCAGTTGGCCCGAATCAGCAATGGTGTACCAGTCCATGGCCATCGTCCCATCCGGGGAGAATCCGTTCGGATCAATCGCGGTCTCCTCGCCGCCGGCCGGACCTTTCTTCATATAAAGCACGTCGTGGTTCTGGCCTGGATCGCGGCGGGAGTAGAAGGTGATATTTCCATATTTTGCCGGGGCGCTGATTGATCCGATTGAAAGAAGTTGCTCGATACGTCGAGCCACCTTGTCATGATCCTGATAACTATCGACAAACGAACGGTAATAGACATTTTGAGCTTCTGTCCAATCCCGGACTGCCTGAGATTTCCCGTCTTCGAGCCAGCGGTATGGATCCGCGATCGGCACACCATGGAGGGTGTCAATAATTGTGTCGGTCGGCGTAATCGGCATGAGGTTTTTCGCAATATCACACCGTCCGGCGGCCGGAGCCAGCGAACCGATAAGAAGCAGAGCTAAGATATATCGAACGATTTCCCGCATCTTATTACCTCCGTTGTGCACGTGTAGATAAAGTGAAATTCGGGGCAATATACAGGGTGTGGCCGGAGATTCAAAGCGCTTTGCGGGACACGACACAAGAGAATCGACCGTTGACAGGCTGCAACTGAAACGGGCCGGCGACTGCCGACCCGTTCATGGTCATACTCGAGGTTTCGCTTATTTCATGTGCTTTGACACGAGCTTGGTCATGTCAAACATCGAAACCTGTTTCTTGCCGCCGAAAACCTTTTTCAGCTTTTCATCGGCATTGATCATGCGACGGTTGGCATTGTCCTGGAGATTATTCTTCTTGATATAATCCCACAGTTTCTTGGTGATTTCCGTCCGTGGCATGGGCTTGTTACCAACGATGGCGCCGAGGTCTTCAGAAACCGCCATCGGGCGCATAAAGGCCGGATTTGGTTTCCGTTTACTGGCCGCTTTCTTTGCTGGTTTCTTCTTTGCCGCTTTCTTTTTCGCCGCCTTCTTTGCAGTCTTCTTCGCTGTCTTCTTCGCGGGTTTCTTCTTCGCAGCCGCTTTCTTCTTCGGGGCGGCCTTCTTCACGGTCTTCTTGACGGTCTTCTTCGCGGCTTTCTTCTTGGGGGCGGCCTTCTTGGTGGCCTTCTTAGCAGCGGTTTTCTTCTTTGCTACTGGCATTGCGTTGCTCCTTAGCATTTAGGGGTTTGGTTGTTCGAGTTTCAGTCTATCAATTTCGCATTGCGTTCGTGTTTCATACGCCGACAAAATACTTCTTTGTTAAAATTTATAGCAAGAAAAATTTAACAGATTTGATGGTTTTACACTTTTTTTTCACTCTGAATGTCAGGTCTATCAGGATCGTTTTCAGAGAGAAAATCAGCCGCGCCGCAATTCAATCACAGGTGCTTCGGTCGGACAGCCGAGACGAAACGGGAACCAATGGCCCACCCCCGACGATGTGTAAAGCGCGCTGTTTTCCCTATGATACGCTCCCCAAAGATACCGATCCGGCCAGATCGACTCGAACACCGAGCGACCGCCAAATCCGATCTGCCCGCCATGAGTGTGACCTGAGAATGTGAGCGGTACGCCTACTTCAGAAGCATAGTCGAAGGCATCGGGACGATGGCTCATCAGGACCACGAAATCATCGGTTCTTCTGTCGAGCAATGCCTTGTCGATCGTCTTGACAAAGAACTCCTCGTGCCTGCCACCGACCGACCGCGGGTCATCGATGCCGGCTATATACAATGAAGCTCTCCCGCGACTGAGGTGAATTCCCCGATCAACCAGCAGTGGAAAAGGTGAGCTTTCGAATATGCGAAGTACCTCGCCGATCCCCCGATAATACTCATGATTGCCGAGACTGGCAAACGTCCCCAGCGGGGGATGTAGTTGATCAATCATCCTCAGGGCATCGGGAAGGATTGCCAGCTCATCCGATATGTCGCCGATCACCAGCGTGAGATCAGGTTTGAGCAGCACGGCCTTTTCAACGACATACGACAGATCGTCCAGAGTGACATAGTGCCGCAGGTGAATGTCGGAGATGTGGAGAAGTCGCATGCCTTCAAGATCGGGCGGCAAGTCTTTGAAGTACATCGGTCGAAGATACACTCGCGCCTCGCGCAAGGAATCGAGCACACCCGTACCGCCCGCCGCAAGCGCAGCCATCGGCACCGCGGCGGCGGTTGCCCGAAGAAACGCCCGTCGTGTATGCGAGATCTCTGAATTGTCAGCTTTATGTCTCCGCCCGGCCAGTTTATCCATACTCCAGTTGATGAAGTGGATGACGCCCGAGATCGGCAGGGACAAAAACAACGCTACTTCCATCACGAACAGAAGCACCGTCAGGAGCGCCCCGGGATAGGCCAGCCAATCCTGGGTGTACCATTCTCCCGCCCCCCAGGCGAAAACAGTCAGGATGCCCACAGCAGGAAGAAGCCATGACCCGCGGCGAAGCCACCGATTTGCCCACCACCGTCGATTGAACAGGCGGAAAAACAAGACCTGTATCAGTCCGAAGAACGAGATTAAAATGACGCCGAATATTACCGGAAAGAGGCTACGCATGATCTTCCATTTGAATTAGTAAGCATATCATACCCATCGTACGGTTAAAACATGACTATGTTTAATCAGTTCCGTATATTTGTCTCCTCGGACACAGATATGACTGCGATCCGGGTTCCCGATCAGGCCCCACAGGCCTCCTCTCCGAAATATCTACTATCAGCGCGAACCTTTGACCTGGCTCGTTGGTTGCATATCTGAGCCTGTCACCGATTACATTTGCCTGGAGGGAAGGACCGTTGGCCTCAAAGTACTTTCGATTTTTGAAATTCCCCAAGTCGTGGAAAGAAGTAAAAGCGCTGGGATGGAAATTCATCCTGGCCTTTGTGCTCTTCTATCTTGTACGTGACCTCCTGCTGTACGTCCTGTTGCCCTATCTGGCCTACCGGGGTTTTGTCAGTGGCTGAATCCTTCGCCCAACTTGCGTATCCATTCCTCATGTTCCAGTAGAATCTGCTTCCGTTCTTTTTCCATCAAGCTGTGCTCTTCCCGGATCCTCTGTAGCTGGTGCTGTAATTGCTCCAGCGCCCCCGCCAGCTCTTCGGTTGAGTATTTCCCCTGTTCCGCCTGCCGCACCACCGCAAGACTTCGCCTGATAGCCTCGTCATGTTCTTTTTTGAGTTTGCGGTGAACTTTGAACATCGCCTCATGAGCGAGTCGCATCCGTTCGTGCGATTCAGCTCGTCCCACCCGACTGAAGGTGAGCTCGTGCGATCTCACCAGATGGGCATCGTCGATACGCATCTGCCGGGAGCGGGCGTGAAAATTCCGCTCCTCTTCCATCAACAGACGAAGCAGTTCAGAAATTTCGTGAGAATACTCTTCAGCCGACATCATGTCCGAACTCTCGATATTATAGTAGATATATTTATCTTTTATAACATGCGCGACGGTGCTTTGTTCAGCCACAAAAAAAGGCCGGAGCGGTCCGGCCTTTTTCACACAGAGTCCGGTCAGAAACCGTAAATCTCGCCGTACTTGCGGTTCATATATTCAACTAACGGCTTGTAAGACAGGGGGTTGCCAGTTACTTTGCGAACCAGATCGCCGGCCCGATAACGCTGTCCGTGGCGGTGGATTTTTTCCTTGAGCCATCCGCGCAGCGTCATCAGATCGCCCTGCTCGAATTGCTTGTCCAGATCAGGAATTTCCTGTTTGACCTTGGCAAAGAACTGTGCCGAATACAGATTGCCTAACGTGTATGTCGGGAAGTACCCAATGAGTCCGGCGGACCAGTGAACATCCTGAAGACATCCGTTGGTGTCTTTGTCGACTTCGATACCGAAGTATTTCTTGAAGCGGCTGTTCCATTCGCCGGGAATATCCGCCGGCTTGAGATCTCCTTTGAGAATCGCCCGCTCTAATTCGAACCGGAGGGCGATATGCAGGTTGTAGGTAGCCTCGTCGGCTTCCACGCGTATGTACGACGGCCGGACATCGTTGATCGCCGCGTAGAACTCATCGAGCTTAACGCCCGCCAGCGAGTTTTTAAATATCCGCTGAGCCTGAGGGAAGAAGTATTTCCAGAACGGTTTGGAACGTCCGACCTGGTTTTCCCACATACGGGACTGCGATTCATGGATGCCGAGCGAGACGGAGTCACCCATCGGTTCGCCGAAATGATTCTCTTTGTCCAGGCCCATTTCATAGAGTCCGTGACCGGCTTCGTGCATCACCCCGAACAGGGCATCGTTGAGCCGTTTCGGATTATACCGGGTTGTAATTCGCGTATCACCCGGACCCATACCGGAGCAGAATGGATGGGTGGTGATATCGAGGCGACCGCAGGTGAAGTCGAATCCCATGGCCGCCGCTACCGACTCGCTGAATACGCGTTGCAACTCGACGTCGTACTCGCGTTCCACTATGCTGACATCCGGTTTCCGTGGCGCCTGCTTGATCTTTTCCAGCAGGGTCACCAGTTCCCGGCGGAGGTTGGTGAAGACTTCCTCGATCTCGGAGGTCTTGGCTCCCGGTTCGTAATCATCAAGCAATGCATCATATGGTTCGCCGGGCATCTGGTATGCTTCCCCTTTGCGTCGGGTCAGGGTGACCACTTTTTCCAGCCACGGCAGGAAGTGCTTGAAGTCGGAGTTTCGACGTGCCACCACCCACTCACCCTGGGCCAGAGTCGTGACTTTGGAAAGTTCCTCGACCAGCTCTTTGGGAAGTTTCGAGTGCTTCACATAGGAATGGCGCAGTTCGCGTACATTGACTGCTTCAATTGATTCGGGATTCTTTACCAGATCAGATGCTTCCAGAATATCGAGCAACTCACCGATACGCGGTGAGGTGAATTGCTCATGAACCATGCCGCTCAATAGCGACAGCTGGTCGGCTCTGAGATTTGAGCCACCCCGGGGCATATAAGTTCTTTCATCCCAGCCCAGTATAGAACCCGCCGATGACAGCAGAGCGATATTGCGGACCCGTTGTGTTAATTCAGTATAAGCTTCGCGGGGAGACATACATTACTCCTTATGAAGAACATTCTGCAGTTTTTCTTTATTGGTCAGGCAAGATAATATATTTGCGGGCAAAAGCAATCTTGCCGCCAAAAAAAGCAGCGCTCGTATAATCTGCGAGCTACTCGGCAGACCACCGGGAGTCAGTCGTTGACTTGAATAATCTATTTAGTCATGGTGACTTACCCGCGTCTCGACAGGCCGACCAGCGTGATCTGTGCACGGCACTTTACCTCTGGGCCGAATGAACATTCTGCCAACAAGGCGCGAAATAAGATCGACGCTATAGCGGTGCTTTTTTGTGACCTTTAAATCCTTGTCCGGAGCCATGGCCGGTGTTATATTTTCCTTCCAGCAAAACTCTTGAGGATTGATGTGGCACATGTAGAAAATATTGAAGCGGACGCCCTGCTTGACAAGGAATTCAAGGTTCTGGACAGCGGTTTTGTGCGTCTGATTGACTATATGGGATCGGATGAGTCGATTGTGCAGGCGGCTCGTGTCAGCTACGGTAAAGGGACAAAGAAAGTCTCCGAGGACCGGGGGTTGATCCGCTACCTGATGCGCCACAAGCATACCACTCCGTTCGAAATGGTCGAATTCAAATTCCACGTCAAACTGCCCATCTTTGTCGCGCGGCAATGGATCCGGCATCGCTCGGCGAATGTCAATGAATACTCCGGCCGTTACTCCGTGATGAAGGAAGAGTTTTACCTGCCTGACCCCGAAGACATCCGGTTCCAGTCGAGCGTCAACAAGCAGGGCCGCTCCGAAGACGAAGTGCCGGACGAACTCAAACACCGGCTGCTTGATTACTTGAAGAGTTCGCAGAAGGATGCGTACAACCGGTACATGGAGTTCGTCGACACCGGATTAGCGCGAGAGTTAGCCAGAATAAATCTTCCGCTGTCGTTGTATACTGAGTGGTACTGGAAGATTGACTTACACAATCTGTTTCACTTTTTGAGACTTCGCATGGACCCGCATGCGCAACAGGAAATCCGTGAATATGCGCTTATCATGGCCGATATGGTAAAAGCGGTCTGCCCGATGGCCTTCGAAGCATTCATGGATTATTCCGTGAACGCCGCTTACTTCTCTGCCAATGAGTTGAAATTGCTCAAAGACAAGCTTGCCGAATGCCAGTTCACCAAAGAACAACTCATCGAGCGGGGATTATCCAAGCGCGAAGCAGAAGAGTTTCTTGTAAAAATGGATCAGATTGAGAATCTGTAAGACAATCAGAATTCAATCGCTACCCATTCACTCCAATATTCGGATCTTCCCAGATGGTCACCAAATGTGTTTGTTTTGACCGAACCTTTAGCGAGCTCAAGAAGATCGCCGCGCAGGCCGGGGTGAGCAACGTCCAACAGTTGCAATCTCATGTAGATTTTGGCAAGAAGTGCGGACTGTGTCTGCCCTATGTTAAGCTCATGCTCGAAACTGGCAGAACATCGTTCGATGTTATCCCGCCGTCCGAATCGGTTTGACGCGACGGAGAAGGCACCTATTCCGTCGTATGCGATGAGTCCGGCTGATTCCGTTCCTCAAATTTGAGGGACGCGGAATTGATGCAATATCGAAGTCCGGTCGGCTTGGGTCCGTCATCAAAAACATGCCCCAGGTGTGCCCCGCAATTGGAGCATTCTATTTCCGTGCGGATTCCCAACCAGCTGTCATCGATCTTTTCAACTATGTCGCTATCAGCAATCGGGCGGTAAAAGCTCGGCCATCCTGAACCGGACTCGAACTTGGTACGCGAGTCAAACAGCGGATTTCCACAGCAGATGCACCGATACACACCGTCGCGGTGGAAATTGTAGTATTCCCCGGTGAACGCCGGCTCGGTTCCCTTTTGCCGCGTGACTCGATACGCTTCGGGAGTCAGTTCCTTCCGCCATTCCTCGTCGGACTTGTGGATTTTCACCATCATACTATCTCTCCCTGGCTGGTGATACATATCAGTCCTTCCTCGTGCGTTACCGGCCGTCTTGCCAGCGGTTAGAGTGGTCGTCCAGGTCATGACGCCGATTAACAGAGCGCCGACTGCGATTAATAACACGCATATGTGAGGTCGTTTAATCAATAGGTGGTCCTTCAACGTTGGGTAATTGTGAAACATTGCGAATATCGGAGAGTTCCGGCCGGTTGAAATCGGGCTAAAGTTCCCGGACAGCAGAAGTGAAAGAGCTCAGCGCAGCGTGAATTCCAGCGTCTGGTACACGGTACCGTTAATAATCAATTCCAGCTTGTGAGGTCCGGCGTAGTGCGTACGCGTGCTCGTATTGCGGAAAGAGCGCCGGGTTTTGATCGGAAGCGACCCATCTTTGGACAGACTCTTTTCAGACAGCTTGAATACGCGGGAGGTAGTCCCGCCCCGTTTGGAGCGGAAATGAAGGCGGTAGTCGATAGACAGCTTCTGCACTTTGGTTGCTTCGGAGTGAATGACGCACGAAAGCTCCGCGCTGTCACCGATAGTTATTTGTTTCGGCTTCAGGCTGAGATCGACTACCCGGACTTTGGGTGAGGCCGCAAATCCCAAAAGCGGAAAGACTCGCTTGTCACCCTGCTTGATAAGCGACCGACAGGCGTGGCGGACAATCCAATCGGTATGCGCATTGCCTTCTCTTTTCCATCTGGTCGCGACTTTGATGACTTCGTCAGGATGATCTTTTGAAATGTCATTGAGATTGTTGGCAACAGCCTTTCTGACATACAGTGAGGCATCTGTTCGCAGCTTATCGAGCAACTCGATAACGGGGGCCGGGTCTTTCCGGAACGCGTCAATGTGGGCCGTCCAGACCCCCCGCGGCCGCGAACCCTCCGCCGCCAGCCTCCTGACATGTTCGTTGGGGCTTGCCGCCCAGCGGTGCAACACAGGGATCATCTGTTGCGTGTATCGGTTCATGAACGGCCGTATGGCGAACTCGGCGGAACTATACTGGGTCATCGACTCCATCGCCTTCACCGAAGTCTTCAGATCGTCCAATCCGAATTGCTCGATGTACGACATGAGACATAGATTGAGGAAGGTTTTCAGTCTCGGAGCGGCTTCTATGAAAACTTCGGTGGTCGCGGAGTAGTCATCCGGCATAAAATCGTGCAGCACCTGGGCCACCCGTGCCATACGGTCCTTCAGTTCCCGGGCGAAAAAATCTTCCGTAAGCACCGCTGCCAAGAAACCGTCCCGATCGAACCGCCGGTAAGCCGACTTGAGCTCGGACGCCAGCAGACCAAGCGATTTGTCATTGAGATAGTCCTTCCACAGACCGGAATCCGGTACGCCGTCGACCCCTTGCGGCACTCTTCTTATCTCCTCTTTGCCGCCAGCTTGACGAATTCATCGACATCGGAAACAACACTCTCGACCGCTTCCGTCCAGAATTCCTCCCTGGAGAGATCCACGCCGAGATGCTTTCTGGCGACATCTTCGGTCGACATACTGCCGGTATCGGCGAGGAGATCCCTATACTTCTGGGCAAACGACGGACCCTCGTGTTTGGCCCGGCTGTACACGCCGGCTGAAAACAAGAACCCGAACGTGTACGGGAAATTATAGAAAGGCGAATCGGTAATATAAAAGTGGAGTTTGGTGCACCAGAACAACGGATGGTATCCGGATGGATCAAGCAATTCACCGAAAGCTTCTTTCTGTGCCTGCACCATCAGTTCGCTTAACTCTTCCTTATTGAGAATTCCAGCTTTTCGCTTCGCATAGAAGGATCGGTCGAATAAATACCGTGAATGGATGTCGGTGAACATGGTGTAGCCGCCCTGGAGTTTCTGTTCGAGCAACATCAGCTTTTCCTGCGGGTCATTCGCATGAGCCAGCGCAGCATCGGTCACCAGCGCCTCGGCGAAAGTTGACGCCGTCTCGGCCAGATTCATCGGGTACCAGGTAGCAAAGACCGGCTTATCGTTGAGAACCCAGCTGTGGTAAGCGTGTCCGAGTTCATGCGCCAGAGTGAGCAGATTTTCATAGCTGCCGGCATACGTCATGAAGATACGGGATTGCTTGAGCGGTCCCAGTCCGGTACAGAATCCACCGCCCCGTTTTCCCGGGCGATCTTCGGCCTCGATCCAGTTTTTATCCAGGGCCATCCGGGAAAACTCCGCCATGTGTTTGGAGAAACGCGCCATGTTCTCGCAGACGAAGTCACCCGCTTCATCGAACGCATACAGCTTGTCGACTGTCCCGCAGGGCGCGAACTGGTCGTACCAACTGAATTTGTCTATCCCCAGCAGTTTCTTTTTGGCTTCGACATATGGCTTGAGTTTCGGCGCTCCCTTACGCACGGCGCTCCACATTGCATCGAGCGTCCGCTGTTCCATTCGGGCCAGCTTGAGCGGCTCATACAATGGAGACTCCCAGTCTCGTCTTTTGTAAAGTGAAAGGCGGTATCCGGCTTGAAAATTCAGAGCCATCGCCGCCAGATCAGCCCGGGAACGCCAGGCCTCATTCAATTTCTCAAAAGCCTGTTTTCGAATATCGCGGCGGGGATCAGACATTTTGGTCGCCAATTGGCCCATCGACACGATCGATGACTTCCCGTTATCAGTGAATTCCGCTTTGAGTTCGCCGGCCATTTTATCGTACAGTTGGTTCCAGGCATGGTAACCGTTAACTGACAAGTCCAGCGCCAGTGACTCAAGTTCCACCGGCATTTTGGATTTAGCCAGCTCCCGGCGCTCGTTCAGATAGTACTCAACACCGGCCAGCCTCTTATCGGCCAGAAGCTTCCTCCACTGGTCATCGGACTGGCACATGGCTTCGGCTTCCAGCACTGTACGGAGCTTGAGCCAGCGTGAACTATATTCCTGACCTTCGCCCGTAATTGCGTCCGCGAGATTGTCTTCCACATTTTGCGACGTCAGGCAGCCGGCAAAGGAGTTGACCAGCTCAACATCGTCGGCCAATGACTGGAGCTGCAGGATGAAAGTGACCCAGCTCTCGAGCGAATTGTCTGAAATCGGCTTTCGGATGTCATCGACACGTGCTTCAAGACGTTCGATACTCGCGGCTACATTTTGACGATGCTGTTTGAACTGTGGGGAGCGACTGCCGCCGGGGAAAATCGACTCAAGGTCCCATCGGGGCGCCGCCGGTATTGTCTTTGGTGAACTCATTGGTATCTCCGGAGTTTCAGTTTGGCAATTCGATAATGAGAAGATAAATATATCGGGCGACAATAGCAAGCCACGGCGCAAATTGTGAGTCTACTACGAAGTTGGGTCAGTTCGAGCCTGCGAGTATTTTCTGAAAAAAGGCCACGCTGAGTTCAAGGGGAGAGAGGTCTGCCGAAGGATCTTTCTTGCCGCCGAGCAGATGAAATTCGTACGGTTTGCGGAGCTTGTCGAGTTCCTCCCGGAGCGCCAACGCCTGTGTCGGCGGGGAGTTTATGTCGCTTACGCCATGCACTATCAGGACCGGGCAACTCAGCTTGGCCATTTGAGACAGCGATGACCGTGCTTCAAGGGCATCCGGGGTCGGGTCAATTTCGTTCGCTATCGCCGCCTTAATGTCCGGGATGGGGGACTTTTCATACATCTGCTTGAAGTCATAGATTCCACCGACAAACGCGGCCGCCCTGAACCAGTGGGTCCGGGTCGCCAGAAGCGAAGCTGTGGTGGCGCCTCGAGCGTAGCCCATAATTCCCAATCGAGAACTGTCAACCCCGGGTTCGGCGATCAGTTTCTTGACGCCGGTCGAAACTGCCCCGAGAGTAGCAAGACCGCATAAGTCTGGTTTACCTTCCGATCGTCCGAACCCCGGCTCCGTTATCGTAAGGCAGATAAATCCTGCCCGGGCGAATCTGACGGCTTTGGAGATGAAATCAGCAGCTGTAAGATCATATCCGGGAATTAGTACAATTGCGGGAGCCTTCACCGCGCGGGGCGGCTTGACCAGAATGGCCTCGACCTTGAAGCTGTCATTGATGAAGGAATACGACATAATGCTGATGCTGTCATCAGTGACTATGGAGGTATCAGTTTGACGGAATATTTCGGCTATCTGATTGAGTGTCCTGGTCACCGAGCCGGCTGTAGCTGGAGAATCTGAGACAACCAAGAACATGAGTACATAAAAAAGTAGTCGATTCATAAGCATCCCATATGCCTATCCACAAAGTACTTCTATTGTCGGCACACAAAGGGATTCAGGCAAGTTCGAATTTTGCTATATCGCCGAAAGAAAAACCGGACCACTATACCAGCCGGCCGGGCCAGGCTGATGTTGCTGCGGGCCCGCGAAAACACTATACTGATTTTGCTATGTCAGAACACGATGATTCACCGGTCGAGTATCCGATCGACGGTACGCTCGATTTGCATATGTTTGCCCCCGAAGAAACCAAGGAGGTGGTCGGGGCGTATATCGATGCCTGCCTGGAAAAGAGGGTGTACAAACTGCGTATTGTGCATGGCAAAGGGATTGGCGTCAAACGGAGAATCGTGCATACCCTGCTTGAAAGTCATCCGCACGTTCTTTCGTTTCGTCACGAAGAGGGCAGTGGCGGCAGCTGGGGAGCTACGGTTGTCGATCTAAAACCATAAGTCTTATCCAAGAACATCTGACTGCAAAAAACAAAGCCCTCATTACTGAGGGCTTGTGTAAGGGAGTCTGAAGAAAATTACTTCAGCAAGACCATCTTCTTGGTGCTGCTGAACTCTCCAGCCTTCAGACGATAGAAATACACACCTGAAGCGTATTTCTGGGCATCCCACTCGACTTTTACATAACCCGGCTCGCTCTTGTCATTCCAGCTTTCAACTTCCTGTCCAAGGATATTGTAGATCACGAGGTTCCACTCAGCCGCTACTGGCAACGCAAACTCGATAGTTGTGGTTGGGTTGAATGGATTTGGATAGTTCTGCGAAAGAGAGAACTTATCGGGGAGATCACTCACTTTCGCTGCCATGACATAGCCATCGTAACTGCCGATTTCGACATTCTTGATTCTCCCGGCGCCGTTCAACTTGAGCACCTTTCCGGTCTCCAGAAACGACTTGCCTTCAAGATCAAACACCAGAACCCTGGTAACCGAGCCGTCGAAATTGTACCTGAGTTCCATGCTGGATGCGTTTTCGGACAACTCCGGCCTCGCATCACCGTCGATCGTCAGGCAGATGGCTCCAACACGAGTATCGGACTGCGTAATCGAGAGAACATCTCCAGAAACCCGCAGTTCAGCTGTAAAATGTTGATCCGGGTTCAGTTTCGGTATGCGTTGGGCGTCCCCCGTGACGACCCGGATCATATAGACAAGATCGGCCACCGACAGAGTCAGGCCGTCGGCGTTGACGTCGGTAGCGGCGATCTGGCCTTCAACATTTATCCTAAACACCTGCAGACCGTAGACGAAGTAGTTCGAGAACAGGACTGCATCGGCGATTTCATAAGTAATCTGGTTCAAATTGACGTCTCCGCGCGCATCAATGGAATCCGCGCAGACAATATCGATTCCGCCATTGGTGAAATCAACGCATCTCAAGGCCGTCGGTTTGCCCGGTTCGCCAATCAGGCAAACGTCATTGGTTCCCTGATAGCTTGGGAACGGGTGAGAATTATCGGTAATTGAATTACCCTCGTAATCGAACACCTCACGCGACACCCAGAGCGTGTCGCCGCTTCGCGAGGAGAAGCTGTTATCGCCGCAGTCATACCAGAAGAACTTGACCGGGACATATTGACATTCCAGGCTCCGATCATTGCTGACCAGGAACTGGAGCTGGGCTAACGAGCCGTACATGTTCTTCAGGAAGCAACTCGGATGATACGCACCGTTATTCATGTCGGCTATGCCTATAATATGCAGCAATCCCGACGGACATCCGGTGCCGCAATTACCGTCGACACCGAATCGGTAGTTAAAATACTCCCAGTGACAGTCACCGAACAATGTGCCGGGCACCGCACCGGTGACGCCCAGAGCCGATCCATCGTAGGCGATTAACAGGTCGAAGCCACCGAGTTCCCGGCCGGAGCCGTTCAGATAGATGTCGAGGGTCTGGATTTGGCCCTGGTATGAGTTGTGCGATTTCTCAATCTGCACATGGATACACTCATCAATCTCGATCCGCACGCAGACCTGTTTGACTGCCTGCTCACCGCAGGAGTCCACAGCCGTAACCGTCATGCAGTAATTACCGGTAGTGTCTGCGGCGAAACAAATCTCTCCCGAGCCGGTATTGTAGGAGGCAGGCGATGTAACCGCCACACCAGCAAGGTTGTTGTCCTCGTCCGTTGCCTGCGGGTCGAAGCAGAACTGCCCGGCTTCATCAAGGTAAGCGACAAAACTGGTCGGGATGTTAAGCACCGGCGGGGCATTGTATTTTATGGTCACTGTCGACGTGTCGATATCAACTGCGCCGCAGACGTCGGTAGCCTTCACTATAAATGTGTACGTATTCTCGCCAACCGGCGCGCTGAAGCAGATCCGCGAATTCGGCAGATCTACCGTGCCGTTCGGCGTGAGTAATTCAACCGTGCTGACATTGTTGTTAGCGTCTGTCACGCTTATCGGCCAGCAGATTTGCTGTTGCCCGCAAAGGAACTCCGTCAGATCCGGTCCAAGGTCGACGACCGGCTTGCTGTTAAGTGTAATGCTGACACGGAAGGAATCCACGCAAGAGGCACCGCAGGCGTCGACACACATTATCTTGACGCTCACCGACTGATTGGTGGTCGGCAGGTATACCCACTGGCCGCCGACAATCGAACCCGGACCGCTCAGGAGTTCACAATGGTCAAAATTCAGGTCCGGATCACTGGCGCTGACCGGGAGGCTGATCTGGGTGGGCGAACACTGGAAGATATTCGTATCCCCCGGCAGCTCGCAAAGCGGCGGCGAATTCAGGCCGATCGTGACGAGCACCGTATCCTGGTCCGAAAGACCGCAGGCATCCACTCCACGCAGAATGAAACGGTAGACACCGGCCGTATCAGGCGTGAAGCACACATGACCGCTGCTGTAAACACCGGTCGCGCCAACTATATAACAACTATCCAGATTGTCATCGACATCGGTGCCGCTCGCATTCCAGCAGACTTGACTGGCCGCGCACAGGAACATCGTTTGGTCGGTACCGGCATTGACGACAGGCGCTGAATTGATATGAACCGTGACTTTCATCGTATCGCTGTCGACAAGGCCACAGGCGTCGCCGACACTGACAATGAACGTATAGACGCCTGCCGTATCCGGCGTAAAACAGAGCTGATTAGCGGCGGTATCCAGAGTACCAACTGATGTCACCAATTGCTCGGATGTGACATTGTTGTCGGCATCGATCACCGAATATGGATAGCAGAGTTGACCGGCGTTGCAGAGAGCCTCGGTGTGGTCAGCTCCAAGCGCAACAACCGGCGCGGTATTCAATGTCACCTTGTAAGTCAGCGTGGTCGTATCAGCGCGTCCACAGGAATCGGCAACCTGGGCCGTCACGCTGTAATCGGCACTGGCATCGGCGGTGAAACACCATTGCCCCGAGGTCGAGACAGTTCCCGCACCCGTCAATCGTGTCCATGTCAACGTTCCACCGTTGGGATCGCCGGCGCCAAACTGGTAGCAGATATCACCCTGAGTACAAATGAAAGTATCGACCGGTGTTGTTGGATCGATCGCTACCGGCGGTGAGTCGATTGTGATGTCGGCAATGAGTTGACAGGTATCTGACCCGCACTCAGTGGTGGCGATCAGCTGAAGCACATAATGACCGGAGCTGTCGGCCGGGAAGCAGACATATCCCGCGTCGTATGTGCCAATCGGGCTGACGGTCACCTGAAGACTGCGTTTCTGTATCTGCACCGGGATGCAGACATCCTGCGGCCCACAGATAAACATCTGCTGCGCCGGCGGGCAAGTGATATGCGCGACCGTACCGATGACGACATTGAAAGTCATGTCACAGGTATCCGCGCCGCAATCGGCCGTGGCAATTACCCGGACATTGTACACGCCCGAAGTGTCCGCCTGGAAGCACAAATTGCCGCCGGAATAATTTCCCAATGATGTCGTGACCGTGGCTGTCGATGGCTGTATCGTCAGCATATAGCAGACTTCGTCCGCACTGCACAACGGGACATCAATCGCTCCCGATGGACAGTTGACTATCGTCGCGGCCGCTCCAAAACTCACCGTTACCGAGATAGTATCCCGGTCGGACGCCAGACACGAGTCCTTCACTTTAGCTATGAACTCGTATGTACCGGCAGTAGTCGGCGTGAAACAGATGCGGTTGTTTGCGGTGTCGATGGTCCCACTGCCGGAAACCATCATTTCAATCAGCCCGCTCACGCCATTTGGATCAGTTATCGAATAAGGCAGGCAGATTTGCTCCGGTGTACATAATGCCACGGTCGTGTCATTACCGAACGCAATAATTGGAGCTGAGTTGACCGTTACGTGAATAGTGGCGGTCGAGGTCATCTCGGCGCCACATTCATCGATTGCTCTCAGGCTGAATACATAGTCACCCGATGCAGTCGGGGTGAAGCAAATCGAGGTCCCGTCATAAAGCCCGGGTCCGCTGAAAATACAGTCCGTCAAATTGCCGTCGGGATCGAAACACGAGGCCGGCCAGCACATTTCGGTCGTGTTATCACACAAGTAGAGCGTCTGGTCGCCGCCCGCATTCGCCACCGGAGCGGAATTCAGATCGACCGTGACGTTAATAGTATCCTGGTCTGAAAGGCCGCACTCATCCTGTGCTTTGACAATGAAAGTGTAGGCGCCGTCGCTCGACGGCGTAAAGCAGACTTGCGCGTTGGCGGTGTCCAGACTTCCCGGTCCGGCTAACAGTGTTACTGCCATCGGGCGAGGAGCATTGCCGTCGCTCAGGAAATATGGCAGACAAATCTGCTGCGGAGCACAGAGCGCCAGAGTCGTATCATTGCCAAAACTTATCTGCGGAGCCTCATTGATCTGGAACTCAACCGTAAACTCAGATTCGCAGATTGCGCCGCACTCATCCTCACAGTGCATGGTGACAGTTACGGTCTGGCTAGATGTCGGCGTGTAGCACCAGTTGTTGCCGCTTAAGGTCCCGACATTCACCTGACAGAAACTGAGATTGCCGTCACTGTCCTGACCGAAGGCCGGCAGGCAGACTTGAGCGGGAGCACACTGGAAGACAACCGTGTCATTGGGGACCTGACAGGTCGGCGCTGAATTGGCGGTCACATTTATGACCACCGTATCGCGGTCTTTCACTCCGCACCCATCGGTTGCCTCCAGTACGAACAGATATGACCCGCTACCGCCGGGCGTGAAACAGACACTGCTGCCGTCATAGCTGCCCGGACCCTGTACCAGCGCACCTGACACCAGATTGTTATCCGGATCGCTGAACGACACCGGCCAGCAGATTTGAGCCGGCGTACATTGGAACAGAGTCTGATCGCTGCCCGCATTCGCCACCGGCGGCTGATTAATGTTCACGCAAACTGCCACGGTGTCAAAGTCGGTGAGGCCGCAAGCATCGGTGGCTTTTAACACGAACTCATAGCACCAGCTCTGGTTCGGGGTGAAGCAAATGGATGTCCCGTCGAAAGTACCGGGGCCGTTCACCAGTTCCACCGTCGTCAGATTACCATCCGGATCGGCCGCGCCAACCGGCCAGCAGATTTGGGCAGGGGCACACTGGAAAATATTCTGGTCCGCTCCGGCATCAGCGACCGGTGCATTGTCCAGCTGGATTGTCACATCGACCGTGTCGATGTCGAACTTCTGACAGGAGTCAGTGACTTTCACAATAAATTGATAAAATCCCGCCGAGGGTGGGATGAAACAGATCGACGAATTAAGGGTATCGACAACCCCATTGGCCGTTAACAATTGAATGGATTCGATATTGGCGTCGGCATCGGAGACCTGATAGGGTACGCACACTCTTCCACTGGCACAAATGAAGATAGTGGTATCGTTGCCAAGGGCGATATTCGGCTTCTGGTCGACGGTGATGTTGTACGTCAGGCTCACTGTATCGGCGGCACCGCAGCTGTCCGCAACCTTGGCGGTCACAGTATACGTTCCGCTCGAAGTGACATCAAAACACCATTGACCGGTCGCAGAGATTGTCCCGTTACCGGAGAGCTTCGACCAGCTAAGTGTCTCGTTGTTGGCGTCCGATGCGGCAAACTGGTAACAGAGGGAGCCGGTCTGGCAAACAAAGGTATCGACCGGGGATGGCGGATTGACCGCAACCGGGAATGTATTTACTGTGACATCCGCTTCAATCGTACAGGCGGCGTTGCCGCAACCTGTAGTGGCGGTCACATTGAGGACATAGTGGCCGGAGGTGTCAGCGAGAAAACAGATACTTCCGGACTGATATGTCCCGATTGGAGAAACTGTCACAACCACGCCTGTGCCGTTTACGCTCACCGGAATACAGACCGTGTCGGGCGAGCAAATGAATCGCTGGACGGTCGTTGGGCAGGTTATTTGTGCCGGTTCCGAAATGTTTACTTTGAAGATAATGTCACAAGTATCGGCCGAGCACGAAGTGGAAGCGACCACGCGGGCATTGTAGATTCCAGATGCTGCGGCATTGAAGCAGAGGCTCCCATCGCTGTATGTTCCGAGTGTTGTCGTGATGGTCGCACCCGCCGGCGATACATTCAGCATCTGACAGACGTTGTCCGCCGAACAAAGTGAAACATCGATAGTGTCCGCCGGGCACTCTATGCTGGCGATCTCCCCAAAGCTCACACATGCCCGGATCGTATCGAGGTCGAAAGCACCACACGAGTCAGCTACTCTCATGATGAAATCGTAGCAGCCAGCGGTCGTCGGCGTGAAACATATCTGGTTGCCAGCAGTGTCCAGCGAGCCGAATCCGGACATCATGACCTCGGTCAAACCGGCCATGCCCTGTGGATCTGAAACGCCATAAGACAGGCAGATGGGTTGCGGAGCGCACAGCGCCACCGTGGTATCCGATCCGAAAGCAATCTGGGGTGGGTCGTTCAGGGTGACATGATAAGTCAGCGTAGTGGTATCGGCCGCACCGCATGAATCGGCAACAGCGACTGTGACCGGATAGGCTCCGGTCGCACTGGGTGTGAAACACCAGAGTCCGCCACTGCTGAGAGTGCCCGAGCCGCTCAATTTGGTCCAAACCTGAGTGCCGCCGTTGGCATCGGTTGCCGTAAACTGATAGCAGACTTGCTCACCAGCACACAGAGACAGGGCAACAGGAGTAGACGGATCGACAGCGACCGGTTTGGCGTTGACGGTCACATTATATGTAATTGTCGTAGTATCGTTTGCCCCACACGAATCAGACACCATCACAATCGCGCTGTACGTGCCTGTTGCGACCGGAGTGAAACAGAATTGTCCGCTGGGCGTGATGCTTCCGGCGCCATAAATATGCTGCCAGGTAAGCGGACCGCCATTTGGATCGGTGGCCGTAAAAGCGTAGCATACCTGGGTCGGCAAACACTGATAAATGTTCATCGGCGCCGGATTCGAGGCCACCGGAGGCGAGTTGAGACTGACGCCTACCACCACGGTATCATAATCTGACAATCCGCACGAATCGGTGGCTTTGATGACAAATGTGTAAGAACCGGCTATCGAAGGCGTAAAACATACCTGAGTGCCGTTCAGGGTTCCCGGGCCGGAGTATAACTGGGTCGACGCCAGGTTATTGTCGGGATCGGAGAAACTTACGCCGAAACAGACTTGTGAGATTTGACAAAGATAACGCGCGAAATCCGCACCGGCGTTAGCTACCGGTGGACGATTCAAATTGACCGTCACCAGCGTGGTGTCGGAAACAGCCGTTCCACAAGTGTCGGTCGCCGTCGCTATAATCTCATAAGTTCCTGCGGTGTCGGCAGGAAAACAGACATCAGAGAGGGTCGCGGACGGGGCAGTGCGAGCCGCAAACGCGTCGATCTCGAGCGTCCCGCTCTGGCACGTGACTTTTACCTGATTGAACGTCAGTCCATCAGGCAGATCGAAAGTGACACCGCCTACACCGGAAGAAGCCGGGCCGCCGGGAATTGACCGGGTAATTGAATGGACCGCCACACCATCCTTCTTGAATTGAAGCGTGGCCGTTCCACCGCCGTTGGTGTTGGTGAAAATGACGAAATCGACGTTTGCTCCGTTACATGCCGTAACATACTGCGGGAATCCTACGGAGCAGTACTGACCCGCACTAAAAGCAATCGAACCGTCTCCTGCGCCACCATCGGGACCGCCCGCACCGGGCGTCGTATAAGTTAAGTCGGTCGGCGAGCCAAGCAAATAGTCAGCGGAGTTACCCGGCTCGGCCCCGTTCGGAAATGAACCGTAATTCACAACATGGTCGGCGTACACGAAATTGGGAAGGCTCACCGAAACGCCGGACAACGCATTGACCGGCGGGACAAAATCCCCGGCGGCCAGCAAAACCTTGCCGGGCTGACCACCACCGATTTGTGAAATGCTTCCGCCAAGTTGGTTGATCCGACCAACCTGATCAAAGTTGGCAAGTGTCCCGGTGTATTGACCAAAATTAGTGGTGATCGAGGTTATATCACACTCTGCATCCAGCACTTCCAGAGGCAGACAAATCTGACCGGGATTACACAGGAACATGGTTGTGTCATCGGGGAGATTCACTGCCGGAGGCGTGCTCACGGTTACGGTGTAGGTGACTTCCATCGTATCCGCCAGCCCCGTACCATCGTCGACCACAAAAGCCACCGTGTATAGGCCGCTGGTGTCAGGGGTCAGCGTATAAATTCCCGTATTGGGAGTGACCGTGCTTGGAGCATACAACGAACCGGCGCCGTAAAGAATCCCCATCGACAGCATATCAGCCGGATTGGGATCGGTGGCCCGGATGGTATCCATGATGCTGCCACCGAAACAGACCACATAAGTGCGGGCACAATTGCCTTCGTCTTCATCATCTTCGCCGTCGTGGTTGTTATCGCACTCGTCGTCATCTTCGTCGGAATTGTCGCTTTCGTCTTCATCTTCGCACGAGACGAAACTTGGAGGGTACGACGGCGGACAGAAGAGCGTGGAGAACTGCACCCCGTTTGCCTCATATGCCCAACTTCCGGCATAACGATTACCGTAACTGGTGCCAGTCGAAATAAGGCCATTCTTATTGTAAGTTGCCCCGGGGAGGGACTTTGATGTAAACCGGCTGCTGTTCGGATCAACCGTGGGATTATTTTGCTGATATTGGTCCCAGACGCCCGAGTAAGTATCGTGGAATCCGGGGACATCATCCAGCGGAGTCATGTCGTCGCCGAGGAATATCTTGGACGGGGAAAACGACTGCCCGTGGGCGGTCGACCAGATATTGAAATCTATCGCGCATCCGGCCACTGAGACACCCAGCGTGTCGCGGAAATCACCGGTGTCATGAATAGTGGAATAGTCAATCGTTATGTCCCACCAAATCTCATACAGGTTGGGTGCTATCGAAGTCGGCCATTTCACCCAGCCCCAGCGGTCGTTTTGGATGAGATCAGACGACAGCTCGAACCCCTGTGACCAGATATTCACATTAGGTGCCGGATCTTGATCAAGGGTGACCAGAATGCATCCGTGGAATTGGTCGAGGGAGCTTCCGCGCGTGAAAATATAATTGGCGATGTACCATTTTCCGGCGGCCGTGTCATTGAATATGTAGTAGCCACCCGCATGGTTATCGAGCGGCTCGGGCATCGAGGGGACACCCTGAAAGTAGCTTGAGTCTACAAGGTTGTAATTGGGCGGCGGTCCCGGAGGGTTATTTGTGTACGGGTTGTAAAATGTTGCGTCAGCAAGTCCACCCTCTTTTCCGGTCTGCGCCACCGACGGCAGCGCGATCAACAATAGCAAAATCAGTATTGCCGGCTGTAACCATTTTCCCACAACTGCGCTCTCCCCGAAAATCTGTTTAGAGATCTCGTATACACGTTTGTCTATTTAGGCGGCAACGTAGATAAAACGGACAGAATGCAACCATGCCCCTGACAGGGGTGGCTTAATTGATTAGTACTGTAACTGAAACAACAGAAGACATGAGCAATCGTCCATCCTACTCCTCTGTTCACCTAATATGTCCGTCAGAACTGAACGAAACTTCTGGATTACCTAATGCTGATGAAAAAAAGAATCGCTCAGAAAATTTTTCTGACTGAATACAAAGTAACTTGCGAACCACCCAATGTCAAGCCAAAAATCCTTAGTTTACACCAAATTACGCGCGCGGAGCCAGTTTGTCCGACAAAATGGAGACAAATAGTCCGATATCACGGTTGCCGTACGGTGGCCAGCACCGATTCAAACGGATTAAGCACCAGCTTCACCGGCTTTCTCGGCAGAGACGGCAAGGTGAACACGAAGTCGGTGGTGTCTACAAATAACCGAACGTAAGCCCGGTTAACGTCATCGATTTGTATCTCCAAAGGCACGAACATTCGAAACCCCTCGTCAACTCCCTGCGTCACAAGGCGGCCGTGAGCGACGTAATTACCCAGGCTGTCCTGCTCGTAATCATATGTGAAATCATAGGTTGGCAACTTCTCTCCATACACGAATTCCCGGAAAAACCAGTCCATCTTGACACCTGTGTACTTTTCCGTAAGCCGTTGAAAATCCGCGGTCGTCACATCCTTGCCCCGGTTCGCCTGATAGAACTCGCTCATCATCCCGAAGAAACTGTCCTCTTTCATCGTTTTAAAGTCGATCAGGAGATTGCGGAGCATGTGAAGCACCAGCGCACCTTTTTTGTATATAATCGGGCTCCCACCGCTGTCCGAACTCACATTCATAGTGCGATACCCAAGGGCGATCGGCCCGGACTCTTCGCCGGAACCCGGGACATAATTTCGTGCAGTGAAAATGTCGTTTCGATACTGGCGGATCTTGTCGATGAACAGGTCGTTTCCTCCCGCCGCCTGCAGATACAGTAATGCGCAATAGGCAGAGAATCCGTCGCTCAACCACTCATCATGATAGGATTCATATCCAACTCCGACTCCCCACCACTGACGCGCCGCTTCATCGAAGCGCACCACGCGCTCATCGGGATAGCCCTTAAAGTCGGTCCAGGTGTCAAATGGAAGGTGAGCAAAAGACGGAGACGCGTCGTGCGCCCGGAGCCGGGCCTCATCGACAGACACCTGCTGATACGGATATGGCCCGAAATAGTGGGAAAACAGCTTGAGCGAGTTCAGCATGTCGCCGGCCACCTGATCATACAGCAGGCTGTCGGAAAGCACGGTGGTGTGGCCTGCCGAGGCGGCCAGTGCTTCGTGAAGTGACTGGGAAAAGTAAATATCGAGTGGCGGCATATCTTCGTTCTCATACCTGTAGCCATGAAGCAGTCCCATGGTGATGCATACATCGACCGCCGGCGGTATCACGCGCCAAGTTGTCAGGAGCGTATCGCCGGTTGATTGATCGACCAGTTGGTTGCCGGAGACGGCAAAAGTAAATTTGGACGGGGTCCGGAATGTCATGTCGAAAACGGCCCGCTGACGGTATCCACGACACCGGGGATACCAATCGCCTGCGGTGTTTACATATACCTCCGCCAGACCGGATAGGGCCAGGGGTCCACGATAAAAGAACTGAAGCGTCACGGTATCCTGATACGCCAACGGCCGGTCAAAGAACAGCTCCAGCGAAGAGGACTTGTTCTCCGTACTCCGGTACCGCAGAAACGAGACAATTTTTCCCGAAGCGTCCTTGACGCTGTCAATCTGCATCTCTTCTTTCAGCACCATTGGAACCATCTGAAGCGGGCCGCGCTCGACATTGAAAGTGACATCGGTCCGGCCCCGGAAGATCCCTTTTTTGTCCAACGAAGCATCCACGGTGTAGTGCGTGACAACGATCTGCTCCTTGGACAGGCCATTAATTACGCGGCAGGAGGTGTCCAAATACTGCGAGTAGGACGAAACCAGGTCCATACGATCGAGTTCAGCCTGCAGACCCTGCCTGAGGAGCCTGATTTCCTCGCGTTCGTAGGGATCGAACAAATAATACAGGCGGTCGGTCAATTCCGGCTGGAGATCGACCATCAAGAACGGTCCCCCGATGGGTGTCGCCAGGTTGCGCAGGGTTTCAAAGACATACTGACGCTGTTCGTTGCTTCCGATACCGCTTATCATCCGGGAAGCTGCCTGGAGTTGTACCGAGCTAAACGGCTGAGTTGATACCATACCGGCGGCCTTGAGCGACTGATGCACCTCAGGACTAAACAGGAGAATGAGCGATGAAAATTTGCGGTTTAATGAATCGGCGTGGAAATACCGAAACAACTGATCCCGTTCGAGTGGTGTCCCCGGGGTGAATTGAAAAAGTCCCGATCCCTCAAAATACGCCCCGAAAACGACAGAATCATTGTCCAGCACGAGTGGCTTGAAAAAGGCGATTCGCCCCGTACTGAACGTCACGCGCAGGTCCTTGTGGGTGAGGGTATAGCCGTTCAGATCCAGAGTGGTCGCGGTATCGAGTTGGGCGTCCCGGATTGTCTCAAAGGCGGCGATCAACTGACGCGAATCGGCGGCACAGACTCCTCCATGCGCCCACAATATTCCCCCCACAATGAAAAGAATCACGCCGACTAAAATGCGAGACTGCAACGAAAGTCCTTGCCCCGACCTAATTGGGGGTCGGATGATAGTTGCGGACAAACTCCATTCGTTTCTTGAGCGCCGGGTGGTCATAGAACCAGAATTCGATAAACGGATGCGGATCCGGGTCGGACAGGTTGAACACCGCCAGTTTGTCAAACGCCGTCGCGGCGTCATTGCCGGACACATCCGCTATATTCATGCCATATATATCCGACTTATGCTCGATATAACGGCTGTAGCCGTTTGTAATCGGGTCGAAGACAAACGAGATGATCATGACAAATATGAGTACCAGCGGCAGCGAAGCCGGGTCGGAAAGCTTTTCGAATTTGAATCGATTGCGATTGCGGTGAATCGTGCGGTGAATCGTTTTGTCGGTCAGCCAGAGAGCGATAAAGATAAAGACGACAATAATAGCCAGCGCCCACCAGACATGATGCATGACGTAATGGCCCATTTCGTGGCCCATGACGAACTTGATTTCCGACGGTGTGAAATCTTTGATCATGGTGTCATACAGAACAATCCGCTTGGTGCCGAACAGCCCGGTTACATACGCGTTGATTTTCGATGACTGCTTGGAGGCATCGACCTCAAACACCTTGGAGCCCTCGATACCCGCCTTGTCGGCCAGAGCAAGTATCTGCGATTCGAGCTGCTTGTCCTTCATCGGTTCAAACTTGTTGAACATCGGGGAGATCATGACCGGAGCGATGACAATCAGAAGAACCAGGAACGGAATCGCTCCCAGCGAAAACCAGAGCCACCATTTCTTTGTCCGCTCGATCAGCCAGTAGAAAAAGAACATCGGGATAATTCCCAGCACCATCGATACGGCCAGTCCCTTCATACCATCGCCGAACCACCCCCAGAAAGTCTGGTTCATGAAGCCAAACTCTTTCTCGACCAGAAAGTCCCGATAGACGGCGAAGGGGAATTCCAGCAGGTAATCGACCAGGATAAACATAATAAGGAAAACCCACAGAGCGAAGAACTTGACCTTAACCCTCGACGCCCAGGTCCTCATTTTGGCGGAGAATCCGGTGAACAGCAGTAACGACAGGACAGCCAACGAGATGATAAACGAGATAAACCGCCAGATATTGTTGAACCGAGAGTAAGCAATCAGCTTCTCTTTCCGCTCCGCAGACATCGGGTAAATGACATTTCCGTCATCGTCCTTGATCACACCCGAGGCGGTCGACATTGCAGACGAATCCGTCATCTGGGTCATCTGGCCGGACGAATCGGGGGGGGGCGTCGCTACCTGGGCGGCGACACCAGCGGAATCGACTGTGCCGGCCGGTGGTCTTTCGGTGGCCATTGCCTGCGAAACAAACACCGATGCGAATACAACGACCAATAGTACGAGAAGCTTTTTTGTAGACATATCTGGGGTACACCTTTTTATGAGAGGCCAAACACTCTGCCGGTAATTTCTCTTTCTAAGCCTTGCGTGTCAAGCAGATAGTTTCCACACGCGGTTACCCCTATAAGACCGGTGAAATTCGAAAATGTTGAGAGGAATTTTGGGGGGGAGTAGCATATCCGGCGGAATCAAACAATAAATGTAAACGGCAGGCTCGTGATGGAACCCGCCGTATATCAAGTCATATCGAATCCGCGTTTACGCGACTGTCACTTCCTTACACAGATAAACATCCTGCACTGCGTGCAGAATCTCCACTCCCTCTTTCATCGGGCGCTGGAACGCCTTGCGGCCGGTGATCAGACCCATGCCGCCGGCCCGCTTGTTGATGACAGCCGTGCGCACCGCCTGGGCCAGATCGCTGTCGCCACCCGAGGCGCCGCCAGAATTGATCAGCCCCTGGCGACCCATGTAGCAGTTGATCACCTGATACCGGGTCAGGTCAATCGGGTTGTCCGTGGTCAGATCGGAATAGACTTTCTTGCTGGTCTTGCCGAACTTGAGCGCGTTGTACCCGCCGTTGTTCTCCGGCTGTTTCTGCTTGATGATGTCCGCTTCGATCGTCACCCCCAGATGATTCGCCTGGCCGGTAAGGTCCGCCGAAACCATGTAGTCCTTGTCGGTCTTGAACGCATCGTTGCGAAGATAACACCAGAGGACGGTGAAAAGACCGAGTTCATGAGCATACGAAAATGCTTCGGTCACTTCCTGGATCTGCCGGGTGGCTTCATCGGAGCCGAAATATATGGTCGCACCGACCCCGACCGCTCCCATATTGAACGCATCTTTGACCGACGCAAACATGACTTGGTCGTATTTGGTCGGATAGGTGAGCAGTTCGTTGTGATTCAGTTTGAGGATGAACGGGATGCGGTGGGCATATTTGCGGCAGACTGCACCCAGGACGCCGTACGTGGAGGCCACCCCATTGCAACCGCCTTCGATCGCCAGGTCGACAATCCGGGCCGGGTCAAAATACTCCGGATTGGGGGCGAAAGATGCTCCGCCGGAGTGCTCGATCCCTTGGTCAACCGGCAGGATCGAAACATAGCCGGTGTTGGCCAGCCGCCCGGTGCTCAACAACCATTGCATCGACCGCATCACGGCCGGAGTGCGATCCGACTGGCTGACAACCTGGTCGATAAAGTTCGGCCCGGGCAAATGAAGTTTCGACTTGTTGACCGTCTTGCATTCGTGCGTGAGCAGACTTTTGTCCGCACCGAGCAATTGTTCGATTGTGCTGATCATATCAGAATCTCCCATGAACTTACAGTTATCGTTCGACTTATTCAATAAATCGAATTTTGAATCCGGGCGCAACTTTAATCGGTCCGATGCGTTAACCATAAGTATCGCAAATGAAAATGGAGCGGGCGGTCGCATTGCCGGGGAATTTTTATATTGATGCAATTACCACTCCAAGCTTCTTTGGGTTAACAGGATAAGTGTTGTATAGTTTGCCCGCATGATTAGACTCGAAAACATCCGCAAATCATACGGAGATCTTCAGGCCGTCAAAGGGATATCGCTCGAGATTGCAAAAGGGGAAACCTTCGGCCTGCTCGGTCCAAATGGCGCCGGTAAGACGACCACTATTAACATATTAATCGGTGTGCTCAGGCCGGACTCCGGGACAGTTCACATCGACGGTTCCGCAGACCCGACACAGTCATCGATCCGTCGCAAGATCGGCAGTTCACCCCAGGCGATCGCGTTGTACGGCGATTTGACCGCTGAGGAGAATCTGCGGTTTTTCGGCAAACTCTACGGTCAGTCCGGCGCGACTCTTCGCCGGCGAGTTGAGTTCTGTCTTGAACTGTCCGGATTGAGTTCGCGGCGCCGCGATCGGGTCAACACGTATTCGGGCGGCATGATGCGTCGGCTTAATCTGGCCTGTGCGGTTGTTCACGACCCGCAGGTGCTGTTGCTCGATGAACCGACGGTGGGCGTTGATCCGCAGTCACGGAGCCAGATATTCGATACGATCGAATCACTGAAGCGTCAGGGACGGACAATCATTTACACGACCCACTACATGGAAGAAGCCCAGCGATTATGTGACCGGGTGGCGATTATCGACCAGGGGAGTATTCTGGCGATGGATTCGGTCGATGGACTCATCAGAGAACATGGCGGGGATTCGATTATCGAGGCTGAGTTGGCCGAGAGGCCGCCCGATGCCGTCCATCTTCCGGGCGAGCTCGACGGCGCCATGTTTCGGGCCGTGTCGAGCAAACCGTTCGAACTGGTAGCCCAGCTCTCCAGCTCAGGAGTCAGATTCCTGACGGTGAAAATACAGCAGGCCGACCTCGAACAAGTTTTCTTGAACCTCACCGGCAGGAGGCTTCGCGACTGATGAAGACAATCCTTACGCTGGCCATGAAGGACATTCGCCTGCTCTGGCGGGACAAAGGCGGGCTGTTCTGGGTGATAGGATTTCCTTTCCTGATGGCGCTTTTTTTCGGCGCTATCTTCTCCGGCGACAGTGACCCGAAATCGGCCGGGAAGATCGGCGTGATCGATGAAGATGGGTCGGCCTATTCGCAGGCGTTTATCAATGAACTTGGCAATTCCGACGCAATCACGACAGTGGCGCTGCCGCTTGACTCGGCAACCCAGGAAGTGCGACGCGGCAACATGACCGCATATGTGCGAGTGAAGAAGGGGTTCGGAGATCCCGGCAAGTTTTTCTCGCAGGACAGTTCGATGATTGAGCTGGGAATTGACCCGGCCCGCCGGGTGACATCGGGCTTGTACCAGGGATTGGTGACCCAGGCCTGGTTCAAGGCGATGCAGCAGCAGTTCATGAATAGCGGGAGGATCCGCGAATCGCTTCACGCCCAGCTCGATTCAGTCCAGTCAGACCAGACGATCGCGCCGGACAAAAAGCAAAAGCTGACCGGTTTCTTTAGCTCACTGGACAATTTCCTCGGAAGCTACGACACGAGCATCATGCAGGAGAACTCGCCGATGCAGGGGCCGAAGATCGCTACCGTCAGCGTCATCGGTGATGCCGATCGGCCTCGCACGTCATACGAAGTCACGTTCCCTTCGGCCATTCTCTGGGCTCTGATCGGATGTGCATCGACCTTCGCCGTCTCGATCGTCACCGAACGTACGCGGGGAACAATGCTGCGTCTCCGCATGGCCCCGATCTCCCGAATGCACATTCTTGCCGGCAAGGGGTTGGCCTGCTTTATGACCGCAATCGGTGTCTCCGCGTTGCTTCTGCTGTTCGGCAAGATGGTCTTTGGCGTGAGGCTGAACAATCCGCTCATGCTGGCCCTTGCAGTCGGCACTGCAGCCTTCTGTTTCTCGGGACTTATGATGCTCATATCTGTCATCGGGAAAACCGAACAGGCTGTCGGTGGAGCCGGAATGGCGATCCTGCTGATTATGGCGATGACCGGCGGCGGGATGATTCCCCTCATGTTCATGCCGAAGTGGTTGACCACGGTAAGCAATTTCAGTCCGGTCAAATGGGGGATACTGGCAGCCGAGGGTGCTATCTGGAGAAATTTCAGTGTAAGCGAAATGATGTTGCCGCTGGGTGTGCTTCTCACGATCGGAGTCGTGGCTTTCGCTATCGGGGTCTTTATTCTGTCCCAATCCGAAGTGTAGAGTCGATTCGGTTCGGATTAATCCCGAAGTTCAATGTCGAACACGGTGACGGCCTGACCAATCAGATTGACCCGGTCGCTTTCAACAATCACCCGCATCTCTCCTCCCCGCTTCGATGCCTGATACGCCCGCAGATCACTCTTGCCGAGCCTGATCTGCCAGTAGGGTCCGAGACGACAATGTGCCGAACCGGTCACCGGATCCTCGTCGATTCCGACAGCCGGCGCAAAGAAGCGCGAAACAAAATCATAGTGCCCACTCTCCGCTCGCGCCGTCACCATCACACCGCGAGCATCAACCTTCTTGAGCTTGCCGAAGTCAGGCCGCAGATTGACAACGTCCCTCTCACTTTTGACCTCGACAAGAATGTCAAACTTACTTCGTTCAACATTGATCGGTCCAATCCCTAGAGCTTCGGACAGGCCCTCTGGCGGATTCCCCGCCTGAGACGGAAGGGCGGGAAAATTAAGCCGGATGCCGTCTTTTTCCTGGCTCGCTACAAGCAGACCGCTCAAAGTGTAGAATCTCGCAATATCGCCCGGATTCAGGAATCTTTGTTCCCAGAGTATGTGAGCCGACGCGAGCGTGGCGTGACCGCACAGCTCGACTTCGGTCGTCGGTGTGAACCAGCGGAGACGGTATCCCTCTTGTTCGGGAAATAGGAACGCAGTTTCCGAGAGGTTCATTTCCGACGCAATTTGGCGCATCCAGCCCTCCTCCGCGGCCGTCTTGAGTATACAGACCCCCGCCGGATTACCGGCAAATCTCCGGCTGGTGAATGAATCTACCTGATAAATCTTCTGAGCCATGACTTAAGTTCCTTATGATGCGACGGCGGCAATCAGGCTAAATGCGGAAGAGATACTGTAATTTAGCAAAAAACTGGCGGGAATTCAACTTCCATTCGGTCTCGGAAGTCAGGATCGGGTAGTCATCGCGGTTGAAACTGTGGTAGCTGCTATTCATCCCGACATAGAACTTGGTAAACGGGTTAAGCTTGTACGTTACCAGCGGCTCCAGATCGACTTGTCTCTCAAAATCATCGTACTGAACGACCAATCGGAGGAACCATTCCCGGGTAAACTGATAGGTCAGGCGAGTTCTGAAGATGTACCCTTCGAAGATATTTTCGGGAGTTCCCGGATTATCTCTCAGATATGAGTCGCGGTGATCCATTCTCGAGTAAGTAATATTCGGCTGAACGAACAGACGGCGGGTCGGTTTGATATTCGCATAAGCATATAGATCGTGGCTGTAGCCCAATTCCGGATTGACCCGATCGCGCCAGATCGACCGGCCTTCGGTGTACTCAAACCCACCGCTTAGGATTTCGCTGAAGCGGCTGTCCACACTGATAGTCCCGCGGCTTATTCCCGGGAAGAGCTTTCCGAAAAACCGCTCCTGGCTGGCCAGATAACTTAATGAGACTTCGGTCTGGCCCATGAGACTAAAATACAGGTGCGGGACTATCCATTCGTCGAAAGCGGCGTCCGTATAGTGAAGCAGATCCATCTGCCCATCGTGATTCCAGGATCGGGCAATCGTGAGCGATGGCGACCAGCTGACCAACCATTTCCGATTCGGACGGAAATCCAGATTGGTAGAGAACTCCAGATTCTGGTAATCGTTATGCGTGCTGAAGCCGTTGTCGGCGCGGAAGGTCGGGCTGTATGACCAGTAGGTAGCATCAAAACTCCACAGCCGGGCCGACCGTTCCAAACTGCCGACGAACGCATTTCCCCAGTATTTTTCACCGTCGAGCGCGACCGAATGTGCACCGTAATCAAATGTAGACTGGGCACGTCCTGTCGCCACCGTCGTGTCAATCAGATCCGGGGCGAACACCTCCTCGGTGTAGCTTGTAAGCGCCTGAAAAAGGAACGAGTAATTATTCAAAAAGCGCAGTCGCCCGTCGACTCCCGCTACGGTCCCGGAGCCTCCGTTATCAATCCCGGCGACCGAATAATCTTCCACTCTCCTGTCCGTCAGGAGCAATCCGATGAACGAGTCTTCAAGAACGGCCTGACGCACCCGCAGGATATTGACTGTGCTCCTGTCGGCCTGGCGGAGAATGCTCTGTTGCTTGAGCGGCACCAGTAACGGTGTGTGTTCGTCACGGGCAAACAGGTAGGCCACCGAAGTTCGCTTCATCTGACCCGTAAACTTGGCCGCCACTTTCGGATCATTTATCGACCTCGTGTAGACAGCATCGATGTAAGTACTGAACAGCTCCCCACCTTCCTGGAAAAATGGCCGGGTTTCCGGATAAAACAGGCCGAGCGTCGTGTTTACATCGATCTGCGTCGCATCGGATTCCACCTGGCTGAAATCCGGATTTATCGTGGCCTCAACGGACGAATTTGAACTTAATCCGTACCGAAGATTTGTGGATGCCTGAAGGTCCGGGTTATCGTTGTCAAAACCAAGATTATCATTGACCGCGCCGGACTGAAAGCCAACCAGTGTCGGCATGATCTCGATATTCTTTCCGGACTCGATATCTTTCATTCCGGTCAAATACCCCCACTGACACATCCAGCATGGATTGTTGCGATCCGATGCGGCCCAGTTATATCGCCGTCGAAGGTCACGCTGGTGGTCGCGCCAGAAGTTGACCCGCCAGGTCTGTTCAGGTTTGTCGGGAAAGCGCAATGATGCGAAAGGAATCGCCACCTCGACCTGATAGCCGCTGTCGGTGACCTGACCTCTGGAATCGAATATCATGTCGAATGAGGCGTCCTCATTGCCGTTGCTGAGCATCCGGAGGTCTCCCTGTATGCCGAGGGGATTGAAAAAGATTTCGTACGCCCAGGAGGCATCGCCATACGTATCCAGCAGCAATCCGATGTAATCATCACTAAAGATTTCATCCCGGTCACGGTAGGAGTAACGAACGGCGCTGGGGTCATCGTAGGCTACAAAGGCCAGATAGAGGGTCGACGGGCTGTAGGTCACCAGCACCTTAGTCTGTACCGGCGGCCGCGTCTGATCTTCGGGGCTGTGTTCGGCAAAGTTGTCGGCGACGGCTGCATATCGCCAGCCGGCATCCGATAAATCGCCATCGATTGATATTGTCCCGCTCGCACGCGGAACATCAAGTTTCGGAAGCCAATTTGGTTTGAAAGTCGTGTCGGCCTGCCCAATTACCGGGACGCGGCCGCACAAAATCGCCAGTAGGCACAAAACGAGAATTGCTTTTATATCCATCGAGGTCGTCCGCAATTCAGTCATAGTGAGTGGTTAGTATCAAGGAGGCGTTATCAGCGTATTATTTGTTCAGTTGCCTTTCGTACCGGTCATCCGGTTTTGTCCTTGAGTACGCACGGAGTTAACGATTTGTTTCATCAGCACGCGAGCAGTTTTCTGCGACCGACGAGGCAACAAAAAAGCCCCTCCGAGAAGGGGCTTTATAATTTGCGACACGCCAATCTCACTTCTTGAACGAATTAATAGCTTCCTTGCGATTGTCATAGTGCTCAAAAACTGAAATCAGTCTGGTGATTGTCAGAATCGATTCGATCTTACTGATGTTCGCCAGCACAAGCCGTCCACCGGCATTCTTGACAGTTGTCAGCGCCGAAATCAACATCCCAAGTCCGACCGAATTCATCCAGTCGACTCGTCCCAGATCGATGACGATATTCTTCTTGTTCAGCTGAATGTACTCGTGAATCTTGCCGTGAAACATGGTGGTTTCTTCTCCGCCCATGATCTTACCGGAGACTTCAATAATGACGATGTTTCCTTCCAAACTATCTTCGAATTTCATCTAAACACCTTTGGCTATATAGTTTATTCTCTGCTTCAAATTCGGGCTGGCGTTATTACTCTGATTCGAGTCTTGTTCAACAACGCCAAAATACCCACTCCGGTTCAAAAATCAAGCTATTTTGGCTGATTGGAGGTTCGATCCGAAGCGATTTGTTCGGGCAGGTTATTTTCCTGTTATAGTTTACTGCCAGAGGACAGCAGGTTCTTTTTAGTTGGCAGGCGACCGACCGAGCCATATCTTTAGCCCCGATGGAACTCCTGGGTGCGAAACCTGCGCAACACGCCGCATTCTACTTTATGTTGGCTATCCTGTTGGGCGCCGTGATATTGTCTCTCCCGATCAGCTCCACCGGAGCACCGGTCGGCTTCATCAACGCGCTTTTCACTTCGACTTCCGCTGTCTGCGTCACCGGGCTGACGGTTGTGGACACCGGTCATGACTATAGCCTGTTCGGACAAATTGTCATACTCATCCTTATCCAGTTGGGCGGGCTGGGTATTATGACCTTCACAACCTTGATCCTGATCTCGATGGGATCGCGGCTTTCATTCCAGAGTCGGTACGGGCTCTCCCAGACACTCGACGCAGGTATCCGCACGCATGTCAATATCTTGCTTAAAGCGGTGTTCGTTACAACACTCATAGTCGAGCTGATTGGCGCCACCGCGCTGTTTTTGCGATTCCGAACGCAAATGCCGGTGGGTGATGCGGTCTATTTTTCGATCTTTCACGCGATCTCGGCTTTCTGTAATGCCGGATTCTCACTCTTCAGCACCAATTTTGAGGGGTATCGCAATGATATCTCGGTGCTTCTCACGCTCGCCTTTTTGATCATTTGCGGCGGACTCGGATTCGCCGTGATCAGAGAAGTGTATGCCCGAATGGTGCATAAGGAAATGCGCCTGACACTGCATTCCAAACTATGCCTCAGCACAACGGCGATTCTGTTGATAGCGGGAACGCTGGCGATTCTCGGCGCTGAATATAACAATACGTTTCGGAGTACCTCAATCGGATCCGATATTGTCAATGCATTCTTCCAATCAACCACCAGCCGCACGGCCGGGTTCAATTCGTTGCCGCAGGCCAGCCTCACGAATACGAGTATTCTCATAACGATGATCCTGATGTTTATCGGGGCCTGTCCCGGCTCGACCGGCGGCGGCATAAAGACAACCACCCTCGCGATTATAGTCATGCTGGTAGTCGATCGGTTTCGCGGCCGAAGATCCGTGGCCGTGTTCAAGCGGACAGTCAGCCCCGATTCAATAGCGCGCGCCCTGACCGTACTGTTGCTGGCAATGCTCATGATTGCGACGATCTTCGCGATCTTCCTGTTTACCGAAGAGTCGCTGATAGGCGACAATGTCAGTCATAGTTTGTTCGTAAAGTACCTGTTTGAGGTCCTCTCGGCGTTCGGCACGGTGGGGCTCTCGATGGGCGTCACATCGAGCTTGCATAATTTCGGGAAACTACTAATAATACTGCTTATGTTCTCCGGTCGCGTAGGATTGCTGACGCTTGCCTTTGCCATGGCCCGGCCATCACGGCACGGCGAGATCGTCTACCGGGAGGAAGAAGTGCTCGTAGGATGAAGGATACTAAACCATGAAACAGTTTGCGGTCATCGGTCTGGGTAACTTTGGCGCCCGGGTAGTCAAAGAGCTGACCAAACATAACTGCAAGGTAACCGCAGTCGACAGCGATCGGGACAAAGTGCAGGCACTTGAGGAACATCCGCACCTGGTGGCGATTTTTGCCGATGCCACCGATCGGAGATTTCTGGAGAATCTCGGCGTGGAGCAGTTCGATGCTATCGTCGCCTCAACCGGCAAAGATTCCCACGCCACCATCCTGATCGCCCTGCACCTTCGCGAGCTGAATGCCAAACGGATTATCATCAAGGCCAACTCCCAGGACCACGCCAAAATATTATTGAAAGTGGGGGCGACCGAGGCGATGATTCCCGAAGAACAGATGGCGATCAAGCTGTCGCACGCTTTGGCCCAGCCGAACGTTATCGACTATCTGCCGCTGGCCCAGGATTATCATGTGGCGGAGCTGGTCCCGCCGGATAAATTTTTCGGCCAAACGTTCGAAGAATTGAGTCTTCGCTCAGCCTATCACATTCAGGTAATCGCAATCAAGGATTCCAAAACCGGTGGATTTCAACTGGTGCCGGGGGCCAAGTACACGATCAAGCCGACCGATGTCCTGATAGTGCTTGGCAAAGAAGCAGATATCAATCGCATACGCGAGTAGTTTTGCACAAACAAAAAGCTCACCCGACCGATGACATCCTTGTCAAACAGCCGATGTGAGCTTTCTTATCACTTGTTTAATTCGATTATACGTGAAAGTGTTCCCATGGATTCGCATCGAATCGGTTTTTATTGCTTCGGCCGGAGGCATGGGTGCCTGTAAGTGTGTATCAGCCACGCCATAGGTGCGGAATACTGACATAGCGAGGCGCGCCAAGGCACCTGCATTTGGCCAACGGCCTCGAGTTTGTCTGCGCCGTCAGGCTCGTTGACATCTGTTTACAGCATTGTTCCCCCCTCACCCCTAACCCCTCTCCCAGAGGGAGAAGGGAACAGGAGTGAAAGCTACGTATATCGATGAGACTCACTTACTACTGGAATACTGAGTGTATTCTTTCTCCCCTCGCCTTCCGGGAGAGGGGCCGGGGGTGAGGGTATATAGGCAACCGTGCTTGATGGCATTCGGGGGAACGTCGAGCTCTAAGAGGATGCCGCCGGTGCTCCACCCCTTGGGGCCTATTGGAAAAGGTCTTTTCCGCGGCGGTTTGATATTTTATGTTTGAACTATGCAAAACAAACGAGGGGTGGGCCACCCGGCGAGCGAAATCAGAATGGTAGGAAAGGTTACACTATGATATCCAGAACAAAGTTCATCATTCTTGCGGCGCTTATTCCCGTATTGATAGGAATTGCATGGGGAATCGATCGAATTTTCACTAACCTTCAATGCTGGGAAGATTCCGTTCAATCGCCCCGCCAAATATGCAGCGAGTCGGATTACCTAGCCCTGGCGACTCTGGTTAGAGTCAGAACAATCGCGAACATAAACTACCTCCTTGTTGCCAGTGATAGTGTGAACGAGTATGTAGTAGAAGCTACCTATAGAACGGTTAGCTGCGTTAAGGGCTATTCTGACTCAGTAGCACTATGGGATATAGTATCATCAAGTGGCGTCGAAGACTGGATGTCTCGAACTGGAGAGACGACCTTTGTATACGGCTCAAGAATACCAGCCGCAGACAGTATTCCGAACATGATTTTGAGACGCATGCCAACTTACTGGGAATCGGCGTCTACTGCTTTGCGCAACTCCACCGAACTCAAGCAGGCATTTAATGAATTAAGAGGGCAGATGCCTGTGGTTTTTTTCCCAGACGGTGGCCCAATATCTTGGAAAATCCACTATGGAGGTCTCTGCTATTACGACGAGACGAGGACTGCGCGTTCAGTATCCGCTCAAACATACTGGAAGGAAGTCGTTAAGTATATGGATAGTGATCGATGAGACTTTGTAAATAAAATCCTTAGCGCAGCGTTTTGTCATTCACATTTCTGTGCCGTCAGGAATCCCTTCCTGACGGCACATTAGGGACATCATAATGCGTCTGAGAAACGGGCTGTCAGGAAAGGATTCCTGACAGCGCGATAAGGGCAGTGGCGGTCATCACCCCCGTGTGCGCCGGGGTGGCCCACATAAGCGATGTTGCACTTGAATTAGATGACTATGGATTATAAATTAGTTCAGGCTCGTGACTTTCCCATAGCAGAGCTATGGGGCACCAAAGCCGCTGCCTTGGTTATCAGATATCTTTAAATGAAGAACAGAAAATGCACACCTCGGGAAGTATATCAAACAGTATCAGAAAATTAGTCGGAAACATTCTAAGGGATGAAGCCGACAAATGGCGGTGCCTGAACTACGTCAATTGGCTAGACGCGGGGTACACTGATGACATTCGGCATGCTTACTTGGTTACGGTAGATGCCTTGGAATTTTCAGTAGTGGTAGGGCTTCTTGAATTAACACCAGAATATGTTCATCCATTTGTAGATGTTGTGTCCAAGAGACATCCCAATTCGTTCCTGAACCACCTCGGTTTGTCCTATAGTAAGGGCGAAGATTGGATCGTTCGCAAGGTAAATCTGCGGAGCTCCGGCAACACGATGTAACCGTGAGGGGCCCGGTGCCCCACAGCTCTGGATCGTGTTGAAAAAGGTCTTTTCCGCCGGCCCGAAGGCCGGGAGGCCGCGTCCTCAACGATGAAGATGGATTATCATCCCCGAAGGCGTTGTCATGTCCGAGATATCCTGTGCAAACAAACAGGCAGGATCATCATCGATAACCCTGCCCTCTGCGCCGTCAGGAATCCCTTCCTTACGGCACATTAGGGACATCGTAATGGATCTGAGATACGGGCTGTCAGGAAAGGATTCCTGACAGCGCGAAAAGACGTAAAAACCGAATTACTCTTCCTCGGTCTCCGTAGTTGTCTCGACAGAACCGGCAATGTGTTCGTGCGGCATGCCGAGCTTCTCTTTCACTTTGGCGAGAATCTCCTGCGCGATATCCGCGTTGTCCTCGAGGAATTTCTTGGCATTCTCGCGACCCTGGCCCAGGCGGTCGGAGCCGTAGCTGAACCATGCTCCGGACTTGTCGATGATATTGTGAATCACCGCTGTGTCGACCAGTTCGCCGGAGAACGAGATCCCTTTGCCGTAGATAATATCGAATTCAGTCTCGCGGAACGGCGGCGCGACTTTGTTCTTCACCACCCGAACGCGGGTGCGTGAACCGATCATCTCCTGGCCGTCTTTGATCGAGGCGATGCGGCGGATATCCAGGCGGATGGTGGCATAGAACTTGAGCGCATTGCCGCCCGTGGTGGTTTCGGGGTTGCCGAACATGACGCCGATTTTCATGCGAATCTGGTTGATGAACACCAGCGAGGTTTTGGATTTGGAAACGATCGCGGTCAGCTTGCGAAGCGCCTGTGACATGAGGCGCGCCTGAAGACCCATGTGGCTGTCCCCCATCTCACCTTCGATCTCCGATTTGGGCGTCAGGGCCGCCACCGAGTCAACCACCACAATGTCAACCGCGCCGGAGCGGACCAGCGTTTCGGCAATTTCCAATGCCTGTTCGCCGGTATCCGGCTGAGAGACGAGCAGATTATCCGTGTCAACACCAAGATGCCGGGCATAGGTAGCATCGAGCGCATGCTCAGCATCGATAAACGCCGCCACGCCGCCCAGTTTCTGGGCCTCGGCTATAATATGCAGGGCCATAGTAGTTTTACCCGATGATTCCGGGCCGAAAATTTCAATTACCCGGCCTCTGGGTATACCGCCCACTCCGAGTGCATGGTCAAGACCGAGCGAGCCGCTCGGGATTACGGCGACTTCGAGCACCGGAGCATCGCCCAAACGCATGATTGAGCCTTTACCAAAAGACCGCTCAATCTGTACCAGGGCGGCATCGAGTGCTTTTTTGCGGTCCGGCACGGTGGTTGTTGCCATTTCTGCCTTACCTTTCTTTATTTCTATCTTTGACTTGGCCATATTTAGAGAACCTATTTGAATTTGTTCTCAAAATATATCACATTTCGCTCGAAAATAAAATAGGTAATTGGACTGACAGCTACGGTCAGTCTTTTTGGGGGGTTATACGGGGGATTTTGAGAATTTACGGGACATCAATGCCGGCCCGTGAAAACGTGCCACCCAGCGGTTCTCGTAATTACCAGCCGGGTCTCGTCTGATCTTTGCTAACATCCCATATGAGGCACGGTCCGCCTGTGATCAAGATACACTAATAGACATCTGACCATCACCAATTCCATCCAAAACATGAAGCGTTTTTCACCTTTCGCCGAGGCTATAGAACTGCCCGAGCCGACACTTTCTATTCAGTTGACTGACAAATACTTACGGCCGCATAATCTGTCCGCGAATTTGTCCGGTCTGGCAAATGAATTGCTCTAGGTGCAACTCAATCAAACAGGCTTTGACTACAAACATTCATTCAGAGGATTGGAGATCTATGGTGAGAAAAGGTTTGTTCGCTCTGGGGGCGATGCTTATACTGGCATCATCCAGTTTCGCTGTCCCGAACCTCCAGCTGTACATTCCGGGAGGATCGTATAATTCTTCCAGCGAGACCTGGGTTACAAGCGCCTCAAGTTTTGAGGTCTGGGTGGTGGCGGCGAATCTCAATCACGGCGATATCTACGATATCAATCTGGTGGCATCGCTGATGAGCGGCGAGGCGCCGATGAACGGCGGCTTGACCATCACGCCATTCGGCGGGTCCGCCACGACATTTGACGCTTCGGATTACGCCTATGGCACGCCGCCGATTGGCGATCCGCTTCCGTCTCACGGAATTTTCCCGACCAACTATGTCCAGATGCTGGTGGCGAACAAGACGACCGATGGTCCGTTTGTGACCGTCCCGGATTACACCAGCTCGACTGGATCAAACAATTACGGCCAGATCTTCAAATTCAACGTGAGCACGACTTATGATTACGTCCACTTCGATGCTTACGGATATTACAACTGTCCCGATGGCCGTCGGATTTTCGCGCCGTTCTCACACGACGCCGAGAGAGGGACACCTCCGGTTCCGGAGCCGGCCACGATGCTCCTGTTCGGCATTGGTATGGCTGGAGCGGGAATCTACCGCAAGTTCAGAAAATAGCTCCTTCCGAGAGTGATGCAACAGTAAAGGCGGTGTGCCCAGGGCGCACCGCCTTTTGGTTTGCATGCGTTGCCCGGTGATCGGGCTACGAACTTTCGCAGGATGTTACTTCAGCAGCAGCATCTTGCGGGTATCGCTAAAGTCACCGGCTTGCAACCGGTACAGATAAAGTCCGGTCGCGACCGGGTTGCCGGAAGCATCGGTGCCGTTCCACGTCGCCGTGTAGTGACCGGCAGGCAGGAATTTGTCGACCAGCGTGGTGACATGCTGACCAGCCACGTTGTAGATGTCAATTCTCACCTGCGTTGGCGACGGCAGCGCGTATTCAAATGTCGTCGACGGATTGAACGGGTTCGGGTAGTTCTGAATAAGCGCGAACCCTGTCGGCAACAAGTCTGCCGGTTGATCCTCACCGGATTTGTACATGATATTCGGTATGGTGAGAGGCACTATTCCGGCCGGGAGAATCCTGCCCATCGTCATATCGCGCAGACACTGATACGCCTGAATCAGTTTGTTGCGTTTAACAAATTCCGGAAAGACCCAGCCGGCGTTCTCTTCATAAACCTGGGCAAAGTGCGTAATTGCCTGACTTACGGTCGCGCCATCCTGAGTCGCTACGGATGACTGCAGTAGTCTGCTGGAGGCCAGATTCAACAGGTTGGCAAGGAGGTTGTACCTCACCATTGCCTCGTAGGTTGAGTGATCATCATCAATTATGGTGAAACAAACATCACCGAATGTGAGCGCGTGAGCCGGGTCACCGGCGAACGTGACACCCTCGATTGCCGTTGCATACTGATCGGGACGGCTGTAGAAGTGGTCAAAGATCATCTGGCCCCAATTGTTGACATCGGCGACGGTAAACTGATCCGGTCTCGTGCCGTTATTTCGGAGGTCATCCAGATAGACCTTCCACCACCAGACATCGTGAAGTGCGCCAAGAACGACAGGTTCAAGCGTAAAGTCGACTTCAACCGGAAGACCCCTGAGGGCGACTTCTTTGGTCTCCGCATCTGGTCGGAAACCAAGGGGAGTGCTTATGTTTACCGAATAGTCACCCCACGGAATATCGGGGAATTCATAGTACCCTGCGTTATCCGTTACGCCACTGGCGTATGGATCGTCGTTGCTGTCCAACAGTGTGACAGCGACGCCAATCACGCCGGTTCCGGCGTAGTAGACATGACCGAAGATCGTCGACATCGGATACTGGACGGCGCCGATTGAAGCCGATACTTCGGTACCACAGAACTTGCGGACCCGGATCCAGTCGACCAGGAACCGGCTCTGTGTCGCGGTATTGCGCGCATATGACATGAGCCAGGGGTACAGGTTGGACGTCGGGACATAGGTGGGACCGAAAGATTCATAAGGATTGTCATCAATCTGAAATTCCACGGTACCGCCGGTCGTACGGTTGACCCGGTAAGTGTGCCAATCTGTGTTAAACGGCACCGAAGTGATCAACTGGCCATCGACAGATGCCATGCCCCCGCCGGCAAGTTGTACGCAGTAATAGGTGAGGTCCGGCCAGTCCATGATGCGGATGACTTCGGTCCCAAAGCTCATGTCGGCCCGCTTGTAGCCAAGTTCGGCAGCTGCGTTACCCTGAGTAGCGCCCGGATTCAAGCCGGCGTCGAGATGGCTGGCATACACTTCCATGACCGTGCCCGTGCCGACAGCAGTGGTTGCCCGCATCTGAATATAGGAGGCAGGGGTGGATGTCAGAGTGCAGACGCCGCCGCCCACACTGTAGGCACCACCTGCGGCAGGAGCCCACTTGCCGAGATTCAGCGCATCTCCGTCGAATATGTCAATGAATTCGAAGACCGCTTCTCGGTCATTGCACACCGGAGGATACACCATCTGAAACGCCGACATAGTAGCCATACCCATCAGATAGCCACCGGTGGCCCGATGCCCCGTGTATGGGAAATAGTAGGTGTCGCCGATGCGGGTCACCGCTCCACGGAACGCATCGTACTGGTCCCAGTCTCCTGCACCACCAAGGTCAAGAATGACCCCGTGCTTGGTGAAGGTCATCCAGTCTTCGGTTGTTACCAGTGCCGTCCTCCAGGGCGAACTTTTGGTCGAGCTGACGGTGTAACCGATATAGTACACATCATCGAGCTCCACCACCCAGGCATCCGCAACCGTGCCGGCGTCATAGGAGCCGGGAGGACCAAACGGAATGCACGGATTGCCCGCGAATTTCGTGTACGGCCCGAGGATATCGTCCGCCTCCGCATATCCAACCTGCTCGGTCGTACCTCCGGCGTCCCCCATATACACAAGAATCCATTTGCCGTCGTTTCTCTGGAAAAGATACGGCTCGTCCACACGGCCCGCTTCCCAGACTTCGCTGGGAGCAAGTATCGGGGGTGTGACTTTGTTATACGGTCCACCGATATCAGCGGAAGTGCTCACCGAGATCGGGCGCCCCGGCATACCATATGTCTGGTCGGCATAAACGATATACCAGAGACCATTGTAATAAAGGATATGCGGCGCATTGGCGCTGTTGACTACCGCCCCGTGCCAGATCCATGAAGCGGGGTCGTCCGGCGTATCGGTATAGGCCAGACCAACCGATCCATCGTTGTAGTTCGCGAACACCAGCCAGTAGTGGTCGGTAACATCGTCATAGACCATGTTCTCGGCCAATAGACTGGAGCCCGTGATAGGACCGCCAGCGGGAATGATGTTTGTGGTTTGCTTGTCCCAGGGGCCTATCGGACCGACTTCCACAATCTCACCGGGCGGCGGCCCGGGCGGACCCGGATTACCGTAGTACAGATAGATTGTGGCTCCGGTCAGAGGTATTGTTGGGACCTTGACCCAGATGCTGGCGTAATTGGCACCCGGATCCCAGGTCTCGACCCAGAATGGAATACAGTCCAGTCCCCCGGCATCGGTAACGATCAGATCGCTGGCGTCGGGCAATGCCCCGGCAAAATCAAACGACGCATCAAGCGCGATCTGGACTTGATAGTCGTAAAGCTCCTCTCCGCACGGATTGGGTACTGTTACTTCGTGCCGGGCCGCCCACGGCTCCAGCCACTGCGTCTCCTGGGCAGCCACCGCAAAGGCCCCCAGCAGTGTCATGGCTGTCCACGCGAAGACAGTCAGGATGGCTAACTTCTGCATCTCTTTCATAGTCTCCCTCCCTGGGCGCCTCCATTTGCGCCCAAAAGGATAGTATAGGTTGCAGGTGATGCCTAGGCACCATCAGTGAATTAACGGGCTCCGGACGAAACGCGCTCCGGGCTCGATTAGCACAGATTTCCACTGTTGATAAGCGCACAAGGACTATGCTGGGCAATATTAGATAGAGATTGGTGGTTTCCTTACCACGCTCTCAAGTTAGACGGGAGCAAGGTCAAGATGCAACAGCATCCTTGTCTGACTTGCCCTGCGGCGCGTGTACTAAAGTATACCACCTGGGATTTCGACTGTCAAGCGCTTTCGGCTACTGACGTGTCCACGTTGCGGCGTCCCAAAGCCGGCTTGTCGTGCCTCCGCTACCGGCTGCCCCGGGGGCTGAGCAGGGCAGTATCGTCTTCGAACCCGCCCATGTCTGCAGTCCAGTCTTCGTAGGTCAGGATCCGAACGAGAACGCGGCAGCGTTCGACTGGGTCCTGAACTTATCCGCTGTGCGGCGCGGTCGGCATCTGCTGGGTCAGGAGCCCAGGGCTCCTGACCTACGAAGCTGGGTATGGATCCTTCTTATAGTACCTCGTGCACGACAGGCATAATCCAATAACCAGTGCTAGACCAAATACTAAACACCGCGTCTGTGACCGGGTGGCCATACCCTTGCCGCACGTGCCATCTTTCCCCTCTCGCTTGTTCATCTATTTCCTCTCCCTCCTGTCATCTGCATTCCGTGTCAGCCAATTTGCTCCGAAGCGTGCACGCAGCAGAAACATTAGCTGGCGGCTAACCTACTATTGCTAAGGCTCAAGTTCGAAAACCACTGGGAAGGCCACCCAGCATGAGCGGGGTTTGCCGCACACTACAAACGGTGTATATTTGCACTTGAAAGCGCTCTTCACTGCAGCACTGTCAAGGTCGGCGTCCATCGAAGATCTGAAAACTCTTGCCTCAATCACTTCTCCTTGCTCATCCAGATGAACCTCAACCATGACGTTGCCCTGCGCTAGAGTGTGTTTCGGGTACTTCGGCGCCGAGATCTTCGTAATGTCGGCCATTCGGGTGACAGAGGCACAGGTAACTGCCCCAAAATCATCGGGCAGGGGAGCGTTTGCGGTGTCGATCTCGGTGGAGTCAGTGTAACCCAGAATAACGACTCTATGATAATACCAGGATTCTGTCGCTGGCAGTTTCGGTTCTATCAGCACTCTGGTCATCAGGCTGTCTCGAGCAAGAGATTCAATGGAAGCATCCGGAACAGAGCAATAGACAAGCGACACGTCTCTGACCTGTGTTTCACTAATGTGAAATTTGAACCAAGTCTCAGAGGCGATCGGCCAGCTTCTCTGATCCGATTGCTTCTTATCAAGTCGAATGACTGTCTGCGGTGGTATGGCAAAATCCGCTGGCGAAAGTGCCCTGATCTGATCCGGGACTGGTGCAGGACGAGGGGACGACCCGACTTGTTGTTCAGCAGTATGTCCCGCCGACAACAGACTGATACATACGAGCACCGGAAGCCACCGTGCAACCCACCCCTTGGCGTGCGATTCTTCTTTCACTTCGTATTCCTTCATCTAACTCATCTCCATCCAGCTATTCGCAATTCGTGTCAATGCACTCACTCCGTAAGGTAGCCACAGCAGGGCCGCGTGACACCCAGCGCTGCTCTCCGGTCCTACGAGGCTACTTCAACACTATCATCTTTCTTGAAGCCGTGTATTCCCCTACTGTAAGCCGATACAGGTAGATCCCACTCGCCAGATTGTGGGCGTCGAATGATATATCGTGATCACCCGCGTTGAGGCGAGCATCGATGAGAGTAGCCACTCGCTGCCCCGCAATGTTGAACACATCCAGTTGGACATCGCCTGCCCTCGGAATGGAAAACCTGATTCGGGTGGTCGGATTGAACGGGTTCGGATAGTTCTGGGCAAGAGCGTAATCGGTCGGAAGATTGTATTCATCCGGCGCATCGATATCCGTCACGGCGTCAAGCCGATAGACATATACCGTGTCATACACCCGACCAAAGAGGTCCGGAAGATCTATCCCTGGTGCCAGCAGGAATCTCTTATCACCCATCGCGCGATCAAGGATGCAGGAATCCGTGATCGTGGCAGCTTCGCAATTGAAGAATCTGACGGTCAATCCGCCCGCAAAGCCGACCAGAGCATTCCGATTGGTATTGTAGTACGAATACTCAAAACTGGGCGGGGTTATTCTCCACTCGCGGGTCAGTGTATCATTCGCAAAACTGTAACAACTCCAGTGGTAGACGGCTGAGTCTTGAGGGCCGACAAATTCGTAGCCACTCCCTGCATATATCAATTCATCTGTGGGAATCGACGGGAGAAAATCACCGGCTACCATGAACTGGGTTGTAGCGTGTGAAGCACCCATTCCCCCGACAGCGGAATCGCAGTTGCTAATATATGCATGGGTTCCATAATATGAATAGGAGTTCCATGGATCATCGACTACCTCCCAGTAATACCGGGTATATAAAGCCAGTCCGCAGGTGTCATCTCCCAGAAAGTGCCCTTTGGTACACCCCTGCACCGGCACATTGAGGATTGTGTCTGCCAGGTCAAGATCGTATTCAAGCATTAGGAAATGGTCTTCATAAGTTTGGCCCATGGTAAATTCCATAACATCCGTCGTCAAGCTCATCCGGGCAAACACACCGCACAAGTGGTAGTTGCGGTCGAAGTCAAACTGCATCCCGCTTGTGCTGCCAAAAAACATCGGTGTCTGAAGATATGTGTCAATGTTAAACGATGGCCTCAATCTCTTTATGGTCATCTGGTTATTGACCATCGTAATCATTTCTATCCGGTAGACATCGAGCTCGAAGCCATACATCTCAGCTCCGGAGTCAGCGGCTGCGTAAAGCACGAGGGTGTCCAGATTGTCACTCAGACGGCCTATGGCGTTTGCGATATCTTCCGTCAGGTGAATGCTATGGATGCGTTGACCTTCGGCGTCGAATACGTCGACATTGTCGTTGGCAGCATCGGTTGCCACAATCCCGTGGTATTGGCCGTCCACCGCAACAATTGGACTCGTGTACGGATACGAGTGAAGACCGGGGATAGTGACCTGATGAATAATTTCGGCGTAAACCGGTACGGTTACGATTACGAGAAGCAGAAGAAGCGACATGATAGCTTTTCTCACTGAAAAACCCTCCTTATGTCCACAATATGCGGTGTAGTTCGCCTTTTGGCAAGAAAAAGCCGGGGGAAATCGGCGGGCATGCCCCACGCATGTCGGTTAACGGCGGTCCCGAAGCGGGTCCACCCTACAAGTTGATACTATGTCAGGAGCGCAGGGGCTCCTGACCTACGAGGCTGTTCTGCCTGACCCGCAAACACGGGGGGTGACAAAAGGTCGATTCCCAAAAAGTCATTGACGCTCGGGCAAAATTGGTCTTATTTACAGAGAGAGCAAAGCCGACCCGATATGAATACTGATCAGATCTTGACATATCGCCTCCCCACACCCAGTCGGATGTATAAATAGAGAATTAGGAAACTGAAATACGACCCATGAAATACGCGAATTTTGTCCACCTGCATACCCATAGCCAGTACTCCCTGCTCGATGGCGCCTGTCGGCTTGACAACGTAATCGAGCTGGCCCGCGAGTACAAAATGCCGGCGCTGGCTATCACCGACCATGGCAATATGTTCGGTGCAATCGAGTTCTACAAGAAAGCGACCAAGGCGGGAATCAAGCCGATTATCGGCTGCGAGGCCTACGTGGCAGGTGGCAGCCGGCTGGACAAGAAGCCGTCCAATAAGTTCCCCGACGGCGGTTTCCACATGGTCCTGCTGGCCAAGAACGCCACCGGTTACCAGAATCTGATGAAACTTACCAGCGCCGGGTTTCTCGAAGGCTTCTATCATCGTCCCAGAATAGACAAAGAACTGCTCCGGGCACATTCCGAGGGCCTGATTGCTACTTCGGCCTGTCTCAAGGGCGAAGTCAATTGGAACCTCCTGGCCGGACGCACCGAAGATGCGGTGGCTACAGCGCGCGAACTCGAAGAGATTTTCGGCAAAGGCAATTTCTTTCTCGAGATACAGAATCACGGCCTGGACAAAGAAGAACTGCTGATCCCCAAGGTGGCCGCCATTTCCCGGGAAACGGGCATACCGCTGGTGGTGACCAACGACTGCCACTATCTTCGCCAGCAGGATGCCGAAGCGCACGACGCCCTCTTGTGTATCCAGACCGGCAAGATGGTCGCCGACACCGACCGGATGCGCTACAATTCAACGCAGATTTATTTCAAGTCGGCCGATGAAATGGAGCAGGTGTTCGGCGATTACAAACAGGCGCTGGACAACACTATGCAGATTGCCGAGAGCTGTCATGTGGAGCTTGAGCTGGGGAAACTGAAGCTCCCGCGCTTTCCGCTGCCGACTCCGTTTGTCGATCCCGACAATTATCTTCGTCATTTGTGCGATGAAGGAATCCAGAAACGGTACGGCGAGAAAAATGCCGCTATTTCCGAACGCCTGGAGTACGAACTCGAAGTCATCAAGCGGATGGGTTATGCGGGGTATTTTCTCATCGTCAAGGACTTCTGCGACTATGCCCGTTCGCAGAAAATTCCGGTCGGTCCGGGCCGTGGCTCCGCCGCCGGGTCGCTGGTTTCCTACGCGCTCAATATCACAAATATTGACCCGATAAAATTCGAGCTGTTGTTCGAGCGGTTTTTGAATCCCGAACGCGTCTCCATGCCTGATATCGATATCGATTTCGCCGACCGGGGCCGCGACAAAATCATCCAGTACGTTATCGAGAAATACGGCGCTGACAACGTCTGCCAGATTATCACGTTCGGCACGATGGCGGCACGGGGAGTGATTCGCGACGTCGGCCGGGTACTGGGAATGCCGTACGGCGATGTCGATAAGATTGCCAAGATGGTGCCGGAGGGTCCGGGGGTGACATTGGAAGCAGCCTTACAAAAGGTTCCGGAACTGAAAAAGCTGGTCGAAAGCGACAAGCGCGTCGAGCGGTTGCTTAATTTCTCGCAGACGCTTGAGGGTCTCGCGCGGCACTGCTCCACGCACGCCGCCGGAGTTGTGATCGCGCCATCGGCTCTGACCAACTACGTCCCGTTGTTCAAAGGGACCAAGGATGAAATAACCACCCAGTACGATATGAAAATGGTCGAAGAGATCGGCCTGCTAAAGATGGACTTCCTCGGGTTGAAAACGTTGACGGTGATCGATGACGCTTTGCGCATGATCCGCGAAAATCACCCCGATTTCAATGTCGATCTGGACAATATCGCGCTGGATGATCCCGAAGTGTATCGGCTGTTCGCCCGAGGCGAGACAATAGGCATCTTCCAGTTTGAATCGCCCGGTATGCGCGATTACCTGCGCAAGCTGGGGCCGGAGACATTTACTGATATCACGGCCATGAACGCGCTGTACCGCCCGGGACCGCTCGACTCCGGGATGATTGATACGTACATCGCGTGCAAGAAGGGTATCAAGAAGACCCAGTATCTGCATCCGAGAATGCAGGAGATTCTGGGTGACACCTATGGCGTCATCGTCTTTCAAGAGCAGGTCCTCCATCTGGCCAACTCGCTGGCGGGGTACACGATGGGCAAAGCGGATCTGCTTCGCAAGGCGATGGGCAAAAAAGACGCCCAGTTGATGGCGGCACAGAAGAAGGAATTTCTCGAGGGCGCCGAAAAGAACAAGATCGATATCAAGATTGCCGAGGAAGTCTTCAACCAGATTGAGACATTCGCCCGGTACGGCTTTAACAAAGCGCACTCGACCTGCTATGCTTTTATCGCGTATCAGACGGCGTGGTTGAAGAAGTACTACCCGCAGGAGTACATGGCGGCGTTGATGTCATCGGAAATAAACGACACCGACCGCATTTACCAGCTGTTGGAAGAATGCCGACGAACCGGTATCAGCGTGGAACCGCCCGATGTAAACGAATCGAAGGTTGATTTTTCGGTGGTCGCCGGCAAGATCCGGTTCGGCCTGATGGCGGTGAAGAATGTCGGCGAGGGGCCGTCATCGGCGATTGTCGAAGAGCGCGTTACCGGCGGTCCTTTCAGTTCCATGCCGGACCTGGTCGGCCGGGTGGCTTCGAAGTCGCTCAACCGCCGGACACTCGAATCGCTGATTGCGGCCGGCGCCTGTGATCTGCTTGAGGGAAATCGCGCCCAGAAACATGCCTCAGTGGAAGCTATGCTTGAATTCGCCCATAAGGTGGCCGTCAAGACAAATACCCATGATTTGTTCGCCGATTCCGCGGGTTCCATTCAAAGGGTAGCCCCGGAACTCCCGGCTATCCCGGAGTGGTCCAATTCAGAGAAACTGGCCCAGGAAAAGGCGATGCTCGGCTACTATATTTCCGGCCATCCGCTGGACAAATACCGTGATGAGTTGAAGTACTTTACGACGTATAAGATACTGAACCTGAGTCAAGCCTCTGACGGCCGCGAAGTGACGATCGGCGGAATTGTAACCGTGGTCAAAAAGATGGTGGATAAGAAAGGCAACATGATGGCCTTCGTGACCATGGAAGATTACTCCGGTTCCGCGGAGCTCATCCTCTTTTCCGATTGTTTTGACAAGAGCAAGGAGTATATTGCCGCCGACCGGATGGTTCTGGTGACCGGCAAAGTGTCGACACGGGAAGGTGAGGCGGCTAAAATCATAGCCTCCGAGGTCATGCCGCTGGAGAAACTGACGGAACGATTCAACTGCCAACTGGTTATAAAGATTGAATTGGATTACTCCGATACCCTGATTGACAGGGCTTTAGCGTCGTTGGACGAATATAAGGGAAGCACGCCGGTCCTGCTCGCAGCCCGGGAAAACGGCTCCGAAGTATATATCAAATCGAACAAATACACGGTCAACCTGGATTTTACCCTATTGAATAACCTGAAAGAACTGCTGGGTGAATCCGGTGCGTATCTGAGGCCGTTGAACCGCAAAGAGAATTACACTACCTAACATCAGGAACACATATGACACGAGTAAAGATCATGCCTCTGGTAGTTCTGATAATGGCGCTGATGAGTTTCCAGCTTGTCGCGGCTCAAGATCAGAACGCCAAACCGAAGGACAACAGCGTGGCCGATTCGTTGTCGGCTAAAGAAATTCATTGGTACGACCTTCAGGAAGGGCTCAAACTGGCCCAGGAAAGAAACAAACATATTTTCATCGATTTCACCGCCCAATGGTGCGGCTGGTGTAAGAAGATGGAAAAAGATGTCTTCTCCGATCCCGAAGTCGAAAAAGTGCTGACCGAAGATTTCGTGCCGGTACGGGTTGACGGTGATTCGGAAAGAGAACTGGAAATCAAAGGCTACAAAGTAACCGAAAAGAACCTGACCAAATATGAGTTCGGGGTCAAAGGATACCCGACTTTCTGGTTTCTCACGCCCAGTGGCAGCAAATTGGGCGCAATCAACGGCTACAAGCCGAAAGATTACATGCTTCAGCAGTTCGCCATGGTCAGAGATTATAAATACGACACCACCAAGGTAGCCAGACCGGCCCCGCCGGACAGTTCCAAGAGTGGCGGCAAGTAGACCGCGATATCATAGTACCATTGCTGAAACCCTTTTGCGAACTGAACAAAATACTTCGCAGAAGGGTTTATTATTACACGAATGAATTCAATCTCAGGGAGATCTTATATATGAAACGAAAACTTCTCGCGACTCTTGGTTTGCTGGCGATTGTGGCGGTGGCCGGATGTTCCGGTAAGAAGACAGAGGCGAATGCCAACGACAAACAATCTCCGGATATGACTGCGGGCACCGCCGCGAGCACGTCAACGACACAGCCTGATATCAGTTTCGAGGCCTATGACACGAAAGGTGTCATGCACGCTTCGAGCGAGTGGATAGGCAAACAGCCGACAGTGGTAAATATGTGGGGGACCTGGTGTCCGCCGTGCCGCAGGGAAATCCCTGACCTGGTCAAGTTGTATGCCGAATACCATCCTAAAGGAGTGGAGGTTATCGGACTGGCTGTCAATGATGCACCGGATAAAGCGGAGCAGTTCGCGCAGGCCAACGATATGAATTGGGTGATGCTCATGGGCACGCGTGATATCGCCCGCGCATTCCAGACCGCCTCCGTGCCGCTCACGGTTTTCTATGACAAATCAGGCAAGGAAGTAGCGCGGCTGAGCGGCGCTCAGACGTACGATTCATTCAAGAGTGCATTTGACAAAATCGCGCAAAATTGAAACATTTACTGATGACCGACAAAAAACGCCGTCGAGTGAATTACCCGACGGCGTTTCTGCTGCACAGCTGAGCTATCAGGCCGGTTGACGTCGATCGGCAAAAAACAGCCTCAGCATATACCAGACTACCAAGAGCGCGATCACGAAGAATATCAGGAACAGGCTGAAGACTGACCATTGCGGCGTCACAGGTAAGCTGGCCGGTTCAAATGCACCCTGCAGGTGAATGTTCCGCAATTGTTGGCGCACCGTCACCATTCCGATCAGTGATAATAGTACCATGAGTCCGGAGAAGAGGAACCGTTTCTTGAAGAAGAAGTGCAAGGACCCGAGCGACAGAATTATCGCAACCATCAGCACCCACATTGCGACGCTCCGCATCAACGGCAGGATAGCTTCGCCCAGTGTAAATAAGTAAGCGAATCCAAGCACCATGGTTACAGCCATTCCCCACAGGAAGAATCCTTTGCCGATACCATACGCCGATTGATCGTTTCGTCCCAGCAGACCGACGAAGAATCCCCCCACCGTGACCGCACCACCAAGCATATGGAGCCACCTGAAAACATATGACCCTACGTCAGGATTTATGACCAAGCCGCTTTGGTTCGAGGCATACAGAGTTTTGTAGAGGTTAGGATGCTCGGCCAGTGAGAACACGGAGCTATAAACAAAAGAGATATACACAAAACAAAGCAGCGCGAGGCTGAGGAAAAGCTTGTTGCGCGACGGCGATTTCTCAATCGAGAACGCCCCCGCATACAGGAAGTAGTAGCCGATAATCGCGGCCACTATGATCCCAAGCCAGAACCAGCCGGAGACAATCGAAGCCGCGTAGACCTGTCGGTGGTACACGAGTTGAACGAACAGCAGTGGTGCGACACCAAGGGTGACAGTTGCGGCCATCGAGACCGGAAACAACCGGACAAACTGCTTCACGACCGGATGGTTCCATCGGTCCTCGAATTTCCCGAACAAGATTATAATCAGTCCGCCCACCATGAAGTTCATTGCCGCAAAGTGAAGTGAGAGTGTCACGATGTGTAGTGTGGTGATCAGCCAGAGTGGGGCCGACAAGAAATTGTAGCCTGGTAGGTTCATTTCCCCGCTCCTTCGCTAAGAGTTGACAGGTACTGAATAAGCGCTGCCCGCTCGGTGCTGTCGCCGGTAAACGGGGGCATCTCCACAGCAATCTCACCGGCCATGTCGAGCAAGTTGTTGTAATCGTCGACAGTCAAGCCGGCCAGCGATGCTATTTTATCATTGAATCCGCCCACGATATGACACTTCCCGCACCGGATTTGATACACTTTCCTGCCCAGCTCAACTCCCTGCAGCGGATAAATCTGCTCGAACGGTCTGTGATCAACCTGTGCGTATATATACTCAGCCAGTAGTTTGGCTTCCTGTTCGGTCCCCTGGAACGGCGGCATATTCGGTTGCATGACCGAAAGACCGATTATCGTACCGGCGATAAACTCCGCGTTGGTGCCATCGTAATGCGGCTTCAGCGCCTTATATCCCGTCATCGTATGGCAGCTCCGGCAAAGTCTCCGGTACAGGTCGGCCGCCGGATTTTCGGTGTGGAAAGCAATTTCATTCAAATACCCGGCGCTCTGATAGTCTTTGGCTTTAGAGACTTCGACCCCGTTGGCGTACATATAGCCGGTAATGACGTATGGCTTACGCAGCGATTCGCGGGTCCATTCGAAGGCGCCGAAATACGTCAGACCCAGCGCCATCAGGAGCACTCCGACAACTATGTTGGCGCGCTTCGGGAGAATGAATCCGAACAGGATGAGAACCACCGCCAGGGCTGCGGCCAGCCATCCCGAATAATCCGCCGCCCTCATCGGAGCAGCCATGCGTTCGATTGCCGTCGTGATGATGTCGGCCGGAATACTCTTGATATACCAGTAGAAAGCTGGCGCCATGATAACCAGTCCGATCACTCCCCAGACCGCGTTGAATCTGATGAGCCGCGCTTTGTCCGCATCCGGCTTATAGGTAGAAGCTACGGCAATTGCGTATATACCGGCCAGCATGACGCAGATGCCGGTGCGGAACACCAGCGAGGGCCAGTAAGTCGGATTGAAAAAGCCGGACCAAAAATTCCCGGTGGTAAGCCAGTTCCCCGGCGTAAGCATGAAAGCGACGATACCATTGATGACGACCAGCGAGAGCCAGGCCGCGGCAAAGTAAATCCAACCCAGAATAAGATGCCCTTTGGCCGACATCCGGTCCCAGCCGTAGTAATACAGCAGCGCTGACGCGATTTCGACCACGAAAAATGTCCATTCGATCGCCCACCCCCAGACGAAATTATGGATGAGTACTTCGGTGGCGGCTGGATTGAGCAAGCCGATTATAAACCAGATGCCAACGCCGGTCAATGCGCCCAGCACGACTGAGGCCATGACAAAAAATCGGCTCAGTTTCTTGAGGAAGTCGAGCATGAAGGTGTCGTTGGCACGGCGTGCCCTGGCTTCGGCAATCACCAGGTACAACCCGCCGCCGATCGCAAAGTGCGAGATGAATACGTGTAGAACTGCGATCGCCGCCATCAACACACCATACCCGACCCCGGTATCCCAAAACGGGTAGTTCATCGCCTATCTCCAGACTGTGATGTTTAAGTTCTGTTAGCCTGATTGTAGAGAAATAAAAATCCGCAATCAACTACAGAATGCGAAAAAAAACGGCACGAGCCGACCGACGGAATATTTCAGGCATCGTCGCTCGCACGTTTTGAGAAGTACTTGATCTCGTCCAGACAGAGGTAGCCTGATTTTTGGAAAGCGGATATTGATGGATAGTTGATGTCTTCGATGAGCGCGCAAATGACCACCGCACCGCGCTCTGTCAGGAAATTTTCAGATGTCTCTATCAGGGTACGGGCCAGACCTTTGCCACGGTGGTCCGGGTCGATCGCCAGGCGGTTGATCCAGCCCCGCCGGCCGTCGAAGTTGGCTATGACCACACCGACCAGTTCACGCTCGTGGTACAATCCCCAGAAGGCGCATTCCGGATTACTCATCTCCCTGGCAATCATCGGCCGGCTGTCCCGCCCTTTTGGTTTGAACGGTAGCCCCGCCACCGACCAGAGGCGTACAATAGCATCATAGTCGTCAATCCCGAGCCGTTTAATTTCCTGAGCCATATTTTTCCTCCAGAATTGCCCTTAATGATGCCAGCGTCATCTCCGATGCGTTTGGTTCATCATTCCAGTGTCCACAGCCACTAAAATTCAGCAGGACTCCCCGGGCCGGAATATCGAGCTCCTCGGCCGTACGCATGCCGGATGCAAGCATCAGCACGCAGGCGACACCAATGACGCCAATATCCCCACCCATTTTCGTGCGATAGTATTTGAGCTGCCTTTCAAGTTTCCTCTTGGAGAACACTGCTTTCGCTCGATAAGAGGCTGCCAGCTTTACGATCTGAGAGGACTGGCATGAGGCCTGACATTGCTTGCATATCGACCCATACCACTTTTCTACTTTTTCACACGGCGTGTCATGGATGGACAGGCAGTCCGGCATGACAATCAAGGTTCCTTTGGTCCGATTAAACGCCTCTCGATTTCTTTCATCATAGATTTTGAACGCGACCATCTCCAACAGATATTCCGCTTTAGTAGTCAGTCGAAGGTCATGAGCATCTCGGTCCGGGGCTTCACACTTGACTTTCTCCATGAATGCATCAATCCGGGAAAACTCATTGGCAAACGTCGCAAAACCGCTCGCCAGAAATTGCCTGACGAGTTGTTCAAGTTTGTCGGTTGAGTCCTTGTCGAGATGATAGGTTGGGATGCGTGGAGTCATAGACCGAATATAATCAGCGATACCGGCCGAGAGTACAGAAAAAGCGTCAGCGGCTGATTTCGCTCATCGACTGAAGACGTTTGAGTCCTGATTGAGCTTTTGCTGATTCGGCGTTGAGTTGCAGCGCTGCAGTATAATGAAGCTTTGCCTTGCCGTACTCGTGCCCCATTTCGCAGTTGTACCCCAAGTTTTCGTAGATGAGTGCACGGACTTGCGGATCGTTCGGGGCAGTTGCCAGGCTGACTGATAGCCACTTTTCTGCCTGTTCCGAGGACCGATTCACCGTTGATATACGCCCAAGCAGATAAGGCGCCCGCCAGTCGAGACTATCAGCTTGATACGCCTGCTGCAAAAGCCGGCTCGCGTACTGGAGATCGTTATTCTCGAAAGCCATTACCCCTGCTTCTACCAGACTGTCCGTTTCGTTGGCCGGCTGAGGAATCTTCGTCGAAGGCGTCGTCTGCGAAGACTCAGGAGCGGCTTTGGCTTTGATAATCCGGGTGTGGTCAGCGCAACCGGCTATCGCTGCCAGAAAGATCAGGCAACATCCGGATATGAGTTTGGCCGTCTGAAAACTGGTCATCCTATAATATATCGGTAGGAAAACGAGCGAAATGCAGAGGAAAAAATTACCCGGCCTGACCCAAGGCGGGTTTGCCCGTTAGCGGCTAATCTCGGGGAAAAAGAGATTGAATTACCGGAAAACTGCGTAGTATACTATATATCAAAGTCTTGAAACGCCAGGAGGAGGAGAAAATCGTATGCACTATCAGGCAGGTCCACCCGCGGTCTTCTACAAGAATCCGGGCTTGGCGGCAGTTCTGTCGTTTTTCTATATGGGTCTCGGTCAGATCTATAACGGTCAGATTGCCAAAGGCATCGCATTTATCGTGATATATTCGATGTCCATATTATTAATGATGGTCCTCATCGGATTTATCACGACTCCGATATTATTTATCTACGGAATGTACGACGCCTACAAATCGGCCGAAAAAATCAACCGGGATATAGCTTCCCGAGCCCAGTTCACCAACGGTCCCGCGGTAAACTGATTTCCGGATTTCGTTCGGTACCGTCCGCACTTACCTGGGACAGGGCGCCGGCATCTGACCATTCGGATCGTACATATACTCCACCAGATACAGCAGGTCGCCGACATCGATCGTGCCCGTGGCATCGACATCCGCCTCAAGTAAGCAGGGTGGTGCCGGGCCGCGAGGATCCGCCATCATGTACTGGACCAGATATACCAGATCGGAGATGTCGCACACATCGTACGGATCGTTGTTGATGTTGCCGCGGAATCCAATACATCCGTCTGCGCATACTCGATTGGTCGCGTTGTTGGATACCAGCGACCAGTTGCCCGCTCGGTCAACGGTACGAATCGCGAAATAGTAGGTGGTGTTTGGCGCCAGTCCGGTTACCGTGAATGATTCGCGGCTTCCGGCCGTCCTTGGTACCGGGACTCCACTGACGTGAACGGCAGTATTCCAGGTAATCGCTGATATTACCGATGTTGAATAACGGAGGTCATATGCCGCCGCTGTGCCGGTAAAGTTGTCGTCACCCGGTGCTGTCCATGTCAGCGTGTACGAATCTGCCCGGACCTCATCATAGGCCGCAAAGAAGCATAGCGCGGCCAGCCACACGATGAGAAGCATCTTCACAGTTGTCTTGTCCTCTGTGATGCATGTTTACGCTAGCAGGAAAAGGTGTATTTGAGGAGTAAATTGGAGCACAAAAGGTCTGACGGTGATCCGAGGAGATCGACCTTTCACTCCGAGTGAGTACCTATTCCCATTCCCAAAAAATTCTTTTACCTTCTATCGCTCCGGCTCCCACACCGGAGTGACCTGACGCCCGGATAGTAATCCGGACAATCATTGTATAAATATGACTTTTTCAATCGCTTTTGTCAACAGTTTAATTCGAGTTTTTCGGGCAGATAACCGTCCAATGTGCATCACCTGATGGACAAAAAAGAGCGGCGTGAAAGGGTAATCACGCCGCCTTATGGGGGTCAATGAGCTGTGAAACAAAAGAACAAAAGCGAGATTTCTTAGATTCTTGCGATGGTTCGCTGTGCCTGCTTTCCAATGCTTTACGCTACCACGATTTAGCGAGAAGCGTAAGTGACACCCGAAGTGGCTCCAATGGCATCACATCGCTCCGCACGTCAATACAACGCATGGCACGCAAGGTACATCAGCTATCACTATTTCAAGAGCACCATCTTCCGCGTGTCCGAAAAATTGTCCGACAGCAAACGGTACAAATAAACTCCTGTTGAAACCAGATTTCCATTATCGCTGCTTCCATCCCATTCCACGGTGTAATCCCCCGCTGCGTAGGTGTCATCGGCCAGAGTGGTAACTCTCTCGCCGCGAATATTGTAGACATCGATACGGATATGTGTAGCTCGCGGCAAACTGAAATTGATCGACGTAGTCGGGTTGAACGGGTTCGGGTAATTCTGAGACAATTCGTAAGTAGCCGGAAGATTGTCGTTGTCGTCATCGGTACCTGCAACGATATCAAGTCTCGAGATCCCCGAATCGCAGTTTGACATCGGCGACATATTCGCGGCTTCGTCGTATGTCTTGATCCCCACCCAGTATGCGTCTCCCGGTGTCAGACCGGTCAGCGTCAGTGACTGCGTCGTACCGGCATCGAGCGGTCGGGGAGGATTGCTTACCAGCGAGGCGAGCGACCAGTTGGCGGCATTAATCTCGCTTCGAGAATAACGAACCTCGTAGAGCGATGCTCTTCCGATCGTGCTGTCGTCGCCCGGGGCTGTCCATCCGATGTTGACTTCGCCATTCTTGGCGCCGGAGGCGGCCTGAAGGTCGTTGATCGCGGCCGGGGCCGTCTGGTCCGGAGTGGTGGTCCCTGAGGCAACGTTGGAGAGACCCGACCAGTTAGGCACTTCATCGGCCGTGCGGATAGCAAAATAGTACGTGGTATTGAGATTCAGGCTCGCTACAGTCAAGGTCTCAGGCGTCCCTGCGGTTTGCGGGACCGGTTCATTGGATACCTGGGTGGCTGATCCCCAATTCGCCATCGTGATGCTGCTGGTCGAATAGCGGATATCATACTGCGCGGCCCGGCCAGTGATACTATCGTCGCCGGGAGCAACCCAAATGAGGGTGAGACTTGACTGAGTCGGCAGAATTACGTTGAGAGTCGCGATCGCCACCGGCGGGTTTTGTTCAGCGCCAGTGGTCGTCGACGCGACATTTGACAGCGTCGACCAGTTCGGTACTTCGTCGGCGGTCCTCATGGCAAAATAATAAGTAGTGGTCGGGTTGAGATTCGTGATAGTGTACGACTGAGATGTTCCGGCAACAGCCGGGACAGGCTCGCCGCTGGCCTGTGAGGCTCCTGTCCAGTTGGCATCGGTGATCGGCACCGTAGCATAACGGATGTCGTAGGTTGTCGCCGTACCTACATTGCCATCGTCACCGGGCGATGTCCACTGAAGGGTCACCGTACTGGAGGTAACCGTGGGGGTCGCCAGGTTAGTAATGGCTGATGGAGCAGTCGTTTCCTGATCGGTGGCGATTATGACGACATTTGAAATGGCTGACCAGTTCGGAACTTCATCAGCCGCCTTGATGGCAAAATAATAAGTGGTCGCCGGCAGGAGACCGTTGACCGTGAAAGATTCAGGCGTCCCGCCGACCTGTGGGGCAGGTTCACCGGAAGCCTGAAGAGCTGAAGTCCAGTTGGCTTCGGTAATAGGTGAAGTTGAATACCGGACATCGTATTGTGATGCGGTGCCGGTGGTGTTGTCATCGCCCGGAGCCGTCCAGTGTAGTGTGACGGAATTTGCGGACGCGGCGGCGGCCTGAAGTTTCGCATCGGCCACCTGATGCATTGTGAGTACCAGCAGCGCTGCAACAAGAGCACCGCGAATAGACTCGCACATGAACGTACGTGTACCCCTTACCTTTTCCATTGTGTTCTCCTATAGCAAGCAGTCCAATCCGTGTGACAGCCACCCAATTGCAAAGCTGGGGCCGAAACTAACAGAGATGACCTAATCTACTTATCAGCAACGGATTAGAGCGACCCGGGAAGCGCCCGACAGCCGTGCCGAGGCCGTTCGGACTGTTCTGATTTGAAACATCTGCTCAATTCTTATTCAGGCATTTTGAAACAGGTGAAACATTGTTGCGGTGGCTCGCAAAGATGAGCAAGTCGATCGCCGTATATGAGCTAGCAGGGTGACAAGGTTGCCCGGTTTCGAGCGACTCTTTTGTGTTTACAAACACAATGGTTGTATCTATCATTTGGTCAAAGAGATAGGCTGAATTTTAAGATTGGTAACCCGGGATGAAAAGCGCCCCTGAACCAAAAAAACGCAGCAGCTGGAAAGACGCGGATGCATCGACCCTGGCGGTGGCTCGTGATGTTTTAGCGGGAGGAAAACAAAAGAGTCCACTTGCGCGGGCGTTGCCTTTTATGGGGCCGGCCTTCATTGCGGCGGTTGCCTATGTGGATCCGGGCAATTTCGCGACTAACATTGAAGGTGGGGCCAAATTCGGGTACACACTGCTGTGGGTGATAGTAGCCAGCAATCTGATGGCGATGCTCATCCAGACGCTGTCAGCTAAGCTCGGTATTGCCACAGGGTTGAACCTCGCCGAACAATGCCGCCTGAGATTCCCCAAGTGGGTCGTCTATATCATGTGGGTGTTGATGGAGCTGGTGGCTATGGCCACTGATCTGGCTGAGTTTCTCGGAGCCGCACTCGGATTCAATCTCCTGCTGGGCATCCCGCTGTTTATCGGAGGAATTCTCACGGCGATTGCCACTTTCCTGATTCTCAGCTTGGAGCGATACGGTTTTCGCCCCCTGGAGGCGGTGATCACCGCGATGGTCAGTATGATTGCGGTCTGTTATCTGGCTGAAATCTTCCTCGGCAATGCCGACTGGGCGCAGGTCGCCTATCACGCTGTGGTTCCCCAATTCTCCGGGACCGAAAGCGTCCTGCTGGCGACCGGGATCGTAGGCGCTACAATCATGCCTCATGCCATCTTCTTGCACTCCGCGCTTACCCAGGGCCGAATCCGCGTGAAGGACCCGTCGCAGATGCGCAAGCTGTTCCGGTTTCAGATTCTCGATGTCATTGTGGCGATGGGTATTGCCAGCTTCGTCAATATGGCTATGCTGATCATGTCGGCGGCTACCTTTCATGATTCGGGGCTGACCAGCGTGGCGAGTATCGAGGAAGCGCACCGAACTCTCGCTCCCCTGTTGGGCAAAGCGGCGAGCTGGGTGTTCGCCGTCTCCCTGTTGGCCGCCGGCCTGGCCTCATCGACTGTAGGAACGAGTGCCGGCCAGGTTATCATGCAGGGCTTTATCAAGCGCAATATCCCGATCTGGCTGCGCCGGGCCGTCACAATAATTCCGTCGCTTCTGGTAATCGGGTTCGGTCTCGATCCAACCAGGACGCTGGTGATCAGCCAGGTGATTCTCAGTTTTGGGTTGCCGTTCGCGGTGGTTCCGCTCATCATTTTCACCCGCAACCGCGACGCTATGGGAGTGCTGACGAATCATCGCGTCACCACGGCTATCGCCACTCTTATTGCCTTTCTTATCATTTTGTTGAATATGTATTTGTTATACCAGACCTTTTTTGGTGAATAGACTATGTTTACTCATTTGTTGATACCGCTCGATGGATCCTCGCTGGCCGAGACGGTCCTACCCGCCGCCCGACATCTGGCGGAAAAACTCAACGCCTGGGTGACGCTCGTACACGTAATCGAGCAAAATGCCCCCAGCGAAATACACGGCGAGAAACATCTTACCAACGCCGCCGAAGCGGAGAGCTATCTGGCAAAAATCGCCCAGAACGCTTTTCCTCCGACCGTTCGGGTGGAACGCCATGTGCATACAAGCGAAGTCAAGGATGTGGCGCGGAGTATCGTACAGCACGTTGAGGAGTTCGCAACTGACCTGACCATTCTCTGCGCGCACGGCAAAGGCGGCCTGCATGACATACTCTTCGGCGCCATGGCCCAGCAAGTCATCTCAATCGGTTCCACGCCGGCACTGATATTCCGACCGGCCGATGACAGCAGTATGGGCGAATTCAGCTGCGGCAAAATCCTGGTGGCCCTGGACGGCAATCAGGGACATGAAGAAGGACTTAAAGTTGCAGTCGGCCTCGCCGAAAAGTGCGGCATTCCGGTTCATCTGGTGATGGTCATCCCGACCCTGGGGACCATATCCGGTTCCTGGACGGCGACCAGCCGCATTACCCCAGGCTCGACCGCGCGAATGCTTGAAATCGCGGTGGAAGACGCTATTGAGTATCTGAGAAAACAGCAGGCAGAATTGATGCAAAAGGGGATCAGTGCATCGGCCGAGATTCTGCGTGGCGACCCGGCCACTAACATCACCGATACGGCGCGCGCCAATAATTGCAGTATGATAATTCTTGGCACTCACGGGAAGGTCGGGATGGACGCCTTCTGGTCGGGGAGTATCACCCCCAGAGTATTCAAAAAGTGCCGCATCCCCCTTCTGCTGGTTCCGGTTCGGGAATAGAGCAAAAAAACTGCGTTCTTGACCGGGGCAGGGATTAAGACCTATATTTGTTCCATGCTTATCGCTATTGACATCGGCAATACTACCATAGATATCGGCCTGTTTAACGACAAGACGCTCAAAGACCATGTCAAAATTTCATCGCGGCGGGATATGACTCCGGATGAAGCCGGTCTGTTCATCACGGCGTGGCTACAACACATGAGCGTCCAAAACCAGTCCGTTGAATCAGTAATTATCAGCTCTGTCGTTCCGCCATTGACCCACCGATTTGAAACGATGTCCAGAAAGTATCTTGGATGCGTGCCGGTAATGGTCACCCACAGAATTAAATTGCCGGTATCGATTGATATCGATCAACCCGATCAAGTTGGAGCAGACCGAATTGCGAACGCTGTTGGTGGATTCACCAAGTTTGGCGGCCCGGTGATCGTGGTCGATTTCGGAACGGCGACAAATTTCGACATCGTGAACGCCGAGGGTGTGTATATCGGAGGGATTCTTCTTCCCGGCCCGGAGACTTCCATGACGGAATTGGCCAAGAAGGCGGCCAAATTGTTCGAGGTGAAGATCGAACCGCCTGACAAAGTGGTTGGACGGTCGACCGCGGCGGCGCTCAAATCCGGCTTCTTTTATGGCACGGTCGGGCAGGTCGATTATCTGATCGACAAGATTCTCGAAGAAACCGGGTTTACTGCTTGCCGAATTGTAGCGACCGGCGGGATGGCCGCCGGCATTGAAAAATACTCAAGGCATATCGGATTTGTCGAGCCGACCCTCACTCTTGAGGGCTTGCGGATAATCAGTGAACTTAGCTGACCCCCGTCTTAACCACCGTGATTTCGTCATCCAAAGAAATACCGATTTCATTTACTATCTGAACTTGCAGTCTGCGTGTTTACGGGAAATTCTCATGGCAACTCCCCGGCCTTCAATTGTGTCTTAAGGATAGCATGAAGAATAGGAACCTGTTCTACAGCCTGCTTGAGCCGGTTCACCCGAAAGCCGAGGCGTTTTGCCGAAAGCTGGCCGGAAACCGCGAGGATGGCGATGACCTCTACCAGGAGGGTCTGCTGAAAGCGCTGACAAGTTTCGAATCACTCCGAGACGAATCTGCATTCAAAAGCTGGCTCTACCGGATTCTGGTCAACTGCCACAAGAATCGGGCCCGAACCTCGTGGTGGAAACGAAGGGTGTCCCTGACGGCTGAGATGGTCGAGTCCGGACCGAGCCATGACCCAGAAGGTCATTACTCAGCCCAAAGGCGGCTCAATCTGGCGCTTAATGTCCTGACACCGGAAGATCGGGCGATGGTAGTATTGAGTGAACTGGAAGGTTGGACGATCGCCGAGCTGGGCGACCTGTTCGGCAAGCCGGAAGGTACCGTCAAAGCCCGTATCCACCGGGCCAAAAGAAAGATGCTCGAGCGACTGGCCAGAACCATCGACGAGCAGCACTTGACCGAAACTACAGGAGATCGAATATGCGTTGCCGTGAAGCGAAATACCGACTGAACATGGTCGACCGCCCTGACCGTGACGACGCTCTGCTGCAGCATCTGCGTGGATGCCCATCCTGCGCGAAGCTCGCCCATGCGGGGCAGCTGTTGACCCAGACGCTTGCCGAATGCCGCGTGTCCTCCGACGCCGCAACCGGCTTTGCCGAAATCAGGTCGAGACTTCAGGCATATCCGGTCGATCACTCAAGAAAGGAAGACTCGCTCATGTCCAGAATACAAACCCGGCTGACTTCGCATCCGAAACTCTCGCTTGGGCTGTCAATGGCCGTCATCGCGTTTCTCTTTGTAATGCTCGTGCCATTTTCATATCATCGGACGGTCGGCTACGACCTGACCTTCAGTAACCTGAATACCGATACGAAGATGCCGGTACAGAAACTCGTCGATGCGCTGGGCAAATTGGGGTATCGCGATGTATCAGTAAACTACAACATCTCCGATAACGGACTGCAGTACGCCGTCACCAACCTTCCGAACCAGCAGGCGGTCCAGGATGCCACCTTCCTGTTCGATCTGTTGAGCGGACAGCAAACCAGCCCCGAGGTCAAACCGATTTTAAAGGAAGTTTCCGGAACCCTGTATGCCCAGGTGAAAGAAAACCTTTTCGAAACAACTATCGAGATCAATACTGAAGGCAAGACCGATGCCGAAGTAGCCGCGGAGATTGTCAGTAGATTAAAGGCGGCCGGCTGGGACGACGTCCAGGTGCAGACGACAACCAATCCCGACGGATCCAAACAGTTCCAGATCGAGATGAGTTCAGGAGAGTAGGTCCAACCTGCTCTTCGGCGATTGTTGGACGCTACCAACGAAGAAGCGTCGTCCCGATACCCACGGTACGACGCTTTATTTTTGTATCAATTGTCGAATTAAAGAGAATAGTACTTGCTGAAATCGATTGGAAAGTTCTTCGGAGTGTATTCCCCTTTTTCTTTATTCAACACATAGTCCTTGCTGAAATCTCCGGAAGCAATCTTCCGCGCCATGCCAACGAACCGGTCTATCTCCTGCTTCGTATTATAGATCCCAAACGACATTCTAATGGTGCCGGGGATGCTCGAACGGTCACGGGCCAGAATCTGGTGCTCGAGCGTCTTTGATGCCGCCGCGGAGACATTCAGCAGACACTTGACATAGGTGTGGGCACAGAAGCAACCGGAACGGACACCGATAGCCCCCTCGTAACTGAGGACTGCCGCCGCGAGAGCGTGCGGGACGTTGCCGATATTGAGCGAGATGACGCCCAATCGACTCGTCGCGTTGGCCGGATTGTCGTCGCCGTACAGTGTGACCCCGGATACCTTCTTGAGCGCAGTCAGGGCGTAGGATGTCAGATCGGATTCGTGAGCGATTATTTCATCCCAGCCAATTTGCTGGAACATGCGAATCGCCTTTCCGAGGGCTACGACACCGATGATGTCCGGTGTGCCGGCCTCTTCTTTTTCCGGAAGCTCCGTCCAATACGCTTCTTCGAGCGTGACAATATCCACGACACCGCCGCCGACCGTTTCAGGGTCGCCCTGTTCGAATATCGGACGCTCTGCTATGAGCACGCCCACTCCGAACGGAGCATACATTTTGTGGGCCGAGAACACCAGGAAATCGATTTTGTGTTCGGGGTCGCTCGGTTTCATATTGATCGGACGGTGCGGCGCCAACTGCGCGGCATCGATCATGATCCTCGCTCCAGCCCGGTGGGTCTCGCGGGCAAAGTAATCGAGGTCGTTGATATAACCGGTGACGTTCGAAGCGCCGGTAATCGCAACCAGTTTCACCTTGGAACCGAACTGACGAAGCTTCTCCTGGAAATCTTCTTTGGAGATGGTGCCGTCAGGATTCAGTCCGATATGTTCAACAAACCCGACCCGCCGCCAGGGGAGCTCATTCGAATGATGTTCCATCAGCGTGGTAAGAATGACATCGTTCTTGCGGAACGGAAATCTGTTGGCCAGCTTATTAATGGCTTCGGTGGAGTTTTTGGTAAAAATGACCACCTGCTTTTTCAGGTCCGCGCCGACAAAGTAGGCGACGACATCCCGCGACTGTTCAAACGCCCAGCTTGACAACAGTGACTTGAATCCGGTCCCCCGGTGTACGTTTGAGTACCAGCGGAGAAACGATGTCACCTCGGACGCGATGTGGGAAAATGTTGGTGTTGACGCGGCGTTGTCGAAATTTATGTAGGTCATCGGACCATGGAGAGTCGGCACGGTGGTATCGGCGCCGACCAACAATCGGGGCAAATCCCCGATTGAAAGCTTACTGCTAATCCCCGGCGCGAAAACTGACGGCGTAGACATAAATCAACCTCGATAAATCATAGTGTTCAACGCTGCTAATATAGGGAAATGCCGGGGTAAAGCAAAGGTCTTATCGGCAACGTCAGATGTTGCCAAGGAAGGTGAGGTACTTCTCGGCCCACTGCTCACGGCAATGGTGCTGGCGCGCATGTTCATGGTACTTCCGGCCAAGGAAGGCGCCATCGATCTTACCGAACCGGAGATCAAGGATGAGCTCGCTCAAACGATTTGGATCATCGGTCGCAAATGACAATGCGCCACCGGCTTTTTCAAGCTCTCTGACCGCTTCACCATCGGCCGATCCGAAGATGATCGGCTTGCCGGAGGCCATGTACTCAAACAGCTTACAGGGAAACGTTCCTTTGGTGACGGGGACTTCTTTAAGACTTTCCACGAGTACATCGCTGGCCTTCAGGAAATAAGGTATCGTCTCAAGGGGTTGAAGTCCAAAGAAACCAACGTTCTTCAAACCGTAGTCTCGTACCATCCCTTCAAGTACCTCGCGTTTCTGACCGTCGCCAATAAACGCAAAATAGATATCCGGCTGGTCGGTCAGTTGACGCGCCGCCTCAATAACTGTTTCGAGCGAATGTGCCCAACCAAGCGTCCCGGCATAAAGCACAAGGAATTTTTCCTCCAGGCCAAACTTCTTGCGGATACCGTTCGAGTGGGCATCGATAAACTCACTGCTCACGCCGGATTTCACCGTGGCGATTTTTGTCCGCGGAATGCCAATTGTGACCAGATAATCGGTGATACCGTCGGTTACCGACACAATCCGATCTGATTTTCGATACAAATAGTGCATCAGTTTCTTCAGTGACCGGGTAAACAGAGATCGATTCAAGTTACCGAAATCCTCACTTGATTCCGGCTGGAGATCGCGTATCTCAAGGACCAGCTTGCACTTGCGAATTTTACTTATAATCCAGCCGATCACCGGAGTTGTAACCGGTGGCGAGGAAGCCACGACCATATCAAAATCTTCCTTAAGCCGGAACGAATTGATTATTGAGGTAAAAAGGAAGGTGATGAAGCCGAGCATGCGTTTTTTCGGCTGGCTGTTAGAGGCCGGCAGAACCCAGCTTCGGTAGACCTGTACCCCGTCCATATTCTCATAATAGAACATCTTGCCGCGGTACTTCTGCGGGACAACACCGTCGGGATAGTTCGGCATAGCGGTCAGAATGGTCACTTTATGACCATTGTGCACAAAATATCGCGCAAATTCGAATAGCCGCCTCACCGCCCCCCTTTCAGGGGGAAAATGCTGGGTGATGATGAGTATTTTCATACGTTTAGTTTCGGTCAAACTAATTCAATTTATGATATACTGCAACAGGTATTTAATCAAGGCTGATTTTCGGTTTTTCGGGAATTCGACTTGACGCGCATCGACGAAGTTATTATTTTCACAAGGCGTGAAACAAGACAGTTTCTAAAATGTATAAGGTGTAACTAATAACATCAGAGAGGTAATATGATGCGTAAACTCACCTTTGTAGCAATGTTATTGCTGGCCTTATTTGCCCTTACCGCTTTTGTGGTTACCGCGCAAGAGGCAGCCAAGGAAGAGGGTAAAGCAGAGGTCAAAGCCGCGGTTCCGGCGCACAGTTATGTCGGTGCTGAAAAGTGCAAGATGTGCCACAAGGCCCAATTCACTGCCTGGGAGCAGACCCCCCATGCCAAAGCTTGGGCGGCCCTGAAGCCGGAAGAGCAAACCAAGGCCGAGTGCACTGTGTGTCACATGACTGGTAAGCTCGAAGATGGCACGGCGATTACCGGTATCGCTTGCGAAGCCTGTCATGGTCCGGGATCCGACTATAAGTCGCCCAAGATCATGAGCAAAACCAAGTTTGCGGCTGACAAAGCGGCGGCTCTGAAGGATGCGGTCGCGGCTGGTCTGGTTATGCCAACCGCCGAGACTTGCGTACGCTGCCACAAAGAAGAAGGGAACCCGAACTTCAAGCCTTTCGATTTCGAAAAGATGAAGGGTCTGGTCCATCCAGTCACAGCTGAAAAGTAGACATCTGAGAAAATTCTCGCATAGTGAAAGCGGCTCAATTGAGCCGCTTTCTTTTTGGAATCTTATCGGGGCGAAATTCAGCCGGAGATCAGACTCTGGTTCAATCCCGAAAAGGGGAACGTCCTCACCGATACCCATTTCTCGTTTACCAGTGGCGTCACGAGGTCAATGGAACCTGCGTGAAATTTCTCTTTGGGCAGGTAGGTTACTATCTTTTCTTTGACTATCATCACGCGATGGTCGGAAATCTCTCTGGCAACAGTCACGTGAGGTTCAAACTGCTTATGCGGAATCGGTACGCCAAGACGGGAATACAGGCGGTAATAGAGTTCACATAGTTCCGGATTTTTTCTTATCTGCCAGTAGATGACCGGCGAATGGGGATAAAAATCCCCGATGCTGTCCAGCTCAATCGGGATTGATTTCTGCTGCTTGGTCTCAGCATTAATATTCGAGGCAATCTCGTCCAGCGGCATCATTGTTTCAAACCGAAAAACCAAAGTAATATGCGAAGACACAAGACTGTACATGGGGTCAAACCGTTCTCGCAACGGGGCTATGACTGCATCGAGAGATTGCGGAAGGAAAATGACCGCCGCATATTCTTGATGACGTCGTTCGAGGAGCGTATCGAGTGGATGGGGATGGTTCATAGTGCGAGTATCGTAAGATTTCCGACCGGTTATCGGTAAAAAACTATTTCTATCCTTCTGTTTTTGGCCCTGCCTTCCGCCGTATCATTGGATGCCACAAAGTTGGTTTCGCCCCTTCCGAACACTTTGATACGATCTTGGCTGATTCCCAGCGCCACGAGATTGTCGCGAACCCGGCGGGCGCGTTTTTCAGAGAGCGCCTGGTTGGCCGCATCGGTACCAATATTGTCGGAATAGCCATTAATTTCAAGCTTTATTTCCGGGACCACACCAAGAACCCGGGCCAGCTCTTTAAGACGCTCCCGATTTCTGGGATCGACCTCGAATGACCCCGGAGCATAATCAATATTCAGTACCATCGGCGCCGCAAACATCGACAGGTCAATACAACCATATTTGTCCACCGGTACGCCGTACAGCGTGTTGGGACAATCATCGAGGCCATCGGGAATTCCGTCTTTGTCCGAATCAGTGGGACAGCCGGTTGAATCGACCCGGGCACCGATTTGATTGGAGGGGCAGGCATCAAGATAATCGGGAATACCGTCGAAATCCGAATCCACCGGGCAGCCGTGAATATCGACATGACCGACAGCACGACGATCCGTGTTCAGACAATCATCCAGACCATCGTTAACCCCATCACCATCGGAATCGATCGGGCAGCCGGTCTTATCCACTACCAACCGGGAGGGGGTATCCGGGCACTTGTCGGAATCATCGGCCACCCCGTCGCCATCCGAATCGATAATATCGGCCCGCACGGGCTCGCGGCTGACCACGGTGGGGGATGTCCAGTTGGTTGTCGAGCGCCAGTCTGAAGCGGACGAAGAGCCGCCGAACAGGAAAACAAGATTGAGATTCGCACCCACCTGCCAGCGGTTGCGGGACGACTTCACGTCGGAAGCAAAGTCGGCTCCCCAGCCGGTGAGATAGTCCGCCTGTACCGTAGTCTGAAGTGCCCACTTCGGGGACAGGGTGACCTGAATACCCGTGCGGGCACTAACGAATATTTCCGATGCCGAATAGTCGACCGTTTCGTCATGCGGTCCACGCACATTAATCGCGGTATCACCCTGGGGATCAACAATACTCCAGAGCATCAAGCCGCCACCTGCTCCAGCCAGCAAATTCACCCGGTAGTCAGGATGAAGGAACTGATGGTCGAAGCGAAGACCCAGGCGGGTGGCTTTCCATCGGCGGGTCGCGGCATACTTGTCAGCTCCCAGCTGAAAACTGGATGAAGCCTCCGGGTCATTGTAATTGCGCAGGACGGTGCCGCTCAAGTCAAGATACCACTGCCTGCTCAATCGGTAACCGAAACTTCCGCCAAAGCTTTTCTGGAGAGTGTATTTGGCCGAATCACCTCCGGTAAGTGTCGAAAGTCCGGCCGACCCACTGAGATAATAGGCAAAATCTGAAGCGCCAACTGTACCAGTTGTGGTCACAAAGAGAAGTAATAGAAGGACTGCCGATCTGATTTTCTTCATCGATTAATCATAGAGTTTCTTGACATTCACCCCAGTGTAATAGTGGGTGAGGATTTTGTCAAATGTCCAGCCTTTACGGGAAAGTCCAATCGCCCCACACTGGCACATGCCAACACCGTGACCGTAGCCGGAGCCATTGAAAGTCACAGCTGTCACATACCCGTTACCGTTGCGTTCAACTTGGATGTCGAACCGATCCGATGGTAAAATCAGGTCAGGACTTGAAGTTCTTCCCAATACCCAACGGATGCGATCCCGATGAAATTGGTAGACATCATCATCGGTCTTCACCGACAGCGTCACAACCCGGCCCCCGGGTGTACGATCATTAATCGTGACATCACGAATTGGTCCGATTCGAAGGTCCCGACCGCGGTCGCTGGCCAGGAACTGTTCGACGCGGCCCCGGAGCTGGGATTCGGTGAAGTATTCCTTCCACCGATAGTACTTTGACCAGGCGCAGGCGTCGCCATCCTGTACGGCCTTCAGATATGGAACCTCCTTGCGGTCCCATACTGCGCTGACATCATCGGTCATGCCACCACAGGTGGAATGGTAGTACGCGTTTACAAAGTTATCCTGGTACATAAGCACCCATCCGGCGGTAAGGTCAATTGCCTTATCGACGAGTTTGTTTTCCACCTCCACGCCTTCGTATACCTGGTCTATAATACTGGATTTCATGTCATACGGTTGATTTCCATACTGCTGGAGGTGCGCCATGGCATAGGTTCGGGCAGCCACCGCCTGTGCTTTGACCGCTTCGATTTCGTCATCCGTTCTCTTGCCGATCTCCGGCGGGACAACACCACGCAGATAGTCTTCCATATAGACGATATTGATAAGCTCCACATTACCGCCATTAGGGAGAATTTTCAGAATGCCGCGATATCGCTTATTATCGAGTCGAAGTCGATTGTCATTCCCCCGGGGGAGAATATTGACCTCATCCAGGTGCGCCTGAATTGTTTCCCCGCGATTGTTGCGGACACTCAGGCCGTCGTCATCGCGCCGAACGGTGACCTCCTGCGATGAGTAATAGACCGACTGCCGGCCCCCGGTAAGACATTCGATAGCAAAGGACTCGTCGGCGCTCGCGGTAATCTCAGTAGTATTGTCTTCGAGCAGGACGCGGACGAATGGTATTCTGATGACCGATGCCGCCTTCTCCTCCTTGAGGCCAGGAACGGTAGCACAGCTCCAGACGAGGGCCATCAGGCAGAGTCCGGTGCCGATTCTGGCGGCGTATCGTAAAAAGATTCTCACGTTGTCTTTCCTGTCATTAGCTTCCGGCTCCAACCGGTGGTTGGGTAATGCGGCCCAGCACAGGCCGACGTCCGTCCGGTCCCATGTTACTCATCGGACGCCCGCGGAGACAGGCCTCGCCAAGCATGGCGTACGAGGCAGCTTCGACGAAATCGCCGGGAATGCCGAGTTCGTCTATCCGGCAGACGTGTACCTCGGGCAGGCTGAGTTGCAGTCTTTTCACGAGGAAGATGTTATCTCTTCCCCCTCCGGTCAAATACATTTTTTTCACGTCTCGATCACGTCGAAGCAGGGGGAGAACTTTCCACGCGATGCTCCGTACGGTAAGTTCCACAGCGGTCGCCAACAAATCCACACCGGGGATTTTGAATTTTCGGCCGAACGTAATCATCGTTTCCCCCATGGTCTCGCCGAATACCTCCTTGCCGGTCGACTTTGCCGGGCCGATATAAAACGGATCGGCGCTCAGAAGAGCAAGCAGCCGCTCCGAGACCTGGCCGGAAGCGGCGCGGCGGCCGTGCCTATCGAAGTTCTCGCCGAACAATCTGGTGGACAGGTAGTCTGAGAGACTATTGCCGGGACCGCAATCGGCCGATTCGACTACTTCCTGTCTTTTGCCTGTCGGAATGTAGAAATAGTTGGCGATGCCACCGATGTTCAAAAGCAGGCGCGGTTCGCGGGAGTCGGAGAATAGCTCTCGGACGGCGTGCGAAGTAATCGGTGCGCCCTCGTTTCCGACCGCAATATCCGCCTGCCGAAAGTCGCTGATCACTGTTTTACCGGTTGCCGCCGCAATAAACTCTGACGATCCCAGTTGTAGAGTGCCTCGTACGCGTTGCCCGAGAAAACCGGCCATGACCGGTAAGTGTCGGATTGTCTGTCCGTGCGAAGCTATGGCGTCGATTCGGATGCCCTGCGCGAACAACGCGTCGATGAATTTCGACGCCTCCTTGCCGAAAAACCGACCGATAAGATTGTCCAAATAGATGAGTTCGTCTACCGGAATATTTCTGGCGTGCATTGTCTTCGTAATATGTACGCGTAAGGCAGCCGGGTATTTCTTCTTCTGACCGGCAAGAAATATAACGCTGCCGGTCTTATTGCTCCGGGTCAGACACTTGACGGCTGCCAGATCGAGACCATCGGCCGAGGTTCCGGAATTGAGTCCAAGCACGATATGGTTTCGTTTCTGTAGTACCCTGTTTAGCGTCATGATGTCATACTATTACAGCAGTACTGACTTGCCAAGCTTGAACTTCAACCCGGCAATTCGCATTAGCGATGCACTGATTTGCTCTCGATTTATTTCATCCCGCGTATAGGCGTCTCTGAAGGCATCGAAGGCCTCCATCGATGCCTGTAAATTCTGACCGAACAGAAGCAGATCATGCCCGGCACCAAATGCAGCGGCGGCACGTTCTCCATAATCGCCGAGAGTCGCCGCACCTTCCATGAGAAGGTCATCCGTTATAATCGGGCCGTCGAAACGGAGCGACTGACGAATCATTGTGGATATTATCTCATGCGATCCTGTCGCAATGGAGTTGTCTATTTTCGGCAGAAGGAGGTGAGTTGTCATGATCATGTCGGCTCCGCTCTCCACTCCGGCGGCAAAGGTAAGACGTTCCCGTTGTTCCCATATCAGTGCATCATACGAGGCTTCGGCGGTTCCTTTGTGTGGATCTATTGAACTATCCCCGAGCCCGGGAAAGTGCTTGAGACAGGAAAGCAAACCGGAACGCCGCGAAACCTCGACCGAGGCTCGGACGAACTCGGCGACAGTTCCGGCGTCATCGCCGAAACAACGCCCGGCCAGACAACTGTTCCGGGGGTTGATGAACAAGTCGCAGACAGGTGCGAGATTCAGGTTGATGCCGAGTGATTCAAGAAAAACGGCAGACCGGGAGTAGTCTTCCCGGAACCGCTCGATGCCCAGTTTGCCGGCGTACTCCGAGGCGGCATTGAATTCGGCCGGTGCGCCAAGAATTCTGCACACCCTTCCGCCTTCCTGGTCTATGGCTATGAACGCCGAGCGACCTCTCACACTGCTCCGTATTTTCTCAATATTGTATCTGGTGACCTCATGGGTGGGACAGTTGTCCTTGAACAGGATCACCCCGCCTATATTCTCCTCGTTGATGAAATTCAGGAATGTTGTAGACGGTTCAGCACCGGGGAAACCGATGATAAACAACTGACCGAGTCTTCTCGACAGATCAGGCATTATTGCCTCCCCGCATTACCGCACTACGACTTTTCATTATATCACGCATACTAAATTTCTCCCCTCTCCTTTGGCCCGGTACAGGGCCTGGTCGGCGACCGAAACGAGCTCTTCCTGAGAGCGGCCGTTTTCCGGGTACGAGCTGACACCGACCGAAACGGTGATTTTTACTTTGCCAAGATTGTTGGCGTCAAAGATTTCCTTCTCCACTTGCTCACGGATTCTTTCACCGATTATGCGTGCTTCCCGTTGCGGAGTCTGCGGCAAAATGATGGCGAATTCTTCGCCACCGTATCGAGCGAAAATATCAACATCTCTTATACATTGTTTTATGATACCTGACAACCGCTTTAATATGATGTTACCGACCTCGTGACCGTACGAGTCATTCAGTTTCTTGAACCAGTCGATATCGACCATGATAAGCGAAAGCGGCAGGTCGTAGCGACTCGCCCGGCGTTTTTCTTCCTGGAGTTTACGCACGAAGTAGCGGTAATTGAACGTTTCGGTCAATTCGTCGATAATCGTCAGCTCTTCGGTCCGCTTATGGAGTTCCGCGTTTTCAAGAGCCAGTGAAGCTGACCGCGCTACCAGCGAAAGCATCTGCTGGTCCTTGTCTTTGAAGAAATCCGTCTCGCCCGATTCGGCCAACAACAGACCGTTTACAGTGCCATGCGCCACCATAGGCACCACGATCGCCGAACGAGTCTTCTCACAGAGCGGGAGGTAATCATCGCGCTTTTGCATGTCGCGGATCTTAATCGACTCGCCCGCTTGGACAATTCGCTCGATGAGTCCGAATTCCGACGGGTCGATTGCCTTTAGGTGATAATTGGTCAGTCCGTTTTCACACCGCGCTCGATAGAAATAATTACCCTGTCGGTCCACCGCAATCAACGCATACGTCCGGTACTGAAGCAGGGTCCCCAGGATTCGCATGACTTCCTTTACGACACCTTCGGTTTCGAGCATCGATGCCAGAATTCTTGTGTTTTCATAAATCATTTCCAGATGGGCCTGGGATTTCTCGAGTTCCGCGGTTCGCATATTGAGCGTATTGAACAACTTAAGCAGACGGCCTTCGGACCGGCGCATGTAATCGGAGGCATAGAGAATAGCCAGGTAGAAAATCCAGATGAATCCGGTATGAAGGATCACACCAAATAGAGTAGTGAAATTAAGTCCTGAGTAAGCGGTGAAGAAATAGCCTATCGTGACCAGGATGCAGGCGCTCAATGAAAACCAGAAAGTCAGTACATAGGTGGCAACCGAAACAGTTATGTAAAAGAGCGGGTAAAACGCTGAATTGGCTCCGCCCGTCAAGAGCACCAGCAACGGCACCAGAAGCACGTCATAAATGATTGCCGAGAGGTAGGCCAGCTTAATGTCGAATTTGCCCCGGATCGCGATAAAGAAAAGACTCAGGTGAAGCGCATAGGTACCGACCGCCACGTGTAACAGAAACGCGTCCTCACTGGTTGACTCCCGAAAATATGCATACCAGACTATGCTGGAAAGAGTCATGAACCGGGTAAGAAGATATATGACGTCCAGACGGGGCAGAAGCGTCTTATGTCTGTCCAGAAATAGTTTCATAATTTGGGCATCACAGCGTATAGCCGGTATATCGGCCGAATAGGTGGTTTATTTATTGGAGGAAAAGAATTTAGGCAACAATTGATTCGCCGGTGCTGGCCTGCGGCTCAATCAGCTTCTTTATTGAGAGTCTGATAACACCGACCGATAGAACCAGCAGGAGAATATCGATGCCTGCGAGCAGAAAGTTGTAGTTGGGGATGTAGTCCGTAAACAGTTTGTAACTCAATGATGCAATTGTTGTTACGATCATTATGACAGCCGGTACGATGGTGAACCAGGTTGAACGCTTCAACGCATGCAACCAAACGGTGACTGCAATCAGGGTCAGGGCAGCCAGTAACTGGTTAGTCGATCCAAACAACGGCCAGATGTGCTTGAAGCTGTTGGTCCAGGCAATGAAGAGCATCAGAACGACAGCCAGACTGGAGTTAAACCAGAACTTCCGCATGTACGCCGGGGGGTGGGCGAACACCGTCTTCCAGAGTTCTTCGAAAAGATACCGGTTCAGGCGAACGGCGGTATCAAGGGTCGTGATGATGAATCCTTCTACTATCAGTATTCCGATGACCGTTCCAAAAGCCACAGATATGCCGATAGTTCGTTCCAGCAAGTGACCCATCGACAGGGCAAAGGCCAGAATCGGATTTCCGGCGCCAATATCGGGCCAAGTGATGGTCATGTATTCTTTGAAGGTCAGCGATGACCCGATAGCGATAACGACCAGCACGGCAAGTATCCCCTCAAGAAGCATTCCACCGTATCCGACAGCTCTGGCCTGCCTCTCGTTTTCTATCTGTTTCGAGGAAGTTCCCCCGGAGACGAGGGCGTGGAATCCGGAGATCGCGCCACACGAGATGGTAATGAGCAGGAACGGCCAGACCGGTCCCATCTTAGCGGTACCGACAGCAATATTGCTTACCGGGGCAGTAACGGTCACACCCTGAAAACCAGCCACGATCACCCCAACCATCATGGCGGCCATACCCAGATAAAGGATCTGAACATTCACGAAATCACGGGGCTGAAGAATCAGCCACACTGGAGCTTCGCAAGCAAAGAGCGTGTACACGGCAATGACAACCATCCACATCGATGGAGCCAATGACAGAGGCATCCGGAACCCAATATAGATAGAAAACATGCATATTATGAATGCCAGCAGGAATGCCAGCCAGGTTTTAATCCGCTTTTTTGTCACCAAGAATCCCAGCAGGGGAGCGATCAGCGTGATGACGATGACCGATGTCGACGCGATACCTCCGACAATGCCCATTGTCTGACCGTCGACCGAGGTAGTACGAAGCAATGTCTGCCCATCGGCGAGACCCAACTTATCGAGCGGGTACAGCGAAGTAAGTGACACGGCGGTGAACGAAAGAAACGCGGATGTAACCAATATGATCAGTACGATAGTAAACATGATAAACATGACAAAACCGGACCGTCCCAGCGATTTCCGCGCAATCTCCGCCATGGAATTTCCTCTTTCCCTGATCGATGCGAACAGCGCGGTGAAATCGTGAACAGCTCCGAAAAAAATCGCTCCAACCACGATCCATAGCCAGGCGGGTCCGACTCCATAGAGAATGCCAAGCGTGGGACCCACGATAGGTCCGGCTCCTGCAATGGCGGAAAAATGATGGGCAAAGAGTACCGACTTGCGCGTGGGAACATAGTCCCTTCCATCGTTATACTGCTGAGCTGGAGTGGGTCGGTTCGGATTCTCGTCCATGACCCGGGCGATATATCGGCCATAAAAGCGATACGCCAGACTGAAGAGCACGACTGCGAATAGGAAGTACACTAAAACATTCAAGCTGTACGCTCACTTGTTGTGATTACCGTCACTGCTTATCATTAAAAGAAACAGGAGATCGCGGATTTACACAAGCGTTTTTCGACCGGGACGATAACAGGCTGTCAATATCGACATAACCACTTGCGATTCAAATATATAATGTGTTCAGACCGGGCGGACCATGATAGTTTCATTTGCGTACGGCGGTTGTTTTGTCTATATATGACGGTAACACAACCGTTGAACGCCCGTACACATAAAGTGTGAATCACAGAGGACCATGCCAATGTCGAGCCTGAAGAGATCCCTTTTGTTTGCCGCTATTCTGCTGGTCAATTTGTTCGGTCTGACCGGCTCGACCCGTTCGATGGACTTCGAGAAAGGGGAGCAGGTCCATATCACCAATTTGCATCGAATTCCGGACGACCTCTATATCTGGGGATCCTCGGTCGTAATCGACGGTATAGTCGAGGGCGATCTGTGTGTGGGCGGGTACACCGTGAGTACCAACGGTCAGATTAAAGCATCGGCCAACGTCTTTGCCAATGAATTCCGCCACACCGGCAAGGTCGACGGGACACTCCGTTGTTTCGTGAATGGCTGCAGTATCGATGGTTATGTTGGCAGGTCGCTGCTTATGGCCGGCAGCGATATTCGCATAGGCAATCGAGCAGTGATTGAGAAGGAAGTCCACATCTGGGGGAATAACGTCAATTTTGACGGAACGGCGAAAGAAAATGTCTGGATACATGCGCACACCATATTTATCTCAGGAACGATAGGTGGTGACGTCCATTTGGAGGCACAGGAAATTCATATTAATGCCCCGGCGACGATCAAGGGGAATCTGACCTATGTCTCAAAAAATGAGGCCAACATCGACCTTGCCTCCGGGGTTACGATTGTCGGCGCCACCAGTTGGGAACTGCCCAAAGATGAGAAGAGCGACGAGACGTCCAAGGATGGTTACACGCGCACGATTATGAAAATATCGAAACTCTTTGCAGCATTTCTTTTCGGCGTGATACTTATGGCCTTTTCCAAGCCGTACATGATTGAGTCGACCAATCAGCTGAGAAATCGATTCTCTATTTCGGCGGCGACCGGACTGCTGGCGCTTGTAATTTTCGTTCTTTGTATTTTTGTGTTAGTAGTCGCCACAATCCTGGTTCTGGCCGGCATCGCGCTGCTGTCGGGTGAACTGATGCTTCTCGGAGCGCTGGTCGTCGCGCTGTCGATTGTCATGATCCCGTTAACGAGTGTGGCAACCGTTTGTGGTGCCGTGATGTTCTACACCGGGAAAATTATTTTCGCCCTGCTCACAGGCTACTACGCTATCCGCTTCATCAAGAAAGATGCTCAATTCGTCACCCGATCACAATTGCTGCTCGGACTCGTCCTGCTGACGATCCTGTTCTGGATCCCCTATGTCGGCGTATTGTTTTATCTGCTGGTCAGTATTATCGGTGTCGGCGGCATTATTCTTGGCATCAAGCGGTGTCGGATTCAGCTGGCGCATGCACAGGATACGTCCATTCCCCCTCCGCCGTCGCCCCCCAGTCCGTTGACATGATTATTTTAGAATCCGCCGGCCTTTCCACGGTTGCGCGGATCCGAGGCTGAGGCAAATAGCTGATCACTGTCGACGATCACTAACTGAAGATCGCAGTATGGCGCGCTCTCTTCGATATTATATCCGAATCGTATCAAGCTCTGGCGTGTATTGATATCGAACCTGTCCCGCTCAAGATAAAGGACATCCGGGACCCACTGATGATGAAACCGGGGCTGCGCTACTGTCTGCTGGGGACTCAATTGAAAACGGGTAAAGTTCAGAATCGCTTGCGCGACCGTCGTGATTATCCTTGATCCTCCTGGAGAACCAACGGCCATGAACGGCTCGCCCCTTTTGAGCACCAGAGTGGGTGACATCGATGAAAGCATCCGTTTGCCCGGTTCAATTTTATTCGCTTCGCCGCCAATCAATCCGTACGTATTCGGCACGCCCGGCTTGATGGAAAAGTCATCCATCTCATTGTTTAACAGGAAACCGCAACCGGAAACGACCAGCTTGTTACCGTAGGCAGTGTTAAGCGTATAGGTAAGCGACACCATATTACCATTACTGTCACACACGGAGAAGTGAGTGGTCTGATCCGACTCGTGAACGGAAATGTTACCGGGTCGGATGTCTTCTGAGGGGACCGCATGATCTGTGACAATCAGGCTGCGCCGCTGTGCGAGATACGCCGAGTCCAGAAGCGTTTGTGTTGGCACCGGATAGAAGGCCGGGTCGCCAAGATACTCGGAACGATCCGCATACGCAAGCCGCGCCGCCTCGCAAAAAAGGCGAATATATTCTGGTGAATCAGGCGAGAAACTGGAGAAGTCATATGGCTCAAGAATTTTCAGGATTTGTCCGACCGCAATACCTCCGGAACTTGGCGACGGCGGAGAGTAAATGTCGAGACTGTCAAAGGTGATGTGTATCGGCTCACGCCAAATCGGATTATATGCCGCCAAGTCTTCCCTGGTGATTAACCCGCCGTACTGTGACATTGTACTTACCAGACTGTCCGCAACCTGACCACTGTAGAAACCATCACTTCCATTGGCCGCAATTATGTAGAGTGTGCGGGCGAGGTCTTTCTGTACGAATTTCTCCCCGACCTGAGGGGTGGCGCCACCTGCGACAAAAATCCCGGATGTCGACGGGTACAGACTCAGAAGCTGCTTGCTCCGGGCAAAGGAAGAGGCGAGGCCGGAATCGACTACGAAACCGGTATCAGCGAGCGACGCAGCAATGCCGACCAGATCTTCCCATGGTATCGTCCCATATTGCTCCCAGAGGGCGTACAGTCCCGCCACCGTGCCGGGAACCCCGGAGGCTTTGGCGCCTACCGTCGATAGATCGGCAATTACGGCGCTGTCCGGTCCGAGAAACATCGTATCGCTTGCGGCCGTCGGCGCCGTCTCCCGGAAGTCGAGCACACGGATGTTACCGGTCTTTCCCTGTCGAATGGTGGCGAATCCTCCACCACCAATATTGCCCGCTTCCGGATGGACGACGGCGAGCGTAAATCCCACCGCCACCGCGACATCAAATGCGTTTCCACCTTCCGTAAACACCTTTGTTCCAACTTCGGTGGCAATCGGCGCCGCCGTCGCCAGAGCGCCGCGACTGTAGTATGTTGCAACATTCACGCCTGAGCACGAAGCAAGCACTATCATCATCGTCAGCAGCAACAACATCGCTGAGATGACGAGAATCAGCCGTCGTCCTCGCAAGAATGGGATAATCAGCATTTTTGTGGGCTGGGTCTGCGTTTATTTCTTCTCGATAAGGAAGACCATCCCGTCCGGGTACTGGATCGTCAATGGAATGCCGTCCTGCAGGTCCTTCGCCTTCAGCTTTAACGGCGGATCTTCCTCACTGTCAAAAATGTTCGTAAGCTTGACCGTGGGTGTCTTAAAGCCGGCCGCCTTCAGGTCGACTTTTACGATAATATCTTTTTTCGGCGATTCGAAACCGTCGGAGAGCTCGCCCGGCGGCGGCGCCACGACGGACAGAAGCCCCCTCTTATCCGAAAGATGCAAAGTAATATCGACCGACGGATCGCTGCAATACAGAGTCGAACTAAAATGTTCATCCGCGAGAATCGACTCTATGAATGCCAATTTCTGATGATTGCCGCCGGAGGCAAGATCAAAGGTGAATAGATAGAAGTTTCCTTTGAAACGCGAAGAACAGACGCCGGTTATCTTAGCCTCGCTCTTGGCAATCTTCTTGACCTTGGAATCGTCTGTAGTGCGAATCGATGCATAGAGGTAACTCGGAAACGATCCGCCCTTGTGGGTGATGGTTCCGATGTGATAGTCCTCGGTCGTCTTGATGCGGAAGTGGTTGGCCAGAACCTGGCAGTCTTTGAAGTTTTCATCGCACTTGGGCATCAGACCACACATGATGATTGTCACTCCGGCCTTTGCCAACTCCACGATTCCTTCCTGATCCTTCTCGGGCATGAGTTCGGTCGAAGGAATGAACAGAAGTTTGTATTTCTTCAAAGATTCAAAATCGCGATTCTCGCGAATCCCGTATTCAAGCTTGAGGCGCGTAAGGTCGCGGCAGAAACCGGTAGTCGACTCGTAGTGAAGCTTCTTGAGGTAGGCGAACTCCTTCTCGCTGCTCGTCTGAGCCAGCCAGGAATACAGCCGGTTTCCGACAACCGCAATTTGTGGTTCCGAATCCATGTCCTCAATACCGACAGTCGTGACGGCGGTATTGAATCTACGGGCAATCTTGTATCCCTCAGAGATTGTCCCATCGTTGTGAAGCGGCGCACCATACCAGTGATCCCGGTCCACGAACATATAATGATTTAGTCCTTTGAATCCCGCCGCGATGCCTGCCGCGTAATAGAAACGGCGAACATTGTTGGTCATAGGAGCGACCTGTTCTTCGCGTTCCGGTTCCTTCGCTGCGGCGCCCGACACAAATGAAGCCGCATAGGCGAACCCGTACTCAGCGCGCAGGAATCTCGCTTTCACCGTCACATCGAAATAGTTTCCCTCGGGGAAGACGTTACTCCCCAGAAACGGCGCCCGGTCTTCGGGTACAAGATTGTAAGCCGGCAGGATGTCTCCCTTCCGGAAGTACAGGGAACGGAAAAGAAGCGGCTCCACCGTGTATGACTTGAAAATGTCCTCCAGCTGTTCGAGGTAGACTCGAAGCATATACTCCCTGAATCTGAACCAATCGAGGACTTTCGGATAATCCTTCTGCTCCAACCCGTCGAACTTTCTGGGCGCCTCGACGGTCTCGAAATTTTCGTTTTTTTCTTTATACTGGACATTCAGCTTCTTGATATCCTCGAACCGCGACGCCAAAAATTGCGGATAGTACTTTGCCAGAACATCCGGGTTGTAATCGGCGCTGCCCGGCTCCAACAGGCGGCCGTATGATGTCTCATAGTCAAGCTCGACCATGAAGATTGGTCCGCGCGGATGGACATAATTCTTGGTTGTCTCGATGAAGTTCTTAAAGTAGTTCCTGAGATGATACTGAAAGTTTGAGTGCAAATAGCTCGGCAAGTAACCCGTGTCAACGCCGAAGTCATCCGGAAGCTTCTTCTCTTGACCCATCGCGTCCCTGGCGAAAACTTTAATGTCATTGAAGAGATGTTTCGGTAGACCGCCATATTTCAACTGGCCGGAAACGAGTGGGCCCGGACGAAGAATCACCTTGAAACCGAACTCGCGAGCCAGCTCGAGAAATACGATAAGATCCTTTTTGGGATCATTGAATCCGCTAAAATCAAAAGACTTCTGATCATCCTGATGGATGTTCCACGGAACGGCGGTGGATATAATCCGAAACCCAGCCCTTTTGATCCTTTCGAAACAGATAGACCAGTATTTCTTCTCAATGCGGAAATAGTGTAATTCAGCGGCAAAAGGTTGATACGTTTCCTTGCCGATAGAGAACTTGTTACCAATTATCCCTAACATAACGCCTTATCTATCAATAAGTTAGACATTGTTTGCGAGCCGGATGAATAAATATCATAACAGAATAGTCTCCTAAAGTCAATAATATTCATGTAATGCGTTATATGGCAATAGCATAAATCGGCCATACTGTGAGAATCGGATGCTGCACCCACCTCTCGGCCACAATAAAATACAGCAAAATACATCACCGTACTCACTGACCCCCAAGATGAGATCGTGAGATCGCAGTCTGATGTAGTGTTAGGTGTCGCTGAAGGTGAACGGACGAATAAAAAAACCTCCACTCGAAATCGAGTGGAGGCAGAACCTTCTAAAAGGACTCTTGGAAGTATGGTTGCTCTTTACTTCAGGAGCATCATCTTCTTGGTCTCGACAAAGCTGCCAGCCTGCATCCGGTAGAAGTAGACGCCGGATGAAACCTGGGTGCCGTTGTCCGAAGTGCCATTCCAGTCCACAATATAGGGACCGGCTGGTTTTTCTTCGTCTACTAACGTTTTGACCTTCTGGCCAAGAACGTTGTAAATCTCAATACTTACCTGCGAACGAGTCGGCAGGTCAAATCGTATTTCGGTCGACGGGTTGAACGGATTCGGATAGTTCTGATTCAACGCAAACTTGGTCGGGAGACCAGCCCCGGGGATAACGTTGACATCAAGAAGCATCGTATCTACTATAGTGTAGCAGTGCGGGCCATCCCAACTCGGGAACGAGTTACCGCCGCCAGTGGCACCGGTGAAAACCCACTTCCAAGTTCCTGTCGGGCGAAAATACGCCGAATCAATACAGATTTGCTTGCCGTGGTTAGTAGACGGGTCGATGGGTCCGATAGTTACGGAATAAGCTATCTCATTAAATCCGGCTGGAAGTCCGGTACCGCCAAGGTACGAACCGGCAAATGCGACCGTGTCTGAAACGGTACCGTCAACGCTAAACGCAAAGCCGCCGAAGACGAGCGTAAAGATATCCTTAAATCCATGATAGACCGTATCGATAGTGGTTTGCGTCCACGTAGCGCCGTCAGGGGAATAGACCCTCCAACCGTTGGCAATACCAGCTACATTCTTTCCCGAGTCAAGATTCGACATGCGAAGATAGAACACGACCTGATCCGTGGCCTTGAGTGTATCAGTATTGTACAGACCAACAACATTGTCCACGGAAAAAGCCTGCCCGAACACCGATCCGGATGCGAACATCAGGAGCGGCAGCAACAGAACAAGATACTTAGCTTTCATTTTATGCAGGGCCTCCATGCGAAAATTAAACGATTAATCATACCAGTAAAAAGTCAATAAAGATCATTAACAATTATATGAGTCTTTCACCTCCAGCCATCATTTCTATAATCGTATCAACAGATCATCGTATCGTATTGTTCTCATTATCTTTCAGCCTTACAAAGATACAGACTCACAAAATGCCGGTCAATAAAAATAACCTGCTCCGGCCAAAATTTAGTATCATGCGGCACAGCGGGTTATTGCCCGCCGCGCCGGTAATTCAGATCCCGCCGGCGTTATTTAGACGGCGGGGGCGGACCGCCGCTGAACATGTATTCAGCCAGATAAACGAGGTCGCCGATATCTATGGTTCCGTTACCGTCGACATCACCGCCACTCGGGTCCGGTGCCGGGCCGCCTGAGAAGCTGTATTCGACCAGGAATACCAGATCGGCAATATCTATCGCCTGATCACAATTGGCATCGCCATGAGCGCAACCGCCGACTACGACTTTGCCGGCGACAAAGATCGGGATATAATCACCCCAGATCGTTGTGACCTTAGTGCTCTTGCCGGAAACGGTAGCCGTGTCAAGTATCAGCACACCGTCGGATGCACCGGACGGGGCGGTGAAATATATTTTCAGAAAGACGCCGGTATCGGCCGTCAGATAAGTCGAACCGCTTGTGGTGTTCGTCTTCATCAGGATTGACAAACGCCGATTGAAAAGGTCAACCGCGTTGGCCACGACTGACTGGAAGTACCCGGTACGAGTACCGGCAACCGAAAATGAGTCAAAAGTCACACCAAGCGAATTATCATAGGTGAAAGCGAACTGAATCTGTTTGATCAGAGCCGTGTTGGTCAGTTTCACGGGGACGTAGAAACTGGTTCCCTTGAACACATCTATGGAATCGCCCTTCAGTGTGTCCGCGGTCACCCAGACGTAGTTCTTCAGATGCTCTTCCCCCCAGCCGAGCGGATGGTTCTCATCCTCCTTGAGGGAGACTGAATAAATCCCGGGCGCCGAATACAGGTATGAGGGGTTCTGCTCAGTAGAAGTCGCCCCGGTCCCGAACGACCAATTCCAGGCGACCGGAGAATTTGGCGACTGGTCCGTGAAATTAACCGTCAGCGGGACATTCCCCTGAGTAACATCGGCCGTGAATTTTGCGTCCGGCAGAGAGGACAATGCCGAATTGGCGTCAATGCGACCGTGCCCCAACAGACCTGCCCATCCCAGATTGGCGTTATACAGTGCAGCAGAATCAGAGGAATGGATAATGATGGAATCTACCTGAGCTTTGGTAAGCGATGGCATCATGGAACGAATGAGCAATGCAAGTCCCGCAGTCATGGGTGACGCCATTGATGTTCCTGAAAGATATGCATAACCGGCCGTGCCGTTGAAGGAGTAGGTCGAATAGATATCAACACCGGGAGCGGACACATCAACCCAGTCGCCGAAGTTGGAGAAACTCGCCTTAACGTCTGAATTTGGTCCTACGGCAGCGACGGAGATAATAGGGTTGCCAATAATCTGGTCCATAAAGTCAGGCTGGTCAAGATTGTCATTACCGGCCGCGTGACAGATCGTGATACCGGCGGCGATAGCATTGTTGACCGCCGACTGCTGAACTGAGGAAGATCCCCAGCTGCAGTTAATGACATTCGCGCCCATGTCGGCGGCATAGTCTATGGCCGTTGCACAGTTTACGCTGTTGACATATCCACGCCCATCCGTGCCCGTTGCTCCGACCCGCAGACACATAATTCGACAGCCTCTGGCGGAGCGGCTTCCGCCCGACCAACCACCAGCGGCGCCTGCGCCTCCAACTCCGTTATTGGAAACCTCGGCCGCTATCCCGGCGCAATTGGTGCCGTGGCCATTAAAATCATCCGGGTTAGGATCGGTGGTGCCACCGTCCTCTCCCGGCCAAACGCCACCGCCAAGTCCGGTGAAGAAATCATAGCCTATGAGGTCGTCGATCACCCCGTTACCGTCATTGTCGATACCATCCAGATCGTCGGTGTCGTACACCACGCCATCATGATCCAGATCTTCGCCGGGATTCACCCAGATATTATCAATAAGATCAGGGTGAGCGTACTTCACTCCTGAGTCGATGATTGCATACTTGATGGAGTCGGAACCTTTTTCATAATCCCAGCCGAGATAGAAGTGCGGGTCTGCGCCGGGCGGGCCAAGCGCCCACTGGTTGTTGAAATCCGGATCATTGGGAGTTGCTTCGAGCGGGTATGCCCAGTTAGGCTCGGCCATCCGGATGTTGGGATTCTGCAGCAATTCTCTAACGGCCGTGACAACATCGACGGAGTCCGGAATCCTCAATTCGTAAAAACGTGTCAGGTCGACCAAGCTTGAATTCAGGGCTGGCTTTTCTTTTCTCCACGGGAAAATCTTACGAGCCTGTTGGACCTGAATGCGGTCAAGGACTGCATCCAGACTGGGAATAGCAAAATTCACCTTTCCGAAAGCTGTTTGCAGGTTGCCCAGTTGTACGTTGTCTTCGAACTGGACAACTACCGAGCCTTTGATAATAAAAGGCTTGGCGGGGTTCTGGTCGACACCCGGATAAACAACGGCGAACCCGCTGGTTCCGAGTATGAACAGTAGAACAAGGGCGGCTGCACAGAGCACAGGCGGCTTTATCCACTGGGTCATACAATTACTCCCTATATCATGGCGCGTTTGCAGGGCCGGTTGAAGCTTATGTTACTATCTACAAAAAACATGCCCGTTGGGAAGGATTGTTAGACTTCCGTTTCAGGCGCAGATTCGCGTTTCTGGACGATAAATTGGCAAAACTGTGCAATTTTCCGCAAAATCGGTGTAACTTCACTTATAGGTGTGAGGTTTGATGGACGTGTAATCCTGTCTCATTGGCGGTGTAGTACAGGCCGATTCAAATATAATAGAAAAGTCTGCGGTTACAAGCAAAAAAACCGCCTGCGATTCGCGCAGGCGGTTTTGCTTTATCTCCGGCTGAGCATCCTGGGATGCCCAGCGGATTG